>NZ_FOSV01000046.1 GCF_900114375.1 Methylorubrum salsuginis | reverse complement strand
ACCTCCTGCAGCGTCTCGTCGAGGACGTGGGCGGTGCGGGCGCCGACGGGCGTGCCGATCGGCAGCCAATCCGCGCCGTCCCAGGCGGTGGCGGGGGTGTCGGGGTCGACGGTCAGCAGCAGCGGGGTGATGACGGTCTCGGTCGGGCCGTAGCCGTTGATGATCCGGGCCGGGGCGAAGGTGTCGCGCACCGCCTGGAACGCCTCGATGCCGAAGGCTTCGCCGCCGGCGGTCCACGAGCGCATCGGCAGCGGGCCGCCGCCGGCCTGCGCCTGCGCCTCGGCGAGGCTGGTGAGCAGCGCCGGCGACATGCCGGTGACGGTGACGCCCTCGGCCCGGATGGCGTCGAGGGTATCCTCGGCGGTCCAGCCGCGGGGCTCGCCGATGACGAGGCGCCCGCCATGGAACAGGGCGGCGAGCCAGGCCTCGGTGGCGCCGTCGAAGGAGAGCGCGATGAGGTGCAGCACCCGGTCGTCGCCGGTGAGACCGTAGCGCTCGCCGACCGCCTCGGCATGCATGGCGAGCGGCCCGTGGGCAACGGCGACGCCTTTCGGCTGGCCGGTCGAGCCGGAGGTGAAGATGACGTAGGCGAGCTGGTCCGGGTGGATCGCGATGCCGGGCTCGGTCGTGGGTCCGGCGAAGGCGTCCGGCTCGTCGAGGCGCAGGGTCGGGCAGGCGGCGGGGGGCTCGCCGGGGAGATCGGTGAGGAACAGGCGAGCTTGCGCCTGGCGGATGACGGTGTCGCGGCGCTCCAGGGGGGCTTCCGGATCGACGGGCACGTAGGCGGCGCCGGCCTTGAGCACGGCCAGGATGGCGACGAAGGCGTCCGGAGAGCGGATGAGGCGCAGGGCAACGCGGTCCTCGCGACGGAGGCCGCGGCGGATGAGGGCATGCGCCAGCGCGTTGGCACGAGCGTTCAGCGCGGCATAGGTGAGGCGCCCCTCGCCCTGGATCAGGGCGATGCGGTCGCCTTCGACGGCAGCCACGCGGGCGCTTACCGGCACGAAGGGGGGCGCCGGCTTCATCCGGTGCTGCGCGGCGAGCAGCGCCCGCTCGTCGGCGGTCAGCAGCGGAGCTTCGCCGCAGGGCGCGTCCGGCGCGGCCAGAAGGGCGCCGAGCAGGCCGAGGAAGCGCGCGGCCCAGCGCTCCCCGGTGCCGGGCAGGAAGCGGGCCTCGGCCCAGATCAGCGCGCCGGACAGGGCACCGCCTTCCATCTCTTCGATACCGAGAACGAGATCGAACTTCGCCGTCTCCGGTGGCGCAGGGAGCGGTTCGGCGACGAGGCCGGGAAAATTCGGCGGCGCGGCGGCGCGCTCGTAGGCGAAGAGGGCGTCGAACGGGTTTTCGCCCGCATTTCCGATCCCCTCCACGATCCGGTCGAACGGCAGCGCCTGCTCGGCCATGCCCTGTCGCAAGGCCGAGGCGGCGGCGTCGACGAGGTCGGCGAAGGGTTGTGCGGGCGCCGGGCGCAGCCGCAGCGCCAGGGTGTTGACGAAGGGGCCGACCACGCCGTGGGTCGCAGCCCCCTGGCGGTTGGCTGCCGGCATGCCGAGGCCGATGTCGTCCCGGCCGGTGCTGCGCCCGAGGAAGACCGCGAAGGCCGCGAGCATCACGGCCGCCGCGGTCACGCCGCGCTCGGCCGCGAGGCGATGGAGCGCCCCTTGCGCGGAGGCCTGGATGGCGAGCGGCACCCGCTGCGCCCGACCGCCGTCGCGCGGGGCCGAGGGCAGGCGCTCGGGAAAGGCGAGGCCGCGGGGCGCGTCGGCGAGACGCGCCCGGACACGGGCGATGGCATCGGCGTCGCGGCCGGTCTCCTGGCGGAGCGCCTGCCAGGCCGCCCAATCGGCGAAGCGCAGCGGCGGGGCCGGAATGGTCGCGACCCTTCCGGCGCGGCGGGCGGCGTAGTCCTCGCCGATCTCGCGGGTCAGCACGCCGAGGGACCATGCGTCGCAGACGGCGTGATGCAGCGCGAGGATCAGCGCGTGCCGGTCGGGTCCGAGGCGGGCGAGGCCGACCCGCAGCAGCGGCCCGGCGGTGAGGTCGAAGGGCCGCTCCACGGTGGCGCGCACGAGGTCGCGCAGGGCGGCCTCGGCCTGGGGGCCTTCGCATTCATACTCGGCGAGGGCGCAGGGCGCGGCCGGATCGGCGATCTGGAGCACGCGGCCGTCCTCGGCCTCGAGGAAGCGGGTGCGCAAGGCGTCGTGGCGGGCGAGCAGCCCGTCGAGGGCGCCCTTGAGGGCAGCGCGGTCGAGAGGCCCGGTGAGGCGCACCGCCCCGCCGACGGCGTAGGCCGCGCTCGACGGATCGAGCCGCCACAGGAGGTAGAACCGGCGCTGCGCGTCCGCGGCCGGTGCCGGTTGGGCCGGATCGGTCGGCGGCACGGGCAGGTCGTCGAAGCCGATGCCGGCCGCCTCGAAGCGGGCGAGCAAGGCCACCCTCTCCTCCGGCGGTGTTGCGGCGAGGCGCGCGGCGAGTTTGCGCAGGCGGTCGGCGAGCGCGTCCATCAGGCGTCGAGCTCCGCCAGCAGGGCGTCGGCGCGGGCGAGTTTTTCGGCGTCCGCGTCCCCGGAACCGGCCGCTTCGACCTCGGTGGCGAAGCCTCGCAGGGTCGGGGCCTCGAACACCGACTTGAGCGGCACGATGCGGCCGAGTTCGCTCTCGATCCGGGCGACCATGCGGGTCGCCGTCAGCGAGTGGCCGCCGAGGCGGAAGAAGTGATCGTCGCGGGCGATCCGCTCCAGCCCGAGCAGATCGGCCCAGATCGCCGCCAGCGCCTTCTCGGTTTCGCCTTCCGGTTCGGCGCCAGGCGCCGCGCTCGCCTCGGGCCGCGGCAGGGCGGCGCGGTCGAGCTTGCCGTTCGGCGTCAGCGGAAGTCCGTCGAGGAGGAGGATCGAGCCGGGCAGCATATGCGCCGGGAGCCGGGCCGCGAGATGGTCGTGCAACGCTTGCGGCGTGATGCCTCCGCCCGCGACGGCGTAGGCCACAAGTCCCTCCCCGCCGGGGGCGGGCGTCACCACGGCCTCGCGCACGGCCGGATGGGCGTTCAGCGCCGCCTCGATCTCGCCGGGCTCGATCCGGTAGCCGCGGATCTTCACCTGATGATCCAGGCGATGGAGGTAATCGAGGCCGCCATCGGCGCGGCGCCGGACGCGGTCGCCGGTGCGGTACATCCGGGCCCCCGGCGCGCCGAACGGATCGGGGGCGAAGCGCTCGGCGGTCAGCCCCGGCCGTCCGCGATAGCCGCGGGCGAGGCCGGCACCGCCGATCCAGAGTTCGCCCGCTGCCCCCGCCGGCACCGGCTGAAGCGCGTCGTCGAGGACATGGAGGACGGTGGCCGCGATCGGTCGGCCGAGATGCGGTTCGGCCTCGACGCGGCCGGCGCTGGACCAGATTGTCGTCTCGGTCGGGCCGTAGACGTTCCACAGGGTGCCGACGCGGGGCGCGAGCCACGCGGCGAGGTCCGGCGGCAGCGCCTCGCCGCCGCACAGGGCCTTGAGGCCCGGCCGACCGGCCCAGTTGCTCGCCCTGAACTGGCGCCACGTCGCCGGAGTGGCCTGGAGGACCGTTGCGCCGCTCGTCTCCAGAAGCGCTGCGAGGCGGCGCGGATCCCCGGCCTCCCCCCGCGAGGCGATGTGGAGGCGGGCACCCGCACCGAGCGGCAGGAACAGTTCGAGGGCGGCGATGTCGAAGGAGAGCGAGGTCACGGCGACGAGCCGGTCCCGGTCACCGACGCCGATTTCCGCTGCCATCGCGGTCAGGAGATTGGCCAGCGCGCCGTGGCCGACCATCACGCCCTTGGGGCGCCCGGTCGAGCCGGAGGTGTAGATCAGGTAGGCGAGATCGTCGGGACGCGGTACGAAGGCCGGCACCGGGCCGTTCGCCTCGCCCTCGACATCGAGCATCGTCCAGGGGCCGGCCGGCGCGCCGGCGCAGAGGTCCGGCTCGGTGAGGAGCGCGGACAGCCCGGCATCCCGCGCCATGAAGGCGAGGCGCTCGAACGGGTATTCGGGATCGAGCGGCACATAGGCCGCGCCCGCCTTCAGGGTGCCGAGCAGAGCCGTCACCATCGCGACCCCGCGCCCGACGAGGACGCCGACGCGGTCGCCGCGACGCACGCCGGCCGCGGCGAGGCGGCTTGCCACCGCATCGGAACGCCGGTCGAGTTCGGCGTAGTTCAGGGGTCCGCCCGGCCCCTCGACCGCGATCGTTTCCGGGTTCGCCTGCGCATGGCGGCGCAGTTGCGCCGCGAGCGGGACGAAGGGGGCTGCCGCCGGCCCTACGGCGGGGCGGTCGCCCGGCGCGGCGAGCGCGAGGCTGCCGAGGGGCGCCGCGTCCTCCGCGGCGGCGAGGGCCGCGAGGGCCCGCTCGAAGGCCGCGGCGATGTCCTCGACCTCGCGTTCCGCGAACACGTCGGTGGCGTAGGCGAGCCCGATGGTCGCCGTCTCCCCCGCCTCGACCGTGACGGTGAGCGGGTAATGCGTGTCCTCGCTCACCAGCGGGTCGCGGAAGGCGAGCGCGCCGGGGGCGGGCTCGCGCAGCGCCGGATCGACGGGGTAGTTCTCGAAGATCAGCACCGTGTCGAACAGCGATTCCCCGCCGGCTCCGGCGAGCGCCTGGACCTCGAACAGCGGGATGTGGCCGTGCTCGCGCAGGGACAGGTTCTGTTCCTGCAACGCCGCGAGATAGGCGCCGACCCCGAGATCGGGCCGCGACTCGGCGACGACGGGCAGCGTATTGATGAACAGGCCGAGCATGTCCTCGGCGCCGGGCAGTTCATCGGGACGGCCCGCCACGGTGACGCCGAACAGCGCCGGACGGCCGGTGCGGCGGGCGAGCAGCAGCGCCCAGGCCGCCTGGACCAGGGTGTTGAGCGTCACGCGCTTGGCCCGCGCGGCGGTCCGCAGCGCCTCGGTGCGCCTCGCATCGAGCCGGATCTCGAGCCGGCCCCGGCCGGGCTGTCCGGCCCGGCCGGAGGAGAGGCGGAACGGCTCTTCGACGCCCGCCAAAGCCGCGCGCCAATAGGCCTCGTCCGCCGTTCGGTCGCGGGCGGCGAGCCAGGCCACCGCATCGCGGAAGCGCGGGGCTGGGCCGGTCGGCGCGTCCCCACGGTAGCGCGCCCCGATCTCGGCGAGGAGGCGAGCCGAACTCCAGCCGTCGAGCAGGATGTGATGGCGCACCCAGAGGAAGCGCCACGCCGTCTCGCCCGTCCGCACGAGGATCAGGCGCATCGGCGGGGAAGCCGCGAGGTCGAAGCCGCGGGCGCGCTCCGCGTCGCCGAGGCGCGCGAGCCGGGCGTCGCCATCGGGCAGGCCACGCCAGTCGTGCTCCTCGAAGGCCGGCTCGGCGTGGGGATGCACGACCTGCACCGGTTCCGCGCCGTCGCGGGTATGGAAGGTCGAGCGCAGGATGTCGTGGCGGGCGAAGGCCCCGCGCCACGCCGCGCGGAACCGCTCCGGATCGAGTCCGTCGAGGGAGACGGCGAGCAGGTTGACGTAGGCCGTGTCGCCGGGGGCGAGCCGGGCATGGAACAGCAGGCCCTGCTGCATCGGGGTCAGCGGATAGCTCTGCGCCTCGGGCTCCGCGCCCGCGAGCCGGCGCAGGGCGGCTTCGAAGGCGTTCGCAATCCCCTCGGCCTCTCCCGCGTCATGGCGGGCCGGATCGAATTGCCAGTCGAGATGGAGGCGCCCGTCGCGCAGGCGCGCGTCGAGCCGTAGCGGGTCGAGCATCGGCGCGTCGGGATCGCGCTCGGTGCCGGCCCCTTCGGGCGCCAGGGTGAAGGCGCCGCCGGCCATCTCGGCATCGAGCCGGCCGAGATAGTTGAAGACCGGCCCGCGGGGAGCCGTCACCGCCGCGCGCAGATCCGGCGCGGCGAGATGGGCGAGCAGCCCGTAGCCGACGCCGCCCTCCGGCACCGCCCGCAGGGCGTCGCGGCCCGCCGTGACGTGCGCGGCGGCTTCGGTGCGGACGGGCAGGCGGACGGGATAGAGGCTTGTGAGCCAGCCGATGGTGCGGTCGAGATCGGCCGGCGCGAAGGACGGATCGCGGCCATGGCCTTCCATCCACAGGCTGACGGCTTCGGCGCTGCCCGCCAGCGCCTTCGCGAGGGCCGCCGCCATCAGCTCGTGCGGGCGGGCGTCGAGGGCGGCCGGTGCCGTCTCCATCACGGCTCGCGTCGCGGTGGCGTCGAGGATGCGGGAAAGGGTTCGGGCCTCCCCCAGCCGGGTCGGGCTCGACGGCGCTTCCGCGCCGGCCGTCGCCCGCCAGTATTCCGCTTCGTCCCGCAGCGCCTCGGAATGGGCGTGGAGCAGCAGGGCGCGGGCGTAATCCGAAAAACTCGTCTCGGGAGCCGGCAGCGTGATCGCCGCGCCGCGACGGTGCTGATCGAGGCCGAGGGCGAGGTCGTCGAGGAGCACGCGCCAGGACACGCCGTCCACGGCGAGATGGTGGATCGCGAGCAGCAGCCGCTGGCTGCCGTCGGGCAGATGTGCCAGCAGCGCCCGCAGCAACGGGCCGGTGCCGATATCGATGCTGCGCTGGGTCGCCGCGCAGGCCGCGTCGAGTTCGGCCGCGTCGGCGAGGGTGCGGACGGCGAGGAGGTCGGCGGTCTCAGCCGGCGCGACGCCCTGGCTCCAGCGATCCCCGCGGGGCTGGACGCGCAGGCGCAGGGCCTCGTGGCGGGACACCAGCGCCGCCAGCACGGCAGAGAGCGCCGCAGCGTCGAGGGTGTCGCGCGGGGTGAGGAGCACCGACTGGTTCCAGTGGCCGCGGTTCGGCACCGGGCGCGCCAGGAAGGCGGCCTGGATCGGCGTCAGCGGCACTTCCTTCAACGCCGGGCGCGGAGCCGCGGCGGGGGCCGGCGCCGGGGCCGCGTCGAGGGGAACCGCGACGGCGGCGAGGCTGCGGACGGTCTGATGCTGGAACACGAGCTTGGGCGTCAGCTTCAGTCCGCGCCGCTTGGCGCGGGCGATGATCTGGAGGCTGAGGATCGAGTCGCCGCCCAGCGCGAAGAAGTTGTCGTCGAAGCCGACATTCGGCCGGCGCAGCACCTCCGCCCAGATCTCGGCGAGGATGGCTTCCGCCATCGAGGCGCCTGACGGCGCGAGGCCTGACGGCGCGACGCCTGACGGCGCGGCCGGCTGCGGGGCGGTGCTCGACCCAGCCGACGCCAGCGGCGCCGCCACCTTGGCGAGCGTCCGCACGGTCTGGTGTTCGAACACCTGTTTCGGCGTCAACCGCAGGCCCTGGCGCTTGGCGCGGGCGATGATCTGGAGGCTCAGGATCGAATCGCCGCCTAGGGCGAAAAAGTTGTCGTCGAGGCCGACCTTCGGGCGGCGCAACACCTCGGCCCAGATCGCCGAGAGCGTCCGCTCGGCCGCGCTCGGTCCGTCGGCGGCGGGCGCCGGCGGCGTCAACGGCACGGCGACGGCGGCGAGCGCCCGCACGGTCTGGTGCTCGAAGACCTGCTTCGGCGTCAGCCGGAAACCCCGGCGCTTGGCCCGCGCGATGATCTGCAGACTCAGGATCGAGTCGCCGCCCAGCGCGAAGAAGTTGTCGTCGGGGCCGACCGCGGGGCGGCGCAGCACCTCGGCCCAGATCTCGGCCAGCACGCCCTGCGCCTCGCTGCCGCAGTCTCGGCGGGTCGGCTCCGCAACGGTCTCCGGCTGCGGCAGGGCCTTGCGGTCGAGCTTGCCGTTGGCGGTGAGCGGTATCTTTTCGAGACGCAGGACATGGCTCGGCACCATCGCCTCGGGCAGCGTCCGGGCCAGGGCGTCGCGGGCCCCGGCAGCGGCCTGGATCGTGCCGGTGACGTAGGCGACGAGATGCGGCCGCCCGGCCTCGTTGCGGTCGAGGACCACATGGGCGGTGTCGATGCCGGGCAGCGCGCGGAGAGCTGCGGCGACCTCGCCGAGTTCGACGCGGTGGCCGCGGATCTTCACCTGATCGTCGCGGCGGCCGAGGAAGCGGATCGCGCCCCCGCCGTCGAGCCGGACCCGGTCGCCCGTGCGGTAGAGCCGGCGGCCCGGCCGGGCCGGATCGGGTACGAAGCGTTCGGCGGTGGCGCCGGGACGCCCGAGATAGAAGCGGGCGAGCTGGTCGCCGCCGATATAGAGTTCGCCGACCGCGCCCGGCAGGACCGGCGCGAGGTCGGCGTCGAGGATCACCGCCTCGACCCCGGCGAAGGGGCGCCCGACCGGGACGGTGCCCTCCTCCCCGTCCTCCGCGACCTCGTGGGCGAGGACGCCGACCGTCGTCTCGGTCGGCCCGTAATGGTTGATCACCCGGCAACCCGGGCGAAGCCGCCGCACCTGTGCGGCCAGCGCGGCGGGCAGGGCCTCGCCGCCGAGGATCAGGGCCGACTCCGGCACGATGTCCCCTGCCCGCGGCGTCGCGAGCAGCCCTTCGAGGTGGCTCGGCACCAGCTTGAGGACGCCGATGCGCTGCGCCTGGACCACGTCGGCGAGGCGGTCGGCATCGAAGGCGGCGTCCGCCTCGATCAGGTGGAGGGTCCGGCCCGAGACGAGGGCGCCGAACAGCATCGTGTGGCCGAGATCGGCGGCCGGCGTCGAAACGAGGCCGAAGCTCGCGCCTTCCGTCAGATCGAGCCGGGCGAGCATGGCTTGGGTGTAGGCCGCGATCGCCCGGTGGGGCACGAGCACCCCCTTCGGCGCGCCGGTCGAGCCCGAGGTGTAGATCAGGTAGGCGCCCTGATCCGGCAGCGGGGCGGCGAAGGGCGCAGCGCCCGCCGGGATCGGACGGGCCGCGAGGGCATTCACGGCGTGATGCGCCCGTTCGAGCCCGGCCGCGGCGGCCTCGCCCTCGGCATCGGACAGCACGCGGCGGGCGCCGGTGTCGTTCACGAGGCTGCGCAGGCGCTCGGACGGCAGAGCGGGATCGAGCGGCGCATAGACGCCGCCCGCCCGCATCACGCCGAGCGCGGCGACGACGAGATCGAGGCTGCGCCCGGCCAGCACAGGCACCACCTCTTCCCGCGTCAGGCCCTCGGCGCGTAGCGCGTGGGCGAGGCGGGTCGCGGCGGCATCCAACTCCGAGAAGGTCAGCGAAGCATCGCCCGCCCGCAGGGCGACCGCATCGGGCGTCCGCGCCACGCAAGCCGCGAAGGCGGCGAGCACATCCGGATGCCGATGGTCGGCGGCCTTGCCTGAAAGACGAGAGATCTCCTCCGGCGCCCACTCGGCAAGGGTGCGCTCAGGATGAAGGGCGGCATGGCGGATGAGATCGGCATAGGCACGGGCGAAGCGCGCGGCGAAGGCCGGATCGAACAGGTCGGTGGCGTAGGTCAGCACCGCTTCGATGCCGTCCGTCCGGTCGGTCACGTCGAGGCTGAGGTCGAAATGCGTGGCGTTCTCGACGAGTTCGGTGGGCGTCGCGGTCAGCCCGGCGGCGCGGATGGTCTGCGGGAAGTCGAGCTGCTGCGTGAACTTCACCTGGAAAAGCGGATTGAAGCTCAGCGTCCGCTCCGGTTGCAGCGCCTCCACCAGCATCTCGAACGGCACGTCCGCCCGTTCCTGAGCCGCGAGCGTCGTCGCCTTCACGGCGGCGATCAGGTCGCGCATCCGGGTCGCGGGCCGGACCTCGGCACGGATCACCTGCGTGGTGACGAAGAAGCCCGGCAGCCGCTCGGTCTCGGGCCGAATCCGGTTGGCGCTGGAGATGCCGACGCGGATGTCGTCCTCGCCCGTCAGCCGGGCCAGCAGGGCGTGCAGCCCCGCCAGCAGCACCATGAACAGGCTCGCGCCCTCGGCGCGGGCGAGCGCCCGGACCTGCCGGTTGGTCTCGGCGTCGAGCGTGAAGCGGTGGCGTGCCCCGCGAAAGCTCTGGACCGGCGGGCGCGGCCGGTCGGTCGGGAGCGCCAGCGGCGGGTGCTCGGAGCCGAGCGCCTGCTTCCACCAATCGAGCTGACGGGCCAGTGCGCCGCCCTCCAGCCGCACCCGCTGCCAGGCGGCCCAGTCGGCGTAGCGCACGGGCGGGGGCGGCAGGGTCGGTTCGCGGCCCTCGCGGAAGGCCGCGTAGGCGGAGAACAGCTCGCCGACGACGATCTCCAGCGACCAAGCATCGGAGACGATGTGGTGGATCGCGAGCCAGAGCAGGTGCCGCTCGAGGTCGATCCGCACGAGGCCGAACCGAAGCGGCGGCGCCGCGGTGAGATCGAACGGCTGGCAGGCGCCGGCCTCGGCGATGGCGCGGGCGGCGGCCTCGCGCTCCGGCTGGGGCCGGTCGGTCACGTCGGCCCGGGTGAGCCCAACCGGTGCGGGCGCATGGAGAATGGGACGCGCCTCGCCGTCCTGGCTCGGCTCGAAGGCGGTGCGCAGGGTTTCGTGGCGCGCCACCAGCCAGTCGAGGCTGTGTTGCAGGGCGGCCTCGTCGAGCGGGCCGTCGAGGGCGAGGGCGCCGCCGAGGTTGTAGGCGTGGCTCTCAGGCTCCAGCTGCCACAGGAACCACAGACGACGCTGGCCGAGCGCCAACCGGTCCGGCGCACCGTCGGAAAACGGCCTGATCGGCAGACGCTCGAAGGCGATACCGCGGGCATCGAGCGCGTCGAGGAAGCCGGCGCGCTTCTCGGGCGCCAGGGCGGCGAAGCGCCGGGCGAGCTGGTCCCAGCTCGGATTGCGGTCGGCGGCGGCGGACATGGTCAGGCCTCTTCCCACTCGGCGAGCAGGGCATCGATATCGTTGAGGGCGCGGGCCTCGTCGGCGTCGTCGATCAGGGCGGCCAGCGCCGCGAGGTTCGGCGCGGCGTAGAAGGCCGGCAGGCCGATATGGGCGCCCATCTCCTCGCGGATCCTCTGGACGAGCTTGGCGGCGAGCAGGGAGTGTCCGCCCAGCGCGAAGAAGCCGTCGTCCCGGCCGACGCGCTCGAGGCCGAGGAGCGACGCCCACAGGCCGGCGAGCCGCTCTTCCGTCGCCCCCCGCGGCGGGGCGTAGGCGCCCGCCTTCCATTCCGGTGCCGGCAGGCCCGCCCGGTCGAGCTTGCCGCTCGCCAGACGCGGCAGCGCCGGCAGCACCACGATCAGCGAGGGGCGCATATGCGCCGGCAGCCGCTCCGCGAGATGCGCCGCGAGAACCGCGGCGAGATCGGCCTCCGCCCCGCCCCGCCCGGCGACGTAGGCGACGAGATGCGCCTCCGCGCCTCGTTTCGCCGCGCTCACCGCCGCCTCGCGGCAGCGCGGATGGGCCAGCAGATGCGCCTCGACCTCGCCGGGCTCGATGCGGAAGCCCCGCACCTTCACCTGCGCGTCGA
>NZ_FOSV01000045.1 GCF_900114375.1 Methylorubrum salsuginis | reverse complement strand
CTGGCGCTCGCGGCCCAACGCGACGATGCCGGCGCTGAGCACGAGCGTGCCGCCGCTGAGCGAGCGGCGCAGGATGTCGTTGAGCGCAGCGACGCGCCCCACATCGAGGATGTCGGTCATGGGAAGACTCGGAGAGGAAAGGGGAGGGGACGTTCGGCGGCCGGGACGGCGCTGCCGCTGAGCGACCCAGGCCGTCGGGGCGGCCCGGGCGCGGATCTCGTGAGGCGAGCTACGCTTCGCCGGGCGGCAGCAGGGCGAGTTCGGTGGCCTTGCGTAGGATGGTCGGCTGGGTGGGATAGTCGCGCCAGCGCAGTGAGAAGACCCGGCCGTTGATGCCGATCACCTCGGCCTCCCACCACCCCTCGTCCGGGCCCTCATGGGCGAGCACGACGCTGCCCAGCCCGATCTCGGCGGGATCGCGCGGCTTGGGCTGGCCAACGAAGGTGCGGTCGCCGGGACGGGGTGGGTTCGATGCTGCGGCCAGTGGCGAACCGGCCCCAGACCCGGTTGCCTTCGGACCAGTCGCACCGAAGGCGCTGGCTTGCGATGCGGCCGGGTTGGCCTTCCGCTCGCCGCTCCCTGCCGTGACTGTGGTAGTGCTGTTTGGGTCGGCCGGACCGGCTTGGCGGTTGTCCCCACTAGCCGTTGGCGACGCCGTCTTGGCCGCGCTCGCCCCGTGTACCGGGCCCGATGCCGCCCCCCGCCCTGTGCCTGCGGTTGCTCCCGGCTCGGCGGAGTCTTGGGACGACGACGCGGACGCCGCCTGCGGTCGCGGGGCGGCTCCATGTTGCGACTGCGGCGGAGCGGACTGCATACCGCCGGGCGGCGGGCCGGCCTTGGAGGATCGTTTGGCGAGGGCGTGGCGGGTCATCGAGGGTCTCCGGAAACGACGAAGGCCCCCGGAGTGGGGGCCTTCTGGCAGGTGCGGCGGTGGAGGAGGAATGGCCGGTCACGGCGATCTCGGCACGTGGGCGGCCGGGGCCGCGCCTGTCGTGGTCGTGGGAACATGAGGCATCTCCTCGGTGTCGTCGGCCGGGGCAACGGCTGCAAACAGCACGACCGATCAACGTCACCAGTATGACCGGAACGTCGACAAAGTCAAGATTATAATCCTAAATAGCGTTTTTGCCGCCATCACGCGACAGCTTCTTTCCTATCGTCGGCGACCATCCCTGGCTGGACGCGCTGCCCGCCACGCCCCCTCCGGCGCCGATTCTCACACTTGGTCGGCCAATCCCGCGCTCACGCTTGCCAGTTCCAGTTTGCGCATCGTTCGAGCGGGCGTGCCGACAGGCATGCTCGCCGTCGCTAAACTCGTTGTCACCGCCACCGAGCATGCCGAATCCGCTCCCACCAATAGTGTTTTGCTCAAAGAGGGATTGCTGCGGGCGGCCGCCTCGCGCGACGCATCAATGCATGTAAACGGAGATCGGACCGGTGATTCGAATTACAGCAGGTGCTCAGGCAGAGGCCGACGGGCGGGCTTGCTCCGCGAGGTAGCCGCACCGGAGAGCGCTTCAGGCTCGGCGGCGGCTTGCGCGTCTGTCTCGGCCAGCGTCTCCTCCAGATCCTCCAGGACGAGTTCGAGCTGGTCGATCCGGGAGCTGCGGTCCGAAGAGGTCCCAAAGCGCTCCCGCCGCAGCCGAGCGACCTCCAGCTTCAGCCGCTCGACCGCGATCTCCGAGGCGAGCCGGGCCGCCCGCTCGACCAGGATCATGGCGTGAGCGGCAGCGAGATCGATGGGAAGCGGCGGGGGCTCGGGCGCGTTCGGCACGCCCGCGAGGAGAGCATATTCCTCAAGCGTTGTAACGCGTTATCCTTAGCCGAGAGCGCTTGGACGCCAGCTCTCCTGCGGCATGCGCCAGTCGATGCCCGACAGCAGATAGCCGAGTTGGGCCGTCAAGATCGTCACCGCCCCGTCCGCCACCGACGGCCAGAGGAAGCGGCCGCGGTCAAGCTGCTTGGTTTAGAGTCACGCGCCCTGGCCGTCCCACCACAGCACCTTGATCAGGTGCCCCTGCCTACCGCGGAACACGAAGGCCTACACCGAGAACGGATCGGGAGAGAAATGGTCCTGCACGAGCGCGGCCAGCCCGTCGAAGCCCTTGCGCATCTATGGACGCCCCTCGCTATGCAAGGACTTTCTGCTAGCGTGCGGATCGGCTTCGACTGCTGCCATCTATCCGGCCTCGGCGATAACGGTCACGCCTGGCCTTGCTGAGATCCGCCCGTCGACGTCCCACCATATCGTCGGACTCGAAGTCCGATGCGCAAGCTGGGCTTGTCGACGCCGGTCATCGACCGGTCCTGCCACCACGATCAGATTGCCCTCACAGTCTCGTTAGCCGCTCCCTTCTGATCGGTTAGACCGGCTGCCACTGTGTCCTGCGCGCCTGGATGGCCCACATCATCAGAACTTATGACACAGTCGTACTAGCGGTTGGCAGAGCGTGGCCCCGGCTGTTCGCAAGATAATCGCCAAGCCGCAGGCCGAGCGCTGTGAGCGTTAGCGTTGGGCCCGCGCCACCGCAGCGCGGTATTACCGAAGCACCGCTAATGAATACGTTGTCTGTACCAATCAGGCGAAGATTTTCATCGACCACCGCAAGGGCAGTACGGCTCATCGGTGTCGTGCCAGAATAATGGTGACCACCAAACACATCACGGTAATGAGGCAGAATTTGGCGCGTCTCTAGGCCACGGTCGCGCAACATTCGAATCACACTCTGCACCAGCAAGTCTAAGTAACCCATATTAGCAAGATAGGGGAGTCCGTCGATGAATGCCCGCTCGCCTTTGGTGCGTAGTCTAAGATCCCATTCGGGCGGAATTTCCATTTGAAGATAAAAGCGTGCGGTCCGCGCGAGCATGCGGTGTACGCCTTTCACATCGGTCGGGGCATTTTGCGAGCACAGCAGAATGTGCGCATGCTCCTCGTCAATCGGCACGGTAAGCAGCACCGTCTTTACCTCGATGCCATGGAAATACCCACTGAGCTCGGGAATTTCGACATGCGCCTCGGCACCAACGGCGAGCCAGGGCATTTCGAACGGCATTTCGACTAGCAACTCGCAAGCGGTGTGGTCTTGATAAAATCGCCCGATTAGATCGCGAGAAACATCCGATGGCAGGGCCGATCGGCGCAATAAGGCGACGTTCTCGAGGCCGCCGGCGGCCACGATCAAGCGCTCGAAGCCGATCTCAAAGGTTTCACCGTCCGTCTCTGCCAGCACGGAGACGGCGCGTGTGCCCTCGAAGATAATTTCGTGTACCCGGGTTCGGCTGAACAAGCGGCGCGGGGCGAAGCAGGTGTCGGGCCGTGCCTTCGCGTCGTTGGCGCAGATTGCACAATGGCCAATGCCCACACAGAGACCCATGCCGGTTTCCCCGCCGCGCGTCAGATTCTTGGCCTCTGGCGTGGCATGTGCGCTCGGTAGCAGGGCACCGAGCAGGTCGGACCAGATCTCGTGGCCGGGCATCGTGCCAACATAACCGCGCCCTATTAGCCGCGGATCTCCGTGTACGCGCAACGCACGCTCGGCTTCGATGAGATAGGGGTTGAGTGTGTTAGTACCAATCGGCCATGCTATAACGCCATCCATCGTATAGGTAGCATCCGACAGGCGCGAGGCATAACCGCCCCACCAGTTGGAAATACCACCCTGCATGTAGCTGTATACATTGCAAGACATGGCGGTGAGAGGCAGCTCTACAGAATTGCCGAGAAGGCTGCTCTGCAACGCGCGGCGCTCTGCCTCTACGGTGGGTGAGAGGTCGAGCACGTGGGCGTAGCGCGGCCTGTGGCTCGCGTATTCCAAGGCTGCCGCGCTTGGATCCATTGTCTCGCCACGGTCCAGTACGAGGCAGTCGTCCACACCAAGACGATCGGCCGCCGCGCGGCCGGCGAAGCCCGCGCCGATGATTAAGACGTCGGTATCCAAGCTGTCACTCATGCAGCCGAGTGTCCTTCCGTGATACGTGGAACAGGCCAGGTTGACCGACCTTCGGGCGAGCGCGCATCAAGCGCTGCACCTCATCCCACAGCGTCGAGTCAGGCTTGAAAGACGGCGCTACCTTAGAGCCCGCGCCGGTGGCAACATAGTCGAGGAAGCACGGGTCGATACCGTTTTGAAGATCCGCGATACTGCTAAGCCGCGCCATATCGCGCCAACCAACAGTGACGGAACTAGTAAGCCGTATGGCATCTGGCAACTCTGGACCACTTTGATAAGCTTGTAGTGCAAACAAAATGCCGGCCTCAAACAGGCGTGTAACAAAGCCGAATTCTACCGAAACGACCTCCCCCTCGGAGAATTCGAGGCAGAGCTCAAGCCGAGCCATCTCCGCGTAAAGAAAACGGGTTTGCATCGCGATGCGCTCGCCCACCCTAACATCCGCTCGAGCCCCTCCTTCGTTACGCGCGCTCCTGAGCGCAAAACGTCCAGCGATCGTGAAGCGTCCTGCTCGGGGCGCCCGCCAGGTAAAAACAGGTCGGAAGGCGGTGCTGGGTTGGCAGAGGTCGCGGCCAACGAAAAAGTGCGGGTCCAGCGAGCCATCCCGGTACCGCACAAGGTGGCGGTTGCTTTCCAACACCGGCACCACTGTGTCATCGCTGATAGTGGAGCATGCCGAAAGTTGCCAACCCGTGTCGGATGCCCCAAAATCGAGCAGCCAGTCATCATCGCAGGAATTGGACAAGATGCTGTCACTTCGTTCCATAGGTGCCAGTCGCCATTCAGTGTCTGACGGCCTGCCGCGCGGGCCAGCAGCGCAGCAGCGCGTGCCATGTAGCTAGCGCGCCGCTGGGCAAGCACAATTCTCGCCTGGCTCGCCAATAAGCCACCATTACGAAAAGGGCGAGGCCGGCACGGATGCGCCAGTCTTGAGACCGAGGCACCCGATCCTGCCGGTCACCCAGGAGGGGCATCAGACCGTCATCGGTCAAACGACATTGCGCCTTGACTGCCCAATTGTCCATAAGTTCGCCACCAAGGTCACCACCGAACTGCAGCACCCGCTTTACAAGCTCGTGCCGGCCACTCACTTCCAGCGTCTCACCTAGGATCTGTCGTTCAAAATCATGCAGCAGACGCTCAAGGGCAGAAGCATTGTCGATTCGTAGAGAGTCAATTGTGGCCAGCAGGTCGGCGATAGCGGTCTGACGTGCCTCGCCACAAAGCCGCACCGCCATCTCCTCAACTTGAAATAGTGCAACACGCTTGCACCAAGTGCGCACAAACTGTTGTACTGATTGGCGATGCGCTTCGAAATTGCGTGCCAGCAATGGCCGAGTTCGCGCGGGCCGCAACCCGATGAAGGGGATGCGGTGGTATGCAGTACGTCTCCATCCACCTTCCGCATACCAAGTGCCTGTGCTGTCTATTACGGTCGATCGACCAGTAATGGATAGAGCCAAAGTGGTGTTAAGCAATCGGTGTGGAACTCCAAGTGCCCGGCACCGATGTCCAAATTCGACATCTTCAAAGTACTCCCATGGCAGACTTTCGTCCTGTCTTATTTGCCGCCATATTTGTGTTGAACAAGTGTATAGAGAGCCAGTGAGAAAGCCAAATCGGTCAGCGCCATGTAGTGGCACGTATCCATATATGCTGAACCGCCCAACCTCAGGTGCCAACTCGCGAGTGATGATGCGGTTAGGCTGCTCAGCGTCTGCGGCGCTTGTCAGCTCGAAAGCTGCGAAGCGCTGCACCGTGTTGAAGTCGGAATAGCGACGCCCTCGTAGGCCCTCTTGATCAAGAAAATATAGAATAGGCAATCCGACAAAACCGCCATCGCAACCAAACGCTGCCATCCGTGTCAGAAAATCTGGCGGCAGCAGGACTCGATCATGCAGGATAGCGAGTCGTTGGTACCGGGCGGCATCGGCCAGCGCGTTCTTCTTGGCTGGTAGGTTGATTTCGCCGGGCTTAGGATCAGGCAGGATACGGACGCGCTCTCGATAGCTAAAATCCGGACCTGGCTCACCGCATAGGAGCACTTCGAAATCGTCGCCCCGCATTTCTAAGATGCGGCCGACTGACATATTTAGCGCTGTACTATCCCCGCCGCCGGTTGGCAGCGCAAAAGTCCAACCTTTTAAAAGATCGTTCCCTACAGATTTTGCTAGGCGACGCAACTTCAAATGATAGCAGCGTGGGCCAGGTTCGTCACCACCTATCACCTCCACCATAGATGCGTATACCTGACCATAAAGAAACGAGAGGTCAACCTCATCAATGATTGTGATTTCTTGGTTGATTTCCGCATACTGTAAGACATCCCATAAAATCTGAAGGCCAGCACTGCTATCTACCAAAACATACATAAGCGCTAAATGACCCGGTCCACCCTTCAAACGTAGACCAGAATGCCAGGAAAGTCGCTTAGAGCGTCCGCCTGGATCCCTAAAGCTGATGCATTGCGCACTCTCCGGTCGCCATCCAAGGGGGCGTAGTGAAGGGTTGTCATGGCGCAACTCACCACGTCGCAGCCAAATAGAACGATTCACTTCAACACCTCGTCCAACTTGCTATCAAGTACGCAGGTAGGCAACCCGATCAACAGTCCAATGTCGCGCTCATCTTTACTAATCCCCAATTTTGCTAAGTTTACGGTAGCGGAAGCAAAGCGTAGGGTCACCAGTTCGCCTGACGGGACTATGATGTCTATAGGCTGATCTGATACCTGCGCGTTCGAGTCGAGTAGACGTTGCCGGTGAAATTGTCGACCAGCAGCATCGTAGGCTTCCATATGCGCATCACGCAATAGAGAGGGTATGCTGGCGCTGCACAAGCCATTAGGTAAGCTGGCGATGGCTATAGTTACGCGCACTCCATCGCTGCCCAACGCCCCTCGAGATCGCAACACTACATACGACACTGCTGCGCATGTCCAACGATATTCGATGTTTGCTTCGTCCTGCGAATTGAAGCCAATCAAAGTGGCGGTCAAATTATCAGTTAGCGCAATCGTTTCTGCAGTGCTGATTAGGAGTTCGGGGGATTCATCCCAATGCAGTACACCCCAGTGGCCAGCATGAGATTCGGTCTCGTATCCGGATTCATATGCAATATGATAAATATCCCCAAGCATTCGACTCAATCGTCGCGGCTCCGTATCGGGAAAAATTATATGAAGCACCTCAGTCGCGTGAACCTGCTGCAATGGCAGCCAATAGGTATTACTCACTGCCGCCAGATTGATCCCGCGACCTGAGACGTCGATAATGGCGTGGCTTGATGGGCTGGGCAGACCTGTAGCTCTAAGGCTGCGTTTTGTATGATGAGGTGGCAGCGAGCGTACGCCTACCATGGAGTGTTTTGCCGTTGCTCTCTCGAAAGCAGCGCTGAGGCACGCGAGACCGACCGGCCAAAGCTCTATTGTATCGACCATAAAACTGATCTCACGCCGATCCATCAATGGTGCAAATGAGGGAAATAATACGCCGCTAGCTATAAAGTATAAGTCAATGATATCAACCGGCGACGCGATCATGATGGGCAGTGTCACTACCCACTCGTTGCGAGCATCGGTCACCTCCAATTCGGTATTGACTTGCTGACCGCTGAGCAAAGACTTTGCTGCAATGCGAAGGCTCATCCGCTCCGGTCGACCCGGTGGGAAGCGCAGACCTAATGCGAGCAGTTGGGCAGGATGATCGGCTGCCACACGTACGGTGATGCTGCCGCGAGAACCTATGCACCAGGGATCTCGGCCATCTCGGTCGAAGCCACCGCCAACTGAGTCTGCTATATCTGCTACCTGTACGGCGTTAGCTCCGCCGAGCAATGGACGTAGCGAAGCACCAAACGGGCCGGTATCTGTATATACGCGTAATGGGTGGCGACCTGCCTCGTGGCGACGTTGCATCAATTCGGGATCGAAGCCGCCAGCCATTCGCCTTACACCGAAGAGGCGCTGCGCGATGGGCTGCAATAGTTTGTCGGCAGTATCGTGTTCGGGCATCGGCTCATGCAGACAAGGATCTGCCCTGAGGCTGCCATCGGCCAAGCGCACAACGCGACGCTCTTCAATCTGAGCGTTTGGATAATTGGTCCCTAGAAGAGCCGTCACGCAATCAACACACATCGACGAATGAGTAATTACTACCAGAGACAGCCGATTTCTAAGGCCGCCCAGAGTCATCAGAAGCCTTCTCGCCCTATGCCACATGATAAACCGAATATCGATGGCGAGTGTGGCCCCAGGTGACCTGTCCAGCAACCCGAGCAACTCTCGCCGCCAACTTTCTTCTACTTCTACGTCATCGCCATCAGACAATGCCGGCAGGAAGCCTATTGCCCCGCCGCGGTCAGCAAGCCCAAGAATAGGGATCGCTTTATTAGTTTCATCATATACCGTCCCAACTTTTTCGAGTGCTGCGATGACTCCATCATGACCAACTTCGACTAGGAGAATTTCTGTCAACTGGCGCACTGGCGCAAGAAGTGCAACATGGCTGAGCGTTGGCGGCTCACGCCCATCCAGCAGCACCATAGAAAGCCGCTGCTCTGTGCTGGCTTTTTCAAAAATTCGTGGGTACAGAGGCCCGGCGTCAAACCTTATCGGGACAATCGCGCAAGCCGCAGATACCAATTTACTAGTCGTATCAACCACCCAAATCTCCCGGGATTGCCAAATTTCGACCCAACTCTACTCATTCAATAGCTAACAGAGCCACAATTCGATAAGGGTTGCAATCATGTGCCAATCGCGGAGCACTATACCGCTCAAAATTGACGCTACGTCAAGAGGTTGGCTTGCGTGCTGATGATGCATATTTCCCGCCGTTTATTTATTGCCAAAATCTCCATCAATACAGGCCACTTAAGTAATTACCTGAAGTTACAATGTCCACTATTGTGTTCCGTTGGCATCTTCTAGATGTTTGATCCTAGGGTTTGATGGTGCACTCTTCACGTCGGAGTGGAGGGACGCGCTATGGGCCAGGTTCTTCACGGCAGCGCCCGCACGACGGAGCGGCTGTGTTGACGGTCAAGCGGTGAGAGGCCGCCATGGCGTGCGATCGCGGATGATGGCGTTGAGCGTCACCAAGAGCTTTCGCATCACCGCAACGAGGGCAACCTTCCTCGGGCTACCCCGCTGGGTGAGCCGTTCATAGAAGGGCCGGAAAGGAGAGCCTCGTCGGATCGCGGTCAGCGCAGCCATGTACAGCACGCCCCGAACAGCGGTTCGCCCGCCTGCGGTGGATCGCCGGCCGCGCATCAGGCCCGAATCACGGTTGATGGGGGCGATCCCGACGAGGGCCGCGAGCTGGTGGCGGCCGATGGTACCGAGTTCGGGCAACTGAGCCAGAAGCGTACGTGCCGTGACGTCACCGATGCCGGGTACGGATTTGAGCAACGCTTCGGTCTCGCACCAGACCGGAGAGGCCTCGATCGCGTGACCGATCTCACCGTCGAGCTCCGCGAGGTCCCGCTCGAGGAAGGCGATGTGACGGCCGAGCCTTCGTATCAGCTGCTTGTCGACGGCTTGATCGCGACGGTTTGTCTCCATGTTGATCATCCCGATGATCTGCCGCCGCCGGCTCACGAGTTCGGCGAAGTGACGTCTCTCCGGCTCGGGCAGAGGCCTGGCCGGCGGCCTCATGCGTTCGGCAAAGAGGGCGATCACCTCGGCGTCGAGCGTGTCGGTCTTGGCAAGCCGGCCCATCGCCCTGGCAAAGTCGCGGATCTGGCGTGGGTTGACGATGCAGAGCGGCAGGCCGACGGCGGCCAGCGCGGCAGCTACGCTCGCCTCGAAACCGCCCGTGGCTTCCAGGACGACAAGGGCAATCGGTCGGTTGCCGAAGCGGTGTGCGAGGGTCTCCAGTCCCTTCGCATCCCGGGGAACATGAAAGGTCTCATCCGAGGGTCTGAGGTGAACGTCGAGACGATCCTTGGATACGTCGATGCCGACGAAGACGGAGGGTTGTTCGTCCATGACCCTACCTTGCAAATGCGGGCTTGGGCCCGAGCGGGTGTCCGGGTTCGGGACTGTGGCGATGAGGGCCGCACCTTGCTCTGTCGCGGGCTTGCGAGCCCGAGGCAAACACGGGCTGACCCTCACCGTGTAGCCTCGCCGGCGTCACGCCAGCGGGCAACTCGAAGATACAAGGCGGTCCGTCGAGCGATCCAGCATAGTCAAGCGAGCCTGAGGACGCTCTCGAAGCGCTACGGGATCAATCCCAAGACGGTTGCCGAGTGGAGGCAACGGGCCTCGGCCGCCGACCAGCGCACAGGCCCGAAGCATCCGCATTCGACGGTGTTGTCGCTGGAGGATGAGGCGGTCGTCGTCGCCTTTCGCCGCCACACACTCCTGCCGCTGGACGACTGCCTCTACGCGCTCCAGGCCACGATCCCGCACCTGACCCGCTCGTCGCTGCATCGTAAGCGTCGTCCTCAAGCCGCAGCCTTGAGGGGTTGCGGGGCGTAGGCCCAGGGCAACAGATCGTCGAGGCCACTCTGCGGATGGCCGGCGACGATACGGGCGATCACGTCGGTCAGGTAGGCCTGAGGCTCGACCCGGTTCAGCTTGCACGTCTCGACCAGCGAGGCGACGACCGCCCAATGCGTTGCCCCGCCGTCCGAGCCGGCAAACAGCGCGTTCTTTCTCGTCAAAGCCAGCGGCCGAATCGCCCGCTCGACCACGTTGTTGTCGATGTCGATGCGACCGTCGTCGAGGAAGCGGGACAGGCCGGTCCAGCGACCGAGCGCGTAGCGGATCGCCTCGGCGAGCTTGCTCTTCTGGCTGATCAGTCCGAGCTTGGCGGTGAGCCACGGCTCCAGTGCCGCCACGACCGGCCGGCTGCGGTGCTGACGCACGGCCCGCCGCTCGTCGGGCGAGCGCCCGCGGATCTCGCCCTCGATCCGGTAGAGCTCGGCGATGCGGGCGAGCGCCTCGGTCGCGATCGGCGCCGGGCCGGCCTTGGCCAATTCGTAGAACCGGCGGCGCACGTGCGCCCAGCAGAAGGCCAAGCTCACACTGTTGCGCGCAGCCAGGACCTTGTAGCCCGCGTAGCCGTCGACCTGCAGCGTGCCCCGGAACCCGGACAGGTGCGCGATCGGATGTTCGGCCTTGCGGTCGGGCGCGTAGAGGTAGGCCACGCCGGGCGGGTCGAGGCCGCCCCAGGGCCGGTCGTCGCGAACGTAGGCGAACAGCTGGCCGGTCTTGGTCTGCCCGCGGCCCGGATCGAGCACCGGCGCGGTGGTCTCGTCGGCAAACAGCCGGTCCGATGCCTTCAGCCGCTCGAACAGCCGCGCGTGGACCGGCCGCAGGAGGAAGGCTGCCTTGCCTACCCAGTCGGCCAGCGTCGAGCGGTCGAGGTTCACACCTTGGCGGGCGTAGATCTGCGCCTGTCGGTAGAGCGGCAGGTGGTCGGCGTACTTGGACACCAGCACGTGCGCCACGCTCGCCTCGGTCGGGATCCCGCCCTCGACGAGGCGGGCGGGTGCAGCGGCCTGCATGACCACGTCTTCGCACGCCCGGCAGGCGTACTTCGGCCGGCGGGTGACGATGACGCGGAACTGCGCCGGCACGAGGTCGAGGCGCTCGGCAACATCCTCGCCGATGACATGGAGATCGCCGCGGCAACAGGGGCAGGTGCGGTCGTCGAGGTCGATCACCCGTTCGACGCGCGGCAGGTGGGCCGGCAAGGCGCCGCGGTTGGCGCGTCGCTGGCGGGTGCGGACCGCGCGGGCCGATGCATCGTCGGCCTCGGTCTCGGCGAAGCCCTCCGCCTCGATCTGCTCGGCCTCCTCCAGGCCCAGGAGCAGCTGGTCGACGGGCAGGCTCTCGGCGCGCCGTCCGAAGCGGTGACGCTGCAACTCCTTGATGATCTGGTGCAGCCGGTCGATCTCGGCCTCGCGCGCCGCCACCATCGCCTTCAGGGCGGCGGGGTCGTCCGGCAGGTGCGGGCTCGGTTCGCTCACGGAACCGATTTGAGCATGGAACACAAGGCTTTGCCAGCGCGATCGGCCGCGCGGATCAGCTCACAGTGATGGGAACCCGTGTCGGTCGGACCGCGTGCACGCGCCGCCAGTCGAGGCCTTCCAGAAGGGCCTGCAACTGCGCCGCCGTCAGCCGCACCACCCCGTCGGTGACGGCCGGCCAGCAGAACCGCCCGTCCTCCAGTCGCTTCGACAGCAGGCACATCCCGGTGCCGTCGAAGTAGACGAGCTTGATCCGGTCGGCACGCCGCGCGCGGAAGACGTAGACCGCGCCGCTGAACGGGTCGCCGCCCAGGCTCTCGCGCACCAGCGCCGCCAGTCCCTCGGCGCCCTTGCGGAAGTCCACCGGCGTCGTGGCCACCATGACGCGCACCGCGCCCGTCGGCCCGATCACGGGCTGCCCTTCAGCGCGCCGATCACCGCCGCGATGGTGGCGGGCGAGGCGCCGTCGCCGATCCGCACCGTGACGCCGCCCGCCTCCACCTCGATCCCCGCCGCGCGGCGGCGTGAGGGAGATCGCTTGGCGCACCGGTGGGCCGGCTTCGTCCGGGCGGGCTCCGCCACCACGGGCTCGGGAGCGATCAGCGCCGGCACGAAGGTCGGGAGCGCCGCACTCGCCTGGCGCGCCTCCCGCCGCCACGTGAACACTTGCCGAGGGCTCAGTCCGTGGCGGCGGGCCACCACCGTGCAGCGCGACAATCAGGATGAGGTCAGCGCGTCAATCAAGGTGAGAGGAACGCCGATCTGATGATGGAGGGAGGGCGGAGCCCGACCGGAGGCATCAGATCGGCGTTGGCGTGACCCCCAAGGGCCATGCCGTCTGGTGAGAGCGGCCAGTTGGCGACGGGCAAGGACCCTCACGACGAGGAGCCCGCCCGTGCCCGGCCGTCACGTGACCGATCACCAGATGAGGCTCTTCATGCAGTTCCGTCAGAGCGACAGCGTCGCCGCGGCCGCCGCTAAGGCCGCCTTCAGTCCCGCCACCGGCCATCGCATCAGCGCC
>NZ_FOSV01000043.1 GCF_900114375.1 Methylorubrum salsuginis | reverse complement strand
TTAGGGTCAAAACCGCATCAAGCCATTGATCTGTCTTCGGAACGCGGGTTCAATGGCTGGTTTCGAGGCAGGGAGGCGCGCTATGGCGGACTTGTTCTGGCTGTCGGATACCCAGTGGGCGGTGATCGAACCGTTCATGCCGAAGAACCAGCCGGGTCCAGAGCGCAACGACGATCGGCAGGTGATCTCCGGTATCATCCACGTCCTGAAGACGGGCTGCCGCTGGTGCGACTGCCCGCCGGAGTACGGTCCGCCGACCACGGTCTACAACCGCTTCAACCGCTGGTCCCGGCGCGGCTTCTGGAAGGCGATGCTGGCCGCGCTGGTCAAGGCCGGCTGGAACGGCGAGGCCAACGCCATCGACGCCACCTACGTCAGGGCCCACCGCTCCGCCCAAGGCGGAAAAGGGGGGCCAAGGCGCAAGCGATCGGTCCTTCGTGTGGTGGCCAGACCACCAAGATCCATGCGCTCGTCGACGTCGTGGGCCGCCCGGCGGTCCTCCTTCTGACGCCTGGCAATGCCAGCGACGTCAAGACCGCCCCGGATGTGCTAGCCGAGGCGCCCGGCCGCATCCGGCGCCTGATCGGCGACAAAGGCTACGACGCCAACTGGCTGCGAAAGGATTTGCGCGAGCGCAATACCACGCCGATCATCCCCGGCACCCGCGCACGCAAACGCAAGATCAGGCTCGACAAGAAACGCTATCGTGAGCGCTGGCGGGTGGAGGCGACCTTCTGCCGACTGAAGGACTTCCGTAGGATCGCCACCCGCTACGATAAGCTTGCCCGCAACTTCGCCTCAGCACTCGCCTTGGCAGCCATCATTGCTTTCTGGTGCTGATTGAGTCTCGACCCTATGCATTGCGCGTTATGTCATGACATCCATTCGACGTGCCAGGGGTAGAGCCTGTGGTGGGGCAGCGACTGGCCCATCAGCATGGGCGCACACGTCACGACTCTTCTCATAATTTGATAGGTTGTATGTACAATTTATAATTTATATTCTACGCAAATACTTAAATTAATTTGCTGCAAAAATCTTCGGACAGTAGTTTGACTTTTTTCATAGCCTCCTTTCTTATGTCGGCTTGCGATTGATGTGGCTCAATATCGACTTGTACAACGCCCTGAAGACGACCATGGTCCGTGATCAATGTGAAATTGAAACGCCCAGAACGGCTTCGTATCAATAGAAAATGTGCCTTCATCGTCCATAGCCTGTGATGGTTGTTCGAGTCGCCATGAGACAACGGAGGGCTGAAGCCAGTCGTTCCAGGAAGGGCGCCAGTCGGCGCCCTTCCCGTGGACACCTCACATGCGGTTCATCATCCGCCGCTGCATCATCTTCCGACGCATCATGCGCCGCTCCATCATCCGGCGTTCCATCATCCGCCGCTTCATCATGCGGTCCCGCATCATCATCCGCTCGGAGCGGGTCATCTGCACGGGGGTTGCCAGGGCGTGATCGGTCTGGATGCCGGGAACGGCGAGGGGGGCAGCGGACGAGGTTCCAGCGCCGAGGCTGAGACCACCGAGCATGGCTGCGGCGACGAGGCCGAGAGTGCGCTTGTTCATGGGCTTCCTCCTGTGGAGGCCAACATTGCTGGCCCTACCTCGGGAAAGGAACGAAACCCTACGTAAGTTCCTGTTTTTGAATAATAATTTACTCTAGAATGGTGTTCATGCACGTCGAGGCGGGCGCAAAAGCCGAACTCCGGCGCCGCGTTCAACCAGGTAACGCAGGCTGCTACGGCTGCATCACCGGAAAAGTTTCAAGCGAAGGTGTGTGGCTGAGGCGACCGCGTGAGACATCGGCCCTTGCTGCTCTAGCTTCTTCGATGAACCGCCAGAGGAGTGAACGTGCATCGTCGCGTTAGCGCAGCTTTGGACCGGGCCGAGACACGAGCGGCGAAGGAAGCGCAGCGGCAGCAGGACGCCGCTGCCGTCTGGGCCGAGGTCGAGGCGGAGCGTCAGGCGGTCGATGAGCGGACGGAACGGCTGCGTGCCGCGCGGTTGGCACGGGAAGGGCAGCGAGACCGCTAAGAATATCTTGGGCCGACGAAGCGGATGAGATCGGGGGGCTTCGCCCACCCACCCCGTCGGTGCTCCTCGACGCGAACGCCGAAGCCGGATCCAAAGCTAGTCTGCCGCGGCGAACGGTCAAGTCTACGGGCCTGCGTGGCCGGCTGTCGCGGATGACCGCCGAGGGCTCCGGCTCCCACTCAGCTGCCAACTGCAGCGCCGCCCGCAGGGCGCCGGCCACATCCGCAGGGCTGTCGGCGTCCAGCCATCATACGGAATTAAGACATCAATCATATCTACCGGCTGCGGCTCTGACGCGATCATGTGTTGCCAAAGTCTCAGGAACCCGCATGCCCGACGACTTGCGCGAAGCATTGCGCCAAAAAGCACTCGCGGAAATTGCCCTGCTCGATACGCCGCCGGAGCGGGAGTTCGACGCCCTGGCTCGAATGGCGCAGCGCGTGCTGGGCACGAGCATGGCGTCGATCACGTTGATCGATGCCGAGCGGCAATGGTTCAAAGCTCGCTGCGGCCCGTTGGCGCCGCAGACGGCGCGCGGTCCGGCGTTCTGCGCGATCGTGTTCGAGACCGAGGCGCGCTTGACGGTGGAGGATGCCAGCCGGGATCCGCGGTTTTCAGCCAATCCGTTCGTCGTCGGCGCGCCCCATATCCGCTTTTATGCGGGGGTACCGGTGCGTGCCAGGCAGGCCGACGGCAGCGCCGTCACGATCGGCACATTGTGCGTTCTGGACGAGAAGCCTCGAGAGCCGACGCAGGCTGACCTCGACGTTCTGATGGAACTGGCTTGCGTCGCGGAAGCCCTGGTGGAAGCCCGCGCCGTTGCCTTGCGCGCAGCTGCGAATGCCGAGGATCGGAGGTTGGCGGTCGAGGGGCTGGAACGGGAGCGGCGACAACTCAAACAGGCGGAACGCATGGCCGACATGGGGTCATGGCGTCACGATCTCGAACAACAGAAGACGATGTGGTCGGATGGCGTTTTCGCCATTCATGAGCTGCCGATTGCGGCAGGCGTGCCGAACGGCGAGATCATGAACTACTTTCCCGAACCGGATCGGGGCGTGTTCCTCGATGCGGTGATGCGTACCTTGGAGACGGGCGAGCCCTTCGAACTCGACGCAGATTTCGTGACGGCGAAGGGCAACGCGCGTCGCGTCCGGTGTTCGTGTGAGGTCGAGCTTTCGCAGGGTAAACCCGTCGCGCTGATCGGCCTGATCCAGGACATCACAGGCCGGCACACCATGGAGCAGGATCTGCTCCGCATGGCGCGCACCGACGATCTGACGCAACTCCCCAACCGCGCGGCATTCTACCGGCTACTGGAAACCCACCTTGGGGAAGCGCACACGACGGGCAGCGATCTTGCGGTGCTGTTGATCGACCTCGATGGCTTCAAGGGCGTCAACGACGCGCTGGGTCACGCTGCAGGTGACGAAGTGCTGCGGCGCATCGCGGACAGGCTACGTTCTCCATACCTGCAAGAGGCCTGTTTCGCGGCTCGGCTGGGCGGCGACGAGTTCGCGGTCCTTGTGCCGTCGACGGTCGCGCGAAGCGAACTGGATCGCATCGTCCGGCGGCTCCTGCGTGATCTGCACATCGTAGCCGAAGGCGGCGGTCGGATCGCCAGCGTTTCGGGAACGATCGGCATCGCGTGGGCCGGCGAAGGCCCCTGCGATCGGGAAACGATCCTGCGCCGTGCCGACGTTGCGCTCTATGAGGCCAAGCGAACCCGAAAAGGCACGGCCCAGACCTATCGCGAAGCCTCCGGGCAGCGTCTTGTCGGCTGACGGACAGCCAGCAATGGAAGAGCGCCCGGTGAAGCTTTGTCTTCCCATATCAGGGGCGAAGCAAGACGTTGAGCGACCTATCCCTGCGTGATGCGGTGACGAGCACCGGAGCCCAGATCGATGAGATGCGTGATGAAATGCATCCTCCGAAAAGCCGCTCGCTCAGTGATGCATGACCAGCACCCAGACGGCCATGCCGACCATCATCAGGTTCTCGGTCAGCGAGACGAAGCCGAGCGGAACGCTGCCCGAGCCGCCGACGCAGGCGCACTTGATCTCGCGCTTGTCGACGTAGACGGCCTTGATCACCGAGGCCGCGCCGACCGTGCCGATGAACAGGGCCACCGGGATCGACAACCAGTTCAACGCGCCGGCCACCATCAGTACGCCGGCCAGCGCCTCGCAGAACGGGTAGGCGTAGGCGTAGCGGACCCAGCGTCGGGCGAGCAGGTCGTAGCCCAGGAACATCGAGGAAAAGGTCTCGACGTCCTGCAGCTTGAGGATGGCCAGCACGCACATGCTGAAGGCGATGAACCACTCGCCCGCCCTCAGCGTCAGCGGCGTCCCGTAGGCGGCGTAGCTCGCCGCCAGCGCCATCAGGGCGGTCATCGCGAACACGGCGACGACGGGCGTGTAGCTCGTCGCGTTCGGATCCTTGACCTCCTTGCCGAGGTGGCGCCGCAGGTCGTCGTAGCCGCCGATGCGCTGCCCGCCGATGAATGTCTGCGGCGTGGTCTTCACGTCGTGCTCGGCCTTGAAGGCGTCGGTCTCCTCGCGCGTGGTCAGCCAGTGATCGTCGACCGTGAAGCCCTCGCGTTCGAGCAGATCCTTGGTCTTCAGGCCGTAGGGGCAGACGTGCTTCTCCATCACCATGCGGTAGACGGTGGCCCTGCGGGTAGTGTCCAGCATGGATCGGCTCCTCGTTGCCGGCGGTCCCTTTCAAGGGACAACCCGCCAGACCGCGGATCGGGCATGGACCGATGTGACGCGTCTGCCGTTCAGCCGGTCAGGCTGTCGACCGCGTTCGCCGCCGCCAACAGGCAAAGACCCGCGAGCAGGGCCGTTGCGACGACGGCCAGGACCAAATCGGACGCGCGCGGCGCCGAAGGGCGTGGCCCGAAGGCGAGTTGCCGCCAATGGCCTTTGCGAAGCATGGAATGGGACATGATGGGTCTCCTTCGCCCGATCCGTTTCGGGGCATGCGGATCCGGGAGAGCCATCGGCGCTCGCGAACGTTCGGCTTCAGAACACCATGAGGCCTGCCACGCCGACGAGCAGGAGCAGGCCCACCGCGATTCCGCATGCGGCCCGAAGTGGCCATGGGGTGGCGCCGTCTCCGTTGTCGTTGGCCGGACGCGGCAGCTCGCTCGGCCAGCGCCGCCACCGTCGGCAGGTCGACGGGGCCTGCAGGACCGACGCGCCCGATCCGTCGTCATAACGATGGCGACACGACATGACCGGGATATCGGGTGCCGCGGCCGCCCGTGACAGTGCCGCCGAGGCCGCATCGGAGATCGGCATCGGTCGATGCCAAGCCGCCGCCGAGGCGTGCCCAATCCTCAATGCAACCGTCCACCGGGACCGCCAGCGCCTGGGCGTCGCCGATGCCGACCGTGCTGCCTGGATCCACCCGTCTGCCCCAAGCGAGCCGAGCCTTCCGAACGATAGCTGTCCTCATGTCTCTCCCTCGTCCCTGTGACCGGGTCGGACGGGCATCGCTGCCCGCACGACAAGGTCGGCGGCTGCGGTTTAAGCTTTCGTAAACCAAACCGGCCGCGCAAGCCGACCGAGAGACGGCGCCCTATGACGTGTCAGGCTTGTCCCGACAGGAATGCGGTCTTCTCCGACTGCGCGCCCATCCCCGGCGCCACAGATCACCCGGTGAGCGGGGAGAAGGGGACGCCGAGCCCGAACCCCCGGCGGTCCGGCGCAAGAACGTCCGGCCCGCCGCCGGACAATCGGCCACCCCGTCGAACCCGTCCCGGTCGTGGCCCGCAAGGGTCAGCCACCACCATCACGGAGCTGAAATCCGATGAAACGTCTGGCACTGGCCCTCGCGGCCGTATCGAGCCTGATGCTGTTCTCGCCGTCGAGTGAGGCGCGACCCTTCGGCAGGGGCCATGGCTTCCACCATGGCGGCTTCGCCGGTCACCACGGCGGCTTCCGGGGCGTCCGCCACGGCTTCCGTGGGTACCGTTCGGTCGGCTTCCGTGGCTATCGCCGCGGCTTCGAGGGGTACCGTCGCATCGGCTTCGGAGGTCCACGCTACGGCTACGGGCGACGCTACGGCTACCGCCGCGGCTATCGCGGTCTCGGTCTGGCGGCCGGCCTCGGGCTCGGCCTCGCCGCAGCCGCCGTCAGGCCCGCCTACTACGGCGGCTACGGGTACGGCTACCGCTACGCCCCGGTCGGCTACGGGTACGGCTACGGCGTTCGCCGCCCCTACTACGGCTGCGGCTACTGAATCCCTTTCGTTTCGCAGACATGACCACCCGAACCCTGGCGGCTCCTTCCGCCAGGCACACCATCCCGACATGTCCAAGGTGAACCCATGAAGACGCTGCTCGCCACCACCCTCGTCGCCGGTGCCCTGCTCGCCGGCCCCGCGCTCGCCCAGGACAAGGCGGTGCAACCGCCTGCCGACGCCCAGACCAACCAGATGAAGGCGCCGCCGGCCGGCACCGCGATGCCGACGACGGCCGGCGGCATGGGCGGCATGACCATGGCCGACACCGCGACCGCCAAGATCAAGTTCGTCACCGCCAAGCCGGCCGAAGTGACCTCGTCGAAGCTCGTCGGAAAGAACCTCTACAACAATAAGAACGAGACCATCGGCGAGGTCGAGGATCTCGTCATCGACAACGGCAAGACGGTCACCGGCGTCGTCGTCAGCGTCGGCGGCTTCCTGGGCATGGGCGAGCGCTACGTGCTGATCGACCCCTCGTCGATCTTCCTGCACAAGGCGGACGGCAAGCTCAAGGCGATGGTCGACACCGACAAGGACGCGCTGAAGAACGCGCCCGAGTTCAAGTACAACAAGAACTCCTGACCCTTGGCGCGTGGTCCCGTGTGCGCGGGGCCACGCCCAAGCATTACAGTGCCCGAGCGGTGTCGGGATGAACCTGACGGGCGTCGGTGAGAACGGCGATGCCCTGTGAAACCGCTTGTCGCCCGCCGAGGTCCAGGCCCTACTCGAAGCCGCTTCGTAAACGTCGATGTGGTGGAGGGAGTGGCGATGCTCATGGACGTCATCAAGCAAGGCGCCCGCGCCCGGGCCCTCGGGCGTCCGCGGGATGCCTGTCCCCATCCGGCCGACTCCCGCGAGCGCCGGGCCTGGTACGAGGGCTACGACGGATCGACCTGGGATTTCGCCGAGCGGGTTCCACACCCGGCCGTGGCTGGCCGCGATGCGGCATCCCGGGACGCAGCGGCCGGCTCGGCCCACACCTAGCTCGCGGGGGTTCCCCTCGACCGCATGTTTCGCTGGCCTTAAGGCATAGCTTTGAGGACGGTCGGGAAGACGGCAGAGTGACGATGGGACGGAAGCGACCCCGCTCGTTCGACGGCCGGACCTTCGGGCGCCTCGAACGGGTGGTCACCGCGTTGGTCGAGGCTGGCCTGCAGGACCCTGCCGCCGCGCCGCCGAACCTTATCGGACGGCTGCGGGACCTGGAGCGGAACGCCGCCGCCGGGGGCGACCGCCAGATCCTCCAAGTCATTGCGTCGGGCCGGCGCCTCCTCGGCGACGAGCAGGCGTTGACCGAGCCGGACTTGCCGGCCCACCCCGACATGGCCGAAGCGCCCTTGCGGGACACGACGCGCCAAGCCGATGATTCGGACCTGACCGGGAATGTCCCGGCTCCGTCGGCGGGGACGGCGACCGCGGTTCTCCTCAGCCAATCGTCCCTGCATGATCTCACGGCTTGAGAACTCCGACGCCGATCGTCCCGAGATCCATCGCGGCAATGGACGAACCTTCGTCGCGCTCGCCGTGGCGGCCGCCATCCCCGTGCTGCTGCTCAGCGGCTGGGTGGCGACGCTCATGGCGCAGCAGCAGCGCGGACTGACCCGCAGCGCCGCCGTGGCGAGCACGGCCCGGGTCGCCGAGCGCGTTGCCTCCGACATCGCGACGCAGGTCGCGGTCCTTAGAGCCGAGGCTGCCTCGGCGAGCCTCGACCGGCCCGACCTTGCCGCCTTCTATGCCGAGGCCGAGCGGCTTCGGCGGGAGCACCCGCTCTGGGAGACCGTCGAGCTCGCCGGTTCCGACGGCGTGCAGGTCGTCAACCTTCTCCGCTCCCTCGACGACGAGCTCGGACCCACCGCCGACCGCGCGAGCTTTGAAGCGGTGGTGCGGACGGGGCGGCCGGTGGTCGGCGGGATCGGGCCGCTCGGGCCGATCTCGGGCAAGCGCCTCGTCGCGCTGCGGGTCCCGGTCGTCCGGGACGGAACGCTCCGCCACGTCCTCTCGGTCGGTCTCGCCACCAGCGCGATCAGCTCGATCCTTCGCGACGCGGGCGCGCCGGAGGGCTGGGTCGGGACCATCGTCGATGCGGCGGGCAACACCATCGCCCGCACCCGGGCCGAGGCGGAGGAACTCGGCCACCCGGCCGGCGCCGCCCTGCTGGCGGCGATCCGGCGGGCGCCTCAGGGCTTCTATACGGGATCGACGTTGGAGGGGCCGGATGTCGAGGTGGTCTACCGCACCCTGAAGGACACCGGCGGCTGGTCGGTGCATTTCGGTATGCCGGTCGCCACGCTCAACGCGCCGGTCTCGCGCTCCTACCTCGTGCTGGCCGGCGGAAGCGTGCTGAGCATCGGCCTCGGCCTCGCGCTGGTCGGGCTGGTCGGGCGCGACATGGCCCAGCGGCGGGCGGGCGAGCGGGCGCGCTTCGCCCTGGCGCTGCGGTCGAGCGAGGAGCAGGGCGCCGTCGCCGCCGAGGCCGCGGAACTCGGTACCCTGAAATGGGATACGGCCGAGGAGACCGTGACGGCCTCCCGGCGCACCGCCGAGCTTCTGGGGTGGGAAGCGGAGGTGCCGGAGGGGCGCGAGATGACGGCGGATGTCGACATCGCCTTCCTGGCGGTCGACACCGGCGACCGGGAGCGGATGGCGGCGGCGGTGCGGCGAAGCCTCGCCGAGGGTGTGCCTCTCGACGTGGAGTTCAGGGTTTTCCGGGCGAATTCGGCGTCGCGTTGGGTGCGTCTGACCGGGCGCGCGCCCCGGCTTCAGAACGAGGATCCCGCCGTGCTCGTCTACGGCGTGGTCTCGGACATCGAGCCGCGCAAGCGCGCCGAGGCGGAGCGTCTCGATCTGCTGCGCCGTCTCGGCGAGGCGCAGGAGAACGAGCAGCGCCGGATCGCCCGCGAGCTGCACGATCAGGTCGGGCAGACGGTGACCGGCTTGTCGCTCGGTCTCAAGGGGCTGGAGCGGCTGCTCGACGCGCAGGGGGCCTCGACCGAAGCCGGACGGCAGATCCAGTGGCTGCAGCGCCTCGCCGGCGAGGTCGGGCGCGACATCCATCGTGCCGCCGTCGACCTGCGCCCGACCGCCCTGGACGACCTCGGGCTGCGCGAGGCGCTGGCGACGCTCCTGCGCGAGTGGGGCCAGCGCCACGGCATCCGGTCCGATCTGGAGTTCGTCGGCGAGGCCTCCCGCCTGCCGGCAGCCGTCGAGAGCGCGGTCTACCGGATCGTGCAGGAGGCGCTCACCAACGTCCTCAAGCACGCGCACGCGGCCACCGTCAGCGTCTGCGTCGAACGTCGCCCGGACGAGGTCCAGGTCATCATCGAGGACGACGGCGTCGGCTTCGAACCCGGCTCAAGCTCTGCCCCGTCCTTGGGGCGCACACCGTCCGAACCGCGGTTGGGTCTCTCGGGCATCCGCGAGCGTTTGACCCTCCTGAACGGCACGCTCACGCTGGAGGCAACCCCGGGCGTCGGCACCACGCTGTTCGTCCGCATCCCGGTGGCGCCCGCCGCCTAACCCACGAGAGGGACAACCATGGACCGTATCCGCGTCGTCCTGGCCGACGACCATCCGGTCGTCCTCGCGGGCATCCGGACGCTGCTCAACGCCGACCCCGAGGTCGAACTCGTCGGCGAGGCCACCGATGGCGGCGAGGCGCTGCCGATGATCCGCGCCGTCGCGCCCGACGTCGCGGTGGTCGACGTCTCGATGCCCGGCCTGAACGGCCTCGAACTGACGGAGCGGGTGACGGGTGAATGCCCCGGCACCCGGGTGCTGGTGCTGACCGTCCACGAGGACGCGGCCTACGTGCAGCCGCTGATGAGGGCCGGCGCGCGCGGCTACCTCCTCAAGCGCTCGGCCGCGGACGACCTGCTCCGGGCGGTCCGGGCCGTGGCCTCCGGCGGCGTCTATCTCGACCCCTCCATCGCCGGCTACGCCCTGGCAGAAACCTCCGGCTCGGACGGGCGCCCGGTCACGGGGGCGGGGCGCGAGCCGTTGAGCCCGCGCGAAGCCGAGACCCTCCGCCTGATCGCGCAAGGCTTCAGCAACAAGGAGATCGCCCGGCGCATCGATGTCAGCGTGAAGTCGGTCGAGACCTACAAGGCGCGGGCCGCCGAGAAGCTCGGGTTGCGGACGCGCGCCGAGATCATCCGCTACGGCGCCGCGCATGGCTGGTTCGACGCCTTGGCCTTGCGGTAGCGCCGTCCCTTTTACCCCGCCGCGCGCGCCACGAACCGCACGGACCTGCCGCCGACCGGTCCCCGGCGATCAACGGCTCCTGGGATCGCGCGCCTTCGATGGGGCGGGTGTATCCGCGACCGACGAGCCCTTTCTAGTGATGATCGGAGGCGTCCCGACCGCGCCGGGCTTTGCCTTGGGCAGGGTGCGGTCCTTCGTCAGTGCCCGCGCGCGATCCACCGGTCCCGCGTCCTGCGCGGCGGCCGGCTGCGGCACCAAGCCGGCTGCGAAGCCCAGCAACGGGATGATCACGAGCGAGCGTGCCAGGGTCGAAACATATCTCGGCTTGTCGTTCATCGAATCCTCTTCAACGGCGTCCTCCGCTCAACTTGTACGGCCGCCACTCGATCCCGACGGGTCGATCCTGCAAGCGCCACTCTCTGCGTGCAGCGGCGGTTCACCCGATGGATCGGCCCGCTCCGGTCCGCACCCGGACGAAGCGAGCGTGCCGTTCTTCGAGGTCGGTGAGATCGCTCGGGTCGGCGACGTCGCGCCGCGCGGCGGCCAGGACGAGGTCGGCATGGCGCCCGAGCTCGGACAGCCGCGAGGTCAGCCGCTCGACCTCCGCGGCGCGGGTCAGGACGTCCAGCATCCGCGCGAGCACGTGGACCGAGCCGGCGGCGTTCTGGCGGATCATGTGGAACATCGCGTTGCACAGGCCGTCGTAGTCCGTTACCGGATGGACGAGCACGACGCGGCCCTCGCGGGCGACCGCCCCGGTCGGCAGATGGCGCGGCGCGATCCGGCACAGGGCGTCGCCCAAGTGGTCCAGCACGCTGCCCGCCGTCATCGGATCGTTGATGCCGGGCGAGAGCGCCCGCACCGCGATCTCGACGAGCTGCCGCACCGAGTATTCCAGGTCCTGAAGCGCCGCAGGGCGCCGCCCGAAGGTGAGCGACCGGGCGACCGCCTCGGCAGCGTCCTCGACGCCCGCGGAGAGGAAGGCGACCGGGAATCCCCTCGGCACGAAGTCGCCCGGCCGAACCCTCAGGGCAAGGACGACGCGATGCTCGTGCGCCCAGTCGGCGAGGCTCTCCGTATCGACCGCCTGCAGGTAGCCCCCGTCCGCCGGCGCGACCGGGGCGCCGTGCGGGGCTTCCGCCGGCGGCTGGACGTCGGCCTCGTCGCGGGTCCGTGCCTCGACCGCCGCGCAGAGGTCGCGGTGGACGGCGTCGACCACGGTCTCGACGTTGATGCTGGTAGCGACGTGGTGGACGAACCAGACCAGCGTCCCGAGAGAGACCAGCGCGAGCAGCACGGCCCCCGAGATGGCGAGGTGCGGGACGAAGGTGTCCTCCTCGACGGTGCGCACCGTGCGCAGCACCATCAGCGCGTAGGCGAAGGTGCCGAGGAAGATGCCGAGCACGAGTTGATTGCGGGCGTCGCGCACGAAGTTGCGCAGGAGCCGCGGACCCATCTGGTTCGAGGCCAGCGTCAGCGCGGCGATGGTGATGGAGAAGGTGGTGCCGGCCACCCCGATGGTGGACGAGGCCACCGCACTGAGCAGCGCTCGGGCTCCCTCGGCGCCGCCGGCCCAGCCCCAGTTCGTGTCCGGGGAGGACGGGTCGTAGCCGGCGATGCGCGCCGTCTCCAGCCAGACGGCGACCTGCGCCAGGCCGATGCAGGCCAGCACGACGAGCGCCGGACGCAGCCAGAACTGATCGCCCAGGAACTCGATCCAGGCCCGTACCCTCGCCCTCACCGGCGACCCCTTCCCCTACTGTCCGGACGCCGGGGACCTATGGTCACCCGGCCAACTTCGCGAACCCGTCCCGGCTCAGGCAAGGTCCCCCCGCCCGCGTTGTTCCCTCGGGGCGGCGACCAGGAGGACAAGCGCTCCGGCCACCATGCAGGCGACCGAGCCGGCGAGCACGCCGATCTTGACCTCGGCCTCCAGGGCCGGGGCGTCCGCGAAGGCGAGCAGGCCGATGAACAGGCTCATGGTGAAGCCGACCCCGCAGAGGAGCGAGACGCCGTAGACCTGTACCCAGGTCGCGTGGGCCGGGCGCTGCGCCAGCCCGAGCCTCACCGCTACCAGCACGAGCCCGAACACGCCGGCCTGCTTGCTGACGAATAGGCCGAGCGCCACGCCCAGCGTGACCGGGTCGAGCAGCATGTGCGGGCTGAACCCGGCCAGCGATACGCCCGCGTTGGCGAAGCCGAACACCGGCAGGATGAGGTAGGCCGACCACGGCTGGACCGCGTGTTCGAGGATGTGGAGCGGCGAGGTCGGATCGTCCGGCTTGCCGACGCTCAGCCGCAACGGCACCGTCATGGTGACCTTGCCCCCTGTTTGCCCCCGTTCATAACAAGAGTCCGTTCTGGTTCTGGTTCTGGTTCTGTTTGGACCGGGTTACAAACGCGTTCGGTGTGAGCCCACCGAGGCTCGTGTGAGGACGGCAGCTGTTGTAGTCCACCCGCTACGCCTCAATCTGGTCCGGGCCGCCGGCAGGCTCCGGAACAGATGCTCATTCAGGCACTTGTCGCGCAAGCGCCCATTCAAGCTCTCGACAAAACCGTTCTGCTGCGGCTTGCCGGGAGCGATGTATTGCCACTGGACCGCACGCTCCTCCTGCCAGCGCAGGATGGCGTGCGAGGTCAGTTCGGTGCCGTTGTCCGAGACGATCATCAGCGGCTTGCCCCGGCCTGCGATGATCCGGTCGAGTTCGCGCGCGACGCGCTGGCCGGGCAGCGACGTGTCGACCACCAGCGCGAGACACTCCCGCGTGCAGTCATCGACCACGACGAGGATGCGGAAGCGACGTCCATCGTCGAGCTTGTCGGAGACGAAGTCGAGGCTCCAGCGCTGGTTCGGCTCCTGGGGCATGGCAGCCCGTGCCCGCGTGCCAAGGGCTCGTTTGCGCCCACCCCGCCTGCGCACGGACAGCCGCTCCTCCCGATAGAGGCGGAACAGCTTCTTGTGGTTCAGCGTGAGGCCCTCCCGTCGCGAGCCGAGATGAGCAGGCGCCGGTAGCCGAACCGGCGGCGCTCGCCGGCCAGGCCGCGCAGGCGTACCCGCACGGCCGCATCGTTACCTCGCGTCGAGGCGTAGCGGTACGTCTTCGGCTCAAGGCCGATCAGGCCGCAGGCGCGACGCTACGAATAGCCCTTCTCCTCAATGGCCCAGCTCACGGCCGCTCTCCGTGCGCCAAGCGTCAGAAGTTTTTTCCCAGCGCCTCACGCAGCGTCGCCACGTCGAGCATCGCCTCGGCCAGAAGTTTCTTGAGCTTGCGGTTCTCCTCATCGAGCGCCTTCAGACGCCGCGCGTCCGAGACCTCCATGCCGCCGAAGCGCGAACGCCACGTGTAGAACGTCGCGTCGCTGATGCCGTGTCGGCGACAGATCTCAGCCACCGGCAGCCCAGCCTGCTGCTCCTTCAGGATGCCGATGATCTGCTCTTCGCTGAACCGGCTCTTCTTCATCGTCCGTCTCCTCACCGACGGACCCTAGCTTCAGAACGGAGGCAGGCCAGGAAGCAAGGTCACCCTCACAGCATCAAGCGACAGAGCGGGCATAGAAGCCAAAAATCACCCATCTTCAAATTGCCCACGATAATGGCACTTATCGCAGAAAATTTGTGGATCGTTAGGTTTTGAGCGGCTAAGCTCCCGCCATGGAGCTTGACGCTGCCGATCCCGCCTCCGGTCCGCATCCCGACACATTCGCGCCGCCGGTCCCGTTCGCAAACGCGCTGCCGCCTGGTCTCGGTCTCATCATCGAGCGGCTGGAGCAGCACGCCCGGGCAGCGCGCGGCGCCTTCGCCGACAACACGGTCCGTGCGCTCGCCGCCGACAGCCGGATCTTCGCCGCGTGGTGTGGGCAAGCGGGGAGGGCGATGCTGCCAGCAACCCCGGAGACGGTCGCCGCCTTCATCGACGCGCAGGGCGAAACGAAGGCGCGCGCTACGATCGAGCGCTATCGCTCCTCGATCGCGGCGTTGCATCGCGCCGCCGGCCTGCCGAATCCCTGCGCTGACGAGATTGTGCGGCTGGCGGTGAAGCGGATGAATCGGGCCAAGGGTCGGCGCCAGAAACAGGCCGAACCGCTCAACCGCACCAGCATCGAGCGCATGCTGGAGGTGAAGACGCCCGGGCGGATGCATCGCCGCGTCACGGAGGGCAATCGCGAGGTACCGCTAATCGCGTTGCGCAACACGGCGCTGGTCGCGGTCGCCTACGACACCCTGCTGCGTCGCTCCGAACTCGTCTCTTTATATATAGGCGATCTGCACAGGGGAGCGGACGGCTCCGGCACCGTACTGGTGCGGCGCTCGAAGGCCGACCAAGAAGGGGAGGGGGCGATCAAGTATCTCGCCCCCGACACGATGGAGCACATCGACGCTTGGCTGGCGGCCGCGCGCATCGAGAGCGGGCCGTTGTTCCGACCATTGACCAAGGGAGGACAGGTCGGGAGGACGGCGCTCGGGGGAGGGGAGGTGTCCCGGGTGTTGCGGGATCTTGCCACCGCAGCCGGGCTGAAACTGGCGCGTCCGCCTTCCGGGCACTCGACGCGGGTCGGGGCGACGCAAGACATGTTTGCGGCTGGGTTCGAGCTGCTCGAAGTCATGCAAGCTGGCTCGTGGAAGACTCCGGCGATGCCCGCCCGTTATGGGGAGCGGTTGCGAGCACAGCGCGGGGCCGCCCGTAAGCTGGCGACACTCCAAAACCGAGCATAATTCGCACGGCAAGATGGCTCACTCGATCCGTCACGTTTCTCCGAGCGTTCGTTAACAGAGACGTGACGCCCCGCTTTCGGTCGATATTAGGGTCGAGACTCAATCAGCACCAGAAAGCAATGATGGCTGCCAAGGCGAGTGCTGAGGCGAAGTTGCGGGCAAGCTTATCGTAGCGGGTGGCGATCCTACGGAAGTCCTTCAGTCGGCAGAAGGTCGCCTCCACCCGCCAGCGCTCACGATAGCGTTTCTTGTCGAGCCTGATCTTGCGTTTGCGTGCGCGGGTGCCGGGGATGATCGGCGTGGTATTGCGCTCGCGCAAATCCTTTCGCAGCCAGTTGGCGTCGTAGCCTTTGTCGCCGATCAGGCGCCGGATGCGGCCGGGCGCCTCGGCTAGCACATCCGGGGCGGTCTTGACGTCGCTGGCATTGCCAGGCGTCAGAAGGAGGACCGCCGGGCGGCCCACGACGTCGACGAGCGCATGGATCTTGGTGGTCTGGCCACCACACGAAGGACCGATCGCTTGCGCCTTGGCCCCCCTTTTCCGCCTTGGGCGGAGCGGTGGGCCCTGACGTAGGTGGCGTCGATGGCGTTGGCCTCGCCGTTCCAGCCGGCCTTGACCAGCGCGGCCAGCATCGCCTTCCAGAAGCCGCGCCGGGACCAGCGGTTGAAGCGGTTGTAGACCGTGGTCGGCGGACCGTACTCCGGCGGGCAGTCGCACCAGCGGCAGCCCGTCTTCAGGACGTGGATGATACCGGAGATCACCTGCCGATCGTCGTTGCGCTCTGGACCCGGCTGGTTCTTCGGCATGAACGGTTCGATCACCGCCCACTGGGTATCCGACAGCCAGAACAAGTCCGCCATAGCGCGCCTCCCTGCCTCGAAACCAGCCATTGAACCCGCGTTCCGAAGACAGATCAATGGCTTGATGCGGTTTTGACCCTAA
>NZ_FOSV01000052.1 GCF_900114375.1 Methylorubrum salsuginis | reverse complement strand
GCCAGTCGATCTCACCGGCCGCGTGCAGGCGCTCCAACAGGACCTGATGCAGCCGCGCCCACACGCCGGCTGCCTGCCAGTCGCGCAGACGCCGCCAGCAACTCATGCCGCTCCCGCAGCCCATCTCGGCCGGTAGCATCTCCCAGGGTAGGCCGGAGCGCAGCACGAACAGGATGCCGGTCAGCGCCGCCCGATTGTCGATCGGAGGCCGTCCGCCCTTCGGGCGCGGCCGAGGCGGCGGCAGGAGCGGGGCAATCTCCGTCCAGAGATCGTCGGGAAGCAGAGCGCGAGCCATGCCCCACCAACGCACCATCCACCGCTTCGTGCCGTTCTGTTAGGCGCTCTAAGCCACGGGCGGTAGCCTCGGCGGCTGCGGCCCGGAACTCGTCCGAGGTCTCGGCGTCGAAGTGGCCGGAGCGCCCGCAGCGGGAGCACACCACCGCGACGGTGGGAGAGCCGATGTCGAGGCCGGCGGTCCACTCCGATCCGCAGACCGCAGGGTCGGGGCAACGCGGCTCGAAGGGGCGCTCGGAGATCGATACGATGGCGGCCTCGACGGCGGCGAGGCCTTCCGTCGAAAAGGAAGTCTGGATGTTGGCGGTGGAGCGGTGCACGGGGAGGCCTGCTGTCAGGCCGCCTATCGCGGCCGGGTAGCCTCAAGCCTGCGCGTCACCCCGTCACCCATTCCAGGCTACGCCCGGTTGCGGCGCTCCCCGCGCTTGGAGAGCACCGTCACGACCCGGCCGCCCTTTAGGACGAGGCCGACCCCATCGCGGCAGACGCCGATCGCGCCGTGCCGCTTGCCCACGCCGCCGAAGAAGGCCAGCCACGCGCGGATGCCCGGCACGTCGACGCCCAACGCCACCATGGCATCCACCGCCTCAAGGTCCTCTAGCCCTTCGAGGGTGTCCTCCAGCCCGAGAATTCGATCGCCGTATCGGCGGACGGCATGCAGCGTGACGTGAGCCCTCACGCCCGCGGAGTGGTCATGGACGACGTCGGCAGGCGGCGGCGAGGCGGGCCGGGCGGTAAGGGCAGCGGACACGGTGAGCTCTCCAATGAGGGTGAGGAGAGCCTCGATCGGGATACCCGATTTGGGCAGGGGGCCAGCAAGAGGTCGTTCCCATCGCCGTCAGGCCGCAGGAATCCCGAAATGACACGGCCACCGATTCGCGGCTGTAAGGATTCGTTAGGGGGTGCTGGGGGGCCGACAGGGAGGGTGCGCAATCTGCCGCAGGGAAATCATCCACGCCCGAGAACACGCTTAAAGGCGGCCTAAGGCGGTCTGAGGCCAGAAACCGAACGCACCCACAGCCGCCCTCGAAGAACCCCCGCCAGCGGTCAGAAAAACGGGGTCGCTCGGTGCCAAACAAGCCAACCCTAGGGTCAGGTAAATCCTAGGGTATAGCGGCCAATCTATACTGTCCAGCAAGCCTAGACGAATTCCAAGACCGGAGAGAACCTACTCGATGCGACGCCGGAGTGGTGCCTGGCGCGCATACGACCGGGTGACATCTCATGATCGACATGGAGCAGGCGCGAGACCGCGCCCTCGATTTCCGCTGGGGCGTCCCGGCGGAGCTGCTGTGGGCTGCGGGCATTCCCGACACGCCCGACAAGCTGTACGACCAGGCGCGGCGTTCGATCCTCGCCGCGGCGTGCATCGCCGCCGACGAGGCTCCCTTCGGCGACGCGTGGTGGATCAGCTACAGCCGGCGGAAGGCTTTCTACGAAGGCCAGCAGCGCTACCAAGGCCTCCCCTACACGTACGAACGCGTGACCGCCGCCATCGCAGAGGGCGTAGCGCTAGGGCTGCTGGAAGAGGAACGGGCTAAGCCGGGCGCGCATCTCGCGAAGGATCCGCGGCAGTCGCGCTTCAGGGCAACGCGGGACCTGTTGTCCTCGTTTCAGGACAGCCCGTTCGAGTACCGCCGGCGCCCCTCTCCCATCATGCTTCGTGACGCCGATGGGCAGCCAATCCCGCTGCCAACGACGCAAGCCGTTCAAAGGCTTAGACGTGAGATGGAGGCTCTCGAACCGTACTTCGGCAGCATCCGCCTCACGCTTGGACAGGGCGATGGCTGGGAGTACGCCAAGCGGACCCTACGAGCGCGTAGCGATAGGACTGGCGGCTGGGCCAATGTCACGCCCGAGCCTTGCCTCCACCCCGTCCGCATCTTCAGCCGGGCGTCCATGTCGAAGGGCGGCAGGCTCTATGCATGGTACCACCAGCTCCCCTCGGCCCGTCGAGCGGAGTGCCTCATCAACGGCGAGATCATCGTTGAGCCCGACTTCTCGGCCCTACACCCGAGGCTGCTCCACGCCTTGAAGGGCGTAGAGATGCGGCACGATCCCTACGAAGTGGCAGAGTGCCCCCGGCCCCATGCCAAGAGGGCCCTGAACACGCTCATCAACGCCCGGTCGCGCATGCAAGCTGCCGCCTCACTCTTCCACCACCCGAGCTTCCCTAAGGATCGAGCCTACGTGCAGCGCGTGATGCGAGCCGTGGAGAAGCGGAACCCCGTGATCCGCTCCTTCCTTGGTTCCGACGCCGGTATCGACCTCATGGCGATCGATAGCCGCATGGCCCTCGATGTCGTGAAGGGGTGCGCCAAGCTCAGCATCCCGGTCCTACCCGTCCACGACAGCTTCGTGGCTCCCGCGTCTCAAGGGTCTCGCGTGGAGGGAATAATGGACGAAATCCTTGCCCGCACCGTCAACAAGCTAAGTTATTCTAAATCCTCAACGAACAGGTGATTTTCCCCACATATGGAGGGCCCCCGCCCTCCGCCGGTCCCCGTTTGCGGGGCCCGGTCCCCGTCCCTCCGTGTCTCCGCCGGTGCCTGGTGAGGCTACCCGGGGACCGTCTCTCCGCCGCTGGGAGGTCTGGCTACCCGGGGACCGTCTCCCCCCGGTTCTGTGTTCTTCTGTCCTGTCTAACACCCTGCGGTCAAACGTCTTTCTGTGTTTATCCGCGACGCTGTTCTTGTGGGAATCGTGCTGGTGAGCTATAACCTACGTGTCCACCCGGATCGATGCACCACATCGTGAACCCCTCGTCTGTCTTCCAGGCGGGGGGTTCTTCATGCCCGGGCGTGACGTGGAAGCGGTGACGGGCACCGGCGTACGGTCTCCGCCATGGTCATTCACATCGACATCGTCAGCAGCGTTTGCGACCAGGTCGCGGCTTGGCAACAGGCATTCCTCGGCGAGGCGAACCTCGACCGCTTCCGCCGGGCCGCCGCATGGACGATGTCTGAGGTCGCGAAGGGTGCGGCGTCCGGCGCCAAGGATGCCGTCGAGGACGCGTTCGAGAACCCGACGCCGTGGATGCGAGGCGTCTTCGGCTACAAGCGCGCCCTGACCCGCTCTGGTGACGACGTGAGCGCCGAGCTATTCGTGAAGCCCTCGCAGTCGATCGTCCTCAAATATGCGCTCGGCGACGATCCCCAGATCCGCCGACCCGGCGACGTCGGCTTGGCGCGCGAGAAGATCTTGGTCCCTCACTGGCGCAACCTGGCGCTGACCCAGGGGATCAACCGCAACGCCTACGGAAACCTCCCCGGGGGGGGTGGCAGCGCGCCTGGCACGCGAGGCGGCAGGCACCGCGGCTCGCCGCCGGGTCGCTGGCTGTAGGCAGGCACGTGGGATGCGACGGGGCCTGCCCGATCCCGTCGCGCCGGTTGTCCCTCAGCGAGGACAACAGGCTCCCGCGCGAGCCAGGGCAACGGGCCGTCTCAGGCCCTCGCCACCCCTCATGGTGTGAGTAGTGGCATCGACGTCGCCGACGTCGTCGCCATCATCGCCGTCGTCGTCACCCCTAGGGATGGGGTCCCCTTGGCGTCAGGGAAACCTGCGGGGAGGCATTCGCCCCCAGGCTCTCGACACTTGTGATTTTTTTTTCGAGGGGCCCCGCATTCCCCATTCGCGCGAGGCTCAACCCTCTGACCCCGCAGTTAGGCGGCCCTCACGCTCGCCAGGAAGCGGGAGACCTCCCCCGTGAGATGCTCGGATTGGCGCGACAGTTCTGACGCTGCGCTGAGCACTTGGCTCGACGTCAGCAGAGCCGAGAGCGAGGCGTGGCGCACCCGCTTTGCAGAAGCTGTCAGGCAACTCTCTTCAGCTGGGATCGAGGCGATGCCCAACGAGGCAGGCGCCGAGATTTATCTGGCGCAACGGGCACGATGGCAGCCACACATCGCGCGACTGGCACCCTCGATGGCGTACCACATCGACGAACTGAGACCCGGCGGAGACAATCGCCGATGATATGTTCTCTCCCTGTAAGCGCGCGTAGACGATGTCCGTTTCGATGCATCCGCCGTCCAGAAGCGGACGGGCGGAAAACCACCCCAAGCGGTCATTTCGCATCCGATCCAACCCGGCCGTCCGAAGGGCCATGTACGCTTCTCAGAAGCAGCCGTTCGTTGGCGGTCCAGCAACCTCCGCTCAGCGTCAATTCCGAAATGCTTGCTCGTGGAGAGAGATGCTCATTGGCGAGAGGTCAGGGCGGAGGGCTACAGCTACGATGAGGCCGCCGATGGACTTCGGTGAGAGGTCGGCACGGTGAAAAGCCGTTTTGGCGGCGTCCGGGCGAGAGCAGCCTGCCAATCGCGCAATCGGCGCCAGCAACTTCTATCGCGGCCTAGAGCCCAGCTCGGGCCCTCCAGGCGCCCTGTTTCCAATCGGCACCGGAACAGTGTGAAACGGGGCGTGCGTCCGGAGCCTATGCGACGTCGGCGTCAGCCGGGGTGTACGACGGGCAAGGTATGCGACTGGAAGGACAGCCAGCGATGTCCTGATTGTGACTGGCCGGCATCACGCCGGGCATGGTCCTCAGACGTCGAACAGCCGTCGTATTAACCAAATGCCTCTATTTTGCGCATCCAGACAGCAGGCACCACTCCGGTTCGGGTGATGCATGTGTCGGCTGTGGCGATCAAAGAGGCAGTTTTTCGACGATGACGATCAAACAGCGGCTTGTGTCAGTCTTGACCGCGATAGGCCTCATTCTCCTAGGCACGGCGGCGCTTGGGAATTTCGCGCTTCATTGGAGCCATTCAAGCCTCAAGACCGTATACGAGGACCGGGTTGTCTGCCTCCGTCAATTCAGTATTATTCGAGATGCCTACGATGATATCATCGACGTGTCGCGGATGCTGCGCAGTAAGAACATCGCATTCTCTGTGGCAAAGGAGAAGATCGAGCGCGATCTCTCTAACCTACACACGCAATGGTCCGCCTATCAGGCGACTTTGTTGACTAAGGAAGAGGAGGTACTTGCCAAGGACCTGAAAATTCAGATCGATCAGAACGCCGTCGCCGTCTCCGAGATCCTCAAGCGCATCGCGCAGGGCGACATTTCCGATTTCGATACCACATATGCTGACCTGTTGAAGAACATGCAGGTCACCAACGTGGCTCTCAGCAAGCTGACCACGCTGCAGGTCCGCGAAGCGGAGGCTGAGTTCAATCGCTCCGAGAACACGGCAGGTTGGTCCCGCCTCGCGCTGCTTGCAGCACTTGGCGTCGCGGCGCTGAGCATCGCCTACGGCGTCTATACGGTCGTCGTACAGGTTACCCGTCCGCTGGGCAGGCTCGTCAGCGTGCTGCAGCGGATGGCTCGCGGCGAGACCGATGCCGAGATCGCGGAGTCGGTCCGCAGCGATGAAATCGGCGCGGTCGCCAAGGCGGTCGATGGCATTAAGGCCATGGTCGCCCGAAAGGCCGCCGAGGAAGCTGAGGTCAAGCGCCGCGCCGACGAGGCTGCCGCAGCCGAGCGCAAGCGTACCATGATCGAGCTCGCTGACGGCTTCGAGCGCGCGGTCGGCGGCATCGTCGGGATGGTGTCGTCCTCAGCCACCGAACTTCAGGCAACCGCCCAGCAGATGACTGCCACTGCTCAAGAGACCGCAAGCCAGTCCACTACTGTCGCGGCCGCTGCGGAGGAGGCCGCCGCCAACGTCAACACTGTCGCGGCTGCCGCCGAAGAGCTCGGCTCGTCCGTGCAGGAGATTGGCCGACAGGTGTCCGGCTCGACACAGCTGGCCCAGTCGGCCGTCGGCGAAGCTGATCAGACTATGCACTTGGTCCACGCCCTGCAGGCCACCTCGGCCCGGATCGGCAACATGGTGGGCATGATCTCAGGCATCGCCGGGCAGACCAATCTGCTGGCGCTAAATGCGACCATTGAGGCGGCGCGTGCCGGAGCGGCGGGACGGGGCTTTGCCGTGGTCGCCTCTGAGGTCAAGGCGCTGGCCGAGCAGACTGCAAAGGCGACCGAGGAGATCGGTCGCCAGATCGCGGAGGTGCAAGGCGTGACCGCGCAGGCAGTCACGGCAATCGGCAGCATCACCGGGCGGATACGTGAGATCGACAGCGTGGCGACCTCCATCGCCGCGGCCGTGGAGCAGCAGGGTGCGGCGACCCAGGAGATCGTACGTAACGTCGCCCTCGCCTCGACCGGGACCAACGAAGTGACCGGCAACATCGCCGGGGTCGCGCAGGCTTCAGAGGAGACCGGAGCGGCAGCTACCCAGGTGCTGTCGGCGGCCTCCGAACTGTCGCGGCAGTCGGAGCATCTCGGTGCCGAGGTCGGCCGCTTCCTAGCAACGGTCCGCGCCGCCTGACCTTGCTTCGGCGGATCCAGTACGCACGGCTGCCATTCGAAGGTCCGCTTCTGGCCGAGGCCGTGTGAGAACGCCGATCCGTCAGGCTTGGGTCGTTTGCGTGGAGCAGCGTGGCAGATCGAACTGGCGAGCCTCAGGCCCGGATGGCCGCCAGCAGCGGACCGACCCCGAAGATCTGGATCATCCGCTT
>NZ_FOSV01000040.1 GCF_900114375.1 Methylorubrum salsuginis | reverse complement strand
CACCGGCCGCGTGCAGGCGCTCCAACAGGACCTGATGCAGCCGCGCCCACACGCCGGCTGCCTGCCAGTCGCGCAGACGCCGCCAGCAACTCATGCCGCTCCCGCAGCCCATCTCGGCCGGTAGCATCTCCCAGGGTAGGCCGGAGCGCAGCACGAACAGGATGCCGGTCAGCGCCGCCCGATTGTCGATCGGAGGCCGTCCGCCCTTCGGGCGCGGCCGAGGCGGCGGCAGGAGCGGGGCAATCTCCGTCCAGAGATCGTCGGGAAGCAGAGCGCGAGCCATGCCCCACCAACGCACCATCCACCGCTTCGTGCCGTTCTGTTAGGCGCTCTAAGTCGCGTTTCGGGTGCGAACGGCCTCATCGGGAGCGTGAAAGACCAGAAGGCTCTCACGCTCAAGGTGCGGTACGCAGCTGCGGCTTGACGCTTCGACCGGCTGAAATGCGAGGTGCCCTTGAATTATTTTGGCACCGCGCGCGAAATTGAATTATACATACTGTGGACGAACGAGGTAATTCTCAGCGAGAGGCAATTGCGGCGTATCCTTTCGGCTGGAAATAAATGACTGTGGTTATAGCGGTCGGGAAAAATTCCGCACGGCGGGCCAGTATCGGCCGCCCCATCATCGGATTCACTTTCGGCAGACCGCTCCGTTCAAACACCATGGCGAGACCGCTCCATGCCCTGGCCCTCTTTAACCCGAGGATCGGCCGAGCAATCTCGGCCTCGTCGAGATAAAGGTAGGAAAAACTGAGCGGTTTGGCCGTCTTGCGAGCGCTGCTTATCGCGTGTTCCCGTGTTCCATCCGTGTTGCGCGGAGTCGCGGACGGCCGGGCGTAACCCGTTGTAAAACCAACACCCGCGTTGCAGCGTGTTGCAAGCCTTCTGGAACGCGTTTCGGGCAATGAAAAAGCCGCCAAGTCACTGACCGGGCGGGTGAAAAAGATTGGCTGGGGGACCTGGATTCGAACCAGGACTAGCGGAGTCAGAGTCCGCGGTTCTACCGTTAAACTATCCCCCACCGGAAGCGTCGCCACACGAGGAGCGGAAGCTCCGGTGCGTCGGGCAGATCGTTGAACGACCCGCGTGCTCGGCGTTGGCCGCTCAGATAGGCTGGCTTGAGCGCGGCGTCAATAGAATCCCGCCGCCTCGTTTCGGCAATGTGCGGCGGGTGCGGAAATGCGTGGCCGGGGGACCGGTCGTCGATCGACGCGCATGTGAAGGGCGTGGCCGACACGCGCGATATCGGGCGCGTGGCCTTCCGGGATAGGATGTGCCATGTCGCAGCCCCTGCCCCTCCCTTTCGGCCAAGGACGTCGTCCCGGATGTCGGATCCGGGGGGACGGTTCCGTCGGTGTGCCGTCGTCCCTCGGTCTCGATGGAGCTTGCCTGTGATCGCGACGCTCGGGCTCGCCGGCTTGGCCGGACTGCTCTCGGTCCTGTCGCCCTGCGTGCTGCCGCTGCTGCCGCTGGTGCTGGGCGCGGCGGCCGCCGAGCATCGGCTCGGGCCGGCGGCGCTGGCGGCGGGACTCGCCCTGTCCTTCACGGTGATCGGCCTGTTCGTGGCGACCGTGGGCTTCGCCATCGGCCTCGACGGCGTGGTGGTCCGGCGCGTCGCCGCGGCGCTGCTGGTCGTCGTCGGCCTCGTCCTACTGGTGCCGGTGGCCCAGGCGCGGCTTGCCGCGGTGGCCGGACCGCTGGTCGACGCGATCGACCGCCGCTTCGGCGGGCGGGCGGGAGCCGGGCTGCCGGGGCAGTTCGGCCTCGGCCTGCTGCTCGGCGCGATCTGGAGCCCCTGTGTCGGACCGACCCTCGGCGCGGCCTCGCTCCTGGCCGCGCAGGGCCGCGACCTTGCGGCCGTGGCCGCTACCATGGCGGTGTTCGGGATCGGCGCAGGCTTGCCGCTCCTCGTGCTGGGGACGCTCTCGCGCGGTCTGATGCTGCGGGCCCGGGGCGGGCTGATACGTCTCGGGCAGGGGCTGAAGGCGGGGCTCGGGCTGATTCTCGTGGTCGTCGGGCTCTTGGTGGTGATGGGCTTCGACAAGTCGCTGGAGGCGGTCCTGGTCGAGGCTTCGCCCGATTGGCTGAACGTGCTGACGACCCGGTTCTGACCCGGCGCGGCGGCGCGCCGCCTTGTCGCTTCGCTCGACCTGCACCACCTCGCCGGCCCGAGGGAGCCGCTGATGGCCGTCTACTTCACCGCCGACACCCATTTCGGCGACACCCATATCCTGCGTCAGCGCGGGGGCCGCTATCCGAGCATCGAGGCGCATGACGAGGCCCTGATCGCCCGCTGGAATGCCGTGGTTTCACAAGGGGATGAGGTGTGGCATCTCGGTGATTTCGCGGCCCATGCCGACCCGGCCCATTGCGCCGCGGTGTTCGCCCGGCTCAACGGGGTGAAGCGGCTGGTGCGGGGCAACCACGACAGCAACCGGGTGCTGCGCCTGGATTGGGCCGATCCGCCGGTGGAGAGCGCGCGGGTGAGTCTGCGGGGCGCCGATGGCCAGCCCTGCCGGCTGTTTCTGGCGCATTACGCGCACCGGGCCTGGCCCGGATTGTGGCGGGGAACCCGCCATCTGTTCGGGCACACTCATGCGACCCTGCCCGAGACTACTCGATCCTGTGATGTCGGAATCGACGCCTGGGACGACGCGCCGGTCGATCTGGCCGCCATCACGGCCCGCCAGGACGCGGCGACACTTGTCCCCGAGGAACTCGCCCGCGACGCGGGCCGGGGCGGATGAACGGCCGCGCTTTCAGCTACGGTTCAACTGCCGCGGCGCAGCGTCGGGACCTCGCGCGACCGGTGCCTCGGACGACATGCCCGCTTCTTCGACAGCCTCCTCCGACGCGCGGCCCCGGCTCTCGCTGACGGCATTCCTGCGCAGCGTGACGCCCGCCCTGGATTGTGCCTTCGGGCTCGAGAGCGATCCCGATCTGCCCGAGGATCTGGCGGCCCTGGTGGCCCGGCTTCAGGCGGAGCCGGAGCCGGTCTTCGCGTTGTTTTCGGAGCCCGAGCCGCTGGCGGCCTGATCCCGGCGGCGCAGCCCGCCGGCGACGTCGCGCAGGGCCGCCTCGACCATCGCGGCGATCTGCGCCGGGTTGCGCGGCTGGCGGATGACGAGGCTCGCCAGCACCTCCGGATGGCCGCGCCGCTGCTTCGGGGTCCGGGCGTGGTTCGAGAGGCGCAGGCGGCCCGGATCGTCGCCGCGGGCGAGGTAGAGGCTGTCGCCGCGCTCGTTGCGGGCGACTTCGTGAAAGCCGTGCTCGGCGAGCAGCGTGCAGGCATGGGCCAAGGCCCGGTCCGGCGGCAAGGCGTCGGCGCCCGGCGGCGGGTTTTTTCGGAATCGCGCGGCCATGCCCCCTCCCCTGCTTATTCAGGGCCGAGCGCTACAGCATGGCGCGGGTGCGGCGAAGCCCGATCCCGGCCGGGCGATGGCGGCGGGATGGATCACCCACGCGAAGGGCAACCCCATGGGCCGACGCCTGCGGGCGGCCGAAAGAATGCGCAGAAGAATTTTGAACTGATCAAATAAAAAAGGCGAGGCCCGAGGGCCCCGCCATGATCGGAGCGATGTCCTTCGGCACGATGCTTCAGGCCAACGACGATCCCAGTCGCAAACAGGGCCATTATGGCGAGGCAGGATGACGTGTCAACCAAGTTGAGCGGCTGGAATCATGATGAGAATAAGTCAAATTCCATGGAGAAAAGGAAATAGCCTCGGGTAGAATGAGCAATGTTTGGGAAATTTGTTGCAGTTAAAGCTTAATCTATGATATATAGTGCACAAAACCGCTCCATTTATGTTTTTATTATTGCCTTTTCATCGGGGCGTCGTATGTGATCGCGCGTCGATCCGATTGTCTCCCGTCGCGCGGGGGGCGGCGGGGCGAACGATCCTGTCCCGGTCTCGGGCGGGAGCGTCTCCGGTGACGAGCCGGCAATAACCGACAACGATCACCATCAGGCAGCAGGACGGTCCGACCGCGTGCTCGATCACGGCCGGAAACCGGTCCTCATGCGGAGGAATCCATGAGAGCGGTCCATCTTCTCGCCCTCGGCGCTGGCATCGCCGCGGCGACCCCGGCCCTGGCCAACGACAGCGTGCTCAAAGCCATCGCCAACCCGGCGGAGCAGGCGCTTCAGACGGTCGATTACGCCAACACCCGCTATTCCAGGCTCGATCAGATCAACGCCAGCAACGTCAAGAACCTCCAGGTCGCCTGGACCTTCTCGACCGGCGTGCTGCGCGGCCACGAGGGCTCGCCGCTCGTCGTCGGCAACCTCATGTACGTCCACACCCCCTTCCCGAACATCGTCTACGCCCTCGACCTCGACGACGGCGCCAAGATCGTGTGGAAGTACGAGCCGAAGCAGGACCCGGCGGTCATCCCGGTGATGTGCTGCGACACCGTCAACCGCGGTCTGGCCTATGCCGACGGCGCGATCATCCTGCATCAGGCCGACACCACCGTCGTCTCCCTCGACGCCAAGACCGGCAAGGTGAACTGGTCGGTCAAGAACGGCGATCCGTCCCGCGGCGAGACCAACACCGCCACCGTCATTCCGGTGAAGGACAAGGTCATCGTCGGCATCGCCGGCGGCGAGTTCGGCGTGCAGTGCCACGTCACCGCCTATTCGCTCAAGGATGGCAAGAGGATCTGGCGCGGCTACTCGATGGGCCCGGACGATCAGACCCTGATCGAGGCCGGCAAGACCACCGAGCTCGGCAAGCCGGTCGAGAAGGACGCTTCGCTGAAGACCTGGGAAGGCGATCAGTGGAAGCAGGGCGGCGGCTGCACCTGGGGCTGGTTCTCCTACGACCCGAAGCTCGACCTGTTCTATTACGGCTCGGGCAACCCCTCGACCTGGAACCCGACGCAGCGTCCGGGCGACAACAAGTGGTCGATGACGATCTGGGCGCGTAACCCCGATACCGGCAAGGCCAAGTGGGTCTACCAGATGACCCCCCACGACGAGTGGGATTACGACGGCATCAACGAGATGATCCTCACGGATCAGAAGATCGACGGCAAGGAGCAGCCGCTCCTGACCCACTTCGACCGTAACGGCTTCGGCTACACGCTGAACCGCGACACCGGTGCCCTGCTGGTCGCCGAGAAGTACGATCCGGTGGTGAACTGGGCCAGCAAGATCGACATGGACAAGGGTTCGAAGACCTACGGCCGTCCGCTGGTCGTGTCGAAGTACTCGACCGAGCAGAACGGCGAGGACGTGAACTCCAAGGGCATCTGCCCGGCGGCGCTGGGCACCAAGGATCAGCAGCCGGCAGCCTACTCGCCCAAGACCCAGCTGTTCTACGTTCCGACCAACCACGTCTGCATGGACTACGAGCCCTTCAAGGTGACCTACACCCCGGGCCAGCCCTATGTCGGCGCGACCCTGTCGATGTACCCGGCCCCCGGCTCGCACGGCGGCATGGGCAACTTCATCGCCTGGGACGGCGTGAACGGGAAGATCAAGTGGTCGAACCCCGAGCAGTTCTCGGTTTGGTGCGGTGCGCTGGCGACGGCGGGCGACGTGGTGTTCTACGGCACGCTCGAAGGTTACCTGAAGGCGGTCGACTCGAAGACGGGTAAGGAGCTGTACAAGTTCAAGACCCCGTCGGGCATCATCGGCAACGTGATGACCTACGAGCACAAGGGCAAGCAGTACGTGGGCGTCCTGTCGGGCGTCGGCGGCTGGGCCGGCATCGGCCTCGCGGCCGGTCTGACCGACCCGAACGCTGGTCTCGGCGCGGTGGGTGGCTACGCCGCCCTGTCGAGCTACACCAACCTCGGCGGTCAGCTCACCGTCTTCGCTCTGCCGAACAACTAAGTCTCTCGTCGGCGCCTCCCGGTCATTCCGGGGGGCGTCCGGAAGGCTCGACGATCGCCCTCGGTTGCTGTCGCGACCGGGGGCGTTTTCGTTTCGACGGCAGCAGGACCGATCGCATCGGCTTCAGGCGGGTTCCCCTCTCCCCGCGTGCCGGGAGAGGAGATGCACGGGGCTGCCGGAGTGATCGCGCGAGAATGGCCTTACGCCTCCTCGCCCCCCTCCTCCCCACGCCGACCCAGGCTCTCGGCCAGAAAGCGGCGGGCGCGGCTCACCCGGCTCTTCACGGTGCCGACCTGGCAATCGAGGCGGGCGGCGGCCTCCTCGTAGGTGAGGCCGTCGGCGCCGACGAGGAGGAGCGCCTGACGTTGCGGCGCCGGGAGCGTCCCGATCAGCGCCATCACCGAGCCGAGAACGACGGCGTGCTCCTGTTCGGCGGGCGTCGTCAGGGAGGCGGCGTGATGGCCCTCCGCGTCCTCGACCTCGCGGCGCTTGCGGCGGCACTCGCTGTAGAAATGGTTGCGCAGGATCGTGAAGATCCAGGCGGAGAAGTTGGTGCCGGGCACGAACTTTTCCCGGTTCGCCCAGGCCCGCACCAGGGCCTCCTGCACCAGATCCTCGGCGCGGGCCGGATTGCCGGACAGCGACAGGGCGAAGACCCGCAAGGCCGGCACGCAGGCCACCAGGGCGTCGCGCACGGTCGCGTCGGCCCGTCGGCGCGTCCCGGTCTCGAACCGCCGCAGCAACGCGGCCAGGGCCTCGGGCAGCGGCGCGTCCGCGACCGGACCGTAATGGTCCCGCAGGGGCCCGGTCAGGTGGGCCGGGATGTCGGCGGCGGCGCAGCCCGCCCGGCCGGACCGCCCCAGAAGACCGGCGATCTGCGCGGCCATCTGTGCGGCCGTCTGCGCACCCATGATACCCATCGGCGATGATCCGGACGCATCGCCGATGGCCCCCGCGACGGCGGGGCGGCGGGCGTCCGCCGGACGCACGGAAGGGGACCATCGATCCTGTTCCGTGCCGGTTGGTATGAGCCCGTGCCACGGATCGGCCCGCTGATCGTCGCGGCAGGTCGGCAGCTCGGTCGTCATCGGGGCGGGGCCTCTCGTGGAATGCGCGCCAAGGCCGAGGCCTCGGGCGGGGAACGGTCGAAGGGGGACGGAGCGATCCGGCGGCGGCCGTCGGCCAGGGTCGCGCGGGCGGTCTCGATGGCGATGGACAGCGCCGACATCGTGCGGGCGTCGGGGTCGCGCTCGCGGGCGTAGCGCACGGCGTCGGCGGCCAGCCCATCGACTTCCGCGGCGAGACCGTCGAGGGCGCGGGCGCTGCTGGCGGCGCGGGCCAGCCCGATCAGGGCCAGCAGCCGGTCCATGATCTCGTCGATGCGCTCGCGGCGCAGAGCCGCGAGGCGCTGGCGGATCCAGGCCAGCACCGAGACGAGGCCGCCCGCGATGGCGCCCAGCAGATAGAGGGTATCGCCGTAGCGCTCGACGAAGCCGTGCTGCTCGCGCTCGAAATAGTCGATCGCGCCGGGATGGATCGGGATGCGCGCACTCGTGGCCGCCGCGGTGGTGTCGTAGGCCGGCGCCTGGATGTACTCGGCGGCATCCGTCTTCGCCGCTGCCGCCGTGCGCTTCTCGAAGAATTGCTGCGTGATGTCCGCCGCGACCGCCCGGCTCAGCGTGGCCCGCGCCATCAGCCGGTAGGAGGCGCCGACCGTCTTCACGTCGTCGGCCGGGAGCTTAGGATCGCCGCCGAACAGGCCGCCCGGCACGGTCACGGATTGCAGCCGCGGGAAGCGCTCGATCACCGCGCCGTCGTCCTCGACCGCGACGAAGGCGACCTTGCCGTGCCGGGCGACGGAGCGGACGGCGCCGATCAGCGCCAGGGCCTTCGGGGCGGAGGGCGCGATGATGCTGACGAAGGCGTCGATCCGCCTGTCGCGGAAACTGGCCCCCACCGCCTCCTGATCGACCCGTACGAGATGGACGGTGCGGTCGCGGCTCGGGCCGCCCGCATCCATCTCCGGCGTCAGGCCGTAATAGCCGAGCAGGCTCTTCAGCAGGGCGAAATCCGCCTCCCGGTGCGCGGCGATGCCGAGGCGCTTCCCCGCGAGCTTGGGAAACTCCTGGATCGGCGCGTGATCGGGCGAGGCGACGATCATCGCCTGATCGCGCAGGATCGCCAGCGTCAGGCCGTTGGTCGGCAGGAGCACGTCGGGGCGGACCACGGCGAGGTCGGCGCGCCCGTCCTGGAGCGCGGCGGCGCTCTCGCGCACGTCGTCGAAGGAGAGGATCCGCAGGCGCACGCCCTCGCCCGCCGAATCGAGCGCGTCGGCATAGGCCTTGATCAGCTCCGGCTCGGTGCCGTCGCGCGGGGCCACCGCGATGGTGAGCACGCTGGCTTGCAGCAGGTACCACGCGGCGGCGCCGCTCGCCGCCAGCACGACGACGCCGGCACCGACCAGCGCCTCCTTGCGCAGCAGCCAGGACAGGTCGGCCGGCATCGGCCCTCAGAACACCGAGATCAGGACGATGCCGGCGACCATCAGCGCGGCGCCGCCGAGCCGCGAGGCGCCGGCCCGCACCTGCTTCATGCCGAGCCAGCCGAAATGGTCGAGCGCGACCGAGGTGAGGAGGTTCGCCGTGATCAGCAGGCCGTTGAAGGCGCCGGCCCCCACCTTGTCGACGAACAGCAGGCCCGCGAAGACCGCGACCGCACCGGTCAGCCCGGCGAGCGGCATCCACCAGCGCACGCCTTCGATGTCGGCCCGCTGCGGCAGGGGCTTGGGGCGCAGCAGGAACACCAGCACGAACACGAACACGACGGGGATGAACGAGACCAGCGCGGCGAGCCAGGGATTGATCAGCGCCCCGCGCAGCTGCGCGTTCAGCACGACGCCGATGGCCTGGAGCGCGCCCGCCACGACGATGAAGGGATAGAGCAGGCGCGGGTTGAGGCCGTGGCCGGAATCCTTCGAGGCGTCCTTGTCGGGGGTGACGCGGGCGATGAAGGTGACGCCCACCACCATCAGCAGGCCGCCGAGCCAGGGCATGAGCTTGAAGCCGCCGCCCTGCAGGCCGAACAGGCCGAAGGCGTCGAGGGCGAGCGAGGTCAGGATGTTGGCCGTGAGCGTCAGGCCGTTGAACGGGCCGGCGCCAACCTTGTCCACGAAGGCGAGGCCGCCGAACACCGCCACCGCCCCGGCGACGCCGCCCAGCGGCGCGTACCACGGCATGGCGGAAAGATTCTCCGCGCTCGGGAGCGGGGTCGGCATCACGAGGAACAGCGTCGCGAAGACGAAGACGATCGGCAGAAACGAGACCGAGGCCGCCAGGAACGGATTGACCAGATGGCCGCGCAGCTGCGCGTTCATGGAATTGCCGAGCGCCTGGAGCGCGCCGGCCACGATGATGAAAGGGTAAAGCAGGGCGGCGTTCACGGCTTTGTCCGATCAGATCAGGAGCAGGGCGCCGAGCGCCAGGATCAGGGCCGGCGGCATCACCAGCAGGCCGAGCTTGAGGAAGGCGAAGGCCGAGACGTCCTGGCCCTCGCGCCGGATCGCGGTGAGCCACAGGATGGTGGCGAGCGAGCCGGTGACCGAGAGGTTCGGCCCGAGATCGACGCCGATCAGGATCGCGCCCGCGACCTTTTCCGGCACGTGGGCGGCCTGCACCGCCGCGCCTGCCAAGAGGCCCGCGGGCAGGTTGTTCACGAGGTTGGAGCCGAGCGCGACGATGGCGCCGCCGGCCCAGGCGGCGAGCGTCGGATCGCCTTCGGCGGTGCGCTTCAGGAGGTCGGCGAGCATCTGGAGCACGCCGGTCTTTTCGAGCGCCTCCACCAGCACGAACAGGCCCGCCACCAGCGGCAGCACGCTCCACGACACGTCACGCGCGACCTCGACGAGGCCGCCGCGGTTGATCAGGACGATGACGAGCGTGGTCGCGATGCCCGCGACGAAGGTCGGCAGGCCGAGTTCGATGCCGGCCGCCGAGGCCGCGATGAGCGCCGCGCCCGTGGCGACGATGCCGAGGCCGGCGACCTTGCCGCCGAAGCTCAAAGTGGGCGTCTCCACGTCGGTCGCCACCGTCTCGGCCTTGAGCCGGGCGTTCTGGGTGAGGCGCAGCACCGCGTAGGTCGTGACGATCGCCAGCACGGAGGGGAGCGTGAACACGGCGAGCCAGCGGCCCAGCGGCGGCATGTGCTCGGCGAAGACGACGAGGTTGGCCGGATTCGAGATCGGCAGCACGAAGCTCGCCGCGTTGGCGATGAAGGCGCAGATGAAGAGGTAGGGCAGCGGCTGCTTCACGCCCGCCGCCTTGGTGGCGGCGAAGACGGCCGGCGTCAGCACCACGGCGCAGGCGTCGTTCGACAGGAACACCGTCACCACCGTGCCGACGACGTAGATCAGCAGGAAGAGCCGCGTCGCCGAGCCCTTGGCGGCGCGCACCGCGTGCGAGGCGAGCCAGTCGAACAGGCCCTCCTTCCGGGCGATCTCGGAGAGCAGCATCATGCCCACCAGAAACAGGTAGACGTCCGTCCCCTTCAGCACGCCCTCCCACGCGGTGCCGGGGGCGAGCAGGCCGAGCGCCACGAGGGCGGCGGCGCCGAGCACCGCCCAGATCGCCTCGGGCCAGGAGAACGGCCGCAGGATCACGCCGAGGGTCGCGAGCGCGGCGATGCCCCAGGTCGCGAGGTTGGGTGTGAGGGTGAGCGCGCCCATCGTGGGTCTTCGTCCTTGGTTGGAAGGGAGAGCGGTCTACCAGTGCCGTCCGACGCGGTTGGGGCCGAGCTGGTCGCCGCGGACGCCCTTTTCCGGCCAGGCCTCGACCCGGCCGGCATCGCTGCCGGGCCGCACCTGCGGGAGCGGCCGCACGAAGGTCCGTCCGACCGGCTCGATGGTGTCGGTGTCGGTGAGGAGCCTGCCCGGCTTGCGCGGGTGGGTGGTGCCGTCGGTCACGGTGACGGAGAGGCGGCGCGCGCCCTCGGGCCAGTGAACCCGCGCGTGGACCGTGCGCGGGCCGTTCGGGACCATGCGCTGGGCGGGGCCGTCATCGATCCGCACGTCGCAGCACCACGCGCTCTGGGGCTGGTTCGACAGCACGAGGGCGCGCACCTCGATGTGCTGGCTCGGCAGCGGCTCCGTGGCCAGCCGCCGGTCTGCCGGGCTCGTGATCATCACGAAGGGCAAGGCCCGGTCGAGCGGCTTGAAGCGCCAGCTCACGACATCGCCGTCGATCGCCGCCACCGCGTAGCCGACCGACCCGTCCTCGTTCTGCCCGACCGAGCGGGCGGCGGCGTAGAGGGTGCGCCCATCGTGCGCCAGCTCGTTGTAGTGGGTGTGGCCCATCTCGACGAGGCACACGCCCGAGCCGCGGATCAGGCCGGCGAGTTCGGCCCGCTCCTCCCGGTCGCTCAGATCCTCCGGGTAGGTATGGGTGAAGACCGCCAGGGGCTGGCCCTGATCGACGGCCGCCTTGAGCTGGCCCTCGAGCCATGCGCGCTGGGGGGGACCGAGCCGGAAGTCGAGCCCGAAGCCCTCCTGGCCGTAGCCGGCGCTGACCATGTCGAGGAACAGGCAGCGCACGCCGTTGAGCGTCTCGGCGTAGTAGTATTGATCGATGGTCTGCGGCCCGTTCAGGCGCTTCAACGGGTTGGGCACGGCGTTGTGCCCGCCGCCGCGGCGGCTGCCCGCCACCTTCGCGAAGAAGGCGCCGAAATCGGTCATGGTGCCGTGCTGGCGGTCGTGGTCGCCCGCGATCGGCCGCACCGGCAGTTCGGGATGCGCCGCCAGCGCCTGGGCGAGGATCGCGTATTCCGCCGCCTTCCCGTTCTCGGCGAGGTCGCCCGGCAGGTAGGCGAAGTCGATCAGGCCGTTCGCGTGCAGCCCCGCGACTTCGGCGAGGCAGGTGCGCAGGTCGGTGGCGTTCGGGTCGTGCGGCTGCTCCAGATGCAGGTCGCCGATATGCGCGAAGACGAAGGGGGCATGAGCACCCTTCGCGCCGTCGGTTCCGTTCATGACCAGGACGTGCCCCGTCGGGCCCGTGAGCCGGGCCGTTGCGACCGGCTCGACGCGCGAGGCGGGGCGCGGTTCCGGCGGCGCCGGCCCGTGCGGCACCGCACACGAATGTTTTATCGGGCCTGCGGCTTACGGAGTGCCCGCCGTATCGGAATCGTCGTCTTTCCCGACATCGGCCGTCGCATCCGCCGACAGATCGGCATCCGGGTCCGCGGCGAGGCCGTAGCGCTCGATCTTGGCGTAGAGGAGCTGGCGCTGGATGCCGAGGCGGCGGGCCGCCCTCGTCCGGTTGCCGCCCTCGGCGCGCAGGGCGGCGGCGATCATGGTGCGTTCCAGGCGGGCGACGGCGCCGGGCAGGTCGAGGTCCTCGCCTCCGTCCGGTCCCTCGGCCGAGGCGGCGGGAAGATCGAGGTCGGCGGCCTCGATCAGGCGGCCGCGCACCATCACGGCGGCCCGCTCCACGGTGTTGCGCAACTCGCGCACGTTGCCGGGCCAGCGATGCGCCGAGAGCCGCGCGGCGGCGGCGGCGCTCAGCCGCTTGCCCGAGGCGGCCAGGAAGTGCTCGGCCAGCGGCACGATGTCGGCCTGCCGCTCGCGCAAGGGGGGCAGCGCGAGCGGCACGACGTTGAGGCGGTAATAGAGGTCGGCGCGAAACGCCCCCTCGGCGACCATCGCCCGGAGGTCGCGGTGGGTGGCGGCCACCAGCCGGACATCGACGCGGCCGGGCCTGCCGCCGACGGGCGTGACCATCCGATCCTGGATCACCCGCAGGATCTTGGCCTGCATCACCGGCGACATGTCGCCGATCTCGTCGAGGAACAGCGTCCCGCCCTCGGCGAGGTGGAAGGCGCCGGCCCGATCCATCGTCGTCCCGCCGAGCGCGCCGCGGACATGGCCGAACAGCTCGCTTTCCAACAGCTCCGCCGGGGTCGCCGCGCAATTGACCGGCACGAACGGGCGGTCCCGGCGGCCCGAGAAGGCGTGGAGGGCGCGGGCGACCTCTTCCTTGCCGGTGCCGGTCTCGCCCTGGATCAGGATGGTGGCGGCGGAATCGGCCACTAGACCGATGGCCTTCTGCACCCGCCGCATCGCTTCGCTGGTGCCGATCAGCCCGCTCCCCGCCTCCGGCGCGTCGGCCGTCCCGGCCTCGTTGCGGACCGAGAGCAGCATCGCGTCGAGGGCCGCGGCGAGGTCGGCCCGGCCGATGGGCTTGGTGAGATGGTCGTGGGCGCCCAGCCGCATCGCCTCGATGGTGTTGGCCGGGCTGGCGAAGGCCGTCAGCACCGTGACCGGCGGCGGGGCGGGCAGCGCGCGGATCTGCGCCAGCGTCGCGATCCCGTCGAGGTCGCCCGGCATCCGCAGGTCGAGGAACACCGCCGCGACGGAACGGCCGGCGAGCACGGCCACCGCCTCGCGGCCGGAGCGGGCCGGGACGGGCTCGTGGCCGAGATCGGACACGGTCTCGGCGAGCCCCTCGCGCAGGGCGTCGTCGTCGTCGACGATCAGGACGGTTGCCATGGCAGATCCAGGAGGAAGGCGGTCGCCGGGCCGGTGTCGAGCAGCCGGGCCTCGCCGCGATGCGCGCGGGCGATCTTGCGGACGATGGCGAGGCCCAGCCCGGTCCCGTCCGAGCGGCCGGTGACGAAGGGTTCGAACAGGCTCGGGCGGATCGCCGGATCGATGCCGGGGCCCTCGTCCGAGACCCGCAGGTCGAGCCGGGCCGTGCCGTCGCGCAGCACGCGGCGGGCCGAGACCGTCACCGCGCTGCCGGGCGGCGCGTGGCGGAGCGCATTGAGCAGGAGGTTGTCGAGCGCCCGCTGCACTTGGGTGCGGTCGAGATGCGGGTGCTCGGCCGCGGGGAGCGCGTCGGTCTCGACGCGGATGCGGATCGCGCGGGTACGCGCCTGATCCTCGTGGAGTTGGGCGCACTCGGCGAGGAGCCGGCGCAGGTCGGTCGGCTCGCGCAGGAGCGGGCGCGGCTGGGTGAGATGGAGGAGGTCGCGCACCAGGGTCTCGACCCGGCCGATCTGGCCGAGGATCGTGCGCAGGGCGGTCGCCGCCCGCTCCGGATCCCCGGTGGCGAGCGCGTTCTCGGCCTTGAGCCGCATGGCCGCGATGGGATTGCGAATCTCGTGGGCGATGTCGGCGCTCAGCCGCCCCAAAGCCGCGAAGCGCTCGGCGGCCAGTGCCTGTTCGCGGGCCTCGCGCAGGCGCCCGCCCGCGGCATTGAGGGCGTCCACCAGGCGGTCCAACTCGCGCTCGCCGGTGCGGTCGAGATGGGCGAGGTCGGCGCCCTCGCGCTCGGGGATGGCGAGCGCCGCCTCCAGCCGGGCGATGCGGCGGGCATAGCCGTAGAGGAAATGCCCCAGGAAGGCGGCCGCGCCGACCACCGCCACGGCGAGGAAGCCGAGGGCCGCGAGGAAGCGGGTATAGGCCGGGCCGTCGTTGACGTGGGCCCGCGTCATTGTCCAGCCGGTGAGGCCGGGGGATCGGCCGGGCAGCGGGCAGGCCTGCACCAGAAGCGCCTGCGTCCGGCTGACCCGGTGGGTCACGACCGAGCGGCCGAGCTGGCGCGATTCGGCGTTGACGGCACGGATCGTCTCGCTCTCCGCCTGCGGCAGATCGGTTTTCGGGCCCGATCCCTCGTAGCTCGGGAAGGCATAGGCGAGCGAGCCGGATTCGGCGCTCCAGACCCCGCCCTCGATGCCGGGCCAGCGCGCCAGCGCCCCGGCGACGAGCCCGGCGAGGTCGCCCCCCGGCTCCTCGCCCTTGCGGACGAGCACGGTGTAGCGGTCGATGATCTCGCGGCAGGCCCGGCCCACGGCGATCTCCGCCTGCGAGATCTGCACCGCGGTCGATTGGGTGTAGAGGCCGTAGAGCAGGTAGGCGGTCGCCGCCGCCGAGGCCAGCAGCGCGATCCAGAGGGCGACGAGCCGCGCCTGCAGGCTCGACCGGATGAACGCGTTTCGACGCCTGAACACGACGGCCGCCCCGGGGCGCGCGGAGATTTGCGCGTTCTCCACATAGCGCCGCCGCGCGACAGCGTCGCCATCGCTTTCGCGCCCGCCGCGTGAGAGGGAGGGACGAGACGCGTCGATGCGGAGAACGGCCATGGCCATGAAGACCACCTACGTCGTTCAGGCGTTCGAGCTGAAGCGCAAGCGCTTGGTGCCGGGGACGAAGGAGGTCGTCGGCACCGAGAGCGGCGCCCTCAAGAAGGCGCAGGCGGTGTCCGGCCGGCTCCCCGGCGCGGCGGCGCTGAAGATCGTGGCCGACGACGAGACCGGCGAACTGGAGAGCGTCGCGATCCTCGAAGCCTTCGGCGAGGTGCCCGACGATTTCGCCGAGAGCCTTCAGGGTGGTTAGAGCACCTTACAAAACGCCCGTTCACGGCCGGTGTCCTCTCCGGGCGCGACGGCGCAGCGGGAGTTTTGTCGGGGACACTTATATGAATCGGCGATGATCCTGCTCATCGCCGATGGCCCCCGCGACGGCGGGGCGGCGGGCGTCCGCCGGACGCACGGAAAAGGACGACCGGTCCTGTTCCGTGCCGCTTGGGATGAGTCGCTCATCCCCCTCGCTCCACCGCCCCGCTTGAGGCAAAGGGGCACCTGACGGGGCCGGGAGCGCCCCGCGGACGGGGAATCGCATGGACGGGATCAAGCGGGCGCCGGCCCTGGTGCTGATGCGGCACGGGCAGAGCGAGGACAACGCGCGCGACCTGTTCTCGGGGGTGCGCGATCCCGCCCTGACACCGCGCGGCGTCGGCGAGGCGCAGGCCGCGGGGCGGGCCCTGAAGGAACGGGGCCTGCATTTCGACATCGCCTTCACCAGCCGTCTGCAGCGGGCCCGGACCACCCTGGCGCTGCTGCTCGCCGAGCTCGGTCAGCCCGATCTGCCGGTGGTGGCGGATGCGGCGCTCAACGAGCGCGATTACGGGGCGCTCGCCGGCCTCAACAAGACGCAGGCCCGCGCCCAGTTCGGCGTCGAGCAGGTCCGCTCCTGGCGCAAATCCTACGCGGCGGTGCCGCCGGGCGGCGAGAGCCTCGCCATGGCGGCCGAACGGGTCTGGCCGTTCTTCGAGGGGACCATCGTGCCTCGGCTGCGGGCGGGCGCCTCGGTCCTGGTGGTGGCGCACGGCAATTCCCTGCGCGCCCTTCTGGTGCAACTCGACGGCATCGCCCCCGAGGCGATCGAGGAGGTCAATCTCGGCACCGCCGAGTTTCTGGTCTACGGCCCGCGCCCGGACGGCGGATGGGCACGCATTCCCGCGTCGTCGCTAAAGGATCGTCCTGGATACGGGATCCAGGACGATCCTTTAGCTTACTGAGCCGCATCAGCTTTTTCCCGAAAGCCGGAAACCATCTTTCGGGCAGATGCTCTAACCGACGAACCGGCCCCGACGACGGCATCAGCCACCCGTGAGGCGGCCGATCGGACGACGATGCCGATTCACGTGTAGAGCCGTCGGCGCTCCCATCGGCCGTCACGCTTCGATCGAAACGCGACGATGTCTTCCGACTTGGTATAGCCGGCCTTCGCTCGGACTTTCGACAATCGAAAATGAAACTATCCGCGCCCCTGCAGCCATAGATTTAAGCGATGCGACCGGGTTGTTGCTCAAATGATGCACCCCCTGACGAAAACCAGGAACGGGAAACCTTTGCTCCCCCGGCATCCTGCCGCCTCGCTCTTCGTTTTCGGTCATAGTCCAAGGGCTTGCCGGCGGCGGTTCGGCACACCTTAGAAGGCATATAAAATACTGAATAATCTTGCATATTTCGCCGCAAGTCCTTTTGTGCCCCTCCTCGGGAGATCAAGCCGTGGGGCGATGATCCGGATCGGTTGGAGCACGGGGCATGGAGGCGGTTTCGGTCGATGCGCTGCATCGGAGTGACGGGGCGGCCCTCCAGCGTTTCCTGCAGCGCCTGCTCGGCAACGCGGCCGACGCGGCCGATGCCCGCCAGGAGACCTACCTGCGGCTGGTCAGGGCGCTCAGCCGAACCGAGATCGAGCAGCCGCGGGTCTTCCTGTTCTTCGTCGCGCGCAACGTCGCGCTCAGCCTCGGCAAGAGGCGCCGCTTCGAGGCGAGCCTCTTCCGTTCGGCAACCCATTTCGACCTTGCCGGCATCACGGACGAGCAGGTGCGCACCGAGCAGCAGGTGATCGCGCGTCAGCAGTTGCGCTTGGTTGCCGCCGCCATCGACGAGTTGCCGCCCCGCTGCCGTGAGGCGTTCCTGCTCAGCGCCTTCGATGGGTTCACCAACGGAGAGATCGCGGCCCGGCTCGGGATCAGCCAGCGCATGGTCGAGAAGCACGTGGCCAAGGCGGTGCTCGAGACCCATCGGCGCTGCCGCGATTTTTTTTGATCGGCCACGGCCGGTTCCTCCGGCGACGCCGGTTTCTATCGGAAAGGGCGGCGGCGGGTGGCCATGGACGAGTGCGGCGGACCCGAAGACGCGGATGAGGCCGAGCACGATCCGATCCGTTTCGAGGCCGCGGTCTGGGTGGCGCGCCTGTCCTCGGCCGACGCGACCGACGACGACCGGGCGGCCTTCGCGGTCTGGCGCTCGGCCGATCCGACTCATGCCGAGGCGTATGCGGAGTTGGAAGATTGGCATCGCACGATGGGCCGGGTCCCTGATCCGCGCGACCGTCGGCGGAAGCCGCCAAAGGGCCCCGCGTCCATCGCCGTAGCGCTGGGTCTGTCCGCCCTGGCCGCTTACGAAATCGGGCTGCTCGATCGGTGGCGCGCCGATCTGTGGACCGGGGTCGGAGGCATCGAGACGACCGTGCTGGCGGATGGCAGCCGGATCGATCTCGACACCGACACGGCGGTGGCGCTGCGCTTCACACCGAGCGAGCGCGGGGTCGAACTCCTCCGCGGCGAGGCGGTGTTCGATGTCGTTCCCGATCCCGACCGGCCGTTCGTCGTGCACGGCCCCGGCCTGACGGTGCGGGCCGTGGGAACGCGATTCTTCGTCCGTGCCGATCGCAACGCCGTGCCGGTGGGCGTCGCCGAGGGCCGCGTGAACGCCACGATCGGGGAGGCGGGCACGGCGATCGGAGCCGGTGAAGTCGCCCGCCGCGCGGCGGACGACCGGCTGGTGCTTCAGCGCGCCGATGTCGAGCGGACCATCGCTTGGCGCAACGGCAGGCTCGTGGCCGCCGGCCGGCCGCTTTCGGCCATCCTGGCCGACCTCAATCGCTATCGGCACGGCCGCATCGTGTTGCTCGATGCCACCCAAGGCGCCCGGCAATTCACCGGCACGCTCAATCTCCGCGATACCGACGACGCGCTGGCCGTCCTGGCAGCGAGCATGAGACTGAAGATCATCCATGTGACCCCGCTGCTCGTGCTCGTTCGGGCCGCTTCATGACGTGACCACCCAGAAAATCTGCCGGAGCAGGTTCGGTTTTTCCGGCCTCGGCGGTCTTCCTCGGGGAGGGCCGACAGAAAACGTCGAACACGCGGTCCTCGCGGATGACGAGGGCACGAGATGGCGAAGCGGATCCGAGGGGCCATGTTCTGGCGGTCGGCGCTGGCGAGCGCGTCGCTGATCGCGATGAACCATGCCCTCGCAGCTCAGGACAACGCAGCGGAACGGCCGCTTCTCGGCACCGGGGAGCGGGTCAGCCTCATCCCGGCCACCTCCGACGTCGCCCGCCTCCCTGCGGATTCCTCCAAGGTCCGCGTCCGCGTGTCGATCGCGTCGGGCGCGCTCGAGCCCGCCTTGAAAGCCTTGGAGGAGCAGGTCTCCCTCAGGCTCGCCTACGAGACCTCGCTGACCGAGAATCTGTCCACGCGGGGCGTCGAGGGTGAGTTTCGGCCGCTGGAGGCCCTGGCCGCGTTGCTCGATGGGACGGGCTTGACCTACCGGATGGCCGGAAGCTCGACGATCACGCTCGTCAATCCGCGCTACGTCCAACTCGGTTCGGATTCGGCAAGTTCGGTGGTGCTCGATGAGCTGTCGGTCGAGGGCACGACTCGGGCGAATGCAGGAACGAACCAGGACGGCTCTGCCACCAGCGGCGGCGGACCGAGCGGGATCGTCGGCTACACGGCCAGAATCAGTCCTTCGGCAACGAAAACCAATACCCCCTCATTGAGACGCCCCAGTCGGTCACCGTGATCAGCCGCGAGCAGCTGAATGATCGGGGCGTCCAAACCTTGAACGAGTCGATTTCCTACGCTCCGGGGACCTCGACGGAAACCTTCGGCTACAATCCGGGCTTCGACTCGTTTTAGAGCGCCTAACAGAACCGTCTGATCTGGTTGAGGGTGATGAGGCTGGCTGCGAGGGTGGTGAAGGCGTCGTAGATGTCGGCGCGGCGCTCGTAGCGGACGGGCAGGCGGCGGAAGCGGTTGAACCAAGCGTGAGTGCGCTCCACGACCCAGCGGTGGCGGCCGAGCTTTTGGCTGCTCTCGATGCCTTTGCGGGCGATGCGTGGGACGATCCCACGCGCCCGACACTCCTGGCGGCGCGCCTTGGCCTCGTAGGCCTTGTCGGCGTGCAGCTTGTCGGGGCGTCGGCGCGGTCGACCGCGCCGGCCCGTGCTCAGCGGCGGGATGGCATCGAGGGTCGGC
>NZ_FOSV01000035.1 GCF_900114375.1 Methylorubrum salsuginis | reverse complement strand
AGGCGGTGTTGGTGGCCGAGGAATCGACCGAGAGCCAGTTCTGGCCCGACGAGGTCGAGGAATCGGCGGTCGAGCGCATCTTGTCCTGGATCGCCTTGATCTCGGTCTGGACCTTGGCGCGGTCCACGCCCGGCTGCAGCGCGGTCTGCAGCTTGGCGCGCATGTTCTGCAGGTCGGACAGGACCGAGTTCAGGCCGTTATAGGCGGTGTCGACCGCCGAGGAGCCGAGGCCGAGGGAGTCCTTCACGGCCGACAGCGAGGCGTTGTCGGTGCGCACCGTGGTGGCGATCGACCAGTAGGCGGCGTTGTCCGAGGCGGCCGAGACACGCTGGCCGGTCGAGACGCGGTTCGAGGTCGCGTCGAGCTGGCTGTTGATGCCCTTGAGGGTCGTCAACGCCGTCATGGCGGAGGTATTGGTCAAAAGGCTGGTCACGGAGAGACTTCCGGCAAAAGGGGACAGGGAGGGTTCGTGGAACCGGGCTCACACCGGTGCGGCGTCACCGGCTCTCCCAAAGAGCCGTGGCGGCCCCCGCAAGGCCCGTCCGCGCCGCGCATCACACCTCCGGACTCGCACCGGATCGGCGGGACGGACATCATGTCCCTGAGCCTCGAAGAGACCCACCCGCCGGCCTGTTCTCGGACGAAGTCGCCGCCTTCGCGGCGCCTCGTCTCGATGTCGCGAAACTGGCGGGGTCGCGTTACGAAGCACTTAAGCAGACGAGGCCACCCCCGTCCCGCCGGAAATGCTCCACAAAAGGATATAACACGGGGACCGACTGTATAAGACTCGCGACTTGCGGTGGACACGCAGTCATCGTGGGAGAAGTCGTTAACCTTCGCCCGTCGCGGGTGCGTGCGGGTGCGGCCTTAGCCCGACGCGCGAACCGCCGAGCGGCTCGGGCGTTGGCGCAGCGTCGAACCCTGCCGAGACGAACCCTCATGCCCCGCTGCCTCGTCGCCCTGCTGTTCCTCGCCGTCGCGGTGCCGGTCGCGGCCCAGGCCGGGCCGGCGCAGGATTACACCTTCGGCGAGCAGCGCTTCCGCAACGCCTGTCCGCCGCCGCTGAAATACGCCGCGGGCGCCTGCGTGCGCCGCTGCCCGGCCGGCTATCAGGCGACCGGCCGGTTCTGCCGGTTCCGTAGCATGCGCCGCTGATTGTCACCGTCGGATCCGGGCGCGGCTTGCGCGGGGCGCCGCCCCGTGCAACTTTTCTCGCGTCCGATACAGACGATACGGGAGAGCCCAGGCCGCTCGCGAGAGGGGTTATGGCGCCGACGGAGCAACCACCCCCGGAAACTCTCAGGCACAATCACCGTATCGTTGGACAATCTGGAGAGAGGCGCCGTCCGGCGCCCACCGAAGGAGAAACCTCAAGGCTCGTAAGGGCCTGAGGGAAGCTCTCAGGTAACCGCGACAGATGGGGGCACCTCGCTCGGGCATCCGCCCTGGCGAGAGCCGAACGTCGTGGAGTGCCCGATGAGCCCGCTCGCCGCCGGGGCGTCGCCCCCTGCCGCCGCCAAACCCGAAACACCAAGCCTCGCCCGCACGCCGCTGCACGCGCTGCATCTGCGCAACGGCGCCAGGATGGTGCCGTTTGCCGGCTATGAAATGCCGGTGCAGTACTCCGCCGGGCTCATGGCCGAGCACCGGCACACCCGCGCTTCGGCCGGGCTGTTCGACGTGTCGCATATGGGCCAGATCGTGCTGACGCCGCGCTCGGGCGAGGCGGACGACGCGGCCCGCGCGCTGGAAGCCCTGATCCCGGTCGATCTGCTGGGGCTGCCCGAGGGGCGCCAGCGCTACGGCCTGCTCACCGATCCGAGCGGCGGCATCCTCGACGACCTGATGGTGGCGCGGCTCCCCGGCCGCCTCGTCGTCGTGGTCAACGCCGCCAACAAGGCGGCGGACCTCGCGCATCTGCGGAAGCATCTGCCGGAGGGCATCGCGGCCGAACTCGTGCCGGGCGGGCTGATCGCCTTGCAGGGGCCGAAGGCCGCCGACGTGCTCGGGCGCTTCGCCGACATCGCCACGATGCGGTTCATGGACGTGCGCGAAGTCGCGATCCTCGGCGCGCCCTGCCTCGTCAGCCGCTCGGGCTATACCGGCGAGGACGGGTTCGAGATCGCCATGCCCGAAGACCGCGCCGAGGAGATCGCCGAGGCGCTGCTGGCGGACGCGTCCGTGCTGCCGGTGGGCTTAGGCGCCCGTGATTCCCTGCGGCTGGAGGCGGGGCTGCCGCTCCACGGGTCGGACATCGATCCCGGCACTTCGCCGGTCGAGGCCGGGCTCGCCTGGGCGATCTCGTCGGCCCGCCGCCAAGGCGGGGCCCGCACGGGTGGGTTTTTGGGCTCTGAGCGCATTCTGTCCGAACTCGCGCGCGGACCGGCCCGGCGCCGGGTCGGGCTGCGGCCCGAGGGCCGGGCGCCGGTCCGGGCCGGGGCGCCGCTCTTCGCGGAGGAATCGGGCGGCGCGCCCGTCGGCCGCGTGACCTCCGGCGGGTTCGGGCCGAGCCTCGGCGCGCCGGTCGCCATGGGCTTCGTGCCGACCGCCCTCGCCGCCCCCGGCACCCGCGTCTTCGCCGAACTGCGCGGCGCGCGGCTGGCCGCCATCGTCGCGACGCTTCCCTTCGTCCCGGCCGGCTTCAAGCGCGGCTGATCTTTTCCCTTTCGTCTCAGGAGACCCGACCCATGCTGCGTTTCACCGACGAGCACGAATGGCTGCGCCTCGACGGCGACACCGCCACCATCGGCATCACCGCGCACGCCGCCGAACAGCTCGGCGACCTCGTCTTCGTCGAGCTGCCGAAGGTGGGGGCGAAGCTCACCAAGGGCGAGGCGGCGGCGGTGGTCGAATCCGTCAAGGCGGCCTCCGACGTCTACGCCCCGCTCTCCGGCACGGTGACCGAGGTGAACGAGGCGGCCGTGAGCGATCCCGCTTCCATCGGCGGCGACCCGCAAGGGGCGGGCTGGCTCTACCGGCTCAAGCTCGACGACCCGGCCGACATGGACGCGCTGATGGACGAGGCGGCCTACGCGGACTTCGCGAAGTAAGGCCGTCCCCTGCCCTCCCCCCGCGGATTTCGGGCTTGCCCGAGAGCCGCAAGACATCTGCTCAAGTCGGGCAAGACCGACTTGGGTGGGGGAAGGTGCCTCGCGGATGCGAGGCGGGAGAGGGGGCGACGCTTCCGGCGAGTTCGCGTCGAGGGCGGCCAAGCGGCGCCGTCGCTCCCCTCTCCCGACCCCCTTCGGGGGCCACCCTCCCCCGCAGAGGGGGGAGGGAAGACGCGCGGCTATCGTGTCGCCCCACAAGGATTTTTCCCATGAAATACGATCGTCACGATCCCTTCGACTTCGCCGCACGGCGCCATATCGGCCCGAAACTCTCCGAGATCGACCAGATGCTGGAGACGGTCGGCGCGGCATCACTCCACGCGCTGATCGACGAGACCCTGCCGCCGGACATCCGGCAGGCCGAATACATCGATTTCGGGGTCTCGCTGACCGAGCGGCGCTCGCTGGAAAAGCTCCGGGCCACCGCCAACAAGAACAAGCTCCTCGTTTCGCTGATCGGCCAGGGCTACCACGGCACGACGATGCCGCCCGCGATCCAGCGCAACATCTTCGAGAATCCGGCGTGGTACACCGCCTACTCGCCCTACCAGCCGGAGATCAGCCAGGGGCGGTTGGAGGCCCTGCTCAACTTCCAGACCATGGTCTGCGATCTGACCGGGCTGGACGTCGCCAACGCCTCGCTCTTGGACGAGGCCACCGCGGCGGCGGAAGCCATGGGCATGGCCAAGCGGGTGGCGAAATCCGACAAGACCGCGTTCTTCGTCGATCGCGACTGCCTGCCCCAGACCCTCGCGGTGCTGAAGACCCGCGCGGCGCCGCTCGGCTGGGAGATCGTGGTCGGCGATCCCTTCGCGGATCTGGACCCGGCCGCGGTGTTCGGGGCGCTGTTCCAGTATCCGGGCGTCAACGGCGCCATCCACGACTTTTCGGACTCGATCGCGGCGCTTCACGAAGCCGGCGCTCTGGCGGTCGTCTCCGCCGACCCGCTGGCGCTGACGCTGCTCAAGCCGCCGGGCGAGATGGGGGCCGACATCGCGGTGGGCTCGATGCAGCGCTTCGGCGTGCCGATGGGGTTCGGCGGCCCGCACGCCGCCTACATGGCGACCCGCGACGCCCATAAGCGGGCCCTGCCGGGGCGGATCGTCGGCGTGTCGGTCGATGCCCGCGGCAACCGGGCCTATCGCCTCGCGCTCCAGACCCGCGAGCAGCATATCCGCCGCGAGAAGGCGACCTCGAACATCTGCACCTCCCAGGTGCTGCTCGCCGTCATCGCCTCGATGTTCGCGGTCTATCACGGGCCGGCGGGGCTGAAGGCGATCGCGCTGCGCGTCCACCGCGACGCGGTTCGGCTCGCCGAAGGCCTGGAAAAGCTCGGCTTCAAGGTCGAGCCCAGGGACTTCTTCGATACGATCACGGTGGAAGTCGGGCCGTTCCAGGGGGTGATCCTGCGCAGCGCCGTCGAGAACGGGGTGAACCTGCGGAAAGTCGGCGAGGACCGCATCGGCATCAGCGTCGATCAGCGCACCCGCTCGGACATCGTCGAGGCCGTGTGGCGCGCCTTCGGCGGCACGAGCCTCGCCTACGACGAGGCCTATCCGACCCCGCGCTTGGCCCAAGCGCTGGAGCGGACCTCCGCGTACCTGACGCACCCGATCTTCCACATGAACCGGGCCGAGAGCGAGATGACGCGCTACATGCGCCGCCTCGCGGACCGCGACCTCGCGCTCGACCGGGCGATGATCCCGCTCGGCTCCTGCACGATGAAGCTCAACGCCACCGCCGAGATGCTGCCGGTCTCCTGGCCGGAGTTTTCGGAACTGCACCCGTTCGTGCCGGAGGATCAGGCGCTGGGCTACCGGGAACTGATCGACGATCTCTCCCAAAAGCTCTGCGCGATCACCGGCTACGACGCGATCTCGATGCAGCCGAACTCGGGCGCGCAGGGGGAGTACGCGGGGCTGCTGGCGATCCGCCGCTATCACCTCGCGCGGGGGGAGGCGCACCGCACGGTCTGCCTGATCCCGTCCTCGGCCCACGGCACCAACCCGGCCTCCGCCCAGATGTGCGGGATGAGCGTGGTCGTGGTCGGCGCCGACGCCCAGGGCAACATCGACGTCGAGGATTTCTCGAGGAAGGCCGCGCAGCACGGCGAAAAGCTCGCGGCCTGCATGATCACCTATCCGTCCACCCACGGCGTGTTCGAGGCGCGGGTGCGTGAACTCTGCGACATCGTCCACGCCCAGGGCGGACAGGTCTATCTGGATGGCGCCAACCTCAACGCCATGGTCGGGCTGGCACGCCCCGGCGACATCGGCGCGGATGTCAGCCACCTCAACCTGCACAAGACCTTCTGCATCCCGCACGGCGGCGGCGGGCCGGGCATGGGGCCGATCGGCGTGAAGGCGCACCTGATCCCGTTCCTGCCCTCCGACCCGCGCTTAGGCGAGGAAGGCGCGGTCTCGGCCGCCCCCTTCGGCTCGGCCTCGATCCTGCCGATCTCGTGGAGCTACTGCCTGATGATGGGCGGGCGCGGGCTGACCCAGGCGACCCGCGTGGCGATCCTGAACGCCAACTACATCGCCAAGCGGCTCGAGGGGGCCTACCCGATCCTCTATTCGGGCCGGGGGGGCCGGGTCGCGCACGAATGCATCGTCGATGTCCGGCCGTTCCAGAAGAGCGCGGGCATCACGGTCGAGGACATCGCCAAGCGCCTGATCGATTGCGGCTTCCATCCGCCGACCATGAGCTGGCCGGTCGCCGGCACGCTGATGATCGAGCCGACCGAATCCGAGACCAAGGCCGAGATCGACCGCTTCTGCGACGCCATGCTGGCGATCCGGGACGAGATCCGCGCCATCGAGGACGGGCGGATGGACCGGGCCGACAACCCGCTCAAGAACGCGCCCCACACGGTGCAGGACCTGATCGGCGCCTGGGAGCGGCCCTATTCGCGGGAAGCCGCCTGCTTTCCTTCGGGCAGCTTGCGGATGGACAAGTATTGGCCGCCGGTCAACCGCGTCGACAACGCCTATGGCGACCGAAACCTCGTCTGTTCCTGCCCGCCGCCGGAGGCCTATGGCGAGGCGGCGGAGTAGAATCACGCGACAGGCCGCCCCCGCGCCAATCGTTAACGGAGCATGACCGACCCCATCGACAGTTTATTCGGCAACGATGCCGATTTGACACGGACGGATGCTTGAAACGGTTCCGCGAGCACCGTAGACCATGATCCGCGACCAGACGGCCGGGCGCCTCGAGGCTTTGCCCGGCCGTTTTCGTACGCAAGACGACAATATCGGCTGCGACGATAGCGTCTTTCAGACGAATCGCTTCACGCAGAAAACGAAGAACCGGGTGTGACGACAGTCGCCCCGGCATCATCGAAGGGGGCTGAACATGGCGGGACCGACATCCGGTAAGGACAATCTGGTCGGCACGGACGGGAACGACTACCTGTACGGGCTCGCGGGCAACGACACGCTCACCGGCGGATTCGGCGCCGACACGCTCAGCGGCGACGACGACAACGACATCCTCTACGGCGGCGCCAACAACGATTACCTGCTGGGCGGCAACGGCAGCGACCGGCTGGAGGGCGGCGCGGGCAGCGATTACCTCATCGGCGGCGCGGGCGCCGACACGGTGTTCGGCGGCGAGGGCGACGACACCGTCCTGGTCGCGGGCCTCGCCGATGCGCGCGGCGACGTGCTCGACGGCGGCACGGGCGTCGACACCGCCAGCTTCGACCTGGCGAGCACGACGACCGCGCTGACCTTCAAGGCTCTCAACGCCAACCAGAAGACGAGCTTCGTCGGCGCGACGCTGACCGGATTCGAGCGGTTCACCATCACGGCCGGATCCGGCAACGATTCGCTGACCGGCGGACGCTTCAACGATGTCTTCTCCGGCGGGGCCGGCCAGGACACGCTGTCGGGCGGCGCGGGCAACGATTCGCTTCAGGGCGGCGCCGGCCGCGACACGCTCAAGGGCGATGCCGGCAGCGACTACCTCGACGGCGGGGCCGACGACGACGTGCTCCAGGGCGGCGAGGGCAACGATTCGCTGCAGGGCGGCCTCGGCAACGACCGGATCGACGGCGGCGCCGGCAACGACTACGTGATCGTCGTCTCGAACGGGCCGAAGGGGCCGGTCGAGAAGGACGTGATCGTCGGCGGCGCCGGGCACGACACGCTCAATCTCGGCTTCGGCCTCGACACCAAGGGCCTCACCCTCGATTTCGGCACCGGCAGCTTCACCCTCGCGGGCGGCACCACCGTCAGCGGCTTCGAGCAGCTGAGCTTCACCGGCGGCTCCGGCCAGGACAAGGTCATCGGCAGCGCCTCGTTCGACTATCTGTCGGGCGGCGAGGGCAACGACACGCTCTACGGCCGCGGCGGCAACGACTACATCACCGACGGCCAGGGCGCCGACGGCCTGTTCGGCGAGGACGGCGACGACACCTTCACCATGGTGCCGAACGGCGGCTTCACCCCGGGGCCGGCGAACTTCGTCTACGACAAGGACGCCGTGAACGGCGGCAACGGCTTCGACACCGTCTACTTCGGCGCGCCGGGCGGAGCGCCGGGCACCGGGACGGCCCAGTCGGTGGTGCTCGATCTCGCCAACCAGAAGAACAACGCCGGCTTCATCAAGGGCGATGTCTACGCCCGTATCGAGAAGTTCGTCGGCACGACCCTCGACGACGTGATGCGGGGCGATGGGGCGGCCAACACCTTCGACGGCGGCGCGGGCGACGACGTGCTGAGCGGGGGCGCCGGCAACGACGTGCTGATCGGCGGCCAGGGCTCGGACACGATGACCGGCGGGGCCGGCAACGACGTGTTCGACCTCTCCGAGTACGCCGCGCAATACTACCCCGGCGCGCCGGGCGGCTTCGGCGGCGGCTTCTACGGCGACACCAAGGGCGACGTCATCACCGACTTCGCCGCCGGACAGGACAAGCTCCGGCTCGATGTCCGCGCGCTCCTGGAGGGCGAGACCGCCAAGGTCACGGTCGAGAGCGGCGCCGGCAGCGCCGCCAAGGCGAGCGGCCCGGTCCTGCACTTCGACACGCAGGCGCGCGAGCTGTGGTTCGACTTCGACGGCAAGGGCACCGACTTCGACGCGGTCCACCTCGCCACGATCACCACGCTCGCCACGCTGAAGGCCTCGGACGTGCTGTTCGTCTGATCCGCGCGCGAGGTGGCACGGCAGACCACCGCGTTTGACAACCGCCCCGGCCTCCGCGAAGGCCGGGGCATGTCCGCCCCCGGCCTTCACCCGCTCTGGCGCCCCTATACCCAGATGAAGTCGGCCGCCCCGCCGCTGGAGGCGGTGGCGACCCGGGGCTCGCGCATCGTGCTGGCCGACGGGTGCGAGCTGATCGACGGCATCGCCTCGTGGTGGACCGCGGTCCACGGCTACAATCATCCCCACATCGCCGCGGCCGTGGCCGACCAGCTCGGGCGGATGCCGCACGTGATGTTCGGCGGTCTCACCCATGCGCCGGCCGAGCGGCTGGCGCAGCGTCTGACCGCGCTGCTGCCGGGCGCGTTGAATCACGTCTTCTTCACCGATTCCGGCTCGGTCGCCGTCGAAGTCGCCCTGAAGATGGCGGTGCAGCTCTGGCTCAACCGCGGCGAGACCGGCCGCACCCGCGTGCTCGCCTTCCGCGGCGGCTATCATGGCGACACGATGGGGGCGATGTCGGCCTGCGACCCCGAGGAGGGCATGCACCGACGCTTCGGCGCCTACCTGCCGACCCAGGTTTTCTGCGACTTGCCGCGCGACGCGGAGCGGAGTGCGGCCCTCGACGCGACGCTCGCCCGGCACCGCCACGAACTCGCCGCCGTGATCGTCGAGCCGCTGGTGCAGGGGGCGGGCGGCATGCTGACCCATCCGCCCGAGGTGCTCGCCACGGTGGCCCGCCTGGCCCGCCGCCACGGCCTGCCGCTCATCGCCGACGAGATCTTCACGGGGTTCGCCCGCACCGGAACCCTGTTCGCCTGCGAGCAGGCGGAGATCGTGCCCGACATCCTGTGCCTGTCGAAGGCGCTGACCGGCGGCACCCTGGCGCTCGCCGCCACGGTGGCGACCACCGAGATCTTTTCCGCGTTCTGGTCGGACGATCCGGCGGCGGCCCTGATGCACGGGCCGACCTTCATGGCCAACCCGCTGGCCTGCGCAGCGGCCAATGCGAGCCTCGACCTGTTCGAGACCGAGCCGCGGCGGGCGCAGGCCGCCGCCATCGCGGCGCGGCTGGAGGCGGGCCTGCGCCCGCTGGCCCGCTTGGCCGGGGTGCGCGACGTGCGGGTGCTCGGCGCTATCGGCGCCGTGCAGTTCGCCCAAGCCCCCGACCTCGCGGCGCTGAAGAGCCGCCTCGTCGCTCGCGGCGTCTGGGTGCGGCCCTTCGGCGACATCCTCTACCTGACCCCCGCCCTCACCGTGCCGGACGACGACCTCGACCGGCTGATCGCGGCGGTGGCGGCCGAGACCGAGGCCATCGCCGCCGCCCTCGCGTGACGATCGCGTCCGGACGGCACGCCCGTACGGCCCGGCGCGAAGAGCGCGGCGCAGGCGGCCTGCGCCGAGGCGTCGAGCGGAGCGCAAGCCCGAGCCCAAACCCAAGCCGAGGCCGCCAGCGGCTGAGGCCGAGCCTAAAGACGCCGGGAAAGAACCTTGACCCCGCAACACGCGCGCGGGACCCTGCAACCCGCGGCGGGGTTTCCCGTTGGATCATCGCGGCCCCTGGGATGTTCCATCGCCGGAAACGGACAAGTCTGCGAACAACTTGGGTCGTTGGGGGCAATCGGGGAGAGCCAGGTGGCGAGCCAGATCGAGACGACGAATCCGCAAGACGACCGCTCGGGCGACCGCCCCGTCATCCTGTTGGTGGAGGACGAGGCGCTGACCATCATGGATCTCGGCGACGTGCTGGAGGATGGCGGCTACGACACCGTGCAATGCGCCTCCGCCGAGCGGGCGCTGTCGATCCTCCAGACCCGGCCGGACATCTGCGGCCTCGTCACCGACGTGGAATTGTCGGGCCGCGTCAACGGCTTCGAACTCGCCACCTCCGTCGCCCAGGCCCGGCCCGAACTGCCGATCCTGATCGTCTCCGGCCGCGCCGCCCCCGATCCCGACCGCATGCCCGCGGGCGCGCAGTTCATCGCGCGCCCCTGCGCGGGCGAGGACATCTTGGCCCGCCTCAAGGGGCTGATGCCGACCTGCTGAGACCCATCGGCGCTGATCCCGCCGCATCGCCGATCGCCCCCGCGACGGCGGTGCGGCAGGCGTCCGCCGGACGCCCGGACGCGGCGGGGGCCTGCGGCACGGCCGGGCGGCCCTCCCCTTCATCCGGGTTTCAGGATCGCCCCGGCACAACGGCGCTCCCTTCCGCCGGACACCGACACCCCGTGAGCAGCATCAGCGTCGTCACGCTCAACAAGGGGCGCGAGGCTCATCTCGCCCGCCTGATCGAGGGGCTCGCCCGCGGGCCTGCGCCGACGGAATGCATCGTGGTCGAGATGGGGCGCGCCCCCGCGCCCCTGCCCGAGACGCCGTTCCCCTTACGCCGGGTGGCGCTTCCGAGCGACGGCCTGCCGCTCGCCGCCGCCCGCAATGCCGGGCGCAAGGCGGCGCGCGGCGAAATCCTCGTCTATCTCGATGTCGATTGCATCCCCGCCGCGGGGCTCGTCGCCGGCCTCGCCGCGGCGGCGCAGGCGCATGACGCCCTGGTCTGCGGGCCGATCCGCTACCTGCCGGCGGGCGCCGTGCGGGACGGCTGGAGCGAAGCCGACCTGATGCGCCTCGGCCACCTCCACCCGGCGCGCGATTTCCCCGAGAGCGGCGTCGTGCAAACCGAGAATCCCGGCCTGTTCTGGTCGCTTGCCTTCGCGGTGCGGGCCTCGACCTGGGACCGGCTCGGCGGCTTCGACGAGGGGTTCGACGGCTACGGCGCCGAGGACACCGACCTGGCCTTCCGCGCCGCCGAACACGGCGTGCCGGTGCTGCTGGCCGGCGTGCCCCCGGCCTTCCACCAGCACCACCTATCCTGCGATCCGCCGCTCCAGCACTTTGCCGACATCGTCCGCAACGCAAGGCGCTTCCGCGCCCGCCACGGCCTCTGGCCGATGGACGGCTGGCTCGACGCCTTCGCCGGCCTCGGCCTGATCGCGCCCGAGCGCGAGCCCGACATCACCGTGCTGCGCCCGCCAGATGCCGACGAGATCGCGGCGGCCCGGGTGCCGGCGGAGCGGCCGTTCTGATCGCCGGATTCTACCGTCCGGACTCCGGCCATTCCATGTCGAGCCGCAGCCGCGTGCGGAACAGGACGGCGCCGGCCTCGTCGCGGATTTCGGCGGCGATGCAGCGTTCGTGCTCCCGCAGCATCGCGGCGCAGCGGCGGGGGCCTTGGACCGCGTCGCGGGCGAGCGCCGGGAGCAGGGCGACGGCCGCGGCACAGGCCTCGCCCAGGTCGGCGAATTCCAATCCGTCCTCGTCGCGGGTGAACGTGTCCCCGTCCACGACATCGATGTAGAGGAGCATGGCCGCTTCCTCGAGGGTTGACGAACACACTGCGCCGTCGCGTCTCCGGCGTCCTTAACCTTTCCGGGATTGCGGCGATCGGTACGGTAGCGGTCTATTCCCCGGCCGGGGCGTCGAGCCCGGCCCGGTCGGAGAGGCGCAACCAGTTGCCCTTCAATTCCACCACGCCGGAGCGGCGCAGGTCCTGCAGCACGCGGTTGACGTGGACGGTGCTGGTGCCGATGCACTCGGCCATGTCCACCTGCGTCAGCGGCAGCGGGCCCTCGTTGCGGCCCGCCAGCCCCACGGCGTGCATCCGGTCGACGATCTCGCGAAACAGCCGCACCAGCCGCTCCGTCGCCAGCAAGATGCCGAGCGCCGTCAGCCATGCGCGGCTGCGCGCCTCCGCCTCCAGCTTGGTGCGCCGAAACGCCAGCGCGACGGCGGGCCGGGTGGCGATCAGCTCCTCCAACACCGCCCGCGGCACCCGGGCGATCCGGCACGGCGAGAGCGTGGCGATGCCGTGGTCCCAGCATTCCAGATGGGCGAGGTCCGGGTCGCACAGGTCGCCGGGCAGCAGGAGGGCGAGGATCTGGCGGGCGCCCGAGGCGCGCTGGACGTAACGGGCGGCGATCCCCTCCAGCACGAGGAAGGCGGTGTCCGCCGGCTCGCCCTGGCGCACGAGATCGGCATGGGCGGCGACCGCCGACTCGCGCACGGCAAGATGGGCGAGCGCCGCGAGATCCTCCCCGGAGAGGGGGACATGCGCCCCCAGCCGCAGGCTCAAGGGGCCGGCCATCCCGTCGAGGGGCTTCTGCGGGACGCCCAAGCCGGCGGCGGAATAGGAATGCGGGCCGATCATCGGCCGCTCCGCACCGGCCGCAGCCCGGCAACGGTCAGGTCCGGCCGTACATTCCCAGGACCGCGTCCAACATATGCTGTATTGAAGTCAGGCACGCGAAGAATTGCCAAGCCCAGACCGATCATGAAATCGTGTTAGCCGACCGGAACGACAGCGGGAATAGGCTAGCAGGCTTTGGTCCGAAACCGTACAAGGGCCCTCGGCGGCGCCTCGAAACGGACCTGAACGCGATCGGCCGTGTCCGGATGTCCGGCGCGGCCTACATGAAGGTCATCGTCTGCCGAACGATTGGGGCGCAGGCGGCTGGGAGACGGCGTGCGCTCTTGCCCTCAAGGAGCCGCGCCATGCCCCGACCCCACCCGTCCGGCCCCCGCAACCGCCTCCTCGCCGCCCTGACGGCGGAGGATTTCGCCCGGCTCGGGCCGCATCTGGAGCCGGTGACGCTGGAGATTCGCCAGATCCTCGTCAGCGCCGACCGGCCGATCACCCACGCGGTGTTCTTCGAAGAAGGGCTCGCCTCGCTGATCGCCGATACCGGCGAGGGCCGGGTCGAGGTCGGCCTCGTCGGCTACGAGGGCATGATCGGCGTGCCGCTGCTGCTCGGCACCGACCGCACGCCCCATACCGGCATGGTGCAGGCGGAGGGCACGGCCCTGCGGATCGAGGCCGCGGCGCTGAGCGCGGCGCTGGAGGCCAGCGCGCGCCTGCGGCGCGTGCTCGGGCGCTACGTGCAGAGCCTGATCGTGCAGGTCGGGCAGACCGTCTACGCCAATGCCGACCAAACCATCGAGGGGCGCCTCGCCCGCTGGATCCTGATGACCCAGGACCGCCTCTGCCGGGACGAACTGCCGCTCACCCACGAGTTCATGGCGACGATGCTCGGCGTGCGCCGGCCGGGGGTGACGACGGCGCTCCACATCCTGGAAGGCGCCGGGCTGGTGCGGGCGCGGCGCGGGCGCGTCACCGTGCTCGACCGGGAGGGCCTGACCGAATGCGCGGGCGGCGGCTACGGCCCGGCGGAGGCCGAGTACGAGCGGCTGATCGGGGAAGGCTGATACGGTTTCCGCCCCGCGCGGCCCTTGAGCGAAGCCCCAATCCGCCATCCCGAAGGGATCGACCGGATTTGGCATGAGGCCGTTTCGCGCGGGCAGAGCCGTCCCGGACATCGGATCCGGGACAGGCTCCGGGGTCCTGTGCGGCATCGTCTTTTTCGCGCGTGCCGGACTCCCGCTTTCGGGGCGATGCGCTACGGCTCCGCCCGCTCGTCCCGGTCGCGGCGCAGCGGGCCGATCAGGCGCTCGTACTCGGCCTCCGCCGGGCCGTAGGCGGGGCCGGCGGCCTCGATCAGGCCGCGGCGGTCGAGCACCCGCACCCGCCCACGCTGCGCCCGCACCAGCCCGGCGCCTTCCAGCATCTGCAGGGCGACGGTGACGGTGGGCCGGCGCACGCCGAGCATCATCGACAGGAACTCGTGGGTGACCGAGAGGTCGTCGCCGTCCTGGCGGTCGTGGTACATCGCCAGCCAACGGGCGAGCCGCTCCTCGGCGGGCGCACTGGCGTTGGCGAGCGCCGTCTGCGCCGTCTGGACCAGGAAGGTCTGGGTGTAGCGCAGGATCAGCAGGCGCAAGGAGGCGCTGGCCTCGATCGCCCGCGTCAGCGCCTCGGCCTCGATCCGCAGGCCCGTGCCCGACACCTGCATGAAGGTCTGGTGCGGCACCCGGTTGCTGCCGAGCGCAAGCACGGTGCCGACGAGCCCGTCGCGCCCGTAGAGTCCGATCTCGACCCGGCTGCGCTCCTGCAGGCTCGCGATCACCGAGCACAGGCCGGTCTCGGGGAACACCGCATGGGTGATGGGCTGATCGGGCTCGATCACCACCAAGCCGACGGGCAGATCCACGGGCTCCAGATGCGGCTGCAGGAGCGCGAGATCGTCGGGCCCGAGCCGGGCCAACAGTCGGTTCTGGTAGGTCGTGGGAGCGTTCAAGGGTGTTGATCGGGAACTGAGCGGGAGAAACACCCCGGCGCATATCCGATTGGCGGCGGAAGGCGACGGGAAAATGCATTCTCGCGAAGAAGGGTCCGAAATCGGACACTTCGCGATGTCCCGTCATTAACATGGTTAGTCGTAAAGGATATTGAACCAAGGCCGTAATTTGCGGCTCGGTACGATAGCGTACAAAGCATAGCGTTGAGTATTACAGCGACTGCGGTATTTGCGGGTATAGCGAGGGCGGCGCCATCAATGGATGCAACAGATGATCTCCGCTGTTACGAGGCGGGCCCGAGGTAATCCGGTGCGCGTGTGTCCGAATAGGCACGGCAATCGAATGGATGCGAAGGGATTTAAGAATTAATGTTCGATTAAAGCCAAGTGCTCGGCTCGGCTGCCGGCAATCGACCGCGACGCTTACTGCCTTTGTTTGCCGAATCCTCCCGACTCATCCCGTGGTAACTCGGCAATGCGAGGGCCACGAGGAGGGTTCGGGCCGGCGACGGTCGGACCACGCGCTCAGCCCCGGCACAACGCGTCGATCGCCGCCGCCGTGCGGGGCAAGGCGTCGGGCTCGGCCAGCGCGCGGATGCGGGCCGGGTCGAGGGCGAGTCCTTGCGCGATCAGCGCCGGCCAAGCGCCTGCCTCCGGCAGGCCGGGGTGGACGAGGGCCGCGCCGAGGCGGGCCAGCCCCTCGGCCTTGGCCTCCTGCTCGCCGTAGGCGCGGGGCTCGGGCAGGCAGAGGAAGCGCTTGCCTTGCGCGGCGACCGCGGTGACGAGGCCGTCGCCCGCGCCGCCGACCACGAGGCTGGCCGGCGCGAGGTGCGGGCGCACGTCGCCGACCCAGCCGTGAAGGTGCAGGTTCCTCGGGCGTTGGCCCGAGCCGGTCACGGGCCCGAGTACGTGCCAGTCGCGCTCCGGCATGGCGGCGGCAGCCTCGCAGAGCCGGGCGTGGTCGCCGCCCTCGCCGCCGCGGCCGAACACGACGACGATGCGCCCGTCCTCGGGCTGAGCCGGCACCGGCTCCGCGCCCAAAAGCCCCGAAAAGATCGTCTTGGCGCGCACCCAGTCCGGCACGTCGCCGCCGTCGAGCGCTTGCGGAAACGGCGCCAGCAGACGGCTCGCCGCGCGGAAGGCTTCGAGATGAGGCGTGTCGGTGCGCGTGCCGGAGAGGCGCACGACGAGGCTCGGCACCGAGAGGAGCCGGGCGAACAGCGCGACCTCGCAGGACACGTCGACGATCAGCAGCGCCGGATCGGTCTCGGCGGCCCAGGCCGCGATCCGGCTCATGCGGGCGCGCAGGCCCGGATGGTTCAGCGGGGCGTAGTGGAAGGCCTCGGGGCGGCTCGCCGTGCCGTCCCGCCCGTCGAAGGCCCCCGTCATGCGGTCGTCGGGCAGGTCGAGCACCGGGCCGGGCGCGGCCGAGGTATCGATCTCGGAAAACGTGCCCATCAGCGTGCAGGGCCGTCCGAGTTCCCGGAGCGCGCCCGCGAGCGCCACCGCCCGCTGCCAATGCCCCGCGCCCTGATGGTGGACGTAGTAGCCGACCGGCCGCGTCACGCCGCGGCGTCCTGCCGGAGGTCGGCGGCCAGGGCGTCGAGCTCGGCGAGCGCCCGGTCGAGGGGGCATTCCGGGGCCGGCGGATCGTGGGGGGCGAGGCGGGCGAGCGTCCGCTCGACGAAGGCGATGTCGTTGGGGCAGTCGTGCAGGATCGCGGCGCGGTCCTGCGTGCTCAGGCCGAGATCGGCCAGAGCCCCCGCGGCGGCCCCCTCGCGCCAGTGCCGGCGCAGCCGCGCGCGCCGCAGCACCGCATCGCGCCAGAACCCGGCGGTCGGCAGGCGATAGGCCTCGCCGTCCTGGACGACGCGGGCGCGCCGCAGCATCTCGACGGCCATGCCGCCCTCGGCGCGGCCTGACGTGCGGGCCGAGACCCGCACCGAGACGGCGGGGCAGTGGCGCAGGCGCCCGCCCGCCCGCTGCACCGCGGCGACCAGGGCGTTGTCCTCGCCCCGCGGGATCGCCGGCAGCCCGCCGACCGCACGGTAGAGCGAGGCCCGGAGCGCGAGGCTCCCGCCGGTATGGTCGCCGTGGCGCGGCGCCGGATCGTGCGGCGGCGGATCGAGGGCGTCTTCCAGGCGGCGCACGCCGGCCCAGTAGCGCTCGACCTGCGCGTGGAAGGCGGCGAGCACCGGATCGGCCGCGCCGTCATCGTCGATGACGAGGCGTCCGCCGACGATCTCGGCATGCTCGAGCGCGGCGAGGTTGGCCGCGACCCAGGACGGATCGAGCCGGGCGTCGGCATCGGTGGTCAGCAAGACGCCGTCCGGCGCGCCCCCGGCCTCCAGCCAGTCGGCGCCGGCATCGAGCGCCCGGCGGCGCGCGGTGCCGACATGGGCGTCGGCCCCCGTGAACGTCGCCTCGATCAGGCGCAGGTCGATCGTGTCGAGCCCCAGGTCGCGCACCGCCGCCGCGGTGCCGTCGGTGCAGTTGTTGGCCACCACCACCACCCGCAGGCGGTGGCCCGCCGAGAAGCCGTCTTGGACGGCGAGGGCGGCGAGCAGCCGCGGCAGCCGCTCGACCTCGTTGCGGGCCGGGACGCAGACGACGGCCGGGCCGGGACGCGGGGCCAAGGTTGCCGACATGGCTCAGGCGATCAGGCGTTCGAGGACGGGCGCGCGGGGGCGGCGCGCGGGGGCGGCGCCGAACAGGACCTCGCGGTAGAGATCCTCGTAGCCGTCGGTCATCACCTCGGCGTCGTAGAGCGTCTCGGCGCGGCTGCGGCAGGCGCGGCGCTCCAGCCCGACCGCGCGGGTGATGGCGCGGGCCAGATCCTCCACGTCGTCGGCCCCGGCCAGCGCGCCGGACCAGCGATCGACGATGTCGGGGATGGCCCCGCGGGCGAAGGCGGCAACCGGGGTGCCGCAGGCGAGCGCCTCGGCGACGACGAGGCCGAACGGCTCCTCCCAGCGCGGCGAGACGATCGCGGCCCGCGCGCCCCCGAGCTGGCGGGCGAGGTCGGCGTGCGAGAGGTGACCGACATAGTCGACGCCCTCGCCGAGCCGCGGGGCGATCCATTCGTTCCAGTAGCGCGGGTTCGGCTGCGGGCCGGCGAAGCGGAGCGGGATGCCGGCCTTGCGGGCGGCGTCGATGGCCAGATGCGTGCCCTTCTCCGGAACGATCCGCCCGCTCCAGAACACGTAGCCGGTGGGATCCGAGGCGGGGCTGAAGGCGAAGGTCGAGAGGTCGATGCCGTTGCCGACGATGCGGGCGTTCGGCGCCAGCTCGGCCCATTCCTGCGCCAGCGAGGGCGAGACCGCGGCGAAGATCATGCCGGGCTTGGCCGCCACCACGCCCTCAGTCAGCGAGTCGAAGGGCGGCGTGTGCAGCGCCGTCACCATCGGGGCGGCCAGATGATGGCTCGCCTTGAGCGGCAGCGGGTGCAGGCTGTTGTTGTGGATCACGTCGAAGCCGCCGCGATCCACCATCTCGACGATCCGCTCGTAGGCCGCGTGCTCGGCGCGCGCGATCCGCTCGAAGGCGACCGGGTCGCCGAGCGCGTCGCCGGTCGGCGGGCAGACCGGATCGGGCACCAGCAGCGGATCGGAGCCCTCGGAGGCGAACAGCGTGACCCGGTGGCCGCGCCGCCGCAACGCGCCGGCGAGGTGATGCGTGTGCATCTCCAAGCCGCCGAGATAGGGCTGGCCGATCGGGAACTTGAGATGGGCGATGACGGCGATCTTCAAGGGAGGCGTCCGGCGTCGGCGTTTCGATGGGCGGGCCGCAGGGACTCCTACGGCCAGGCTTCACGCCCCACCATCGCTCGCGCCGTTCGAACGTTGGATGAACGGCGAATTCAGGGAATGGCAGTTTTTCTCCATGCCCGAGGCCGGATCGGAGGCCGCAGGTTCGAAGCCTCTTTGCGCCCCCTCACGTCCCGCCCTCGAGCCACGCGATCATCCCCCGCGCTGCCGCCCGGCCGCTGGCGAAGGCGGCCTGCAGCAGATAGCCGCCGGTCGGGGCTTCCCAATCGAGCATCTCGCCCGCCGCGAACAGGCCGGGGCGGGCCCGCAGCATGAAGCGCGCGTCGAGTTCGCCGAAGGTCAGGCCGCCGGCCGTCGAGATCGCCCGGGCGATCGGGGCCGGGGCCGTCAGCCGCAGGGGAGCGGCCTTGATCGCCGCCGCGAGGGCGCCGGCCTCGCCCGGCAGGGCGTTGGCATGGGCCTCGCGCAGGAGGGCGGCGGCGACCGGATCGAGGCCCGCCGCCTTGCGCAGGCGCGTCGAAAGGCTCTCGCCGGGGCGCGACGTGCCGAGTTTCCTCGTGAGGGCGCCCGCATCGAGATCGGGCCGCAGGTCGAGCACCAGGGTGGCGCGGCCCGCCCGCTCCACCGCCTCGCGGATCGGGCGCCCCAGCGCGTAGATCACCCCGCCCTCGATCCCGCCCGCGGTCACCACCGCCTCGCCGCGGGCCGCGTCCTCGCCGATCCGGGCCGCGATGCGCTTGAGCGGGGCGCCGGCGAAGCGTTCCGCGACCTGCGCCGACCAATGGGCCGACCACGCGACGGCAAAGCCGACATTGGCGGGCTTGAGCGGCGCCACCGCGAGGCCGGCGGCCTCCAGAAGCGGCACCCAGGCCCCGTCGGAGCCGAGGCGGGGCCAGCTCGCCCCGCCGAGCGCCAGCAGCGCGGCACGCGGACGGACGGTGTGCGGCCCCTCCGGCGTCTCGAAGGTCAGCGTGCCGTCCGGGCCGAGCGCGGTCAGGCGATGGCGGGTCCGGATCGCGACGCCGCGCTCGGCCAGTCGCGCGAGCCACGCCCGCAGCAGCGGCGAGGCCTTGAAGCTCTCGGGAAACACCCGCCCGCTCGACCCGACGAAGGTCGGCTGGCCGAGCCCCTCGCACCAAGCCCGCAACGCCTCCGGCGGCGTGGCCTCGATCGCCGCCGCGAGCGCGGGCTGCCCCGGGTGGTAGCGCGCGAGGAAGGCCGGCAGCGGTTCGGTGTGGGTCAGGTTGAGCCCGCCGCGGCCCGCGATCAGCAGCTTTCGCCCGACGGACGGCATCCGCTCGTAGACGGTGACGGGAAGCCCCGCCCCGGCCAGGGTCTCGGCCGCCATCAACCCCGCCGGCCCGCCGCCGACGATGGCGATGCCCTGTGAGCCGCCGCTGCGATCCGTGTTCATACCGTGCGGGAGGCCCCGCGGCGGCGCGTCTGTCAAGCGGATCGCGAGAAGACGTGATCGCGGATCGTCGCGGCCGGCCCTTGAATCGCCACGACCGGCTCTCTAACTGCGCCGTATCGGCTGCGGGCCCCTCTGGCGGGATGCGCGGGCGTGCCTCTTCGCGACGCTTCCCTCGAGCGGAAGCCCCTCCACCGGCCGACGGCCCCGTGGATGCGATCGCCCGGGGGCCGCACCGGCGCTTCACGTGATGTCGGAGCCGATGCTCTCCCTCCGGCAGAAGCATCAGGTCCCGGCACCATGGACTTCCTCACTTACGCGTGGCTCGGCAAACCCGTCTGGATGTGGCTGGGCTTCCACGGTCTCGTGGCCGGCCTGCTCGCCTTCGATCTCGGCCTGCTCCACCGCGACAAGAACCACGAGATCGGCGTGAAGGAGAGCCTGCTCCTCACCGCCTTCTACTTCACCCTCGGCCTGATCTTCGGCGGCTGGGTGTGGTGGATGCTCGGGCCCCAGGCCGGCCAGGAATACGTCACCGGCCTCGTGATCGAGAAGTCGCTGTCGATGGACAACGTCTTCGTCATCGCGGTGATCCTCACCTCTCTCGGCGTGCCGCGGGCGGCCCAGCACCGGGTGCTGGTCTGGGGCATCCTCGCCGCCGTGCTGCTGCGCGGGCTGATGATCGGCCTCGGCTCCGCCCTGGTGCAGCAGGCGCACTGGGTGCTCTCGGTCTTCGCCGTGTTTCTCCTCTATATCGGCCTCAAGATGCTGTTCTCGAAGGAGGACGAGGAGAAGGACGTGCGCGACAGCGCCTCCTTCCGCCTGCTCAAGCGCTGGGTCCGCATCACCGACGAGCCGCACGGCCAGCACTTCGTCGTCCGCAAGCCCGATCCCGAGACCGGCAAGCCCGTGCGCTGGCTGACCCCGCTGGCGGTGGCGCTCGTGCTCGTCAACGTCGCAGACGTGATCTTCGCCGTCGACAGCGTGCCGGCGATCTTCGCCATCACCACCGATCCGTTCATCGTCTACACCTCGAACATCTTCGCGATCCTGGGGCTTCGCGCGCTCTACTTCGCACTCGCAGCGATGGTGGACCGCTTCGCCTACCTGAAAACCGCGCTGGCCTTCATCCTCCTGTTCATCGGCGCCAAGATCATCGTGGCCGACACGCTCGACCTCGTGCATCTGCCGCCGTGGGTGTCGCTCGCCGTCACGGTCGTCCTGCTCGCCGCCGGCATCGCCTACAGCCTGTGGCGCACCCGCGGCGAGGGGAGCGAGGGCGCGCAGGGCGAGGCGGCCCGCGGAAAGGCCGCGCACGGGAATTGACCCGATCCGGCACGGGCCCGCCGGCCTTTCGAAAGCGGTTCGTTCACGATCCCGCGCGATGATGGGAACAGGCCGGGGAACCGGTCGCGTTCCCCTCGCGTTCGACGGCCCACGACCATGCGGCGTTTCCTGACGAGCGGCATCAAGGCGATCCTGGCCATCGCCGTGCTCTCCACCGCGGCCCATTGGGCCCTGCGCCTCCAGCGGGAGCCCGCGGCCCCCGCGCTACCCGTCGCGGCGGCCCTGCCCGATCCGGTCAGCACGGGCTCGATCGCGCCGCGCAGGAGCGCGTCCTTCGCCGACGCCTCGGTGCAGACCGCGAGCGCCGACGGCTTCGATCAGGAGCACCTCGCCAAACTGATGGCGGGCGCCTCCGCCGCCAAGGCGCAGAAGGCCTCCGCCAAGCGCTGAGCCGGACACGAAAAAACCGCCGGCCGTCGAGACCGGCGGCTTTCCCGTTCCGCAAAAGAATCAGGCGGCGAGCTGGCGCGGTTCGTGGCGGCCTTCCTTCACCTCCTCGATGATCTTGGCGACGAAGGCGTCGAGATCGTCCGGGTTGCGGCTCGTGACGATGCCGCCGTCGGTGACGACCTCCTTGTCGACCCAGTTGCCGCCCGCGTTGATCACGTCGGTCTTGATCGACGGAAACGAGGTCAGCGTACGGCCCTTGGCGGCGCCGGTCTCCACGAGGAGCCAGGGCCCGTGGCAGATCGCGGCCACGACCTTGCCGTCGGTGAGGAAGCTGCGGATCACCTCCAGGGCCTTGGGCTCCAGGCGCAGCTTGTCCGGGTTGATCTGCCCGCCGGGCAGGACCAGCGCGTGATATTCGGCCGGATCGACGCTCTCCAGATCGAGATCGACCGGCACGTCCTTACCCCAATCGGTCTTGTCCCAGCCCTTGATCGCGGCCTTGGACTGACGCGATTGCGGGCTGGCGACGTGGACCTGGGCACCGGCCTGCTTCAGCTTGGCGTGCGGCACGGTCAACTCGCTCTCCTCAAAGCCGTCGGTGGCGACGATGAGGATCTTTGCCTCGCGGATATCGGGCATGTTCGGCTCCTGAACGGTTCGGGTATGCCGGGCCAACCTCCCGACGCCCGGCCGGTTCCTGCGGCCATTCTCCGCCAACGATGCCGGAACCCGCATCGGCAGAGGGTGTTGGACCCTCACGCCCCGCAACCACGAGCCAGAGGAGGCCCGATGGCCAATCCCGGCATTCCGACCCCCGATCCGACCCCCGGCGGACCGCTTCCCGGCGATCTGCCGCCGCCACCCCAGCCGGACGACCAGCCCGATATCGGCCCGACCGGCCCGCGTTCCCCCTATCCGGTGGACGAACCCGGCATCGGCGAGCCGCGCGGACCGGGCTCCGAGCCCGACTACCTCCCCGGCGGCCCGACCGATCCCGGCATCCGCATGTGATCGATCCTCGGTGATCGGCCTCCGACCGCCTCTATCCTCACGGATGGAGGCGGTCGTTTGCCGAGGAGGACCCTTCGAAGCGCTTCTCTTGCTTGTCGTCCGGATCTCCGGCGTCGGCCCGAAAGGTGGAGACCGGCGTTCAGGGAAAAAGCCGTGACGGCACGGAGCATCGAGAGCCGCCCGATCCGATACCGATCGGCGATGATCCCGAATCATCGCCGATTGCCCCCGCGACGGCGGGGCGGCGGGCGTCCGCCGGACGCACGGAAGGGGACCATCGGTCCTGTTCCGTGCCGCTTGGTATGAGATCCAAGCCGCATCGGCCGCCCTTCAAGGCCTGAACGCGGTGCGGCGACTTGATCGTTTGTTACTTTTCGGACACAGATCCCCGACCACCGCCCCGTATCCCCGGCTGCGCGGTCCGACACCCTTGCGTTGCCGAAATCCCCGTCGGACAACCCTTCATCCGTCCGCAGAGACGGCATGTCGGGGGCATCCTTTCATGATTCGCCAGTGTTTGGCCGCCGCGCTCGTCGCGGCGGGGGTATCGGCGTGCGGCAGCATCACGCGCGGCACGTCGGAGACGATCACGTTCACCTCGGCCCCCTCGGGCGCGGCGATGACCACCTCGACCAACCGCAGCTGCCCGACCACGCCCTGCTCCCTCGACATCCCCCGTTCGGAAGAGTTCGACGCCACCTTCACCCTGCCGGGTTACCGGTCGCAGACGGTGCCGGTGCGAACCAAGCTCGTCGGCTCGGGCGCGGCGGGTTTCGCCGGCAACGTGCTGGCCGGCGGCGTGATCGGCATGGGCGTGGACGCCTATAACGGCGCCGCCTTCGACCACGTGCCGAATCCGGTCATCGTCACGATGGTGCCCGAGGCGCTGCCGAGCGCCGCCCGCACCCGCGGCCCGCGCCGCGGCCGTCCGGGCGTCTGATCCGGTCGCCGGCTTTCCGCCCCGCGCCGAAGGGCTGGGGCGGACCGCGGAGACACTCAGTGACCGCCGTGGGACGCGCGCACGTCCCGCGGCGCCGCCAGGATCTCGCTGAGGCTGGTGGCCACGTGGCGGGCCTCCTCGTCGGTCAGGCGGAGCTGGAACGGCGGCAGGGCGCCGGCCTGGAGCGCGACCACCGCCTGGCCCTGCTCGTCGGTGCCGACCTCGATCGCCGAGGAGGTCACGTCGAGCATGGCGATGTCCTCGTCGCCGTCCTCAGGCAGATCGACCTCGTCGCCGTCGTCGATCGCGGTGAGGAGCTGGCCCACGGCGCGCACGAGCGCGCGGGCGGCGCGGGCGTCCATCACCACCGCCGTCGACTGCTCGTCCTTCTGGAACGAGAGCTGGATGTTCGCGCCTTCGAGGGAAACCGAGATGCCCGCCATGAACCGCCCGACTACGATGGGGAGGCGCCCAGGATAACCGCCTGGACGCTCACCCTTATATGCACCCGCACCGGGCTTTGTCACAGGGTGGGAGCATGCGCGCGGACGCCCACCCGGGGCGGGGCCGGGTCGCGCCTGCGGCGTCCCTGCCGGCCGGAACGGGCCGATCCGCCTTGTTAAGGCCGCATCGAGAGCCTAAATAGGGACATGACGGGAGCGGCGGCGTTCACGCCGCACGCTTTCCACGGCTCGCATCCCGTCTATCCGTACATCGGCGGATGAAACGACGCGCTCGCTGCGCGCATATGCTTGCGTCTGCGTTTCAGCGAGACCGAATGAACGAAGGAAGTTTTCGTGGATACTGGTACTGTCAAGTGGTTCAACGAGACCAAGGGCTACGGCTTCATCCAGCCGGATAACGGCGGCAAGGACGTGTTCGTCCACATCTCCGCCGTCGAGCGCGCCGGCCTGCGCAATCTCGTCGAGGGCCAGAAGGTTTCCTACGAGGTTCTGACCGACAAGCGCAGCGGCAAGGACGCTGCCGGCAACCTCCAGGCGGTCTAAGACCCGCCACGGGGACGGCTCGGCCGTCCCCTCGACGACGCGGCCCCCGCCCACTTTGCCGAGCGGGTGCCGCCTGACGACACGCGACATCAACGACAATCAGAAACGACACCGGCCGGCCCACGGGGTCGCGGACATCCGGTGAGAGAAAGTACAGACAAGAAAATGCAATTCGAGTTCCGGCGCCATGCAGGCGCCCGCTCGCCCGTCACCGACGCGGCGACCTTCCGGGTGGACCGTCTGATCGAGACCGCGGCGCATGTCCCGGCCGATCTCAGCCACCTGATCGATTCCTCCTACGAGTACCATTCGCCCCGCGAATTGCGCTGGCACCTCGCCGAGCGCCTCGGCCTCTCGCCCCGCGCCGTGCGCCTGAGCGAGGCGGGCTAGATGTTCGGTCCCGGCATGTGGTGGAGCGGGTTTGACCTGAATCTGCTTGGCTCGGCGGACCATGCTTTGCAGATGGCCTCGTAGGGCGTGAGGCCACGCAGGGTCTTGAGGCGACGGCCAAAGTTGTAGGCGCTGACGAAGTCGGCCAGATGGGCGCGGAGCTGCTCGTGGCTGTCTAGGGGTAGCGCTTGACCGTCGCGTCCTTGATCGTGCTGTTCATCCGCCCAACCTGACCGTTGGCCCAGGGGTGACGCGGCTCGGTCAGGCGATGATCGATATCATTTCGGGCGCAGGCGGACTCGAAGCTGTAGGCTCGAAAAGTCTCGCCGGCCTCAATCGCTTCCTTGATGATGGATGCGGCCGAGGCAACGTTGCCGGGTGTTGTGAAGTGGGTGCCGTTGTCGGTGAGTACCGTGTGCACCCTGTAAGGCACGGGCCTCAATCAGATACCGGAGGAAATCGCCTGCGACCCGTCGAGTCGCTTTCTCGTGCAACTCGACGAAGGCGAACTTGGTCGTACGGTCGATGACGACAAGTCGGTAAGCCGCCCTTCCGCCGTGTGGACCTCAGCCAGAACGATGTGGAAGTAGCCGAGCGGGTAGGCCTTGAAGCGCGACCGATTCGGCTTGCCGCCATCGACCTCGGGCAATCGGCTGATTGTCTGGTTGCGCAACGTCGTTGGGGCTTGGCGCGTTGTGCGATCAAGGCCTACGCGTGGCGGTTCGAGGGGGTGCGCCGCCTTGCTGCCCAAGGCGGGCTCGTTGATGCTCGCCATCCATCCCCCAGGCCCGCACCACCCCGGCTGTCCGCGCCGAGATCGCCTGCTCGAACGAGAATTCCGGCGTTCTGGCCAAGCGCTACGGCGTTTCCAGCGAGACCATCCGCAAGTGGCGCAAACGCGGCCCGGATGACTGTCAGGACCGCTCGGCGCGACCCCATAAGCTGCCCTGGCACGCCGGCGATGAGGGCGCGCCATCGTGTACGCGCTCCGCCGGTCCACCGGCTTCCCCCTCGACGCGCTGATCTTCGTCGTCAGTCACTTCCTGCCGCACCGGAACCGGGACGCCGTCCATCGCATCCTCAAGGCGGAGGGTCTCAACCGGCTGCCGCCGCCCTAGCAGACCCGCAAGCCGCACGGCACCTTCGAGGACGACGAGGTCGGCTTCGTGCCTGTCGATGTGAAGCAGTTGCCCAAGCTAGAGCATCGGCCCGAAAGGTGGGAACCGGCTTTCGGAAAAAAAGTCGATGCGGCCCAATAACGGAGAGCATCGTCCTGGATCCGATATCCAGGACGATGCTCTAAGTGAGCTGACCTTGCCCCCTGTTTGCCCCCGCTCATAACCAGAGTCCGTTCTGGTTCTGGTTCTGGTTCTGGTTGGACCGGTTTGCAAACGCGTTCGGGGTGAGCCCGCCGAGGCTCGTGTGAGGGCGGCAGGTATTATAGTCGACCCGCCACGCCTCGATGATGGTCCGGGCCGCCGGCAGGCTCCGGAATAGATGCTCGTTCAAGCACTCGTCGCGCAAACGCCCATTCAAGCTTTCGACAAAACCGTTCTGTTGCGGCTTGCCGGGAGCGATGTAGTGCCACTCGACTGCACGCTCCTCCTGCCAGCGTAGGATGGCGTGCGAGGTCAGTTCGGTGCCGTTGTCCGAG
>NZ_FOSV01000042.1 GCF_900114375.1 Methylorubrum salsuginis | reverse complement strand
GTCGTTGAGCGCAGCGACGCGCCCCACATCGAGGATGTCGGTCATGGGAAGCCTCGGAGAGGAAAGGGGAGGGGACGTTCGGCGGCCGGGACGGCGCTGCCGCTGAGCGACCCAGGCCGTCGGGGCGGCCCGGGCGCGGATCTCGTGAGGCGAGCTACGCTTCGCCAGGCGGCAGCAGGGCGAGTTCGGTGGCCTTGCGTAGGATGGTCGGCTGGGTGGGATAGTCGCGCCAGCGCAGTGAGAAGACCCGGCCGTTGATGCCGATCACCTCGGCCTCCCACCACCCCTCGTCCGGGCCCTCATGGGCGAGCACGACGCTGCCCAGCCCGATCTCGGCGGGATCCCGCGGCTTGGGCTGGCCAACGAAGGTGCGATCGCCGGGACGGGGTGGGTTCGATGCTGCGGCCAGTGGCGAACCGGCCCCAGACCCGGTTACCTTCGGACCAGTCGCACCGAAGGCGCTGGCTTGCGATGCGGCCGGGTTGGCCTTCCGCTCGGCGCTGCCTGCCGTGGCGGTGGTTGTGCTGTTTGGGTCGGCCGGACCGGCTTGGCGGTTGTCCCCACTAGCCGTTGGCGACGCCGTCTTGGCCGCGCTCGCCCCGTGTACCGGGCCCGATGCCGCCCCCCGACCTGTGCCTGCGGTTGCTCCCGGCTCGGAGGAGTCTTGGGACGACGACGCGGACGCCGCCTGCGGTCGCGGGGCGGCTCCATGTTGCGACTGCGGCGGAGCGGACTGCATACCGCCGGGCGGCTTGCCGGTCTTGGAGGATCGTTTGGCGAGGGCGTGGCGGGTCATCGAGAGTCTCCGGAAACGACGAAGGCCCCCGGAGTGGGGGCCTTCTGGCAGGTGCGGCGGTGAGGGGAGAGCGACCGGTCACGGCGATCTCGGCACGTGGGCGGCCGGGGCCGCGGGCGTCGTGGTCGTCGGACCATGGGGCATCTCCTCGGTGTCGTCGGCCGGGGGCAACGGCTGCAAACGGCACGACCGATCAACGTCACCAGTATGACTGAAACGCCCGCAAAGTCAAGATTTTAATCCTATAAGCGTTTTGGCAGCCATGCTCCGACTGTCACGCTGGGACCGGTTGTGGTCTTCTCAGGTCGGACGCCTTTGAGCTCACTACGACGTCGGCTGGCCCTGCATCGGCTCTGCAGTGCCTACGAGCACGTCAAGGAGTGCCGTCCGCTGATCCGCCCCCGGTGATAGGTGTATCCTAAGGTATGGGCGGTGGGTCGGGACAAGGACGGGCAGGTAGATAGGAATGAATATATTGAAGATCGCCGTCAGGTCGCCGAGGGATCGTTATCCGGCTGGGGCTCGCTTGGCACCAGACCCGTGAATACGCCGGTCAGGCGCAGGAGCACGGGACCGGAGAGGTCGTCCCAGAGCTGCGGGGAGAGATGGGCCTCGCCATCGGTCCAACGCCAGCAGCCGCCTTCGCTGCGCTCGACATCGTGGAAGCCGGCGAAGAGGCCGGGCGTATCGAGCGGAATCTCGTGCCAGCCGGCACCGTCGCTGACCGCGATGCTACGTACGATCACGCCGAGCCGGCGTACGTCGCCGCCCGCCGCTCGGAAATTCGGCGACACGAGCCGCACCTCCAACACACCGTCCGGCACGAGGAAGCGCAGCTCGTCCTGGCTCGAGACATGCGGGGCGACGATGCCGTCGTCCGCCACGAGATGAAGGTCGGGCGCGGTCCGCGTCGGCATGATTGCCGGCAAGACCGCTTGTTCCGGCACAGTCCGAGCAAGACCGCGCTGCCGGCCCCACCGACGCGTCATGATCGCGATCAGCGCCCTTGTTTTCGGCCACTTGATGTTCCAATAGGATCCCATTTCGGCATCCGTACCCTCAGGCCTCAACAGCACTAGTCCGCTGTATGTATAGAGCGTCATTTCACCAATAAATAATTTTTCGTCAACGAGATAAAAATCGACACGGCAGTGATCTATCTTTGCGCATAGTTTCTCGGCGACCGTCAGCGCCAAGTCAAATTGCACTGGTTTTTCGGGGAGAGTGAGCGGAGGGTATAACCCCTGCCACGCATTACGTCGCCAGTTCCGATCCACGAAGGCGAATGGCTGGGCGCGATTTTGCCTCATACCGATGTATTGAGCGAATCTGGCCGTTCCATCGAAAACGAACACTTTGAGCTCCGCTGGCGGCCGACCGTCCGAGCAGACCAAAAGCGTTTCGACAATGATTTGAGGGGGGATGTCGAGATATCCGGGCTCCAGTTGGTCCGTGCCATGGCAATGGGCAAGCCATGACTTTGCCTGAGCAATGATCTGATATCGATCAATGGCTTCGTCTTGTGTGACAATGATCGTTTGACCGCAACCATGCGAGCTTTTGATGACATACGGCCGGGGCAGCACGTCGAATGGGATCGCTCTTGGATCTTTGCCGGCCCACAATTGCGGTATCAGCATAGACGAAAAACCATGCGCGGCGATGTAGTCGCGCGCGGCTATCTTGTCGGATAGCTGTGTAAATAGAGGTGAATCCTCGAACAGCTTCCTCCATTGCATTTTTTCGCTGAAACGGACCGGATTGAAAAGGTCCGCCTCGCGCTTCATGGCGATTCGATAGCGCAGCTTGATCGCATCGATTTGCGTTTTCCAATGTTTCAAGCGATCCGACGCCACGGCCCAAAGGATGGCCGACAGACAGGCCTTGATGCGCTGCAGAACAAAGGACATGCATCACTCAATGATACGACGGTAGAACCCATTCGAGCAGGTTCGGCCCGCCTCGTATTCTCTCGCCTGCTATGAGCCGGGCGCAACCGATCGTCCGAGCCGTCGGCGCGCTTCGATGCGCTGCTGCGCCTGCGCAGTGTCAGACTGCGGCGCGTCAGGCTCACACCGATCTGCCAGGGCGACGACGCGGACGGTCGGAGGCCGGGATCGGGCACGCAACGCTTCCGTACCCCGAATTCGCTCGAGCGAAGGGGAGGGAACGGACGGAACGCTTCTCACGCCTGTTCACCGCTGCTTTCCCTTGGGAGCCCGGCAGCACGACGGACGTCTTGAGAGTGCAGTCAGTCCGGCGCATGGAGAACCTCGAAATCCGGCATCCCCCAACACTGAAGGCCCATGTCGGAAGCCATGATGCCCAGCCCTTCCGTTTCGATTTCGCCGCGCTCCCAGTCGGGATGGGCGGGGCGGACGCTGTCGTTCGCAACACCGTATCGGAAGGCCGGAAAATTCAGTCCGTCCCTGTGATGATCTGCTTTGACGAGGAGGACCGTTCCGCCGACCGTGTCGAGCGGCACCAGGGACTGTCCGCGATAGCTGTCGAGATGGCGCGTGCCGTGATGGGTCCAGCCGTTCCGGTCGAAGGTCGGGCCGCCGGGGCGCGTCACGCAATGCGGCTGGACGATCTCCCGTCCCGTGGCCATCAGCTTCTGAATCAGGTCAGGCGGATAGCGAATAACGTCGACATCGAGCCAGAGAACCCATGTCTCGTCGCGCAAGGCCGAGAACAGCAGGTGGTTGCGCGCCCGCGCGAGCGTGGTACGGCGGGCCCTCTGATAGGCCGGGCTCCAGCGCGGGACCTGCGCGGGCATGTTGAAACCGAAGTCGCGCTTGACTAGGCTGACTCTTCGGCACCGGCGTTCGAGCCTCTCGACGAGGTCTTGGGCCAGCGGCCACGTCGCATCGGTGCTGTCGCTCTCCAAGAGACCGATGGACAAGACCTCGGCAGGGTACTGCAGGGCCTCGATACGCTCGACATAAGCCGGCAGATGGGAGACGCAGTTCTTGATCGGAGTCAATATAACCACGGGCGCTTCGAGTAACGAATCGTCCATTGGCAACGCGTTCCATCCGCAAGTCACATCATCAACAAGAATGCCATGCGGCATCGGCTCGACCGGAGTCAATGCGCTCCCCCGTTCGAGCGCCTGGCGATGCCTCCCGTAATCGATCCCGCTTCGCTCCGCGCAGAACTTACCGCCTGCCGCGAGCAGCTGGATCCGTATCCGCAGGACCGCTTCACAGGCAGCGGCATCGTCATCTGCGCCGGAGGGGCCTCAGTTTTCACCAATGCCTACGTCCTGATCCACGTGCTCCGGACCCTCCTCCGGTGCGCGCTCCCGATCGAGGTCTGGCATCTCGGCGACGGCGAGATGTCCGCGCGCATGCGATGGCTGCTGCGCAACCTTTCGGCCGAGCCGGTGGATGCGCAGGCCGTGATGGCCGACCAGGGCGTGCCGGTGAGCGACGGCTGGCAGCTGAAGAGCTTTGCTCTGGCGCATTCCTCGTTCGCCCGCGTTCTGCTGCTCGATGCCGACATCGTGCCGGAGCGGGATCCGGCGGAACTGTTCGAGTGGCCGGAATTCGAGGCAACCGGCGCAGTGCTCTGGCCCGACATCTGCTCCTTGACGGACGAAAATCAGATCTGGAGCGCGTGCGGCCTTGCCTCCCGCACGACGCGCGCCGTCGAGAGCGGGCAGGTGCTCATCGACAAGTCCCGCCATTGGGACGCGCTGCAGATCATCGTGTTTCTCAACGCTCAGCGCGAACACACCTATCGCATGGTCTACGGCGACAAGGATCTGTTCCTGATCGGCTTTCTGCTGACGGGGCAGCCTTACCACGTGGTCCCGCACCTGCCGCTCACCGACCAGCCATGGTGCCTGTTCCAGAGGGATTTCGCGGGCGATCGGCTGTTCCAGCATCGGTGCGGCGCCAAATGGCGCTATCGCGGGCCTCAGGTGGACGTTCCCGGCTTTCGCCACGGGGAGGCCTGCGAGGAAGCCCTCGCGACGTTGCGGCGCCTCTGGAGCGGTCGCATCTTCCACGCGCCGGCGCGTTCACCGGAGGCTCTGGCGGAGGAGGCGAGGCTCTCGGCAGTGCGAACGGTCGAACTTGTGACGCCCGGCGAGGCCACCCTCACATTAGACCTGCTTGAGGGGGGCGACATCATCGACGGCAGCCTCTCCGACTTCGCGCACTGGTACTGCGTCGGAGGCGAACCGCTCGCCCTGGTCCTACTCGATCGCTTTCAACGCGCGATGCGGTTCGAATTCCAAGGGGAGGGGTGCTGGGCCGAGGGTAGTGCAGCGGCCTCCGTCCTGATCGAGGGGCATCGGGCGAACTCAGGCCACCGCGCAGCGGCTTCGGACACGTCCTGGGACTGGGCAAAATCGCATTATCGTTTCGACGACGACGATCGATGAGACGGCGCCCACGCGTCCTGCTGATTGCGCCGATCCGACCGGCCCGAAGCGGCAACGGCCTTGCGATGCGCGTTGCGCTCTTCGTCGAAGCCGCCGAGAACTTCGCCGAACTCGATGTCGTGGTGGTTCCGGTCGCCGGGGCGACCTCTGCTCCGCTCCCGCCCTTTCGGGAGACGACACGCTTGCACGAGGCGCCGGCCTCTCCGAACCGGACCCTGTCCCTGATCGGCCGCATCCCGGTCGAGGCGCGGGCCGACGCCCTTCGGGCCTACGGGCGGCCCAGCTTGAGTGGGCTCCTCACCGCCGAGGCTCACCACCTCGTCGCCCGCCTCGCGTCCACGCGATCGTTCGACCTCGTCGTCGTGCTGCGCACCTACATGCTGCCGCTGGCCGAGGCGGTCGCCGACACCACGGCCCTGGCCCTCGACTTGGACGAGGACGATCTGAACTCGGCGCTCAGCCAATCGCGGATCGCGCTCGCCCATGGTCGGAGCACGCGCGCCGCATGGCTGATGGCGGATGCGACCGCGATCGATCGGATGATTGCCCTTCACGAGGGCCGACTGGCCGCGTCGTTCACCTCGTGCGAGGGCGACGGCACCACGCTCAGGCGACGCCATCCCGGCCTGCGCCCCATCATCGTGAACAATGCCGTGGCGATCCCCCGGGTGCCGACGCGTCGGCACGACGGACAGACCCTTCTGTTCGTGGGGGCGTTCGGGCACCTTGCCAACGTCGACGGTATCGCGTGGTTCGCCGAGAGCGTGGTTCCGCGGCTGCACCGGCGCCTGCCGTGGGGCTTTCGCGTCATCGTCGCGGGTAATGGTCCACCGCCCCGCGTGCTCCAGCTCAACCGGCACCCCCGTATCGAAATCGTCAGCAATTTCGAGTCCGCGGCGCCCCTCTATGCCCGGGCCACGATTGCCATCGCACCGTTGCGGTTCGGCGGCGGCGCGCGAACCAAGATCATCGAGGCGGCCGCGCACGGCGTCGCGTGCGTCGCGCACAGGGCGAGCGTCAACGGGAAGCTGGCCGACGCCGGCTGGGCCGCCGGGAGCGCCCCCGACTTCGCGACGGCCTGCGCCGAAGCCTTGCAAGACCCCGAAGGCCGCCGGGCGCGCGAAGCGTCCGGCCGAGCCATCGCGCGAACGGTCTACGATCGAAATGCGGTGATCGCCCGCCTCACCCGGCAGCTTGCGCACCTTGTGCCGCTGTGGTGAAACCAACCCGTCGAGGCAAGAAAGTCGAAAGCAGTGCCTGAGGATACGGTGTTTGAGCAGACTGCCTCGCTCGAATTGGTCGAGGCAGGCGATGGATACGTGCTCTACGACGAAGCGCGCGATCGCGTGCATTTTCTCAATTCAACGGCGGCGATCATTTATGAGCTCTGCGAGGGCGGACGCGGCCTCGTCGACATCGCGCGGGAACTGAGCGACGGATTCGCGCTCGATGCGCCGCCGGTCGACGAGGTGGAACGATGCCTCGAAGGCCTCGCAGCGGAAAACCTGATCCGCCGGCTCTGATGATCCTGGCCCGCACGCTCAGGCGGACGTTCCTGTTGCGCGGGCCCTTGCCGGACGACGGCTTCCCCTTCCTGCAGGCCGATCCGCATCTTCCGGCTCCGGCGGAGCGGACGGAGGTCGTCGATATCGAGCCGCGCGGCGACGGATTGGTGGCGATGACCTGCTCCTGGTACCGCCACCGGGATCGCCCTTCGATCGGATCGGCGCGCGCGCTCGCCCGCTTTCTCGATGAGGCGATCTTTCGGCTGGCGGTGTCGGACGAGGGCGCGGCGCCGACCGTAAACGGGAGCGTTCTGCGCATAGACGGGATTCGCTGCCTTCTCGTGAGCGAATTCGAGGACGATCCGTGCGATCTCGCCGTCGCCCTGATCCTCCACGGGGCCGCGTTCGAGGGGATCTACCGCATCTTCCTGCATCCCGACGGCGTCGTGGCCCATCCGGTCAAACCCCGCCTGAAACACAACCGTCTTATCGCCGCCGGCCTCTCCCCGTCGCACCTCGAATGGCCCACGCTGCCGTTGAACCGCGACACGGCCTTGTGCGCGATCGATCCGCGCATGGCCGGGGTCGATTGGTCAGTGGAGGAAGGACCGATCGAAATCGTCCTGTTCGTGGAACGCAACGAGGGCGGCCGCCCGGCAATCACGCGGATCGGTGGCGAGACGGCCTTCGCCCGACTACTCCGGAACATCCGATCCACACAGCGGCTCGACTTGCGTGCGTTCATCGGTCTTCGCACGATAATCCACAACGCTCAGCCGTTTCGCGTATCGATGGGAGATGCCGTCTCGGCGGCCGCCCTCATCATGGAGCAGAGGACGTACCTGCACCGTTGACGAGCCCAGTCGCCTCGGGCAGGCTCGCTCGCCTATACACTGGAGGCAGCTCATGCAGTCTAACGCGACCAAGAAGCAGGAACAGGTCACATCGACCACTCACGGCCGAACGGTAAGCGACCGTGCGCGGCGCATCATGGGCCGCACGCGTTATCAGGCACCCGCCATCAAGTCCTACCCGATCTCAGGCCAAGACCAAACCGGCCCGATCACGATGATGGGCCAGCAGACTGGCTCTCCCGAATAGTCAAGACAGAGTTGGCGCGTCATTTTATGCCGCCATAGAGTGAAAATAGACCGTGAGGCCAACGCCTCGCGGCAGAAATGGGAACAAGCATGGTGCGCGTGTGTCAACAAGTTCTATACTTCTTGTTTAATTAAATCTCGGTCCATGTCAAAACCGGAAATGGTGTTGATGGGCCCGCGCACAAGCTTAATTGGTACCTAATGTCGGTCACGGCCGCAATCATCGTCCGCAATGAAGAACACTTCCTCCCGGATTGCATTCGCAGTCTGGGGGATTTTGTCGATGAAATCGTTGTTGTCGATACCGGGTCAACGGACGGCACGATCGACATCGCTCGTGCTGCTGGCGCATCCGTGACGTCATTCGAGTGGAACGGCGACTTCGCTGCAGCTCGGAACGCGGCTCTCGAAAAGGTCGCCACGCCCTGGACGCTGTACATCGATGCCGATGAGAGGGTGTCCTTACCGGGCGGCGGGCGGATTGAGCAGGCGCTCGATCTGACTGAGCATGCGGGCGGCTACGTGCGGTTCCGGCCGCGTCCTGGCTATTCGCGCTACCGCGAGCCGCGCCTGTTCCGATCGGACCCGTCCATCCGCTTCAAGGGACAGATCCATGAGACCATAGTACCGGATCTCGTCGCTTATGCCAGGGCGCATCACTTGACGCTTCCGATGACGCCGGTTTGCATCGATCACTTCGGTTTCGAGGGAGATCAGTCCCATAAGGTCTTGCGCAACATTCCTCTGCTCGAAGCCGAAGTGGGAGCGCATCCCGACCGCGCCTACTGCTGGAATCATTTGGCGGAAATGCTTGAGCTGGATGGACGCATCGACGAGGCCATCTCGGCCTGTCATCGCGGCTTGGCCAGCACCAGCGAGGACGGTTCCATCAAGGATCGTATGGACCGCCGTCAGATCGCGCAGACGCTTGCACGTCTTCTGCTCGAAACGGGCGAAGAGGCCGACCAAGTGATCGAGCGACTGCTGCAGGAAGGCCATGACGATTTCGCGACGCTCTATCTCGCCGGCCGTCTCGCCTTGCTCCGCGGTGACGCTGATAGTGCGCTGCGTATCGGTCGGCAGCTCACGGCCATCGACACCGACGCCCTTGAGATCGGCATGATCGCCTACGACCTGCGGCTGTTCGGCGAGTTCGCCTGGGCGCTTCTCGGCGGCGCCTACCATCAGGCCGGGCGGCGCTCTGAAGCCGGGGAGGCTTATCAGCAAGCGTGGCTGCGTGCCCCCGGCAACATGGCCTATCTCGCCAAGGCGGCCGCCCTCGGTGCCGCCGTTGGCCGGCCATCGGACGCATCTCAAGCGAATCCGGCCTGATCTCATGTGAGGTCGAAGGATGCGGCATCGCTGGACGCGACCCGCAGCGTTTCGGTCGCTTCACTCCGTCGAGTTTACGCGTGTCGTGCGCCTTTTCGCCCGATCAGCCTTACCTCTGACGACGTGCTGCGAGCATCGCTCGAAAATCGGCCGCCGCCTTTCGTTAGAGCCGACAAGCTGTAGCGCGACATCGGCCCTTGCCGGCACCGCAGCGCCACGCCGCGACCGCGCCCCCGCCGCGCGTTGCGGCGTCGAACAGGCTCAAGACACTTTTCCGGTCGAGCCAGTTGAGCGGTGCCCGCCGCGGGTCGGGTTGCCACAAGGGGGCTGCACAGCAGTGATGAGATGCATATTGTGAACCACCTTGTGCAACTCGCGATCATATCCTGAGCATTCTGGGCGTGCGGCGGCCTTCGGCTCGCGCGCGACCGCAGGCGTGACAAACCGGAAGACCCGACGTGAGCGACCCGAACAACTTCGTCCTGCTCCGCATCCTCGGCAACGATCTGCCACCCCGCCACGAGAGCGGTCAGACCGTCCGAAACCTGCGCTTCGCCCTGGAGAACGAGCCACCGCTCGCCGGCTGCACCAAGATCTGGATCCTCAACCGCATCGTATGCCGGCGCGTCGAAGCCGAATTGATCGACCTCCTCGAACAGCATGGACGGCGCTACGACCGCATTCCCTTCGACGCCGACGCCTATCGCCGTGTCGGCTGGAGCTTGGAGCACACGTCCACGACGGGATACCCTGGTGAACCGGCTTGGGACGGGATCCCCGAATACGAGCGACAGCGGATCGACGACAAGACCTACGAGTTCAAGAACCTCTACCTCATGAACAACAACGGTGCGCGCAACCATGCGCTCACCCTCGGGCGTTCCCTGGCACGCTGGGTGCTCCCCTTCGACGGGAACTGCTTCTTCACTGCATCCGCATGGGAACGGCTCCGGGCGGATGTTCTGGCGCAACCGCACCTTCCCTACTTCATCGTTCCGATGGCGCGCGTCATCGACAACGCCGCACTCCTCGAGCCGGACCGCCCATTCCCGGCCACGCATGAGCCGCAGGTGCTCTTTCGGTCCGATGCGCGTGAGGCTTTCGACGAACGCTTCCGCTACGGGACGCGGCCCAAGGTCGAGCTTCTGATGCGGCTCGGCGTGCCCGGTATATGGGATTCCTGGGAAATCGATCCTTTGGAGCTGAAACAGCCCGATCCGTCACCGGATGCCGGTCGTTTCGCTGAGGCTGGCTGGGTCGCCCGCCTGTTTTCCGGGAGTCCCGAACAGGAGGGCGCGACGGCGGAGTCGATGCTGGCTCGCGGTCTCGCGCGGCGCTCCGCCATCCTGTCGATGATCGATGGGCTGGATGAGCGCCTGCTTCGCGAAGACTGGGAGGCCGGACTTCAACCGTCGGCTCTTGAAGAGTTGGAGCTTGGGAGCCGCGGCGAGGACGGCAGCGAGGCATCCGAGCACCGTGACGACGAAGCGGCCCGTCCGCGGGAGGTTCTCGACGAAGTCTACGGCTTGACGCTCGCGTGGATGCGCACAGGCGTTGCGCGGAAGGCCGAACGCGCTGCGGCCATCCTCCGGACTTGGTTCGCCGATGAGCGAGCGCCGACGGACCCGCGGCCGGATCCTGCACCGGCCGGCACGGAGAGTGCGCGGCGCTTCGCCCGGGCCGTCTACGCCCTGCGTCGAGGGGGAGCCCTGTCCGAAGGCGACGAGGCCACGTTTCGGGAATGGCTCAACCATCGAACCGGCCAGCCCGCGGAGAGCGATACAGCGCATCCTGCCCGGGCGGTCACGCACGCCGCCAGAATCGCCCACGATCTACGACACCTGACCGTCGCCGCCTGCCTCGGTGACGCCCGCGGTGTCATCGACCTGCTCAAGGCGAACGATTTCCGACTGTATCGCTTGACCGGCCGCGACGGAGGGCGACGGTGAGCCGCGCCTGGAGACGCGCTGATCAGACGGGCTTTTCGTCCCGCTACAACAATTGGCTCAGTCGTCGCAGCAGTTCTGAGCTGCCGCGCCGGGACGAGGCGAGCGCAGGCCCGCATGCCAGCCCAGGACGGTGCGGCCGCCGGCTCGCGCCTTTGCCATTGCGATCAGGCTCCGACGACGCGGCTCGTCGAGGAACGGACAGGACGCCAGAAGGGCGAATAGGTCGACCCTAGCCTCGCCCGGTGTCGAGACACCCGCCTCTGGATCGATTAAGGCGCCGCCCCTCGCTTCAACCGGGGACACGTCGTCCCGTCCGACCGAGGCCCAGTAATCGCGGAACTTGAAGTCATCTCCGAGGGGGCGATCGCTGATCTTAAGCCATGTCGCCGGGATGCCGTAGGCGTGGGCGACGATGAGCCCGTGCAAGGAACTGGACAGGATCTGGCGACAGGAGAGCACCGCGTCGATCACCGCCCTGACGCCTGCGGTGATGTCAATCAAGCGCACGCTGAGGCCGGACGGCAGACGCGGAAGTGGTTCGGTCCCCGCCTCGCGAAAATGTTGGATGAGGCCGATGTCATAATGCGGTGCGACATCCGGATCGTAGAACAGCGGTAGCAGCAGGGCTGGATCGCCCATCGGGAGATCAGGCGCGCCGCCCGCCTCGACCACCCGCCGGGCCGTCAAAGGTCCGCGCACGGCAGCAATCTGCTCCACCGGTATGTCCAACGCGTCGTTGCTTCCAATGAAGCCGCTTCCCCAGACGACGGCCTCGGCGGTGGCGGTGCGAATGCCGCTGCCGACGACGTAGTGGATCGGGGCCAGCCCAGCCGCGTCGGGATGCAGGCTGTTGATCACCGGCCGCTCCGCCAGCATCGTCACGAGCGGGGCGTTGAGCTTGTCGCCCCAATTATGCGCGACCGGCAGGTCAATGGGCCAGCGGACCACGATGGGAGGCCCGCTCCGCTCTGCAGCAACCGTCAAGGCCCGGGCGAAAGGGTCGGCGGTCTCGTCGGCAGCGGGCGGCGCCGTCTGGTCGGGCTGCGCCGGGAAGGTGCACGCCTCGCCGTCAGGTTCCGCGGCTCGGCGCAGTGTCGGCGTATTGAGATGTGGCTCTCTAGGTGCCAAGCCCGTGAACACACCGGAGAGACGTAGCAACACGGGACCACACATGCCGGCCAAAAGCGCATGCGAGAGATGCGCCTGCCCATTCGTCCACCGCCAGTGCCGGCCCTCCTGACTCTCGATCTCATAGAAACCGGACTGCAGTCCCGGGTCGTCCAGTGCGATTTCGCGCCAGCCCGCGCCGTCGCTGACCGCAACGGATTTGATGATCACCCCAAGTCTGCGTTTGTCTGGGCCCGGGGCGGCAAAGCTTGTTGATATGAGAAGCAACTTGCTTGTATTGGACGGTATGAGGAAGCGCAATTCGTGTTCATCGATCCACGAGGGCCCCAGTACGACCCCGTCGGCCAACAGGTACACGTCATGCGCTTCGGCCAGTTGATGATCACGTTGCTGCTGAGATATAATCTTGATTTTTGCCGCCCGGCCAATGAGCACCTCTTCAACCAATCGATCGGCCATATTTTCGGCATAACTCAGCAAATTGCCGAGATAGTTTGGAAGACCTTGCGTGAACTGGACGTTCTCGCCAGCGTAGCGCAACGGCTCAAGACGCGCGTGTTCATCGACGACTGTGTCACTGGCCGCGGAGTAGCGTCGTGACTGAGCCTCCATCACGGCAACAAAGCGATCCCTGCCACTCTTGAGCGCCTCGAACGGTTCGTCGTAGTGGAAACCATGTCCCGGCTCGCGATCTGCGAACGAACGGTATTGTAGGTATTTGATAGCAACCTTGCTCGCAAACTGTTCAAAGCTCCGGACCGGAAAATGGCAGAGAACAACATCCGAAAGTGGCTTTGCCTGGCAGGTAACACCCGCCGCCGAAAACCCGTGATTGCCTGCCCAGAGCCGCGCCCCGTCAGTCGAGCCGATCCGAGCCGGCACCAGAACCTTATGCTGATCCGAGCGAGGCGGAGTCCGGCTCTGCAGACGTATGACGGGATTAGGCTCGGGATTGGCATCATCGGCAGGCGACCAAACGAAGTTCGACCAGGGAACGGACAGTAGTTCGTTCTCGACGGCCAAACGCTCCCGGAGACTTTGACCGGGCGGCAGTTCCAGGAACTCATCGGCGTCTAAAGGAATGACCCAATCCGCCCCATACGCGTCGAAGGCGCGCCGCATAAGACCGCTCATGCGGAGTGACTGGTCATACCCTATTTCTGCTTGGCGCAGGAGGACAAGCGGAAGCTTCTGCCGTTGTAATGCGCTCAGAATCGTGTCTGTCGCATCGCTGCTACCATCCTCAAAAATGATGATCTCGTCGAGCATGCTTGAATGATGACGCACGAATGGCTCAATGATATCGGCCTCATTTCTGACCTGGACGATACCAATCAGTCTAGGGCTCATCGGAATGCAGCCTTCTGTACGCTACTGAGGCCGAACGTCCGCACCGGAAGAGGCTACGGCTCGCCAGATCACCGAGCGATCGACTTCATTCAGCTCTGACAATGCTACGAAAGTCCGGCAGACCCAGCAACGTTCTGAATGGGACCGCATCATCAACCAGCCCCCATCAACCCATTGATTTGTTTATACAATGTGACCTCAATGAGGCGCGTCGAGATGAGGACACACGTCATGGCGATCTTGCTCCCAGCTGTAGGGCGGACCTTAGGTGGTAATCGGATCGCTCTTGCCCCAAAACTGGGTCGATAAGGCATATCTAGTGGACATGATGTAAAGCGCCGTTCGGTCGATGCCAAGCCGTTGCGTCCGCCCTCCAAGGCCGTCAGTCCCGTCGAGTTGGTACTCCATGGCTGGCCCGATAGCCCGTCGGACATCGACACCAAAAATTTCGGCAAATCCTCCTTGCTCCTCGCCATGACGGAGGCTGGCCCCTGCGTCCGGTAGTGGACCGAGCCGGCGACACCATACTCCGCCCCCCATAGTACCCTGGTCAATTCCAGCATATTTAACTGCGAAGCCGCTTGGATAAGCGTGCCTCGGTTCGCGGGCAAGCGAGGCGTCACACGCACGTCGCTTTCAGAGATAGATAGCGCAGTTGCTACAACATGAAATTGAACAGTCAAATAACAAATCCGTGCAAACTATCCGACATTCAGTACATAATCGTACAAGCTGGCGGCTTTGGAACACGATTGGGACGACACACGCGAAACAAGCCAAAGTGTCTAATTTCTGTGAACGGTCGGCCGATCATTTACTCATTATTCGATCGATTTCCCAGCGCAAACTTTATCGTTATCATAGATCATCTAGCCGACGCGTTTGAACGATACATTAGCCTGTTCCCGCCGCGCGTACCTGTTATAACGGTGAGAGCAAGCGAGAAAGGGACTGCTGCAGGATTGAAGGATGCTGTCTTGCAGCTTCCTTCCGACGATGAACCGTGCCTGCTGGTATGGGGCGATTTACGGCTTGGCGACCTTCCCGATGCCATCATCGGAGATCGGTTGCGCCTGGGTTTAACATCGGATTTCTTGTGCCGCTGGTCGTGGTCCGCCAAGACGGGCCTCGTCGAAGCAGCCTCCGATGAGTTCGGTGTCATGGGCGTGTTCGGCATACCGAGCCGCCGCATCCTCGCGGGTTGCCCAGATGGCGGGGAATTCGTCGAGTGGCTGGCCGAGAGCAATGTCCCGCTTGATCCGTTTATGGTACGCGACGCGGTCGAGATCGGAACGGTCGCATCACTGGCGGCACAGAGACGAAATTCGTCACCAGCCCGCTACTTCAACGTTGTAGAAATTTCGAAACATACCGTCACTAAAGCTGCGCGCGACCCGAACTTTGCTCATCTCATCCGCGATGAAGTTCTCTGGTATAAAACCGTCGCTGGACTGGGATTTACAAATATTCCTACATTGTTGAAAGAGGCGCCGCTGACGCTAACGCGAGTGCCCGGCCATCATCCGTTTGAACTCTCTTTAGATTCTGCCGGCCAAACACGCGTCCTAGGTAATATCATCGAGGCGTTGGCCGATTTACACCGCCGCGACACACAGCCTGGATCAGCAGCCTGTACTGCGCAAATGTATCGTGAAAAGCCCCTCAACCGCTTAGAGGCGGTCGAGCAGCTCATACCGAAACTGACAAGTTGCAAGAAATTGCAAATAAACGGCAGGATCTGCCGCAATATCCTCCACCCTAGCAACAAGGCGTGGTTCAATAGACTCGTTGATACGCTCAGCACCGAAACATTCGTGCCGATTCATGGGGACCCAACTTTCTCTAATATTCTGATCGATACAACTGGCAAGCCTTTGTTCATCGATCCACGTGGTCGCTTTGGTGATTCGCCGCTGCACGGCGATCCACGTTATGACTGGGCAAAGGTCTACTATTCTGTTGTGGGCGGGTACGATTTTTTCAACGCAAAACGGTTTGAGCTTCGCATCGGCAACAACTCTATCGATGTCAACATAGACAATCACGGATGGGGGCACTTGAAGCCCATTATTGAACGATACCTCGACGATGATCTTGTAGATGTGCAAATAATTCACGCTCTGATCTGGCTTTCGCTGAGTGGCTTTGCCGTTGACGACTATGATTCCATCATCGCCGCTTACGCCTTAGGGCTGTTCTACCTGGAAGATTCCGCGCGTTGATACATACGGGCATTCTGAACGTAACCGCCGGCACGCTTAACTTAGGCGCTATGACATGTCCTGCAATACACGTACAGCATAATGCGCTGAGCATTCGCTGCCCCATAGGAAGCACATATGAGCCCAAGCGCGATAGTGATCCAAACCTTCCCGGCTCAAAAAATCAGCGATGATGTCTATAGTGCGGAAACCATGACAGCAGGTGTTGGAGCCGTCCATTTTAGAATTTCAAAACGCCTGACCTGACCGGCATTTTGGACCGAGCCGATTGAGAGGCTACTGCATGGTGGCGGCCATGGGTAGCCGGAAGGCTCGATCCGGGACGGTGACGGGCGCAGGTGGCCGGTAGCCCAGCGACGAGTGCGGCCGGACGCGGTTATAGGTGTTCTGCCAGAGGGCGATCACAGTCTGCGCCTCCCTCAACGAGTAGAAGATTTCTTGACGTAGGCACTCATCACGAAGCTTGCCGTTGAAGCTTTCGCAGTACCCGTTCTCCCACGGCGAGCCGGGTGCGATGTACTGGATCTGCGGTCCGACCTTGGCGACCCACTTGCGCAGCGCCTTC
>NZ_FOSV01000018.1 GCF_900114375.1 Methylorubrum salsuginis | reverse complement strand
TAGGGTCGAGACTCAATCAGCACCAGAAAGCAATGATGGCTGCCAAGGCGAGTGCTGAGGCGAAGTTGCGGGCAAGCTTATCGTAGCGGGTGGCGATCCTACGGAAGTCCTTCAGTCGGCAGAAGGTCGCCTCCACCCGCCAGCGCTCACGATAGCGTTTCTTGTCGAGCCTGATCTTGCGTTTGCGTGCGCGGGTGCCGGGGATGATCGGCGTGGTATTGCGCTCGCGCAAATCCTTTCGCAGCCAGTTGGCGTCGTAGCCTTTGTCGCCGATCAGGCGCCGGATGCGGCCGGGCGCCTCGGCTAGCACATCCGGGGCGGTCTTGACGTCGCTGGCATTGCCAGGCGTCAGAAGGAGGACCGCCGGGCGGCCCACGACGTCGACGAGCGCATGGATCTTGGTGGTCTGGCCACCACACGAAGGACCGATCGCTTGCGCCTTGGCCCCCCTTTTCCGCCTTGGGCGGAGCGGTGGGCCCTGACGTAGGTGGCGTCGATGGCGTTGGCCTCGCCGTTCCAGCCGGCCTTGACCAGCGCGGCCAGCATCGCCTTCCAGAAGCCGCGCCGGGACCAGCGGTTGAAGCGGTTGTAGACCGTGGTCGGCGGACCGTACTCCGGCGGGCAGTCGCACCAGCGGCAGCCCGTCTTCAGGACGTGGATGATACCGGAGATCACCTGCCGATCGTCGTTGCGCTCTGGACCCGGCTGGTTCTTCGGCATGAACGGTTCGATCACCGCCCACTGGGTATCCGACAGCCAGAACAAGTCCGCCATAGCGCGCCTCCCTGCCTCGAAACCAGCCATTGAACCCGCGTTCCGAAGACAGATCAATGGCTTGATGCGGTTTTGACCCTAAGGCATGTTGTTAGAACCGCGATCTCAGTTGCACGGGGTATAATCTAATTTCAATCGAGCTCACTGCGTGAAAGCCGTATATCGACCTCTCTTTCCACAAAGGTCCATTCGCGGGTTGATCGGAGATCTTTCAGCAGAGCCTCGAAATCTGCTTCATGCTCCGGCGCAAACTCGAACCAAGTCAGGAAATCGAACGGCTCTCCGAGGTCGCGACTGTGATGAAGCCTTCTGGCAATCGCTGGGAGGTAGCGAAGGCCGATCATGGTGTGCTGCGAATCCTCCTCGAAAATTGCTCGGCGCTCGTCTTGGGCCAAATCCCACCACGCTTGCGATTTCTTAATGGGGATCAGAGCCGCGGAAGTCGCGGCAGGGCGATCGAGGGACGCTTGAAGACTGCGCAGAATGGCAACTTCTTCGCGAGTGGCGTAGCGTAAATTGCTGATCGCTCCACGCAAGCGCCAAGTTACGTCAGTTGAAGCCGAAGACAGCGATTCGATATTATCGTTTCTGAGGTGAACCGAAATGCAAGCCACCTCGGGCAGTCCGGTCCCGGTCGTGGCCTCCATGTGTGTCACGCGCCATGGGCCCCTCTCGCTCCCCGTGAACTCGATCGCACTGGGCATGCTTATGGACTCCTCGCCGTTGTGGTGCTTCGCACGAGCCTCGGGTTGATCAAGGGCACGGCGTCGATCATCGGCGAGCCCCACCCAGCAAATCCGCGGCCTACGGACGAACGCGTTGCCGCATGCCGCGTCACCGGCGCCGCAAAGGCCGGTCACAAGCCCGAAAACCAGTTGTATCCCTGATCCTCCCAATATCCGCCGGGATAATCATTGGTGACCGTGATCGCCATGATGTGCTTGGGATTCTTGAACCCGAGCTTGGTTGGGATGCGCAGCTTGACCGGGAAACCGTATTTCGGCGGCAGCGGGGCCCCGGCATAGTCCAGGGCCAGGATCGTCTGAGGATGGAGCGCGCTGGGCATGTCGATGCTCGTCCAGTAATCGTCCCCGCAGTCGAAGCGGACGTAGCGGGCCGTCAGATCGGCCCCGATCCGCTCCAGGAACGTGCGGAACAGAACACCGGACCATTGCCCGATCGCGCTCCAGCCCTCCACGCAGACGTGGCGGGTGATCTGCCCCTCCTGGGGCAGCGCCCGGAGGCGGTCGAGCGTCCACGGTGCCCGGTCGGCGACCAGCCCGGCCAGTTCGAGCCGCCACGAGGCGCCGTCGATCACCCGAATCCTGCTCGCCGGATAATAGGCGTTGAACGGAAAATCCGGGGTGATGTCCGAAACGCCGAAGGTCGGCGCCAGGCGCTGGCTGTCGAACAGAGCGGCCTGGAGGCGATCGTTCAGCCGCGAAAATCCACTGAGGACGCTCTCTGTCCGAGCGTTGTCGGAAAGATCGCAGCCGCCCAGCGCGAGGCCGCCCGCGGCGACGAGGCCGCCCCGCAGGAAAAGGCGCCGGTCCGGCCGGGCAAGCCGCGTCTGATCGCGTGTGGGAACGAACGGACGGGCGCGGTCGAAGAGCTTCATGACATCACCCCGCTTTGGGGCCGAGGCGGATATCGCGGCCGACGATCATCGCCGGCAGTGTCCGCGGAACGAGGAGGACGAGGGCGAGATGCACGCCGACGAAGGCGGTGATGCCGGCCATGGCCAGGAAATGGACGATCCGCCCCTGGTCGTAGCCGCCCATCAGGACCGTGAGCGGGGCGAACTGAACGGGCTTCCAGATCGCGAGGCCGGAGAGCACGGCGACGAATCCGGCGAGCAGGACGGCCACGTAGAGAAGACGCTGCACGGCGTTGTAGACCCCCGGCCTGTGAGGAAGCCGGAACGTCAGGGCCGCCACGAGGTCGCGCCCGATCTCGGCCGGTCGAAGGGGCGTGAGGCGCCGCCGCAGGTGCCCGGAGGCAAGGCCGTAGGTCAGGTAGACCGACGCGTTGGCCACCAGCAGCCACATCGCCGCGAAGTGCCATTGCAGGGCCCCGCCCAGCCAGCCGCCCAGAGTGATCGCTTTGGGAAACGCCCAATCGCCGAAGATCGGCGAGGCGTTGTAGATGCGCCATCCGCTGGTGATCATCATCAGCATGGCGAGCGCGTTCACCCAGTGAGTGATCCGCACGACGAGGGGATGGATCGGGCGCTCGGCCCGTCGTGGGGAGGCCGACATGGCAACCTTTCTGCGCGCTGGCCGACCGACGGCTCCCCGCGGTCGAGGGTGTTTTCGGGCGGCGGAGGGCCAGCCGCCCCGACGGAGGCAATGAAGCCCGGTGCTGAAGGGAGTTCGCCGGCCGGGCGACGGGGTTACGGGCGCGGATCGATTTTTTGGGCCGGTGGGCCGCCCGTCGTCGGTTCAGGCGGTCCGATCGAGGAGGCGACCCCCGAGAAGTCCGTTGAGGCCGCCGACGACGAGGACGGCGACGAGATGGATCAGGAGATCGGTCGCGGTGGCGTCGTGGGGATGGAACGGCACCAGGAGCGTTGCGGCCGCCGCCGCCGCCGCGAGCCCGCCGAGGGCGGCCGTCAGGTTCGGCCGGAGCGGACAGGCCCGGCGCAGCATCGTCACGAGCAGAATCGACAACGGCAGCGACACGCTCATCAGGAACGCGAAGCAGCCGCGCAGCTCCTCGGGTTCGGCGAGATTGGCGGCCGGCGCGATCCAACCGCGCAGGCAGCCCAGACCGCTGAACCCGATCCAGAGGACGAGCGGCGGGAGCGGAAGCAGGGCCCAGATCGGACTGCGCCCCGGGACGCTGCTCTGGAAGGCCGCGAAGGCGGCACAGGCGGAGGTCAGGAAGGCGCAGAGTGCCGCGTAGCGCAGATCCGGCACGCCGAGGCGGGCCCACAGGCCGCTCAGATCGGCCACCGGCAGGAGGGCCGCGCCCAGAGCCAGCACCGCGCCGCACCACGCCAGGGTTCGGACGCCCGGCCCCGGCAGCCGGCGGACCGGCGTGAGCGACCGGGCCAGATCGTCGACGAGGTCGGTGACGCGCTGGTCGTGGCCGGCCGGATCAGGCATCCGTGTCCCCCTTGGCGGATGAGAGAGAGGTGCGCAGGGCCTTGAGGGCCCTGTGAAAATTGACCTTCAACGCGCCCTTGGTCCGCCCGGTAGAGGCGGACGCCTCGTCGAGCGAGAGTTCGCGCAGAGCGATCTGTTCGATCGCTTGGCGCTGTCCCTCCGGAAGCTGCGCGACCGCCGCCGCGAGGATCCGGCCGCGCTCGCCCACGTCCAGGGCCTGGCCGGGCAAGGGGCCGTCGTCGACGCCCGCCTCGTAGGCCAGTGGGTCGTGGACCTCGCGCGGGCGGCGCCCGGCCCGTCTCAACGCATCGATCGCCCGCCTCTGCGCGATCGCACGGAGCCAGGGCAGGAAGGGCCTGGACGGATCGTAGGTGGCACGGGCGCGATGAACGGTCAGCAGCGTCTCCTGAACGACGTCGTCGACGGCGGCACCCCGTACCCCCTTGGCCCGCACCATGGCGGAGATCAGGGGAACACACAGGCGCAAGAGGGCACGATAGGCCGCGGCGTCACCGTTCTGAGCCGCCGTCATGGCAGCGCGGAGCGACGCCTCTTCCGATGACGCCATCGGCTGAGCGGGCATGATCAGGGCGGTTCCGGAGGCCATGGGGGCAGGCCGCAGGAACGGGCGGCCCGGACGGGTCACCCGCACCGTGCCGTCTTCGAAAGGCTACTTCTTCATCGAGTCCTTGGCCATGCCGTCCTTCGACATGGAGTCCTTGGCCATCGAGTCCTTGGCCATCCCGTCCTTCGACATCGAGTCCTTGCTCATGCCGTCCTTGGCCATCGAATCCTTGGCCATCGTGCCTTTGGCCATGCCGTCCTTCGACATGGAATCCTTGGACATGGTCTCGGTCGCGAGCGCGGGGGCGGCCGCAAAGGTCGTGGCGAGGACGAGAGCGGAGGCGATGCGCAGGAACATGCTCATGGGGTGATCCTTCGTGGCGGTGCCGAGGGGGAGGATGGCACTGCACGGTGTTTCGCCAGCAGGCTCCTCGCGGTTACGCCTGGCGGGAAAATTTTTCGCCGCACGGCGTCCGGCCGAGGCTCCGGCATGGACCGGGGCGGCTTGCACTCTGCCCCGTGTTGCCGGCGCCGGAGCTGTTCGCTGTCCATCGGCGCCTCAGAGTTCCGGCGTGAGACGGGCGGCCCCGACGATTCGACCGTCCGATCGTTGCACGATCACGGCCACCTCCTGACCGGCAGGTGGGGCCTCGCTGAACTCCAGGGGTTTGCCCGACCACATGCCGAGCGTCCGCATGGAGCGCACGACATTGGTCTGCAGGATCGTCCGCCCTCCGTTTTCGCCCCGAGCGATCGGCGTGCGCACGGATTTGTCGAAGCCGAGGAGGATCACCTGGGCGCTCCCCACACCGGAACCGAGGCGGACGTCGATGCGATCGTTCCGGCGCGAGAGTGTCGTCGCGACCTCCGAACCGATCTCGGCCTTGGCCTGCGATACGGCCGCGGCGACCTCCGTACGGCGCGATCCCACGACGCTCCGGCATCCGTCGATCACGAGTTGCGGCGTGAAGCTTCTCTCGCCGAGGCGCCGAGCATAGTCGGCCTGCCGCTCCGTCGCGCTTTGGGAGGAGGCGGTATCCTTCCACCCGAGATGGTTCCAGTAGGTAACATGAAAACCGAGGGGCAGAAGATCGGCATCCGAGGCGAGCTCGCCGAGCAGGGCCTCGGCCGGCGGGCAGGATGAGCACCCCTGAGACGTGAACAGTTCCAGCACGACGGGTCGTGCCTGGGAGGCGCCGGACAGGAGCAGGGTCGGCAGCAGAACGGCAAGACGACGAAAGGGGCGAGGCGCCATGGTGAGCTCCGAAGGCGAACTGGTTCCATAGCGTTCGTCGGACATCGAGTTGGGTTACAGCCAATCAGAAGCTGTGCGCGAAGAACCCGCCGTTTTCCAACCGTTTTGATGTGTGTGCAGAAGCCCCATGCAGAAATCGAAATCGCGACGGGCTGATAACATCGCGCCTCGGCTCGCCATCGGCAGGATGGTCGTGTGCAGCCTGATACCTGTTCGGATTCCCGCGGTACCTAAGCGACGGAACGGCTTTGACGTATCTTTCGACAGCCCTGAAGGCCGTCGCGGCCTTGTTGACCGTGGCGACGTTTCTGCCCCTCGTGCCGACCGATCTCGGCTTCGTGCGCAGCCTGGATTTTCCTCGTCTGCAGATCGCCGTGGCCCTCAGCGCTTGTATCCTCGCGCTTCTCGTGACGTCACGGGACGCCACGGCGGTGATCTTGTCGATTGCGATGCTGGCTGCGCTAGCGCTTCAAGGCAGCCACATTCTGCCGTTCACGCCGCTCGCCGCGACCCAGGCCAAGGCGGCCGAGAGCTGCGACGCGGGCGACCGGGTCAGCCTGGTCGTGCTCAACGTGCTGCAGTCGAACCGGGACTACGGCGTCACCCTCGACCTGATCGAGAGACAGTCGCCGGACATCGTTCTGCTGCTCGAAACCAACGCCGGCTGGCAATCGGCGATGGCGCCCTTGCGCGACCGCTATCCGAACAAGGTCGAGCAGCCCCAGGATAACACTTACGGCCTGCTGTTCTACTCGCGGCTCCCGCTGCGCGATCCGACGATCCGCTTCCTTCTGCAGAAGGATGTCCCGTCGTTGCGCACCACCATCGTCCTGCCCAGCGGGGAGGCCGTCACCTTCCACGGGCTGCACCCGCGGCCACCCCATCCGGGCCACAGCAGCGCACCGCGCGACGGCGAACTCGTAATGGTGGCCCGAGAGGTCGCCCGGACCAAGGGGCCGACCATCGTGGCCGGCGACCTCAACGATGTGGCTTGGTCGCGCACCAACCAGCTTTTCCAGAATCTCAGCGGCCTGCTCGATCCCCGCCAGGGACGTGGCCTCTTCGCGACGTTCCATGCGCAGTACCCGTTCGCGCGCTGGCCCCTCGACCACATCTTCTTCAGCGAGCACTTCCTGCTCGTCGACATGGAACGCCTGGACGACGTCGGCTCGGACCACTTTCCGATCACGGTCAGCCTTTGCCGCGCGCCGCACGCACCCGCACGACATGACGCCCCGACGGCCTCGGAGAAGGATCACCGCGACGCCAAGGAAGCCATCGAGGCGGTGCGTTGATGGCGGGGGCGTAGGTCACTCATGCGGCTCCGCGCGCCGAGCCACACCGCTGCGACGACATCCATGGCTGCGAGAGAGGGAGCGAGCGCGCCGATGGAACGCAATCGGTGCAGGAACGTCACTTCCCGTCACGTCGAGACGAGAACAGGTGTCATGAGAGCATGAGCGGGACGGCGGAACGGCCGGACGAAACCAGAGGGGCGCGGGATCTGCATCCGCGCAAGTTCGACTTGCTGAATCTGACCCTGGTCGACGTGAACGGTGGGCTCCGGCCCTACCTCAACGTCTTCCTGCTCGTCCATCGGGAATGGAGCGCGACGACGGTCGGGTTGGTGACCACCATCGCGGGTCTCATTGGGGTCGGCCTGCAGGCCCCCCTCGGCGCCGTCATCGACGCAGCGCGCGACAAGCGAATGGCCATCGTGGCCGCCCTGCTGGCGGCGTCGATCGGGGCCGCGGTGATCGCGATTTGGCCGCAGTTCTGGCCGGTGCTGGTGGCGTTCACGGTGCTGACCGCGGCGGGCAGCAGCTTCACCCCGACCGTCGCCGGACTTACGCTCGGCATCTTTCCGAAGGCGCGCCTCTCGCGCCGCATGGGCCGCAACAGCGCGTGGTACCGCGGCGGCAACGTCTGCATTGCCGTCCTGATCGCCCTGGTAGGGTACGGCTTCCCGGACCGGAGCGTCTTCTTCCTGGTTCCTGCCTTGTCGCTCGCCGCCGCCGCGGCGGTGCTGTCCATCCCACGCGACATCGTCGGGCAAGAGCTCGCCGAGGAGGTGAAGCCCAAGGCGAAGGGCGGCGCCGCGCTCAAGGTGCTGCTCGGCAACCGTCCCCTTCTCGTCTTCGCAGCGTCGATCTTCCTGTTTCAGCTGGCGAACGGACCTATGGCTTCACTCGTCGCCCAGAAGATCTCGCTGGCGCACGAGAACTGGTCGGCCGCGATTACGTCAACGACCATCATCGCAGCCCAGGTAGTGATGCTGCCCATGGCCATCATGGTCGGGCGCTTCGCCGACGGCTGGGGGCGCAAGCCTATCATCCTGTTCGCGTTCGCGATGCTGCCCGTCCGGGCGCTGCTTTACACCGTGTCCGACGACGCCATCTGGCTCTTCGCGGTCCAGTCCTTGGAGGGCGTAAGCACCGGCCTCTACAGCGCCATCAAGCCGCTGATGATCGCCGATTTCATGGAGGACAAGAGCCGCTACAACCTCGCCTCGGGGGCCATCGCGACCATCCAGGGGGTCGCCATTGCCCTCTCGAACGTGCTTGCCGGCAGCATCGTCGACCTCAGCGGGTTCACCGCGGCATTCCTCGTATCCAGCGCCATCGGAACCGCCGCAGCCCTCTTGCTGACCCGGATGGCTGAACCGTCGAGCGCGCGATCCTGATGGGAACGAGCGGCCCGCCCGGCATCGTCTTCGTGTCGTGTTGCCTGATGCGAGACAGTGCCGGAACGAGGTGGCTCTGCAGGCGTGACGCTTACGGCGGTCCAGGCCTCGGGCCGGGAAAACGGGGTCTTCGCACCCCGCGCCCAGGGCGAAGCGGGTAACGGTCTTCACCTGCCACGGTTGATCTCGCCTGCGATGTCGCACTGGCTTGAACTCAGTCAAGCTCGTGCGATGTCCGGCGCATGACCGGACGCGCCCCCGACACACTGTTCTGCCTTCACTTTCTCGGCGGAAGCGCCCGGACGTGGACTCCTCTCGTCGAGGCTTTGGCCGGGGCCATGCGGGTCGTCCCCCTCGACCTGCCCGGCTTCGGCGACGCCCGCGAAGAAAGCGGATACAGCGTCGATGCGATGGCCGACAGGATCGCCGGGGCCATCGCGGCCCGATCCGGCCCCTATCGTCTCGCCGGTCACAGCATGGGCGCCAAGGTCGCCCTCACCCTCGCCCGCCGGGCGGAGGACGGGGATACACACCTTGCCGGGCTGAGCGGCCTCGTGCTGGTCTCAGGCTCGCCGCCGAGCCCGGAGCCGATCCCGGAAGACCGGCGTAGCCGGATGCTGTCGTGGATCGATGCCGATTCCGAGACTCGTGCCAGGGAAGCTCGCAAGTTCGTTCAGGCCAATGTCGGCGCCTCCCTTCCGTCCGACCTCGAAGACTTGGCGACGGACGACGTGCTCCGGGCCGCGCCCGCGGCCTGGAAGGCGTGGCTCGACTCCGGTGCCCGCGAGGATCTCTGCCGCCGGGTCGGCGTGCTGCGTACCCCTGCGCTGGTCTTGGCCGGCAGCGCGGATGCCGATCTCGGCCCGGACGCGCAGGCGGCGCTGACCCTGCCTCACCTCGCCCACGGCCACCTCGCCACCGTCGACGGCGTCGGCCACCTGCTCCCGCTCGAGAAGCCGGACGCGCTCGCGCGGGCGATCCTCGATCATGCCGCCGGGCCGAGCGAGCCCCGCGCAGCCCCGCCCACGATTCCCCCGGGCTACGCCGACTTGATCGCCAGCGACCGGGTGAATTCCCGGCTGCGCTCGGCCCTGAACGAGCGGGCCGCGGCCGACGACCCGGCCTATGCCCCGCAGGCCCTCGATCCGGTGGAACTCGCGATCCTGCGGGCGGTCTTCGCGCGGGTCCTGCCGGTCGCCGGCCTCGATGCCGCGGCGCGGGTCGATGCACGCCTCGCCGCCGGCAGGGGCGACGGTTGGCGATTCATCGCCCTGCCCGCGGACGACGAGGCGTATCGCGCCGCCCTGCGCACCCTCGACGCCGCCTCCCGTGCAACGCATGAGCGCCCCTTCGTCGTCCTCGCCGGGGACCGGCAGGACGCGCTTCTGACCCTCGCGCAGAAGGGCGAGCTCGCAGTGCCGCCCGCCCTCGGCGGGAGGCTCGACGCCGACCGGATGCGGTTCTGGTTCGAGGATGCACGGGCCGATGCCGCCCGCCTCTATCTGTCCCACCCGGCCGCCCTCGCGCGGCTCGGCTTCTCCGGCATCGGGGCGGGGGGCGACAGCCCTGCTCCCATCGCCCGGGGTCTGCCGGGCTTTACCAACACGCGCCTCGATACGCCCGAGCCCTGGGAGCCCAAGCCCTGGAAGCCCGAGCCTTCGAAGCCCTTGGCCGAGGAGTCCGCACGATGAATCTCGACGCGATGCGGACCCATTCCGAGGACGAGACGGTCGATGCCGTCGTCATCGGCACCGGGGCGGGGGGCGCGCCCGTCCTCGCCATCCTCGCGGCGGCGGGCCTGAAGGTCGTCGCCCTGGAGGCCGGGCCGAACTTCACGCCGGAGACATTCGCCTTCGACGAGACCCTTGCCGAGGAGATTTACTGGACGGAGGAGCGTCTCAGCGGCGGCTCTACGCCCGAGGCGTTCGGCGGGAACAACAGCGGCACCGGCGTCGGCGGCTCGATGCTGCACTGGGGCGCCTTCGTCCCCCGGGCCGATGCCCGCGACCTGCGGCTGCACACCGAGACCGGTGAGGGCGTCGACTGGCCGATTTCGCACGGCGAGTTGCGGCCGTTCTACGAGCGGGTGGAAGCGTTCCTCGGCGTATCGGGGCCGCGGAGCTACCCGTGGGATGCCGAGCGCCGGTATCCCCTTCCCCCGGTGCTTCGCAACGGCCCGGCCGAGCTGATGGCCGGGGCCTGCGAGGCCCGGGGCATCCGCTGGGCCGACGCGCCGGCGGCGGTCGTCTCCCGGGATTTCGAGTCCGAGGGCGGGCCGGTGCGCCAGGGCTGCATCAATTGCGGCTTCTGCCACCAGGGCTGCCGCACCGGCGCCAAGGCGAGCATGGACGTCACCTACCTGCCGCTCGCCGTCTCCCACGGCGCCGAGATCCGGCCGGAGAGCTTCGCCCACGGCTTCGAGCGGGATCGGGACGGCCGCATCGCGGCGGTACTCTACATGAAGGATGGGCGAGAGCGCCGCCAGCGCTGCCGGGCAGTCTTTCTCTGCGCGGGTGCCGTCGAGACGCCGCGCCTCCTCCTGCACACCGGCCTCGCCAACGGCAGCGGGCAGGTCGGTCGCAACTACATGGGCCATGTCGCGACGCAGGTCTGGGGCACCTTCGATCACGAGGTGCGGATGAACCGGGGCTACCCCTCCTCCCTCATCACCGAGGATTTCATCCGCCCGGAGGACGCGGACTTCGCGGGGGGCTACCTGATCCAGAGTCTCGGCGTGGTTCCCGTGACCTTCGCGAACGCCGTCGCCCGCGGCCGCGGCCTGTGGGGGCAGCCGCTCCTCGACTATCTCGGGCGCTACAACCACCTCGCGGGGATCGGCATCAACGGCGAGACGCTGCCCTGCGACGCCAACGTTCTCGCCCTCTCCGACGAGACCGACGCCCGCGGGATGCGCAAGGCGCGGATCGATTTCGGCTACAGCACCAACGAGAACCGGCTGAACGTGCACGCCACGAAGGTCATGCGCGACCTCTGGGAGGCGGCCGGCGCCAAGGACGTCTGGGTGCTGGAGCGCGTCGCCCACACCCTCGGCACCTGTCGGATGGGCCACGACGGCGACACGGCGGTCGTCGATCCGTACGGGCGCAGCTTCGAGATCGACAACCTCTGGATCAGCGACGGCTCGACCTTCCCGAGTTCGCTCGCCGCGAACCCGGCCCTGACGATCATGGCGTTGGCGCTGCGGACGGCGGAGCGGTTCCTGGCGGTGGGGCGCTCCAGCGCTTGAAGTGCTCCGACGACATCGCGCGGTCGAAGCCGGCTCGCTCTGGGGCTTGGAGGTAGGAAGAACGCGAACGGTTTGAATAGGGCCACGTTGCGGAACGGGGTTGCCTCACCTCGACGCAACCCCGAGCGAACCGGACGTTCGCGCAGGGTGCGACGCATACCGGCTTTTCGCCCATTCTGATGCTCTAGGCAGCCTCCCGCGCAAGGTCAGGCAGGTCCGCCCCGGCCTCGATCTCGGCCGCCGAGGGCAGACGGCCGAGACCGAGCAGGTGCAGGAATGCCGTGAAGGCACTGTTGCGACCGATGCTGCAGGCGGCCGTCACCCTGTCGCCCGTGACGTAGTAGGCGATGAAGTCGAGGGCGGCAGGATCGCCCTGCATCACGATCCGGTCGAACCCTTCGGCGTATCCGCCGTAATCGAGGCGCTTGTCGCCCTGGTTGCTCCAGAAGAACGGAGCGCCCGCGAACACGCCGCTCCGGCCGAGGATAGCATGGGCGACATGCGTGCCGTGCTGCTGCGCGAGACGCCAATGTTCGATCCGCGCGGTCTGGCCACTCGACGTCTCGGGGAAGGCGGCGATATCGCCCGCGATCCAGATACCCTCCGCGAGCTTGAGGTCGCCGGGGACCGCGAGGCCGCCGGCCTCGTCGAGCTCGACGTCCGCGATCAGGCTGGTTTCCGGCTTGGCGCCAGCGCCGACGAGAACGATGTCGGCCGAAAAGCGCCGTCCGTCCTCCGTCTCGACGGCTTCGACGTGGCTGGTGCCGACGATCCTGGCGACGGAGCCGGTCTCGAAGGTGATGCCGTTACCGGCATGGTACCGCTTGAGCGCCGTGCCGACCACTTCGCCGAAGCGCTTGGCGAAGGGCGTTTCCTCGCGCGCCAGCACGGTGACGGACAGCCCGCGCTTCGTGAGGAACGCGGCAGCCTCCATGCCGATGAAGCCGGCGCCCACCACGACGACGGACCCGCCGCCCTCGCCTGCCGCCTCGCTCACATGCAGCGCGTCGTCGAGGCTGCGCAGGGTGAACACCCCGCCGAGGTCCTTGCCGGGGAAGTCCGGCACCACCGCCCGGCTTCCGGTGGCGACGAGGATCGCGTCCGCGCTCAAGGTCCGGCCGTCCTCCAGGGTGATATTGCGTCGCGTGGGATCGACCCTGGCGACCTGTGCGGTGATGCGTTCGACCTTGTTGATCCCGTCGAAATCGGGCTCGATCAGCATCTTCTCCGGCGGGGTGGGCTTGGCCAGGAACTGCTTGGAGAGCTTGGTCCGGTCGTAGGGCGGGTATGCTTCGCGACCGACCATGGTGATGGGCCCGTCATAGCCTTCGCGGCGCAGCGTCTTCACGCAGGCGACGGCTGCGGCACCGGAGCCTACGATGAGCACGTTCCTCACAGTCGCGCCCGCCGTCTTCGTCGGCGCCGGCTCCGGCGTGAGGGTCGCGACGGCTTCGGACCCCTCGATGCGGACCGGGTAGCGCGTCAGGGCATCGAGGGCCGGCGGCTCTTCGAGGCTTCCGTCAGCCAGCGCGAAGGCGGCCTTGTGCCAGGGGCAGTAGAGGCGTCCGCCGCAGATCTCGCCCTTGGCGAGCGGTGCCCCGAGATGCGGGCACTTGGCCTGGAACGCCCGCACGCCGGAGGCGTCGCGCACGAACAGCACCTTTTCGTCCCCGGCCGATCCCTCCTTCATACCCCCCATCGGGATCGCGTCGAGGGCAAGGCGGATCTCGGTTCCGGGCATGGCTGGCGTCCCTTTTGGCGAGCGCCATCGCGCCCGGCCTATCAAAGCGCCGAACCTGTTCCAGTTGCCTCCTGCCCGGCCAGGAACACGGTAGAAGGCGACCCCCGAGATCGCTTCGGGCATCCGCCGAAGTCGTCCGGTTGCGCCGCGACCGCACGGTCATCGGGGCGCTTCTGAAGAGCATACAGCGACGGCGCATTCCTTGCAGGACAAAGCTCGAACCACAGGATCGAACGCCTAAGCCGATCGGACGTCCGCTTGTGGGCCTGATAGGAATCCCCTGCGATGGTGCAATCGGGTCGGAGGCGGAACGTCCGCTTAGGGGGAGGGTCAGAGTCCGCTCCCCACCCCAACCGCGGTCCTTCCACCTAATGAGGCCTATGTCGGGAAATCGACCGTTTTCCAGCACCGCACTCGGCTCGTTTTGCTGATAGGTCAGCGCGGCTGCAGCCCTATCAGTGCCCCGCAGGCAACCTTCGATGCTTCGATCGTCGCCGTGACGCACATTCCAGGAAATTGAACCTGCGGCAGACCCGCCAGCGCTGGCTTGGCGAACAGGTAGCCCTGGAACAGGCGAATGCCGGCCGCGCGCAACGCCATCAGTTCGGCATCCGTCTCGACACCTTCGGCCAGGATCGTAATGCCGAGTTCCCGCGCGATGGTTGCAACCCCAGCAACGATGATCTGACGGGCTGGTGAGTTTGGGATGCCGCGGATCAACTCCATATCGAGTTTAATTAAGTCGGGCTGGAAACTCGCCAGAAGATTGAGGCCAGCGCACCCGGCACCGAAGTCGTCCAGCGCCGTCAGGAAGCCCTGCTTGCGGTATTCGGTGACGATCCGCTGCACATGACCGACATTGAGCATGCGCTCGTTTTCGGGGAATTCAAACATCAGCTGATGGTTGGTGACCTTGCCCCCTGTTTGCCCCCGTTCATAACCAGAGTCCGTTCTGGTTCTGGTCCTGTTTGGACCGGGTTGCAAACGCGTTCGGGGTGAGCCCACCGAGGCTCGTGTGAGGGCGGCAGGTGTTGTAGTCGACCCGCCACGCCTCGATGATGGTCCGGGCCGCCGGCAGGCTCCGGAACAGATGCTCGTTCAGGCACTCGTCGCGCAAGCGCCCATTCAGGCTTTCGACAAAACCGTTCTGCTGCGGCTTGCCGGGGGCGATGTAGTGCCACTGGACCGCACGCTCCTCCTGCCAGCGCAGGATCGCGTGCGAGGTCAGCTCGGTGCCGTTGTCCGAGACGATCATCAGCGGCTTGCCCCGGTCCGCGAGGATCCGGTCGAGTTCGCGCGCGACGCGCTGGCCGGACAGCGACGTGTCGACCACCAGCGCCAGGCACTCCCGCGTGCAGTCATCGACCACGACCAGGATGCGGAAGCGCCGACCGTCGTCGAGCGTGTCGGAGACGAAGTCGAGGCTCCAGCGCTGGTTCGGCTCCTGCGGCACGGCGGCCGGTGCCCGCGTGCCAAGGGCTCGTTTGCGCCCACCCCGCCTGCGCACGGACAGCCGCTCCTCCCGATAGAGGCGGAACAGCTTCTTGTGGTTCAGCGTGAGGCCCTCCCGTCGCGAGCCGAGATGAGCAGGCGCCGGTAGCCGAACCGGCGGCGCTCGCCGGCCAGGCTGCGCAGGCGCACCCGTACGGCTGCATCGTCACCGCGGGTCGAGGCGTAGCGGTACGTCTTCGGCTCCAGGCCGATCAGCCCGCAGGCACGACGCTGCGAATAGCCCTTTTCCTCGATGGCCCAGTTCACGGCCGCTCTCCGTGCGCCGGGCGTCAGAAGTTTTTTCCCAGCGCCTCACGCAGCGTGGCCACGTCGAGCATCGCTTCGGCCAGGAGCTTCTTGAGCTTGCGGTTCTCCTCATCGAGCGCCTTCAGACGCCGCGCGTCCGAGACCTCCATGCCGCCGAAGCGCGAGCGCCACGTGTAGAACGTCGCGTCGCTGATGCCGTGGCGGCGACAGATCTCAGACACCGGAAGCCCGGCCTGCTGCTCCTTCAGGACGCCGATGATCTGCTCTTCGCTGAACCGGCTCTTCTTCATCGTCCGTCTCCTGCTCGACGGACCCTAGCTTCAGAACGAGGGCAGGCCAGGGGGCAAGGTCACCTCGAACCGCTACTTTCGACTCGTTGCAGGCATTCGTGCCACATCCGCCGAAGGTCCGGATGGGGCACAAAGCTGATGTCCAACGCCCGCCATCCGAACCCGTGCTTCCGGCTACCGAACGGACTTTTGATCTTCGCACCGTTGGACGGAGCTGCCCTTCGACGGAACGACAGTGTAGGCATTCTCGAAACCATCGGCCGCGGCATTCGGAGGCGATACCATGGGCGGATCGACGGTTCGTCTCAGCACGCTGGCGCATGGCGGCGGCTGCGGCTGCAAGCTCGATCCGGGGGTGCTGCGGGGCCTGCTGGCGGACCAGCCGATGGCCGGCCCGTTCGAGCGCCTGCTCGTCGGCAACGAGACCTCCGACGACGCTGCCGTCTGGGCGCTCGACGACGGCACCTGCGTCATCGCCACGACCGACTTCTTCACGCCAATGGTCGACGACGGCTTCGATTTCGGCCGCATCGCCGCGACCAACGCGATCTCCGACATCTACGCCATGGGCGGCAAGCCCATCATGGCGCTCGCCATCCTCGGCATGCCGGTGGGCAAGATTTCATCCGAGATCGTCGCGCAGATCCTTAAGGGTGGCGCGAGCCTGTGCGCCGAGGCCGGCATCCCGGTGGCGGGCGGGCATTCCATCGACACGCCCGAGCCGATCTACGGATTGGCCGTCATCGGCACCTGCCGCCGCGAGGAGGTGCGCCGCAACGCCGACGCGCGGGCCGGCGACGCGCTGATCCTGACGAAGCCGCTGGGCGTCGGGGTCTATTCCGCGGCGATCCGGCGCGAAGCGCTGCCGGAAGGCGGCTACGACGAGTTCATCGCGACGACGACGCGGCTCAACCGCATCGGCACCGAACTCGCCCGCGACCCGAACGTGCATGCGCTCACCGACGTGACCGGCTTCGGCTTTTTGGGCCACGGGCTCGAACTCGCCCGCGGGTCGGACGTGAGCGTGGTGATCGAGGCCGATGCCGTGCCGCTGCTCGCCCATGCCGAGGCTCTTGCCCGAGACGGCTTCGTTACCGGCGCCTCGCGCCGCAACTGGGCGGCCTACGGCGAGGCTGTCACCTTACCGGCCGACTTTTCGGAGTGGCGCCGCCACCTGCTGACCGACCCGCAGACCTCGGGCGGCCTGCTCGTGTCTTGCGCGGCCGAGCGCGCCGAGACGATACTTTCCACCATCCGCGATGCTGGCTTCGCGCAGGCTGCCATCGTCGGTCGCATCGAAACAGGTCCGCCCGTCATCGCGGTCGTCTGATCGGCGGAAGCGCGGCCGCTCAGGTCTTCGGCCCTGCCGCGATCGCGTCGAGAACGATCCCCTCGGTCAGGATCTGCGGCAGCACCCGCGCCTCGCCGCGGTCGCGATAGACTAGGTAGAGCGGCACGCCGCTGCGCCCGTGCCGCTCCAGCAGGCGGGTGATCTCCGGATTCTGGTTGGTCCAGTCGCCCTTGAGATAGGCGACGTTGCCGGCCTTGAAGGCGGCCTGCACGCCCGCGCGGTCCAGCACAGTGCGCTCGTTGACCTGGCAGGTGATGCACCACGCCGCCGTCATGTCGACGAACACTGTCCGCCCGCCCTCGCGCAGGCTGTCGAGGCGGGCCTGGGTGAAGGGCTCGACCCCCTCGGCCACCGCGCCGCGCGCACCTGTCGCCCGGTCCCGGTCGCTCAGCACGGCGAGGCCGACGGTCGCGGCCAGCGCCGCAGCGGCGACCGCGCGGCCCAGGAGGCCGCCGACCCGCCCGGCGAAGCGGGCCCGCTCCCAGGTCCAGGCGGCCAGCCCGACCATGACGAGGCCGACGAGCGCGGCGAGCAGGCCGTTCGGCCCGACCTGCTGGGCCAGCACCCAGATCAGCCACGCGACCGTGGCGTAGAGCGGGAAGGCGAGCGCACCTTTCAGGGTATCCATCCAGGCGCCGGGGCGCGGCAGGAGGCGCACCGCGCCGGGATACAGCGTCAGCGCCAGGAACGGCAGGGCGAGCCCGAGGCCGAGGCTCGCGAAGACCGACAACCCGACGAGCGGCCCCTGCGTCAGCGCGAAGCCGACCGCGGCGCCCATGAAGGGGGCCGTGCAGGGCGTCGCCACGAGGGTCGCCAGCACGCCGGTGAAGAACGAGCCCTGGTAGCCCCCGCGCCGGGTCAGCCCGTCGCCCAGCCCACTGATGCCGCCGCCGACATGCACGACGCCGGACAGGCTCAGCCCCATGGCGAGGATGCCGTAGGCCAGCGCCGCGACCACGAGCGGCGACTGCAACTGGAAGCCCCAGCCGATCGTCGCCCCGCCAGCCTTCAGGGCGATGAGCGTGCCGGCGAGCGCCAGGAAGCTCCCCAGCACCCCGGCGGTATAGGCCAGCCCGTGAACGCGGATGCGCGTCGGCGACTGGCCGGCCTGCTTGACCAGGCTCAGCACCTTGATCGAGAGCACCGGAAAGACGCAGGGCATCAGGTTGAGGACGAGGCCGCCGATGAGGGCGAGGCCGATCGCGCTCCACAGCGTCAGGACCTCCTCCGCCGCTGCCGCCCCGCCCCCCAGCGCAGCGGGCCCCGCGGGCGCTGCCTCGCCGATCGTGAAGGCGCGGCGGGTGCCGTCCTCGGTGTAGGTCAGCACGCCGGGAACCGTCGCCAAGTCGGCGCCGCCCTCGCCCGGCTTGAGCGCGAGATGCAGCCCCGACGCGTCGACGCGCCGATCCTGCGGCGCGGCGTTGTCGAGCGCGGTCTCGGCGTAGGGGAAGAACGCCGCCGCGCTCACCGCTTCCGGCTTGAGGTCGGTCGCCGCGTAGGTGAGGACGATCCGCTCGCCCTCGCGCGCGAACCGCACCGGCACGGGCGCCTCGATCGGCAGGGATTGTCGCGCCGCAGCGAACAGGGGCGCCTTGTCCGGATCGGGCTCGGCCGCCGCGGCTACCGGCAGGGTCAGGCTCAGTTCGGTCGAGCCGGGGATGCAGATCTCCTCACAGACGAGGTAGGACAGGGTGCCACCGAGCGTGGCCGCACTGCCGGGCGCGAGCGTGCCCGGCACGCTCAGGGGCACGAGCAGGACGGTCTCGCCCTCGTAGCCGTAGTTCATCAGGTGCTGCACGGGGATGCGCTCGGGCACCGGCCACTGGAAGGCGCCCGCCGAAACGCCCTCGGGTAGGCGCCATGCCATCTCCGGCGGCAGGCCTGAATCGCCGGGATTGCGCCAGTAGACGTGCCAGCCCGGCTTCATCTTCAGGCGGATGCCGAGCGACGCCGTGGCGCCCGGAACCAACGCCTTCGCCTCGGACACCAGTTCGGCCCGCACCAGATCCTTGGCCGCAGCGGACGACTGGGCCGCGGCGGGACCGGCAACGAGACAGCCGATCGCGGCGACGAGGGCCCAAAGACGACGCGCTGCGCTCATGCGGATGCCTCCGTGTTCTCACGTCTTCGCGACCGGCGCAGCGTTCGCCCTTCGCAAGCCGGGTCGGTCGGCAGCTTTCGGGGTGAAGAATCCTGCATGGACTGCTGGACGGTCCCTGCCAGCGGTACTATCAAAGGTTCAATTGCACACCACTAATTAGTGCAAAATTTCGCGATGTGCCGGATCGGGCCTTGGCGCCCGGAACCGGTATCGGGAGGAGCCGGAATGGTCGTGAGCCGAACGGGGCGTTTCATCGCCCTCGCCTGTCTCGGCTGGGCGCTGTCCGCGCCGGGCCGGGCCGCCGAAACCGCTGCCCCCTCGACCACCTCCCTCTACGCGACCGAACTCAAGAACCTGCAGGACCAGCCGCAGACGCTGGAGGCCTACAAGGGCAAGGTCAGCGTCGTGTACTTCTGGGCGACGTGGTGCGCCCCCTGCCAGATCGAGACGCCGAAGCTCGTTCGGCTCTACGACAAGTTCAAGGACAAGGGCGTCGTCGTCATCGGCATCGCGCTCGACAACGCCGACAAGGTCCGCGCCTTCACCAAGAAGATGGGCGTCGCGTACCCGACGGTCTACGGCGGGACTTCCGCGATCCAGATCGGGCGCGACCTCGGCAACGACGTCGGCGCCGTGCCCTTCACCGTGATCCTCGATCGGGACGGCAAGGTGGTCGAGACGATCAAGGGCGACACGCCGGACGGCAAGCTGGAGGCGATCCTCGCCCCGCTCGCCGGCTGATCCGAGATGGGCGTGCGTCGCGGCGGACGCCCTGCAACCGGGGCCGGAAGGCCCCATCCTCAGGAGGAAACCGCACGATGAGAGCAGGAGCCCGCTCCGCGGGACCCTCGCGTCGGCGCTTCTCCCTTCTCGCGACGGCCACGGCGTTCGCCATGGCCGCAGCGGGATCGGGAGGGGCCCGTGCCGCAGGTCCCGACAACACGGTGACGGTGGTCGACCCGTCGCCCGTGAACTGGCTGTCGATCACGTGGAACACGATGGAGGAGGCCAACCGGGTCGACTTCAAGGGCCTGCAGCAGCCCTCGCTCGCCGAGAGCTGGGAGTGGGTCGATCCCAAAACGCTCAAGCTCAATCTGCGCAAGGGCGTCGTCTTCCAGGATGGCCAGAAGTTCGACGCGGCCGCCTTCAAGAAGGCGTTCGACAAGGTCCAGTCGTGGAAGAGCCCCCATCCGCCGGGTTCGTTCCTGAACTACGACAAGGACGACCAGATGGAGGTGGTGGACGACAACACCATCCTGTTCAAGATGACGAAGCCCGACGGCGCGGCCTTCATGAAGCTGCGCGGCATGCATGTCGGCTCGAACGCGTTCTGGGACAAACTCGGCTTCGTGAGCCCCACGAAGCAGTCGGCTGAAGGCAACTGGTGAGTCATCGACGCTGCCGGTCCGTGGGGGACTGGTCCGTTCGTGCTCACCTCTGGTGTCTCTCAGCTCGATAAGCGCTCCCCCGAAGTGGTGATGGAGCCCAACACCAAGTACTGGAACAAGGATCGCACGCCGAGCGTGCGGATCGTGTTCGACAACATCATCTCCAAGTCCGACGCCCTCAAGGCGGTCGCGGCCGGAGACGGCAAAGTCGACATCGTGACGATGGTGACGCCCGCGGAGGCGCAAGCCTTTAAGAGCGACAACGCCAAGATCGTGATGGCCAAGGCCAAGACGGTGCTCGTCGGCGTGTTAAACCAGAACAAGCCGGATTCGCCCTGGAAGGACGTCAAGGTCCGGCAGGCGATGAACATGGCGATCGACCGCAAGACGCTGATCGAGAAGGGTGAAGGCGGCCATGCCGAACTGATCCCGGCGATGATCCAGCCCGGCCGCTTCGGCTACAACGACGGCCTCAAGCCCTACGCCCTCGACGCCGCCAAGGCGAGCGAGGTGCTCAAGGCGGCCAAGATCCCGGACGCCACGGTGGCGATCGGCGCGGGCGAGGACCAGAAGGCCCTCTTCGACGCGATGACCGAGCAGCTCGCCAAGGTCGGTCTCAAGACGAAGATGGTCGACCCGAAGGGCGACGACTTCGACGTGAAGCTGGTCTGGCATTTCGACTGGTCGCCGCAATTCCCGGTGGGCGTCGTCCATCGCGAGTTCTTCGGCAAGGACGGAGCCTTCCGCGCCATGCCGGAGGATCCGCAGTTCGACGCGATGTTCACCAAGCTCCTCGCGACGCCCAAGCTCGAGGATCAGGAGCCGATCGTGCGCGACATCGAGAAGTACGAGTACGACCAGGCCAACGTCCTGTTCCTCTACTCGCCGCACACGCTGTTCGCGGTCAGCAACCGGGTGAGCTTCCAGCCCTACGACACGTTCATGCTGGAACTGGCCGAGACGAAGATCGTCAAGGGCAAGTAGTCGAGCGCTGATCGGCTTGCAGCCGTTCGTTAACGAGAGGGCCCCGGGGAGAGATCTCCGGGGCCTTCGCCGTCAGGGCGCCGGCTCGCCCGGCGGGCACTCGCTTCGGATGAGCGCACTGATCTCCGCCGGGTGGTGGAAGATCAGGGTGTAGCGGTCGCCCTGCATGCCGCCGGGCAGGAGCGCGGGCTCGCCCGGAGCGGGCCCCTCCGTGGAGCTGTCGACGCGCAGGCGCAGGTTGCGCTCCCACAGCGGCAGGGTGACGCCGTTCTTGAGGGTCACGCGGAAGGTGTCGCGGCAAAGCCGGACCGCCTCGACCCTGCTCGCGCGGCCCAGCGACTTGAGGTCGAGCGCGCTCGCCTGGGGGATGGCGAGGCCGTCGGTCCGGCCGTCGTGCAGGGCCTTCAGGTAGGCGATGAGGTCGGCCCGCACGGTCGCGTCGGCGACGAGGTAGGTCATGCGGCTGCCCGGCACGAGCGCGGAGGGGTTCGCGAGCCACGCGTCGAGCCGTTGCGGCGTCCAGGCGAAGTGCGCTGCGGCCAGCGCCTCCGAGTAGCGATCGAAGCCTTCCGCCTTGCCGGCCGGCGCACCGTAGATGCCCGACAGGCTCGGGCCGGTCATGTGGCGGCCGGGTTCCAGGGCGTGGCAGGACAGGCAGGCCCGGAAGGCGGTGGCGCCCGCGACCGGATCGCCCTCGGCCTTTGCACCCTCGGCCTTGGCGGCACCGGTGGCGAGGAGCAGGAGCGCGGCGGCGAGCCGGACCGGGATCATCGTCGATCCGATGCGATGGCGTTGGCGGAAGCGGATGGGAATCGAACCCACCGTACGCTGTTGGCGTACCGCTGGTTTTGAAGACCAGGAGGGCCACCAGACCCCGTTCGCCTCCGTCGGTCGGTGTAGCAGCGCGGCATGGGGGAGGACAGTCACGTTTCCTCGCGTGAAGGGAAGGCAGCCCCGGCCAGCGCATCGATCTGGGCGAGGAAGACGGCCTCGTCCTCCAGCGTGCGCAGGTCGAGGCGCAGCGCCCCGTCGCCGATGCGGCCGATCACCGGCACCGGCAGGGCGCGCAGGCGTTCCGCCAGCCGCTTCAGCCACGCGCCGGCCCGGCGCTCGTCGACGGGCGGGCGGAGGGCGAGGCAGGCACTCGGCAGCGTCTCGACCGGCAGCGCGCCGGAGCCGATCTGGCTCGTGCACGGCTCGAGCGCGACCGCGGCCAGTCCAGTCAACCGCTCCGAGACGCGGGGGAGCAGCCGCTCGGCCTGCGCGCGGATCTCGGCCTCGGGGCGAGTTAGCAGGCGCAGGGTCGGCAACCGCTCGCTCAGGGTCTCGGGATGGAGGTAAAGGCGTAAGGTGGCCTCCAGCGCCGCGTAGGTCATCTTGTCGACCCGCAGCGCCCGCTTCAGCGGATTCTTTCGCACGCGGGCGATCAGGTCGCGTCGGCCTGCGATGATGCCGCACTGCACGGCGCCGAGCAGCTTGTCACCGGAAAAGGTGACGAGGTCGGCGTTGGCGAGCGCCGCCTGCACGGTCGGCTCCGGCGGCAGGCCGTAGGAGGAGAAGTCGATCAGGTTGCCGCTGCCGAGATCGACCGCGAAGGGCACGCCGCGCTCCCGGCACAGGCGCCCAAGATCGGCCTCGGCGGCCTCGGCGGTGAAGCCGTGGATCGCGTAGTTGCTCGGATGCACCTTCATCACGAGCCCCGTCCTCGGGCCGATCGCCTCGGCGTAGTCGGCCAGATGCGTGCGGTTGGTGGTGCCGACCTCGCGTAGCCGGCAGCCGGCCCGCGCCATCACGTCCGGCACCCGGAACGAGCCGCCGATCTCGACGAGTTCGCCGCGCGAGACGATCACCTCCCGGCGCATGGCGAGCGCGTTGAGCACGAGCAGCACGGCGGCCGCGTTGTTGTTGACCACGACCGCCGCCTCGGCCCCGGTGAGCCGCCGGACCAGCGCCTCGACATGGCTGTCGCGCTCGCCCCGCTCGCCGCGCTCCAGATCGAATTCGAGGTTTGCCGCACCCGTCATCACGGCGGCGACAGCCTGCGCGGCCTCTTGCGGGAGCAGGGCGCGGCCGAGATTGGTGTGCAGCACCGTCCCGGTCAGATTGAGGACGGGGCGCAGCGACGGGCGCCGCTCGGCGGCGAGACGTGCATCCGCACGCGCCAGCAGCGCGGCTTCCGGCGCCATTTCGGCGTCGCCCGCCCGAATCGCGGCGAGTTCGGCCCGGATCGCCCCGGTCAGCGCCGTGCGCCCGTAGGCCGCGAGCGGTGCCGCCGCCCCGTGATGCGTGAGCAGGCGCTCGACCGAGGGTGGTCGCGGGCGCGTAGGCGCCGATGGGCTTTTCGCGGGTGCGTTCATGGAAGGGTCGATTCCGTGCCGGCGACGGCCCCGTCGGGCGAAAAAATCGCCCGGCGGTCGCCGGTGATGCGCCGGCCCTCGCCAAGGCGGGTGGTGAAGCCGGCGGCGTCGAAATGTTCGAGGAGCGGCATGGTGATGTGGCGGTCGATCCCCGCCGCCGCGCGGAAGTTGCCGACGGTGAGGAGCCCGTCGGGATGCTCGGCGGCGACCGCCTCGGCCACGCCCGCGAGATCGGCGGCGGCCTCGGGCAGGACGTAGTAGGCCTTCGAGACCCGCCGCAGCCAGCCGATCCGCCCGAGCTTGTCGAGCAGCGGCCGGATCTCGTCGGGCTCGTGGCCGAGCCGTTCGGCGAGACGGCTGAGACGGTGCTGGTCGCGGCCCGCCGCGCGCTGGACCGCGCGGACCCGCTCCCACAGCTCGACATCGACCGGGGCGAGGCGGATGACGTGGCCGGGGCGGTGATGGACGGCGCCGCGCCGCACGATGCGGCCGGCCTCGAGCTCACCCTGCAGGGCGGGGCGCACGGCCGGATGCAGCGGCCGCGGGATGGAGCCCAGCAACTCTTCGAAAGTGAGGCCTGGATTGTCCGGCTCGTCCCGGTGGCACGCGTCGAGGCTCGCGCGCAGCCGCTCGGCCAGCGCATCGAGGCGGGGAGCCACGAAGCCGAGCCGGCCCGATGGTCCGGGCACGACGCGCAGGTCGGCTGCTGCAAATAAGGCGGCCTCGGCGGCAGGCACGACGTTGCGGACGCGGCGGAAGTGGTCGAGGTCGAGCCCGCCCTCAGTACCGTCGAGCGCCCGCGACAGCGCGCGCGCGTCGTCCGGTTCCCCGAGCGCTTCGAGCAGCGTCCGGCGGCCCGGGGTCCGCAGGCCGCGGCGAGGGCCGAACGGATCGAGGACGCGGCCCCCGCCCAGCGTCCGCCGGGCGGAGGCGTCGCGCAGCACGTAAGCATCGCCGCCGAGCGCACCGAGCGGCGCGTCTAGGGTGAGTTGGGCCAGCCCCTCCCGGCCCGGTTCGAGCGAGGACCCGTCGAGGAGCAGCACCCGGCCCGCGACCGCGGCCGCGCCGAGATGGACCTGGACGGGGGTGCGGTGGCGCAGCGGCCCGGCCTCGGAGGGCAGCAGGCGCAGGCGCACGTCGAGGCGGGTCGCGGGCGCGTGCAGGTCGGGAGCCAGGAGCCAGTCGCCCCGGTGCACGTCCTCGCGGGACAGGCGTGCGCCGACGATGTTGAGGGCGCAGCGCTCGCCCGCCGCGCCGCTTGCTGTCTCCCGGTCCTGCGCACGCAGCCCACGCACCCGCACCTCGCGCCCGCCGGGCGAGAGCAGGAGCCGGTCGCCGACCGCCACCGTCCCGGCATGGACCGCCCCGGTGACCACGAGCCCGACGCCCGGCACGGTGAAGTGGCGGTCCACCGCGAGGCGGAACCCCCGCTGCGGCGCGCGCTCGGCGCTCTCTCCGACCGCCGCGGCGAGACCGGCGGCGAGCGCCGCGATCCCGGCGCCGGTGCGAGCCGAGCAGGGCAGGATCAAGCTGTCAGCCAGCGCGGTGCCGGCGACGAGGGCGCGGACTTCCTGCCTTACCGCGGCGAGGCGGGTCTCCTCGACGCGGTCGCTCTTCGTGATCGCGACGACGCCGCGGCCGATCCCGAGGAGGTCGAGGATCGCCAGATGCTCGCGGGTCTGGGGCATGACGCCGTCGTCGGCCGCCACGACGAGGAGCGCGGCGTCGACGCCCGTGGCGCCCGCCACCATGGTGCGCACCAGCCGCTCGTGGCCCGGCACGTCGACGAAGCCGAGCGTCGTCCCATCGTCGCCGTGGTGGTAGGCGAAGCCGAGGTCGAGCGTGATGCCGCGCGCCTTCTCCTCGGGCAGCCGGTCTGCATCGATGCCGGTCAGCGCCTTCACGAGCGAAGTCTTGCCGTGGTCGATGTGTCCGGCCGTGGCGACGATGATGCGGGCGCCCATCTCAGGCCCCCGTGCGCGGAGCCAGCGGCCGCGACAGGCGCGTCGGCAGGTCGGCGATGCGTAAGGTGCGGCGCAGCGCCCGCGACAGGGCATCGACCGCCATCGTCATCGCGGCGGTCGCGGCGATCAGGATGACGGCCACGTCGAGCCGCAATTCCGAGATCGCGGCGTCGATGTGGAAGCCGAGCGTGGCCACGCCGAGCATGCCGAGGATCGCGCTCTCGCGCAGGATGATCTCCCAGCGATAGAGCAGGTAGGCTAGGAACTGGCCGTAGAGCCGCGGCACGGTCTCGTAGGCGTAGAGGTTCAGCCCCCGCGGCGCGTCCGGGCGGTAGGGCAGGTCGTCGGCGTGGCGGCCCATGAGGTAGCCGACGATGCCGGCATTGTGGATCGACAGCGCCAGGATCGCGGGCAGCATCGAGGGCCCGAGCAGCAGGAGGGCGACGTAGGCCAGCATGTATTCCGGCGTCGAGCGCACGGTGACGAGGAGGACGCGGCCGAGCGGCTGGCCGATGCGCCCGGCAAAGCGCCGGGACACGAGGGGGAATAGGACGAGGCTCCCAAGCGCAGTCGCCACCAGCGCGACCTGCGCCAGCATCAGGGTCTGGAGGATGCCCGGGCCGACCTGATCGGTCAGGATCGGCCGCAGCCACGCCCCGAACTGGGCCCAGGTGTCGGGATCGGACAGGGCCGCGCCGCGCAACGGGGCCGGCACGATGTCGTGCTCGAGGAAGCGGGCGAGGCTCGCGCCGATTGCGGTGCTGCCGACCGTGGCGGGCAAAGCGAGCAGGCTCGCGACCGCGAGGAACGGCAAGGTGAGCGGGCGCAGCCACAGCCGGCGCGTGCCGATCAGGACATAGAACACGAGGAGCAGGGCGCCCGCCTCGCCGTAGCGGCCCTGGCGGAAGGCGGATTCGAGGTGGAAGCCCATGGTCGGCAGGCCGATGAAGCCGAGCACCAGGGTCGCGCGCAGGCCGCATTCGAGCCGGTAGAGGGTGTAGTGGCGCAGCTTGTCCGCCACGTCCGGCAGGCGGGCGTAGGCGAACGCCGAGACCGCGCCGGTGCCGGGCGGCAGGACGCGGAGCGCCGCGAGGTCGGCCTCCTCGATGATCTCCGAATAGACCTTGGCGCAGATGCCGGCATAGGGCAGCGCGAGGGCGAGGATGCCGGTCGTCGCCGAGAGGCCGAAGACCTGCATCAGGAGGAGCGCCCAGAACAGCTCGTGCACGGACCGCAGGGCCGCGCAGAGCCCGCGCACCGCGCGCGAGTGGGCGAAGGGAATCGCGAGCCCGAAGCCCGCCCCTGCGCCGATCCCGACGCCGAGCACGGCGAAGGCGACCGTGTGGACGATGCTCCAGGCCTCGACCGAGGGGAAGTCGGCGCGCACGAATCCCGCGAGCAGCCGCCGCAGCTCGGCCCAGGGCTGCAGGCTCGATACGTGGAGGTCGGCGGCGAGCAGGGCGGCGAGCGCGAGCGCCGCGAACCAGCGGCTGACGGCGCTGTAGCCGGCGGACGGCCCGTGCGGGGCAAGGCGCCCGGGCCCGCTCACGCCGTCCCCGCATAGTAGGGGCTAAGCCGCGCGGCATCGAGGTCGCGGGCCGGCGCGTCGAGGACGATGCGGCCGGCATCCAGCACGACGATGCGGTCGGTCGCCGCGAGCGCCAGGGCCACGTCGTGCAGCGCCAGCACCAGCGTCTCGTGGGTGCGGGCCATCTCGGCCAGGATGCCCGCGCCCTGGACGCGGTCGAGGGCCGAGACCGGCTCGTCGGCGATCAGGATCGGCCCGCGATTGTAGAGGGCGCGGGCGACCGAGACCCGCTGCTGCTGCCCGCCCGACAGCGCCCCGGCGCGGGTGCGGATCGCCTCGGCGAGCCCGACGCGGGCGAGAACGCCGCCGACCTCGCGCCAATCGGCCGAGGCCGGCCGGACGAGGGTGCGCAGGTTGTGCAGGGTCGAGCGGCGGTCGAGCCGGCCCATATAGACGTTGTGGAACACCGACAGCGTCCGCACCAGAGCGGCGGACTGCGGCACCAGGGCAATGCGCTCGGGCGCCTGCGCGTGGAGGAGGCCGAGCAGCGTCGACTTGCCCGCGCCCGAACGGCCCAGCAGCGCGACGCGCTCGCCCGCCCGGATCGTCAGGTCGATGCCGGCGAGTACGGTCCGCCCGCCATAGGCGGCCGAGGCGTTCGAGAGGGTGAGCGCGGGCGCGGCCACGGGCGGGTCAGTCGAGCAGCCCGGTGGACTTGGCGACCGCGATCAGCGGGTCGTAGGCCGCATCGGTCACGGGCACGAACTTCGAGCGCCCGAACGGTTCGAGGATTGCGGGGTCCTCAATCCCAACGAGTGCGGCTCTCAGCCGCTCGGTGAAGCCGGCGCCGTAGGTCGCCTCGACGTCGCCGCGCACCGTCCACTGGTAGTCCGGGTAGGGCGGGCTCTCCCAGATCACCTTGACCACTGAGGGATCGAGCTTGCCGGCCTTGGTGTCGAGATCCCAGACCGTGTAATCGACCGCCCCGACCTCGAAGGCGCCGGACACGACGAGCTGGATCGTGCGCGAGTGGTCGCCCGAGAAGCCGACGCGGGAAAACACCTGCTCCGGCGTCTTCCCCGGAAATGCCTGCCGGATGAAGTGCTCCGGCATCAGCCGGCCCGAGGTCGAGGCCCGTGCCCCGAAGGTGAAGGTCTTCCCCGCGACCGCCTGCGGGAAGTCCTTCGAGGGGGTGAGCCCGGACCGGGCGTTGGCGATGAGATAGGTCTTGAAGGACGCGTCCTCGGCTCCTTGCGCGATGGCGTGCGCCCCGGGCACCGCCTTGCGGGCCTGGACCCCGGTGAAGCCGCCGAACCACGCGAGCTGCACCTGCCCGTTGGTGAAGGCGGTGACGGCGGCCGGATAGTTCTTCACCGGGATGTAGCGCACCGGCACGCCGAGTTTGGCCTCCAAGTACGTCGCGACCCGGCCGAAGCGCTCGACGAGGCGGCTCTCATCCTGATCCGGGATGCCGGTGAAGACGAAGGGCGGACGATCCTCGGCGCGCCCCGCCGCGACGCCCAGGACGGTTTGGGCGAGCGCGAGCACGGCCGCGAGCAGGCCCGTCCGCGACGGCCGCGTTGTCACCCCGATCACTGGCGTCCCTCCCAAGTCGGCCCTTTTTCGGACCTTCGTCGTCGTCGGGCCGGCGCGGCGGATGCCGCCCTTCGTCAGACCGTTTCGTCCTGCGGCACGCTGCCGGACCCCGCGATGCGATCGGCAAGGGCCTTCAGTTCCTGACGCAGCGCGGCGAGGCTGTCCTCTTCGAGGCCCGTACGGCAGACGACGGCCTGCTGCGCGACGGCGACCTTCTCCTCCAGACGCCTGCCGGCTTCCGTCAGCGCGACGAGCACGACGCGCCGGTCGGTCCCTCGCGCGCGGGTCACGAGACCGGCCGCCTCCAGCCTGTCGACCAGCGGCGTGATCGCGCTGGCGCCGAGCTGCAGCCGCGCGGCGAGCGTATGGGCCGGCGCGGCGCCGTCCTGCCAGAGCGCCAGCATCACGAGATATTGCGGGTAGGTGAGGCCCAGTTCGCCGAGCAGGGGCCGGTAGGCGCGCACCACCGCGTTCGTCGCGGCGTAGAGCGCGAAGCAGAGCTGGTCGTCGAGCCTGAGACGGCGTTTGCGAGCGCCCATTGCTGACATATCCTTCAATCGTGAATGGTTCATGCGTGAAGAATGATGTCAAGCCGTCGCTCGCGGACACTGCCCGCGAACGGCACTCGGTGTCGTGGACCCCGCGCGGGCAGGCGCCGCGGAGTCTGGCCTGCAGGCGAGGTCTGTTTATGGCGCACAGCCGAACAAGCGGGATGCGAACTCCTGACCCCAAGCAGACATTCGCGGCGCTGTCGCTGAAGGACCGGATGGGATGGTTTGCTGCCCTTCCGCTTTATGATGCAGATCGGAGAAAGGGGACGTCCGGCGATTGGGCTTAGCCGACTGAAAATAGCGGTACCTGGCGGAGATCGTTCGTCGCCAAATCGAACGGCCTTGAAACGAACTGACTGAGGTGAAGAAGAGACGAGCGTCCTGAACCTCTCAAGTTCTCAATGCGGTGATAACCGCAGCATCCAGCGGAGTGCACGGCACATCGCCGAGAAGGTCCATCAACCGACCTCCGTCGAGGCGCATCGCGTGCGCCCAGAGCGGACGGACCTCCATAACCTCCCGGGGGAACCCGCCGAACGGCGCGAGCACCCGCATCAGGGGCCAGGGGAAGCGCCGCTCGGGAAGGTTTGGGTGACCCGAGGCCCGACGGATCGCAGCCGCCATCCCGCCGCCGTCGGCATCGTAGTGGCCGGGAAACTGCGGCCGCTCGCATGGCATCAGCCGATCCGGCGGCAGTTCGAGCAGACGGAGGATGGTCTCGGCGAGGTCGGGCAGGTACGCCCAGGCATGCCCGACGCCCGGCGTTCCGGGATTGAGGATGCGCGTAAGCGGCGGCTTCGCTAGGGCCTGCGCGAACCAGCTCTGGCCAGCCCCCGGTCCGAAGAAATCGCCCGCCCACACGATGAGGCTCCTCACCTCCGGGGCGGCCCCCGCCAAGCGCTTCTCCATCTCGACGCGGATGGCGCCCTTCCGTCCGCGCGGCTGCTGCGGGGTGGTCTCGTCGATCACCGCGGCGAGGGTCGGATCGTAATTGTAGATCGTGCCCGGCAGGACGATTCGGGCGCCGGCGTTGCGCGCCGCCGCGAGCGTGTTGTCGAGCATCGGCAGGACCAGCCGGTCCCAATTGCGGTAGCCGGGCGGGTTCACGGCGTGGACGATGACGCTCGTCCCTTCCGCGGCGCGGACCACGTCCGCCCGGCTCATGGCATCACCCGCTTGCCAATCCGGCGCCACCCGGGCGCCCCAGGTAATCGCCGCTCGACTCGGATCACGCACCAGGGCAGTGACGTGCCACCCGCGTGCCAACATCGCCCGGGTCACCGCACCGCCGACACCGCCCGTCGCACCCAACACCAGAGCCGTTCCCATCATCTGTTCCTCCGTTCGCCGCCGCCTTGATGCGCCCAGAGGGAGATCCATGAAATTGACGAGCTCCGTTGGGCCGCCTATCGAATTTTTATGAGCGATGCGGACTTCGACTGGGACGATCAGCGGGCATTCCTGACCGTGCTCGACACCGGCAGCCTGTCGGCCGCGGCGCGGGCGCTGGGCCTCACCCAGCCCACCGTCCGGCACCGGGTCGAGGCGCTGGAGCGGGCCGTAGGGCAACCGCTCTTCGTCCGCGGTGTGAACGGGTTGGCGCCGACGCCCGAGGCGCTCGGCTTGGTTGGGCACGTCCGGCGCATGGCCCACGCGTCCGAGGCGTTCCGGCGCGAGGCGAAGGGCGCGGCGTCCGAGGTGGCCGGCCCAGTCCGTCTCAGCGTCTCGGACTTCGTCGGCATCGAAGTCGTACCGCCGATGCTAGTGGCCTTGCGCGAGCGCCACCCGCGCCTCGTGGTTGAATTGGTTCTCACCAACATCAACACCGACCTACCCGGCCAGGAGGCGGACGTGGCGGTGCGCATGGCGCAGCCGAGCCAGAACTCGCTCGTGGCGCGCCACGTCGGCAGCATCCCGCTCGGGTTCTTCGCGTCGCCAGCCTACCTCGACCGGAACGGCATTCCCGAGACCGTCGCGGACCTAACCCGGCACGGGATGGTTGGGCCCGACCGCATGCCGGCCTATGTCGCGGTTCTGGATGCCCTGGGCCGCGAGGCGGGCGGGCCACTGCCCATCGCCCTGCGCAGCGACAGCCATCCCGCGCAGCTCGCCGCGGTCCGCGCCGGCCTCGGCATCGGCATGGTGCAGGTGCCGGTCGGCGAGCGCGATCTCGTGCGCGTCCTGCCGGACCGCGTCGTGTTCGACCTCGACACCTGGATCGTGGCGCACGAGGACGTGCGGCGCAGCGCGCGCATCGACGCCCTGTTCAGCCACCTCGTCGAGTCCTTCCGGGCCTACTGCTGGCGGTAGGCCGCGGATTGTTTCGGGGCCGGCCGACGAGCGGCCGGAGGCGAGCCAATCGATGCGAGGTCACAGCCGCATGCCGACCCGCGCTCCGGCGGATCGACCTCCACCCGTCAGAAGCGCCGGTGCCAGCCGCCGTGCCGGAAGCCGCCCCAGCGGTGCCCGCCCCGGTGCCAGGCGAAGCCGCGGTGCCACGAACGGTGCCAGCTGTACCGATAGCGATAGTGCCAGCGGTAGCCGCCCCAGCGACGGTAGCCGAAGCGGCTATAGCCGGGACCGTAGACGAACGGACGATAGACGTAGGGCCGCCAGTTCGGTCGGCAGTAGCCGTAATAGCCGCGATGGAAGCCGGGACCGCACCCGTCGCGGGCCTCCGCGGCGGGTGCGGTGAGTAGCACGCCCGTTGCCAGGGCGAGGGGTACGATGAGCTTGCGGATCATGACGCGCTCCATAGGCGTCCGGCGTCAGGCCGGACGAGGAGGGTTGCGGGAATGAGAGGCTCAGTTCGGCCAGCAGCGACGGCCGTAGGGGCCGATTTGGAAGCCGGCCGGGCAGGACGCGCCGCGGACGTACCCGCCCCACTGCCCGCCCGTCCGGCAGCCCCCATAGGGACCGCGGTGAGCGTAGGGGCCACAGCCGCCGTAGACCTGGATGACCTGCTCCCCGTCCGACCCGTCGGAAACCGCGTCCTGGACCAGCGGCATGGCCGTGGCGGGCACCGCGAGGGTGGCCAGCAATACGGCGGGGGCGAGGATCTTCAGCATCGGGGATCTCCCTCTCGAATGGACCGGGACGGCTCGATGCCGCCCCGTCCCGGCGGCGGGGCCGCATCGGGTCGAGAGGGAGGTTCGCTCCCGCGATGATCCCGGGTGTGACGGGTCCTCGCCGGATCTTATCGTCGTGTAACGGTCGCTCTCGAAGCGTTGCCCGGCGTCACGCGAGGGCGGGCAGCCTCACCACGAGCCGGGCTCCTCCCGTTGGGGCCGCCTCGGCAACGATGGTGCCGCCGTGCGCCTCGGCGATCTGGCGGGCGATGGCGAGGCCAAGCCCTGTCCCGCCGGTGCGCCGATTCCTTGAGCGCTCGACCCGGTAGTACGGGCTGAACACCGCCGACCGTTCGTCCTCCGGGATCCCGGGTCCGTCATCTTCGACCACGACCTCGCAGGCTCCCCCGGCCCGCCGCACCGCGACGGCGACGGAGGAGCGCCCGAACTTGACGGCGTTGCCGATCAGGTTGGCCACCACCCGGCGCAGGGCGACGGCATCGCCGGCCACGGTGGCGTCCGCCACCTCCTCGCCCGACAGGCTGATCCGCGCACCCTGGGCGGCGTGCTCGGCCACCTCAACCGCCACGATGTCGGCGAGGTCCACCGGGGCGCGGCCGACCTCGGTGGCGGTGCCCCGGGCGAAGCCGAGGGAGGTCTCGATCAGCGCGGTCATCGCGTCGACGTCCTCGACCAGTCGGTCGCGGCGCTCCGGCTCTGCCACGCGCTCGGCCCGAAGGCGCATGCGCGTCAGGTAGGTCTTGAGGTCGTGCGAGATAGCGCCGATCAGCATCGAGCGCTCGCCCATCAGCCCCACGATGCGCTCCTGCATGGCCTGCACTGCCTGTGCGAGGCGCCGGATCTCCGGGGCTCCCCGGCGGGCGAGGGCCGGCTCCGCCGCGCGGCCGTCGAACCGGGAGACCGCCTCGGTGAGGCGGCGCAGGGGGCCGAGCTCGTGCCGTGCGCCGATGGTGACGAGGCCGGCCACCGCCAAGCCCAGGACGGCCACCCACAGGCTCAACGGCTGGCCGAGCAGCCACGGCATGAGGGAGCGGTGCCGCGTGATGGCGGAGACGACCAGGGTGCGCCCGTCCGGCAGCCGGTAGGTCGCCTGGGCGAGGCTGCCGATGGATTTGTGCCGGTTGCCGGCATCCGCTGGCCCGTTGCCGCGGTAGAGCAAGTCGGCCGTGGTGAAGGCCCGGATGCCGTCACCGGCATCGCCCGACAGGCGGTGAAGGCGCGCTTCGAGCACCGGTTCGCGGATCAGCGCATCCTCGTCCGGCGGGGCGTCGACGATCTCGGCCCTGAGGGCCTCGCCGCTCACAGCCCGGAGAATTGCCGGCCACTTTCCGGGATCGGCGTCCTTCATCAGGGCCATGATGCCCGCCGCCTGGTCGAGGCGGGGGAAGCGTGAGCCGTAGGGCGAGCGTTCCTGGCCGCGTTGCCACTGGTCGATGCCGAAGGTCGCCACGACCAGCAGCGAGAGCGCCCCCAGCAGGACCAGCATGATCCGCCCGAGCAGGCCGACGCGGGCCATCACGGGGCGGCCTTAACCGGCGCCGCGAGGATGTAGCCGGCGTTGCGGACGGTCTTGATCAGGGATGACGCCGTGCTCCCGGCGTCATCGAGCTTGTGCCGGAGGCGGCTCACCTGCACGTCAATGGTGCGGTCGAAGGCGTCGGCGGTCCGGCCGCGGGTCCAGTCGAGAAGCTGGTCGCGGGAAAGCACCCGCTGCGGTCGGGTGACGAAGCAGTGCAGGAGGTCGTACTCGGCGCTGGTGAGCGGGACATCCCTCGCCGGCTCGCCGAGGGTGACGGCGCGGCCCGCGAGATCGACCACGAGGTCGGCGACCGCGAGCCGCTCCGCGGCAGCTTCCGCGGCGGCCGGCGCGCCGTTCGCCCGGCGCAGCACGGCACGGATGCGCGCCAGGAGAACGCGGGAGCTGAAGGGCTTCGACACGTAGTCGTCGGCGCCCATCTCAAGCCCCAGCACGCGGTCGATGTCCTCGTCCTTGGCGGTCAGCATGACGACCGGCGGCCCTCCCGCCTCGCGCAGGCGGCGGCAGATCGACAGCCCGTCCTCACCCGGAAGCATCCAGTCGAGAACGACGAGGTTCGGCCTCGGACCCGTCGCGATGAGGCGGTCGAGCCCGGCGCCCCCTTCGAGGGAGATCACGCGGAAACCCTCGTCCTCCAGGTAGCTCGCGAGTTGGCAGCGGATGTCGTCGTCGTCCTCGACGATGGCGATGGTGGCGGCGTCGGTCATGTCCCGAGGATAGGTCGGCCGGATGGAGCGGCAACGCGAAAACCGACGTCGTTACACATCGTTACACGTCCCCGGCATCCCGTCACATCGTGGAACGGCGCGGGCGCGATGGTCGCCGATATCGAAACCGGCCCTTCGCCGGGGCGAGAGCAACGGAGGCAGGATCAGCATGGCGACATCCCCGATCCGGCACGTCGTGTCGGCCCTGGCCGTGGCCGTGGCCGTGGCCGGGACATTGGCGGTCCACGGCGGGCCGGCGCACGCGGCCCCGCGGCAAGCGACCGCCGGGGCGCAGCACTTCGACGACGGGGGCGAGACCTACCGCGGCTACCGCATCGAGATGGCCCAGGACGTCCCCAACGCCGAGATCCGCCAATTGTGGCAGGCGGCCGAGCATCAGGTCGACATCGTCGAGGCGACGGTGCTGAACGAAGGCACGAAGGCGTTCCTCCGTCGCTTCCCGGTCGTCGTCCGGTCCGGCTCCGGCGAGGGCAGCCACTACAGCGGCGGCGACAGCGTCAACATCACGGTCGACGATCCGAAGGACGACCGCCCGATCCTGCTGCACGAGTACATGCACGTCTACCACTTCCGGAAGATGCCGGGCGGCCGGAATAACCCGGAGATCCTGACATTCTACGGTCGCGCCAAGGATGGCGGCTTCTACCCGGCCAACGCCTATCTCTTGAAAAACCAAGGCGAGTTCTTCGCCATGACGGCGAGCGTCTACCTGCATGGCAAGCTGGCGCGTGAGCCCTTCACCCGCGACGAACTGCGTCAGAAGCAGCCGGTCTACTACCGCTTCCTCGCCAGACTGCTGGGCCCAGTCGGAACCTGAGCGGCGCTCCTCAACCGTGGCCGATCTCCGATATTCTGACATCCAAGAGAATGACCGATGACTGCTCGAATCATTGTGGCCTGCGTCCTCCTTCTGGGCGTCGGACCGGCGCTGGCGGACACCTTGCCCCTGCGCCACGGCGCGTATGTCGACGTGGGCACCGACTGCAAGGACCCGCCGAACGTCGCGCTGCGCACCTACGACGGCGGCGGCCTGGGAAGCTCGAAGGCGAATGGTTGCCGGAGCCGGGTGCTGCCCAAGCAGGGAAACGTGTTTGAGATCGAGCAGGATTGCCGTCAGTTCGGCGGCCCGAAGGTCGAGCGAAGCACCGACCGCTCCACGATCCGCGTCGATGGACCTGATCGCTACACTGATCTGACAGGCGGCAACGGTGAGAGCTTCCGGTTATGCCCGGGTCTGAAATCGTAGAACGATAGACCGCGGTCGCGAATTGAGGGCTTGCAATCCGCGATGAGAGGGTAATGTCGTCGTCCCACGCCGACGGCTGCTCCTTCGATCCGCGGCGGCCAGGTTCAGCCTCGAAACGGGCGTTTCGGCGACGAGGCGCTACCACCGGCTCGTCATGACGGGACCATGGCCTTTGAAAGGATCATGCCGGACGTAGAGAGGCCATCCGCCTCAGGTCCGGTCGTTGCAGGCGGCGGTCTGACCGGTCGCGGTCGCGATGGCCGCGCGCATGTAGGCGAGTCCTTCCCGGACGGTCTCGACCGGCACACGTTCCATTGCGCCTTCGTGTGCCGCGAGTGCCTCGCGAATGACCGGATGCCAGCGGCCCGGATGCTCGGCCAGCGCGTGGCGTCCCCCGCCGGACTTTGAGACGACCCTGTCTGTCTCCAGGGCGCAGATGATGCGGGCCACCCCCAGCACGCCCCAAGCCAGCGCGGTTGCGCTCGCATCATCGCCGGGGGCTTTCGCAGCGAGTGCGGTCTCGGCCTGCTCGATCCACCGCGACCAGTATGTTCGCAGGTTGCCGACTTGGTAGGCTCGCAGCACCTCGCCGTCGTCGGCGATGCCGAGTTTGGACGGCGGCGGCCCCAGCACCGTCCGCCCGTGGCGTGCGAGGCAACGCCAGACGGCCGGGTTGACCTCGCGGCAGACCTCGCCGTCGCGGAAGCGTCCCTCCAGGCTGAAGGGCACCGACGCGTAATCGGTTGGCACCCGCCGGAGCACCTCGACGGTGAGGTAGGGGCCGTCGAGGTGCGGCCCTCCCGCTTCGGTCAGGCCCGCGTGGACCTGGGCCAGCCGCTCACGCAACCCAGACGAAGGCTCAGAGTCCATGACTGCGACGAAATCGATGTCGCTCGCACCGGCCCGGAAATCGTCCAGCGCGACCGAGCCGACAAGGTAGAGACCATGGAGCGACGGCACCCGCTCTGCATCCAGGCGCTCCAGGTAGTCAGTGAGGACGGTCTCGACAGCGCGAGGCAGCATGTCCGGTTGGGTCATGGCGTGCTCTCCGGGACGGCAGTACATCCCCCAGTTGCTTGGCAACCTCCGCCGACGGCCGGCGGGATGCAACCCGGCGAGGCTGGCGAGGTGATCCGCCCCCATGGAAGTGGTCCGCCCTGAGGTATGGCTTTCGAGCCAGGACGAGGACGGACAGATGGGAACGAAGCGACACAAGCCCGAGGATGTGGTCGCCAAGCTGCGGCAGGCGGACGTGTTGATCGTGCAGGGCCAGAGCGTAGCCGATGTGATCCGAGCCCTCGGTGTGACCGAGGTGACGTACTATCGCTGGCGCAAGGAGTTCGGCGGCCTAAAGAGGGATCAGGTCCGGCGGATGAAGGATTTGGAGGTCGAGAACCAGCGGCTGCGTAGGGCGATTGCCGACCTCACGCTCGACAAGTTGATCCTGCAGGAGGCGGCAAAGGGAAACTTCTGAGCCCCGCGCGCCGACGAGCGTGTGTCGAGCACATCGTGCAGACGATGAAGGTGTCCGAGCGCCGGGCCTGCCGGGCGCTCGGGCAGCATCGCTCGACGCAGCGCAAGGCGCCGCGGGGGAGAAACGACGAGGCCGCTCTCACAGCCGATCTCGTCGAGTTGGCGGAGCGGTATGGTCGCTACGGCTATCGGAAGATCAGCGCCTTGCTGAAGGCGGCCGGCTGGCTGGTCAACGACAAGCGGGTCGAGCGGATCTGGCGGCGCGAGGGGCTGAAGATCCCGGCTCGGCAGCCCAAGCGCGGCCGCATTTGGGACGGGGATGGTTCCTGCCTGCGACTGCGGGCGGAGCATCGCGATCACGTCTGGTCCTACGACTTTGTCGAAGCCCGCACGCACGAGGGCCGCAAGTTCCGGATGCTGAACGTGGTCGATGAGTTCACGCGCGAGTGCTTGGCGATCCGCGTCGCACGCAAGCTCAAGGCGGCGGACGTGATCGACGTGCTGTCTGACTTGTTCATCCTGCGCGGCGTGCCCGGCCATATCCGCTCGGACAACGGTCCGGAGTTCATCGCCAAGTCGGTGCAAGCCTGGATCACCGGTGTCGGCGCCAGAACAGCCTACATCGCACCCGGCTCGCCATGGGAGAACGGTTACGTTGAGAGCTTCAACGCACGACTACGAGACGAGCTGTTGAACGGTGAGATCTTCTACACGCTCGTAAGCGCTCGGTGACGGCCGCCTTGTGTGGGTAGCGCTCCGCTCTGGATACAGGAACTGGCGTCGGATGACGCTGTATCGGCCCTGTGTCTGGACCTATGACCAATCCTCACATCATCGTCGCCGGCACGCGCCGAAGCTGGTCGCCCGAGCAGAAGCGCGCCATCCTGGCCGAGGCGGACGATCCCGCCACGACCGCCTCGGCGGTGGCGCGTCGACACGGCCTGCATTCCAGCCTGCTGTTCCGCTGGCGGCGCGCCGTGCTGGCCGAGCAGCAGGCCCGGACGCCCTCCGCCCCGCCGACCTTCGTCCCGCTCGCCCTGCCGCCTCCCGCCGCTGCGACCGCCGAGAGGCCGGCCGGGTCGGGCGTCGTCGAGATCGAGCTGGCCGGCGGTCACCGGCTGCGGGCCGAAGCTGGGGCGGACCTGGCGCTGCTGCAGGGCGTGATCGCGGCGCTGCTTCACCGATGATCCCGGTCCCGTCCGGCTCGCGCGTCTAGCTGGCCACCGGACACACCGACATGCGCAAGGGCTTCGACGGTCTGGCCGCGCTCGTGCAGGACCATCTCTCCCGCGATCCGTTCTCGGGGCAGGCCTTCGTGTTCCGCGGGCGGCAGGGGCACCTGATCAAGGTGCTGTGGTGGGACGGCCAGGGCTTGTGCCTGTTCGCCAAGCGCCTGGAGAAGGGCCGCTTCGTCTGGCCGGCCACCGCCGGGGCCGCGGCGGCGCTGACGCCGGCCCAACTCGCCATGCTGCTGGAGGGCATCGACTGGCGCACGCCGCTGCGCACCGACCGGCCGAGGATCGCGGGCTGAGGTAGACTACCGAGGCGGCAGCGTCCGGGCGCATGGATGTGGCGAGCGCCTTCAGCAAGGCCTAAGCTGTTGGCGTGGCTCTCGATCCTGCCCTGCTGCCCGACGACGTCGACGCGCTCAAGCGTCTGATCGTCGGCATGGCGCGCGAGGCGGTCCAGGCCGACACCCTGATCGAGAAGCTGCGCTTCGAACTCGCCCGGCTGAAGCGGGCGCGGTTCGGCGCCTCCTCCGAGAAGCTCGGCGAGCGGGTCGAGCAGCTCGAACTGGCCATCGAGGCGCTGGAGACCGACGCGGCCGAGCGCTTGAGTGCCGCGCCGGTCGTGGCCGAGGCGGTGGAGGCGGCACGCCTCAGACCGGCCCGGCGGGCCCTGCCCGAGCACCTGCCACGCGAGAGCGTGGTTCATGCCGGCCCCTGCACCTGCCCGGCCTGCGGCGGGGCCTTGCGCCGGATCGGCGAGGACGTGACCGAGAGCCTCGACTATGTGCCGGGCCGCTTCAAGGTCGTGCGCCACGTGCGCGAGGCCTTCGCCTGCCGCGCCTGCGAGCAGGTGATGCAGGCGCCCGCGCCTCACCACGCCGTTCCCCGCGGGCGGGCCGGACCCGGACTGCTTGCCCACATCGCGGTGGCGAAGTTCGACGATCACCTGCCGCTCTACCGCCAGGCCGAGATCTATGCCCGTGACGGGGTGGACCTGGCCACCTCGACGCTCTCGGGCTGGCTCGGCGCCACCGCGGCCAGCTTGAGGCCGCTGGTCGATCTCCTGCGCCGGGAGGTGATCGCCGGCTCGGCCGTCCTGCACGGCGACGACACGCCGATCCCGGTGCTGGCGCCGGGCAGCGGCAAGACCCGGACCGGCCGGCTCTGGACCTATGTGCGCGACGAGCGCCCCCACGGTGGCGCCCGTCCGCCGGCGGCGGTGTTCTTCGCCTCGCCCGACCGTCGGGGCGAGCGTCCGCTCGCACATCTGGTAGGCTTCTCCGGCGTGCTGGTGGCCGACGGCTATGCCGGCTTCAACGGGCTCTACGAGAAGGCCCGACCGGGCGGCCCACTCACCGAGGCGGCCTGCTGGGCGCACGTGCGCCGCAAGATCTTCGACGTGCATGCCGCGACCGGCTCGGCGCTGGCCGCGGAGGCGCTGGCGCGGATCGGCGCGCTCTACGGGATCGAACGCGAGTTGCACGGCAAGCCGCCCGACGCCCGCACCCATGAGAGACAGGCCCGCGCGAAGCCGGTGGCGGCCGCGCTGAAGGTATGGGCGGAACGGAGCCTGACCCAGTTGCCGGGTCGATCCGAACTGGCCAAGGCATTGCGTTACATGCTGGCGCGCTGGCTGGCGCTGACCCGCGCCTTCGACGACGGACGCATCGCGCTCGACAACAACGCGGCCGAACGGGCACTGCGCGGCGTGGCGGTCGGGCGCAAGAACTACCTGTTCGCCGGTTCCGACCTCGGGGCCGAGCGCGCGGCCGTCTTCTACACCCTGATCGAGACGGCCAAGCTGAACCGGCTCAATCCCGAGGTCTACCTGCGCGACGTGCTCACGCGCATCGCCGATCACCCCGCCAAGCGGCTGGCCGACCTGCTACCTTGGAACTGGACGCTCGCCCAGCCGGCCGCGCACGCCGCCTGACCGGCCGGCCTCTCACCGAGCGCTTACACACGCTCAAGGAGGCACAGATTGTGATCGAGAGCTGGCGTCGACACTACAACAGCGTGCGCCCGCACGCCTCGCTCGGCTACCGGCCGCCAGCCCCGGAGGTGTTCGTGCCGGCCTTCACCGCTTGGCCGGCTGCGCTCACCCGGTCGGCTCCGCCGGCCAAGCTATCCGTGGAGCAAAGGCCGACCCTGCACTAACTTAGAACTTGGACCACCGCGTGGGGGCCGATCAGGCGGTCGTGCAGCATGACAACTGGCAATGCGCAGTGGGGGCTTTGACCGGCGCATCGCTCTGCGTGGCTTCTGTCAGACAGAGGACATGCAGCGGGTCGGCCGTAGCCAGAACGATCAAACTGCCGAGCACAGCATGCAGCACGAGCACGTAAAGCGCGGCCACGGCGATGGCCGCGCGGCAGACTGCCCAGCCTGTCCGACTCGCGCGCATAACGTGGCGTATGGTTAAGCTTGCAGCCACGTCAATGCGTTAGGCTGCTCGCCGTCGAGGATTTTGGGAGGTGTGGTCCATAGGGCAACTAATGTGCAGAAAACGACCGTTTTCGAGTCACTCAGATATGCGCAGAAACCCCATGTAGAAATCAAAACCGTAGCAGAAAGCAGCTGCTGAGCCGCTGCCGGGGTTCTATGATGGGCGGGCTGAAAATCCTGAGACCGGCATAGGGCATCGCCACAGGCCCTGCAGCAGGGCCGTTCGCATTCAGGCGGCTTACGGAACTGAATTCGACCTGGGCCGGCATCCTGATCGTGCTGCTAATCATCGACAGGACCAAGCGGACTGCCTGCAGCCGGTATCCGAGCCATCCGCCTCACCCGGCCAAGGGCTCTAGCAGGTCGCAGATGCAGAAACGGCGAAGCTTGCGCCCCGCCGTCCAAACCCTGTTCCAGCTACGGTGCCGTCAGATGCCCATCAGCACTCTCGCCGAGCCAATGACCGTTACGATAAGGCCACAGGCGAACACGGCGATCATGGCGTAGGAAACGGGCTTCATCTGCATCGTTGATCGGCTCCTGAGGTTTTCGGTATCGGCTTTTGAAGTCTCGATGCCGTCCGGCGGTTACGACGAGTTCCGCCGGACGGCGATAGGGTCTCACGCACGATGCAGACCGTATTGCGGTCCAGTCCATCACAACGGTGTGAACCGGGTCGAGCGGATTGCTGCCATGGCTCCTCTTGCGGATCGGAGCCTAGCCGTTCACTCCTCCCGGTACGGACCATCGCAGTCGTCGCGCAGGGTCAACTAGTCGACCAAGTCGTGCAGCTGCAGGGGGGCATCATCTTTCGCCCTTTGAAGCGTAACAGCGCGGATTTATCCATTTTAACGTTCTATTTTTTTGTTCGGTATAAAACAAAAGGAAACCATTCCAGCTCGCAGAGCCACTTATGCTCCAGTCATCCGAACGTTTGCGCCCGATCGCTGCAAGGGCTGCGGCTGGGGCTGATGTGATCCAAGAAGCGCTCGTAGCGATCCGCAACCACTTGGGTATGGAGATCGCCTATTTCTCCGAGTTTGTTGCCGGCCGCACCGTGTTCCGCCGCGTGGATGCCCCGGGCCTCGAACACCTCATCAAACCGGGTGACTCTCAGTCCCTCGACGATGTGTACTGCAACCACATCCTCGCTGGACGCCTTCCCGAACTGATCCCAGACACCGCTCAGCTACCCTTCGCCCGCGACCTGCCGATCACTTCCGCCGTACCGATCGGCTCGCACGTCAGCATTCCGATCCGGCTCGCTGACGGGACGCCATTCGGGATGTTTTGCTGCCTCAGCCCGCGGCCGATCCCATCGCTCAATGAACGCGATCTGGCGACGATGCGTGTGTTCGCCGGGTTGGCCGCCAAGCAGGTCGATGCAGACCTGCAGCGTCACCGCGGCACGCAACAGGTCCACGCCGCCCTCTCCACGTTGATCGCCACACAGGACTACGACATTGTCTTCCAGCCGATTGTCCATCTGCCAACCGGACAGATCGCCGGTTGCGAGGCTCTCTGTCGCTTCCGACCGACACCCTACCGCTCGCCGGACCAGTGGTTCGCCGATGCCGCCTCGGTCGACCTCGGCATCGACCTCGAACTGGCCGTGATCCGAACGACGCTGGCGATGTTTCCGGAATTACCTCCCGCGCTCTCGCTTTCGATCAACGCCTCGCCTCTGGCCGTCCTCACCGGACGCTTGGTCGAGCTGATTCCCAACGAGTTCGCGGCACGCACGATTGTCGAAATAACCGAGCATGCTCCAGTTCCGAGCTATCCCGCGTTGCACACGTGTCTCGCCCCCCTGAAGCGGGCTGGCGTCCGCATCGCCGTCGATGACGCCGGGGCGGGGTATTCCGGTCTGCAGCATATCGTGCAACTGGCTCCGGACCTGATTAAGATGGACATGAGCCTCACCCGCTCGGTCGATACGGACCCGGCGCGGCGCGCCTTGGCTAGCGCGATGGTGTTCTATGCCCGCGAGACCGGCGCGCAGGTCGTCGCCGAAGGGATTGAAACGGCAGCTGAACTCGCAACGCTCAAATTGATCGGGGCCGACAGGGGTCAGGGCTACCTCCTCGGCAAACCCGGTCCGCTCTCCGCGCTGCAAGCAGCTTGTTTAGCTAATCGGTCCATGGTCGCCTGATTGCGATCTGTAATTAGCGCAGGGATGTGAAGTACAAGCGAGGGCTTTACATCGATGGTGAAAGGGCAGTAATCGGGCCATCTAAACTCACGGGATGATAGCATTTCGGTCTAATTCACGGTTACTTAACTCGACCTAGCATAAAAACAGTGCTGCATCGTGGCTTATACAGGGCCACGTAGGTTAGAGCGGCGCATGTCGGACAATCAGCGCGAATCGCTTCGCCAGAAGGCATTGGCTGAGATCGCCCTCCTCGACACGCCGCCCGAGCGCGAGTTCGATGTGCTGGCCAAGCTCGCACAACGCATGCTCGGCACCAGCATGTCCTCGATCACCCTGATCGCTCCGGAGCGTCAGTGGTTCAAGGCACGCTGCGGGCCTCTGGCACCGGAGACTGTGCGGGCTCAGACGTTCTGCCCAGTCGTAGTCGAGACCGACGCGCCGCTCACCGTAGCGGATGCCCGCCTCGATCCTCGGTTCGCCGCAAGCCCGTTCGTCACCGGCTCACCGAACATCCGCTACTACGCGGGCGTTCCGGTTCGCATCCAGCAGCCCGACGGTAACCGAGTGGCGATCGGCACGCTCTGCGTCCTCGACGAGCGGCCACGCGAGCCAACACCGACCGACCTGGAGGTTCTGGAGCAGTTGGCATGTGTCGCCGAGGCCTTGATCCAGGCTCGGACCGTTGCACTACGCGCCGCCGAGGCTGCCGAGGAGCACCGTCTGGTCGTTGAACGGCTGAAGCGCGAGCGGCGTCAGTTCAAGCAGGCCGAGCGCATGGCCGAGATGGGATCGTACCGGTACGACATCGAGCAGGGGACTACCGCTTGGTCGGACGGCGTCTTTGCCATCCACGAGCGACCGGTCAGCGGCGGTGTGCCGAACGGCGAAATCATGAACCACTTTCCCGAGCCGGACCGCTCGACGTTCGTCGCTGCGGTGATGCGCACGTTGGACACGGGCGAACCGTTCGAGATGGATGCCGACCTCGTAACCGCCAAAGGCAACGCGCGGCGCGTGCGGTGCTCGTGCGAGATCGAGTTGGCCAATGGTAAGCCCGTCGCGCTCATTGGTCTGATCCAAGACATCACCGAGCGGTACGAGCTGGAGCAGCGCCTACGCCACCAAGCCCGCACTGACGACCTGACCCAATTGGCCAACCGAGCGGAGTTTCACTGCGTTCTCGATGCACGGCTGCGTGAGGCGCCCGCTGCGGACAACGACGTGGCAGTGCTTCTGATCGACCTCGACGGGTTCAAGGACGTCAACGATGTTCTTGGCCATGCAGCTGGTGATGCGGTATTACGCTGTGTCGCCGATCGTTTGCGTGTCGCCTGCGACGGTGGGTGTTTTCCGGCACGGCTGGGTGGCGACGAGTTTGCTGTCGTAGTGTCCGCCGATCTTGATCGCGTGGGACTCGATCGGAAGGTGCGGCGCCTCCTGCACGATCTTGAGATCGTCATCGACGGACAGGGTCACATCGCCCGAGTGACGGGAACGATCGGCATCGCGTGGTCGAGCACAGCCTCGCAAGACCGTGATGTGCTCCTACGGCAAGCCGATGCGGCGCTCTACGCCGCCAAGCGCACCCGAAAGGGAACGGCGCAGACCTACCAGGTCGTTGCGGACCACCGAAAAGCTAGTTGAGCGCGCCTTCAGTGTGGCGGGCCAGGGTCTAACTGCTGCCCCGAACAGATTTCCGCCGCTCAGCTACCCGCCGACAATTGGCAGCCTGCTTCACACCTTCAGCAGCAATTCCGCCTTGCGGATCCCATGTGCAGAAAACGACCGTTTTCCAGTCACTTAAATGCGTGCAGAAACCGTATGAGGAAATCAAATCCTGAGGTGCACGAACGTTTTGCGCCAGGAGCCGGCTCTGTGCCTGTGGCCTCGAACCGCTGCTTTCGACCCATAGCAGTCCATCCGTGTGGTTCGGTTTAGGTGTGGAGAGGAGAACCGGCGCTGTCAGTCTGCTATGGGTAACCTTTTGCGAACCGGCCATGGCAGCCGCTTCGACCCAAATCGGACCCTAGGAACGTCTGGTCTGGGGCTACGCGACCGTGGTCAGCCGAGCGACCGCACCGACGATTTGGTACTGCCCCGCGTGTAATGTCTGCGCGTCGAGTTCATCCCGCTTGGTGCTGAAAATGCCCACGCTGGCATTGGCCGCGCCGATCAGCAGCGTCTGCACGCAGGCGAGCGTCAGCAAGCAGCCGGCCATCAGGACAGCACTAATTCGGCAAAATTTGCAATCAGAACCATACATGGGCCGAAGGAGTCGTATTAATCGATAGCAATTCCCCTAATCCAGGTCATCATTCGGCATAAATCAAGATAACATATATGTGATACCACATATTAAGTCATTTTTAAGCACTTTCTGCCCATTCTATAAATCAGCAATCCGTATAGCGGTGGTGCGGTGCTCCGGTTCGTGTAGGGCCAGGTACTTCCGTAAAGCCGCTTTGGGATGAGACATGGCGCCGCTTTTCTTCCCCCGCGGTGATTACTCACTACTGGACGCTGTAGAGCGCACCCAGGGCGTAGTTGAGCTGACACCTTCCGGTGCAATGCTGAGCGCCAATGCGCGCTTTCGTGATCTACTCGGCTACACCTTGGAAGAGTTGCGGGGCCACTCGCTGGACGTAGTGCTCGATCCGTACGAGGCGGCCAGTCAAGAGCAACGGGAGCTTTGGTCCGCCGTCGCTCAGGGGGAGTGTCGCACAACACGCTCGCGGCATCTCACTAAGCAAGGTGACGAGGTTTGGCTGCAGCTCAGCTACAGCCCGGTGCTCGATCGTGCCGGGCGGGTTGTCAAGGTCGTCCAACTCTCGAGCGATGTGACCGCGCAGCAGCGCTACAGCCTTGATCAGGAGGCTGTGCTCCAGGCGATCAGTTGCTCACGCGCCTCCATCGAGTTCGCCTTGGACGGCACCATTCTGACGGCCAATCCCAACTTCCTCAGCACCGTCGGCTACACCTTGGAAGAGATCCAGGGCCGGCACCACGGCCTGTTCGTCCTACCCGCCGAGCGCGACGGCCAAGCCTATCGTCAGTTCTGGGCGGCGCTGGCGCGCGGCGAGTTCCAGCGTGCCGAGTACAAGCGCGTCGGTAAGGATGGGCGGGAGCTCTGGCTGCAGGCGATCTATAATCCGGTCCGCGACCGGCGAGGCAAGCCGTACAAGGTCGTCAAGTTCGCCACCGACGTGACGCAGGACAAGCTGCACCGGGCCGACGTGGCGGGACAGATCGCGGCCATCAACCGGTCGCAGGGCGTCATCCACTTCGGCATGGATGGCACGATCTTGGAGGCCAACGAGAACTTCCTGAACGTCGTCGGCTACCGGCTTGATGAGGTGCGCGGTCGGCACCATCGGACGTTCGTCGAGCCGTCGGATGCAGAGTCGGCAGAGTACTTGCAGCTGTGGGATATGCTTCGGCGGGGCGAATATCAGGCCGGCGTGTTCAGACGTCTGGGAAAGGGTGGTCGAACGGTCTGGATCCAGGCCAGCTATAATCCGATCTTCGACGACGACGGCAAACCGTTCAAGGTGGTGAAATACGCCACGGACATCACCGCCAAGACAGCAGCCCAGCACGCAGCGACCAGCGCGTCGAGCCAGACGCTGATCAACGTGCAGGCCGTAGCCTCTGCCTCAGAGGAGCTCAGCGCCTCGATCGGGGAGATCGCACAGAGCTTAACCCGCTCTCGCTCCGAGGTCGACGCCATCCACGAACAGGCCAGCGCCGCTGATCGCTCCACCGCGAAACTGAAGGAGGCGGCCGTATCGATGAACGGCGTCGTCCAACTCATCCAGGCGGTCGGAGAGCAGATCAACCTGCTGGCGTTGAACGCAACGATTGAGGCTGCGCGGGCCGGAAACGCTGGGCGTGGCTTTGCCGTGGTGGCCAGCGAGGTGAAGAACTTGTCGAGCCAAGTGACGCAGGCGACCGGGCGGATCGCGCGGGACATCCACGCCATGCAGGGGATCTCGGAAGAGGTGGTCGGAGCGTTGCTGTCAGTGGTGCAAGCCATCGGGTCTGTGCGCGAGATGGTGACGGGCGTGGCCTCTGCGGTCGAGGAGCAGAGCGCCGTCACCCAGGAAATCTCGTCGAGCATGCAGACGGCAGCTCAGGGGGTAGGCGAGATCAACATCAGCCTGCAGACACTCACGGGGTGAGCGCGTGATTTCACGCGCCCCTTGAACTTTGATCTGCGCAATGTGGCTCCCGATCATGGTGCGAACGCCCGGCAAGGAAGACGGCGTCCGCTTCTGGGCATTGAGCCAACTGCTGCTCTCGACCCCCAGCAGCCCATCCGTTTAGTTCGGTTTAGGTGTGGAGAGGAGAACCGGCGCTATCGGTCCGATATGGGTCGACCTTTAGCGAACCGGACCTGACAGCCGGTTTCGACCCCTAGCGGTCGGCTGCTCATAACTCAGGCTCCAATGAAAACGGCGCGTGCGGCAGAGGCCACGACGCGCCGTAAGTGGGTTCCCGGTCTCAGGAAAGGAACTGCGGCCTACATAGGCGATCCCTGCACACAGAAGCGTGACACCCGAGCCATAATCCACGCGGGGAGACTGTCATTTGACTGTCATGCTAGGCTAGGCCGTCGAAAGAACCCCACGCCGCCCGAACGGTGCAAGGGGCAACAGGTGCGATATGGCCTCGATTGAAGAACTGGCGAACACGCTCCGCGGCGTCGCCACTACCGGCATGAAACCCAAGGCGCTCCTCGCCGCCGTGCGCGAGCGGCACCCGGAGGCGACCAAAAAGGAAGTCGTCCGGGCCGCGTTCTATGCGTTGGCCGAGGGCCAAAGCGGCGACCATGGCGAACTGCACAGCTTCGCCTTGGCAGAGCGGGCCGTGGACGACGACGAGCCGGTCAAGGCGGCCAAGCTGCGCAAAAAGAAGAAAGACCGGAAGGCCGCCGCAGAGGGGCAGGCCACCCACTGAGGCCCGACCGGGCACGGTCAGGCGGAACGGGCCAGCTTCTCTTGGCGACGCTCCACGCTCGACTGGACGAACCGGCCGAGCGGTGTGCCGCCGGTCCTGTGATCGCGGCAGACTTCCTGCAAGACGGTTTCCAGCGCCACGATGCGCTCGCTTGGCCTGCGGTAAGCCTGTTCCAGCTCATCAAGGGCGGCATCAACCCGATCCGCGACGGTGCTATCGGGCACGGCCGAGAGATGATCGACCTTATGGAGGCAGCGGCGCACCGGGGTCATACGGACAGTCTTAGGATACGAAGCGGTGCTGTCCAGCAAACTTACCCGGCTACATTAATCAGGCCGAGGTGCGTTATCGCACATCAGCTTGGCTTTAGGCTGGCGGTTCGACCACTAGCCGTTGCCGTGCGGCATTCATTATGCAGAGTAACGCGTATCCTCCCAAGGATACTCCATCGTCACTCGCCCCGCGCCGTTTGCGAGCGCGGGGCTTTTTATTGGGTCGCCAACCGCCGCCCTCCCCGTTCGTAAACTTAGGTTCAAGACGGTACTTTTAGGGTGTGGAGAGGAGAACCGGCGCTTTCAGTCCGGTATGGGTCCACCCATACCAGACTGGTAGCGTCAGCAACTTCTGCAAGCCACCCGTGCAGACCATTGGGCCAGTTCGCCGCCAAGGTCACATTTGAGGGATGACCGACCCCAATTTTTTTCGCGTGACTGAAAACTTTCTGGTCCTCGGCCTCCGTAAAGACCCGCGATGCCCCCGACGGGGTGCGCTTCAAGGGAGCCAGAACGCATGTCCACGATCCTCGTCCGCCTCGCTCTTGCCCTCGGCCTCGGCCTCGCCACCGCGGCGGTTCCGGCGCTCGCCAAGAACCCCATGGTCGGCGGCGCGCCGATGCTTGCGAGCAAGACGATCGTCGAGAACGCGGTCAACTCGAAGGATCACACCACGCTGGTCGCCGCCGTGAAAGCCGCGGGCCTCGTCGAAACGCTCTCGGGTCCTGGCCCGTTCACGGTGTTCGCGCCGACCAACGCCGCCTTCGCCAAGCTTCCGCCGGGCACGGTCGAGACGCTGGTCCAGCCGCAGAACAAGGCGCAGCTCACCGGCATCCTGACGTACCACGTGGTCCCCGGCGCGCTCACCGCCAAGGACCTGGCGACTTTGGCCAAGGAAGGCGGCGGCCGGGCCGTCCTCAAGACCGTCAACGGCGCCGCGCTCTCGGTCGAGACGCAGGGCAAGAAGGTCTTCGTGACCGATGCTAAGGGCAACACCGCCACCGTCACCGTGCCCAACGTCATGCAGTCGAACGGCGTGATCCACGTCGTTAACGGCGTGCTGATGCCCTGATCGCACGCCGCGACCTCGCCGGCCGCACGGCCTCTCCCCTGCCTCGTGCAGGGGAGAGGCTGGCCACCTTCATTCGCGGATGAGCCGGCCCGAATAGATCACTGGTCCGGTCGCCTTACCCCCTGGGGCGCCACCCTTCGGCTCCACCGTCACCGCGAGCGTCACGTCGGGAGCATCGGAGCGGAGGTCGGAAGGCACCGTCAGGGTCTCGGTCGCATCGGTGATCAGGCCGAGCGAGCGGGGGGCCGTCCCCGCGTGGATGTACCAGAGTTCCAGGCTCCGGTCCGGCGGCGTCTCCGCCGCGAGGCTGCGCACATGCACGCGGCCTAGGTCGAGATCAACGCGCACGATGAGCGCTGGCAGCGCGCCGCCGCGATCGACCACGGCGAGGTATTGCTGTCCGTCCGGCGCGGGCCTCGGCCCGGCGACGATCCAGAGGGCGAGACCCGCCGCGAGTGCGCTCGCCGCCGCTGCGCCGAACCGCCAGCGCCGCAATCCGCGCTCCAGCCGGACGATGCGCGCCGTGCCGCCCGCATCCGTACCCTGGGCATCGGGGTGTGCGGCGACCTGAGCCTCGATGCCGGCCCAGACCCGCGGATCCGGCTCCATCGCGGGCGCCGTCGCGGCGAGCGGTGCGAGCCGCGCCTCCCAGGCAGCGACGGCAGCCCGCAGCGCGGGCGTCCGGTCCAACGCGCGCACGAAGGCGGCGCGCTCAGCCGCATCGAGAGTCCCGAGGACGTACTCGCCTGCCGCCCCGTCCGGATCCTCGACCCAGAAGGGCGGAGCTTCCGCGCCGTCGCCGGGCCCGAACTTACCCGGTCCCGTGCTCATACCGCCTCCACCTCTAGGCAGCTGCGCAGGCCGGTCAGGCCGCGGCGCAGCCACGTCTTGATGGTGTTGACCGGCCGATCGTGCCGCGCGGCCAGCTCCTCGCGCGACCAGCCCTCGCAATAGGCGAGGACGAGACAATCGCGCTGCGCCGGCTCGACGGCGTCGAGGCAGTGGGCGAGCGCGTCGCGCCTGGCGAGGTCGGCTTCCCCATCCCCGAGGTCGGCCAGGCGCTCCAGCCAGCCCTCCTCGGCCTGAGTCAGACGCGCGGCCTTCTCCTGCCGCAGGCGATCTATCGCCTTGTGCCGGGCGATGGCAGCGAGCCAGGGGAAGGGCGTGCCGCAGTTCGGATCGTAGCTGCCGGCCCGCTGCCAGATGCGCACGAACACCTCCTGCAGTGCATCCTCGGCCGCACCCCGATCCTGCATGATACGCAGGATGGTCCCGAGAAGTTTCGGGGCGGTCGCGATATAGAGCGCGCGCAAAGCCGTACGGTCGCCTTCGGCGACAGACCTAATCAGCCGCGCGAGATCTGCGTCGTCAGACGCCTTCACGATCGGCACATCTCCCCCCTTTCCCCGAACGATCCCGCTTATCCTATGGACTTGGGCGTCTCAACCGGCCAAGCCTTTCCCCATGCGTTACAGCTTGGCCTGAAGGGTTACGTGTGGGGTGTCCCTCGACCTCTACGGCAGCACGGCGGTTCGTAGCACTCGATCATAGGTTCGACGAACGCTCGATTTATGCTGCGATGCAGTGCGTAGCGACAGCTCCTATGAAAGCCTGCTTCCCACCCATAGCAGCCCATCTGTTCAGTTCGTTTTGGGTGTACCTTTATCGGACCATAACTTAGCCAGTACGATAAATACCTTTTCGCCACTCAAAACAGACCAAAATCAAATATCAATAACAAGGTCACGAAGCACACCAGATCGTTGAACCATACAATGTGCGGAAAACGACCGCTTTCTTCACATAGAGGGAAGCCCCCTCCCCGGGCATCCGAAACAGCTCCGTTTGCGTGACGAAAATATGTGAAGAAACCTATTGTGCGGAAAAGGGTGTTTTCATACAATCTTCACATGCTGATCGGCCGCGCGCGCGTTTCAACCGAGGATCTGGATCTGGATCTGCAGTGCGACGTCTTGAAGGCCGCTGGCTGCTTTCGGATCTTTGAGGAGAAGGAGAGTGGGCGCGCCGGCACCAAACGCCCTGCCCTCGAAGCCGCATTGGACTTCCTGCGCACTGTAAGCAACTGGTGATTTGAAAAATCGACTGCCTCGGCATTTGCTGTGCGAAATGCTCAATACCGCCCACAGGCCACAGGAGCAAGGCGGAAGCGCCACTCGCCCACCGAGCAAATAGACACCGAGACCTCCACCGGGCACAGATGTTCAATCTCCCCGGCATGACCGTTGGGTGGTTTTTGAACTTGAACCGCAGCGGCACCCCGCCGGCAAGGCCGCCCAGGTACGAAGGGCGCAAGGGGGCCGCCCGCATCGGCTCATCGACGCCGAAATGGCCGTCGGCCGGGGGATGATCGACGCTGGAACCATCCCAGTCGCCGCGCTCGCCGAACGCCTCAATGTCAGTGCGCAGACTTTCTATACTTACTTCCCGTAGTTAACCGCATGGTCAAGAACATACGAAGACTTGGTGCGGCGGCGATCCGCCCTAAGAACTGATTTGTATAACCCTCTGAATGAGCGTATGTCTCCGACGTAGCCAATGTGATCGTCTACAGGCTATGAACTTGAGCCGCGCGTCAAAAGAGTTGTTGGCTCGACGTCGAGCGCATCTGCGAGCTTCTCGATGATATCGATGGTTGCAGAGAATTGCTCTCGCTCAAGCATGCCCACATAGTTGCGATTAATGTCAGCGAGCGCAGCGAGGCTTTCTTGCGAAAGCTTCTTTTGGGCGCGCAGCTTCCTCAAGTTCACTGCCAAGACCGTCCTCAATCTCATGAGGCATGGCAGCCTGTAAGCTCCGCCGCCTCCACCTAATATATTAGGTAATCGTCAAGCTGATGCTGGCCCGCGATGCACGAGCTCTGCTAAGCGCCTCGCCGCCAATTTAAAATTGCATCGAAGGCGCTGGAGTTGCTAACTGGACAAATCGAGCTTGGCACGAGTGTCAATCTTTTAGACAATCGTGCTGAATACATATTATTGGCAAATTTTGACTATGTCCATGCAATACTACATGAAAGACGTTCCACATCGTAGTTCAAACGACAAGGGAAACCATATATGAAGCTTGACCGACTTGACGCAAAAATCTTGAATGTTTTGCAGAGCGACCCTCGATTGAGCGCCGCCAAAGTCGGTGACATCGTCGGATTATCGCAATCCGCGGTGTCGCGCCGTGTTCAGGCGCTCGTCGAGGCTGGCGTCATCGAGAGTTATCTTGTCGTTGTGTCACCGAAAAAAGTCGGCTTCCCGGTTCGGGTTAGTCTGCTCTGCAGCTTCCACGGAGAAGCGGCAGATGAACAGGACCGCCTGTTCGATGCGCTCCGAAATGATCCGTTCGTCGCGCGCCTCTCCCGCGTCACGACTGGCGACGCCGATTTCGCCTTCACGGTCATTGCGCAAGACCTCGAAAGCTATGATCGCCATATCGCCTCGTACCAGCATTCCTTCTTGGGCCTGCGAATCGTACGACGCGACATGTTGGGAGACGAGTTGAAGCAAGGGCTCAGTATCCCAATCGAGGTGGCCGCGTGAGGCGCAATGGGAGTTGTGGCCGGAGCACGACAGTCGGCCGTCCTCGCCAGCAGGCGCTCAGTTCGCACTTTCGATGCGTGCCGTCGGTGCTCTGCGCATAGTCTATGCATTTTAAGCACCAGATTCACGGAGTCCGCGCGGAACGATTTGTGCCAAGTTTTTTCAAGCCAAGCCGTTCGCAACGCCGTCCAAATCAAAATAACCCGATGGTGAACCGGGCGGATTGAATACAAAATTGCGCACATCGACCATCATCGATGCGCTTCTGCCACGTTTCTTGTCTGCATAGACATCGAGGATCGTGGCGCGTGGGGAGGAACTCTACATGATCGAGATGGTCGCCCTGCTCGCTCTGATCGAACGCTGTGCCCCGGACGCTCCGCTGCAAGCGCTCGTTACGGCCGCACGTACCGCCAGCGGATTCGAGCCCCTGGTTCTTACGACCCATCAGAATGGGCGGGCGCTGACTGTACGGGCGATGTCGCGGCCCGAAGCGATCGCCCTGGCCTCTGAGATGAAAGTCGCGGGCCAGCCCGTGCGCCTCGGGCTGCTCGGCGTCGATGCACGCGAGTTCGATCGTAGAGACTTACCGTTGGGTGAAGCCTTCGACAGCTGTACGAACCTGCGCGTCGCCGGTGAACTCCTCACCAGGGATGCGAAAGCCTTGACGGTGGACCCGAGGCGCCCGGCGCGGTCGAAGGCTCAGCCCCCGGACAAGGTTGTGCGCGGGGTTGCAGCGGACGACACTCCTCCGCAGCCCCCTGTCCCAGGCCCGCCGACCACCGCCACGTATCAACCGCGCGCGTGGGATGTCTACGGACAGGCGCAGGCGAGCGCGGCCCTGGTCTACGGCAGCGCGCCCTAGCGGCACCCGACAGCAGCACGTCCCCTTTCCTCTTCGCAGAGAGACGACCGATGACGCATGCCCAACGCCACGCGGCTTTCCTGGTTTCCGCGTCCGTCCTGCTGGCCTTCACCATGGTGGAGCCGGCCGCCGCGCAATCTCTGGGCGGCGTCGAGAAAGTTCTGCAGAACATCGTCGACGCGCTGACCGGCAACGTCGCGAAACTGCTCGCGACCATCGCGGTGATTGTGGTCGGTATGGCGTGGATGTTCGGTTACCTCGATCTGCGCAAGGCCGGCTACGTCATCTTCGGCGTCGCGATCCTGTTCGGGGCCTCCGAGATCGTCTCGACGATCACCGGCAAGTAGGCCTGCCGCCCCCTCCCCTCTTCCGCCCCTCGGATGACGCAACGGAGCCAGGCGATGACCGACGAGCCCCTCGTCGAGGACACTCTGTTTCTCGCCTGCACGCGGCCGGCGATGATCCTCGGCGTCACGATGGAGGCCATGGGCCTCAACATGATCTTCTCGTCCGTCCTGTTCATCCTGGCAGGTTCTCTTCTCTACGGACTCGTCGCCCTCCCGATCCACGCCGCCTGTCGGCTCGTATGCCGATACGATCCGCACCAGTTCCGCATCCTGTTCGCCTGGGTCGAAACGCGCGGACGCCATCGGAATGCAGGTCTGTGGGGCGGCGCGTCGTGCACGCCACTTCGGCTGGTGCGCCGCTACCGCGCGGAGGAGCTCGCGCATGGCTGACAGACGCGCCCTGCGCGTGAAGGCGCGCGAGGTCGGGGCCGAGGCCCACCTCCCCTACCTGCACCATGTCAGCGAGCACGTCGTCAGCTTGGCGACGCGAGCCATCGTGACCTGCCTGCGGCTCGAAGGCGTCTCCTTCGAAACCGCGGATCCGGCCGAACTCAACGATCTCCACACCAAGCTCAATTTGGCGCTGCGCAACGTGGCCGACGAGCGCCTCGCGCTCTGGAGCCATATCGTGCGCCGACGCTGCGCGGACTATCCGACCGGCACCTTCCGATCGCCCTTCGCACGCGAGCTCGACGTCGCCTATCGTGCGCAGCTCACGCAGCAGCATCTCTACCGCAACGAACTGACGCTCAGTCTCGTCTGGCATCCCGGCCGGGATCCGACGGAGCGGGCCGCGAGCCTTCTGGCGCGACTGGGAGGCGCGCGCTCGCGGGACAGTGGCGATGCGACGAGCGGTTTGAAGAAGCTCGAGGACGCGACGCGCGACCTGACGGCGGCGCTCGCCGCCTACGCCCCGCGACGGCTCGGGCTCGAGGAGCGGGCCGGCCTCCTGTTCTCGCAGCCGGCCGAATTCCTGCACGAACTCGTCTCCGGCGAGAGGCTGCCGGTGCCGCTCGTGAACGGCCCGATCGGCCCAACCCTCTACACCAACCGACTGGTCTTCGGTCGCGAGGTCGTGGAGATCCGCGGCGCCGGCCGCTCAAGCTTCGCCGGCATGTTCGGCCTCAAGGAGTATCCCGCCGCCACCAAGCCGGGCCTGCTCGACGGACTGCTCTCCGCCCCGATGGAACTGGTCGCGACCCAATCCTTCGCCTTCCTCGGTAAGGCCGAGGCCAAGACCGTCCTGACCCGAAAGCAGAATCAGCTGCTCTCCGCGAACGATCCGGCCGCGAGCCAGGTCGCGGGCCTCGACACTGCGCTCGACGACCTCGAATCCGGTCGGTTCGTGATGGGCGAGCATCATCTCTCGGTGCTCGTGCGTGCCGATGATCCGAGCCACCTGTCCGAGACCATGGCCCGCGCACGCCGCCTTCTTGCGGAGGCCGGCGCCGTCGTCGCACGCGAGGATCTCGGCCTTGAGGCCGCCTACTGGGCCCAGTTGCCGGGCTTGTTCCGGTATCGCGCGCGGGCCGGCGCGATCACCTCGCGCAACTTCGCGGCCCTGTCGCCCTTCCACACCTTCCCGACCGGACACGCCGAGGGCACGCACTGGGGCGCGGCTGTCGCCTGCCTGAAGACGGCCTCCGGCGCGCCCTATCACTTCGCCTTCCATGCCGGCGATCTCGGCAACACCTTCGTTTGCGGGCCCTCGGGCTCGGGCAAGACCGTCTTCGTCACCTTCGCGCTGGCCCAGGCCGAAAAGCTCGGCTGCCAACTCGTGCTGTTCGACAAGGATCGCGGCGCCGAGCTCGCGCTGCGGGCCCTGGGCGGAACCTACCTGACCCTCAAGACGGGCCGGCCGACCGGCCTCGCCCCCTTGAAGCGACTCGACCTGACGCCCGAGAACCTCGGCTTTTTCGGACGCCTCGTCCGGCGCCTTGTCACGGCCGAGGGCCGTCCGCTCTCCGCGACGGAGGAGGCACGGATCGACGCGGGCCTGCGCGCGCTGCGCGATCTGCCAAAACACGAGCGCTCGTTCGCGGCCTTGCGGGTCTTCCTCGGCCAGCGCGATCCGGACGGCATCGGCGCGCGGCTGGAACGGTGGTGTCAGGGGGGGCCGCTCGGTTGGGCCCTCGACGGCGACGCGGACGCGCTCCTCCTCGACGCCCCCGCGCTCGGGTTCGACATGACCGCCGTCCTCGACGATCCCGAACTGCGCACGCCCCTCATGATGGTGCTCTTCCATCGCGTCGAAGCCCTTCTCGACGGTCGCCGCCTGTTGATCGCCATCGACGAGTTCTGGAAGGCTCTCGGCGACGACGCATTCCGGAGCTTGGCCAACGACGGTCTGAAGACGATCCGCAAGAAGAACGGCGTGATGCTGTTCGCGACGCAGAGCCCGCGCGACGCATTGGCCAGTCCGATCGCTCACACGATCGTCGAGCAATGCGCGACGCAAGTGTTCTTTCCGAATCCCCGCGGTCAGGCCGCCGACTACGTCGACGGGTTTCATCTGAGCCGGCGCGAGTTCGCCCTGATCAAGGAAGAGCTGTCCCACGAGAGCCGGCGCTTCCTGGTCAAGCAGGGCCGACACGCCGTCGTCGCCGAGCTCGATCTCTCCGGGCAGGACGCGCATCTCGCCGTGCTGTCCGGCCGCACCGTGACGGTCGCGCTGCTCGATCGCATCCGGGCGCGGGTCGGGGACGACCCCGCCCGCTGGCTGCCCGTCTTTCACGCAGAGAGGAACTCGGCATGAGGCGCTCCGTCGTCGCGACGATCACCCTGGTCGTGAGTCTCGGCACGGCGGGGCCGATCCCAGCCTTCGAGCTCGTCTACGATCCGACTGCCGTGGCCAAGCTCGTCGAACAGGCCCGGCAGATGGAGCGGCAGATCACGACGCTGACCGATCAGTTGACCGAGGCGAAGCGGCTCTACGACTCCTTCAACAAGATCACCGATGCAGGCGAGATTGCCGGACTGCTGAATACGCCGGCTCTGCGAAAAGCGTTGCCGGCCGAGTTTTCGCAGATCGAGAGTCTGGTCGCCGGGTCGGGATCAGGGAACTTCGCCGACTCGTTGAACGGCTATCTTGCCAAGAACCGGGTCTACACCGCCAACGCCGGCAACGACTTCTACGCGGCGGAGCTCGAGCGCATCGCACGCCGGACCGGCACGGCGCACACGCTCGGCGAGGCCGTCTACGACGCGGCAGCCAAGCGGGTGGACCAGCTCGACCTGCTGCGGCGGCAAATCGGGCAGGCTCACGGCGCAAAGGACGTCGCCGACCTCTCGGCGCGTCTGCAGGCCGAGTCGGCTTTGCTGCAGAACGATGTCCTGCGCCTTCAGGGCCTGGCAATGATTCAGCGCGCCCAGCGCGGCATGGACGCCCAGCGCGAGCGCGAGCGCGGTCGCCAGCTCGTCGACGAAATGAAGGCCGCCGTTCGATGAGGGTGCTCGTTCTCGGCTTCTCGGTGCTTCTCGGGCTCACCGCCTGCGACGGCTCCGATCGATCCGCCCGACCCGAGAGCCGAACCGTGCTCGAATTCCTCGAGGATCCGCAGGGGCTCGAAGAGACCTGGGGACGGTGCCGCAACGATCCCGGCGGCATCGGGCAGAACGCCGAGTGTCGCAATGCAGGGGCAGCGAAGGAGCGTCTGATGATGCTCGGGCGCGAGCGCGCCATTCGTAGTCTGAGAGGCTGAAGGGAGACCGTCATGGCGATCCAGGTCTTCGATGATTTTCTGCGCGAGTTCGAGGCGCCGATCACGCATTTCGTCTCGGATTCGGTGACGAACCTGACCGCGGCCGTGGCCGGCCCCCTGCGCGTCGGGCTGATGCTCTACATCGTGCTCTACGGCATCGCGATCCTGCGCGGTGCCGTGCGCGAGCCGGTCCTGGACTTCGCTTGGCGCTCGGTGCGGCTGGTAGCGATCGTCACCCTCGCCACGAACGCCGACACCTTCCAGGCCTACGTGACCACGCTCTTCAACGACACGCTGCCGCGCGAGATCGGCAACAGCATCGCCGGCTCTGGTCTGAACATGAGCTCGGGGCGGCCGTTCGATCAGTTGCTCAACAAGGGCATCAGCGTCGCCACGCAGATCTACGAACAATCTGGCCTGACCAACATCGCGCCGGCGCTGATCGCCGCGATCCTGATGGTGTTCACCGCGGCCGCCGGCTTCCTGCAATTTGCGGTCATGCTCTACGCCAAGGTCGGCCTCAGTCTCGTCGTCGCGCTCGGGCCCATCTTCGTGGCGCTCGCCCTGTTCGAGGTGACTCGGCCCTTCGCCGAGGCCTGGACCCGCCAGCTCGTCAACTTCGTCGTGCTGCAAGTGCTCGTCATCGCCCTGATCGGACTGATGCTGACGACGGTCAGCCAGTTCGTCGACAAATACGGAACGAACGCGACCACTGGGGGCGAACTGATCGTGGGCGCAGTCGCCATCAGCGCCGTGCTCGGTCTCGCCGCTTACGTGGCGCTCCAGTTGCCCGAGATCGCCGGCGCGCTGGCGGGCGGCGGCGCCTCGCTGGCCGGTCGCACCATGAGCCGAGCGCTCACGGCGGTGGCCATGACCGGCGGGACGGCCGGGGTATTCGGTGCCTTTGCCGGTTCGCGCGCGGCGGCCGGTCGCGCCGTGTCGGCCGTCCGCAAGGGTCGGGCGGGCGGCACGATCGAGCGGCGATGAGCCGACGAGCCGGATCGGGACGGCCAAGAGCAGCCGGCGGCGCAGTCGGCCACGGACGGGGATAGAAACATGGATCGGATTGCGTTGCTGATCCTGGTCGCTGCGGCGACCGGGCTGGGAGGCTGCACCTCCGTGCTGGGACCGACGCCGGCGCCGAGCTGCGACGGGGGTGCGCGCCGGCCGCTCAATCGTTCGATGTGGGATTGGGAGGCCGCGCGGCCGGGGACAGCACGCCCGGGGCCGGTCGTGAGCGCGACGGATCCCGCGCCGGAGGCACGTCCAACCGGATCGCCGAGGCCAGCGGTCCGCAAGGTCGGAGCGCTGGCACCGCGGCAGCGGCCCGCCTTCGATCTGGCCGGTTCGCTCCGGCCCTGCGTCGGGAGGATCGACCATGGTTGAGGCGGCAGACCTCAAGACCTACTTCGCGCGCGCCCGGCTCTGGGAGGACGACCGCCTCGCCATGGCCGAGCGGTCGAAGCGATTGGCGTGGAGTGTGGCGGCGGCGGCCTGCGCGCTCTCGACCGTCGCCGTCGGCGCCGTCGCCGCGCTCAGCCCCCTGAAGAGCGTGGAGCCCTTCGTCGTGCGCGTCGACAACGCCACGGGGATCGTCGACGTCGTCTCGGGCGTCGACGCGACCACAATGACCTATGACGAGGCCGTCACGAAGTATTTCCTCGCTCAGTACGTGCGGGTACGCGAAGGCTACAGCTTCGTCGAGGCGCCCCTGAACTTCCGGACGGTGTCGCTGCTCTCGAGCGCGCCGGAGCAGGCGCGCTTCGCGAGCCTCTATCGTGGATCGAACCCGGACAGCCCCCAGGTGGCCTTCGGCCCGTCCGGCGTCTCCACGATCCGCATCAAGGCGATCTCGCTGATCGGGCCGCATCTCGCCTCGGTGCGCTACCTGCGCGAGAGCCGGCGCGGCGACGAGACGAAGACCTCGCACTGGATCGCCACCCTTGCCTTCGGCTTCGAGACCAAGGCGCGAATGTCGACGGGCGACCGCCTCGTCAATCCGCTCGGCTTTCTGGTCTCGGAATACCGCTCGGATCCGGAGGTGACCCCATGAGCGCGCGTTCGAGTTCCGCATGCCTGGCTCGGGCCGGGATGTTGAGTATCCTGCTCGCGGGCGCCGCCTGGCCCGCGCAAGCGCTGCAGAATCCACAAGCGGGCAACCGCGATGCCCGGATGCGCACTGTCGTCTACGATCCGGCCAACGTCGTGAAGATCAACGGCGTGATCCGCGCCTCGACCCAGGTGATGTTCGCCGAGGGCGAGGAGATCGCCCATGTCGCGATTGGCGATTCCGTATCCTGGGAGATCGCGCCAGCCGGCAACATCCTGTTCCTGAAACCCCGCGAGCGGCATCCTGCCACCAATCTGCAGGTGGTGACCACGCGCCGCGACGGCCGCAAACGGTCCTACCAGTTCGAACTCTCGATCAGCGACGGCTCGCTCTCGGACAGCTACTTCGCGGTTCGGTTCGCCTATCCCGGCGATGAGGCGGAGCTCCGGCGGACCGAAGCGGCGCTGCGCCGCTCGGCGGCGGAGGCGGGTGCGATCGAGCAGACCTTCGCAGCCTCGGACACGGCGGGACCGAGGAACTGGCGCTACTCCGCCCAAGGCGCCGCGACGCTCGAGCCCGACGGCGTCTACGACGATGGCCAGGAGACCTTCCTGCGCTTCGAAGGCAACCGCGAGATGCCGGCTGTCTATCTCGTCGCGAGCGACGGCAGCGAGAGCTTGGTGCCCAAGGACGTGCGCGGGGAATTCGTGGTCGTGCACGCGATCGGACGCGAGCTGCGGCTGCGCCAGGGGGCACAGGTGACCTGCCTGTTCAACGAGGCCTTCGACCCGGTCGGGGTCAATCACGGCACGCGCACGACCAGCCCGGCCGTCATGCGCACCGTCCGCCGACCGATCCGCAGCACGGGAGGCACGCCATGACACCCGACACGCCGCACGCTTCCGGTCTGGAGGGGACGGATCGTACGATCACGCCGGTCACCGGGGTCAGTCAAGCTCGGCCCGGAACGGCCCGCAAGGTGATCGGGACGGTCGCGCTCGTGACGCTCTGCGGGGGATTGCTCTGGGCCAGTTGGAAGCGTGAGCCCGCACCGGCACAGGCGCGCACGACGCCGACCATTTCGGTGAACGGCACCTTCGAGCGTCCGCGCGAACCGCCGACGGAGCCCGCCCAAACCGCGGCGCTGCCACCGTCGCCGCCCCTGCCTCAGCGGCTCGACCGTCCCCCGTCGGACGATCTCCTCGAGAGCAGCCGGCGAGCGCCGGTGCTCGTCTACAATCGACCGCCGCAGGCGAGAGCCGGATCGCGCGGCGGAGAGGGCATCGATCCGAGCGGGGCGAGAAACCTCGCGCTCGGCGACGGGCTCCCCGAGCCGCGCAATGAGCTGAACGACCGCCTGAGACCGACGGTGATCGAGGGCGTCCGGGCCGCACGCCTGCCCGACCGAAACCTCCTGGTTGCCCAGGGGACGGCCATCCCCTGCACGCTCGAGACCGCCATGTCGTCGGACGTGGCCGGCTTCGTCTCCTGCGTGATCAGCCGCGACGTGCTGAGCGACAACGGTCACGTCGTTCTCATGGAGAAGGGCACGCAGGTCGTGGGCGAGTATCGCGGTGGCGTCCGCCGCGGTGCGTCGCGGATGTTCGTGCTGTGGAGCCGCGCGAAAACGCCGACCGGCGTGGTCGTAACGCTCGCCTCGCCGGCGACCGACGCCCTCGGGCGGGCGGGGGTCGATGGCGAGATCGACAACCACTTCATGGAGCGCTTCGGCGGCGCCCTGCTGCTGTCCGTGGTCGGCGATGCCGGACAATTCGCGGGCCAGCAGTTTTCCGATGGCGGCGTGCAGATCAACACGGTCCAGCGCGGCGGGCAGTCCGCGGCCGCGATCGCCACCGAGAATTCGATCAACATCCCGCCGACCCTGACGAAGAACCAGGGCGAGCGGCTCTCGATCTTCGTCGCCCGCGATCTCGATTTCTCGTCCGTCTACGGTCTGCGTCTGACCGGATCCCGCACCGATGCGCTCGACCGGGCCGCGGGCCTTCGCCCGCGCGGGCCGGTCTTCAAACCATGAGCTGCGGGTCCGGCGCGGATCGCTTGTCCTGGGCCGACGATCCGGGGCGAAGCGGGCCGCGATCCAGCCAGGCGCCCCCGAGCGCGGAACGGCGTGTGCTCGACTGCTATCTCGCGCCCTTCGCCGTCTTCCTCGGCGATGCGCAGTTGACCGAGATCGTCGTCAACCGACCCGGCGAACTCTTCGTGGAGGGCCCGGCGGGCTGGTGCCGCCACGACGCACCGGCCCTGACCGAGGACCATTTAAGCCACCTCGCGCTCGCGGCTGCCGCGTTCACGAAGCAGGACATCTCGCCCGATCAGCCGATCGTCTCCACCGTGCTGCCGGGCGGCGAGCGCTGCCAGATCGTTGTTCCGCCTGCCGTGCCGCACGGCACCCTCAGCCTGACCATTCGAAAGGTGGCGCGCTCCATCCTAACGCTCGAGGCCTTCGAGCGCGAGAACCTCTTCGCGGATGTCCGCCGATCGGACGGAGCCCTGTCCGAAGCCGAGTGCGAACTGGTGGGCCTGCAGGAAGCCGGCGCCTGGCGCCTCTTCCTGGAGCGGGCGGTTCAGGCCCGACGCAACATCCTGATCTCCGGCGCGACCGGTTCCGGCAAGACGACCCTGGCCAAGGGTCTGGTCGGCTGCATTCCGGCCGACGAGCGCATCCTCACGATCGAGGACACGCCGGAACTGAGCGTGCCGCACGCCAACCACGTCCGTCTCCTCTACGCGAAGGACGGACACGGGCTCGCCCGGACCGGACCGCGCGAGCTGTTGGAGGCGTGCCTGCGCATGCGACCCGACCGCATCCTGCTGCAGGAGCTGCGCGACGGGACGGCCTTCTACTATCTGCGCAACGTCAATTCCGGCCATCCCGGCTCGATCACGACGATCCACGCCGATTCCGCCACCCTGGCGTTCGAGCAGCTCACCCTCCTCGTCAAGGAGAGTGCGGAGGGGCGGGACCTGGCCCGCCGCGATATCCGGCATCTCCTGCACCACTCGATTGACATCGTGGTGCAGATGGCCCGCCAGGGCGGACGCTACAGGATTTCGGAGGTCTATTATGACCCGCTCGCCAAGCGTCGGCCTCCCGCTTAGCCCGAGCCTCGGCTGGCCTGCCAGGATCGGGCTGTCGATGGTGGCGCTCGGCCTCCTGGCGGCCGTCTACCTGTTCGTCGCCTCGAATGTGCTCCTGCTCGGTCTGCGGGTCCACGACGGCGGCCTGCACTGGATGTCGGTGATCGAGTACGGCACGCTTTACGGACACGATCCGCGGGTGGCGCGCTGGATGCGCCTGAGCCTGCTCGGTACCGGGCTGGTCTTTCTGTTCGGGCTCGGCGCCGCCGTCCGCGTCCGCCCGCCGCCGCTGCACGGGCGGGCGCGCTTCGCGACTGAACGAGAGATCCGGGCGGACGGCCTGCGCGCCGGGAGCGGCCTGCTGCTCGGCGCAAAGGATGGGCGCTACCTGTGCTTCGGCGGCACCGAACACGTGATCGGTTACGCCCCCACCCGCTCCGGTAAGGGCGTCGGGCTCGTGATCCCGAACCTGCTCAACTGGCCGGACTCCGTCGTCTGCCTCGACGTGAAGCGCGAGAATTGGGAGCGCACGGCGGGCTTTCGCGCCGCGCACGGGCAGGAGGTCTACCTGTTCGATCCCTTCGACGAGGAGGGCCGCACCGCGCGGTACAATCCGCTTTCTGTCGTGCGCCGGGACTCCGGTGACCGCTACGACGACCTGCAGCGCATCGCGACCATGCTGTTTCCGGCCGAGACCGGGACCGATCCGTTCTGGCACCAGTCGGCGCGGGCCGCCTTCATCGCGATCGGCGGCTACGTCGCCGAGACGCCCGGCTTGCCGCTGACCATCGGCGAGGTGCTGCGACAGCTGTCCGCAGCCGCCGATTTGAAGGCACATTTTGCCAAAGCGATAGCCGAGCGCCGAGCGGGGCCCGATCGCCTCTCGCCGCGCTGCGTTCAGGCACTCAACGATTTCCTGGCGGCCTCGGACAACACCTTCCAATCCGTTCGTAAGACCGTCACGGCCCGCCTCGAATTGTGGTTCAATCCACGGGTGGATCGGGCGACCGCGGCATCGAGCTTCGACCTGCAAGCGCTGCGCACCCGACCGATCTCGATCTACTTGGCGGTCTCGCCGGATAATCTCGAACGCTTGAGCCCTCTGCTCAACCTCTTTTTTCAGCAGGTGGTGGACCTGAACACGCGCGAACTGCCGGAGCAGAATCCGACCCTGCGCCGGCAGGTTTTGCTGCTGCTCGACGAGTTCCCCACGCTCGGCAACGTCGCCGTGCTCGCGCGCGGCGTCGCCTTCCTGGCAGGTTACGGCTTGCGCCTCCTGACCATCCTGCAGAGTCCGTCGCAGTTGCGGGCGATCTACGGGCCGGACGTCGCGCGGAACATCATGACGAACCATGCCGTCGAAGTCGTTTTCACCCCGAAGGACCAAGAGGTCGCCAACGAACTCTCCGAGCGCTTCGGCTACGATACCGTCGAGGGACGAAGCCGCAGCCGTCCGTCGGGTCTGCTCGGATCCGGCAGCCGAGGATACAGCGAGACCCTCTCCGAACAGAAACGGGCGCTGCTCCTGCCCCAGGAGCTCAAGCTCGTGTCTCAGGACAAGTGCTTCATCCTAAAGGCGGGCCTTCGACCGATCCTGGCCGACAAGATCCGCTATTTCACGGATCGACGCTTTCAGGCGAGGCTTCACCCACCTCCGCGAATCCGGATACACCCCTCGCCCGGCGACAGTGACGCGCGATGGCAGGCGCTCTCGGATGAAGTCGACAGCTTACGAACGGAATTGGGAGCGATCACGCGGACGCTCTCGGCTCCGCAGCCCGTGAGCGATGACGAGATTCACGATCCGTCGCGCATCCCGGAGGACGCGGTCTTCAACTTCGGCGATGTCGAGGTGGATTTGGCCGGTCTGTCGGAAGACGAGATTCGGAACTGGACGATCGCGCATATCGACCGGCAGGTCGCCGCCTCGCCGCGAACCGCGGCCTTGCCGGGCTGACGCGGAGACAGCACCATGGCTGAAGAGAGCGACAGTGGGCCGAACCGGCGGCGTGCCCGAACGCGGCCGATGGAGGCCGACACCATCGAGCGGAGGAATCGAGACCCTGCCGGCCTGCTCGGAGCCACGAACGACCGGAGTGACGTGACAGCGGATGCGGCCGTACGGGAGGACGGGAACAACGCCGCGCCGCTCCCTGCGCGCGTCGCCCGGAAGTATTACATCACACCGACGGCCCATGGCACGGACGAGCGGCGCGCTTATGCCGACGAGCGCGGCGAATACCTCGTGTTCAAGGATGAGGGCCATCGTCTTTCGACACGACGGCACGAGACCGCGGTCGTTCGCGACCTCGTCGCGATCGCCCGGCACCGGGATTGGACGGCTCTGCATGTAACCGGGTCCGCGGCGTTTCGCCGAGAGATCTGGCTCGAGGCGCACGGGCGCGGATTGGATGTCACGGGCTACGCGCCGTCGCCACTGGACCGCGAAGTGCTCGCCCGACAGGACGCGCGACGGTCGAAGGACGGCCGAAACGACCCGGCACGCCGTCCATCGAGTCAGCATGGAGCGGAGCGAACCGGTGCAGCCGCTGCGAACGATGGACGAGAACCCACCCGGTCATCCGAAAACGGAACGCCCGATCGGCTCGCACACAGTCCGAGCCTCGGAGCAGACCGGCCCCCAGACGATGCATTCCAGCGTCGTCGGCGGAGTCATGCCGAAGCGGAAGGTCGGATTCGCAGTCTGTCGGCCGCCCCGACGGTCGCAGATCCGAGCCTTGCCGCAGCGCATTCGCAGATCGCGGTGCTCGACCGCGCCGTGCGTCGGGCATTCCCGGACGATCCAACCATGCGGGACACAGTGCTCCGCGCCGCCCGCGAACGCGTGGCGTTTCATGTCGCCGAAGGGCGAGCGTTGCACCGAGCATCGTACAGAATGCCGACCGGCGAGAAAGCGTGGAAAACAGAACGGTCGGGGGATATGGACAAAGCTCAAATGGGCGGCAAGATCGAGCGATTTCGGGACATGAAAGAAAGATAATTTTCATATTTCGATAAAATAGAGGTCCCACATCGGCCATTCTCTGCACACGCCGATACCGATAGACGCCGTCGCCACCCTCCTCCACCCTCGCGCAACCGGCCGCTTGCGGCTCAAGCGGCCGTCCGGCGAACCATGGACGGACAGACAACCTCGCTGAGGTACGAGCGACGATGCCCCAGAACAAGCTCGTGTCCTGCCCATCGGTACGGAGAGAGTTTCACCGGCCCCGCAATGAAGGGACTTGTAAGGACAAGAGTGAATATTTTAAAAATGGCGCCGCCGAGCTAATTTAATCGCAAAGAGTTCCGTAGAGCAGGCTCAAACTGATATACAGATCGCCAACCTCGTGTCGTTGGTCTGATCGGCCGGGCATACGCGGACGCCCATGATCCCGTCGATCTCTGCGGCAAGGCTTCAGCCGGACTTGCTTGGCATCGATTGGTCGCTGCCACTCATGTCCCGGGCCCGGGGCGCCGAAAGGCGGCGGGGCGAGGTAAGTTTGGACAGGACGCATCTTTGGTCAGGCCCTCAAAAGCGAGTGGTGAGGTCGGTGAGCCAGGATGGCGAAGCATTCACCAGCGCAGTCTCGATCGTCTTGTCGTAGCCCGCGAGGATCACGGCCCCGCTCACCATCAAGATCAGGCCCAGCGCGGCCTTCAGCCCCTTGCCGGCGCTCATCATGCGGTCGCGCCAGCGCATGAGAACCTCCCGCGACAGGGTGCCGAGAAGCAGCAGCGGCAGCGCCGCACCGACACCGAACAGGAACATCGTCAGGCCGACGCTTAAGAGGTCTTGGCCCTGAGAGGCCAGGAGCGAGGCGGCGCCCAGCGTCGGGCCGACGCAAGGGCTCCAGACCGCGCCCAGCAGCAGGCCGACCCCGAACTGGCCGACGAGACCGGCGGTCGAGAAGCCGCCGAACCGGGTCTCGGTCCAGTCGCTCATTGGACCGGCCGCCACTGCCAGCCGTGTCTGCACGGCCGGTAGCATCAGCACGAGGCCGACCAGTACCAGCAGGACCGCGGCGACGGTGCGAAACACGTCGGTGTCGAGTCCGATGGCGAAGCCGACCGTGGCGACGAACAGGCCGATCACGACGAACGAAAGCGCGAGACCTGCGGCCAGCGCCGCGGGGCCCAGGCGGTGCTCGGAAGCTGCCGCGCCGAGCACCAGGGGCAGGAGCGGCAGCACGCACGGGGACAGGACGGAGAGGATGCCGGCGAGGAAGGCAAGGCCAAGGGTGGCGACCATCGGTTTCGCCTCAGAGCACCTTTTCCAAGAGTCCCTCGATCCATTCGGGCTGGGTCTCGCCGACGGAGCGCCCGACCTCCGTCTCGCCCTTGAACGCGATCAACGTGCTTTGCATGCGGGCGTTGAGCGCCTTGAGAGCCGGCTTCTGGCTATCGAAATCGACGTCGAACACCTGCAAGTCCTTGAACCGCGGGTCGGCCCCGAGCTTCGCCAGGATGGGCTTCTGCGTCTTGCAGATCGGGCACCAGGGCGCGCTGATCTCGACCAGGATGGGCTTGCCGGCCTTCTGCGCGGCGGCCAGGGCTTCCGGCGTGTACGGGAGGAAGTCGGCGGCCTGGGCCGGGGCGAGCCCGAACGGCGCCGCCGCGAGGAGGGCGAGGAGGGTACGGCGGATCATCGAGGCGAGCCTTCGGGATAGAGGATGATGGTCGTCATTGGCCGACGGTCGACTTCGGGCGTGCGGCCCATCGCGCGTCAGGGCGTGACACGGCTGTGTCATGGCCGTCCTGCCAGCCCTCTATGCCCTGCGGGAACCAGTGGACTTTCCGGTAACCCAGGGCGACGAGGCGCTTGCCGAGGTTCCAACTGCCCCAGCAGTCGGGGTGGCAGTAGGTGACGATGGGCCTTTCGAGGTCGCCCCCGGTGAGATCGGCGACCCGTGCCTTGAGGGCGTCCTGGGCGACCGCGTCGAGGTCGCCTTCACCCGAGCCCGGCAGCCACGTGCTTCCTGCGATGTTGCGGTGGATGGGGAACCACAGGCGGCCCGGAGGCAGGCCAGCGGGCTTCCGGTCGATCTCTGAGACGTCGAGAAGCACCGGCTTATGGTCCTCGATCAGCTTGGCGACTTCGCCGGCATCGACGACGGTGGCCCCTGCGAGGGTCTGTGGCGTGTAGCCGTGCAGCGCCCCCTGCCAGTAGCCGTCCGGCTCCCGCACGCCGACGGGCGAGTCGGCGGGCGCTGCGGCGATCAGGAACACCGCTGCCGCAGCCACGACGGGAAGGTGGAGCACGGGTCGCATCAGTTGCTTGCCGAACGGACCGGGAAGCTTTTCTCCCAGTGACCACCCTGGTTGTCCGTAGCGGTGACCTTCATCGGGCCGGCGCCGTCAGGCAGGTAGCCGAAGTTGATGACGGGGTTCGCCGAGATCGAGATGTCCCCGTCCATCGTGAAGACGCTCTTGTCGCCGTAGCTGACGATGATCTTCTGGATGTAGCGGGCCGGGGTGTATTCGCGCGTCACTTGGTTCATCTGCATGCCCGAGAAGTTCGGGTGGCGGATCATCAGGGTCGCCTGGACGGGCTTGCCCGGCTGCATCTCGCCGAACTTCATGCGCATGTCGCCCATGCCCTGCATCGCCTCCTCGTCGCTCATGCCCATCGGCGCCGAGCAGCCGCCGGACGCCTTCACGTACTCCGTGGCCTCCTGGAACGTGCCGTCCTTCATCTTCGCGACGGCGTGGACGTCGGTGTAGTTGTTGACGCGCACGCGGAGCTTCAGCTCGTTGGGGTCCGCCGCCGGGCCGAAGACGAAGTGGGCGGCGTACGGCGTCGGGTTGTCGTCGATGATGAGCGACAGCTCCGCGACGTTGTCCTTGTCGGGCACGGTCAGGGTGATCGGCACCAGGGAGGCGTCATCCGCCCGCTTCGGGGCATCGATCTTCACCGCCTTGCCCCCGGACTGGATCTTGGCGTCGCCGAAGATCTGCTGCTTGATCTCGCCCCAGCGCTCGGCGCGTTGGTCGCCGGAGTCGCCCGCCGCGGCATGGGCCGATCCGGCGGCGACCAAGATGGGCAGGGTCAGGCCCGCCACCAGGGCGGTCGTCCGGCGCGATGATGCCATGGCGTTTGCTCCTCCGTTGTCGTCATGCCTGCCGTTCGCAGGTCCGATTGAGGAGACGATAGCCCTTATCCGGCCAGGCGTCGGTGACCTGGGTCACGCAAGTCGGCAGCCGCTGACGATTCTCTCAGGAACCGAGGCGGCGGCGGGGTCAGGGAGAGGTCGCCTCGCAGGGCGGTCGGGGTTCGGACGCCGACGGCGTAGGTCTTCGTGCGGCGAGGTGCGCTGGGACGGCTTGGATTTGCGTTCCGGTGATCGGCTTATGGGACCTCGCGGGAAATGGTATGCCGGCGAGGCCGAACGAGCCGGTGACTTCAGTTAACACCGGCCTGGAGCGGCGGGAGAATCTTCCAAGAACGACCGGGCGGTCATGCATCGCGCCGGCGGCAGGCGGACGTCACACATGCCGGACAACCATCAGGTCGAGCGCTGGATCGAGCGCTTCCCCCTCATCAAGGGCTTCTCCGCCGCTCATCTGCAGATCGCGCGCGGCACGGTGCACTTCCCCGTCCTCGAAGCCGGGGCCGTTGCATACGAGCTCGATGGCGCCTGCGCGAACTACCTCATGTGCATCGACGGTCGGACCCGCGTGTTCCGGATGTCGGAGGGCGGGCGCGAGGTGCTGATCTACAAAGTCGGCGCGGGCGGGACATGCGTGCTCACCACCCAGTGCCTGTTGGCCGGCGGGGGCTTCCCTGCCGAGAGCATCGCGGAGGAGCGCACCGAACTGGCGGCGATCCCGGCCTCGACGTTCCAGCAGTTGATGGCGGAGAGCCCGGAGTTTCGAAGCTTCGTCCTCGACGACTATTCCAGGCTCATGGCGAGCATGTTCACGCTGATCGAGGAGGTGGCTTTCGCGCCGCTGGAGCAAAGGCTTGCCCGCCGGCTCTTCACGGAGGCCGGCCCCGACGGCGTGGTCCACAAGACCCACCAGCAACTCGCCGCCGACGTGGGCAGCGTCCGCGAGGTCGTCAGCCGCATCCTGGCGCAATGGGCCGAGGCCGGTCTCGTGATCCTGCGGCGCGGTCAGGTCGAGATCGCCGACCGCGCGGCCCTGGCCTCCAACCGCCTGCATTAGCAGTCGGTGCCCGGCTTCCCGAGCACCATCATGGTGCGGCGGGATGGTCCCTTCAGCGCGATGCTCGCTCCTAACGGGCAGGCTGATGAGGGCTATTCAATCTCCGTCTTGGCAATGCAGCGGGAGGCCGCCGAACTGGCCATCCGCGTCTACCTTGACGGGACGAGCAGGGGCTCCACGCTGGCGTTCGCGTGAGCTTGGGTCTGTCCCGACGATCTTCGAGCAACCGTACTCAAGCCAGGCGAGATTCGCAGGTATGATCTGTGATGCACCGACGGCGACGCAGATTGCCTTCACGTGTCGAGGATAGATCTGCCGACATAAACCGAGCTAACGATTCTTCTCGGTCGATCGCGGATCTGCGTCGATGATGAGCGGTGTTTCGGCGCCTCGGTCGATCCGGGCGGCCTTCGCCAGATCGGCGAGTTCGCCCAGCAGCGCGTGCCGCTGCAGGCTCGGCTCCGGCATGTTCGAGAGGAATGCAGTGATGCGGTCCGCCAACGCCCGGTCCGAGGGTTCGCTGGATTGCGCAAGTTCCGTCGCGGTCGCGCGATACTGGCCCCGAATGGCGACCTGCCGCTCGGCCGTTCGCGTTTCCCAGGGTCGCTCTGACGCCCCCTCCCCGCGCGCTTCGCGCACGATCGCCTCGCGGGCAAGGCGATCGACCCGCGGGACGACACCGCGCTCGCGGATCGCGCGCACCGCACCGTGCTCGGCCTTGCGGACGCGACCCCGGGCTCGACGCGGCGTGGCTTCCGCTGCCACGCCGCGCAGACGCAACTCCTCGGCGAACCGCTCACGCCAGTGATGCAAGTCGGCCTTGCGCGGATTGAGACGACGGCCATCGTAGCCGAGCGCGCGCACGGTCAAATGGACATGGGGATGCGCCTCGTCGTCATGCTGCACGAACGCGAAATCATGCCGACCTTCAAACGCGTCCAGGGCGAAGGCCCGCACCGCATCGCGAACTTTCGTTGGATCGGTCCCCGGCGGCATCGATAGGATCATATTAACGGACACGGTTCCGTCGCTGCGACGACGGTTGTCGAGAGCGACATCGTCGATCCAACGGGCTTGCAAATCGCCCAAGCCCTCGCGGCCCGTCAGAACGATGCCCTCCTCCGTTTCCGCGGGGAGCCGACCGTCCCGCGTGATGTAGGCGAGATGAGAAAGGAGATGTTGCGCTCCCTTGGTCCGTCCCGTGATCTTCACCATCACTTCCGGGACCCGCGCGACGATCCGCTCGAGACGCGCGCGATCCGTGCGGACCAAGCCCCCCTGCCCCGTCGAGGGAGCCACGGGGTCAAAGGGCTGCTTCCGCGGGCGCCGGGCCGGCGTCCGCCAGACATAGGAGAGAGCCGTCTCCGTTTCCCCGACGATCCCGCGCACCGGCAGCGCGTCCCTCTCGGTGTTCATACCGGCACCTGCCAGGAGCCGGCGCTGCGTGCCAACACTTGGCGCAGTTCGCTCGTTGCCTCGCCGACGACGCCGCGCGTTTCTTCCAGCACCGCCGGATCGAACGTGACAGGTTCGCCGGTTTGTGCGGCGAGATTCGCCGCGCGCGCGATCTGATTGATGCCGCCGCCGATCCGGTGGAGTTCCCGCGCGATGGCGCGCAAGGCCTCCTCTTCTCCGCGATTCAAGGGAAGGCCGAGGCCGAGACGGGCGCGCACCAGCGCGGCGATCCAGCCAGTCCGTGTCATCCCCCGAGCGGTCGCCGCATCGGTGATGGCAGCCCGTTCGCTGCGGCGGAACCGGACCGTGACCTTGTCGGACGCGCCCGCGGCGAGCGGCCGGACCGGGTCGGGCGCCTGATCGGTCACCGTGCAGACGAGCCTGCGCAGCAGCGCGGACTGCCCCCCTTCCCGCTGCGCCCGCGCGGTGAACCGCGCCTTAAGCTCGTCTGAGACTTGGACACCGATGAAAGCCAAGCGACCTCGCTTTAAAAATGGCTGGCGCCAAGCCTATCCTGCACTCCTCTTCACCCTCGCTCAAGCGTTGGTTTGAACCAACAGTGGTGCCGGCAAGCGTGCCGTATGAGGAACGACGTTCGGGCTCAAGGAAGGCGAGACAGGGTCGCGAAGCCAAACGGTCAACAGCTGTCGGCTTGGCGGCGGCGCATCAGCCGCCCGTTCAGGCGGACATCCGACTCGCGTGTGCCGGACCTCGGAAAGGCGGGGCCACGCCCATGAGCAGATTTGGCGAGGGGCGTGGCTGGGCTGAGCCGTTCCCACGGGATGGAAGTGTTCCGATCGGTGCGGCTCGGCTCATCACCGAAAACGCCGACGAGACAGGTACCGCAGACGGTGCTCCGCACCGCACGACCGGATCGCAAAGAGGCCGACTCTGCTCGTGACAACGGATTCGCGCGTCGCACCGGCGTTGCGAGGAACACGATGCAGGGAAAGATGCGGGCACTGCGTATGAGGGTACCACAGCGCCTTGTGGGATCGGCGGCGAGCCGAGAGGTCTCGATCGCGGGACCCGCAGCCTCATCTCGTCCCAACGCGGCGGAGAGAGGCCTCGGCGCCCCCTCCCCGCCCCTCGAGCGTTAAGGCCGCTCGGCCGTCCGTGTGGCTCGGGAGGCCTCTACCCGTGCCGCGAGCGCTGCCGCAAGTTCGGCCTCGAGCATCGCGCGCTCCTGCCGCGTCAGGATCGAGCCCGCGAGTTCCGCGCGCAAGTCCGAGATGTGGTCGATGATGGACATGATGGGCTCCTCGTCGGGAAGACGAAGAGACCGCACCAGGCCGTGTCGAAGTGGGTCAGGGATCGCGAAGCGACCGGCGGAGCCGGCGAGGGGGGGAGCCGAAATGCGTCAGCATTTTGGGGGCACCGCTCGTCCTTGAGCCGGTTCGATCCGTGCCGGTACGATAGGACGGCTGAGCAGACAGCCCCGTTTCCGGAGGGATCGCCCGCTTCGCCTTCCCGATCACAGAGGGGAAACAGGATGGCACGAAGCCTGACGCGTCGGCCTCGCTCTGCGAGCCCGGACTCGTCCCCTGTCGGTCGACGAAGCGAGTCGGTGCCCCGTGTCGTGCGCGAAGGATCGTAACCGCGTCAGCGGCCGAAACGCGCCGGTTGGCGTGGTTCGGGGTGCGGCCGCAGGGCGCGCCTAGAGCCTGACCGTTCGGCGCGAGCCGGACGGTCGCGCCCGTCTTGACCCGTCTCGACCATGCGACCGGCGTCAGGCTGCGCCGGACCACTTGCGATGGTCCTAATCAACGCCATGGCTTCACTCGGCCTCGGCCACCGAACGGATGAGGAGGAGAGCGGCCCTCCGACTGACCCAGACATCGTGCGCCTCGGTCAAGTCGGCCGCGAGCTGCGCGGACAGTGTATCGTAATGCGCCAGCCACCGGGCAGCGATCGGCGTGTCGAGGGCGCGCACCGTGCGCTCGAGGCCTTGAACTTCGCGGGTGAGGGAGATCGCGTTCGTCCCTCGGCCGCTCGCGAGGGAAGCTTCGACCGCGATGACCGACGGACGATCCCCGTCGGCCACGTCGGGCGCCGCCCTCTCCTCCCCCGAAACCGGCCGACCTTGGCTCGCGTCGACGGCGCGCTCCGGCGTCGCTGGTGGTAACGGGCTGGGTGGAGAGGCCGGCTTGCGCAAATCCTGAGCGATGCGCCGCGCCTGAGCGTCGGTGAACGCGTCTTGGCTTCGCACGATGCGCTCGACCGCCTCGGGATGGTCGCGCCAAGCCTGAAACAGCTCGTAGACGGCTCGGATCGGCGATGTCGCCAGCTTGTCCCGCAGGCTATCCGGCATCTTCGCGACGGCGGCGTAGCGCGAGACCCAATCCTTTGGCTTGCCCAGGCGTTCGGCGATGGCCGAGGTCCGGTCACCGGCCCGAAGTCGCCCGGTCACGAAAGCGGCGATTTCCAGAGGCTTGAGGTCGTCGCGCTGAACGTTCTCGACCAGTTGCAGATAGGCGTCCGGGGTCTGCGCGGCCTCAACGACGGCGCGGATGCGGTCCCGCCCGGCCAAACGCGAGGCACGGTAGCGGCGGGCCCCGAAAATGATGACGTGCTTGCCCGCAGCGTTCTTCGGCCGGACGCTGATCGCCTGGATGACGCCGAACCGCGCGATCGAGGCGGCGAGCTCGCGCAACGCGTCGTCGTCGAACAGGGTCCGGGGCTGATCCGGATCCTCGATGATCTCATCGAGAGGAATCTCGACGGGGCGTCCCCCTCCCCCACTCTGCGCGATGTCGGCGAGCGACGTGAAGCTCAGATCAAGCGCCATGGTGTTTCGCCCTCAACCGGACAGCACGTTCTGCACGCGGTCGAGCACGCCGCGGATTTCGCGTCCCGCCTCCTGCGCCGAGCGCTTCTTGAGACGCCAGACCGGGATTTTCTCGGCAACGGCTTCGGCGTAGCCGTCGCGATCGGTGATGTGCCCGGGAAACACGTATTTGCCCGCCTCGCGCAGCAGCTGCTCGAGATGAGCGCGCTGGCGCGGAGACTTCGAGTTGAATTTCGACGGCAGCAGGCCGAGGAACTGCAAGTCGGGACGATGGTAGCGTTGCTGCACGCCGATCACGGTCTGCAACAGGCTCTTCACGCCCTGCAGCGAGTAGTCCTCGAGGTAGATCGGCGAGAGCACGTGGGTCGCGGCGACCAGGGCCGCGAGGTTGCGCAGCCCCATCGAGGGCGGCGTATCGATCACGCACAGATCGAAGCCGGAGGCCGCAGCTGCCAAGTTCTCCCGAAAGACCCCCACGCTTTTCGAATCTGCCCGCTCGACGTCGAGCAGCGCCGGCTCGGCCGGCACCAGCGTCATCGCCATCTCGTCGGGCGCGCAGGGGCGAGGGCTCGGCACCTGCCCGACCTCGAACAGCCGGGCGGCGCTCGTGGTGCCGGCCATCGACGCGAGGGTGGCCGATGCGTTCGACTGCGCATCGAGGTCGAGGAACAACACGCGGCGACCGCGCTCGGAGAAGTGCCAAGCCACGTGAACGGCAATGGTGGTCTTGCCCACCCCACCCTTCTGGTTGTTGACGACGAGCACGTTCATCGCTGGCTCTGGTCGTTTCCCATTTTCGCCGCACCGTACCGGTTGCATCCGGTGTAGCGAGGCTTGGCGCCCAGAGCAAAGCTGCGACATCCGTGCTGACCGTGAGGCCGGCGCTCGACTTCGGCCGAATGTCCCGGCCCGCAGCACGATGGACCCAGCCGCGGTGACGTCCGATCGCGGGGCGTCGGATGGGGAGGGGACGAGCGAACACAGCCCCGTCCGCACGGGGTGTTTCTTTCGAGACGGAGAGGACCTCATCCCGCTTCGAGCCCGGATCGGCCGACGGTCTCGATAGAGACATCTCGGCTTTCTCGAGGATGGTTCGACGGCGGCAGATCATCGAGCCAGCACGCACGCTCCGAGTCACGCTCACACCGTCGTCCCGACCGAGCAACCCAGATGCGACGGCACGTTTTCGAAGGGTGCCGAGAAGTATGAGATCGAGATCGATCGGTTGTGCGACAAAAGCAGTTTGGGGAGACCGTCGCCCCGATCGGCTGAAGAACTCAAGACAGCGGCGGTTGCGAGGTGCTGTCGTCCTCCGGCAATGCTGCAAGCCGCGTGGTGGCCGACCTCAGCCGATGCGCCCGATAGGCGCCGTCCGCGAACCACAGCTCGATCTGTGCGGGATCGAGCGTGTCGATGAAGGCGGAGGTCGGAACCGGACAGCCCGAAGCTCGAATCGCATGGATGTTGTGCTGAGTGCGCCGGATCCGTTTGGCCATCGGCAGTTCCGGACCATGCCGGAAAAGCAGGTCCTTTGGCCAAGTCGGCATGGTCCCCCTCCCCCAGCAGCACGCCCGCTTCGGCTCGACGCAATCCCGCAGGCTTCGATCACCCTTCGGACGAAGGCGCCGAACGGATCAGCACATCTTCGCACCTCTGTCGTCAGGTCGAAAGGCGGGATCCATCGGCGGCATCGAGGGCAGGAGGGCCTCCGATCTGAACAGTGTGAAGCAGCCGATCGGTGAAGAACGGCGACCATCGGCGGAAGTCAGGTCTCTGGGCCGGACATCCGATCACCGATGGTGGCGCGCGTCCGGCCCCGCCTGCCTCCGCTCAGGACCGACGTGAGCGACGTTCGGCCTTGCCGGTTTCCGCCTTCGTGCTCGTCCCGCGGCGCGCAGGCTTGGCCGTCCGCGGGCGGCTCCAGATCAGGGAGAAGACCCCGGTGTCAGTATCCTCGATCAGGTTGGCGAAGATTGGGGCAGGAAAGCTCGGATCATCGAGACGGATCTGATGATAGGCGCGGCCGCTCTCCTTGGCCGTCTTTGCCCAAGCGGCGCCCAACTCGATCTCCCCCGCATAGAGGCGATAGGCTGGGGCTCCGACCCGATCGCTGTTCACGGGTTCGAGCTGCGCCGGCGTGTCGAGGGTCAGCGTGCGGATGGACCCGTGGAGAAAGCCGTCCTGCGCCGGGGTGAAAGTGCCGATGGTGGCCATGGTGTCGCTCCCGAAGGATGTTGATCGAGGCGCTCCGCGGACCTCCGCGGCCTCGATGGCGACCGAAAGGGCAGGGGCCGTTCGCGCCGCAGTCCAGGGCCGCGCGGCGGCGCGGCCCGCAGGCCCGGAACGGATGTGGAGGACGCGCAGCGCCCGCCTCTTTTGCTTCGCGATGCAAAGGCCGCAGGCCGGCGGAAAAGAGGCGGGGGAGGCGCGTTGCGGTCGAGCGGACGGAGGCGGAACGCCGGCCCTGGCCAGACCAAGCCGATCGATGGGGCCGCAGAGGGCGTCGGAGCCCGCGCCACACCGTCGAACCCAACCATCCCGCCGACCGACGCATACGGACGACGGTGTTGTCCGATTCCATCGACCGGTGCGAGCACCGCTCCGCTCGGCGCCACGATGTCGTCCTGGCCCGAGGCTGGTCGTGTATCGGCTCCAACAAACGCGAGCAGTGAGATCGAAGGGCCCCCCCGGAACGGAGAGCACCCGGACACACCGGAGTGTCCGGAGGCCGACGCGAATCAATCTTCCCCTGCCCTACCGGAGAGAGGGAACCGATCGGCTTCAGGAGACGGCCGCGGTCATCCCGTACGAGCCCGATGCCGGCTGACGATGCGCGGGACCGTGACCGCCGCGCTTCCGTCTTCCCCGCAACGGCCGGGGCGTAGGCGGAACGCACCGTCTCGCGCCGGATCGACCGAGTTGGGTCGTCTCAGCTGCAGCCTGGATCGTGGAACGAGGCTTCCGTCACGCGTTGTTTCGAAGAAGCCCGGACCGAGGCACACGCCGTTCCGCGCCCCGATCCGGTACCGTCAGGCACGATCAGGGCGCGGAGGCCTCGGTCGCGCCCGCCTGCTCGCGCTGGAACGCTGCGAAGAGCTCCGGAAGGCGCGCGACGAGGAAATCACCGAAGGCAGGATGACGTGTCTCATCGATGATCAGGCCCACGCTCGTCGGCGTCCGCTCGATGCGTGCGAGGCCGCGAGCATCCGTCGCTCGCTCGACAGCCGCAGGTTTCGCGGCCGGCGCAACAGGTGGGGCAGGCGACGGAACGGGCTTCACGGCTTCGAACACCCGCACGAACCGAAGGTCGGAGGGGAGGGCGGCGAATGGGTCTTCGGCGACGATTTCGGTTGCGCGCGCCTGCATGTCCGGGCTGGCGAGGCGATCCGCCAAGCTCATCCATCGGCGCCGCCCCGCTTTCGGGGCAGGACCGATCGCCGCGACCACGAAATCCGGCACCGCGCGTCGCACGGCGATCAGGCGCGACAGCTCGGTCTTGTCGACGAGAAGGGCGGCCATGATCACGTCGCGGCCATGCCCGAGCCGTTCCAGCGTCAGTGCGAAGGCGGCGCGCTCGATGAAGCTGAGATCTTCCCGCGCGTTGTTCTCCTGCCCCTGGGCGACGACGAGTTCGGCATCGGTGAGCGTCCGGACCAAGGCACGGACGGGGCGGCCTAAGGCGGCCGCGGCGCGCAGCCGGCGATGACCGAAGGCGACCTGATAACGGCCCCGCACCGCGGGATGCGGTCGAACCAGGATCGGGGTCTGCTGACCCTGGGCTCGGATCACCTCGATGAAGCGGGCTTCGCTCGGGGTGTCGAGGACCGGCAACCGATCCGGAGCCGGTGACGGATCGACGAGACCTGGGTCGAGATCGACCGCAACGGTGCCGGACTTGAGCTGGTCTTCCGCGACGCGGGCCGACACGACCTCCGAGGTCAGGCGCTCGAGCGAGCGGCCCATGGCGCCGACGGCACCGCGCCCGGCAAAACTGGGAACGAGGGGGGAGGGGACACGGTCGGAACGATCCCGTGTCCCTTCGGTCTCCGAAGAGTTGACCGCGGTCAACTCGGTCAGTGGGGCCGGCTCGACCGGGTCGAGAAGGCCGGCGAGAAGATTCTTGCGAGCCATCGGATCAGCGTCCCCACGCCGTGCGGATCAGGGCCTCGATCTCGCCGTTGACCGCGTCCAGGCTCTCGACCGCCCGATCATAGGTCGCGCGCGTGAACTGGTCGCGACTGACCTCGAACAGCGTCTGCTTGGTGATGCCGGCATCCGAGACCGCCGTGCTCTTCAGCATCGCGTTCGTCAGCACGCGCTCGCCGAACAACGTCCGCATGAACGCGACCATCTGGGTCTGCGGTCCGTCGGTCGGCTCGTAGCGGGTGACGAGGTAGCGCATCCAATCGTAGTTCATGTCGCCGCCGGCCTTGGCGACGACCCCGAGCATCTCGGAGGTCATCAGCAGGAACTGGCACATCGACATGACGTCGAGCATCTGCGGATGCACGGTGACGAGCACACTGGTGGCCGCGCACAGCGCCGAGAGCGTCAGGTAGCCAAGTTGCGGCGGGCAATCGACCACGACCACGTCGTAGCGCGGGGCGACCGGCGCGAGGGCCTGCGCGAAGCGGGTGAAGAACAGGGAATTCTCGTCGCTGCGCCGTTGGAGGAGGGCGCGCGGGGTCTCGTGCTCGAACTCCATCAGTTCGAGATTGCCCGGCACGAGGTCGAGACCGGGAAAGTAGGTCTCTTGGATGACGTCGGCCAAGGGACGGCGTGCCTCGTCGTAGCGGATCGCCGCGTAGAGGGTTTCGTTGTCCCGTACGTCGAATTCGGGCTGGATTCCATGAAGCGCCGACAGGCTCGCCTGCGGGTCGAGATCGACGGCGAGCACGCGGTAGCCCTGCAGCGCCATGTGCTGAGCGAGGTGGGCCGCCGTCGTCGTCTTACCCGAGCCGCCCTTGAAGTTCACCACGGCGATGACTTGGAGATGCTCCTCGTCCCGGCGATTCTTCCGGTAGCGCCGGCCGGTCTTGGCCCCCTCGTCGAGAACGCTGCGCAGGGCCTGGATGTCCGCGCTCGAGTACGAGCGCCGTCCGGAGGGCCCGATCTCCGGAGCGGGCCCCTTCCCGTCGAGCGACAGGCGCCGCAGGTAGCCGTCATCGACGCCGATCAGGCGAGCGGCTTCGCCGGACGAGAAGCGCCGCAGCTGCTTCCGGGCCTTCGGCGGAAACAGGCGCTGGCGGTGGGACTGCAGTTTTGCCGACAGCGCTTGGGCGTCGCCGGCGATCAGATCATGCATCGCCATGATGGCTGGGACCGAAGAGGGTGAGGCGGCGAGCGCCGCGGTGCTGGCCACGGTTTCGATCTCCTGTCACGATTTGAACGGCTGTGCACGCTGCTACACCGTGAGAAGAGCACGCGAAAGGTTACCGGAACGTTGACGCACACGAGGGGCCCTTCTGCATCGCGCCGACCGACATCCCGGCCGGTCGCCATCGTGACCGAGTTGACCGCGGTCAACCGGTCTGTCGGCGCTCGGCGCCAGCCGCCCCGTGCCGCAGCCGCCACAGGGCGAGGAGCATCGGCCATGCGGAAAATCCGCCTGAGCGCGCCTTCTGCGTCAGGGCGCGCAGGTAACCACCCGGTGCATTGATCATGGCGGCGCGCTGGAGGATCGCCGCCAGCACCACCAGCGCCGGGTCTCGGCCCATCGCGGCGACGGCGGCCTCCCAGGCACTCGAGCTGATCCCGAGGGAGGGACGCACGATCTCGGCGACCGTCGCGAGATCGGCCCAGCTCCTGATGCCGTCGCGGGCGTACAGAACGATGTCCGGACACGCTTCGAGCACCATGGGCAAGGGGAGGGGACGCTGATCGGCCCGCACTCTGTCCGAGTCGGATCGCTCGGTCGCCGCCGGGCTTCTTCGGAAGCATCGTTCAGATTCTAGAGCAGGGTCTGGTTTTGAATTCTGATGATGGCGCTCATTCTGAGACTCATTGGCGTGCGTTTTCGTGAAATCCGTTGCCTCAGACAGCCACTTATCCACGTCCCCACGAAGCATGCGCAGTGCCTCGGCGGCCGGCTGCAGCGCTGCAGCGGAGGCGGCGCGTCCCGGCATGCCGCCGAGTTCCGTGAACCGATCCGCTAGGGCCGACCATGGACCCGGCCAATCGGCTTCGACGGCGGCCGCGAGGGTCTTGACGATGTCCCGGCGCAGCAGGGCGATCTCTTCGCGCAGCAGCGTGCGCAAGCGCGCCTCCGCTCTCACCTCCTGTGCGAGGCCGGCGAGTTCCGCGGCCCGGACCAGAAGCGGCGTCAGATCGAAACCGAAGGCCTGCGCGATGCCGCCATCGGTGTCGCGGCGCGCGTAGCGCTTGCCGTTCGGGCTATCGCGCCGGATCACCAAGCCGACCTCGACGAGTTGCGCCAAGGCCCGCCGCAAGGTCGCCGGGGAGGGGCCGTGCGCCCGTAGGGACAGCTCGCGGTTCGAGGGGAAAACCACAGTTTCCGTGCCGGACGTCAGCGTGGTCTCGGGATGAAACGTGAGCAGGGCGCTCAGAACGGCGAGCGCACGGTCCGACACGCCGAGACGATCCTTCGCTTCGGTGACGTCGCGGAAGATGCGCCATTTGTGCCCAACCGCCTCCTCGGGGCAGGCCTTGGCCGCCGCCTGCGCGGCCATCATGGCGAGCGAGAGCGGCCGCCGCCCGAAGGGCGTCGTGGGTTGAGATCCGGGATGCATGGTCCTCGCCTGCGTTGAGGCAAGAGATCAGCGCCCGCCGAGGCGAAAGCCACGTCGCACGCGCTTGACAGCGATGTCCGGGAGTGATTCTCTGAGGTTGTCCAGACGACAGAGAGGGCTTCCGGGGCGATTGTCTCGGGGGCCTTTTCTTTTGCCGAGTTGCTCCGTTCGGAATGGAAGGGGTGACTCCGCGTCAGCCCCACACGATGGGCGCAGCTGACGAGGGGTTCGGTGAGGCTGAGACGTCAGGTTGGCCTCGGCGCGGTCTCGCGCGGCGGTTCAGCCATGCGCGGCCTCGGCTGAGGACAACAGGTCTCCTCCCGTCTCGTGACCGGACGGATCCGTGGCGCGCGGGGGCTTGCGGGGCCGCGGCGCCGCGCGCGCGCGACGGGGCAGGCTCCCGGCAACGGCGACGAAGGCGCGTCGCAGTTCGGCCGGCTCGGAATGGCGCAGCACCAGACCCTCGGTGGTCATTGCCACATTGGCTTCCGGGTAGGCGTCGAGCGTGCGCTTGATCGACTCCGAGAAGGCCTGCTTGAACCGCGAGGCGAATTCGGAGGAGCCGAACTGCGCCATCAGATCGCGCCAGGTCAGCAGCTCGCTCTCGCCGCGCGACAGCAGCGGCAGCCGGTAGCAGAGGTAGACCAGGATATCGATCGCCATGGCGTTGTGGGCGACCTGGCGCAACCGGGCGGTCGGCACCGGGATCGAGTGGCGCGTGAAGCGATCGTAGGCGTTCTGGCTGAGCATCAGGGCTTCCGGCCACCGCATGGCGCTGTGCCCGCCCGAGGCCCAGACCTCGAGATCGTCGTCCTTGAAGGCGCCGCCTTCGATCAGGCTCTCACGCTTGAAGACGTGTCCGCCGTCATCCCCGTTCAGGAACATCGTGAAGATAGGAAAGCTCAGTCGCACCAACTGGTCCTTGGTCGGGCCGATCGACCCCCGCTCGCCGCCCGTGACCGGCAAGCCGACCGCCTGCAGCCATTCGGTGATCCGTCCCATCTCCATCCAGCGGTCGCCGGCGCTGCGCCGCGGGTCGCGCGCTTCCGTGGCCAACCACATGGACAGGAGCCGAGCCTTGGGCCCGAACGGCACGCCGACTTCGATCTGGCGTCCGTTCGGCAGGACGAACCGAGCCGGCTCGACGGTAAGCGAGAAGCGGCCGTCGCGTCGGTTCCACGGTTCCATCGTGTTCTTGGGGCGCCGCAGCGGAAGCCCGGCGATGCAGAAGCCTTTGTGGAGGAACGAGACGTCCATACGGCCATCGAGGGCCGGACCGACGCCCTGCCGCGTCCCGACCGTCCCCCCGTCAGGACGCAGAAGGCTCTGCTCCCACAGGCTCAACTGACGGGTTTCTGCGGCGTTCATGGCCGGTCCTACTCTCCTTGACGTCACACGCACGGCAACCTGGAGGCTATCAGGCGGGAGTCGCCGGTCCGGCGCAACGACCGGGTTTCCAAATCTCAGCGCCACGAACGGGATTCTTTACAAAACTCAGCGCCGCCGCGCCGAGTCCGGGAACCGGTGGGCCCCTTCGCCGTCCCCCCGTCGCCCCTGGAGTGCGAAAAATCAGCGTCTCCCGGAGCTCCGCTGGCAAAAGTCAGCGTGTCGTACCCCATTTCACGTCACCGAGCGGCCAGTGAGCCTGCGGTATCGAGCACCGACGGCCCCGCGACGCTGAGTTTTGTAAGCCCGCGTTGCCTGCGACTCTCCCCCGACGGCGCGAGGCGGTCGGCGTAGCGCTGATTTTTTCCACCGCCGACGCAACTGCGCTGAGTTTTGTAAACGGACGCGTCGGCGGATGGCAGAGCCGAACCGCCGACGCGGTGGGCCTCACGTCTCCATTAGTTGGAAGCGGCGGACCCAGGATGCCCTGAGCCCAGGCCTTGTCCGCCAAGCTCACCGAGATACCGTTTCCCGGAAACACCATCACGGCGATCGGGAGAGCGTCCAGGAGCGCATCGTTGCGTTTGAACGGCGCGCGCTTCCGATGGCGGGTCCAATCCGGCTTGAGCACGACCTGCGGCACCTGCCGCTGGCGCGCCCAGAGGGCCGCGATGTGCTCAGCGCCCCTGGGCGATCCGCCGTGAAGCAGGAGCAAGTCGGGATACTTGGTATGGACGCGGTCGAGTTTGGCCCAGATCGAGCGATGATCGTCGCAGGTCGGGCCACTGGTCAGCGCGCCCCCGGGTCCCATCGGGCATCAGGACCGCGGCCTCCGTGCGCCGCCGCGCCTCCAAAAAGGCACGGCTGTCGATGACGGCGTTGGTCAAACGGGGGCGTGCGACGAGCGAGCCGGTTCGCGGCTGCCACGGGGCGCCAACGAGCGCCGTGTAGTGCCGGCACGTGGCCTCGCGCATCTCTTCGGAACTCTCGCGGCGCGCGATTAGGGCGAGGCCGTGATCGGTGGGCCACTCGAGTTCGACCGAGCGCACCTCCGAAAAATCCTGCTCGGCTTGGCTGCGCCGTTGAGCCTGCTCGTTGTCGTCGAGGTCGCGTTCGATGCGTTCGAGCCTGCGGTGAAACAGGTTGACGGGCGCCCAGAGCAAGTCGGGCAGGTCATCCTCCCGCCGGGTCTCGGCGAGGCCTTCGGGCAGGACGGCGAACAGGCCGGACACGATCGCCTCCAGCGCTTCGGGCGCGGGGAGGGGGCGACGATCCGGCTCGTCCGCGTTCGGGGGGGGCCGAACAGCTGGAGGTTGGTTAGGACCTCGGCCATCGGCGAGGCGAAGGACGCGGTGGGATCCCCGGCGGTATGGTCGTGCACGGCAGGCTCCGGTGCGCGTTCCGGCCGCGGCTTTCACGGGCGCCCCTCGCCGGAGGGGGGAGAGGCCCACACCCGGTTCAGGGCCATAGCGCAGCGGAGGACGCCGCGGTCGAGCCTGCTGGTGTGCGAGGAGGCCCAGCCGGGGAGCAAGCCCGGTCCACGGCGTTGCGGGCCGCGACGGGGGACGCGCCGCCTCCCCCATCCCCTCCGGCCAAGGTCGCTCGCTCTCCGAAGGCCGGCTGCGCGGCCCTCCGGTGGATCGGCCCCCTTGCGACGTCCGGCCCGCTCAAGATGCGATAGGGTCAGCGACGTCGCGGTGGCGCTCCGGAGCCCGGCGCGCTAGCCGGCCGGCCCGGACCGGCACCGAGCATCTGATGCAGCGCCCGCCGCCGCAGGCCCTCGGACCCGAAGCGACAGCCGCGCGGAGATCGGGCGACGCGATGCGACCACGCGTCTCGAGAAGGCCAGCGAGATCATGGGCGGCGGCGATCAGCGCATCGGCCGTCTCTTCGGCGACAGGCGACGAACGGTGAGGGGAGGGGAGGGGACGCGCCACGGCAGGAGGGAGGCCAGCGTGTTCATGGACAGCTCCGAAGATGTGACGGCCGCGTCGCGGTTCTGCTCTCGCGCCCGCCTGTGACCTTCGCGGTCTTCCGGTCCGTCCTCGGCCTCTCCTGCGCGGCGCGATGAGCCGCCCTGCCGCGGCAAACTTCGCGCGAGGGATGAGACGCGCCGCCCATTGCGGGACAGGCGAGCGGCACGCGTGGGGTCAGCGCACGGCCCGCGCCGCAACGGGCCGGCGTCGGCTGAGACGGCAGAAGGCCATGGCGTTACTCGGCCGCTTGCGGCCAGGCTCCGGCGTCCGACGGGGTGCTCGCGTCCGGCTCGGTCAGGAAGGCCGGAAGCGCAAGACCGGTCTCGGCGGCCGAGCCGCGATCGACACCGTCCGGGGCAGGGGAGGGGGCTTCGCCATCGTCCCCAGGCGTGCGCAGCGGCTGCGGCAGCCATCCGGTTCCGGCCACGAGCCGTTCTGCTTCTACGGCCATGTCGGCCTTGCGCAGGTGGTCGATGAGCTGGCCCGCTGCCTCGCCCTTGGCCTGTCGCACCGCGGCGAGAATGCCGGTCTTCGTCGTGCGCCCGAAATCATTCGCGGCCGTCGGCGTGAAACTGCGGGTCATGTCGAGGCCGACCTGCTGGGCGATCCGAACGGCGGGCGTCACGGTGCGGCCGGGCCGATCGTGCGGCAGGATCACGGCATTGAGGCTGAGCGCCGTGCAATACGCAAGGAGGTCGTGCCGGCTGTCGTGATCGAAGCTGCGCAACGCCTTCCAACGGTCCTGGGGCCGAACCGGGAGCTGCTGAGACCCGTCGGCATGCCGCTGCGCGAGCGCGATGGCCGCCGGGTTGTCGGCAAGCCTCGGCGCGGCGCGCGTCAGGGCGATGTGGCGCACCTCGATGTCCAGACATGTCTCGCGCGCGCCGCTCTCCCGGTCGAACGTTTGCAGCGTCAGGGCATGCAGCAGGGCGAGCAACGCGGCGTCGGGATCGCGCGCGAGCGCGTCGCCCAGGCCGAGGGTGCGCCCGCTCGTCAAATCGGACAGAAGCCGATCGGAGATGACGGCACTGCCCTCATCGGCCTCCACGGGGGCAGGGGGGCCGCCGCAGCGGCGCCGAGTGCCGGCACCGGCGATGGCGCCTCCGGCCCGTCCGTCCCAGTTTCGGCCTCACGTGTCCCGGGCTCCGCCGCGCCCGGCTCATCCTCCGGGCGCACGTACCCGCGCTCGACCCGCAGACGACCGGAGGCATCGAGCGACACGAAGGCGCCGGCGTAGGCGACCTGCTCCGGCTCGAAGACCGGCGACCGCTCGTCCAGCGCTTCCAGCATCGCCTCGATTGCTCCGAGACGCTGGTCGGCGGCGGCCGGCAGCTCCTCGGCTGCGGCGTGCTCCGCCTCGATCCCCTCGGCTTCCAGCAGCAGCGCCGCGCGGCTCGCTTGCTCCTCCGGGCTCAGTCCGCTCTCGCCGCGCAACCGGCGCAGGCCGACCGAGTGGCCGTAGGCCAGATCGGACATCGCCTCGACCCAGCGCCAGCCCTCGGCCCGGATGCGCTCGGCGTCCTCGGCCAGACGGTCCGCCGTCAAGCGGTCGAGCAGAGCGATATCTTGGAGCCAGCCGCCGCCATCGTCGGCGGCGAACAGGTCCCGCAGCATCACACCACCCGCCGCCTCGTAGACCGCGAGCCCGACATACTGGGCGCGCTTGTCGGTGCCGTTTACCGCGCTCTCGGTTAACATGCGGCGGGTCGCGTAGGGCTCGCGGGAATTGCTGCGGGCGAGCGCCGACCACACCGCCTCCTGGCGGGCGTGATCGTCGCGGACCGTGAACGCCATCAGCTGCTCGAGGCTGAGGCCGTCCTGCGCGTAGAGGTCGAGCAGCGTCGGGCTGACGCGCGCGAGCTTGAGGCGTTGGGCCACGATCCGGACCGACACGAAGAAGCGGGCGGCGATCGCCTCGTCCCCCAGCCCCTGGTCGTGCAGCGTCCGGAAGGCCCGAAACTGATCGAGCGGATGGAGCGCCACGCGCTGCAGGTTTTCCGCGAGCGAGTCCTCCTCGGCCGTATGGCCGGGGTCGGCCGGCACCACGATGCAGGGCACGCTCGCATGATTGGCGAGGCGCTTGGTCTTCACAAGATGTTCGAGCGCGCGGTAGCGGCGCCCGCCCGCCGGCACCTCGAACAGGCCGGTCTCGGCGCCGGTCGCGTCCCGGACAGGACGGACGGTAAGGCTGGTGAGAAGGCTGAGCCGGGCGATGTCTTCGGCGAGGTCCTCGATCGACTGACCGGCCTGAAGGCGCCGGACGTTCGCCTGGGACAGAACGAGCTTGTCGAATGGAATCGCGCGGGCGGCATGCAGGGTCAGCTTCGTGGTGGGTCGGGCCATGTCGGGTCTCCGCGACGGACGCGGCCGGGAGGACCTCTCGCGATCATCTCACGCCGTCGCGAAGCCTTTTCCTGTCCTCGTCCTCTCAGCGCGCGGTGCCACGCTCGACGGCTTCGAGGTTGAACACGGTCGCACCCGAAGCACGATAGGCCGCCGCCACGACCGCCAACGGCGCGTTGGACAGACCGTGATGGGGCGGCGGATCCGGGGGCTCCCCGACGGCGATCATCGGACCGGACATGACGAGGTGCGCCAGCCGGTCGAACGGGACCGGGCGGCTGTCGATCACGGGCAGACCGGCCGCGCGGCAGGCCTCCGGGATCTCGGTCTCGTCACCCCCCGACAGGCGGCCATCGCGTCCGAACCACAAGGTGAAGCCGCCCCGGCCGACGGCAAGGTGGCCGCCCTCCGTGCGCAGGGCCCGCGCGATCAGCGCGGCGTAAGCCGAGACGGTGCGCGGCATCACAGGGCCTCCGCACGGAACGGACGCTCGGCGCGCTCCGGATCGGCCGCGACCGATGCCGGGAAATTCGCAGCGTCCGACGGAAGGAAGGCGAGGAGGAAATCGGCGGCACGGGAGGCGGCTGAGGCCGCGCGCACCACCGCACGTTCGTCCGCGCGAAGAATCTGAAGCCAGGCACCGATGTAGTCGGCATGGCGGACGGTCGGCACGATCGACAGGCTGGCGCAGGTGAACGCCGCCGTCAGTTCGGCGACGAGTTCCTCCTGGGCGTAGGGCGCGGAGCCGAAGCGACCGGAGAGATCGCGCGCCAGGCGGTGCCCCGCGCCGGTCCAGTGACCGAGTTCGTGCAGGGCCGTCCGGTGCCAATCGATCGGCTGCCGAAAGCTGTGGGGCGGCGGCAGCCGCACGTGATCGGCGTCGATGTCGTAGAAGGCCCGGTCGCCGCCGATCCGCAGGTCGGCCCCGCTTCGGGCGATCAGCGTCTCGACCTGCGGACGAATGAGGCCGGGCGGCACCGTTGCGGCGGTCTCCCAGGCAGCGCCGGGCAGGCCGTCGCATTGCTCGGTGTTGAAGACCGTGAACCGCTTGAGGAAGGGGACGCTGCGGGCCGCATCGCCGTCGCGGTCCGCACGAACCCGTTCATCCCGCGGCGTGAAGCGGTCGGCATAGACGACCGACGTCCCGCGCTCGCCCCGGCGCACGCTGCCGCCGAGCGCCTGCGCTTGCCGGAAGGTGAGCCAGCCCTGGCCGGCGAAACCACGCTCCACCACGGCGCACCACAGGATCAGGATGTTGATGCCCGAGTAACGGCGACCGGTGGCGGCGTTGGCCGGCAGTCCGAGCGGCGCCCGAACGCGATCGGAGGTCCAGGGCTGGACCCAGGGCAGGCGACCGGCCTCCAGGTCGGCGAGGATGCGGTCGGTGACCTCGCGATACACGCTGGAGCGATCCGGAGCGGGCCGGGGAGGGGAGTGCGCCATCGGACAGGCTTTCGCGACGGGCGGCCGAGGAGCCTCTCTCCCGACCTCCAAACCCGTCGCGCGCCGCGCACCTGACCTCTTCCTCTCGACGCGACGCCCATCGGCCACCGCACCCGGCGTGATCCGCCCCGACCGAGACCATCGACCGGCGAATCGAGCGCACGTCCTAGCGCTGCTCGGCGCACCGTCCATCTGAACGACAGAGAGGCTTGGGGCTGGGACGCGCTCAGGGAGTGGGCGGGCGTCAGGCATCGCGCAACCAGGGATGTCGGCTCGGACCATTCGCCTGCCCAGGCGGATCACGTTCGTTGACGCCTCCGCATTCTACTCGCGTTGTTCGGATCGAATGGGGAGAGATGCACGGCTGAGACCGTGTTCACTGCAGCTGAGCCATCCTCCGTTTCTCGGGAGCCTCTGCGATAGGTCATAAAGGTACTGGATGCCGACTCTGCGCGGGCGAAGCTGATCCACAACGCGGGGGGATCCGTTCGTCGGTCGCACCGGGAGAGCATGCACGACTTCAATCTCGGGCAAAAACTCGGCCCCACCAAGCAAGTCATCAAGGCGTTCCGCGGGGTCCTGGCCACCACGCAGCAGGATGGCCTAGGGGCAAACCCAATCAGCTTGACGCTGCGATGATCTGCAGAGGGTGGGAAGCCACTGTTCAGCATCTGCCCGCTGAAGGACGGCTTCGCGCCACTTCCGGACCTTCCGCCAAAACCGCTGAAATGGCCGCTCTTCGCTCGCAAGCAGCCTCTGTATGGATTGGTCAAACCGGGAGACTGCAAGTTTTCAGGCCGGGTAGGCCGCGCCGCTTGGGCTGTCGGTCCGCGATTTCTTTCGCGGCACGGCGTACCTGCATGAGTTCATCTCGGTAATCGCGTTGCGACCGGATAGTGCATTCCAGTGAGCGGCAACGGGCGGCGAGGTGATCGAAGCCCAGACTTCCGGCCGCGGAGACGAGAATGTGAGCTTCTCGCGCGAGGGTCGCGGCATCGGCGCCGTCAACGAAGCTCGCCTTCAGCATCTCGATCAGGCGTTCCCGCAGCCGTTCGACGTGATCGGTGCCGATGAGGCGACAGAGTTCGGCCACCGTCTCCGGGTTGGCGGTCGGCGGTGCGTGGGCGTTGCTGTCAGGCATCGAGGGCTGCTCAGTGACGCCCGGGACGGACCACGCGCGGCCGGCGAGTGGTCCGCCCTTCACGGACGGCGGCGCCCAGGCCGATGCCTTCGCGAGGGCGGGCGCGCCGCCCTCTGCCGAGACGGGCTGGCGTCGCAGGAGGCTGGCGCGGCCGGCCTCTGTCACTGCCACCCGCATCCCCTGCAGGCAGGGCTCGCAGTGCACCAGCCCAGCCTGGGCGAGGGCGAGGACGGCCGCCATCCGGCTAGCGGGGGAATCCCCCGTCTCGTAGGCGAGATCGGTCGCGTCGCGGTGCAAGGTTAGGTCGCGCTCCGCGACGACGAGGAGCCGGAGGAGGCGTGAGGTGACGTCGGGCGCGGCATCCGGCGGCAGGGCGGCGCGGCGCTCGCGGAAGCCGCGGCTGGCCGCTGCCACCGCCGTCCAGGCCTCCGGGTCGCCGACTTGGAAGACGAGGTCGCAGGCCGGCCCGAGGCGGTCGGTCAGGGCGACGCTCGGCACGAGACCGGCCGGGCCGGCAGCGCGGAGGGCCCTCAGGGCACCGAGCCCGGCCTCATCGGCGACGAGAACGAGGTCGGCCTCGTCCGCGGAGGCGACGAGGCGGAACGCCTGGGACAGGGCCTCGACGGGGCCGGTCGCGCCCTCAGGGTACAGCAGGGCGGTGGGCCGAGCCTTCAGGCCGCGCCGTGCCCAGAGTTCGTCGGCGGGCGCGGACTGGGCTGCGGGGGCTGCGCGCTGCGCCAGCCGGTCGAGCGTCCCGAACAAGTCGGCCGGGCGCAGCGGCTTGACCAGGATCGCGTCGAACAGCTGGTCGGCGCCGCGGCGTGCGGCGAGGCCGTGGCGGTCGGCGGTGATGCCGACCAGGCGCAGGCGGCCGGCCGGCCGGGACAGCTCCTTCATCAAGCGGGCGAGCGCGTAGCCGTCCATCTCGGGCAGGTGATAGTCGATCAGCACTATGTCGTGCTCGCCCTCGGCGAGCCGGCGCAGACCCTGGAAGCCGTCGGCGGCGATCTCGACCCGGTCGCCGCGGCGCTCGCATAAGGCGCGGATCAGCTCCTGCGAACTCGGATCGTCCTCGACGAGGAGGATGCGGAGGCCGGTGCGGGCGTGCGCCTCGGCGGACGATTCGGATGCGGCGGAGGGGGGAAGCAGGGACGACATCGCGCTCAGGGCCGCGGGCGGGAGGGATCGGTCGCGGGGCCGCGCAGGGCCTCGGGCGGAAGGTCGATGGCGAGCCGGGCCGACGGCTCCGGCGCCGCGGTGGCACCTTGGACCGTCGCTGCAGCCGCTGCGAGGGCGGAGCGCGGGGCAGGCTCGAAATCGGCCCCGAGATAGCGCCGCCCGGACGGGTCCGGGGCGGGGGCCGGCAGAGGCGCGATCGCGGGGGCGGCCATGGAAGCGAGCGCGGCGGCGACCGGCTGCGCCTTCGCGCGGTGCGGACGCGGAACGGCTGCGACCGCTTCGCCCTGCCCGGCGGGGACGAGGCGCAGCCGGTCGACGGCGGCGGCCATGGCGTCGAAGGTGAGGTCGGAGCGGCACAGGCTGAGGCGCAGCGACAGCGGCTGGTCGGCGCCGGCAAAGCCGAGGGCCGGCGGTGCCTCGATCCACTGCCATGCGTAGAGGCAGCGCCGAGCGTCACCGTCGCGGCCGATCGCCAGACCGTAGGGGCCGTAGGCGTTCCGGGCGGGCCGCGTCACGACCTCCATGACTATCCCTGGAAGCGCGGCGGCCAACTCGTCGCGGATACCGTCCCGCGTCGGCTTCGGCGGCAGATCGGGCGAGGCGGCGCCCGCCGCCGGCCAGGCGGCAACGAGGCGGGCCGTACCGCCGGGGCTCGCGAACGTCACCCTTTGGGCGATTCCCTCGGGGCGTTCGGCGACCTGGATCTTCGACGGGCGGCCGATCCAGGTCGGGAGAGCCGCCACCGCGTGCCGGTCGAGGGGGCGGGCGACGGTGCCGTGGCCCGCCGCGAACTGGGCGTCGAGGCTGGCGTAGCGCGGCGCGGCGAGGGAGGCCATGTCGCGGCTCTGGCAGGCGCCGAGCAGGGCGAGCGGGAGGGTGAGCAAGAGTGTGAGGTTGGGCAGGAGCGGGCGGATCACGGGCGGTTCTCCTGACGGGCGGGCGGGCGGCGGATCGAGCCGGTGCGGTCGGCGTCGAGGGTTCGCCCGGCGGCCTCATGCGGGGCATTCAGGCGCTCGTCCGACCAGAGCGAGCCGACGGGTGCGGGCTTTTCGGCCGCGGTCGGACTGCTGGGGCCGTCCTCGCCGTTCCAGGCGGGTTTCAGCGCGAAGCCGAAGCGCTCGTAGGGCATCGGGCCGACGCCGGGGACGCGGCGGGCGATCGTGGGCGTCCGGGCGGAGACCTTCTGCGCCGGAAGGGCCGGATCGGCCTGGCCGGTGGGCGCGGCGCGCAGGTCGTTCTCCATCGCGACCGCGACCGGGAACTGGCTGCGCGCGATCTTAGGGAGCGCGACGTCCGGTGCGGCGGCCTCCTCGGCGGAGGGGACGCGCCCGGCTGGGGCGCGGGCGTCGAGGGCAAGCCAAGCGGAAGCCGGCTTCGGAGCGTGTTCCGGTTGCGGCCCGCACGGGGTCGGGCGATCGCCGGTGCGGAACAGGAGATCGACCACCTTCGGAAACAGGCCGTCGTAGCGGTTCACGACGTCGAGAAACGCCTTCTCCTGGTGCAGGCGCCGCAGGGTCAGGGCGTAGCCGTAGACGGTGGCCTCCTTCGGGAACCACGCGACCGCGCGCCGGAACCAGCCGAGCGCGGTGTCGAACTGGCAGTTGTTGTAGGCGTACCAAGCCAGCGCCTGCGCCCCCTCGCCGGAGGCGACGGACGCAGCGACCTGGGCGTAGCGCCGGAGCCGCTCGGCCTCGATCGGCGGCGGGTTCGTTCGCGTGAGGTCGGCCTCCAGCAGGTCGATGAACAGCAGCGTGTTGTTCACCAGCGGCTCGCGCCACACATAGGCGACCTCCTCGGCCTCGCGGCGGTAGCCGAGCCGGTCGAGGGTGTGGGCGAGGCCGTGGGCCACCATGGCGTCGCCGCCCCGAGACATCGCCCGCTTGAACCATGTCAGCGCGGTCGGGAAATCGCGGCGCTTGAACGCGAGCCACGCCACCAGGGCCGGCTGGTTCGGATCGCCCGCCGCCTCGGCGTAGGTCTCGAACGCCGCGAGGTCGTCGGGGGGCACCGTCTGACCCGCCTCGTCGTGCAGCACGGCCGCGATGCGCCCGCGGGTCAGGTCGGTGCGGATCGGGACACGCTCGTCCGCCGAAGAGAGGTCGGCGAGGCGGTCGATCTCGGCCATCGGCAGGAAGGCCATCGCCCGCAGCAGCACCGCGCGGCGGGCCTCGCCCTCGGCGCCAACGATCAGCCGCCGCAGCAGAGCGACGGCCTCCGGGGCGCGCTCGGTGCGGCCGAGCGCTTCGGCGATCGCCAGCGTCAGTTCGAGGTCGCCGGATTCGGCCTCGGCCCGGCGGCGCTCGACGGTGGCGGCGAGATCGGCCCAGCGCCCCGCCTTGGCGAGCGCCAGGACGGTGCGGCGCAAGTCGCGGCGCACTATCGCGCGGGTCAGCGCGGCGGAGGGCTTCCAGCCGGGCTCGGTGCGGGCGCGCTCGGCGAGCGCCGTTTGTAGGTCGGTGAGACGGTCGGCGCCCAAGAGATCCCAGAGCGGGCCTTCGTCCTCGCCGCCGGGCTCGGCGGTCCAGAGGTCGGCCGGGGGCTGCCAGCCCGGATGCTGGCGGCGCAGGCGCGCGCTCTCGGCGGCGACGCGCGCCTCCTGCTTCTGCGCGGCGTAGTAGCGGAGCGCCGTCTCGTCGGGCCGGTCGGCCGCGGGCTGCGCGAGGGCGGGCGCGAGGCCCGCGGCGGTAAGCGCGAGTATCGGCGCCCAAATCAACGCGGCGCGCATGCGGAAAACCTCGTGCGGAGTGCGGCGAGCGCCAGCAGGTGCAGGGTGAGGGGATAGTAGTTCTGCTCCGCCCGCGGGGTGCGGAGCACGGCCGGGAACGGCGTGCCGCGCGCGGCGCAGGCGGCGAGCGCGGGCAGCGCGGCGTAGCCCGGCTCGACGAGGCGGTCGCTGACCGCACCCGCCGCGATGTCGGCGAGCGCCGGCCCGGCCTTGCCCTCCCACAGCGCCAGGAAGGGAGCGTAGAGATCGGGCTCGGTCACGCCGGCCATCGCCAGATAGAGCGGGATGCGGATCGCGTTGTAGGAGAACTGCGCCGGAAACCCGTCGGCCGGGCGCGGGGCGGGACCGGCGAGCGAGACCCAGTCGCTCGGCAGCCGCGCCGGCCCGAATCGCGCGGCGGCGATCAGGCGCCGTCCGCTGCGCGCAAGCCCGGCCCAGTCGAATTCCGGGGCGAGCCCGGTGACGCGATCGAAGGCCGGAAACACCCAGTAGGACAGGTTGACCACGGGGCCGTCGGCCCGCTCCTCGGCGGAGAAGCCGGACATCCCCGGCAGCAGCAGCGGCCCCTGCGCAGCGCGCGGCAGGATCTGCTTGCGGCCGAGTTCGACCGCGATGCGGCGGCCCGCGACCCGGTGGGAGGGCTCGCCCCAGGCCTGCACCGCCTCGGCCAGGGCCCAGGCGACGAGGAGGTCGCCATCGGAGGCGTTGTTCAGGTCGGCCACCGCCGGGCGCCGCTCGGGCTCCCAGCGCCACGCGAGCAACTGGTCGTCGCGCACCATCAGGTTGGCCCGCGTCCAGGTCCAGATCCGCTCAAAGGTCGCGCGGTCGTCGGCGGCGACGGCGAGCAGCATGCCGTAGCCCTGGCCCTCCGAATGGCTGATGCCGCCGTTGCCGGTATCGACCACGCGCCCCTGCGGGGTGACGAAGCGCTCGCGATAGGCGCGCCAGCCGTCCTGACCGGCGAGCGAGCCGGCGAAGGCGACGGCCGGCTCGGCACGGGCCGGATGATGCGCGGCGAGGGCCAGCATCAGCGCAAAGGTCACAAAGAATCTCATGACGACCTCCGGCCGAGCTGGCGCACGAGGAGGCGCGAAAAGCCGGCGAGGCAGGCGGCGACGAGGAGGGCGGCGAGCCCGTAGAAGCCGGCGTTGAGCGAGAGCCATCCGGCCAGCACGCGGCGGAGGTTGGCGAGCGAGGGTGGTGCGGTCGGCACGTAGCGCGGCGCCTCGGCGGGCCGCACGACGACGGTGCCGTCGGCGGCCGAGAGCATGGCGAGCCGTCCCTGCGGCCGGCTCCAGACCCGCGGATGGACGAGGCAATCGACCGCGTCGCGGAGTGCCGCGGGGCTCGGCGCCGTGACGAGGGTGAGGAGGTCGTCGGTTTGCGGGCCGGTCACCGCCTGCGCCAGCACCGCGGAGGCGCCGCCGAGATCGGGCGCCGCCTCGGCGGGCGCCTCCGGCGCGGCCGGGCGCGGCGCGCGGCAGGCGGCGATGCCGTCCTGGCGCAGCGCCCGGCGGCGGGCGGCGGGGGTGGCCGCGGCGGCCGCCATGGCCTCGCGGCCGGTCCAGGCCTCGCGCAGGGCCTGCGGATCGAGACCAGCGGCCGTGACGGTGGCCGGATCGAGCAGGCGGGCCGGGGCGACCATCACGGTCGGGCCCTCGGCACTGCCGCGCCCGGCCGCGAAGGCGAAGGGGATCGGCCGCCCCGCCGCCACCGCGAGCCGGGCCGCGACGGTTGCGGCGGCGGCCATGCTGTCGCGGTCGGGGGCCGGAACCGCGAGCGTCGGGCGGCGCGCGCCCTCCGCGTAGGGGAAGCCGGCCTCCAGCGAGGCGGCGAGTTCGGGCTGGCGGGCGATCCGCGCCAGCGGCGGGATCGTGAGCCGCGTGCTCGCCGCGAGACGCAGCCGCTCGGGCGCAACGGCGTGGTCTGTGCAGGCGGCGTCCTGCGCCCGCGGCAGCTCGGCCAGGATCGTCACGTGGTTGAGGCCGGGCCGCAGCAGCCGCAGCGGCAGCAGGACCGTACGGCGGGCAAAGCTCTCACCCCGCGGCTTGGCCAGCGGCGTGCTGCCGGCGCTGGCCCCGTTGATCTCGACGCTGATGCGGGCCTCCGGGTCGAGCCCGGCCGCGTAGGCGCCGTCGAGATCGAGCGTCAGCCGGTCGTAATCGGCCGCCAGGATGTCATGGGGCAGCGCGAGGTCGAACTCGATGCGGTGACTGCGGGCGCTGACGCGCTGGTCGGCGAAACCGAGATCGGCGAGCGTCAGGGCGACGCCGCCCTCGACCGGGCGGCCCTCGGCTTCCGCGAGCGCGCGCAGGCCCGCCGGGGTGCCGGGCGGCGCTGCCACGCGGCGGCGGGCGAGTTCGACTAGTGCCGCATCGACTTCCGCCTCGTCGCGGCCGGTGGCGACGAGGGTCGCGGCGCGTCCGTTCGCAGCGGGCAGCAGCGCCAGCACCGGCCCGGTGACGGCCCCGAGGCTCGACAGATCGATCTTTTCCGCGAGTTCGCCCGCGGGGGCCGCCGCCAGCGCGAGACCGTCGCCGTCCGTATTCGTGACGAACTGCGCCCGCGGCTGGCCGAAGCGCCCGGCGAGCACCGTCGCCTGCAATGCAGCGAGCAGGTGCTCGACCCCGCGGGCGGAGAGGCGCCCTCCGGCCTGGATCAGGCGGATCGGCATGGCGCCGTCGGCCGCGAGGGGGAAGGCTGCGAGATCGTCGAGGCCGGGCAAAACCTCGGCGGCGGGGAGGAAGCCGGTGGTGTCTCGGTCGATCTGGGTCCACAGCTCGTAGGTGGCGGCGACCGAGCAATCGACCCGGTGGCGCTGGACCACGCCTACCCGCACCGCGTTGACGCCGCGGGCGAGGAGCCCCGGCGGCACGTCGAAGGCGACATTGCGCGGCTCGCGGGCGCCGTCGATGGCGACCCCGCCGATCTCGGTGCCGTTGATCGAGACCGTCAGGGTCGAAGCCTCGGGCAGCACCGAAATCGCCGAGAGGTAGCCGAGTTGGAAGCGCCCGCCGGCGCGCGCCTCGGCCTCCGTCACGGTGAGCGGGAGCGTGACCGCGCCGTTCTCGCCCGCGAGCCGCAGGGAGGCGGCGACCGAGCCCGGCCGGCGCAAAACGGGCGCCGAACGGGTGGGGGCTTCGGCCGCGGCCTCCCGGCCGGGGGCCTGCGGCAGCAGCATCGGCCGGGCCGGGCCGTAGCCCGAAAAGCTCTGCGCGGCGGCGGCGGTGCCGCCGAGCAGGGCGAGGACGAGGGGAAGGGCAAAGCGCATCGCGGACATCTCAGGCGACCCGCCGCATGGCGGCGCCGCGGGAGGCCGGATCGCGCCGCTCGCTCGGCAGCTCCGGCGTGGGGTGGGCTTCCGGCACGGGGTGGGCGTCCGGCACGGTGAGGATGGCGGCGGCGGGGCTCGCCGTCGCGGAGGTGTGCCGGCCCGCCTCGATCCTGCGCTCGGCGGCGGCGAGCGCGGCGATGCAGGCCCGCCATTCCGCCGGCTCGAACCCGGTGACGACCATGCCGGCCGGGAGGGCCTCCTGCTTGCTCAGGGCCTCGACCGCCTCGCGCCACGCCTCGGCCGTGAAGGGCACGGGCGGTGCGGCCGTCGCATCGGCCTGGCGGATCGCATGGGGGGCGATGTGCGGCTCGACCGGCAGGGTCGCGGGGGCCGGCGCTTGCGGCGTCTCGCGCTCCGCGACCAGGACTTCGGCGGGTGCCGCTGCGGGGGCGAGCGGGAGGGCGTCCGCCGTCCGGTGGCGCAGGGCCGCGACGGCGTAGGCGGCGGCGCGGACCGGCTCGGTGAGGCCCCAGCCGAGCAGCCGAAGCGAACCCGTCAGCAGGTTCTCGTGCCGGCGACGGCCGGCGAGGAAGGCGCGCAGCGGCGCCGGATCGCCGTAGATCAGGTCGGCCAGGGTGAAGGCGGCGGCGGGCGTCAGCGCCTCGACCGTCACGGTGAGGCGATCCCCCGTGCCGCTCGGGCAGGCGACGGTGAGGGGCGCGGGCACCGGGCGGCCGGGGACGGGTTTGAGCGTCAGGATGCCGGAGGCCGGCGCGCGGGCGCCCCAGGCGGCGCCGTCGCGGCGGCGCAGGAGGCAGGTCTCGGCGGCCGCCCGCTCGACCGTGACCGCTATCACCTCGCCCCCGAGGTCGAGCCGGGCGCACCGGGCGGTCGGCAGGCTCGCATGGGTTTCGCTCCGGCGCCGCTCGGCGACGACGCCGAGAGCGGCGCCCGCGATGACGAGGTTGAACAGGCACCACAGGCCGACCACGAGCATCAGGCTGGTGACGCCGGGCTCGTAGAGGTAGCGCCACGCCGCCGTGGCGCAGCCCGCCGCGAGCAGGCCGAAGATCGCGAAGTACGGACCGGCGAGCGAAGAGAGGCGGTCGCCGTCGAGGCCGGCGCCCTTGTTCGTCACGTTGAAATGGGGTTTCCGCGGCGAGATTAGCACCGAGGCGATGGAGCGGATCAGGTAGACGCCCTGGACGTATTCGTAGAGTTCCGACACCCACGGCCAGCGCAGGCGGCCGTAGAGGTAGTTCTGCATCATCATGTTGGCGACGACGTAGGTCGCCGTGAAGGCCACGGCCTCGTCGATCGAGGCGACAAAGATCTTCACGTCGAAGAAGATGTGCAGCAGCGGCGCCAGCATGAAGATCAGGCGCGGCAGGGGAAAGAACCAGAACGCCATGCTCGACAGGTAGGACAGGCGCTGGATCGCCCCGAGGCCCGGCTTCGTCAGCGGGTTCTTGAGGATGAGGATCTGGAACATGCCCTGGCACCAGCGGGCGCGCTGGCCGATGAAGTCGGCGAAGGTGTCGGGCTGCAGGCCGGCGATGAGCGGCTTGTCGACAAAGGCGCTGGTCCAGCCGCGCGCATGCAGCTCGAAGGCGGTCTCGCAATCCTCGGTGATGGTGACGCCGGAGAAGCCGCCGACCTCATCCAGCGCAGAGCGCCGCAACAGGGCCGCCGAGCCGCAGAAGAACGAGGCGTTCCACTTGTCGAGGCCGCGCTGGGTCAGCCCGTAGAACATCTCGTTCTCGGACGGCATCCGGCCGAAGGTGCGCAGGTTCCGTTCGATCGGGTCCGGGTTGAGGAAGACGTGCGGGGTCTGGACGAGGAACAGCTTGGGGTCGGCCGAAAACAGCCCGACCGTCTCGCGCAGGAATGGGCGGAACGGCGCGTGATCGGCGTCGAGTACCAGCACCAGCTCACCGGTCGCGGCGGCCAGCCCCGCATTGAGGTTGCCGGCCTTGGCGTGCTCGTTTCTTTGCCGCGCGAGGTAGCGGACACCCAGATCGGCGCAGAGAGTCTGGAGGCTCGCCCGGCGCTCCCGCGCGGCGGCGGCGCGGGCCGGATCGGGGTCGGCGCATTTCTGGTCGGTGCCGCCGTCGTCGAGCAGCCAAACCGTAACGCGCTCTGCTGGGTACTCGAGCTGGCGGGCGGCGGCGAGCGTCAACGCGAGGATGTCGGCGGGTTCGTTGTAGCTCGGGACGAAGACATCGACGGTGGGAAGGGCCGCCTCCGGCAGGAGCGTCGCCGCCGGGCGCTCCAGCGGGTCGGCGTTGACGATCAGGCTGACCGTAAGGATCAGCACGCAGTAGAGTTCGGCCGCCAGCAGCACGAGCCCGAGACCGAGGCCCACCGGGTCGTCGAGGGCGGGCAGCGTGCCGGCGAGCCGCCAGTAGAGGTAGCGTCCGACCACCAGCATCGCCAGCGCGATGAAGGCCATCCGGGGCAGGCCGCGGGGCGGGCACAGTAGCCACAGCGCCAGCATGCCGCCGCAGGCCGCCGCGAAGAGGGCGAGCTGGGCGTTCGATGCCACTGGCTGGGCCACGAGGGCGAGCGCCAGGGCCGCGCTGACGCCCCAGGCCGCCCAGGTGAGGGCGAGGTTGCGGCGCGGCGCCGTCGAGGCGGGGGTGGCCATCAGAAGCCCGTCCGCAGATCGACAGTGGTGTAGAGGCCGCCTTTGCGGGCGTGGTCGTGGAGGTAGCCCGCCGACAGGCCGAGCTGCATCGCCCCGAAGGTCAGGCCCGACAAGTGCACGCCGGCGCGCCACTGGCGGTAATAGTCGTCGCCCAGAAGCGCGAATTCCGGCCCGACGTACCCGCCGGCAAACGCCGCGATGCCGCCGCGCAGGCGGCCGTAATAGGCGTTGAACGCGGTGGAGTAGGTGCCGGTCGCGTGGATCATCGTGAAGGCGGTCGGCTGGGCGTAGTAGTCGAGCGCGGCCTTGAGCCCGACCGCGACCGTCTCGGACGGCGTGTCCGCATCGAACCGCGACAGGGCGTTGCGGCGCAGGTTCAGCCCGACGAAGCCGGACAGCACGGCGTCCCGGCTCGCCCAGGCATAGCCCGCCATGGCGGCGATCTCGGCCTGGTCGCCGAGCGCGTTATTCGTGCCCCCGCTGCCGGCCCGGTACGAGCCGATCAGCCCGTCGAGGCGCACCCGCGGCCCGCTGACCGTGAGGTCGTCCCGCGGAGCCGCCGTCAGCGTGGCGGACGCGAACTGCGAGCCCTGCGAGGACAGCGTGGCGGAGGCATCGACCGCCACGATCCAGGCGTCGCGCTCCGCGGGCGTGACCGCCCCGGTGTACCAATCGGCCGCGCACGCGGCACCGCTCGCGCCGACGGCCATCGCCGCGGCACAGCCGAGAACTGAAGAATGCATGTCGGAACGCCACCTGACCTGCGTGACGCGCCGAAAATCGAGCCCGCGGCCTTAACGGGTCCTTGCCAAGAAGCCCTCAATCCACGAACGCGGCGAGCTAGATCGAATAGCAAAGGGATTAGGTCGAGTGGTAAACGTGCGACCAAGTGCGATGTGGCCATCCCGTCTGCATCGGTTGAGCGCCCATGGAGATTGCAGATGGTAAACCCACGGTGGCCAGCATGGTCAAGCTGCCGCAAGGCAGAGAAGAATATGAGCTAGGGCTCTGTAAGGTCCGCTTCCTAACCAGGCTGTGTGAAAACGTGCTGATCTGGTAGAGTAAATCCCGATCTGGGGAGGTCGGGATGAAGCGCTTCATCGCAGGCGAGGATCGTCAGCAGATCACGCTCCTTCCCGACTGCCTGGACGACTACATCACCGCCGACAATCCGGTTCGCCTTGTCGAAGTGTTCGTCGATGAGCTCGATCTGGGCCGGCTCGGCTTCGCGGGCGCGGTACCGGAGGCCACGGGCCGTCCAGCCTACCATCCAGCGACTCTGCTGAAGATTTACGTATACGGCTACCTCAACCGCGTTCCGTCGAGCCGCCGCCTCGAACGCGAGAGCCAGCGCAACATCGAACTGATCTGGCTGACCGGCCGGCTGATGCCCGACTT
>NZ_FOSV01000033.1 GCF_900114375.1 Methylorubrum salsuginis | reverse complement strand
CACGGTCGTGCTCGACAATGCCCGCTACAATCGCTCGCGCGCACTGAAGGCTTGGCTCGACCAGCCCGGTTGCCGGCTGCGACTGGTTGATCTGCCGTCCTACGCACCCAATCTCAACCTGATCGAGCGCTTCCGGCGCTTCATGAAGCGCACGGTGCTGTTCAACAAGGCTTACGCCAAGTTCGCCTTGTTCAAGCAGGACTTCGATGACTTCTTCGAGCGCCTGCACCAGCACGAGGCCGACTTGGCCAGCCTCATCACCGACCGCTTCCACCTCATCGGCAAGACCGACGCACGGATTCCATCCGCGTAGAGGTATATAATAGCCTGACTGAGCCGGGTCGCGGCGCTTCGGCCGAGGGAACAGCCATGGCAAGTCGCCCGGCCCCAAGATCATGGGCCCGCAGCTGGGGCCGCTTCGCCGCCACCCTCACCGGCGCCGTGATCACTCAGGCAGACGAAAAGCCTGTATGGCCCGCAGCCGCATGCGGCGAGAGGGGGAGCCGGTGGCTTTCGGGGCGAGTCTCCGGACGCGTACGCTGTCGCGTCGGCCCGGAGGCTTCGCTCCGGGCCTTCTCCCAAAAACCGCTTACGGCTTCTTCGTCTCGCCCGCGGGCGGGGTGGCGGCGGGAGCGGCCGGGGTCGCACCGGTGCGCTCGACCTTCGCCGCCTCGCGCAGCTTGATGATCGTGTCCTGCTGCGCCTTGCGGGTCAGGTACTGGTCGATCTGCTCCTTCATCTCGTCGAAGGTCGGCACCGGCTTGGTGCGCTTCTCCTCGACGCGCAGCACGTGCCAGCCGAACTGGGTCTTGACCGGATCGGAGACCTGACCGGGGCTGAGCTTGAAGGCCGCGTCGGCAAACGGCTTCACCATCCGGTCCTTGGTGAAGAAGCCGAGATCGCCGCCTTCCGTCTTGGAGCCGGGATCCTTCGAGACCTCCGCGGCGATCTTGGCGAAGTCCTCGCCGCCCTTCACGCGCGCGGCGATCTTCTTGGCCTCGTCCTCGTTCTCGACGAGGATGTGGCGGGCGCGCACCTCCTCCTCGGGCTTCATCGACTTCACGGTCTGGTCGTAGAGCGCCTTGGCCGCCTCCGGCGTGACCGACTTCTTGGTCTCGCGCTCGAGGTAGTCGTCGAGCAGCAGCTTGTCGCGAAAATAGGCCAGCTTGCGCTTGAACTCCGGCGAGTCCCCGACCTTGGCGGCCTCGGCCGCCTGCGCGCCGACCTTCAGATCGACCATGTAATCGATGAGCAGGTTCTGCTTGGCCGCCTCGTCCACGCCCGGCAGCGACAGGGCCGGGTCCTCGGCGGCGAGCGCGAGGTCGGCGCCGGTGATCGGCTGGCCGTTCACCTTGGCGACCACCGCGTCGGGGCCGGGCGCCGGGGCCGCAGGCTGAGCGGCGGGGGCCGCGGGGGCCGCCCCTTGCTGCGCGAGCGCCAGCGACGGCAGCGCCAGGATCAGGGCGGTGGCGCTGGCGCGCCGAAGAAGGGTCGGGATCGTCATCGTGAAGAGGCTCGTCCTCGGGCGAAACCGCCGCGGGCCGGCATTGCTGGGGGCCGGTCTTCGCGCGGGGCGGATCTTTCTGGACGCGGCGGTTGCCGCGGCGCGCCAGAGGTGGAACCTCTTCGGATCAAAGGCAAGCGTGGCAGGACACACGCGCGCGGTCTCGTGACTTCGGACCGCGCCGTTCGCACCTGCACCATCCGCGGCACGAAGACTCTTCAGCGTCGCGCCGTCACTTCCGGATGCGGGCAGATGCGGGACGCCCTATTTACCTCTATAAGCCCGCCCAACGCGAGGCCGGCGGCGTTCCCGACCGAATGCCGCCGCGCGACTTTTTCCAGGACCGCAGGTTCACGATGCTCGGTGCCCTCAAGAAGATTTTCGGCTCGTCCAACGACCGTCGAGTGAAGGGTTTTCGCCCGCGCGTCGCCGCGATCAATGCCCTGGAGCCCGAACTCGTCGCCCTGTCCGACGAGCAGCTGCGCGCCCGCACGCAGGAATTCCGCGACCAGCTCGCCGCCGGCAAGCGCCTCGACGACCTGCTGGTGCCCGCCTTCGCCACGGTCCGCGAGGCGGCCAAGCGCGTGCTCGGCCAGCGCCACTTCGACGTCCAGATGATCGGCGGCATGGTGCTGCACGAATCCGGCATCTCGGAGATGAAGACCGGCGAGGGCAAGACGCTGGTGGCGACGCTGCCGGTCTACCTCAACGCGCTCGAGGGCAAGGGCGTCCACGTCGTCACCGTCAACGACTACCTCGCCTCCCGCGACGCGGAGTGGATGGGCCGGGTCTACCGCTTCCTCGGCATGACCGTCGGCACCATCGTCCACGGGCTCGACGACACGCAGCGCAAGGAAGCCTATGCCTGCGACATCACCTACGGCACCAACAACGAGTTCGGCTTCGACTATCTTCGCGACAACATGAAGTACGAGCTGTCGCAGATGGCGCAGCGCGGGCACCACTTCGCCATCGTCGACGAGGTCGATTCGATCCTGATCGACGAGGCGCGCACGCCGCTCATCATCTCCGGTCCCGTGGACGACCGCTCGGAACTCTACGTCGCGGTGGACGCGATCATGCCGCGGCTGGTCCCCGAGCATTACGACCTCGACGAGAAGCAGCGCCAGGTCTCGCTGACGGAGGCCGGCAACGAGTTCATCGAGGAGGCCCTGCGCGAGGCCGGCGTCCTGAAGGAGGGCGACCTCTACGACGCCCACAACGTCACGCTGGTTCACCACGTGAACCAGGCGCTTCGCGCCCACACCCTGTTCACCCTCGACAAGGACTACATCGTCAAGAACGACGAGGTGGTGATCATCGACGAGTTCACCGGCCGCATGATGCAGGGCCGGCGCTACTCGGAAGGCCTGCACCAGGCGCTGGAGGCCAAGGAGCGGGTGACGATCCAGCCCGAGAACCAGACGCTCGCCTCGATCACCTTCCAGAACTATTTCCGCCTCTACAAGAAGCTCGCCGGCATGACCGGCACGGCCTCGACCGAGGCCGACGAGTTCGCCGAGATCTACAAGCTCGACGTGGTCGAGATCCCGACCAACAAGGAGATCGAGCGCGTCGACGAGGACGACGAGGTCTACCGCACCGTCGAGGAGAAGTTCGACGCGATCATCAAGGAGATCGACAAGGCGCATGCGCGCCATCAGCCGGTGCTGGTGGGCACCGGCTCGATCGAGAAATCCGAGGTGCTCGCCGATCTCCTGCGCAAGGCCGGCTACACCGCGCTGGACTATTCCGACCCCAACGCCCTGACCGATGTCTACGCCGCCGCCCGCGAGGGCCGGGTGACGCGCCGCTTCGCCGTGCTGAACGCCCGCTTCCACGAGCAGGAGGCCTACATCGTGGCCGAGGCCGGCGTGCCGGGCGCCATCACCATCGCGACCAATATGGCCGGCCGCGGCACCGACATCAAACTCGGCGGCAACCTCGAGATGCGCATCGAGAAGGAACTCGGTGGGCTCGCCGAGGGCCCCGAGCGCGAGGCGGCGATCGAGGCGCTCAAGAAGGAGATCGCCGAAAATCGCGAGAAGGTGCTGGCCTCGGGCGAGCCGGCCGATCCGGAGGCGGGCCGCAAGAAGGCACTGCCCGGCGGCCTCTACATCCTCGGCACCGAGCGCCACGAATCCCGGCGCATCGACAACCAGCTGCGCGGCCGCTCCGGACGCCAGGGCGATCCCGGCCGCTCGAAGTTCTACCTGTCTCTCAAGGACGACCTGATGCGCATCTTCGGCTCCGACCGGATGGACGGGATGCTGACCCGCCTCGGCCTGGAGCAGGGCGAGGCGATCATCCATCCCTGGATCAACAAGGCGATCGAGAAGGCACAGCAGAAGGTCGAGGCGCGCAACTTCGACATGCGCAAGAACGTGCTCAAGTACGACAACGTCATGAACGACCAGCGCAAGGTCGTGTTCGAGCAGCGCCGCGACCTGATGGGCCAGGACAGCGTGCGCGAGACCGTCGACGAGATGCGCCACGGCGTGATCGACGACGTGGTTGCCACCCACATCCCCGAGAACGCCTATGCCGAGCAGTGGGACGTGGCCGGGCTGAAGGAGCGCACCCTCGACCTGCTCAACCTCGACCTGCCGGTGGAGGAATGGGCGAAGGAAGAGGGCATCGCCGACGAGGAAATCCGCGAGCGCCTGAGGAAGGCCTCCGACACCTCGTACGAGGAGCGCGTCGAGAAGAACACGCCCGACGTGATGGCCTATATCGAGAAGCAGGTGGTGCTGCAGACCCTCGACCATTTGTGGCGCGAGCACCTCGTGACGCTGGATCACCTGCGTCAGGTCATCGGCTGGCGCGGCTTTGCCCAGCGCGACCCGCTCAACGAGTACAAGTCGGAGGCGTTCGAGCTGTTCAACGGCCTTGTCACGGCGCTCCGCGAGCAGGTGACGGCACAGCTCGCCCGCGTCGAGATCCTGTATCAGGAGCCGGAGGCGCAAGCGGGCGCGTCCTTCGAGCAGGCGGGCTTCGGTGGAGGTCAGCTGCCGCCGATGTTCGAGGAGCACCGCGATCCCGTCACCGGCCGCAACGAGATGGATTACGACGGCACCGGGAGCGACGGCGGGGCGGGACCGGCCTACGGCTACGCCGCCCGCGACCTCTCGGCCGACGCCGCTGTGCTGGAGCGCGATCCCACCGACGCCTCGACCTGGGGCAAGGTGGGCCGCAACGAGCTCTGCCCCTGCGGCTCGGGCAAGAAGTACAAGCACTGCCACGGCCGCTTCGCCGAAGCCGGCGAGGCCTGAGCCGGCCATGGCGGGCGGGGCGGTCGTCTACGCGCGGGAGCCCGATCTCGGTGCGGCGGAATTCCAAGCCGTGCTCGTCGCCTCCGGCCTCGCCCCGCGTCGCCCGGCCGAATCCCTCGACCGGCTCGGGCGGATGCTGGCCGGGGCCGACCTCATCGTCACCGCCCGCATCGACGGGCGCTTGGTGGGCGTCGCCCGCACGCTCACCGATTTTTCGTTCTGCGCCTATCTCTCGGACCTCGCGGTCGCCCGCGACGTGCAGGGCCTCGGCATCGGCCGCCGCTTGATCGAGGAGACGCGCCGTGCGGCGGGCCCCGAGGCGAGCGTGCTGCTCACCGCCGCGCCGGGGGTCGAAGCGTATTACGAACAAATCGGCATGCCGCGGGTGGCGCATGCCTTCCGGTATGACCGGGCGGTGTGAGGCGGTTTTTTGGGATTTGAGCGCAAGGGACGCCGCGCGGGCAAGGCGTAGCCGACGCGGAGCGTAGTGCCATGAACCGGCAGCCCTCATGACCGGACAATCCGCCGACCCTTCGAGCCCCTTCGTCCACACCCTGCCCCTCACCCTCACCGGCCGGGGCGAGCCCCTGCGCGCGAGCCTCGCGCTGGCTGCTGCCCCGCTCGACTGGCTCGACGCAAACGCACAAGAATTCCTGCATCCGGACGAGGCTGCGCTCGTCACCGACCGGCTCCATGCGCGCCGCCGCCATGGCCTGCTGGTCGGGCGCTTTGCGGCCAAGCAGGCGCTGTCCCGGCTCCATCCCGAAATCGATCCGCGGGCCTTTGCCGTCCGACCCGGCGTGCTGGAGCAGCCGGTGGTCTTCGGCGAAGGCGTGCGCAATCTCGGCATCAGCCTGTCCCATGCCGGACCGGTGGCGCTGGCGGTGGCGTTTCCCGAAGGCTGCCCGATGGGGATCGATGTCGAGCGGGTGCGCTTGGACGCCGTTCCGCTGCTCGTGAGCCAGAGCCCGCAGGCCGAGCAGCGGCTCGCCGCCCGCCTCGACGGGCCGGAGCCCGAGCGGCAGATGCGGCTGTGGTGCCTGAAGGAGGCTTTGTCGAAGGCGCTGCGCTGCGGCCTCACCGTGCCGCTCGAAGTGCTGGCGGTGGCGAACGTCGAGCCGGATCCGGCGGGATGGTGGGCGGGCTTTGCCAACTTCGCGCAGTATCGCGGCTTGAGCGTCGTCGCCGGCGACCTCGCCGCCGCCCTGGTGCTGCCCAAGACCGTCACGCTCGCACCGTCGGATGGGGCGGCGTGGCAGGCCGCGCTTGCCGTCGTCGCGAGGGCGTGGCGGGAATGACGCCGTGGCGTCCGCCCCAGAACATCCGTGCCAAGGTGATCGGGCTGGCCTGGCGCGGGGACCTTTTGCTGGCCATGGAGATCCGCGACGATGCCGGCCGCCTCAAGGGCCTGCGACCGCTGGGCGGCAGCATCGCCTTCGGCGAGACCCGCGACGAGGCCCTGATCCGGGAGTTCCGGGAGGAACTCGGCTGCGGCGTGACGCGGACCGGCCCATGGTCGGTGTTCGAGAACATCTTTCGGCACGAGGGCGCGCTCGGCCATGAGATCGTGTTCGCGGCCGATCTCGATCTGCACGACGCGGCCCTCTACGGGCGCGACGCAATCGCTTTTCGCGAGGACGACGGCACGCCCTGCCTCGCGCGCTGGGTCCGGCCGGACGCCCTGGACGAGGGTATGGCGCTGTTTCCCGACGGACTCGCGGCCGCGCTCATGGCGCGGCCGTGACGAAGGGTCAGTCGCGCCGGCTCGGCAGGCTGTGGCTCAGGAAGAAGTCGAGCATCGCCCGGGAGGCGTCCGGGCCGTTCGGATCGGTGTAGCTGCCCGCCGGGCTGCCGCCGGCCCAGGCATGGCCCGCCCCCTGGATCGACCATGCCTCGACCTGCACCCGGCCGGCTTCGTCGGCGTAGCGGGTGCGCTGATAGGAATGGCCGGTGCTGCTGCCGCGCTCGGTCCGGGGCGTCAGCCCGTCGGTGCCGGCCTGGGCCAGGATCGCCTCGGCGTTGCGCGGGTTGACGGTGCCGTCGCCCTCGCCGTGGATCACGATGGTGGGCACCCGCAGGCCCTGCGCGACCGATCCGGCGCCGAAGCCCGCGGCGCCGCCCGGCGCCTCGGAACCCGGCGCGCCGACCCGCATCGCCGAGAGGGCGGAGGGCAGGTCGCGGGCGCAGCCGGCCGCGAGGCCCGAATGCACGCCGACCGCGGCGAACAGATCGGGATAGGCCCGTGCGATGTTGGCCGCCGCCGCGCCGCCCGCCGAGAGGCCGGCGATGTAGATGCGCGAGCGGTCGATCGGGTGCTCGGTGGCGATGGCGCGAGCAAGCCCCGCGACGATGCCGGTCTCGCCCATCTCGCGGCCCTGGTCGGACGGCTCGAACCAGTTCCAGCAGCGCTGGGCGTTGGCCCGGCCCGACTGGCGCGGATAGGCGACGAAGATTCCTTCCTCCTCGCCCAGCTCGTTCATGCGGGTGCCCGCCGCGAAATCGTCGGGCGATTGCGAGCAGCCGTGCAGCATGATCACGAGGGGGCGCAGGCCCGGCCGCGGGCTCGGGACGAACAGCTTGTAGTCCCGGGCGCCGGCCGCGTTGGAGAAGCTGCGCTCGACGAACTGACCGCTGCCGGACGACGGCCCGTGCTGCGGCTCCTGCGTCTCGCCGCCGAACCCCTTCAGTCCGGGAGCGAGGTTGCGCAGGTTGCGCATCATCTGGTCGAGGCCCTCGCGCAGCCGCTCGGGGATCACGGCCTCATGCGGAGGGGTGTCCCCACCGTCCGGCCCTTCGAGCCGGGATGCCGGCGGGGCGGCCGGGGCAGGGCCCGCAGGCGCCATGCCGGAGGCGCCGAGGCTGCGCTGGATCAGCGCGGTGGCCTCCGCGAGCCGTCCGGCCTGGGTCAGGCGGGTCGCTTCGGCCATGTCGGCCATCAAGGTGGAGGAGCGATCGGTCATCGGGATCTCGCTTTCCGGGTCGGCGACGGGCGCGCGCACGCGCCGGGGGTCACGAGGGTTGAGGGAATTCAGCGCAGGCGGTCGGCGAGAGCCTGTCTGACGGCCGGGCTCGCCTGAAGGCTGCCGAGCACTTCGAGGGACGCGATGGTGGCCCGCGCGAGGTCGGGGGAGACATCGGCGGCGATCACCGCGAGGCCGAGCACCCGGATGTCGAGGGTGGTGCCCGCCGTTCTCGCGGCTTCCAGTTCGGCCCGTCCGTAATGACGCAGGCCGATCTCGACCGCCTTGCGGGCGACCGACTGGCGGGTGATGTCGGCGTGGCGCTCGATCTGGTTGCGCACCGCCGTGCGGATGAAGTCGCTGCGGTTGGCGTAGGCGCCTTCGGACACGAGCAGGTCGACATGACCGAGATCGACATAGCCGAGATTGACCGTGATCTTCTCGCTGTCGGCGGGCCGCGTTCCGACCCGGATCGGGGCCGCCATTCCCCGCACGTCCTGAAGCGCTTCCATCATCCGCCCATCCCGGCGCCATCCACAGGGATGGTATGGGGAGGATTATGCTGCACCGCAAGATGAGATTTTTTGCATCGCAGCAATGTGCGGCGAGGCAGGAGAGGGAATCCGGAGGGAACGCGATCGTGACGGTCAGGCCGTCTCGGGCTCCCCGAGATAGTCACGCCAGACCGCGTTGGTTCCCAGGCCGGCGATGAAGGCGGCGTGCCGCTCGCGCTCCGCATCGGTGAGGCGCGAGCGCATCGGCCGCGGGCCGACCGGGCCCGAATCGACCGCCGCGAGGATCGCCGTCGCCTCGACGGGCTCGGCGACGCTGAGGCCGAGGCTGGTCTGCTTGCCGCCGAGCAGCTCGACATAGACCTCGGCGAGGATCTGCGCGTCGAGCAGCGCCCCGTGCTTGACCCGGCGCGTGGTGTCGATGCCGTAGCGGTTGCACAGGGCGTCGAGGTTGTTGGCCGCGCCCGGATGCTTGCGCCGCGCCATCAGCAGGGTGTCGACCACCTCCTCCAGCACGATCGCCTTCGGGGCGGCGGGGCCGAGCCGCCCGAACTCCATGTTGAGGAAGCCGACATCGAACGGGGCGTTGTGGATCACCAGCCGGGCATCGCCGCAGAAGCGCACGAACTCGTCGACGATGTCGGCGAAGACCGGCTTGTCGGCGAGCATGGCGTCGGAGATGCCGTGGACCGCGAACGCCCCCTCGGACACCGCCCGCTGCGGGTTGACGAGCCGGTGAAAGGTCTCGCCGGTCTGGACGTGGTTGATCAGCTCGACGCAGCCGATCTCGATGAGCCGGTCGCCGCCCTTGGCGTCGGTGCCGGTGGTCTCGGTGTCGAGGACGATCTCGCGCAGCATGTCTTTTCGCACTCGGCCGGTGGGAAGCGGGCAGAGCGAGTCTAACCCGGAATGGTTACGCGTCCGACCCTGCCGCGCCCGCGAGCCCCGACAGGGCTTCGACCACTTCCGTCATCAGCGGCCGCGCCGCGACATCGGCCTGAACGCAGGCCCGCTCCAGGTCCCGCAGCCGGGCAATCTCCTCAGGTTCGCTCACGCAACGGTCTAAAAGTTCGCCGAGCAGCAGTCCGAAGGCGCGGGTCTCGATGCGCTGCCACGCCGCGCCCGCCGGACCGGACGGCAGCAGCGAGGCGGCGCCGAAATCGCTCAGCACCGCTTCGCCCACTGTCCCGTCCCACAGGGTGTTGTGGGCATAGAGGTCGCCGTGCAGCAGCCCGCGGGCGTGGAGATGGGCGGCGCCCCGCGCCACGTCGCGGGCGATGCGCAGGGCCACGGCGGAGCCTAAGCGCAGGGCCGGATCGTAGACGTCGCGGCTGCAGCTCTCCAGGCTCGGCGGGCCGGCGAGCACGCGCCAGTCCGACGGCAGCAGCGGCATGAGCAGCCCCTGCGCGCCGTCGGGGTGATCGACGACCTGCCCGAGCGCGCCGGTCAGGTTCGGGTGGCGGCCGGCGGCGAGGCAGGCGGCCATCTCGCGCTCGGGCAGGCCGTCGCTGGTCATGGTGCCCTTGAACAGCTTGAGCGCGACGGTTTGGGCTGGGCCGGTCGGCGGTTTCCAGAGCGCGGAAACGATGCGGCCGGAGGCGCCCTCGCCGAGCAGGATGCCGGGCTCCAGTTGCCCCCACGGCACGTCGGGCACACGGGCCGGCGCCGCCTGACCTTCGAAAGAATTGCCGGCCCAGGCGATCCAGGCGAGGCGCGGCAGGTCGGCGAGCCAGGGCGGCAGGGTCTCGAAGGCGTTGGCGGCGAGCCGCACCAGTTCGAGGTTTTTTGCACTTTCCAGCGTCGGCGGCAGCGCCGTCAGCGCGTTGCCGGCCAGCATCAGCTTCTGCAGGTGCGGGCGCTCGCCCAGCGCGTCGGGCAGATGGGCGATGCGGTTGTCGGTGAGGGTCAGCCAGCGCAGGCGCGGCGGCAGGGCCTCGCCCGGCACCTCGCGCAGACCCGTGCCGCGGAAGCCGATCTGGGCCAGTTCGGAGCAGTCGCCGAGAACGGGGGGAAGCCGCTCGAAGCGGTTGCCCGAGCAGAACAGCACCCGCAGCCGCCGCAACCGCCCGAAATCCTCGGGAAGTCCGGTGAGGCCGCAGCCGCTCAGATCGAGCCGTTCCAGAGTATCGGCGAGGCCGAACACCTCCTCGGGCAGGACGTCGAGCGGGCCCGACAGCCGCAAGGCGCGGGCGCCGGAGAGGTCGCCGCGGCGCAGCGCCTGGAGGGTCAGGTCCATTTTCAGCGCTCGGCCATCGGGCCGGCGGCACTCAGCCGCGCGATCAGCCGCTCCACCTCGGCCTCGGCGGCAGCAAAACCCCGGCTCGTGTCGATCACGTGGTCGGCGCGCGCCCGTTTCTCGGCATCGGGCATCTGCTTGGCGAGGATCGCCTCGAAGGCGGCCTCCGTCATGCCGGGGCGGGCGAGCACGCGGGCGCGCTGCACCTCGGGCGGGGCGGTGACGACGAGCACCGCGTCGCAGCGGGCTTGCCCGCCCGTCTCGAACAGGAGCGGGATATCGAGGACGACGAGGGGCGCCTGCCCGTGGCGGGCCAGAAAGGCGCGGGCCTCGGCCCCGACGAGGGGATGGACGATCCCCTCCAGTTGCCGCAGTTTTTCGGAATCGCCGAGCACGGCCTGCCGCAGGGCCGGGCGATCGACGCTGCCCTCCGGCGTCAGCGTGCCGGGAAAGGCTTCGCCGATGGCTCGTGCCGCCTTCCCGCCTGGCCCATAGAGGGAATGGACCGCCGCGTCGGAATCGTGAACCGGGACGCCGCGGGCGGCAAACATCGCGGCGGTGGCCGACTTGCCCATGCCGATCGAGCCGGTGAGGCCCAGCACGAACGGTTTCTTCTCGGATTCGCTCATTTCGACACGAGATCCGCGACGATTTTTTCGCGCAAGGCGGGGGTGACCTCGGGGCGCACCCCGAACCACTTCTCGAAACCCGGCACCGCCTGGTGCAGCAGCATGCCGAGCCCGTCGACCGTCGCGAGGCCGCGGGCGCGGGCGGCGGCCAGCAGCGGCGTCTCCAGCGGCACGTAGACGATGTCGGCCACCGCCGCCCGCGCCGGCAGGGGGGCGAGGTCGAGGGCGAGCGGCGGGTGTCCGGCCATGCCGAGCGAGGTGGTGTTGACGAGGAGCCCGGTCTCGGCGAGCGCGGCGGGCAAGTCCTCCCAGGGCAGGGCGCGCGCGTTCTCGGGATCGAGGGCGGCCAGCGCCTGCGCCCGCTCCGGGCTGCGATTGGCGATTTTGACCGTGAGCCCCCGCTCGATCAGCCCGGCGACGACGGCCCGCGCCGCCCCGCCGGCGCCGAGCACCACGGCCTGCCGGCCGGTGCGCTCCGGCCAGTCCTCGCCGAGGCTCCGGTCGAGATGGGCGATGAAGCCGAGCCCGTCGGTGTTGTCGCCGACGACCCGGCCACCCTCGACGATCAGCGTGTTCACCGCCCCGATCGTTTTGGCCCGATCGGTCAGGGCATCGGCCAGCCGGAACGCCGCCTCCTTGTGCGGGATCGTGACGTTGCCGCCGGCGAAGCCCGAATGCGACAGGCCGCGGAAGAAGGCTTCGAAATCCTCGGGCGCCACAGCGACGCGCTCGTAGCGGCCGTCGATCCCGTGCTCGGCGAGCCAGTGGCCGTGGATCAGCGGCGAGCGGGAATGGGCGATCGGATGCCCGACGACGAAGGCTTTCCGGGTCATGCGGAGCACTCCTCGGCCAGGGTGCAGGCGGTGCGGCCCTGGAGTTCGATCTGGAGGGTGGCGTGATGGATGCCGAAGAGGCTGCGCAGGCTCTCCGCGGTCTCCTTCAGGAAGTGGCTCCCGGGGGCCTCCGCCACGACGAGATGGGCCGTGAGCGCGACCTCGGTGGTGCTCATCGGCCAGATGTGGAGGTCGTGCAGGCCGACGACGCCGGGGCGCTCGATCAGGCAGGCCCGCACCGCGAGCGGGTCGATCCGCGGCGGCACGGCGGCCAGTGCCATGCGCAGGCTCTCGGTCAGGAGGCCCCAGGTCGAGACGATGATGAGGCCGGCGATGGCCAAGCTCACCACCGGGTCGATCCAGTCGTAGCCGGTGGCCAGGATCGCGAGACCGGCGAGCACCACGCCGAGCGAAACCGCGGCGTCGGCGGCCATGTGGAGGTAGGCGCCGCGGATGTTGATGTCGTGCTTGCCGCCGGAGGCGAACAGCCACGCGGTGAAGCTGTTGATCAGGATGCCGATGCCGGCCACCACCATCACGGTGGTGCCGGCCACGGGGGCCGGTTCGAGGAAGCGCTGGATCGCCTCGGCGATGATGGCGCCGGTGGCGACCAAGAGCATCACCGCGTTGAACAGGGCGGCGAGGATCGAGGAGCCGCGTAGCCCATAGGTGAAGCGGGCGGTCGGCGCGCGCTTGACCAGAACCGAGGCCAGCCACGCGGCGGCGAGCCCGAGCACGTCGGAGAGGTTGTGGCCGGCATCGGCCACCAGCGCCATGGAGTTCGACAGGACGCCGTAGGCCGCCTCGAGCACGACGAAGCCGACATTGAGCGCGATGCCCAGGGCGAAGGCCCGCCCGAAATCCTTCGGGACGTGGGCATGGCCGTGAGCGTGACCCTCGGCGTGATCGTGGCCGGCATGGTCGCCGTGATCATGGGGGTGATCGTGCGAATGGCCGTGCATGCCGTCTCCCGTTCTCAGAAGGTCAGCAGGCCCATCGCCCGCAACCGCGCGAGCAGCGGCAGCAGCGGCAGGCCGAGGATCGTCGAATGGTCGCCCTCGATCCGCGCGAACAGGTGGATGCCCAGCGCCTCGAGCTGATAGGCGCCGACGGAGGTGGTGACCGCAGGGCCGGCGAGTTCGAGATAGGCGTCGATGGCCGCGTCATCGAGGGGCCGCATCGTCAGCCGCGCGGTTTCGACGAAGCCGTCCTCCCCGGTGCCGTGCACCAGCGCGACCGCTGAATGCAGCGCGTGGGTCCGGTCTTGCAGCCGGGCGAGATGGCCCGCCGCCGCCGCGCGGTCGGCGGGCTTGTGCAGCACCGCGCCGTCGCATTCGAGCACCTGATCGGCGCCGAGCACGACCCGGCCGGGATGGCGCGCGGCCACCGCCCTGGCCTTGGCGCGGGCGAGGTGGAGCGCGAGCGAAGCCGGCGGCAGGGCCCCGGCCTCAGCCTCCACCGCCCGCTCGTCGATCGCCGCCGGCACCGCCTCGATCGGCAGGCCGGCGCCCGCCAGGAGATCGCGCCGGGTGCGGCTGCCCGAGGCGAGGATCAGCGGCTCGGCCGGGCACCAGGGAGAAGCGGCAGTCACGTGAAGATCCCTCACCGCAGACCACGCGCGTCGATCCAGTCGAAGGCGAAGTCGATATCCTGCGGGCGCACCGAGAAGAACCCCTGCGCGTCGCGGGCCGTGCCGAACACGTAGCCGCTGGTATGGCCCAGGGCGTGGTCGATCGAGCTTTGCAGGAAGCCGAGTTCGATGCCGTTGTCGCGAAACGCCACGACGGTCGCGCCCGAGGGGGCGAACAGCGAGCCGTGCAGCCCGGAGCCGTACTCGCCGACGACGGTCCCGGCGGAGCGGAACAGGGCGACCTGCTCCGGCACGCTCAGCCGCTCGGGCCGCACGATCTCGAAACCGCGGGCGAGCGCGCGGGCTTCCAGCGCGGCCCGCTCCGCCAGCGTGCGGCGGTTGAGCGTGCCGGCATTGTCCGAGCGGGAGATCAGCAGGCGGCGGGCACCGGGCGGCGTTGCGGAACGGCGGCCGAGGCGCCAGCGCGGCGGCGGAAACGCCCGGCGCAGCAGGAAGCGCCGCGCCTCGCGCATCAGCGGCGAGGCGCGGCCGGAAAAGCGGAGGGCCGTCGGCACCAGAAGCTCGCGGCAGGCGACGAGATCCCGCTCGCGGTCATAGGCGACGATGCGGTCCGCACCGATGCCCAACAGCCCGAGCCAGACCCGCGCGAAATCCGGCGTGTCGGTCGGCAGGAGGTAGCGCAGCCGGGCGATGTCGTGGCCGGCCCGGTGGAGGAGGAACAGCTTGGGCAGGAAGTCGACGAGCCAATGCCCGTACATCCGGTGCCCGAGCCCCGTCAGCAGCACGACCGGCTCGGCCACGCTCACCCGCCGCAAGGCGGCGCGCCGGGCGGCCAGCAGCTGGAAATGATGCCCCTGCGTGACCGGGAACGTGTTGAGCTGGTTGCAGTACTGCGCCACGCCGTCGAGGAAGACGACGCCCTCGGCCGCGACCTCGGCATCCGCCAGCGCGTAGAGGGTCGTCCCGAGCACGATGGTCTGCTCGAAATAGACCCGCATCAATTCGGCATGGACCGCGCCGATCATCAGGTCGGGTGGGCGGACCCAGTCGCGGAAGGACAGGCTCAGCTCGGTGCGGCACCCGCGCCCGGCCGCCACCGTGTCGCCGAGTTCGGCGGCGGCGAAGCCCGTCTCGTCGGGGGCCGCCATCAGGTCGCGATGAACTTGAGGCGGTGCTCGCGGTAGAGGTCGAGGATGGCGGCGGCGGTCTCCTCGATGGAGCGGCGGGTCACGTCGATCGTCGGCCAGCGGTACTTGGCGCAGAGCCGGCGCGAGGCGGTGATCTCGTCGGCGACCGACTCGCGATCGACGTAGGACGAGTTGTCGTCCGCCTTGAGGCTGAGCAGGCGGTTCTGGCGGATCTGGACGATGCGCTCGGGGCTGGCGATCAGGCCGACGATCAGCGCCCGCCGCACCCGGTCGAAGCTCGGCGGCAGCGGCATCGACGGCACGAGGGGCAAGTTGGCGGTCTTGAGGCCGCGATTGGCCAGATAGATCGAGGTCGGCGTCTTCGAGGTGCGGCTGACGCCGACCAGCACCACGTCGGCCTCGTCGAGGTCGTCGGGCAGGTTGCCGTCGTCGTGGGCGAGCGTGAAGTTCATCGCGTCGATGCGCTTGAAGTACTCGGCATTGAGCATGTGCTGGGCGCCGGGCCGCTCGGTCGAGGTCGCGCCGAGATAGGAGCGCAGCAGCGCGTGGACCGGCTGGAGCACGTTGAGCGTGGGCGAGCCGGTCTCGCGGCAGGCCTCCTCCAGGCGCTCGGTCAGCTCGTGGCCCACCAGCGTGTAGAGCACGAGGCCGGGCGCCGCCTTGATCTCGGAGATCACCCGTTCGAGCTGCGGCCCGGAGCGCACCAGCGGATAGACGTGCTCGATCGCCGAGATGCCCTCGTACTGCACGGCGGCCGCGCGCCCGACATTGATCAGGGTCTCGCCGGTGGAATCCGAGACGAGATGGAGATGGAAGTAGCTGCGGCTCATCGTGAGAAATCGGCTTTCGATGACGCATCCGGGCCGCCCGAGAGCCGCCCGCCTCGCCGATGCTTAGAGGCGCACGCGCCCGCAGGGAAGCCGGACGGTTTCGATGGGTCCCGGAAGCGGCCCTGCGCGAGACTGCGTGACCCGCAGCAAAAACCGCCACCGTCATCCCGGGGGCTGCGCAGCGGAACCCGGGATCCACGACCGGCCGCGACGCCGTGTGAGATCGCGATCACGGGTGGGTTCCGGGTTCGTCTGCGGCGCCCCGGGAGGACGGCCGCGGGGGCTGCCAGGGCGAGGAACGTCGCGGAAAGGGCCAGCAATTCGAGCGGCTTGCGGGTCACGAACCACCCCGTCATCCCCAGCCCGCCCGGCAGGAGTCGATGGATGGGGATAAGCCGGCTCTCCAACCGGTCCGCGCCGGATCGGCCCCGCCCTTGTCGACTCCGCCCTCAACACGGCGTCCGACGCGGCTTGCCGGAATCGCCGGAATGGGAGAATCCGGGACCGTCGGCCGCAGGTGGGTGCGGCAGGGCTCGCAAGCTCCTGGCAAGCTTGGCCTATCCGAGAGATTAGACCCAATCCGTTAAGAGCCGATTAACGCCGCGGCTGTGGGGAGGGCCTGTGGACGCGCTTGCGGCCCCACGATCCAACGTCCAAGAGAAAAAACAGAGATTCTAGAATCTCTCTTTCTTTAAGAGGGGCTGGGTTGGGGACGGACGAGGTCGCGATCTCTCCGGCATCCTGGCCAAGGCCACCGAGCGGGGCGGGAGACGGCATGGCGGACGCGACGATGGACAGGCCGGTGCTGCGCGTGCTCTCCGGCGAGGCGATCTCGCCGCCACCCGCCTGGATGATGCGCCAGGCCGGCCGCTACCTGCCGGAATACCGGGCGACGCGGGCGGAGGCCGGTTCCTTTCTCGACCTCTGCTACAATCCGGCCTTCGCCACCGAGGTGACGCTCCAGCCGATCCGCCGCTTCGGCTTCGAGGCCTCGATCCTGTTCTCCGACATTCTCGTCGTGCCGCACGCGCTCGGCCAGGACGTGCGCTTCGTCGAGGGCGAGGGGCCGCGCCTCGACGCTCTCGAAGGACGCGCCCAGTTCGAGGCCTTGCGCGAGGCCGGCGACCCCGCGATTTTTTCGCATCTGGCACCGGTTTTTGAAGCCGTGGAGCGCATCCGGGCGGGGCTACCCCATGAAACCACGCTGCTCGGCTTCTGCGGCGCCCCGTGGACGGTGGCGAGTTACATGATCGGCGGGCGCGGCACGCCCGACCTCGCCCCGGCCCGCGCGCTCGCCGCCTCCGATCCGGCGCTGCTCGACGCGTTGCTCGACCGGCTGGTCACGGTCCAGACCGAGTACCTCGTGCGCCAGTTCCGGGCCGGGGTCGATGCGGTGCAGATCTTCGAGTCGCATGCCGGCGTGCTGCCGGACTCGGCCGATGGAGATGCCCTCAAGCGCTTTTCGCTCGGCCCCATCGCCCGCATGGTCTCCGGCATCAGGGCCGAGGTGCCGGACGCCAAGATCATCGTGTTCGCCCGCGGCTCGGGGCTCGACGGTCATGCCCGCGTCGTGCCGGAGACCGGGGCCGACGCCGTCGGCGTCGATTGGGGCGTGGATCTCGCCGCTTTGCGCCAGCGCGTGCCCGCCACCACCGTGACGCAGGGCAACCTGCATCCCGAGACGCTGATCGAGGGGGGCGCCAAGCTCGACGCCGAGGTCGACGCGATCCTGGCCGCGACCGCGGGCCTGCCGCACATCTTCAACCTCGGCCACGGCATCACCCCGCAGACGCCGGTCGCCCATGTCGAGCGGATGCTCGCCCGCCTGCGCGCCGGCCGCTGATTTTTTTTCGCGTTTCGAGGAGTCGTCCGGCCGGTGAGCGAAAACCTGTACCTCTGGATCAAGGCCTTCCACGTCGTGGCGGTGATCGCCTGGATGGCCGGGATGCTCTACCTGCCGCGTCTGTTCGTCTACCATGCCGGGTTGCCGGCGGGGTCGCGGGTGCAGTCCGAGACCTTCAAGATCATGGAGCGGCGCCTGCTCAAGGCGATCATGACGCCGGCCCTGATCGTCACCTGGGGGCTCGGCCTGTGGCTGGCCTGGGCCAGCGGCTACTACGCCTCGCCCTGGCTGCACGCGAAGTTCGCCCTGGTGTTCGCCATGAGCGGCGTCCACGGCTTCCTGGCCCGTGCGGTCAAGGACTTCGCCGCCGACCGCAACACCCGCAGCCAGCGCTTCTACCGGATCATCAACGAGGTGCCGACGCTCCTGATGATCGTCATCGTCATCCTGGTGATCGTGAAGCCGTGGTCGTAGGCGGCTGCGCCTGAATCGTCCGGCCCGGCGGCACCGCCGGGCCGCTCGCGTGTTGACGGCAGAAGCGTGGCCGTTGCCCGGGAGCCCATTGACGATGCGTGCGCCGATCCTTGCCCTGATGCTGAGCCTCGTGGCCGCCCCGGCTTTCGCCGCGAGCTTCCCCTGCGCCAAGGCCGAGACGCCGGACGAGCGGGCGATCTGCGACACCCGCGCCCTCAACGACCTCGACGTCGAGATGGGCGTGCGCTTCGACATCCTCAAAGAGCTGCTGCCGATGGGCAACCGCACCAAGATGCAGGAGGATCAGGAGGCGTGGCTCACGGAGCGCCGCGCCTGCGGGGCCGACGTGGCGTGCCTGACCGCGGCCTATGAGAGCCGGCTGAAGCTTCTGCGCGGGGTTCTGTCGGAATTCGCCAAGCAGGGCGGCCAGTAACGCCGACAAGGCGCCGTGACGGGCCGGCGTCTGCTCTCTCGGTGCAGACCCGACCCGCCATGGCGAGATGAAACCCCCTAAAGCCGCGCCAGCAGCCGCTCCGCCAGCGGGTTCTCCGCCGCGAAGGCGTAATCGATCCGCCGTACGGTCACGGCTCGCGCGCCGGCCTGCACCAGGGCGTCGGAGAGGTCGAACACGCCGTCGGCCGGGCAGCGCAGCACGATCTCGCCGTCGGGGCCGCGGGGCGCCCCGTAGGGCAGCTCGGCCTCGTGCAGGGCGGCGAGGGAGGCCAGATCGATGGCGCCGGATTCGGGCAGGCCCGCACGTATCTCGCGGGTCGTGCGGGCGCGCTCCTCGGCGGCGATGCGGCCGAGCACGGTGCGCAGCGCCCCCCGCGCGGTCTCGCCCCAATGCGCCTTCAGCGAGGCCACCAGATTGGCCTCGGAGCGCAGCATCACCCCGTCGTCGAGGATTTTCAGGGCATTCGCCGCCAGCGTCGTGCCGGTGGTGGTGATGTCGACGATGATCTCCGCCGAGCCCGCGGCCGGCGCGCCCTCGGTGGCCCCCAGGCTCTCGACGATGCGGTAATCGGCGATGCCGGCCTCGGCGAAGAAGCGGCGGGTCAGGTTCACGTATTTGGTGGCGATGCGCAGCCGCTTGCCCTGGCGCAGGCGCATTTCGCTCGCCACCTCGTCGAGGTCGCTCATGGCGCGCACATCGATCCAGGCCTGGGGCACCGCCACGACCACGCTGGCATGGCCGAAGCCGAGCGGCGTCAGCAGTTCCACGCTCGCCGACGGATCGGGCAGCGTCTCGCGGATCAGATCCTCGCCGGTGACGCCGAGATGGGCCGCCCCGCTGGCCAGTTGCCCGGCGATCTCGGAGGCCGAAAGGTAGCGCACCTCGACGCCGGGCACGCCGGCCAGCGTCCCGCGATACTCGCGTCCGCCCGCCTTCTGCACGAGCCGGAGGCCCGCGCGGGAGAAGAAGGCGCTGGCATTCTCCTGCAGCCGGCCCTTGGAGGGCACGGCCAGCACCAGGGGCTGATCGCTCATGCCAAAACTCCCTCAGCGCACCGGGACAGCCAGAAGGCGCAGCCGACCGCCGGCAGCGGCACGGGACTGCCGAGCTGCTGCAACAGGCCGTCGTAGCGCCCACCGCCGACGAGCGTCGGGCCGCCGCTTTCCGCCGTCACCTCGAAGATGAAGCCAGTGTAGTAATCGAGATTGCGGGCGAAGCCCCCGGAGAAGCGGAACCGCTCGATGGGGAGCCCGCGCGCCGCCATGAAGCCGGTGCGCTCCTCGAACAGGGCGAGCGCGGCCTCCAGGCCGGCGTGCTGGAGCCCCGCCTCCTGGGCGAGCGCCCGCACCGAGGCCGCCGCGGCATCGGGATCGCCGGTGATCGCGCAGTAGCGCTCGATCAGATCGCGGTTACCCGGATTGAGCCCGGCCCCGCCCTGCGCCTGCGCCGCCGCGCGGGCCAGAAAGCGCTCGGCGATGGCGCCGGCGCTGCGCCCGCCGACCTGCGAGATGCCGGCAATCGACAGCACGTCCTCGACGAAGCCGCGCACGGCACCGGCATCCTGGCCCTGGATCGCCGCGAGCAGGCCCGCATGCGGATCCTCGGTCTGGGGATTGTTGGCGACGTCCGCCAGCGGCCGACCGGCCGCGATGGCCCGCAGCGTCCGGCGCTTGGCGACCGGCGGCACGGCCAGCGCATCGAGGAAGGCGTGGGTCAGGCCCATGTCGCCGAGGCGCACGGCCGTGTCCGTGCGGCCGAGCAGGTCGAGGCCTTCGAGCGCCAGCCCGATCACCTCGGCATCGGCGGCCGGCGTGTCGGTGCGCCCGATCGACTCGATGCCGCCCTGGACGAACTCGTCGGGCTCACCCGCGGCCAACCGGAAGACCGGCCCGAGATAGCTGTAATCGGCGGCCTCGCCCGGCCGCGTCGCCTGGTGCAGGCGGCAGACCGGGATCGTGAATTCCGGCCGCAGGCAGAGTTCGGCCCCCACGGAGTCCTGGGTCACGAAGATGCGGCGGCGGATGTCTTCCCCTGAGAGTTCGAGGAACGGCTCCACCGGCTGCAGCACCGGCGGCGAGGCCGGCACGTAGCCGCAGGCCGCGAAATGCGCCCGCAGCCGCTCGTGCCGCACGGCCTCCGCCCCGCTGGGGCCGCCTGCCTCCGGTCTCGTCATGGGTTCTGGGTCCCGCTTGGATTCCGGCCCCCATAGCAACCGCCCGCCCTGTTGGCGACCTGTGGAAGGATTTGGGGACCGGCTTTTGATTGCGCAGGGATAATCGGGGCTACCAGACCAGCCGCTCGATCACCGCATCGGGCCGCACCGGCTGTCGGCTGAGCCAATCCGCGATGTCGCCGAGGCTGTGATGGTCGGCGGTGACACCGAGTTCCTCCGCGTGGATGCCGCGGGCCACCAGGATCGAGGGGATGCCGTAGGCGGCGGCGCCTGCGATGTCGGTGCGGATCGCGTCGCCCACCGCCACCGTGCGGGCAATCTCGGGTGCCGGGCCGCCCGCGAGTTCGCCCGCCATCTTCAGCGCCGTCTCGTAGACCGGCCGGTACGGCTTGCCGGCATAGACCACGTCGCCGCCGATGGCCTCGTAGGCCTGGGCGATCAGGCCGGCGCAGGGGATCAGCTTCTTGTCGCGCTCGACCACGAGATCGGGGTTGGCGCAGATCATCGGCACGTTCTTTTCGCGAAACGCCGCCAGGGTCTCGCGATAATCCTCTGCGGTCTCGGTGTAATCATCGAACAGGCCGGTGCAGACGATGCGCTGGGCCGCCTCGCCCGGCACCAGGGTCAGGTCGAGCCCCTCGAAGATCGGCGCATCGCGCTCCGGCCCGAGGTGATGCACCCGCTCGCCCGGATGCTCCGCGATCAGTCGCCGGGTCAGGTCACCGGAGGTCAGGATCGCGTCGTAGGCCTCCCGCGGCACGCCGTAGCCGTCGAGGATCTTTTGCACGCCGGGCCAGGGGCGCGGCGCGTTCGAGACGAGGATCACCCGCCGGGTCCGCGGCCCCGGCAGGTTGCGGAACCGGATCAACGCCTCGCCCGCCGGAACGTGGGCGTAGCGCCCGTCATGCAGCACGCCCCAGACGTCGCAGAGGATCAGGTCGTAGCGCTCGGCGACGGATTCGAAGTGGTGGAGGATTGGGACGGTCGCGTCAGTCATCGATCAAAATATCCGTTCGGGCGGCGGCGGCGAGGTTGCAGGCTCTATAACCGTGTTCTGTCTTCTCTGAAGGCCGCCACCGCGCATCCCTCTCCCCTCTGCGGGAGAGGGTGGCCCGCGAAGCGGGTCGGGTGAGGGGAGCGACGGTGCCGCTTGGCCGCAGTCGCAAGTGAATTCACCAGAAGCGTCGCTCCCCTCACCCGCCCGCTCCGCGGGCACCCTCCCCCGCGGAGGGGGGAGAGTTTCAGTGCTCACCCCAAAAACCGCCCGACCAGCAGCCGCGCCAACTCCCGCGGCGCGTCCGGCGTCAGCACCGCGAGCTTGCCCGAGGTCGAGAGCGAGGCGAGCCCATGGAGTGCCGCCCACAGCGCCGCCACCGCCCGACGGCGCTCGGCCGCATCCGCGATCAGCGGGGCCAGCGCTTCATCGACCAAGCCGACCGGGCGGGCCAGCGCCGCCGCGTACCAGTCCGGAAACGGCTGGTCGGGCGCGGCCAGATGCTCGAACAGCAGGCTCCAGACCCGCGGGTCGGCGGCCACGAACACGAGGTAGGCGTCCGCCAGCGCGAGCGCGTTGTCCCGCGGCGCTCGGCCGGGATCGGTCGCGGCGGCGAGCGCCCCGTGCAGGCGCTCCAGCGTGCGGGCGTTGACCCGCAGCACCACCTGATCGAGGTCGCCGACCGCGTTGTAGATCGAGTTCGGCGCGTAGCCGATGGCGCCGGCCAGCCGCCGCATTCCGAGCGCGCGGAAGCCTTCGTGGCGCACGAGGCTCTCGGCGGCGCCGGCCACCAGCGCGACGAAGCCGTCGCGGTCGTGCTCCCCCCGCGGCCCGCTGCTGCGGGCGGCTTTTTTGCGGGGGGGCGGTGCCGGTTGATCCTGCATGGCGGTTCGGACACGGAGACGGTTCGGCGTGCGGGCTCGCACGCATCGCGGCGTTAGATTGCACGTCGTGCAAAATCAACCTTGCGCGTCGATGCCCGGTGGATAATTTGAACGCCGTGCAAAGGCAGGATTTGACGCTACGCCCGTCGGCGGGCAGTCATGCCGGACAGCCGGGAGACCACGATGTTCCGCACGCTGATGACGACGCGTCGCTTCGCGCCGCTGTTCTGGTGCCAGTTCTTCTCCGCGTTCAACGACAACTTCCTCAAGAACGCGCTCGCGCTGCTGATCCTGTTTCAGGTGAATGCCGAGAGCGGGGAGAGCGGCAGCGTGCTGGTGACGCTGGCGAGCGCGGTGTTCGTCGGGCCGTTCTTCATCCTGTCGGGGCTCGGCGGGCAGCTCGCCGACCGCTACGACAAGGCGGTCCTGGCCAAGCGCCTGAAATTCGCGGAGATTTTTGCAGCCCTCCTCTCGGTGCTGGGCTTCTGGCTGCACTCGGTGCCGCTCCTGTTCGGCGCGCTCGGCCTGTTCGGGATCATCGCGGCCCTGTTCGGGCCGATCAAATACGGCATCCTGCCCGACCACCTGAAGCGCGAGGAGCTGACCGCGGGCAACGCGCTGGTCGAGGCCGCGACCTTCCTCGCCATCCTGCTCGGCACCATCACGGCGGGGCTGGCCATGGCGATGGGCGGCCACGCGCTCGGCCTCGGCGCCGGGCTGATGGGCATGGCGGTCCTGTGCTGGCTCGCCGCGCGCGCGATCCCCAAGACCGGCGAGGGTGCGCCCGATCTCAAGGTCGACCCGAACGTCGCCCGCTCCACCGCCGACCTCCTGAAGGATCTGTGGGCCGACACGCGGCTGTGGCGCGGCTCGGTGATCGTCAGCTGGTTCTGGCTGGTGGGCGTCGTCGTGCTCTCGCTGCTGCCGACGCTCGTGCGCCAGACGCTGAACGGCACCGAGATCGTCGCGACCACGCTGCTGGCGATCTTTTCCGTCGGCATCGCGGTCGGCTCGGGGCTGGCGTCCTGGCTCGCCAGCGGCCGCATCGTGCTGCTGCCGACGCCGGTCGGCGCGGTGCTGATGGGCCTGTTCGGGCTCGACCTCGCCTGGGCGGTCTCGCACGTGCCGCCCCACGGGGTCGAGCCGATCGGGGCGCTCGACTTCGTCACCAGCCCGTCGGGCCTGCGCATCGCCCTCGATTTCGCCGGGCTGGCGACCGCGGGCGGCCTCTACGTCGTGCCGTCCTTTGCCGCCGTGCAGGCCTGGACCGAGAAGGCCAAGCGCGCCCGCGTCATCGGTGCGGTCAACGTGCTGACCGCCGCCTTCATGGTCGGCGGGACGCTCGCGCTCGCCGCGCTCCAGGCCGCCGGCCTGTCGATGGCGCAGCTCCTCGCCCTGGTGGCGGTCGCCAACATCGTCGTCGGCGTCGTCATCCTGAAGATCCTGCCGACGAACCCGCTGCGCGACGCGCTCTCGATCCTGTTCCGCGCGATCTACCGCCTGGAGGTGAAGGGCCTGGAGAACGTGGAGCGGGCGGGCCCCAACGCCATCGTCGCGCTGAACCACGTCTCGTTCCTCGACGCGCCGCTGGCCCTCTCGCTGCTCGATCAGGACCCGGTCTTCGCCATCGACCACGGCATCGCGCAGCGCTGGTGGGTGAAGCCGTTCCTCAGCGTCGCCAAGGCGATGCCCCTCGATCCGACCCGGCCGCTCGCCACCCGCACGCTGATCAACGCGGTCAAAGCCGGCGAGACGCTCATCATCTTCCCCGAGGGCCGGCTCACCGTCACCGGCAGCCTGATGAAGGTCTATGACGGCGCGGGGCTGATCGCCGACAAGTCCGGTGCGATGGTGGTGCCGGTGAAGATCGACGGGCCGGAGCGCACCATCTTCTCGCGGTTGAAGCGCGATCAGGTGCGCCGCGCGTGGTGGCCCAAGATCACCGTGACGATCATGCCGCCGGTGCGGCTCACGGTCGATCCGGCGCTCAAGGGCAAGAACCGCCGCCGCGCCGCGGGGGCCGCCCTCTACGACATCATGTCGGACCTCGTGTTCGAGACCGCCGACATCGAGCGCGGCGTCTTTTCCGCGCTGATCGAGGCCGGCCGCACCCATGGCTGGCGGCGGACGGCGCTGGAAGACCCGGTCTCCGGCACCATGAGCTATTCGCGCCTCGTGATGGGCGCCAACATCCTGGCCCGCAAGCTCCAGACGCTTCTGCCGGCCAACAAGAAGCCGGTCGGGCTGATGCTGCCCAACGCCAACGGCGCGGCCGTCACCTTCTTCGCGCTGGCCAGCGCGGGCCGGGTGCCGGCGATGATCAACTTTTCCGCCGGGTCGACCGCCGTGCTCTCGGCCTGCAAGGCGGCGGAGGTCGATACCATCCTCACCTCCCGCGCCTTCATCGAGAAGGGCCGCCTCGGCGCCCTGATCGACGGGATCAAGGACTCGGTGCGCCTCATCTATCTGGAGGACGTGCGCGGGAGCGTCGGGACGGCCGACAAGCTCAAGGGTGTCTTGAGCCCCCGCCGCCCGCTGGTCGCCCGCCGGGGCGAAGACCCGGCCGCGATCCTGTTCACCTCCGGCAGCGAGGGCACGCCGAAGGGCGTGGTGCTGGCCAACCGGGCGATGCTCGCCAACACCGCCCAGGTCGCCGCCCGCATCGATTTCGGGCCGCGCGACAAGGTGTTCAACGTGCTGCCCGTCTTCCACGCCTTCGGGCTGACGGCGGGGCTGGTGCTGCCGCTGGTCTCCGGCGTTCCGGTCTATCTCTATCCGTCCCCGCTGCACTACCGGATCGTGCCCGAACTCATCTACGGCTCGAACGCCACCGTCCTGTTCGGCACCGACACCTTCCTCACCGGCTACGCCAAGATGGCCCATTCCTACGATCTGCGCTCCCTGCGCTACGTCGTGGCCGGGGCCGAACCGGTGAAGCAGACGACGCGAAAAACCTGGGCGGAAAAGTTCGGCCTGCGCATCCTCGAAGGGTATGGCGTCACCGAATGCGGGCCGGTGCTGGCGCTCAACACGCCGATGTTCAACCGCTTCGGCACGGTCGGCCGGCTGCTGCCCGGCATCGAATCGCGGCTCGAACCGGTCCCCGGCATCGACGAGGGCGGGCGCCTCTCGGTGCGCGGCCCCAACATCATGCTGGGCTATCTGCGTGCGGAAAAGCCCGGCGTGCTGGAGCCCCCGGTGGACGGCTGGCACGACACCGGCGACATCGTCGCGATCGATGCCGACGGCTTCGTGACGATCAAGGGCCGGGCCAAGCGCTTCGCCAAGATCGCGGGCGAGATGGTGTCGCTGGCCGGCGTCGAGGCGCTCGCCGCCGAACTCTGGCCGGACGCCCCGAGTGCGGTCGCCGCCGTGGCGGATGCCCGCAAGGGCGAGCGCCTGATCCTGTTCACGGAAGTGAAGGGCGCCACCCGCGCCGCCTACCAGACGTTTGCGAAAAGCCGCGGCGCCCCCGAGATCGCGGTGCCGGCGGAGGTGGTGGTGCTGGATGCCCTGCCGATGCTCGGCACCGGCAAGGTCGATCAGCTCGGCGTGACCAAGCTGGCGAAGGAGCGGGCGGCGACCGCGGAGGCGGCGTAAGGGCGGGCGGCTTCCGGACACGATGGCCCGGAAGCCGCTTTCCACGGAGCGGTTCGCCCCATCGTCACGCGCGCTCCAGATCGGTCCGCGAAAAGTCGTCGCCGACGAAGAGCAACGGACAGCCCCGCTCCTTCGCCAGTGCGTAGGCGAAGCAATCGCCGAAATTCAGGCCTGCGGGATGGACGCCCTTGCCCCAGAGCGCGTAGGCCGCGGCGACGCTGCGGGCGGTCGCGGCGCCCACAGGGACGATCTCGAAGCCGAGGCCGGTGATCAGCCGTTCCATCTCGTCCCTAAGGTCCCGCCGCAGGGCAACGATCAGGGCCTCGGCCATGGTGCCCGACGAGATCACGATCGTAGCCGCGGCTTCGAGGGCGTCGGCACAGCGATCCGCCTCGGCTTCACCGAGCAGGATCGCCATCAGGGCCGACGTGTCGACCGCGATCATGTGGGCAGCCCGTCCTCGCCGTAGAGAAAGTCCTGGCTGCGTGCCGCTTCCGGTCCCACCGACGGCTTGGCCGCGGCGGATTGCCGGACGGCATCGAGCACGGCCCGCCGGGTCCGCCGATCCGGCACAGTCCTGATCGGTTCAAGGCGTACCGCCGCATGGCCGTGCCGGGTCAGGATAATCTCCTCGCCCGCTTCGGCCCGCCGGACCAACTCGGTCAACTGGCCCTTGGCCTCCGTCACCGAGACCTGCATCGCCTGTTCCACACCCTACGTCAGCCAAGAATTTGGACCATGAGGTGGTCCAAGACAAGCCTCGCCGCATGGTGGCCCCGCGTGGCGGAATGGTCGAAGCCGAACTTAAACCATTCTTGCCCCTATCGTGCCCGCCATCCCAAAGCTGTTCCGGTCGTTCGCGATGTCCCTCTCCCGCCGCCGCTTCCTCGCTTCCTCGCTCGGCCTCGCGGTCGTAGGACCTGCCGCCGCGCAGAGCTACGGCCAGTTCTTCAAGGTCGAGAACGACGAGGGCCGCCCGGTCGCCAACATGCGGCTGCCCGGCGAGATCACCGGCCAGATCCCGGAACTGCGCGGCGTCACCTATGTCGGCCCGCGCGAGGCCGAGGTCACGCTCTACGAGTTCTTCGACTACAACTGCCCCTGGTGCCGCAAGGCTGCCGCCGACGTCACCGCGCTCTCGGGGAGCGACGCGGCGCTTCGTATCGGCCTCGTCCACAACCCGATCCTGTCGCCGATGTCGGCCCAGGCGGCCAAGGTCTCGCTCGCGGTCCAGCGCAAGCTCGGCTCGGCCGCGGCCTTCGCCTTCTACGGCCAGTTGCTCACCACCAAGGGCCAGATCGACGGAATCAAGGCTCTCGATGTCGCTGCCAAGACCGGCGTGCCCCGCGCCGAACTCGAGGAGATCGCCGACAGCGAGGAGGTGCGCCAGGCGCTACGCGCCCATATGAGCCTGGCGGCCAATCTCGGGCTCACCGCGACCCCGTCCTACGTGCTCGGCAACACCAGCGTGCTCGGCCATCCCGGCGTGAAGTCGCTTGCCCGGATGATCGCGGCGATGCGGCGGTGCGATCAGATCGCGTGCGGGTGAGGGGATCGCCTACCCCTCCGCCTCCTGCAGCACCCGATATTCCCGCCCGTGGCGGCAATAACCTTCGACTATATGCGCCATCAGGGCCCGCTTCTTCGCATCGAGCGGGCCGAGAATGCGGGCCGGGCGACCGCCCCAGAGATGGCCGCCCTCCAGAAGCTGGCCCGGGTCGGTGGTCGAGCCGCCGGCCAGCATCACGTCGTCGGCCACCACCGTGCCGGGTGCCAGCACCGAGCCGATGCCGATGAGGCTGCGCGCGCCGATGCGGCAATCGTTCATGCGGACGTTGTGGCCGATGGTGGTGTCGCGGCCGATCACCACGCCCTCGCCGCGGGTGCGGATCACGGTGTTGTCCTGGATGTTGGTGTCGGCGCCCACCACGATCGGGCCGACTTCCGCGGCGAGTTCGCAGGAGAACAGCACGGTGACGCCCGCGCCGAGCGCGATGCGACCGGAAAGCCGGGCCGTGCGGGCCACGAACACGCTCTCCTCCACCTCCGGCGGGACGGAATCCGGCCCGGCGGGGCGCTCGTCGGCGGCCTCGCGCAGACGCTCGGCCCGCTCGGCGATCTCGTCGAGCGTGATCGGGCGCAGGCGCTTGGCCGGGTTGCCGCCATAGGCGTAGCCGCCTTCCAGCGTCGATCTCGGAAAGATCGTGGCGCCGGCCTCGATCAGCACGCCGTTGCCGACAGAGGCGCCGTCGAGGATGATCGCGTCGTCCTCGATCACCACGTCCGAGCCGACGGTGCAGGCATGCACCACCGCGTTGCGGCCGACCGTGACCCGGTCGCCGATATGGGTCGGGGTCGATTCCGTGGCGATGTGGACCGTGGAGCGGGCGCCGAGCCACAGGCGCTCGCCCGCGGTGATCACCTGCCCGTCGCTGCGGATCACGCTGTCGTCGCCGAGCCACGCCTGGGGGCCCAGCGTCGCGGTGCCGATCACGGTGCTGCCGCGCCCGCACCAGACGGGACGCGAGGCGAAGACCGGCAGGACGCCGTCGTAGGGCAGGATCAGGTCGGGCGTCACGGGCGGCTCGTTTTCTGGCGGGGCCGGCGCACCATGGCGCGCGGGCTCGAGTGAGCCATATAGGCGCACGGGCCGATGGGGTAAGTCGAGACCCGTCGCGCCGGACCCGGCGCGACCGAGGGCGGTTTTCGAAGAGACATGAATCCGGTCAGCATCCAATCCGAGCCCTTCGACACCGCCGCCGAGATTTCCTCGGTGGAGGCGGCGCTGATGGGACGTGCCGGCGCCGTCGTGACCTTTTCCGGCCTCTGCCGCGACGAGGGCGGGCGGCTCGCCGCCCTGGAACTCGAACACTACCCCGGCATGGCCGAAGCCGAGATCGGCCGCGTGGTCGAGGCGGCGCGCGAGCGCTGGCCGGTCCAGGCCGTGCGGGTGATCCACCGCCACGGCCTCGTGCGGCCGGGCGAGGGCATCGTGCTGGTGATCACCGCCTCGCCCCACCGCAAGGCGGCCTTCGCGGCGGCCGACTTCCTGATGGACTACCTCAAGACCCGCGCCCCGTTCTGGAAGCGCGAGCACCTCGCCGACGGCACGACCGGCGGCTGGGTCGAGGCGACCCAGGCCGACGAGGCCGCGGCCGAAGCCTGGGCCTGATGCCCCCCATCGAAAGCGAAAACAGCCCGATGAGCGCAACCTCCTCCATCGGGCCGCGGCGGCTGACCGCCGCCGGCATCGCCGTGGTCAGCTTCGCCGCCGCGCTCTGGCTCGCCTGGACCGCCTCGGCGACGCTGCTGCTGATCTTTTCCGGCATCCTGTTCGCCGTCTTCCTCGACGGGCTGACCCGCGGCCTCGGATACGTGCTGCCGCTGCCCCGCGCCCTGCGGCTCGCGATCGCGACCTTGGCGCTCGCCGGGCTGTCTCTGGCGCTCGTCGCCTTCGGCGGTGCCACGGTGGCGACCCAGGCGCGCGACCTCGGCACCACGGTACGCCAGCAATCCGAGACGGTGCGGACCTGGCTCAAGGATCACGGCATCGAACTCGACTTTTCGCAGGGACCGGAGGCATCCGCCCCGAAGCCGGCGGAGGCGAAGGACGACGACGGGGAGCCGACCAAGGGCCAGAAGCAGGGCGGGCTCGCCGGCCTCGCCTCGGGCGCCTTGAAGAGCCCCGGCTCGCTCCTGTCGGATGCCGGCAGCGTGCTCGGGCCGGCCGCGACCGTGGTGTTCGGGCTTTTCAACGCGCTCGGCAACGTCCTCGTCATCGCCTTCCTGGGCATCGCCATCGCGGCCGATCCGACGAGCTACCGCAACGGCGCCTTGCGCCTCGTGCCGGCACGCCACCGCGACAAGGGTGCCCGCGTCCTCGACGGATCGGGCGAGACCCTACGGCACTGGCTGTTCGGCCAGCTCCTCACCATGGCGGCGATTTTTTTTCTCACTTGGGTCGGCCTGTCCTTCCTCGGGATCGGTGGGGCGCTGATCCTCGGGCTCCAGGCGGGGCTCTTGGCCTTCGTGCCGACCATCGGCCCGATGATCGCGGGGGCCATCATCATCCTGAGCAGCCTCGCCTCGGGCCTCAACGGCGCGCTCGGCGCCGCGGGCGTCTACCTCGCGGTGCAGGCGGCGGAGAGCTACGGCCTCACCCCCTTCATCCAGCGCCGCGCCCTCGACCTGCCGGCGGCCACGATCTTCGCCGGCCAGCTCCTGCTCGGCGTGCTGTTCGGCCTGTGGGGCGTGGCCCTCGCCCTGCCGCTGGTCGCCGTCATCAAGGTTCTGCTCGAAGAACTCTACATTGAGGACGCGCCCGGCGACGACTGAGGCCGCCCGACGGCGCGCCGACACGGTTGCCGCGTCAGCCCCGAAAAAGCCACACGTTGTATCACCGTGCACGGCCGCGCTTAAAATCGGCGCGCGGTTCGACTGTCGAACCGCGCCCGCATGGCCGGCGCGACCAGTGATGCCGAAGCAATCGGCACACAAACAACGTTTGGAGATTCGCCATGGCCGTCCTTCGCGTGCCGCAAGATTACGAAACGATCCAGAAGGCAACAGACGCAGCAAAGCCCGGCGACACCATTGTCGCCGACGCCACGTATTCGGCGCAGGAATCCGTGACGATCAAGACCGATAACCTGACGGTCGGCGCCGACAAGGCGGCTCGACAGATCACGCTCACCCTTCAGGACAGCGCGACGCACCTCACCCTGTCGGGCGATGCGCCGATCACCGCGTACGGTTCCGAGAAGGGCAGCGTGATCCAGGGCAACGCTGGCGACAACGTGATCGAGGCGCGCTCCTCGGCCACCGACACGATCGACGGCGGCGACGGCAACGACGTCATCGTCACCGACAATCCGTTCTTCGAGAGCGGCGGCGCCGACCGGCTTTCGGGCGGCAAGGGCGACGACACGTTCAAGATGGGCGGATACTCCTATGAAGGCGCGGTGATCGACGGGGGCGACGGCGTCGATACCCTGCAGCTTGGCGGTCTCACCAATACGGTAATAGCGAACGTTGAGATTTTGGACGGGTACGGTCACCGCGGTACGGTGGCGCAGTATCAATCGTTCGAGAAGATCATCGACAGTTCCGATCCAACGAGCAAGATCAACATCTTCATCGATGGTGCCGGTGGAAAGCTCGATTTTAGAAAATCGGTGACGGACGGATACTCGGTCGCCGTGCACGCGGAGTCAACGACCTCCGGCGTCACCGTCAGCGGCTCGAACAACGATGACTATTTCGTCGGCTCGCAATACAACGATGTGATCGACGGCGGTCGAGGAAACGATATCTTCACAGCGAGCGAAGGGACCGACCGGCTGAGCGGCAATGCCGGCGACGATATCTTCGTCCTGGATCTCAGCAGTTTCGGACGCGGGCGTATCGACGGCGGTGCGGGCACCGACACGGTCGAGAGCAATGTCGACCTGCTGCAATATACGTTTTCCAATGTGGAGTTGCTGAAAACGATCGGGACTTCGGGAAATATCGACCAGTTCAATTCCTTCTCCCGAATTGCTTATGCCAATTCGTCGCCATCCCAAATCTCGATCGGTCTGCGGGGAGAGGGGGGCTTCATCGACTTTCAGTCGAAGATCGTCGATGGCAGCAGCGTCAACGTCGATGCCCGCTCCCTGACCTCGGGCGCCGCGATCTTCGGTTCGGCCGCCAACGATACGATCGTCGGATCGGCCTACGACGACAGCATCGACGGCGGGAAGGGTGCGGACCGGCTCTCGGGCGGCCAGGGCAACGACGCCTATCTCGTCGATTCCCGATACGACGTCGTCTTCGAGGGACCCGGCCAAGGCATCGACACGGTCGTGGCCAAGGTGAGCTACGCGCTGCAGGCGGGCCAGGCCATCGAGTACCTCGTCGCCCATACCCGGTTCAGCCCTGCCGCGATCAACCTCACCGGCAACGAATTCGGTCAGGTGCTTCAGGGCACGTTCGGCGCGAACGTGCTCGACGGCAAGGGCGGGGCCGACGCGCTCGTCGGCTATAACGGGAACGACACCTACATCGTCGACAATCTCGGCGACCGCGTCTTCGAGAGCCGGGGTGGCGGCAAAGACACGGTTCTGTCCTCCACGAGCTACACGCTCCAGGCGGGCCAGGAGATCGAGACACTGAAACTCGCCGCGTCGACCGGCAAGGCCGGTTACACGCTGGTGGGCAATGAGTTCGACAACACGATCATCGGCAATGCGGGCAACAACACGCTCGACGGCGGGCTCGGCAACGACCTGCTGACCGGCGGCGCGGGCCGGGATACCTTCGTCTTCGACACGACCTTAGGCGCGAACAACGTCGATCACATCACCGACTTCGCGCACGGGGTCGACGCGGTTCGGCTCGCCAAGGGCATCTTCACGGCGCTCGGGGCGGGCCACCTCGCCGAGGCCGCGTTCAAGGATCTGGGCGTGGCCGGGGCCAAGGTCGATGCGGACGACCGCATCCTCTACGACCACAAGACCGGCGACCTGTCCTACGACGCGGACGGCAGCGGCACGGCGTTCACGGCCGTCCGCTTCGCCGTGGTGGACAACCACGACAAGGCGCATCTCGACTACAAGGACATCCTGATCGCTTAGAGCATCGTCCTGGATATCGGATCCAGGACGATGCTCTAGATCCTTGAAACGCATCATCTTTTTCCGAAAGCCGGAAACCACCTTTCGGGACGATGCTTTAAGAATGAGAGCGGGCGCGGATGACGCATCGCGGCTTGGAGCCTCCCGCCCCATTTGCCCTGGCGATGCCCGCCGCGCCCGCCTTACAAAAAAACTTCGCGCAGACCGCCGCCGCCCTGCGGGCCTGTCGGATCTGCCGCGATGCGCCCCGCTTCGGCGCGCCCCTGCCGCACGAGCCGCGGCCCGTGGTGCAGGGAAGCGCCGACGCCCGCCTGCTGATCGCGAGTCAGGCGCCGGGCAACCGGGCGCATCGCAGCGGCGTGCCGTTCAACGATCCGTCCGGTATCCGCCTGCGGGCGTGGCTCGGCCTGTCGGAAGCGGCGTTCTACGACGCCGCCAAGGTCGCGATCCTGCCGATGGGCGCCTGCTTCCCCGGCCTCGACGCCAAGGGCGGCGACCGCCCGCCGCGGCGGGAATGCGCCCCCGCCTGGCGCACCGAACTGCTCGCCGGCCTGCCCCGCCTCGACCTGATCCTGGTGATCGGCCAGTACGCGCAAGCGTGGCATCTCGGACCCAGACCCGGCGGCCTCACCGAGACGGTGGCAGGCTGGCGCGACATCCTGGAGGCCTCGACGCGGCCGCGCATCCTGCCGCTGCCGCACCCCTCCTGGCGCAACAACGGCTGGCTCAGAAAGAACCCCTGGTTCGAGGCGGAACTGCTGCCGGTGCTGCGGGCCGAAGTGGAGGCAGCGTTGACAGACGCGCCCGGGGAGAGGATCGCTGCCCGCGGTCCCTCTCCTTCGAGCGCCTGATGCCGGACATCGCCGACCCCCGCGACCGCCTGATCGTCGCCCTCGACCTGCCCGATGTCGCCGCCGCTGAGCGGCTGGTCGAACGCCTGGGCGACGCCGCGACCTTCTACAAGATCGGTTACCGGCTCGGCTACGCGGGCGGCCTCGCCTTCGCCGAGCGCCTCGCGCGGCAGGACAAGAAGACCTTCCTCGATCTGAAGCTGCACGACATCGGCAACACCGTCGAGGAGGGGGTGCGTTCGGCCTCCAACCTCGGGGCGACCTTCCTCACGGTGCATGCCTATCCCCAGACCATGCGGGCCGCCGTGAAGGGGCGTGGGAACGGCCTGAAGATCCTGGCGGTCACGGTGCTGACCTCCTACGACGATGCCGACGCGGCCGAGGCCGGCTATGCCCTGCCGGTGACCGAGCTGGTGGCGCAGCGGGCCGAACAGGCGCGCGAGATCGGCATCGACGGCATCGTGTGCTCGGCCCTGGAAGCGCAAGCCGTGCGCCGCGTCGTCGGCTCCGACCGCCTGATCGTCACCCCGGGGATCCGCCCGGCCGATGCCGGCCTCGGGGACCAGAAGCGGGTGATGACGCCGGCTCAGGCGCGGGCGGCCGGCATCGACCATGTCGTGGTCGGGCGCCCGATCACCGGGGCCGAGGACCCGCGGGCCGTCGCACGAACGATCATCGCCGAGATGGAAGGAGCGTGAGCATGGCAAAGGGCTACTGGATCGTCCGCGTCGATGTGCAGGACGCTGAGGCCTACAAGGCCTATGCCGCGGCCAACGGCGCCGCCTTCGCCCGCTTCGGCGGGCGCTTCCTCGTGCGCGGCGGCGCCTTCGAGGCGGTGACCGGCACGGCCCGCGCCCGCAACGTGATCGTCGAGTTCCCGAGTTACGAGACGGCGCTCGCCTGCTGGAACTCGGACCTCTACCAATCCGCTCGCGCCCTGCAGAAGGGCGGCGCCGAGGCCGACATCGTGGTGATCGAAGGCTATGACGGCCCGCAGCCGCAGGTCTCCGAGCCGGCTCCGACGCCGGGCGCGGCGTCCGAGTGACGCCCTACGGCTCGGCCGCCCGCAGGGCGCCGAGGAGGAAGGCGATCATCGTCGGCAGCGGCGGTAGGGTCATGTCCTGTTGCCGGCTCACCAGCAGCGGATGGCAGTAGCGCACGATGCCCGCGTGAAGGCAGGCGGCGGCGGCCCTCGGGTCGGACGGTGTGAATTGGCCCTCGCGCACGCCGTCCTCGATCACCCGCGCGAACACCGCCTCGATGCGATCGACATGGGCCTGGCAGACCGACCAGCTCTCGCTCATGGCCGCCTCGACCATCTCGTGGACGCGCGGATGCGCCTCCCAGCGGCGGCGGCAATCGGTGTGGAGGGCCGTGACGATGCGGGTGAGGCGCTCGGGGGCGTCGAGATTCGGAGCGGTGGCGATGGCCGCGATCATAGCCTCGATCTCGCCCGTCACCCGCTCGACCACCGCCTCGTTGATGGCCTTCTTCGAATCGAAGAAGCGGTAGACGTTGGCCGGGCTCATCTTCAGCGTCCGGGCGATGTCGGCGACCGTGGTCTTCTGGTAGCCGATCTCCCGGAAGGACCGGGCCGCCACCTCCACGATGCGTTCGCGGGTCGTCGGGGTCTCGTCGGGGGAGGGCGGGACGAGGCGGGCCGTCGCGGGAGACATGATCGTGGGGTCCTGGGCCTCGCACGTGGTGGCGTCAGAGCGGCTTAACGGCCGGTCGGGCGCCGGGCCACATCGCAAATCGCGTAGCCGACGATCCGTTCCCGGTGATGAGCACGGAGAGCGCGAAAGCCGCGGGGCGTGGCCGATCCGCCGCACTGAGGCATCGGCCCGAACGATCCCAACCGGCTCTCGGACGAGCCGATTCAGGTCGTGAGAGGATCGTGCGGCCGACGCGTCGCCCGTCGGCGCGTTGCCCGACCGCGAAATGAATCAGGAGCCGAATTGCGAGCCGAGCTGCTCCAGATACTCCGCGAGGTCGAGGCCGCCGACGCGCCGCCCGTATTCGAAGCGCATGCCCCGGCGGATATCGACCCGGCTGGAGCGGGTGTTGAGCGTGAACGGCTTCACGCAGACCCAGGCCCCGTCGGTGCGGTGCTCGAAATAGCCGAGAATCTCGTGGGCGGCCATGTGTCGTCCGGGCTCCGGGGATGAGACCGGACCAACGGACGAGGCCGCGAAAAGTTCGCGGGTCCCGGCGTTAAGCCGTTATACAGTCAAGCTTATCCGAGACGTCATACCAAGCGGCAGGGAAACGGACCGATGGTCCGGTTCCGTGCGTCCGGCGGACGCCCGCCGCCCCGCCACCCCGCCGCCGCGGGGGGCGATCGACGATGCGTCGGAATCATCGCCGATTGGTATACCGCGACTTCGGAAGGAATCCGTTTTTAGGTTTTCGCGCGCGGGTTTTGCGTGATCCCTTCAGGAATGGCAGGGCTGATTCTGTCTCCTGACGATCGCGGGCATTTCCTGGCGCTGATGCGGCGCCAGCTCAACAGTGCCGTGCATCGGCGCCTGAACGTGCTTCTGCTCCTCGACGACGGCTGGACGCCGGCCCGGATCGCCGCGGCGCTGTATCTCGACGAGAGCTCGGTGGCGGAACACCGCACCCTCTACTCTGAGCGCGGCCGGGCCGGCGTCGAGAGCTTGGCCTACCCGGGACGGGTGTCGCGCCTGTCGGCCGCTCAGC
>NZ_FOSV01000019.1 GCF_900114375.1 Methylorubrum salsuginis | reverse complement strand
CTAGGCCGCGTGGACAGTTACCGGAGCCATAGGACGATGGCGGCGAGGGTAACGACGGCGGCGTAGTTGCGGGCGGTCTTTTCGTAGCGGGTGGCCACGCGACGGAACTGCTTGAGCTTGGCAAAGCAGCACTCGACCAGATGGCGCTCTTTGTAGAGCGCCTTGTCGAGGTCGTACTTCGTGGCGCGCGAAGGGTTATTCGGGATCACGGCCTTGGCGCCCTTGTCGGAGATGAGTTTGCGCAGCCGGTCGCTGTCGTAGGCGGCATCGGCCAGGATCACGTCTGCCGGCAGGCCCTTCAGCAGCGCCTCGGCCTGCGGTGCGTCGCCTTTCTGGCCGGCCGTGAGGGCAAACCGCACCGGGCAGCCGAGCCCGCGCACCGCCAGATGGATCTTGGTGCTCAGGCCGCCGCGCGAGCGACCAAGGGCTTGGTCGGGCGCCGGCTCGGACGAGGAGCGATCTCCAGCCCCCCTTTTTTCGCCCCCGCCGCATGTTGGTGGGCACGGACGATGGTGGAATCCACGATCAGGTACTCGAAGTCGGCATCGTCCGACATCGCTTCGAAGATGCGCCACCATACGCCCTTCTGGCTCCAGCGACTGAAGCGGCGGAACACGCTGTTCCACTCGCCGAACGCGTCGGGCAGGTCGCGCCAGGGCGAGCCGGTGCGCACGATCCACAAAACGCCTTCGACGAACATGCGGTTGTCACGCCCGGTCGAGCCGCGCTGGTCGGGCCGGCCGATGATCAGCGGCGCCATCCGCTCCCACTGCACGTCGCTGAGAACCAAGCGATCCTGAATGCTCAAGGCTGCCCTCCAAAAGACAGCCTCGAATCACGCCCGACACCAAACGTGAACCCCAAGAGTCCACGCGACCTAGGCGCTGTTCTAGGATTTAAAGCCGAAGCGCACTGAGAGCAAGGCAAGCAAAAACCCCGCTAAGTGCTTAGCGGGGTTGGATAAATTTGGTAGCGAGGGAGGGATTTGAACCCCCGACACAAGGATTATGATTCCTCTGCTCTAACCAGCTGAGCTACCCCGCCACCGTCGCGGAGGGCGCCTGCGGCGTCCCCCGGTGGGCGGCGGTATAGGGAGAAGGGACCGGGAGTGTCAACGGTCTGCGGCGCCGAGATCCCAGGTTCTTTGCCGGCCCCTCCGTGCGGTCAGAGCGTCTGGCCGAAGATCCTGGCGACCTGCGGGATGTCCTTGTCGCCGCGGCCCGAGAGGTTGAGCACCATCAGGTGGTCGGCGGGCTTGGTGGGGGCCAGTTCCGCCACCTTTGAGAGGGCGTGGGCCGGCTCCAGGGCCGGGATGATGCCCTCCAGCGCCGAGCACAGCTTGAACGCCTCCAGGGTCTCGGAATCGGTCGCCGAAAGGTAGGTGACACGGCCGGCCTCGTGCAGCCACGCATGCTCCGGGCCGATGCCCGGATAGTCGAGGCCCGCCGAGATCGAGTGCGCGTCGGCGATCTGGCCGTCGGCATCCATCAGGAGGTAGGTGCGGTTGCCGTGGAGCACGCCGGGCTTGCCGCCGGTGAGAGACGCCGCGTGCAGGCCACTGCTGACACCATGCCCCGCCGCCTCGACGCCGAAAATCTCGACCTCGCGGTCGTCGAGGAAGGGATGGAACAGGCCCATGGCGTTCGAGCCGCCGCCGATGCAGGCGATCAGCGAGTCCGGCAGGCGGCCTTCCAGCGCCAGCATCTGCTGCTTGGTCTCGTGCCCGATCACCGACTGGAAGTCGCGCACCATCGCCGGATAGGGATGCGGGCCCGCCACCGTGCCGATGCAGTAGAAGGTGTCGGACACGTTGGTGACCCAGTCGCGAAGGGCCTCGTTCATCGCGTCCTTGAGGGTCTTGGTGCCCGACTGCACCGGCACCACCTCGGCGCCCAGCATCTTCATGCGGAAGACGTTCGGAGCCTGCCGTTCGACATCGACGGCGCCCATGTAGACCACGCATTTCAGGCCGAACCGCGCGCAGAGCGTCGCGGTGGCGACACCGTGCTGGCCAGCGCCGGTCTCGGCGATGATCCGCGGCTTGCCCATGCGGCGGGCGAGCAGGATCTGCCCGAGCACGTTGTTCACCTTGTGCGAGCCGGTGTGATTCAGCTCCTCGCGCTTGAAGTAGATCTTGGCGCCGTTCCCCTTCGGCGCTTGACTGCGAAAATGCTCGGTCAGGCGCTCGGCGTAGTAGAGCGGGCTCGGCCGGCCGATGTAGTGGGTGCCGTAGCTCTCCATGTCGGCCTTGAAGGACGGGTCGGCCTTCGCTTCCTCGTACGCCTTCTCGAGGTCGAGGATCAGCGGCATCAGCGTCTCGGCCACGAAGCGGCCGCCGAAGATGCCGAAGCGGCCGCGCTCGTCCGGCCCGGTGCGGAAGGAGTTGGGTGCGGGGTTCACGGTCACGGGATGCGGTCCTTGGCGGGCATCGATTCTCGATCCCGCGTGCTAGACCCATGGGAAGCCGGCTGCAATGCGGCGTCCAGCGCCTTTCGCGGCAACGCTTTACACCCGGAGAGCGCTTTCAGCCCCGGCCGCGGGCGGCGGCGACGAAGGCGGCGATGCGGCCGACGTCTTTCTCGCCCGGGCGGACCTCCACACCGGAGGAGACATCGACGGCGGTGAGCCCCGTGCGGGCGAGCGCCTCGGCGACGTTCCTTGCGTCGAGCCCTCCGGAGAGCATGGTGCCGGCAGGCAGGCTCGCCTGCGCCAGCAGGCCCCAATCGAACGACACGCCGTTGCCGCCCGGCAGGGTCGCACCGGGCGGGGGCTTGGCGTCGAGGAGCAGGCGGTCGGCCACGGCGGCATAGGCGGGAAGTCCGAAAAGATCGTCGGCGGTGGCGATGCCGAGCGCCTTCATCACCGGGCGGCCGGTGGCGCGGCGGATGGCGGCCACCCGCTCCGGGCTCTCGCGGCCGTGCAGCTGGATCAGGTCGGGGTCGACCCGCTCGACCGCGGCGGCAAGCAGAGCGTCGTCGGGATCGACCAGAAGCACCACGCGCGCGGCCCGGCCCCGGGCCCGGCGGGCGAGGCGCCCGGCGTCGTCGAGGGCGAGATGGCGCGGGCTCCGAGCGAAATGCACGAAGCCGACGAGGTCGGCCCCGGCGTCGAGCGCGGCGTCCAGCGTCGCCTCGGTGCCGAGGCCGCAGATCTTGACGCTCACGCGCGACATGGGAGGGCCGTTCTCGCGCCTCAGCGGCCGGCGGGCGCCGGCAGGGCAGCGTGGGTGCCGGCCACGCCGTAGTTCGGTTCGGCGGCGGGGGCGCCGAAGGTCTTGAGGGTCGCGGCCTCCTTGGCGAGGCGGTCGGCCTCGCGGCGATGGTAGCGCGCGCGCTCGCGGGTGCCGCTCTGGCTGAGCCAGCTGCCGATGCCGCCCACCACGACGCCGAGCGCCACCGCGCCGAACAGCACCGCGTAGAGCGGCAACACGGCACTGAACAACGGCTCGGGCGAGAACGGATCGAACGACAGGGTCACGTCCTGCCGGTTGGCGACCGCGAGCAGCACCACCACGACCGCGATCGGCAGCAGCACCAGGGCTTTGAAGAAACGGATCATTCTGACGAGTCTCCGACGGATCGGTCCCGCCGCTCCGGTCGGCCCGATCCGGTCAGGCGCCGGGCCGGGCCGCCGCGGGAGCCAGGACGGCTCGGACGGCGCGATCAAAGATGTGGCGCCTCCGACCGGTACCGCCGGATGCGTTCAAGGGCAGAGGTAGGGCGCGCAACCGCGGCCGTCACGGGGCGAAGACGGCGGAAGGCTACGCCTCCGCGCGCTCCTCGCCGATGCCGGCGCGGTTGAGGCGCAGCCGCATCTCCTTGCCGGTCTTGAAGACGGGGATCGCCTTCTCGGACACGGCCACCGACTCGCCGGTGCGGGGATTGCGCCCGCGCCGGGCCTCACGCCGCTTCACCGAGAAGGCGCCGAAGCCGCGCAGCTCCACCCGGTCGCCCTGGGCGAGGGCGTCGGCGATGGTGTCGAGGATCGCGTTGACGAGGGTCTCGACGTCCCGCTGGTAGAGATGCGGGTTCTGCTCGGCGATCTTGAGGACGAGTTCGGACTTGATCATGCGGCAACCTTCCGGGTGCGAAGCGGGCGCGGCATCCGCGTGGGCTCAGGGAGCCGGGCGCCAAAGGGCGAGCAGGCCCCCCTGCCCCAGGGCCGTCGTCTCGGCGCCGACCGCCCGCAGGCGCGCGGCGAGCCCATCGAACCCGGCGAGGTCCGCGGCGGTGCCGAGCGACGACCACAGGGTCAGCCCGCCCTCGGACTTCGGCTTCCAATCCTTCACCGGGAGCTTCTGCGGGACGTTCCGCTCCTTCTCGAGCCACGCTACCGCCTGCCGTTCGTCGCCGAGTTCGTCCACCAGCTTGAGCGGGATGCTCTGGCGACCGCTGAACACGCGCCCGTCGGCGACCGCGTTGAGCTGCGCGTCGTCCATGCCGCGGCGCTCGGCGACGAGGCCGCGGAACCAGCCGTAGGTGTCCATCACGATCGCCGAGAGCGCGGCGCGGGCCTCCGGCGAGGTCGGGGCGAAGCCCGAGGGCTCGGCCTTGAGCGGCGAGGACTTGACCGTCTCGACCTTCACGCCGACCCGGTCGAGGAGGCCCGAGACTTCGGGGTATTGAAACAGCACGCCGATGGAGCCGACGAGCGCGGTCTCGCGGGCGACGATATGGTCGGCGGCGATGGCGGTGATGTAAGCGCCGGACGCCGCGGTGCCGTCGACGAAGGCCACGACGGGCTTCTTTGCGGCGAGAGCGCGGACGTTGCGGTAGAGTTCCTCCGAGCCCGTCGTGGTGCCCCCGGGCGAGGAGATCGACAGGACGACGCCCTTCACGGAATCGGCCTTGCCGACGCGCTCCATCAGCTTGCGGGTCGCTTCGCTGCCGGCGATGAAGCCGCCGATGGAGATGCGGGCGATCTGATCCTGGTTGGCCGCGAAAAACCGGCCCTCGCCGACACGGGCGCGGTAGCCGACCGCGCCGACCGCGAGGATGAGGGCGCCGACGCCGACCACTCGCCAGACGGTGAGCTTGCGGCGCAGACGACGGCGGTCGATCAGGAACTCGGCGTCTGCGGCCATCCGACGGTCCACTCCCTGGCGCTCGGCCTCGACGGGCCGCTTTTCTTCGATTCGCCACCCGCGAGCCTATGACGGGGGGCGACGAACCGCACTTGGTCCTTCGGGCGAACCGTATCCATTATCGAGGCGCCGGCCCCGGCCGCGTATCGGCCAAGTCCTTGTCGCGCCTGGATTCGGGCGGGTTCGCCAACCTGCGGCCGTGTTTAGACCCGCCGAGCCTGGGGCGGCAAGGGGTTGGGGACGGCAGGCCGGAGGATCGCGGGAAGGCGGACGGCCGGTGTCAGGGGTGCCGAAGCGGCGAACACGCAAAAAAGGCCCGAGAAGCGGGTCTCCGCTCCTCGGGCCTTCGGTCACGCGAGAAGGAAGGTCCCGGAGCGGAAAACTCCGGGGCGCTTCGTCTTACTCCTCGTCGCCACCCTTCTTCTTGTTGAAGGCGGCGCCCAGGATGTCGCCGAGCGAGGCGCCGGAATCGGCCGAGCCGAACTGGGCCATCGCCTCCTTCTCCTCGGCCACTTCGAGGGCCTTGATCGAGACCTGCACGCGGCGGGCCTTGCGGTCGAACTGGACCACGCGGGCATCGACCTTCTCACCGGCGGCGAACCGCTCGGGGCGCTGGTCGGCACGGTCGCGGGCGAGTTCGGCGCGGCGGATGAAGGTCTGCATGTCGGTGTCGACGAGCTTCACTTCGAGGCCCGAATCCTTCACCTCGACGATCTCGCAGGTGACGATCTGGCCCTTCTTGATCTCGCCGGCTTCCGCGAAGGGATCGCCGCCGAGCTGCTTCACGCCGAGCGAGATGCGCTCCTTCTCGACATCCACGTCGAGAACCTGGGCGCGCACGATGTCGCCCTTCTTGTACTCCTCGATCACCTGCTCGCCGGGACGGTTCCAGTCGAGATCCGACAGGTGGACCATGCCGTCGACATCGCCCTCGAGGCCGATGAACAGGCCGAACTCGGTCTTGTTCTTGACCTCGCCCTCGACCTCGGAGCCGACCGGGTGCTTCTCGGCGAAGGCATCCCAGGGGTTCTGCAGGGTCTGCTTGAGGCCGAGCGAGATGCGGCGCTTGACCGAATCGACTTCCAGGATCTGCACCTCGACCTCCTGGGAGGTGGAGACGATCTTGCCCGGATGGACGTTCTTCTTGGTCCAGCTCATCTCGGAGACGTGGATCAGGCCCTCGATGCCCGGCTCCAGCTCCACGAAGGCGCCGTAATCGGTGATGTTGGTCACGCGGCCCTTGAGCTTGGCGCCCTCCGGGTAACGGGCGGCGATGCCCTCCCACGGATCGGCGAGCAGCTGCTTGATGCCGAGCGAGATGCGGTGCGTCTCGTGGTTGATCTTGATGATCTTGACCTTCACCGTCTGGCCGATGGTCACGACCTCGGACGGGTGGTTCACGCGGCGCCACGCCATGTCGGTGACGTGCAGCAGGCCGTCGATGCCGCCGAGATCGACGAAGGCGCCGTACTCGGTGATGTTCTTGACGACGCCGTCGATGACCTGACCCTCTTCGAGGTTGGCCACGAGCTCGGAGCGCTGCTCGGCGCGGCTCTCTTCGAGCACGGTGCGGCGCGAGACGACGATGTTGCCGCGGCGGCGATCCATCTTGAGGATCTGGAACGGCTGGGGCGTGCCGAGCAGCGGGGTCACGTCGCGGACCGGGCGGATGTCGACCTGCGAGCGCGGCAGGAACGCCACGGCGCCGTCGAGATCGACGGTGTAGCCGCCCTTGACCTGGTTGAAGATCGTGCCGGTGACGCGCTCGTTGGCCTCGAACGCCTTCTCGAGCTTGACCCAGCTCTCCTCGCGGCGCGCCTTGTCACGCGAGATGACGGCTTCGCCCAGCGCGTTCTCGATGCGGTCGACATAGACCTCGACCTCGTCGCCGACGGCGAGATCGCCGTCACGGCCGGGGCCGTTGAACTCCTTGAGGGCGACGCGACCTTCGGTCTTGGCGCCGATGTCGATGACGGCGACGTCCTTCTCGATCGCGACGACGCGACCCTTGACGACCGAACCCTCGGTGATCTCGTGATTGAGGAAGCTCTCCTCGAGCAAGCTCGCGAAATCCTCGCGGCTCGGCTGGGAAACGTTCAGACCAGCGGACATTCTCTCTCCTAGATGGCCTCCCTCGGGAGGCCGCGCCGACGGCAAGTGTGGCATGGACCCCCGTCACCGCCGGCCGCCGGATGGAACGATCCGGTCGAGCCAACCTCCTCGCGGAGGGCCGACGCATGCTGGAACAAGCGATGGCCGAGGGCCGACGACCCCGCCGGGAACGAAGGAAGGACCGGGGGTGCGCGAGGCACCGGCGATCCTGCACGGTTACCGAGAGGGAAATCGGGGGCAGCGTTAGCCGATCCGGCCCGCGGGCGCAACGCCGGAACGCGCGTCGCGGCAACGCCTTCCCTCCCGTCTCGGGCCGGGCTTCCGGCAATCGTCGTTTCCGATCCTGTCGCGAGACGCCCCGAAAATCCGGGCATCGGTTTCACCCGGCGTAAAGAGGGTGTCGCTAGGCTGATAAGACGGTCGCGGTGCCCGAAGGCCCCGGCCGTCCCCTCCTCTGCCGCCCCCGACGGGCGGCTGCGAAGCACGACGAAGACCGGACAGCGTGGGAGAGCAGCACACCATAGCAAGCGCCGCCCGCGCCAGGACCGGGATCGCCACGAGGCTCTCGGGCCTGCGCCGCGACGAGCGGGGCATCGCCGTGGTGGAGTTCTCCCTCGTCGCCCTGCCGCTCTTTGCCCTCATCGCCGTCATCATGGAGGCCTCGCTTCTCGTCTACGCTCAGCATCGCCTCGACGTGGCGGTGGAGCGCGGAACGCGGTTCCTGCGCATCGGCGTGATTCAGGGCGGCTCCACGAGCGAAGGCCCGTCCAAGCAGCTTCTCTCGGCAATGTGCGGCGGCGGCTTCAACATGTTCCGCTGCGAGGACGTGAAGATCGACCTCGTCAGCACTCCGAGCTTCAGCCCGTCTCAGATCGCGGCTCCGTACGATTCCGAGAACCACAAATGGGCCGCGGGCTTCGGCACCCGCTTCGACTGTCCCAACGGCAGCAGCGTCGTCAGCCTGCGGGCCGCCGTCGCGGTCCTGCGTCCCTTCTACTTCCTCGACTTCACCGGCCAATCGATGCCCGAGCGGCGCCAGCTGCTGACCTCCACGATGATCTTCCGCACCGAAGGGTTCGAGGGACGCGCGTGCTAGAGCATCGGCCCGGACAGTGGGAGCCGGCTTTCGGAAAGAAGCCGATCCGGCCCGATACGCCAAGCCCTCGGTCCGAGCGCCAACCGCCGACGCGTCGGGCAGCGCCGGTGCCACCGGGCGATCCGGCGCCAAGGCCGCGTCGATGGGCGTTCGCGCGCTTTGCCGTCGCCGAGGGCGGGGCGACGGCGGTCGAGTTCGCCTTCGTCGCACCGATGCTGATGCTTCTCCTCGTGGCGGCGATCGAGATGCCGCGGGCGGTGGCGACGCAGAACCGCCTGTCGCAGGCGACCACCGCCATGGCGGACCTGATCTCCCGCCAGGACCAGACCCGGATCGACGATGTCTACGCCGCAGCCCCCCTCGTGGCCGCCCCCTACAGCGTGGCGGGTCTCGGCATCCGTCTGACCGCGGGCGGGGTCTACCAAGTCGGCCAAGACTTCGTCGCCCGGGTCTGTTCCAGCGTTCAGCAGGGGATGCCGGCCCGCGCGGTCGATTCGGATCTCGGACCGCCCCCCTCCGGCACCGGATTCAAGGGCGATCGCTTCGTCATGGCGGAGACGCAGCTGACCTACCGGCCGCTGTTCTCGTTCTTTCCCATCCTCAACAACCTGACCTTCACCGGCAAGGCGGTCTGGCCGGTGCGCGACGGCGTCTCCTACAACGGGCAGCCCGAAGTGGTGCTGCCCAACGGAAAGCCCTGCCGGAGCTGATCGGCCCGTCGCTTTGTCCGGCCCTCGCGTGAAGCCAATCGGGCCCAGGCCCCATCGCCGATGGAAGCGATCAGACGCCAATCCGCATTTCATGAAGCCTTCATCACGATGAGAATTCGAATGTATCGGCACGGCCCCGAGGCCCGTCTGATCGTTTTCTTATTAGACCGCCTTGAGTAAACTTAAGGCTTGGAGTTCGCGGGGCTGACGGTCGCGATGGCGGCGAAGGTGGTTCGAATTAACGCGAGAATGCGCGAATGGTGGGCGGCCGGCCAGCGTTTGCGCGCTGCGGATCGGGGATCGGTCGCCGTGATCTTCGGCCTGTCGGCCACCGCCCTCGTCGGCATGGTCGGCGGGGCGGTGGATTACGCGCGCCTCGTCTCGTCCCGCAGCAACCTCCAGAGTGCCGTCGATGCCGGCGTGATGGCGGGCGGCAACGCCCTCAAGCTCGTGGTCTCCAACACCGAGTCCATCGTCGGCCTGACGACGCAGACCATCCAGGCCGAGGCCCGGGCGAACCCCGCCTCGCCGGTCGCGATCCAAGTCACCGTCGCGCCCGACAAGACCAGCGTGACGGCGCGGGCGGAGCAGAGCATCAAGTTGATGTTCGGCCCCCTCGTGGGTCTCGGCACGATGTCGATCTCGGCGCAGGCCAAGGCGAGCGTGGTGGGCAAGATGCGCCTGTGCATGCTCGCCCTCGACCCGACCGCCGCCGGTGCCTTCGCCCTGCAGCAGAAGGCCCAGGTCACCGCCAACGACTGCGCGCTCTACTCGAACTCGTCGGACAAGTCCGGCATGATCGGCCGCAACGCCGCGATGGCGCGCGCGCAGACGATCTGCTCGGTGGGCGGCTTCGAGAACCTGAGCGCCAACTTCACCCCCAATCCGCAGACCGGCTGCCCGGTGATCAACGATCCGTTGCGTGACCGCCCGGCTCCGCAGATCGGGCCGTGCACCTCGCTCGCCGCAATCCTCAAGGTAATCGATATCGCCACCGGCCCGAGCAAGGGGCTCAACGTCATTCCCACGAACGTGACCCTGCAGCCGGGCACCTATTGCGGCGGGCTCAAGATCACCAAAAAAGCCGTGGTGACGATGAAGCCCGGCATCTACGTCTTCAAGAACGGCCCGTTGATCGTCGACAAGGAGGCGACGCTCTCGGGCACCGATGTCGCCTTGTACTTCACCGGCCAGAATGCCGGCCTTCTGTTCGACAAGAAGACCACCATCAACCTCGCCGCCCCCACCACGGGGCCGATGGCCGGGGTGCTGATGTCCGAGGACGCCACCGTCTTCGCGCCGATCGACCCGGCCGTCGAGGTCGATACTCTGCTCGGCGACACCATCACGCCGACCCCGCCGCCGATCGCCGCCCCGCAACCGATGCGGATCTACCGCATCATCAGCGACAACGCCCGCACCATGCTCGGCACCATCCACCTGCCGCACGGACGCCTCGTGATCGATGCGCAACGACCGGTCGCGGACATGTCCGCATACACCGTCGTGGTGGCACGCCAGATCAACCTCTACGAGGGGCCGAATCTCTACCTCAACGCCAACTATTCAGGCACCAGCGTGCCGGTGCCGAAGGGGGTCGGTCCGGTCTCCGGACGCCTGCTGCTCAGTCAATGACTTTACGGGAACGCTGCGGTTTTGACGGCCGGCGATAAATATATGTTAGTTTCATTGCCCGATACGTTCCGCTGAGATGGAGGCGGAACGGACAGTGACGATGACGGCACGAACGGACGACGCGCGGGGGAAGGCACCCGCGCGATGGCTTCGGATGCGTCGTCTGCGGAGCGACGATCGGGGATCGGTGGCGATGATCTTCGGCCTGGCCGCGACCGCCCTCGTCGGCATGGTCGGCGGGGCGGTCGACTACGCGCACCTCGTCTCGTCCCGCAGCAACCTCCAGAGCGCGGTCGATGCCGGCGTGATGGCCGGCGGCAACGCCCTCAAGCTCGTGGTGTCCAACACCGAATCCATTGTCGGCCTGACGACGCAGACGATCCAGACCGAAGCCAAGGCAAGCTCCGCCTCGCCGGTCGCGATCCAAGTCACCGTTGCGCCCGACAAGACCAGCGTGACGGCGCGGGCGGAGCAAAGCGTCAAGCTGATGTTCGGGCCGTTCGTCGGCATGAGAACGATGGCCATCTCGGCGCGGGCCGAGGCGCGGATCGTGGGCAAGATGCGCTTGTGCATGCTCGCGCTCGATCCGGCGACCGTCGGCGCCTTCGCGCTCGAGCGGAACGCTCAGGTCACTGCCTACGACTGCGCTCTCTACTCGAACTCATCGAATGCGGGCGGGATGGTCGGCCGAGACAATGCGCTCGCCCGTGCGCAGACGATCTGCTCGGCCGGCGGCTTCAGGAACGAGCGCGCCAACTTCACGCCCAACCCGCAGACAGGCTGTCCGGCCATTCCAGATCCCTTGCGCGATCGCGCGCCGCCGACCGTCGGTGAGTGCATCAAGCTACCGCTGCTGAACAATGTGAAAGCGCTCGGCGGATTGTCCGTCGGCATCAACATCGTGATCGATTCGAGAACCTTGGAGCCGGGGACTTACTGCGGCGGCCTGCTCATCACCGGTAACGCCGTGGTCAACATGAAGCCAGGCATCTACGTGTTCAAGGACGGCCCATTGCTGGTCGATGCAGTGGCTCAGCTGAAAGGAACCGATGTCGGATTGTATTTTATCGGCGACCGGTCTGGTCTCCTTTTCAATCGGGCCACGACGATCAGCCTGAGCGCGCCGAACTCCGGTCCCATGGCCGGTCTGCTGATGTCCGAGGCGTCCAACGTCGGCACGCCGCTCGACCCGGCCCTTCTCTTGAATGCCCTGACATCCGGGGCCAGCCTCGTGACCCCGACTCCTCTGCCGCCCGGCTTGATGCCGCAGCCCCTGCGGATCTACCGGATCATCAGCGACAACGCCCGCAACATTCTCGGCACCATCCACCTGCCCCACGGGCGACTGGTGATCGACGCCTCCAAGCCGGTGGCCGACATGTCGGCCTACACCGTCGTCGTGGCGCGCCAGATCAATCTCTACGAGGGGCCGAACCTCTACCTCAATGCTAACTATTCGGGCACCAGCGTGCCGGTTCCCAAAGGTGTCGGCCCGCTTTCCGGACGGCTGCTCCTGAGCCAGTGACCGCATCGGGTGGCGCAGCGCGTCGCCCGCCCTTCCGCATCGAAAACCCCGCAAAGGGGGCGGACCCTTCCGGAATCACCTTGAGTGCTGCGCCTGCCCTACGACTCGAACCACGCTTTCGAAAGGAGAAAGCGGCGTTTGGGGCGAAGCCAAGAGGAAGGCCGGTGCCCGAAGAGACACCCTCGGCATTCCAGCCATGCGCCGAGGGGACCGAGTTTCACGCTTCCGTGATAACTTACATTAATCCTGTGATCCTTACGGTTTCACCCTGACGCGGGTCGAAATCGGCGGTGGCGATGGCTGTGGGGGCGAACGATGGGGGGGCACGGCGGTCGCCGCGCTGGCGGTGGGCGGCGCGGCGCCTGCCGGGCAACGATCACGGATCGGTCGCCGTGATCTTCGGTCTCGCGGCGACCACCCTCGTCGCGATGGTCGGCGGCGCGATGGATTACGCCCGGCTCGTCTCGTCCCGCAGCAACCTCCAGAGCGCGGTCGATGCCGGCGTCATGGCCGGCGGCAACGCCCTCAAGCTCGTCGTCTCGAACAACGATTCCATCATCGGCCTGACGAGGCAGACCATCGAGACCGAAGCCAAGGCGGGCCAGGATGCGCCGGTCGCGGTCCAAGTCAGCGTCGCCCCCGACAGGACCAGCGTCACGGCGCGGGCGGAGCAGACCATCAAGCTGATGTTCGGTCCCTTCGTCGGCCTGCGCACGATGGCGATCTCCGCGCAGGCCAGGGCCAGCGTGGTGGGCAGGATGCGTCTGTGCATGCTCGCCCTCGAACCCTCGGCAGCCGGCGCCTTCGCCCTGCAACGGGATTCGCAGGTCACGGCGCGCGGATGCGCGCTCTACTCCAACTCCGTGAGCGAATCGGGCTTGGTCGGCCTCGACAACGCGAGGGTCCGCGCCGAAACGATCTGCTCGTCGGGGGGGTATCTGAACGCCCGCGCCAACTTCACGCCCACTCCGCAGGTGCGCTGCCCCGCCATCCAGGATCCCCTGCGCGGCCGTCGCCCTCCCGAGATCGGGGAGTGCCAGGCTCTGCCCGGACATCCCGGACATCCCCACCAGCAGGTGCGGCCGAACGGAGCTGTGCCCAACACGGTGACGACATCGACCACCCTGGAACCGGGGACCTATTGCGGCGGGCTTCACATCTCGGAGAATGCCGTCGTCACGCTGAAGCCGGGCATCTACGTGATGCGGGACGGACCGCTGCTCGTCGAGATGCAAGCGACGCTGCAGGGAACCGGTGTCGGCTTCTATTTCACGGGCGACAGAGGCGGCTTGCTGTTCGACCGCGGCACCACGATCAGCCTCACGGCCCCGACGAGCGGACCGATGGCCGGTATCCTCATGTCGGAAGTGCCTTCGGTCGAGCACCCGGTCGATCCGGCGCTGAACACCTGCCTTCACGATCATAAGCACATCACGCCGACGCCCCCGCCGCTGGGCGCCACGAGTCCGATGCGCATCTACCGCATCATCAGCAACAACGCCCGCACAATGCTCGGCACCATCCACCTGCCGACCGGACGGCTCGTGATCGACGCCGAAAAACCCGTGGCGGACATGTCGGCCTACACCGTCGTCGTCGCTCAGCAGATTAATCTTTATAAAGGACCGAACCTGTATCTCAACACGCAGTACTCGAGCAGCAACGTGCCGGTGCCTGCCGGAGTCGGCCCGGTCTCGGGGCGGCTCCGGCTCACCCAGTGACCAAGCCAGCGACGGGCCGGTTCGCCGGCCGGAGGCGACCATGGACCAGCCGTCATCGATGCGGACCGACGCCCTCCCGGCCGAACTCGGTCATGAGGCCAGCCTCGACGACGGCGAGCCGCTGATCGCGCTCATCCTCGACGATTCGGAGATGAACAACCTGCTGCTGGCCCGCGCGCTCGCTCCGGTGCCGGGTTGCCGCGCGGTGGACTTCACCGAGCCGGCGCTCGCGCTCGCCTATCTGCGCGCGAACGTGGCCCGGATCGGCATCGCCATCACCGATTACGACATGCCGGGCATGACCGGGCTCGAATTCATCGCCGCCGCCCGCGCCGTGCCGGGCTTCACCCACGTGCCGGTGGTGATGGTGACGAGCCTCGACCAGCAGAGTCTGCGCCGCGAGGCGCTCCAGCGCGGCGCCACCGACTTCCTCGGCAAGCCGACCGATCCGGTCGAGATCCGGGCACGGGTGACGAATCTGCTGCGCCTGTCCCGCGCCCACCGCCGGGAGCAGGAGCGCTCGGCGATCCTCGCCCGCGAGGTCGCCGCCGCGGTCGCCGCCTGCGAGGCGCGCGAGCGCGAGATCATCGCGCTGCTCATGCGCGCCGCCGAGCACCGCGACACCGATACCGGGGACCACATCGCCCGCGTCGCCGCCTACGCCACCGTGATCGCCCGTAATCTCGGGCTCCCCTCGGCGGAGGTGGCCCGCATCGGCCTCGCCTCGACCATGCACGACGTCGGCAAGATCGGGCTCTCCGATTCGATCCTCCTCAAGAACGGTCCGCTCTCGGCCGAGGAGCGCCGGGAGATGGAGAAGCACGCCGACCGCGGCCGGCGCATCCTGCAGGGCAGTTCGTCCGAGGTGGTGCAGCTCGCCGCCGAGATCGCCGCGAGCCATCACGAGCGCTGGGACGGCACCGGCTATCCCTCCGGGCTGAAGGGCGAGGCGATCCCGCTCGGCGGACGCATCGTCGCCGTGGCCGACGTGTTCGACGCCCTCGTCTCCGAGCGGCCCTACAAGAAGCCGTGGACGCCGGAAGCCGCGGCGGCCTTCCTTCGGGAGAACGCCGGCAGCCATTTCGATCCGGCCTGCGTGAACGCCTTCCTGGCCGGCTGGGACGACGTGCAGGCCCAGTGTCGCAGCTTCGCGGCTTGACCGGACGGTTCGGTCGATGCGCACCTCCCTCAATCCGCTCCGCTCGCTGGCGGGCCGGCTCGCCCTGATCGTCGCGGGCGCGGTGACGGGAGCGCTCCTCCTCGCCACCGGCCTGTCGGCGTGGCGCGAGGTCGATCGCTACGCCGCCGACAAGCGCGACGCCCTGCGCATGACCGCCCAGGTCATCGCCGCCGCCGCCGCCGAGGCGACCGCACGGAGCGACGAAGCCGCGGCGCTCGCGACGCTCCGCGCGGTCGCGGGTGACGGCGCGGTGATCTACGCGGCGATCGAGGACGGCAACGGAATCCTCGCCGAGCAGGGCATCGGGCTGCGCCTCTCGGACGACATTGATCTCGACAAGGGCTCGGTCTCGCCCCTCGACCTGATGACGACCCGGACGCTCCGCGTCAGCGTGCCGGTGATCGAGACCGCCCGCGCGGTCGGACGCGTCGTCATCGTCTCGGATTCGCGCGATCTCGCGGCCCGCATCGGGGAGGTCGCCCGCACCGCGCTCGTCGCCGGACTCCTGGCCCTGGGCCTTGGCCTCGGCGTGTCGCTGCGGCTGCAACGCTCGGTCACGCGCCCGCTGGCCGCGCTCGCCACCACCATGGACGGCGTGCGCCGGCACCACGACTACACGCAGCGCGCAACGATCCAGGGCGGCGAGGAGGTCGAGGGGCTGGCCAAGACGTTCAACGCCTTGCTCGGCGCGGTCAACGAGCGCGACCGTGCCATCGCCGAGCATGGCGCCGGGCTGGAACGCGAGGTGGCGCTCCGCACCGCCGACCTGTTCGAGGCCAAGCAGAGCGCGGACGCGGCCAACGCCGCCAAGTCCACCTTCCTGGCCACGATGAGCCACGAGATCCGCACGCCGATGAACGGCATGCTGGTGATGGCCGAATTGCTGGCCAACGCCGAGTTGCCGCCGCGCCAGCAGCGCTACGCCAAGGTCATCGCGCGCTCCGGCCAATCGCTGCTGGCGATCATCAACGACATCCTCGACTTCGCCAAGGTCGAGGCGGGCAAGCTGGAGGTGGAGCGTATCCCGGTCAGCCCCCGCGACGTGGCCGACACCGTCGTGACGCTGTTCGGCGAGCGCGCCCGCGTCGCCGGCCTCGACCTCGCCGCGCAGGTAGCGCCGGATGTCCCCGCGACCCTCCTGGGCGATCCGGTGCGCCTCGGGCAGGTGCTCGGCAACTTCGTCTCGAACGCCCTCAAGTTCACCGGCGCCGGCCACGTCCTCGTCCGGATGGCGATGGAAGGCGATGCGCTCCGCATCAGCGTCAGCGACACCGGCATCGGCATCCCGGAAGACAGGCTCGGCCAGATCTTCACCGCCTTCTCCCAGGCCGACCAATCGACCACCCGCCGGTTCGGCGGCACCGGGCTCGGCCTGTCGATCGCCGAGCGGCTGATCGCGGCAATGGGCGGGAGCGTCGGCGTCGAGAGCCGGATCGGCGAGGGCTCGACCTTCTGGGCGCGCATCCCGGTGGACGGCGCCGTACCCGCCGAACCGACGACGCGCCTCGCCACGGGTCTGCCCGATGCGATCAGCCTCGGCGCTGTGGGCAGCGCGACCCGCGCGGTGATGGAAGCCGACCTCTCCGTCGCGGGCTTCCGGCTCGGGAGCGGGGCGGGCGCCCACCGCATCGCGCTCGCCTCCGAACTCGCGGCGCTGGGCCGCCGCCCGGACGCGGCTTCCCGCATCGTCGCCCTGGTGCCGATCGGCGATCCCGCCGGTCCCGACCTTCTGGAGCGCGGGCTCGCCGACGAGCTGATGCGCTGGCCTCTCGTCCAGTCCGAATGGCGCCCGGTACTCGCGGCGTTGTCCAGCGGCACGCCCTTCACCGCGGTCGCACCCGTTCGCGAGGCGGAGGCGCGGACCGCCGCCCTCCCCTCCTTCGCCGGAGCCCGGGTGCTCGTGGCCGACGACAGCGCGGTCAACCGCGAGGTCGCGACCGAGGCCCTGTCGCGGCTCGGCGTCACCGACGTGACCTGCGTGGAGGACGGCGCGGCGGCCGTGACGGTGAGCGCGGCGAACGCGTTCGACCTGATCCTGATGGACGGCAGCATGCCGGTCCTCGACGGCTTTTCCGCATCCGCCGCCATCCGCGCCCGCGAGGCCGAGAGCGGCGCGGCCCGCGTGCCGATCGTCGCGCTCACGGCCCATGTCGTCGGCGACGGCGCGGTCGCGTGGCAGGCGGCCGGCATGGACGGGATGCTCGCCAAACCCTTCACCCTCGCCCAACTCGCCGCGGTGCTGGCCCGTCACGTCGCCCAGCAAGAGGTGACGGCGCAGCCCCCATCGCCCGAGACCGAACCGGCACCGGCCGCCCCCGTCGGCGCGCTGCTCGACGAGCAGACACTGGCCAACCTCGACGAACTCGGCGACCGCGATTTCGTGGCCCATGTCCTGCGCCTCTACGCCCGACAGGCGCCCGGGGCGCTGGCCGATCTGGAAGCCGCGCTCGGCAGCGGCGACGCCCCGGCCGCGGCGCGTGCCGCCCACAGCCTCAAGTCGATGAGTGCCAATATCGGCGCGGCGCGGATGAAGGACACGGCCGGTGCCATCGAGGCCTCGGCCCGGGCCGGCGCGGCGACGGGCGACGCCAAGGCCCTGCCGGCGCTGCTTGCCGAAACGCTGGTGGCGCTGGCGGCCCGGATCGGATCCCCGGAGGTGCGGGCGACCGGAACGGCGGGCTGAGCCCGTTCGGTGCAGCCGGGCCTACGCAAACCATGAAGAGCGCGGGGCCCCTCCCCCTCGGGTGAGGAGAATGCCACATCCTGTTCCCGGGCGATGTCTCGCGGCGATCGCGCCGGGAAACGCGCTCTCGATCCGGTTCGCACGAAACGCATGCGCGGCCGCCGCCCGGCGCCGTGAGCGCCGGCCGACAGCCGCGGAAAGAGCGAGTCAGCGAAAGGGCGGCGGTCCGGTCAGACCGGCATTCCCGTCGGCTCGAACAGGAAATCGTCCACCGACGGGATCGTGACGGCGAGGTTCGCGCCGCCGTAGCTGGCCTTCGACAGGCGCCAGGGGCGCTCGGCGCGAGCGCGGATCGATTCCGAGGGGCGCAGGCGGCGCAGGGCGCCGTCCTCGTCCATCTCCTCGATGATGAGGAAGCCATAGACCTGCAGGCGGGAGGCGATCAGCTTGGTCTCGCGGTCGCCCGCGGGCACCCGCAGGCTGCCGGTGGCGTAGACCGCGTCCATCAGGCTGCGCTGGTCCGCCCGTGAACGGCTGCGCGGCCCGGCCTCAGGCTCGAAGCCTCCGAAATCCGTCGTCCGAACCGGCGCCGGACGGCGGAAAGGAATGACGTTGTCCGTTCCCGCAACGCTACGCATACGCGAAAAGCCTCTCGTCGTTGCAAACTCACGGCCGGGGCGCTCTCGAGGCGCCTTGCCGGCCGGTGCGCAGCATTCGACGAAACGGCTTAATGTCGGCTTAGCCATAGCGACCCGCAGGGTCGCCGGAATCGTCCCGAAAAGGGCCGGCCTCAGGCCAACGCGACCTTGAAGGCGCCCTCGGTCTTGGCGCGGATCTCGTCCTCGGTGACGCCGTCGGCGAGTTCGACCAGGGTCATGCCGCCCTCGCCCTTCTTGTCGATGGTGAAGACGCCGAGATCGGTGATGACCATGTCGACCACCTGTGTGCCGGTGAGCGGCAGGTCGCAGGCCTTGAGGAGCTTGGGCGCCTCGGTACCGTCCTTGTTCTTGGCGACGTGCTCCATCACCACGACGACCTTCTTGACGCCGGCGACGAGGTCCATGGCGCCGCCCATGCCCTTCACCATCTTGCCGGGAATCATCCAGTTGGCGAGGTCGCCGTTCTCGGCAACCTGCATGGCACCGAGGATCGACAGGTCGATATGCCCGCCGCGGATCATCCCGAACGAATCGGCCGAGGAGAAGTAGCTCGTCGTCGGTAGGGCCGTGATGGTCTGCTTGCCGGCGTTGATGAGGTCGGGGTCCTCCTCGCCCTCGAACGGGAACGGGCCCATGCCGAGCATGCCGTTCTCGGACTGGAGCTGCACCGACATGCCGTCCGGGATGTAGTTCGACACCAGCGTCGGAATGCCGATGCCGAGATTGACGTAGAAGCCGTCCTGCAGCTCCTTCGCGGCGCGCTCCGCCATCTGCTCGCGGGTCCAGGCCATTTTTGCGGTCTTTCCTCGTTGGCACCATCGGGGCGACGCGCCCGGCCATCCGGCGGCGGCATCGCGCGAAAAGGCCTCTCGGCCGAATTTCAAGAAAGAATCAGATCTGGCCGCCGCCAGCGGCCGCCGCCGTATCGGGCTCCTTGCGCTTGCGCACTGTGCGCTGCTCGATGCGCTTCTCGCGGGTCGGCACGTGGATGATGCGGCCGATGAAGATGCCCGGCGTGTGGATGTGGTCGGGGTCGATCTCGCCCGGCTGGACGAGGTGCTCGACCTGCGCCACCGTCACCTCTGCGGCGGTGGCCATCATCGGGTTAAAGTTGCGGGCGGTCTTGCGGTAGACGAGGTTGCCCTCCGTATCGCCCTTCCAGGCGTGGACGATGGCGAGGTCGGCGACGAGGCCGCGCTCCATCACGTAATGCTCACCGTCGAACTCGCGCACTTCCTTGCCTTCGGCGACCTTGGTGCCGACGCCGGTCTTGGTGAAGAAGGCCGGGATGCCCGCGCCCCCGGCGCGGATGCGCTCGGCCAGCGTGCCCTGCGGATTGAACTCGATCTCCAGCTCGCCGCCGAGATACTGCCGGGCGAACTCCTTGTTCTCGCCGACATAGGACGAGATCATCTTCCGCACCTGGCGGGTCTCCAGCAGCTTGCCGAGGCCCACGCCGTCGATGCCGGCATTGTTGGAGACGACGGTCAGGCCCTTCACGCCGGATTCCCGGATCGCCTCGATCAGCTCGTCCGGGATGCCGCACAGGCCGAAGCCGCCGCACATGACCGTCATGTCGTCGCGCAGCAGGCCCGCCAGCGCCGCCTTCGGGTCCGGATGTACCTTCTTCATCGAAACCGTCCTTCCGTCGTCGTTCGACGTCGCTCGCCCGGGTTTCGTGGCGCTGGAGCCGGCGCGGTCATGTCCCCGCGGCGGGCCGGGGCCCCGATCGGTGCATATCGGGGGATGTGCACTGCAACAGGGCGTTCGTCAAACCGGCGACGCAATTGCCGGGAAGAGACGGTGGCGGGGGCGCCCGAAGAGGTGTCAGGAAGCTCTGCATATCCGGTCCGTGCCGCCGCACGGCGAGAGACAACCCGCCGATCGACCGCTAGACGTTGATCTCCGACGACCTTCTTCCGCGATGACGCGGTGGCGGTCCTTCGTGGAGACGTCTTCGAGCGGGCGCGGACCCACTCCCTCGCCGATCCGGTCCAGGCCGCACCCGATTCGTTTCCTCCCCACCCGGAGTATCATGTCGCCGCGCCGCACCCTCTCCGCACTCGGTCTCGGATGTGTCGCCGCCGGGCTGATCGCCGCCTGCCTGCCCTGGACCGTCGAAGCGCCGGGCGTCGCCCGCTTCGTCGGCCGCGGTCTGGAAGAGAGCTGGGGCGTGTCGCTGAGCGCGGGCGGTCCCGCCGAAATCGTGCTTCTTCCGCTGCCCCGGATCACCTTCTCCGATGTGCGCCTGTGGGCCGGCAAGGACGAGGGCAAAACGTCCGGGGCCGTGCTCGCGGAAGGCGGGCGGCTCGCACTCCAACTCGACACCGCGGCCCTGCTGACCGGGCGCGTGTCGGTCGAGTCGCTGAGCCTCGACGGCGCCGAGATCCACCTCCCCGAGGGCGACGACGACACCCGTTGGAGCGGGGCCGCCGCGCGTCTGGCCGGGGGGCTCGCACAGAACGGCGCCCATCCCCGCCGCCTCGTCCTGACCCGCACCACCGTGACCGGGCGCGACCCCCGCGACGGTTCCCGTCAGACCGCCCGCGACGTCGAGTTGACGGTGGCGTGGCGCGCGAGCCTCGCGCTGTCCGGCGCGCTCACCTGGAACGGCACGCGGGCGCGGTTCGCCCTTTCCGAGCTTCAGCCGCGGGCCCTGTTCGCCGGCCAGACCAGCCCGTTCTCCGCCAACCTCGCATGGCCCGCCGGCTCGCTCGCCGCGGAGGGCAGCGGCAGCCTCGGTGAGGACGGCCTCAAGGCGACCGGGAACGGTGCCCTCCGTATCCGCTCGCTCGCCCAGACCCTGGCCTGGACCGGAGGCGACATCGCCCTGGCGCCGCTGGCCGAGGACCTCGCCGTGGACGGCACCTTCGAGGCCGCCTCCCGCGAGATCCAGTTCCCCAGAGTCAAGGTGACCACCGGCGGCAACGTGCTGGAAGGGGCGGGCTCGGCGGATTTCGGCCCCGGCCGCACCGCCGTGCAGGCGACGCTGGCGGCCGACAGCCTCAACCTCTCGCCGCTGCTCGCCGGGCTGTTGCGGCTCACCGGCTTCGACGGCAGCGCCGACCCGCAGGCCTGGCGCGCCCAATCGCTCGCGCTCGCCCCGCTCACCAGCGGCGATCTCGACCTGCGGATCTCGGCGAGCAACGCCCGGATCGGCCCGCTCCCCATCACCGACCTCGCCTGCGGCGTGATGGTGCGCGAGAGCGGGATCGAGGCGTCCCTCGGCCGGGCGGCCCTGCGCGGTGGAACGGCGAAGGGCCGCATCGTCCTGGTCTCCGACGAGGACGACCGCGCGACGACCCGCGTGAAGGCGCAGGGTCAGGTGGAGGACATCGATCTGGGCGCCCTCATGGACGATCTCGGCACGACGCCCTGGGTGCAGGGTGCCACCCGCGGCAGCCTCGTTCTGGAGGGGTCGGGCCGTGACGCCGGCAGCCTCGCCGCCAGCGTGACGGGTCGCCTCGCCCTGCGCAGCGAGGACGGCGTGATCACGGGGCTCGATCTCGCCGACACGCTCCAGCGCAGCGGCGCGACCGCCCGCCATAATGCCCGCACCCCCTACGAGCACGCTGCCCTGTCGCTGCTGTTCTCCGACGGCGTCGGCGAGGTGGTGGAGGGAAGCGTCGCCGCCCGCGGGGTTACCGCCTCCCTCAGCGGCCGCCTCGACCTCGCGCGCCGCCGCGTCGAGGCGCGGGCGGAGGTCGCGCCGCGGTCGGTCGGCCAGGGCACGACCCGCACAGCCGCCTCCTTCGCACTGACGGGTCCGTGGGATGCCGTGCGGGTCGGCCCCGCGATCATGGCCCGCGCCGCCGAGACCACCGACGACCGGTTCCGCCGCCCCGGCGCCGACCTGCCGCTCGGCATCCGGGCCTACGCGCCGGCCTCGGCGCAATAACCTTCGCGTCGTCTCCCGGACAGGGGCCTGTCGGTCCCCGCCGTTGGCGGGAGCGAGGCGTCGACGGAAATCAGGAATTCCCGTTCGGCGTCCCAGCCTGCGAGCCGCCCTTCGCCTTCTCGAATGCCTTGCGGATCAGATCGGTGCCGACTTCCATGGCCGCGTCCATCGCCCGCTGGGTCAGCGTACCCTCGGCCACCGCTTCGCCCGCATAGAGCGGCTGCTCGAGCGCCAGCGTGTCGCCGCGGGTGACGCGCAGGCGGGCGACTTCGCGGCCCTGCTCCACCGGCGCGGCGAGCGGTCCCTGATAGACGACGCGGGCCGAGACCTTCTCCGAAGAGCCGCGGGGCAGCAGCAGGCGCACCGGCTTGTTGGGAACGACCGGGACCGAACCCTTTTCGCCGCCGAACACCGACACGTCGGCCACCGTCTCGCCCTGCGCGAAGACCTGCCGCGGCTCGAAGGCACGGAAGCCCCACTCCATCAGCTTGCGCGTCTCCGAGGCACGATCGCGGGCGGTCTTGAGGCCGGACACCACCATGATCAGGCGCTGGCCGTTCTGCACCGCCGAGCCGGTGAGGGCGTAGCCGGATTCCTCCAGATAGCCGGTCTTGAGGCCGTCGGCGCCGATGTCGAGGGTGAGCAGCGGGTTGCGGTTCTGCTGCTTGATCTTGTTCCAGGTGAATTCGCGCTCGGAATAGATCTTGTAGTATTCGGGATAGGTGTCGATCAGGTGCTGGGCGAGCCGCGCCATGTCGCGGGCGGTGACCTTCTGGTCCGGCGCCGAGTAGCCGGTGGCGTTGCGGAAGGTCGAGCGCGTCATGCCGATCTCCTTGGCACGACGGTTCATGATGCCGGCGAACGCCTCCTCGGTGCCGGCCATGTTTTCGGCGATGGTGATCGCCGCGTCGTTGCCCGACTGGACGACCAGGCCGCGCAGGAGGTCCGACAGCTTGATGCGGCTGTTGACCTGAGCGAACATCGACGAGCCGCCGCCGCCCGCGCCGCCGCGGCGCCACGCGTCCTCGGTCACCGTGAACTCGGTGTCCATGGTGAGCCGGCCCTCCTTGAGGGCGCCGAACACGATTTCCGCGGTCATCAGCTTGGCCATGCTGGCCGGGGAAAACGGCTCGTCGGCGGCCTTCTCGAACAGGACCGAGCCGGATTCGGAATCGACCAGGATCGCGTGCGGCGCCGCCGTCTGGAAGCTCTGGGCGGAAGCCGAGACGGCCCCGAGCCCGAGCAGCAGCGCCAGCATTGCCGGAACCGCGAGGAACGCCGTCCGGAACCGTCGCGTCACCATGGTCGCCTCTCGAAAGGGTTCGGGCCCCCGCCGCGGGAGCGCACCCTCCATTAGAACAAGCGTGACCATAACTTGGTTCGATGACGATTTCGAAGGGCAAAAGCGCGCGCCGCCCCTGCGGGAACCCGGCTGTCCACGGCGCCGGCTCCGCTTGTTGCCGGACGAAGCCGATCCCATATGAAGCTCATGGATTTCCACAACTTTTCTCGCCCGCCGACGGCGCCTTCGGCGTGGCGGGTCGTGCCGCTTTCCGGCACCTTCGAGGTTGTCTACGAGGATGCCCGCGGCGCTTGGACGACCCGCACGCTGGATGCGCGCGAGCTTAAGCTCGGGCCCGGCCGCACGCTGCTCGGCGGCACCGACCGGGCTCATGGGCTCTACCGGGGGCTGCGCGCCGACCGTATCCGGCGCCTCGTCGACGTTCGAACCGGCCAGCGGATCGAGACCGGCATCCTCGACTGGCTGCTGACGCGGGCCGAGGCCCAACGGCGCGCCGACCCGTCCCGTGCCTCGCGCCGGGCCGCCTGAGATCGGTTCATAGCCGTGAAATCGGCCGGAAAATCCGCCTAGCCTCGTCTCGCGGCGGCGGCGGAGGTTCGGTATAGCCGTGCAATGGAATTGATCGCCACCACTCAGGCCCTCGCCGAGACCTGCACCCGCCTCGCCGCTCAGCCGTTCGTCACGGTCGATACGGAGTTCATGCGCGAGACGACCTATTACCCGAAACTCTGCCTGATTCAGATGGCGGGGCCGGACGGCACGGCCTGCCTCGTCGATCCGCTCGCCCAGGGCATCGACCTCCAGCCCTTTCTCGACCTGATGGCCGACGAGAGCGTGGTGAAGGTGTTCCACTCGGCGCGCCAGGATCTCGAAATCATCTGGCTGATGGGCGGGCTGCTGCCGCACCCGTTCTTCGACACGCAGGTCGCCGCGATGGTCTGCGGCTACGGCGATTCCGTCTCCTACGAGCAGCTCGTGAACGACGTCGCCAAGGCGCGCATCGACAAGTCCTCGCGCTTCACCGACTGGTCGCGCCGCCCGCTCTCGGAGGCGCAGCTCGCCTACGCCCTCTCCGACGTGACCCATCTGGTCACGATCTATCAGGTGCTGGCCGCCGAGCTGCTGCGCACCGACCGCGGCCTGTGGCTCGACGAGGAGATGGCGGTGCTGACATCGCCGGAGACCTACCGGGCCGATCCGGCCTTCGCCTGGAAGCGGCTCTCGGGCCGGATGCGCAAGCCGCGGGAGATCGCGGTGCTGATGGAGGTGGCGGGCTGGCGCGAGGCCGAGGCGCAGAGCCGCAACGTGCCGCGCGGGCGCATCCTCAAGGACGAGGCGGTGATCGACATCGCCACCGCCGCCCCCCGCAGCGTCGAGGCGTTGGGGCGCCTGCGTACGATCCCGGCCGGCTTCGAGCGCTCGCGCACCGGCGGTGAAATCCTGGCGGCGGTCGAGCGGGGCTTCGCCCGCGACCTGTCGCAGATCGCCATTCCCGAACGGGCCCGCACCCGCGGCGGCAACAACGGCGCCCTGGTCGATCTCCTCAAGGTTCTGCTGAAGGCGGTGGCCGAGGCCGAGGGCGTGGCGCCCAAGATCATCGCCACCGTCGACGATCTGGAAGCGCTCGCCGAGGACGGGACCGACGACCTGCCGGTGCTTCAGGGCTGGCGCCGCGGCCTGTTCGGCGACAAGGCGCTGGCCCTGAAGGCCGGGCGCATGGCGCTCTCGGTCGAGCGGGGCCGCGTCGTCGTGCGGGACGTGCCGGCCCCCTAGGTTCGACGCAGGCGTGTCGACCGCGCCGGACATTCACCGAAAAGCCACGCACGCCGTCGCCTCCCCCTTGGCGGGACTGGTCCGATGCCGTACCTCGGGATTAACAGGCAATTCCGTTTGCCTCTTGATCCCGTTTTGCGTAGCGGCACGCGCCCATGTTCGAGCCGAACGAAGTCCTGCAGGTCGCAAGCGGACGCGGCACGGTCTCGGCCGAGGGCGTGGCGACGGCCAAGGTGCGCTACAAGCTGGTGATCGAGCGCCGCTCCGGCGCGGTCGCCGCGCACGGAACGCTGACCGGCACCTACGCGGCGCTCCGCCCGATCTGGCTGGTGCCGGACTCGGTGCTGACCCTCAAGAACGGGCGCGCCGTGGCTATCTCGGTCACCGACCTCGTCGGCGACACCGCCGAGTTCGAGGCGACGGAGCCGGTGGCGCTGGTCTGAGGTTTCTTGGGGCAGCCGTCCTGTGCCGATGACGGTCCACGCCCTCCCCTTCCGTCCGCCCTACGATGGGACGCGGCTCGCGGCCTTTCTGTCCGACCACGCGAGCCCCGGCGTCGAGACCGTGGCGGGTGGAGCCTACCGTCGTACGGTCCGCTTCGGCGGCGGGTTTGGAATCCTGCACGTCGAACCGGCCGCGGAAGAACCGGCCCTGCACGTGCGCCTCGACGCACCGGGCTTGGACAGGGGCGCCCGCGACGCAGCGCTGGCGCGGCTCCGGACGATGTTCGACCTCGATGCCGATCCGGCCGCCCTCTCCGACGGCCTGGGCGACGACCCGTTCATGGCCGATCTCGTGCGGAGGCGACCGGGCCTGCGGATACCGGGCGCCTTCGATCCGTTCGAGCTGACCGTGCGGGCGATCCTCGGGCAGCAGGTCTCGGTCGCGGCGGCGACCCGGCTCGCCGGACGCCTGGTGGCCGCCTTCGGCACGCCGCTCCCCGGGGAAGTCTCCGCGCCCGGGCTGACCCACGCCTTCCCCGAGCCGGCGCAACTCGTCGATGCGGACGTGTCGCTCATCCTCAACATGCCGCGCGCCCGCGGATCGGCGATCCGACGACTCGCCGCCGCCGTCCTCGATGCGCCCGACCTGTTGGCGCCGGGGCCCGATCTCGAGGCGAGCGTGGCGCGGCTCACGGCGCTTCCCGGCATCGGCCCCTGGACGGCGCATTACGTCGCCATGCGGGCGCTGGGCCAAGCCGACGCGTTTCCGCCGGGCGATGTCGGCCTGATGCGCGCCCTCGATTCCGGAGCCGGGCGCCCGAGTCGCGCCGGGCTGCTGGCGCGGGCCGAGGCGTGGCGTCCGTGGCGGGCCTACGCCGCGCTCCATCTCTGGGCGGAGGATGCGGATCGCCGCGGTGCGCCAGCCGTCCAGATCTGATTTTTTTCAAGCACTTAGCGGAGATTGTCCGCCCCGCTTGTCGTTCGGGAGCGGCCTCGGTTAACGTGCCGTTTACCATGGGCCGGGCACATTCTGCCGAGCGCAGGAGGAGCCATGACCCGACGAGCCGGCCGTAGTTTCGATGTCCTCAGCGAGGCGCAGATCGTCGCCGGCCGCACCGCCGGCCGCCGCGTCGCCCCGCAATCGCTCACCCCTGCGGACGGCCCGCGGCCGATCGCGCAGCTGCTCGACACGATCCAGCACGTCGCCGAGGCGGCGACCGGCGAGCGCAGCTTCCTGCACGTCCCGCCCCACGGTCGGCGCTGAGGTTTTCGCGGCGTGGCGGTCCTCGTCTTCACCCGGCTGCAGGACCATCCGCGGGAGACCTATTTCGCCACCAGCGGCGCGCTCATCGTCGGGCGCATCGACTGCATCAGCGCCGCGCCCGGCGCGGAACAATGGTCCTGGGGGATGAATCTCGACATCGGCGGGCTGCCGTTCCGCCGCGGCGGCGTCGCCGGGGACAGACCGGGCGCGGTCGCCGCGCTGAACGAGGCCTGGGGCGACTGGAAGACATGGGCGGGGCTACGCGACCTCGACGCCCTGGAATCGTAGGGTCTCAAGCCGCCGGCGCGGCCTGCCCGAGAGTGAGCAGCACGATCTCCGGCGGCACGCCGAGGCGCACCGCCACCTTGCTGACCCCGAGGCCGCCCGAGACGATGAGGTGGCGCCCGTCCTCGACCACATGGCCGTAGGCATAGCGCTCGCGGGACGAGCCGAGCAGAGCCGGCGACACGCCGAACAGGCGAATCTGCCCGCCATGGGTATGGCCCGACACCGTCAGCGACACCCGCTTCGGCACCGTCGGAAAGATATCGGGCTCGTGCGCCATCAGCAGGACGGGCGCGTCGTCGGTGACCTTCGCCAGGGTTGCCGGGATGTCCGCGAGGCTGCGCCGGTCGCCCATCGGCAGGAACGGCTCTTGGTCGGCCAGCCCCGCGAGCCAGAACGGATGCCGGTCCTTGGTCAGACGCAGCGCGTCGTTCTCCAGCACCGGAATGCCCCGCGCCTCCAGCAGGCGGCGCGATTCGACCGGTCCGCGCCGCGCTTGCATCGCGTCTCGGTCGTCCCACCAATCGTGGTTGCCGAGCACCGCGTAGGTGCCGAGCGGCGCGCGGAGCCCCTCGAACAGGCGGACGAGATCGGGCAGCGGCACCCGCTTCCACGTGACCGTGCGGGAAGCCGGATAATCGCCGAGCAGCAGGATGAGATCGGGCGCGAGCGCATTGGTCGCGTCGACGATCTCGGCGGCGCGGTCGAGGGGCATCCACGGCTCGCAGACATGGATGTCGGCGATGATCGCGATCCGCAGGGCGAGCCCCGGCGTCCAGCCCGGGGGCGTCAGCGCATAGGGCGTGACGGCGAGCCGAAAGCGCGGCTCGATCACGAAGGCGTAGGCGCCGGTCGAGGTACCGAGGCCCAGCGCGGAGGCGCCCAGGCCCGTCAGCACCTGACGCCGTGTCGGGAGGATCAGCATGCCGCCAGAGCCACCGGGCCGGCGGCGGCGTCAAGCCCCGCTTCTCAGTCTACGGGCTCGTCCTCGTGGACGATCCGAAACACTTTCCCGGCAGCCTTGGCGCGAGCCGCCTTCACGGCGGCGGCGTTCACGTGCACGGCGGCGGCGAGCGCCGGCAGGGCCACGGGGCGGAAGCTCTCGCGATCCTCGGTCACCGACACGCGGGCGGTGCCCGACTGTATCGCGAACGACGAGGTGCGGCTGGGGGCGTACATGTGTCCTGTCCTGGTTCGATGGCGGGACGGCCGGGCGCGGCCGGTTCGGCTCGAAATCCGCCCGGCATCAGGGCCGGGCTCGGGCCCACTCAACAATCCGTTTTTGGCAAGATTGCGAAGTCGGCGACATAGTGATCGATCCCTTCACCTGAACGGAAGCTTAAGGTTCCGGTGGAGGCTGATTTTCGAGCAGGCTGCCGAAATGAGCAGGACTCCGCTGTGCCTTTTTTCCCGGCCTGATACTGCCCTGCAACATTCGCGGTCTTGCGGCGCACTCAGCAGAATTTTACCGGATGAAGGCGCAGCTTCGACCGTGTCGTCCGCGACACGCAGAATTCAAAATTCAATTGTGACACCTCAGGCGGGCGGCATCGACTCCAGGCCCTCATGGGCGATCCAGGCGGCGGTGCGGTCGAGGGCGCGGCGCAGGCGCTCGAACAGGGTGTCGATCTCGTCGGTCTCGATGACGAGCGGCGGGCAGACGGCGATGCGGTCGCCCATGAGGAAGCGCACGATCAACCCCTCGTCCTGGGCGAAGGCGACGCAGCGGGCCGCGACCCCGGCCTTGGGAGCATATTGCCGCTTGTCGCCCTTGTCGGCCACGAGTTCGATGCCGCCGATCAGGCCGATCCCGCGGGCCTCGCCGACGAGCGGATGGTCGGCGAGCGACGCGAGTTTGGCCTGGAAATGCGGGGCCTTCTCGGCGGCGCGCTCGACGATGCGGTCGCGCCGGTAGATGTGGAGCGCGCGGTTGGCCACCGCGCAGGCCACCGGATGCCCGGAATAGGTGGTGCCGTGGCCGAAGCCGCCGAGCTTGACGCTCTCGTCGAGCATGGCGCGGTAGAGCGGCTCGTCGATGCTGATGCCGCCAAGCGGCAGGTAGCCGGAGGTCAGCGCCTTGGCAAACGACAGGGTGTGAGGCCGGATGCCGAGCGCCTCCGAACCGAACCACGTGCCGAGGCGGCCGAAGCCGCAAATCACCTCGTCGGCGACGAGGCGCACCTCGTAGCGCTCCAGCACCGGCTGGATCGCGGCGAAGTAGCCGGCCGGCGGCACGATGGCGCCGCCCGCCCCCATGACCGGCTCGACGAAGAAGGCCGCGACCGTCTCCGGGTCTTCGGCGAGGATCTGCGCCTCCAACTCGGCGGCGAGGCGTTCGGAAAAGGCTTCCTCGCTCTCCCCGGGCTCGGCGCCGCGATAATGGTGCGGGCAGGCGGCGTGCAGGAAGCCGGGGATCGGCAGATCCCAGTCGGTGTGGTTGGCCGGCAGGCCGGTGAGCGAGGCGGTCGCCACCGTGACGCCGTGATAGCCCTTGCGGCGGCCGATGATCTTCTTCTTGAGCGGGCGCCCCAGCGCATTGTTCATGTACCAGAGCAGCTTGATCTGCGCGTCGTTGGCCTCGGAGCCCGACGAGGTGAAGAAGATCTTCGAGGTCGGGACCGGCATCAGCTCCTTGAGCGTCTCGGCCAACTCGATCGCCGGATCGTGGCTACGGCCCGAGAACAGGTGGGCGAAGGGCAGCTTGCCCATCTGCTCGGCGGCGGCCTCGACCAGTTCCTCGTTGCTGTAGCCGAGCGCGGTGCACCACAGCCCGGACATGCCTTCGAGGTACGGGCGCCCGTCCGAATCGTAGACCCAGACCCCATGCCCGCGCTCCAGCACCAGCGAGCCGGTCTCCCGGAAGGTGGAGAGGTTGGTGTAGGGGTGGATCAGGGTCTCGACGTCGCGGGCGGCGATGTTCGACAGCATGGCGGCGGACCGGCGGCTTCGCCGACGGGAACGGCCGGCACGCCCGCCACACTAACGACCGCAATCCCGCTCAGGAAGGCGCCGCCCCCGCGCACGCCGCCCGGAATTTCTAAATCGATGCTCGACCCCGCCGCCATCGTCGCGACGCCCGCCGCGGGCCGGGAATGCGGCCCCTGCACCCTCTGCTGCAAGGTCTACGAAGTGCCCGCGGTCGAGAGCCCGGCCGGACGCTGGTGCCGCCACCTCAAGCCGGGCGCCGGCTGCGGCATCCACGCGTCGCGGCCGGACCATTGCCGGGCGTTCCACTGCCTCTGGATGACGGAAAGCTGGATGGGGCCGGAATGGCGCCCGGACCGGGCCAAGATGGTGCTCAGCCTCGATCCGGTGACCCGGTTCATGAACGTGCAGGTCGATCCGGGTCAGGCCAATGCCTGGAAGCGGGCGCCCTACCACGACCAGCTCCGGCGCTGGGCCGCCTCGTCCCTGCCGCTACAGCGCTATGTGCTCGTTCATGTCGGCAGCTTGACCACCGTGGTGCTGCCGGACCGGGACGTGCCGCTCGGCCCCTTCGGCCCTGGCGACCGGCTGGTCGCCCGCGAGCGGATGGGCCCGGGCGGTCTGACGGCGGATGTCGAGAAGGTGTCGGGCTGAGGCCGATCGGGCCAGACAGCTCAGGCCATGCAGCGGCCGGGCACCATGCGGCGGGCCTCGGGGCCGGCGAGCGAGCTGATCGGCGTCTCGCAGCCCTCGCGGGTCAGGCGCTTGGGCTTCACCGGCATCTCCTGCACTTCGCGGGTCGATGGGGTGGGCTGGAGGCGGTGGAGCGGACGCGGCGCGGTGGCGACGTGAATCGGGCTGATGGCGGTGTCGTAGGGGCGCAGACCCGGCAGCGGCGTGGCCGCCGGCGCCTCCAGGGCGAGCCGCGGCGCGGAGGCCGGTGCGGCCAGGGCATCGGCGCCGTGGCGTACCATCGGCAACACCAGAAGGGTGAGGATCGCAGCAGGACCAGTCACGCCGAGAACGAAGCCGGGCCGAAGCATCTTTGCGATCTCCGAAAGGGAGCTTGACAGGATGTCGGCACAACGCGGCCACGCGTTCTGCGGTTCCTTCACTGTGCCGCTTCGATGCAGGACAGTATTGCGCGCGTTAACCGATTGGCGATTCGCGGGGTGCGGGGTCGCCTCACCGGCCTTGAAGCGTTGCCAAAATGCCGCGCGCTTGAAAAAAGCGACTGATCCGGAACCCTGCTCCCGGCGAACCGTTGAGACAGCAACCCGGCCATCTGGTCCTCCCCGCATTCCCCTTGTGCATCGGCCGGAACCTTCCCAACGGGTCGGACAGCAGTCCGGCCCGTTTTTTCGTGCCTGCCTTCCGCCGATCCAGAACGCGAAAAGGGCGCCGATCCGGCCGGATCGGCGCCCTTTTCGTTTGAACCCGGAAGAGAACTCAGGCGCTGCGGGCTTCGCGGCGGCGGGCGCTCTGCTGGAAGAACAGCGCTTGGCTGATGACCGCCGAGACGTTGGCGGGCTGGAACGGCTTGGCGATGAGGAAGGCCGGCTCCGGACGCTCGCCGGTGAGGAAGCGCTCGGGATAGGCGGTGATGAAGATCACCGGCACCTCGAAGGTCTTGAGCAGGTCGTTGACGGCGTCGAGGCCCGACGAGCCGTCGGCGAGCTGGATGTCGGCGAGGATCAGGCCGGGGCGGTTGCCCTCGGACGCGATCTTGATCGCCTCGGTGCGGGTGCGGGCGACGCCGATGACGTTGTGGCCGAGGCCCTCGACCAGGGCTTCGAGATCCATGGCGATCAGCGGCTCGTCCTCGATGATGAGGATCTCGGTCGCCATGTCGGCGGCGAGTTCGCGGCCGGCCTCGTCGACGAGGTCGCGCACCTTCGCGACGTCCACGTCGAGGATCACGCCGGCATCCTCTTCCGAAAACCCTTCGAGGCAGGAGAGCAGGAAGGCTTGGCGCGGCAGCGGCGTGATCTGGCCGAGGCGGACTTCCGCCGGGAGATCGTGCTGCACCTGCTCGCTGTGGCCGTTGACCGAGAGCGAGTTCCAGATCCGGGTGAAGACGCGGAACAGGTCGGCCTTGACGTTGGTCGAGCGGCCGAGCGTCTCGGGCTCGTTGACCAGGGTCTCCAGGGTCGCGGCCACGTAAGCGTCGCCCGCCACCTGGCTGCCGGTGAGGGCGCGGGCGTAGCGGCGCAGGTAAGGCAGGTGCTGCACGACCAGTTGTGCTGTCGACATGGATTCCCCTGAGCCTCTGCGCTCTTCGTCGTTATCGATGCGCCGCTAACGCGGCGGCGCCCCGTCCGTTCCTGACCCTGCCCGGAACCGAACCCGTGTGGCGGCGTTGCTGCCGAAGCCATGACTCATGTCAAGCCGCAACACAATCGCGGCGAGTCACTGCGGCGCCAAGGGGATCGACGACGGATGAACGAGGACGAGCCGGCCGGCGACCTTACCGGCGACCGGCCCGCTGCGACGCGCGGTGGGTTGAACGATCAGACCCAGCAACGCATCGGCCATCAGCTGCGCGCCCTCTACGATACCGTCCTCCAGCAACCGGTTCCGGACCGCTTCCGCGATCTGATCGCCCGCCTCGACGACACGCCGGATCCGGCCGGATCCGAATGACGCGGGCGGCGCCTGATCAATCCCGGCCGAGCATCGACTTCCCGATGGCGAAGACCCGCCCATCACCCAGCAGGTAGGCAGTGAAACCCTTCGGGAACAGGGGCTCGAAGGCGGTGTCCCGCACGTTGAGCCCACCGGCATAGGCGCCGAAGGCCGGCATGACGAGGCGGTGACCGTCGCTCACGAAACAGCGGCGGCGCACGGACCGCCCGCGCATCGAGACCTTGCCGCAGGGATGAAGATGGCCGGCGACCTCGCCCGCCTCCGCCCCGGCCAGGGGCTCGTGCCGCAGGGTCAGGCCGCCGACCGAAACCGTCTCGCAATAGCGCCCGCCGACGCCCTCGCTCACCGCGGCATCGTGGTTGCCGGCGATCCAGACCCAGTCGCGCCCCTCCTGCAGGGCGGCGACCAGGGCGCGGTCGCCGGGCTCCATCCGCTCGGGGCCGCGGGCGTCGTGGAAGGAATCGCCGAGCGCGACGACGCAGGCCGGATCGAGCCGCTGCACCGCCTCGTGCAGTTGCGCCAGCGTCTCCCGTGTATCGTAGGGCGGCAGGAACTGGCCGGAGCGGGCGGCATAAGCCGAGCCTTTCTCCAGATGGAGATCGGACACGACCAGCGTGCGGTGTTCGGGCAGCCACAGGGCGCCGCTGCGGTCGAGGCTCAGCGCCTCTCCGGCGAGCGACAGGTCGGTGCCCTTCACGGTCTTCTCGAGTCGTTGGCTCTGGGCCAAGGTCGCATCCTCAAACGGGTTGGGAGGGGCGAGCCTTTAGCCGAGCGCCTCTTCGAGCAGCGCGGCTTCGGCCTCGGCCAGGATGTCGTCGGCCCCCTCCCCGTAGACCCGCTCACGCCCGATTTCGAGCATGACGGAGACGGAGAGCGGCGAAACCCGGTCGAGGGATCGGTGGATGATTCGCCCCCGGATGCGCCTCAGCATCATGCCGAGGCGGGTCACGTCGAGGAGTCCGGTTGCCGCATCCTGCCGCGCGGCGCGCAGCAACAGGTGGTCGGGCTGGTGGCGGCGCAGCACGTCGTAGATCAGGTCGGTCGAGATCGTGACCTGCCGTCCGGTCTTCTTCTGCCCCGGAAACCGCCGCTCGATCAGCCCCGCGATCACCGCGCATTGGCGGAAGGTGCGCTTCATCATGGCGGATTCATCGAGCCAGGCTTCGAGATCGTCGCCGAGCATGTCCTCGTCGAACAGGGCCTCCACGAAGTCCGGCGAGAGGGCGATGCGCTCGCTCACGTCCTTCGTCATCCAGATGGCGATGCCGTAATCGTTGGCGGCAAAGCCCAGCGGACGCAGGCGGGCGCGCTCCAGCCGGCGGGTCAGCAGCATCCCGAGGGTCTGGTGGGCGAGCCGTCCCTCGAACGGGAAGGCGGTGAGATAGAAGCGGCCGGCGCGCGGAAAGGTCTCGACCAGAAGATCGCGCTCGCCGGGTAGGATCGAGTGGCGGCGCTGCTGCGCGAGATAGGTGGCGAGTTGGGGCGGCAGCCGGTCCCACTCGAACGGGTCGGCGATGATCGCCCGCACCCGCGCGGCCAGGAAGGTCGAGAGCGGAAATTTCGAGCCGGCATAGGAGGGAATCGCCGGATCGGTGCCGGGGCCGGCGCGGGTGGCCATGCACTCGTCCTCGGCCAACCCCTCGAAGCGCAGCACCTCGCCGGCGAACAGGAAGGTGTCGCCGGGCGTCAACGTCTCACAAAAATCCTCCTCGATCTCGCCGAGCACCCGGCCGGTCTTCGGCAGGACCGTGCCGGGCTTGCCGCGGAGCTGCCGCGCCAGCCGGACCTTGACGTGGGTCGATTCGACGATGGTGCCGACATTCATGCGGTATTGCTGCGCGACCCGCGCGTCGCGCACCCGCCATTTGCCGTCGGCTCCTTTAAGGATCTTGGCGAAGCGCTCGTAGGCCCGCAGGGCGTAGCCGCCGGTCGCGACGTAATCGACCACCGCCTCGAAATCCTCCCAGGACAGGCCGGCATAGGGGGCGGCGGAGACGATCTCGTCGTAGAGATCGAGTGGATCGAAGGCGTCGGCGCAGGCCATGCCGAGCACGTGCTGGGCCAGCACGTCGGGGGCGCCGATGCGGGCATCCGGCGTGTCCTGCGCGGCCTCCTCGACGGCGTCGAGGGCAGCACGGCATTCCAGCATCTCGAAGCGGTTGCCGGGCACCAGATACGCCTTGGACGGCTCGTCCATGCGGTGATTGGCCCGGCCGATGCGCTGCATGATCCGGCTCGCCCCCTTCGGCGCGCCGACATTGACCACGAGATCGACATCGCCCCAGTCGATCCCGAGATCGAGCGTGGCGGTGCAGACGATGGCCCGCAGCTGCCCCGCCGCCATCGCGGCCTCGACCCGGCGGCGCTGCGAGGCGTCGAGAGAGCCGTGATGCAGGGCGATGGGGAGGGTGTCGTCGTTGAGGCGCCAGAGTTCCTGGAAGGTGTACTCCGCTTGAAGGCGAGTGTTGACGAAGACCAGCACGGTCCGGTGGGAGCGGATCAGGTCGTAGATCGCCGGCATGGCGTGCTTGGCGGTGTGGCCGGCGAGCGGCAGCGTGCGGCCGATGTCCAGCATGTGCAGGTCGGCCTTGGCGCCGCCGGTGGCGACGACGAGGTCGGCCATCGCCGGGGCTCCAACCCCTCCCTCCCCCGCAGAGGGGGGAGGGCTTTGGCGTTGCGCCACGAGGTACTTCCGCAGTTCATCCGGCTCGCGCACCGTCGCCGACAAGCCGATGGACCGTAGCCCCGGCGCCAGCCGGCGCAATCGCGCCAGCGCCAGCGCCAGCAGATCCCCCCGCTTCGACGTCACCAGCGCGTGAAGCTCATCGAGCACCACCGTCCGCAAACCGGCAAAGAATGCCTCGGCCTCGCGATGCGCCAACAGCAGCGACAACTGCTCCGGCGTGGTCAACAAAATATCCGGCGGGCGGGCGATCTGGCGGGTGCGCTTGTGGGCCGGGGTGTCGCCTGTGCGGGTCTCGACCGTAACCGGCAGGCTCATGCCGGCGATCGGCGCATCGAGATTGCGGGCGATGTCGACGGCGAGGGCCTTGAGCGGCGAGACGTAGAGCGTGTGGAGCCCGCGCTTGCCTTGCCCCTTGTCCTGCCCCTTGCCCCGCCCCGCCTCGGACAGCTCGACGAGGCTCGGCAGGAACCCGGCCAGCGTCTTGCCCGCTCCGGTCGGGGCCACGAGGAGCGCCGAGCGGCCGGCCCGTACGGTTGCCAGAAGTTCGAGCTGGTGCGGGCGGGGCTGCCAGCCGCGCTCGGAGAACCAGTCGGCGAAACGCGGCGGGAGATCGGAAGGGGGCACACCGCTCAGGTAAGGCGCCGGGCCCGGCCCGCCACCCGCCTCACGCCAGCGCCATCAGGAACCGGTCGATCAGCTCCAGGGCGCGCTCGGTAATCTGCCCCGGATAGCGCACGAAGACGTGGCAGCCGCCGGCATAGACCGCCGTGTGGCCACCGTTGCCGGCCGCCGCCCAGCGGGCCGACATGTAGAGCGTGTCGTCGAGGAGCGGGTCCGCCGTGCCCACGGTGAAGAGCGCGGGCGGCAGACCCTTGAGATCGGCATAGAGCGGCGACACGTCGGGCCGGCGCCGGTCGATGCCGTCGCGGACATAGCCGTCGGCGAAGCGCTCCAGATCGGTGCCGTTGATGACGAGGCGCTCGCTCCCCCAGAGCCGCACGCTCGGGGTCAGGCCGAGATCGTAGAAGCCGGCATTGAGGTTGGCGCCGCGGAAGGCGCGGGTGAGGTTGTGCCGGTCGCGCAGGCGCAGCAACACCATGACGGCGAGATGCGCGCCGACCGATTCGCCGCCGATGGTGAGAGCGGTGACGCCGAGCTCGGCCCGGCCCGGGCCGGCGAGCCAGAGGGCGGCGGCTTCGCAATCTTCGAGGGCGGCCGGATAGGGATGCTCGGGCGCCAGCCGGTACTCGACCGAGAGGCAGACGAAGCCGCAGGCGTCGGCGATGCGCTCCAGCCACGGATCCTGCTCGTCGGCCGCGCCCCACACCCAGCCGCCGCGGTGGATATGGAGATAGGCGCCCCGCGCCTTCCCCTTCGGCCGGATGACGCGCAGCGCCAGCGGACCGCCGGGGCCGTCGATGGTGAGCGTCTCGGCGCGGGCGCTGCGCGGCATGGCCGGCGAGGCCTTGGTGCCCTCGCGGCGGCGGGCGCGCACCTCCGCGATCGGCAGCGACCACGGGTCGGGCTGCGCGGCATGGGCGGCCACGATCTCGGCGTTGAGGGCCTTGGTCTCCGGATCGATCGTCGCCGGGTCGAACAGGGCGTGGTCGATCATGGGCCTTTCTCGGGTTCGGGCGTGCCAGCAGCCCGCCATCTTGAGCGGAACGCGCCCCGGTGCCATCTGGCAGAGGCCGCGAAAGCATCCAACGACGGATCGGGGCGCGCGGTTTCACACGGCTGTGGCGGCGGAGCAACGCTCTCACGGACCGGCGGGTGGGGATTGAGGGACCGGAACGGCATGATCGGCGATCACGACACGCGGCGCGGCTTGCCCCCGGGACAGGGCGGCTACGTCGATCCGCGCTACGGTGCCCCGCGCCATCGCTCGGCCCTCCACCGCTTCCTCGGCGGCTCGCCCGCCGCGGTGGCGATCAAGCTGCTGTTCCTGTCGGTGCTGGTCGGCGCCGTGATGGCGATGCTCGGGCTCACCCCCGGCCTGCTGTTCTGGCAGCTCTACGACCTGTCCCGGCAGCTGATCGATCTCGGCTTCGACACCTTCCACGATTTCGGCCGCTGGGTGCTGGCCGGTGCTGCGGTGGTGGTGCCGATCTGGTTCGTCGCCCGGCTTCTCTCGTCGTCGCGCGAGCGCTGAGGCTCCAACGACACGCCGCATTCCGGGTTCGCCTGCGGCGCCCCGGAATGACGGTGGCGGGTGTGGCCGCGCCTGCGACGCGGAACCGATTGCGCGGCGATCTGGTACGGTTCTAAGAACGACGCCCTAACTAGCCGCCAGCCTCAAAGAAAAATCAGTCCGAGGACGCGCCGTGCAGACCAGCTTCTCCCCCGAGCAGCTCGCCGATCCCGCCATGGCGGCCTCGGAGAAGATCCTGCGCACCTGCGTGCATTGCGGCTTCTGCACCGCGACCTGCCCGACCTACCTGCTGCTCGGCGACGAACTCGATTCACCGCGGGGCCGCATCTACCTCATCAAGGACATGCTGGAAGGCGGAAAGGCGGCGACCCGCGAGGTGGTCAAGCACGTCGATCGCTGCCTCTCCTGCCTGTCCTGCATGACGACCTGCCCGTCGGGGGTGCATTACATGCACCTCGTCGATCACGCCCGCACCCACATCGAAAAGACCTACAAGCGACCGCTCAGCGACCGGTTGCTGCGTTCGGTGCTGGCCTTCGTGCTGCCCTATCCGAACCGCTTCCGCCTCGCCCTTCTCGGCGCCAAGATCGGCGCGCCGCTGCGCCCGCTGATGGCGAGGGTGCCCCGTGTGGGCAACCGGCTCGCGGCCATGCTCGACCTCGCGCCGGCCGAGTTGCCGAACCGCAACCGCTTCGACCGGCCGGGCGTGTTTCCCGCCGACACCTCGGCGCAGGAAGTGAGCGACCTGTTCCAGACCGGCCGCGATGCCGGCCCCGTCAAGCCCCGCGGCCGGGTCGCGCTGCTGCGCGGCTGTGCGCAGAGCGTGCTGCGGCCGGACTTCAACGAGGCGGCGATCCGCCTCTTGAACCGCCACGGCGTCGAGGTGGTGCAGCCCAAGGGCGAGGGCTGCTGCGGGGCGCTGACCCACCACATGGGCAAGGAGGAGTCCTCCCACGCCCACGCCAAGCGCACCATCGACGCCTGGATCGCCGAGATGGATGGCGGCGGCCTCGACGCGATCATCGTGACGGCCTCGGGCTGCGGCACGACGATCAAGGATTACGGCTTCATGTTCCGCGACGATCCGGCCTATGCCGAGAAGGCCAAGCGGGTGTCCGGCATCGCCAGGGACGTGACCGAATACATGGCCGAGATCGGCCTCCTGCCGCCGGTGGAGGACACCGACCTCGTCGTGGCCTACCACTCCGCTTGCTCGATGCAGCACGGCCAACAAATCCGCACCGAGCCGAAAACACTTCTCAAGAAGGCGGGCTTCACCGTGAAGGACGTGCCGGAGGGCCATATCTGTTGCGGCTCGGCCGGCACCTACAACATCCTGCAGCCGGAGATCGCCGGACGCCTGCGCGAGCGCAAGGTCGCCAACATCGAACGGATGCAGCCCGACCTGATCGCCACCGGCAATATCGGTTGCGCCACCCAGATCGGGAAGGGCACGGACATCCCGATCGTCCACACCGTGGAACTGCTCGATTGGGCGACCGGCGGCCCTCGGCCCGAAGCGCTCGACCGGATGCGTCCGGTTTCGGCGCCCAAGCCGGTGCCGGCACACGCCTGAGACGACGCTCGGCGCGGCGCTTTCGCTCAGGGATGGCGGCCGGGGTTTCCTTGACCTCGCTGCAGGTGCGAATTAGGCCGCAACCTCCCCCGGCCCGAGATCGTTTGCGTTCCTGATGACCGAAGAATCTTCAGCACCGCCTGTCGTCCTCCTCGTCGAAGACGATGGCCTGTTGCTGATGGAGGCCTCGGACACGCTCGCCGAGGCCGGCTTCGACGTGCTGGAGGCGCCCCACGCCGACAAGGCGCTGGCCGTTCTCAAGGACCGGCCCGACGTCGAGATCCTGATGACCGATGTCGACATGCCGATGGGTTCGATGGACGGCTTCGCCCTGGCCCGCGTCGTCGCGCACCGCTGGCCCGAAATCCCGGTGCTGATCGTTTCCGGCATGGGCACGCCCGGCCCCGGCGACATGCCGGAGGGTGCCCGCTTCATTCCCAAGCCCTACGCGCCGACCATGCTGGTGCGTACGCTCAAGGCCTGTCTCAAGCGCGCGGCGTGAGTTTTCGGAGGGCCGGCATCGACTGAGCGGGGTTTCACCGAACCGCGTTTCGCGGCAGAAGACCGGCCAAACCGCGATTGTCAGGTCGATCCATGAGTTCGGAGCCCAAAACCTACCGTCTCGCCACGCAGGCGGTCCATGCCGGGGCCGCCCCCGATCCCGCCACGGGCGCGCGGGCGCAGCCGATCTACTTCACCAACGGCTTCGTGTTCGACTCGACCGAGCAGGCCGCCGACATCTTCGCCATGCGCAAGACCGGCTTCTCCTACTCGCGCGGCTCGAACCCCACGGTCGCCGCGCTGGAGCGCCGGGTCGCCGCGCTGGAGGGTGCCAAGGCGGCCGTCGCGGTCTCGTCCGGCCAGTCGGCCGTGCTCCTCGTCATGATGACGCTGATGCAATCGGGCGACGCCTACGTCGCCTCGCCGCGCCTGTTCGGCGGCTCGCTCGGCCTGATGCGCCGGTTGGAGGGCCGTTACGACCTGACGCCCCACTTCGCCGCCGACCTGACGCCGGAAGCGTTCGAGGCCGCGATCACGCCCGACACCAAGGCGATCATCTGCGAGTCGATCGTCAACCCCTGCGCCACGGTGATGGACATCGAGGGGATCGCGAAGGTCGCCAAGAAGCACGGCCTGCCGCTCGTAATCGACAACACGCTCGCCTCGCCGGCCCTCATCCGCCCGATCGAGTACGGCGCCGACATCGTCGTCCACTCGACCTCGAAGTTCCTGGGCGGCTCCGGTCAGGTGATCGGCGGCATGATCTGCGATGCCGGCACCTTCGATTGGGCGTCCAAGGGTTCGCGCTACAACCTCATCAACGATCCCTGGCCCGACTATGACGGCCTGATCGTCAGCCAGCGCTTCCCCGAGATCTCCTTCGCGGTGGCCTGCCGCCTGTTCGGCCTGCGCGACCTCGGCCCCGGTCTGTCGCCGATGAACGCGTTCCTGACGCTCACCGGCATCGAGACCCTGCCGCTGCGCATGGCGCGCCACTGCGCCAACGCGAAGCAAATCGCCGCCTTCCTCAAGGACCATCCGGCGGTGGAATGGGTGAGCTACCCGGCGCTGCCCGGCCAGTCCGGCGAGGCTCTGGCCAACCGCTATTGCCCGCAGGGACCGGGCTCGATCTTCACCTTCGCGCTGAAAGGCGGCGAGCCGGCGGCGCTGAAGTTCATCGCAGGCCTCGAACTCGTCTCGCACCTCGTCAACATCGGCGAGATCAAGACGCTCGCCATCCACCCGGCCACCACCACCCACCGGCAGCTCCGACCCGAGGAGCGCGCGGCGGCATGCGTCGGCCCCGAGACGGTGCGCCTGTCGATCGGCCTCGAAGATCCCGAGGACCTGATCGCCGACATCGAGCAGGCGCTGGCCAAGGTCGCCTGAGCCATGCGCCGACGCCTCCTCGCCGGGCTCGCCCTCATCGGGCTCGGCGCGGGCGGCGTCGTGGCCGCGGACTTCCTCCAGATCGGCCGCACCGAGCCGCCGCTGGTGCCCGAGCCGGAGCGGGCCGACCGCATTCTGGTCGAGAAGGCAGCCCGCCGCCTGACGCTGCTGCGGGGCGAGACCGTGCTCGCGACCTATCCGGTCTCGCTCGGCTTCACGCCGACGGGCCACAAGACCCGCGAGGGCGACGGGCGCACGCCGGAGGGCAGCTACGCCATCGCGTATCGTAATCCGCGGAGCGTCGCCCACCTCTCGCTCAAGGTCTCCTACCCCTCCCCTGCCGACAGTGCGGCGGCGCAGACGCGCGGCGAGGCGCCGGGCGGCGACATCATGATCCACGGCCTGATGAACGGGTTCTCCTGGGCCGGCCGGCTGCACCGGATGATGGACTGGACGCAAGGCTGCGTCGGCGTCACCAACGCCGAGATGCGCGAAATCTATGCGCGCGTCGATGTCGGCACGCCGATCGAGATCAGGCCGTGATCCGGCAGGGCGCGAACCCGCCTCTCAGAAATGCGTGCCGATCCTGAGCCGCACCTGATGCCGGTCGAAATTCGTCAGGTCACGGTCCTCGCCCGCGCCCGCCTCGCTGCCCGCGAGCTGCGTGCCCCAGGTGAAGGAGATCCAGGTCTCCTCCGTCAGCGTCTTGTACAAGGTGGGCCCAAGATAGACGGCCTGACCGGCGAAGCGGTCCAGACCGAGGCCGGAATAGGCGCGTAGATATCGGGCCTCCAAGCCCAGGAAGAGGCCCGGCCCGAAGCGCTTCGCCACCGCGCCCGAGATTTCGACGTTCGAGGCCTGCTGATCGCCCGCGATCCCGGCGAGCCGTGAACGGCCCAGCGCGTAGACGACGTTGAGGCCCGCCACGACCTCTCCGGGTACGATCTCGCGATCCATCAGCAGACCGGCCTCGACCGAGAGACCGCTGGCGGCAAGTCCCGTCGCCGGGTCCAGGCGGCTGCCGCCGATGACGGTGTTGAGGGTCAACCCGAACGGCGCCTCGTCGCGGGTGAAAATCCGCGCCCGCGTCTCGATGAAGCCGCCGGCCAGTGCCGCGACCTCGCGGTCGTCGAGGCCCGGCACGCCGCGCATGGCGTAGCCCGCGAACGCCAGTCCCGGCGCGAGGCGGAAGCGGTCGCTCAGCGGCACCTTCAGCACCAGGGCGGAATCGACAGCGCGAAAGGCGCCCCCGCGCTTGCCCAAGCGAGCTGTGGTCTCGGATTCCAGTTCCTTCTCCGGCGGTGCGCCGATGTCGGAGCCCTCGGTGAAGCCGAACAGGTGTTCGGTATCGACGCCGTGATCGGAGGCCGAGGCCGGCGCGGCGACCATCATGCAAACCGCGAGCATCGGTGCGAACCGGTGGAGAGGGCGTTTCACGGCGAGCTCGCATCAATCATTATGCGTTATGCTATACCTAATAGATTGAGCGCAAACATACAGTCAAGGCTGATCCGCCGGATCCGGTGGCTCCCCGTTTCACCTCACGGCATCGGGCGGAATGACGCGCCGAAAAATCTTTCCCCGCGTCCGACTCGGTCGGTGCCGGACAGCGTGTCGTCATCGCTCTGGCCCAGTTCGAGAAATTCCGAATCGAGACGGCGCAACGTCGCATCTGAGGCTAAAGCCTGAGTCGATTTTCGCCAGGAACAGGTCCTTCCGAACCCGGTTTTCCGATCAGCGATCACAACCGATCGTCGGACAAGTCAGAGGATGATCTTATGACCCAGCCGAACCAGCACACGAAGGGCAACAGCTCGCGCAATGCTGATCAGGACACGTCGAAGAACTCTGGCCAGCCGCATAAGGGCAGCGTTCAACATTCGGACGACGGTCGCCTGAAGGAAAATCGCGATCAGGGCGTGCATCGCGGCGACAAGGAATAAGCCGGGCTCGGCGCCACTGGGCTCCTCCGGAAGAGGTCGCCTTCGGGCGGCCTCTTCCCATATGGCCTCGCGACACCGAGACGAGGGAGACGCCTCATGCGCGCATACGAGATGTCCGCCGCCAAAGGGCTCGACAGCTGGAGCCTCGCCGAGCGTGAAAAGCCCGAGCCGGGGCGCGGACAGGTGCTGGTGCGGATGCACGCCGCCTCGCTCAATTACCGCGACCTGCTGATCGCCCGGGACCGTTATCCCTTCGCGGTCGCCCTCGACCGCCTGATTCCGGTCTCCGACGGAGCCGGCGAGGTGGTCGCCGTCGGCGAGGGCGTGCGTCGCTTCAAGGGCGGCGAGCGGGTCGCCGGCATCTTCTCGCAGAGCTGGCTCGGCGGCGCGCAGGTGGACGACATGTGGCACACGGCGCTGGGCGGTGCCATCGACGGGGTGCTGGCCGAGTATCAGGTGTTCGACGCCGACGGCCTCGTGCGCCTGCCCGACCATCTCGGCTTCGAGGAGGGTGCCACCCTCCCCTGCGCCGCCGTCACCGCCTGGAACGCGCTCTACGGCGTCAAGCCGCTCAAGGCGGGTGAGACCGTACTGGCGCTCGGCACCGGCGGGGTCTCGGTCTTCGCGATTCAGTTCGCAAGGGCCGCGGGTGCGCGGGTGATCGCCACCTCCTCCAGCGACGCCAAGTTGGAGAAGGCCAAGGCGCTCGGCGCCCACGAGACCATCAACTACCGCACCCATCCCGACTGGGAGCGCGAGGTGCGCCGCCTGACCGAGGGCGTGGGCGTCGATCACGTGGTGGAGGTCGGCGGCACCGGCACCCTGCCGCGGTCCATCGCCTCGACGCGGCCCGGCGGTCATATCGGGCTGATCGGCCTGCTCGCCGAGGGCGAAGCGATCGATCCGCTGGCGATCCTCGGCGCGAGCTGCCTCGTACGCGGCGTCGCGGTCGGCTCGCGAGAGATGTTCGAGGACATGAACCGGGCCATCGCGCTGCACGGGATCGAGCCGGTGATCGACAGAAGCTTCGCCTTCAAGGAAGCGCCGGCCGCGCTTGCGGCGCTGGCCGAGGCGAACCACGTCGGCAAGATCGTGATCCGCATCGCGGAGGCGTGAGATGCGGCCGTCTACGATCTCGGGATTGGGCGTGTTCCTCGCTGCCCTGCCGGTTGCCGCGGCGGCGGAGGCAATCACGGTGCGCACCGAGAACTTCGCCCGGCCGCCCTATTCGGGCGCGACCTATTACGTCTACGAGCGGGCCGGGCAGACGGTCTGCACCAAGCTGTCAGTCTGCAACAAGTTCAACGCCTGCGACGTCACCTACAAGCCGGGCGCCTACAAGGACCCCGAGGACGCCGAGGCTGGGGCGCCGTTCGCGACGACACCAGCGGTGGCGATCCCGCCGGCCTCCCTGTCGAAGCATGTCTGCCTGACCCGGTTCGGACTCCCCGGGCAATCTCGATAGGGGCTACTCGGCGCCCGTGCCTGTCTTGCGGTCGAGCGCCCGCAGGGCGCCCCGAAACGTCCGCACATCCTGCTCGGTCATGCTCATGCGATGCAGCATGTCGCGCATGTTGCGGGCGATGATCTCGCGCTTCTCCGGCGGGTAGAACCCGGCCCGCTCCAGCGTCGCCTCCAGACTGGTGAACAGCGACAGCAGCGCCTCGCGCGTGGCAGGGGGCGAGAGCATCTCGCCGGAGAAGCGCAGGGTCGCAAGCCCAGCGGCGCGCCGCCATTCATAGCCCATGAGCAGAACCGCCTGGGCGAGGTTGAGCGACGGGAATTCCTCCGTGACCGGGAAGGTCACGATGGCATCGGCCAGCGAGACCTCGTCGTTGGTCAGCCCGACCCGTTCGCGCCCGAACATCAGCCCGATCCGCTCCCCCCGCCCGATCCGTTCGGCAACCTCCGCCATGGCCGGCTCGGGCGCATGAACGCGCTTCATCTGCCCGCGCTCACGCGCCGTGGTGGCGAACAGGGCGTGCAGGTCGGCAATCGCCTCGGGCAGCGTGGCGTAGACCGTCGCCCGATCGAGCACGTGGGTCGCGCCGGAGGCCGCCTCCCGCACGCCCTTCTTCGGCCAGCCGTTCTTGGGCGCCACCAGCCGCAACTCGGACAGGCCGAAATTCGCCATGGCCCGGGCGGTCATGCCGATGTTTTCCGCGAGTTGCGGTTCGACCAAGATGACGATGGGGGCGGTCACGACACTCTCGACGGAAAACGCCGCCGAGCCGGGCGGCAGCGTGCAGGGACACAGGGCGACGAGACAGCGACCGGCCCGCCGCCGCCGGTTCTGCCACACGCCGTCGCGGCGAGCGACAGCGCAGCCCGCTTTCGCTCGGGATTCTCGGCGGAGCGGGTGCGGGTCGGCCTATGCCTTCATCCGCACATAGGTCCCCGGCGCCGGCCCGAGGGACGGCAAGGCGCCTTCACCGGGAATGCGGGCGGGGACGCGCTCGGGCGCCTGCTCCTCCAGCCATCGGAACCAGTAGGGCCACCACGAACCCTCGTGCTCGGTGGCATTGGCGACCCAGTCCTCGAACTTGCCCTTGGCCGGGCCGCCGGTGCGGAAGCCGTATTTGGGCTTCTTGCCCGGCGGGTTGACGACGCCGGCGATGTGGCCGGAGCCCGCCAGCACGTAATCGACCCGGCCGCCGAACTTGCCCGAGCCTTCGAACACCGAGAGCGCCGGGGCGATGTGGTCCTCGCGGGTGGCGAGGTTGAAGATCGGCGCCTTCACCTTCTTCAGATCGAGGCGCACGTTGCCGAGCACCATCTGACCCTTGGCCAGGGTGTTGTTGAGGTAGCAGTTGCGAAGATAGAAGGAATGGTTGGCCGCCGGCATCCGGGTGGCGTCGGCGTTCCAGTACAGTAGGTCGAACGCCTGGGGTGCCTTGCCCTTAACGTAGTTGTTGACGACGTAAGACCAGATCAGATCGTTCGGTCGCAGCATGTTGAAGGCGTTGGCCATGCGGGCGCCCTCGAGATAGCCGCGCTCGGCCATCCGCCCCTCGATGACCTTGATCTGCTCCTCGTCGGCGAACACCTTGAGATCGCCCGCGTGGGTGAAGTCGACCTGCGTGGTGAGGAAGGTCGCATTCTTGATGCGGCGGTTGCCGGTGGCGGCCTGATAGGCCAGCGTGACGGCCAGAAGCGTGCCGCCGACGCAGTAGCCCGCGGCCGAGACTTCGCTCTCCCCGGTGGCGACGCCGATCATGTCGATCGCCGTCTCGATGCCCTCGCGCATGTAGGACTCGAAATCCTTGTCGCGGTGGCGCTCGTCCGGGTTGACCCAGGAGATTACGAACACGGTGATGCCCTGGCTGACCATCCAGCCGATGAGGCTCTTCTGCGGGTTGAGATCGAGAATGTAGAACTTGTTGATCCAGGGCGGCACGATCAGGAGCGGGCGCTTCAGCACGGTCTCGGTCTTGGGCGCGTACTGGATCAGCTCCATCAGCTCGTTGCGGAACACAACCTCGCCCGGCGTGACCGCCACGTCCTCGCCGAAGGTGAAGGCGTTGAGATCGGTCTGGCGCACGCGGAGCTGGCCGCCGCCGGCCTGGATGTCCTCCTGCAGCATCTTCATGCCGCGCACGAGATTCGCCCCGCCTTCCTCCAGCGTCTGGCGCAGGAGTTCGGGGTTGGTCATCACGAAGTTCGAGGGCGAATAGGCCGAGAGAAGCTGGCGCAGGTAGAACTCCGCCTTGTGGCGGGTGTGCTCGTCGAGCCCCTCGGCCTTCTCGACCAGCTCCTCGGCCCAGCGGCTGAAGATGAAATAGCTCTGCTTGATGATGTCGAAGAGCGGATTCTTGGTCCAATCCTCGTGGGCGAAGCGCTTGTCCTTCGCGTCAGGCGCCGCGACGGGCTGCGGCTGCTGTCCCTGCATCCGCGCGGCGGTGGAGGCCCACAGGGCGGCGAAGGATTCGGTCAGCCGAGTCTGGGCCCGCACGGCCTTCTCGGGATCGGAGAGCCATGTCTCCGCAACCTTGGTGAGGGTGCGGGTCATCTCGTCGATCTCGTCGGCGCCCTGCACCGCGCCGCCCTGCCCCATCTTCTCGAACGGCTGGAGCGCCGTCTGCCGGAAGCTCTCGGCCAATTGGTTGGCGTTTCGGGCGATCGTCTCGAAATCCGGTGCTGCCGGGCTGGTCCGCTCCGTGGCCACGCGAGTCCATCCTCCCGTCTCGGCTCACCTTTCCGTCCGGAGGGACGCGACGAGCCTCGTTTCCGACAATTTAACGCTCCAGGCAGGAGATGTCGCCGTCCGCACATCCCATTTCCAGACCGTTGTCATGCTCGTGAGCCCCACTTTCCGCGCCGTCGCCCTGGCCGTGCCGGTTCTGGCGCTCGCGGCCGGCTGCTCGAGTGACGTCAACCCGATGAAGGCGGCCTTCGTCGGCGCGGGCTACGGTCCGAAGGAGACGCAGGCGCCGGATTTCGTCGCCGCCTCGCGCAAGGCGGATGCCGGTTACATGCCGGTCGGCGAATCGGCGCCGCGACCCACCCGCACCCGCAGCGCCGAGGGGATGAAAGCGCTCCAATCCGAACTCGAGAACGCCCGCAGCCGCAACGAGGCCAAGGGCCGGGCCGCCGAGAGCGCGGCCAAGGCCACCGCGCAGGGGCTCGCGCCGCCGCAGTGACCGGGACACAATCAAGGTCGAGGGTGCGGTAGCACCGTATGGCCGGGCGCGCAGAGCGCCCCGCGCAGCGGCCTCGGCCACGCCGAGGCGTCTAGCGGAGCGAGAAGCCTAAGCCCGCGGATGCGGGCGCCGGCGACTGAGGCCAACTAAAAAACCCATCGGCGCGTGAGCGCGCCGATGGTAAACACTCCGATTCCCTGCCGCCGACGCCACGCGGGGGGAAGCGTTCCGCGACACCGGACAGAACCCGCCATGACCGATTTCCACCGCATCAAGCGCCTTCCGCCTTACGTCTTCGAGCAGGTGAACCGGATCAAGGCCGCCGCCCGAGCCCAGGGCGCCGACATCATCGATCTCGGCATGGGCAACCCGGATCTCGACGCGCCGCGCCACGTCATCGAGAAGCTGGTCGAGACCGCGGGCAAGCCGCGCACCGACCGCTACTCGGCCTCCAAGGGCATCGCCGGCCTGCGCCGGGCCCAGGCCAATTACTACCAGCGCCGCTTCGGCGTGAGCCTGAACCCCGACACGCAGGTCGTGGCGACGCTCGGCTCCAAGGAAGGCTTCGCCAACATGGCCCAGGCGATCACCGCGCCGGGCGACGTGGTGCTCGTGCCCAACCCGAGCTACCCGATCCACGCCTTCGGCTTCCTGATGGCGGGCGGCGTGATCCGCTCCGTTCCGGCCGAGCCGACCCCGGCGATGTTCCCGGCCCTGGAGAAGGCCGTGGCGCATTCGATCCCGAAGCCGGTCGCGCTCGTGGTCTGCTATCCCTCGAACCCGACGGCCTATGTCGCGGGCCTCGATTTCTACCGCGACCTCGTCGCGTTCGCGAAGAAGCACGAGCTGATCCTGCTGTCGGATCTCGCCTACGCCGAGGTCTATTTCGACGACAACGACCCGCCGCCCTCCGTGCTGCAGGTGCCGGGCGCCATCGACGTGACGGTGGAATTCACTTCGCTCTCGAAGACCTTCTCCATGGCCGGCTGGCGCATGGGTTTCGCGGTCGGCAACGAGCGCCTGCTTGCGGCGCTGACGCGGGTGAAGTCCTACCTCGATTACGGCGCCTTCACGCCGATCCAGGTGGCGGCCACCGCCGCGCTGAACGGACCGGACGATTGCATCCAGGAGATGCGGGCCACCTACAAGAAGCGCCGCGACGCGCTGATCGAATCGTTCGGCAAGGCCGGCTGGAAGCTGCCGGTGCCGCAGGCCTCCATGTTCGCCTGGGTGCCGATTCCCGAGAAGTACCGGCCGCTCGGCAGCCTGGAATTCTCCAAGCTCCTGCTGGAGAAGTCCGACGTGGCGGTGGCGCCGGGCATCGGCTTCGGCGAGCACGGCGACGATTACGTCCGCATCGCGCTCGTCGAGAACGAGCAGCGGATCCGGCAGGCGGCGCGCAACGTCCGCCGGTTCTTCGACAACTCAGACCGCACGCTGCACAACGTCGTGCCGATGCAGAAGGCGGTTTGATTCCTTCTGGGTTGCGCGGCCCCCGCGTTAAGCCGGAGGCCGCGTCCGCCGTCATGCCGTTGTGATGCGGGCGGTCGGCCGAAAATGTTGCGGCGGGGCGACAGCCCCCCGCAATCGCGCCCCGCTCCCCGCGCGAGCCTCCGGGGAAGCTTGTCAGTGGGCCTCGCCGTCCGCAGGGTCTTCTCCCGTTCCGCCGCAGGGTTCCGATCCGGCGGCCGGTCTGTGCCCCGAGGATTCGCATGCGCCGCCTGAAGCTCTTCGCCGCCCTGGCGCTCGCCGGCGCCGCAACCGGCGCCTGCGCCCCGCACCCGATCGTGGCCCGCGACCCCGTGCCCGCGCCCTCGCCCGATGAGGCCTATGACTGCACGACGAAGCCTCTCGTCCTGAACGCCTACCAGACCGGCTGCGAGCCGCGCCTGCGCGAGCGCCGCACGGTGCTCCAGTCGAAGGGCTGAACGTAAAGCCTTCCTTGTCACATCTCAGACTTGATCGAAGCCGACAGACAGCGCCCTCCCGCCACGGCGGGGAGCCGAAACAGACGCCCTTCGTGAAGGAGCCACCCGTGGCCCATACCCGCCTCGTCCTCGCCGCCCTGCTCGGTTTGACGATCGCCGACACCGCCCTCGCCCAGGGCGTGGGCGACCTCCGCTACGGCGAGCGGACCGGACCGCAGGTGCTCCAGCCCGATCCCGACACCAGCCGCTTCGCCGGCCCGCCGATGAGCACGGACGGTCGTGATCTGCGCGCCATCGGCGCCGTGCCGGTCCCGACCGTGATGAACGGCGGCAGCTTCGGCGTCACCGGCAACGACTACTACAACGACATGAAAGTTCTGACGCCGCAGGGCCCGCGCCGGAACTCCGAGACCTACATGCTGGCCCCGGCCTACCGCTCGCCGCCGCTGCGCTGATCTCTCGGGGTACGCCGGTCTCGCCTTGCGCGATCGTCGCGGGGCGAGACCCGACGAGGACCCTACGCCAGCGGCCGACGCCGCGGGTTCGGGTTTCGGTCGTGCTCGCCCTCGCCATGGGCGGCCTTCTCGTAGGCCGTCACGATGCGGCGCACGAGATCGTGGCGGACCACGTCCACGTCGCGGAAGCGCACCCGGCCGATGCCCTCGACGCCGTCGAGCACGTTGACCGCCTCCACGAGCCCCGATTTCTGGCCCGGCGGCAGATCGATCTGGCTCGGATCGCCGGTGATGATCATGCGCGAGTTCTCGCCCAATCGCGTCAGGAACATCTTCATCTGCATCGAGGTGGTGTTCTGCGCCTCGTCGAGCAGCACGACGGCGTTGGTCAGGGTACGCCCGCGCATGAAGGCCAGCGGGGCGATCTCGATGATGCCGGTCTGCAGGCCGCGATCGACGTGGCGGGCCTCCATGAAGTCGTAGAGCGCGTCGTAGATCGGCCGCAGATACGGATCGACCTTCTCGCGCATGTCGCCCGGCAGGAAGCCGAGGCGCTCACCGGCCTCGACCGCCGGGCGCGACAGGATCAGCCGCTCGGCATGGCCCTGCTCCAGCAGCGAGACGGCGTGGCCCACCGCGAGCCAAGTCTTGCCGGTGCCGGCGGGACCTTCGGCGAAGACCAGCTCGTTCGCGCGTAAGAGCTTGATGTACTCGCTCTGCGCCGCGTTGCGGGCGCGCACGGCGCCGCGCTTGCGGGTGGCGATCTGCTCGAAATGCTCGCGGCCCGGATCGGCGGCGATCTCGGCGGACGGGAACAGGTTGCCCTGAACGGTGACCTCCTGGATCACCCCGTCCACGTCGCCGACGGTCAGGGTCGTACCGCCCTTCTGGACGCGGACATAGAGCCGCTCGAACACCCGCCGGGCCTTTTCCGCCGCGTCGGGCGCTCCTTTGAGCACGAGGTGGTTACCGAGCGCCGTGCCGGTGATGCCGAGCCGCCGCTCGATATGCGCGACGTTCTGGTCGTACTGGCCGAAGACCAGGCTGGCGAGGCGGTTGTCGTCGAAGGTCAGCGAGACCTCGACGGTCTCGGCGAGGCCGGGGCGCCCGGCGGAGGAGCTTTTGCCGCGGCCGGCGGGGCCGCGGGCGGACGCAACGTCAATCGGCACAAAGAAGATTCCTGCCTCGGTGCATTCCTATATAGGTCATGCGGCGGCGGCCGCATCGGGCAACCTCTCCCCGAACAGGCTGTTCGAGCCCGAACGCACGATCCGCACGGGCACCAATGTCCCGATGGTGGAGGCGGGTGCGTCGAACTGTACCGCCTGGAGATGCGGCGTCTTGCCCGCGACCTGCCCCGGATGACGTCCGACCTTCTCGACCAGAATCTCGGCGACGGTCCCGACCGCGGCCTCGTTGAAGGCGTGGCGCTGGGCGTCGAGGAGCTTTTGCAGTTCCGCCAGCCGCTCGGTCTTCACGCTCTCCGGCACCGCGTCCTCGCGCTCGGCCGCGGGCGTGCCGGCGCGGGGGCTGTACTTGAACGAGAAGGCGGCGGCGAAGCCGATGTCGGACACGAGCCGCATGGTCTCGGCAAAGTCGGCGTCGGTCTCGCCGGGGAAGCCGACGATGAAGTCCGAGGACAGGGCGATGTCGGGGCGCGCGTCGCGGATGCGCGCGATCAGCCGGCGATAGGCGTCGCCGGTATGGCGCCGGTTCATCGCGTGCAGGATGCGGTCGGAACCCGACTGCACCGGCAGATGCAGGTAGGGCATCACCAGCGGGTTGTGGGCGTGGGCGGCGATGAGATCGTCGGCGAAGTCGTTGGGGTGGCTGGTGGTGTAGCGCAGGCGCAAGAGGCCCGGCACCTGCGCCAGCGCGTCCATCAGGATGCCCAGGGTCGCGGGCGCGCCGTCGGCGCCGTCGCCGTGATAGGCGTTGACGTTCTGGCCGATCAGCGTGATCTCGCGCACTCCGTCGGCGACGAGGCGGCGCGCCTCCTCGACCACCGCCGCGACCGAACGCGACACCTCGGCGCCGCGGGTATAGGGCACCACGCAGAAGGCGCAGAACTTGTCGCAGCCCTCCTGCACCGTGAGGAAGCCGGTGACGCCGCGATTGCGCCGCGCCGGAAGGTGGTCGAACTTGTCCTCCAGCGGGAATTCGGTGTCGACGACGCGGCCCTCGCGGGAGCGGCGCAGCAGGTCGGGCAGTCGATGGTAGCTCTGCGGGCCCACCACCACGTCCACGGCCGGCGCGCGCGAAAGGATCTCGCGTCCCTCGGCCTGCGCGACGCAGCCCGCCACGACGATCTTCGTCTCCCGGCCGGCTTCCGCCCGCTCGCCTTTCAGCACGCGCAGCCGCCCAAGCTCGGAATAAACCTTCTCGGCGGCCTTCTCGCGGATGTGGCAGGTGTTGAGGACGACGATGTCGGCCTCCTCCACCGCCTCGGTGGCGCTGTACCCCTCGGCCGCCAGCACGTCGGCCATCCGGCCGGCGTCGTAGGCGTTCATCTGACAGCCGTAGGACTTGACGTAGGCTTTCTTCAAGATCGCATCCCGAGGCAGCCGGCACGGAGCCGCAGGACTGCCACTCATCGGTTCGAATGTTCCGGTGCGCCTAACATATTTCTCGGAAGCCGTCGCGGCGTCAATCGCGGCGGGCCGCGTCCATGAGGCCGCGCAGGCGCTCGTAGGCTTCGCCCGCCTCCGGGATGTCCCGGATCAGCGCGCCGCTGCCGAAGGTGCTGCCCATGCCGAACTGGGCGTAGGGATTCCACGACGGACTGTTCCCCGTGGCCTGCGTGGCGAGATAGACGGAGCCCAGGCCGGCGCCGCGCTGAAGCACGCCGCGCCGCAGCGACACCTCGCGCACGTCGCGGAACATCAGCCGCTTGGCATGAATGGTGAGAAAGCCTTCCTCGATCTCGAGGCGATCAGCATAGACGCGGTAGACCGTCGTCCGATAGTTCATCGCCCGCGCTATGCAGACGACGATCGGATACAGGATAAAAATCAGGCAGAACATGATGATATATGGCAGAAAAACGTCCCACAGTGTCGTTGGCTTGCCGAGCAAAGACCGAACTGGTTTTGCGAAAATGTCGATGAGCGGAACGCCGACGGCAAAGGTGAAGAACAATTGCCAGGGTAGCTGGTGCAACAGAGCAACCCACAGGACGAAAACCGGGCGATAAATCGCCAGGGGCTTCTCTGTCATTGAAATATTCCGACCTGATACACGCTGTGATCGCAGGCGCTTCAGATCGTGTCAATTGCAGCGCGCAGTGTTGGCGGGCTTTCGAGGTGGGAGGGTAAAGTCCTCATGAATCGGCGAAGCGATTTTCACTTCTTCAACCTGCTGACCGGCAGCTTCCGGCGCCTCGTCGGCCGCCCGCTCGTCGCCGAGCCGGGGCTCGGGCCGGATTGGCTCTACGCGGAGGCGCCCTTCGCGGTGTTGGCCCACGACACGTCCGCCGACCCGCTGTTCGTCTACGCCAACCGGGCGGCGCAGGCCGCCTTCGGCTACGACTGGGACGAGATCGTCGGCCTACCCTCGCGGTTCTCGGCGGAGGCGCCGGAGCGGGCCGAGCGCCAGCGCCTGCTCGACGCCGTCGCCCGCGACGGGTTCGTGGCGGATTACAGCGGCATCCGCATCGCCAAATCGGGCCGGCGCTTCCCGATCACCGACGGCATCGTGTGGCAACTCGTGGACGAGGCGGGCGTGACCCACGGACAGGCGGCGACGTTTCCGGTGGCGGGCTGAGGCCGCACCGGCAAACCGCTACACCGCCGCGATCCCCGGCGCCGACACGTCCGCCCCCTCGTGCGCCGGCGCCGTCGCGGGCCGCACCGGACCCATCCCGCCCCGCGTCTCGCGCAACGCCCGCCGCACCGCCGCCTCGGCCTGGGCGGTGGCCTGCTTGCGGTCCGTGGCGGCGTCGAAGGCGATCGGCGGACCCCAGGCGACGTGGACGTCGATGGGCCCGCGGGTCGCAAACAGACCGAGATGGGGCGCCAGTTCCATGTCGCCGTACCACGCGATCTCGGGACGCTCGGCCCGCGTCACCGGCAGGCCGTTGCGGCGGACATAGCTCAACGCCAGCGGCTGCAGCCGGATGCGGGCGAGCCCCCCGGTCTCGGCGGCGAGCGCCGCGCGGGCGGCCCCGACGAGCGAGGAGCGGAACGGCAGCAGGTGCAGCCCGTCTCCCGTGGTGCCCTCGGCGAACAGCACGATCAGGTCGCCGTTGGCGAGCCGCTCGCCGACGGTGGCGTTGACGGAGGCCGTGGCCGCCCGCTTCGCGCGCTCGATGAACACCGTCCGCTGGAGTCTGGCCAGCGTGCCGATCACCGGCCAGCCCTCGATCTCGGACTTCGCCACGAAGGAGAGCGGGCGCAGCGAGCCGAGCGCGACGATGTCGAGCCAGGACACGTGGTTGGACAACACCAGAGCCGGTTCCCCCGGCGGCGGCGGCGTGCCGCTCTGCGTCACCCGCACCGAGAACAGGCGCAGAAACAGCCGGTGGAACCAGACCGGGAGGCGCGCGGCGAGCCGTCCGCGCCCGAAGCGCAGGCTGAACCATTGGGGGGCAATGAGGAGCACGAAGGCCAGCGCCTGGAGCGCCAGCCGCAGGCCGATGCCGAGCCGGGTCATCGGGCGGAGATCGGGCCGATCACGCGAGCGCCGCGCTCATGGTCAGTGCGGTCGCCCGGCTGCCGTTGGGCAGGGGATAATAGCCCTTGCGCTCGCCGATCTTCACGAAGCCGGCCCGGGTGTAGAGCTTGAGCGCCGGAGCGTTGCCCTCGTCCACCTCGAGATGGACCGTGCGGATGCCGGAAAAGGCCAGCGCATTCATGTGCTCGCGCAGGAGCCGGTGGCTGTGGCCGCCGCCGCGGACGGAAGGGGCGAGCACGATGGTAAGGATCTCGGCCTCGTCCGCCGCCTTGCGGGAGAGCACGAAGCCGATCACCGAGCCGCCACGGCGCAGGGCATGGGCCTCGGTCGAGCGCTCGCACAGCATCCGCTCGAATTCGTGGGCGGCCCAGGGGCGGGCGAAGGCGGTGGCGTGGAGCGCCTCCAGGGCCGGCGCCTGGCCGGCGTCGCGCAAAGGGGCGACGTAGGGCGTCGAGCCCCAGGCGTCCCACCACGCCGACCACCAGTCGAGAGCCCAGAACGGGGAGAGGGGCCGGTTCATGCCCGCGCGATCCTGGCGTGATCCTGCGGCCGGGCATCCGGCCCGCGAAGGTAGAGGGGGCGCGGCAGGGCCTGCGCCGGGTCGGCCACGAGGCCGAGGGAGGCGACCCAGGCGATCTGCGGCGCGCCGGTGGCGGCGACCTCGACGGACAGGCCGGCTTCCGTGGCGGCGGCGGCGAGCACCGCGGCACCCGTGCCGGTCATCAGCGTGCGGCGGCGCCCGAGGAGGGCCACGGCATCGGCCAGCGACACGTGCTGCGGCGGGATCACCACGCCCTCGGCCACGCTCATGGCCTGGAGATAGACGGCGCCGTGGCGCGCATCGATGGCGGCGGCGATCAGTGCCTCGCCGTCGAGGGCCAGTTGCGGCGCCAACAGGGCGGAGAGCGTCGTGACGCCGACGACCGGGATGCCCGCGGCGAGCCCGACGGCGCGTGCCGCCGACAGCCCGACCCGCAGACCGGTATAGCTGCCCGGCCCGACCGTGACGGCCACCCGCGACAGGCTGGCGAAGCCGCCGTCGATCCGCGCCATCACCCGCTCGATCAGCGGCAGCAGCGCCTCGGCATGGCCGCGATCGAGCGGCATCGATTCCTCGGCCAGCAGGTCGTCGCTCGCATCGGTGGCGATGCAGGCGGCGCAGGCGTCGAGCGCCGTATCGATGGCAAGGATCCGCAAACCGTCACACCCGCCGACGGGGGCTTTTGGGACCCTCCGCCGGTTTTTCCATGAAACCTGACCGGAACGCCGGCCGGCGTCCCGTTCGGCTCACTCTAAGCCGAAAAGCCCGGCCTCGTCAGCGCGTCCGGCCGCGGCCTCCCCAGGAAGCCGCGGGGGTGTTGCCGATGCGCCAGCCGGATCAGACCGCCTGAACCTCGCGGACCGAGGGGAGGAAGTGGCGAAACAGGTTCTGGACGCCCTGCCGCAGGGTCGCGGTGGAGGACGGGCAGCCCGAGCAGGCGCCCTTCATCTCCAGATAGACGATGCCGTCGCGAAACCCCCGGAAGGTGATGTCGCCGCCATCGCCCGCCACCGCCGGGCGCACGCGGGTCTCCAGCAGGTCCTTGATGGTGACGACGGTGTCGTGGTCGGCCTCGTCGTAGAACTCGTCCGCCGTGTCGTCCTCCTCCAGCACCGCGCCGGCTTCCAGCACCGGGCGGCCGGACTGGAAGTGGTCCATGATCGCGCCGAGCACGGCGGGCTTCACCTGCGGCCACTCGTTCACGCCCTCGGTCTTCGTCACCGAGATGAAGTCGTGCCCGAAATAGACGCCGGAGACGCCGGGCACCGCGAACAGGGCGGAGGCGAGCGGCGAGCGCTCGGCGCCGGCGGCGTCGCGGGCCTCGAAGGTGCCCTCGGGCAGCACGACGCGGCCGGGCAGGAACTTCAGGGTAGCGGGGTTCGGCGTGGCTTCGGTCTGGATGAACATGGAAAAATCCTCGTGTCCGCTGGCGCCGGTTCAAGGCCGGCCGGGAACGGCAGCGGGCTTTTTGGGAGTGTCCGCTGCCGCTTTCCATGTGGACCGGGGCGCATGGATTCTCAACCGCGCTCCCCGCGTTGATCGCGGGCGATCGCGGTTGCAGGATGGGCTTCCTGCTCCTCTGACGCGATTCGCCATGGATACCGCCTTTGCCGATCCGCAGACCGCGCGCATCGCCGCCTTCCTGTGCGGCATCGGCATCCCGGTCGAGCCCGCCGACCTGCCGGGGCGCTGCTTCGTTCCGGGCATCCGCATCGAGTGCAGGCGCCTGCTCGTGGACGAATCGCGCATGACCTATCCGGGCGACCTCCTGCACGAGGCCGGCCACATCGCGGTGATGACCCCGGCGGTGCGGGCGCGGCGCAGCCTCGACATCAGCCAGAACATGGGCGACGAGATCGCCGCCATCGCGTGGTCCTGGGCGGCGCTGACGCATCTGCGGCTCGACCCCGAGGTGGTGTTTCACGCGGGCGGCTATCGCGGTGCCTCGACGTGGTTCGCCGAGCTGTTCGGCGCCGGCACCGCCCCCGGCCTGCCCCTGCTGCAATGGATGGGGCTGACCTACGACGGGGCGACGGCGGAGGCCCGCGGCGCCTTGCCCTTCCCGCACATGCAGCGCTGGCTGCGCGCGGCGCCGGAGGAGGCCATCGACAACACGGCCGACATCGGTTAGACGGCGGCCCAACTCACAACAGGATGCCGAAATCCTGACGCCCGGCCTTGACCGGTGGGGCGCAACGGCCGGAGTTTACCATGAACGTCATCGAGCAGCTCGAGCGGGAAGAGATCGCCCGTCTCAACAAGACCATCCCGGATTTCGAGCCGGGCGACACCGTGATCGTGAACGTCCGCGTGAAGGAAGGCGAGCGCACCCGCGTCCAGGCCTATGAGGGTGTCTGCATCGCCCGCGCCGGCGGCGGCCTCAACGAGAACTTCACCGTCCGCAAGATCTCCTACGGCGAGGGCGTGGAGCGCGTGTTCCCCGTGCACTCCCCGATGATCGATTCGATCAAGGTGGTCCGTCGCGGCAAGGTCCGTCGCGCCAAGCTTTACTACCTGCGCGACCGCCGCGGTAAGTCCGCCCGTATCGTCGAGCGCAACGACCGCGCCGACAAGGCCGGCAAGGCCGAGAAGAAGGCGCCTGCCGCCGCCGAGTGATTCGATCGGAATACGGCTCCCGCGCCAGCGGGAGCCGTCCGTGACCGAAGAAGCCCGCTCCGAGATGCTCGGGGCGGGCTTCTTCATTTCCGGCACGAGGCAGCGCGCCATCCCACCGTGACGGATATCGGATCCGTCACGGTGGGATGGGCGTCTGTTTTCGCATCATTATTTCCGAGTGCCGGGGCGGCGGGGCCGCCGGCACCGTCACCCCCGCCGGAGCGCCGCCAGCACCTTGCCGCCCGGTCGGCCGGTGGCCGGCATGCCGAGCTGGCGCTCGATGTCCTTGATCGCCTCGCGGGTCTTCGAGCCGACCTTGCCGTCCGGCTCGCCGACATCGTAGCCGCGGGCGATCAGGCGCGATTGCAGGTCGCGGCGCTCGGCCCGCGACAGCGGCGGATCGTCGGTCGGCCAGTCGGCCTGGACGCCGGGGCGCCCGCGCAGGCGGTCGGACAGGACAGCGATGGCCAGCCCGTAGGATTCGGCGGCGTTGTAGGAGTAGATCGCGTCGAAGTTCTTCGTGACGAGGAAGGCCGGGCCGTCGATGCCGGCGGGCGCAATGATGCCGGCGGGGCCCTCGCCGGTCAGCGGGCGTCCGTCGATGCGGGTGACGCCGAGCGAGGCCCAATGGCCGACGGCGTGCTTGTTCTTGCGGCCCGCCGCCCCGACGTTAAAGCCGCGCGGCAGCTTCACCTCGTAGCCCCAGGGTTGGCCGTTCGACCATTTGGCGACCCGCAGGAAGTTGGCGGTCGAGGCCACCGCATCGGCCACCGAATCGACCACATCGCGCCGCCCGTCGCCGTCGCCGTCGACGGCCAGGCGCTGGTAGGTGGTCGGCATGAACTGGGTCTGGCCGAAGGCGCCGGCCCAGGAGCCGGTCAGCCGCGAGGCCTCGATGTCGCCCCGCTCGATGATCTTCAGGGTGGCGATGAGTTCACCGCGAAAGAAGTCGCGGCGGCGGTTGCCCGAGCAGGCGAGCGTGGCCAGCGACTGGACCAGCGGCATCTTGCCGAGGTTCTTGCCGAAATTCGACTCGACGCCCCACACGGCGGCGATGGTGTGGCGATCGACGCCGTAGCGGGCCTCGGCGTTGGCGAGCGCCTGGGCGTGCTGGCGCATCGCCGCGCGCCCGTCCTCGACCCGTTCCTCGTCGACCAGCGCCGACATGTAGTCCCAGATCGGCGTCTTGAACTCGGGCTGCGCCTGGGACAGCTCGATCACCTTGTCGTCGTAAGCGATCCCGCTGGTCGCCGCCCGGAACGTCTGGGCCGAGACGCCGGCTCCCGCCGCCTGCGCCTGGATGCCGGCAAGGCAGGACTGGAAATCGGCCCGCGCCGGAACGGCGGACAGACCTGCGGCGAGGGTGAGGGCGATCAGGCTGGCGCGGGCTGTCGGCGTCGGCATGGTCGGGCGTTCTCCGGGTAACGGATGAATCTTTGGGCGCGATTCAGGCGATACGAGGGTTAACGAAGCGTGACGATGTCTCGTCCCTGACGATCCGGTGACACGCCGGAATTGACGCCAGGACCCATCTGGTCTAGCAGGCCGTCACGAACGGGGCTCCTCAGCGGGGCCCCGCGTCGTTTTCATGCGCACCCGCGAGCGGCAACGTCCGCTCTGTCGCCCTCGAAGGCTCCGGCCGCGATGAGGGAAAGGAGGGCGCGTTCCTCAAAGTCTTGTTCCAGAGGAACAGCGAATGTCCAAACGCGTCCAGGCGAAGCACAAGCTCGATCGCCGCATGGGCCAGAACATCTGGGGCCGCCCGAAGAGCCCCGTGAACCGCCGCGAGTACGGCCCCGGCCAGCACGGCCAGCGCCGCAAGGGCAAGATGAGCGACTTCGGCACGCAGCTGCGCGCCAAGCAGAAGCTCAAGGGCTATTACGGCAACATCACCGAGAAGCAGTTCCGTCGCTATTACGCCGAGGCGATCCGCCTGCGTGGCGACTCGGGCGAGAACCTGATCGGCCTGCTGGAGCGCCGCCTCGACGCGGTGGTGTACCGCTCGAAGTTCGTCGCGACCCCGTTCGCCGCGCGCCAGTTCGTCAACCACGGCCACGTCAAGGTCAACGGTCGCCGGGTCAACATCCCGAGCTACCAGGTCAAGGTCGGCGACCTGATCGAGGTGAAGGAAGCCTCCCGCCAGCTCGAGATCGTCGTCGTGGCCTCGCAGCTCTCCGAGCGCGACGTGCCGGACTACATCGAGGTCGATCATCAGAAGATGACCGCCCGCGTGACCCGCATCCCCGGCCTGTCCGAGGTGCCCTACCCGGTCCAGATGGAACCGAACCTCGTGGTCGAGTTCTACTCGCGCTAATTCGCTCCGGGCCTCGTCCGGATACGGAAAGGGCCGCCCCTCGGGGCGGCCCTTTCTCGTTGGGGCTGTGGTGACCTCTCAGCCGACGAGGCGCCTCAGGAAACCGCCGCGCCCGTGCCGATACGACCGGCCGCTAAGCCGCCGGAGGGCCTCCTCGGCGGGCACCAGGGTATGGGCGGCGTACATCCGGGCGATGCCGTCGGCGTCGTTCGGCATCTCCGAAAACGCGCGGACGATCGCGTCGTAGTTCTTCTTGAGCACCTTCGACGACGGATCGAGCCCGGTGATCACCACGAGGCCGGTGGGGGCGGCATCGACCAGCATGACGGTCAGGTCGGGCCGGTACTTGGCCAGGATCGGCACCACCTTCCAGACATCGCCGGTCCACCAGTTTGCGTAAGGGGTGCCCTGGCTGCGCGCTTGCGCCCGCATCGGATCGCGCTCGGCCATCGGCGCGGCGAGGGGCAGGCAATCGTGCAGGCAGAGGATCGAATCGCGCCGGCTGATCGCCTCGGTGTTCATCACGTCGCGCAGCAGGAACTCGAACAGGTGCATGCCGTCGAGGAACGCGAGGTCGATGCGACCGCCGAGATCGCGGCGCAGGCGCAGATGCCGGAAGAACACGTCGCTCATCACCTGATAGAGCGACACACGTGTCTTGTTGGCCGCGATGTTGGCCGTGAGCGTGAATTCCGGGTCCACTCCGATGCCGTGGCGGCAGGCGACCTGCGCGAACACGGCGCCGCGGGCGACGCCGATCTCGAGGTAGCGCTCCACCGCCGCATTCCGCGACAGGCGGGCGAGGAATTGCTCGTAATGCAGGCCCTTATGCGGGCCGAACAGCGTCTGGTCGGTCGCGTCCATGGGGCCGGGCTCAGAAGCGCTTGGCGATCAGGGCATCGGATTGCGGAGCGGGCTCGGCCTCGGCGAGCGCCCTGCGCAACAGCTCCACCGCCGCGGCCGGATCGTTCCCCACGATGTAGTTGAGGTCGAGGCCCTCGCGGATGAAGCCGAGGCCGCGCATGTGGTCGAGCAGGGTGATGAGCGGATCCCAGAAGCCGTTCACCGACAGGAGCAGGATCGGCTTGGCGTGCTGGCCGAGCTGCGCCCAGGTCATCTGCTCCACCAACTCCTCCAGCGTGCCGATGCCGCCGGGCAGCGCGACGAAGGCGTCGGCGCGGTCGAACATCAGCTTCTTGCGGGTGTGCATGTCGGAGACCACGATGGTCTCCTGAATCGCGTCGAGCATGCGCTCGCGCGACTTCAGGAAGTCCGGGATGATGCCGGTGACATGGCCGCCGGCATCCAGCGCCGCCTGCGCCACGGTGCCCATGAGGCCGACATTGCCGCCGCCATAGACGAGTCGGATGCCCGCGTGGCCGAGAGCGGCGCCGAGCGTCCGGGCGGCCTCGGTGAAGGCGGGATCGCCGCCGAAGCCAGAGCCGCAATAGACGCAGACCGAGGTGAGACGCTGCATCAGACCCCTCCCGGCCGGCGCGCGGCCCGGTCATGCCCACGGAAAAGTGCTGAGTAACCACGCGAATCCGGCCGGCGCGCGGGTTCGAGCTTTGGCGTTCTTCTCATGTTCGATAAGGTGTCACGGCATGTGGACGGGTCGTCGACGGCGGTGCGGGCGGTGCTGCGACGGGCGCAGGCCCTCGGCCAACCCGCGACGCTGCGGATGAGCGGGAGTCTGTGATCCATGAGGGCTGAGGTGCGGCGAGGCATCGTGCTCGCGGTTGCGGGCCTGCTCGGCGGCTTCGCCATGGTCGTCGCGCTGTTCGGAACGGGAGAACTCCTCAAGCGCAACGCGACGGGCGGCTCCTCCGAGCCTCCGGCGGAGGCGCCCGCGGGATCGGACAAGGCTGCTCCTCTTGCCGCTCTCACGCCGCCGCCGCAAGGAAAAACCCCCGGTGCCGGCCCGGATGCCGCCCGGCCGCAGGAGGCCGCTCCGACGGATGCGGACGGTGCTCCGACCTTCGACATCGTCCGCGTCGAGCCGGACGGTGCGAGCGTCGTCGCCGGGCGCACCGTGCCGAACGCGAAGGTCGAACTGCTGCGCGACGGCAAGGCCTTCGCCAGCGTCACCGCCGACGCGGCGGGCCAGTTCGCCCTGACGCCGCCGGACCTGCCCACCGGATCGAGCGAGATCGCCCTGCGGGCCGTCGCCCCGGACGGCAAGCCCCTCCCCGGCCGCGAGAGCGTCACCGTCGTCGTCTCGGAAAAGCGCGGCACCAAGCCGCTGATCGCCCTCTCCGCCCCCGACGCGCCGACGCGGGTGCTGTCCCAGCCCGACGCGCCGGAGGCCGGCACGGGCCGCCCCGCCACCGCCTTCGCGGAATCGTCCGGCAAGGCTGCACCCGGCCCGTCCTCCGACGGGACCAAGGCGGCCGACCGGAAGGCGCCGGTCCGCGGCGAGGGGGACGCGGCGGACGCGGCTGCGCCGATTCGAGAGGCGGCGCGACCGTCGGCGAACCAGGATCAGCCGGCCTCCGGCGCGGCCGAGTCGGCGCCGCGGATCGTCAGCATCGACGCCCAGGACGGCGGGCGCCTCGACGTGACGGCGCAGGCCCCCGCCGACAGCACCCTGCGGCTTTACCTCAACGACACCCTGGTGGCCTCCGGGCGCACCGGGGCGGACGGGCGGATCGCCTTCACCATCGGCCGCGGCGTGCGGCCGGGCAGTTATCAGGTCCGTGTCGATTCGGTCGATCCGGCGGGTGGCAAGGTGCGCCGCCGCGCCGAAGTCGCCTTCACCTATCCGGAGAGCACAGCGCGGGTCGCGGCTGCCGAGAAGCCCGCCGCGGAAGCACCCGCCCCCCGGAAGAACGGCGAGGGCAAACGCACCGAGAGCAAGCCTGCGGATCGCAAGCCGGCGGCCGAAGTCGCCACGCCTTCGGCGAAGGCGCCGACCGACGCAGCCAACGAGCCGAAGACAGGGCCGAGCGCCGCCAAGCCGGACGTGAAGCCCGCGAGCCCGAAGACGTCCGAGACGCAGGCCGGCGCATCGCCGATGGATCAAACGCCACCTCAGGCCAAGCGGCCCGACCCGCGCCCGGCCGAGACCGATGCGGGTCGGACGGCCCCGAGCGCGTCCGCCCCCGCCAAGGCTTCGCCCATGCCCGAGACCCGGACCGCACCGAGCCTCGCGGGCGATCCGGCCATCGCTCCGCCGCCCGCCGCGCCCTCCCCCGGCACGGTGGCGCCCGGCACGCCCTCCGTCGCGGCCGGCACCGGCATCGGCACGCCGAACCCGGCCGCCGACGGCGCCGCCGCGGCGGCACTCGCGCCCAAGCTGCCGGAGGCCGGGCGGACGGCGGAGGCGCCGGGCCAAAGGGCCGGCACCGTGTTCGTGCCCGAGATCAGCACGGCGCGCATCACCCGCGGCGACAGCCTGTGGCAGATCAGCCGGCGGACCTACGGCAAGGGCAACCGCTACACGGTCATCTACGACGCCAACCAGGACCAGATCCGCGATCCCGACCTGATCTATCCCGGCCAGATCTTCGTCCTGCCGAAGGACGCTCCCGCCGCTGCGGACAACCCGGCGCCCAAGAAGACGTAGGATTCCGGCGCAGGGAGGATGCGGCGCCGCGCCGGATGCACGCGGGCGCGGCCCGGCCTATATGCAGGCAACGGACGGCCTCGAGCGCCCGTCGCGCCCAGGCCGTCCTCCCCGCATCCGCATCCCGATCGCATCATGGCAACCGCATCCGAGCCGGCGGCGCCGAGCGCGCCCGTGCCGCTCGACCGACCCGGCCTCATCGCCACCTACCGGCGCCTGTGGCCCTATCTCTGGCCCCACGGGCGGGGCGACCTGCAACGCCGCATCTTCCTCGCCTTCGGCCTGCTGATGCTGGCCAAGGCCGCCACGATGGTGATGCCCTTCACCTTCAAGTGGGCGACCGACGCGCTGGTGGCGGCCACCGAAAAGAGCGCGCCCGCCTCCGTGCCTGCGGGGCTGATCTCGGCGCCGTTCCTGCTCATCGGCCTCTACGGCTTGTCGCGGGTCGCCATGGCGGCGATGACGCAGGTGCGCGACGGGCTGTTCGCCAAGGTGGCGATGCATGCCGTGCGCCGCCTCGCGCTGCTCACCTTCGAGCACATGCACCGCCTCTCCTTGCGCTTCCATCTCGAGCGCAAGACCGGCGGCCTCACCCGCGTGCTGGAGCGGGGGCGCAACGGCATCGAGGAATTGTCGCGCCTGATGGTGCTGACGCTGGTGCCGACCATCGTCGAACTCGCTCTGGTGCTCGGCATCCTGGCCTACGAGTTCGACTGGCTCTACTCGGCCGTCGTGGCGACGATGATCGCCGCCTATCTCGGCTTCACCTGGAAGGCGACCGAGTGGCGCATCGGCATCCGCCGCCGGATGAACAACTCCGACACCGACGCCACCACGAAGGCGGTCGATTCGCTGCTGAACTACGAGACGGTGAAGTATTTCGGCGCCGAGAGCCGCGAGACCGCCCGCTACGACGCCTCGATGGAGAAGTACGAAAAGGCCTCGACGCAGACCTACGTCTCGCTCGCGGTGCTGAACGCCGGACAGGCGGTGATCTTCACCCTTGGCATGACGGCGGTGATGGCCTTGGCGGCGCGCGACATCATGGCCGGACGCACCACGATCGGCGGATTCGTGCTCGTCAACACGATGCTGGTGCAGCTGTCGATGCCGCTCAACTTCATGGGCATGATCTACCGCGAGATCAAACAGGCGCTGGTCGACATCGACGACATGTTCCGCATCATCGACCGCAACCCCGAGATCGCCGACCGCCCCGGCGCCCCGGTGCTCGCGGTCCCGGCCGGGACCGTGCGGTTCGAGGACGTGCGCTTCGCCTACAATCCGGAGCGGCCGATCCTGCGTGGCGTCTCGTTCGAAGTGCCGGCGGGGCGCACGGTGGCCATCGTCGGCCCCTCGGGAGCGGGCAAGTCGACGCTGTCGCGGCTGTTGTTCCGCTTCTACGAGCCGCAAGCCGGGCGCATCACCATCGACGGGCAGGATATCGCCGCCGTCCGCCAGGATTCCCTGCGGGCGGCCATCGGCATGGTCCCGCAGGACACGGTGCTGTTCAACGACACCATCGGATACAACATCCGCTACGGCCGCTGGGACGCGAGCGAGGCGGAGGTGCGCGAGGCCGCCCGCCTCGCCCAGATCGACCGCTTCATCGAGAGCCTGCCCGAGGGCTACGAGACCCCGGTGGGCGAGCGCGGCCTGAAGCTGTCGGGCGGCGAGAAGCAGCGCGTTGCCATCGCCCGCACCATCCTCAAGAGCCCGCCGATCCTCGTCCTCGACGAGGCGACCTCGGCGCTCGATTCCTTCACCGAGCGCGAGATCCAGGCCGCCCTCGACCGCGTAAGCCGGGATCGCACGACCCTCGTCATCGCCCATCGTCTCTCGACCGTGGTCAATGCCGACGAGATCCTAGTGCTGGATCAGGGCCGGATCGTCGAGCGCGGCGACCATCCGACCCTTCTGACGCAGGGCGGCGTCTACGCGGCCCTGTGGGACCGCCAGCGGCAGGCGGATGCCGCACGCGAGGCACTGAAGCAGGCCGAGGACGAGAAGTCGCTCAGAGCGCATTCCGCTCCGGAACCGCAGCCGGTCGGATGATCCCGGCCTCGGGGTCACGTGATCGTGATCCCACGGCCTTCCGGGGATGGACCGGCGTCACCAATCGTCAACCGAATCGCCTCAAGCTTCACAGTGAGGACGCGCCGCATCGGCGCCGAACCGGACCGCCCCGATCGATGCCTGACGCTCCGAGGATCCGAGGGATTTCCGAAGCATACGACCCCGCCGAGATCGAACGCCTTCGCCTTCAGCTGCGCATCCAGTCCGCCATCATCGCCGCGCAGCGGGACGCCTTGCAGAACGAGGCCCTCGCCGACCGGGCGATGCGGGGAGCCCAGATGGGTCTCTGGGAATGCAGCCTCCCCGACGAGCGTGTCCGCTGGACGCAAGGCGTCTACGACCTGTTCGGCCTGTCTCCGGAAGCCCCACTCGTCCGACAGGCGACTTTGGAACAGTACACGCCGGATTCGCGCCGGACGCTCACGCTCCTGCGCGACCAGGCGCTGGCGAACGGAACCGGGTTCAAGCTCGACGCCGAGATCCGCTTGCCCGACGGTCGGCACCGCTGGCTGCGCCTGACCGCGACGGTCGATCGCCGCGAAGGCATTCCGATACGGCTATTCGGCCTCAAGCAGGACGTGACCGACGAGATCCTGCTGCTGGAGCGCACCCGTCAACTCGCCGAGACCGACGCACTGACGGGGCTCGCCAACCGCGCCCGCTTCGATGCGCGCCTGCGCGTGCCGGTCGGCACGCTGCTCCTGATCGACCTCGACGGTTTCAAGGCGATCAACGACGCCTATGGGCATCCGGCGGGCGATGCCTGCCTGCGCGAGGCCGGAAGCCGGCTGATGCGGACCTGCCGCCGGGGCGCCCTCGTGGCGCGTCTCGGCGGCGACGAATTCGCCGTCGTCCTCGACGAGAGCCTGCGCCCCGATGCCGCCGCTGCCCTGGCGCAGCGGATCGTCGAGGCTCTGGGTCGGCCGGTCGATCACGAGGGCCGGCGCTACCGCCTCGGCGCCTCGGTCGGCGTCGCCCTCTCGGGATCGGAGGCGGGCGACCTGTTCGCGCGGGCCGACACCGCCCTCTACGCCGCCAAGGCGGCAGGGCGGCGCACCTTCCGCCTGTTCGATCCGGCGGCCTGCCCTCCGGGCCGGGCGGCGGGCTGGTTGACGTAGGCCCGCCCCCCTGCCATCCGGCGGGTCGCATTCGCCCCGCCGGAGCCCTATCGGAGCCCATGACCGACCTCATCGAGACGATCCGCCGGACGCTCGTGCCGATCCACAAGGAGGGGTACCCCTTCATCCTGATCGGCATCGTCCTCACCGTCGGCGCCGGCCTGTTCTCGCAGTTCTTCGCCTGGGTGTTCCTGATCCTGACGCTGTGGGTCTGCTACTTCTTCCGCGATCCCGAGCGCGTCGTGCCGGTCGGCGACGGCCTCGTGGTCTCCCCCGCCGACGGGCGGGTGAACCTCATCTCCACCGTGCTGCCCCCGCCCGAGCTCGACCTGTCGCACGAGCCGATGCTGCGGATCTCGGTGTTCATGAACGTGTTCGACTGCCACGTGAACCGCGTGCCGGTCACCGGCAAGATCGGCCAGATCCACTACACGCCCGGGCTCTTTCTCAACGCCGAGCTCGACAAGGCGAGCGACGACAACGAGCGCAACGGCCTCGTGATGGAGACGACCCATCGCGGTCAGCCCCTGCGCATCGGCGTCGTGCAGATCGCCGGCCTCGTGGCGCGCCGCATCGTCGGCTTCGTGTCGGCGGGCGAGACCAAGCAGGTCGGCGAGCGCTTCGGCCTGATCCGCTTCGGCTCGCGGGTCGATGTCTACCTGCCCGTGGGCACGCGCATCCTCGTCGGCCTCGGCCAGAAGGCGGTGGCGGGCGAGACGGTGCTGGCCGATCTCGGGGGTGGCCCGGAGCGCAGCTTCCGCCGTATCTGAGCGGCGCCCGCGCCATCACAGCCGAGTCAGAGGCGACATGGACGATCTCTTCCCGCCCTTCGCGCCCGATCCGAACGACCGCCCGCGGCGCTTCCGCCCGGTGCCGTTCCGGATCATCGCGCCGAACATGATCACGCTCCTGGCGCTCTGCCTCGGGCTCACCGCGATCCGGCTCGCCTTCGAGGGCCGGTTCGAGCCCGCGGTGCTGGCCGTGGTGGTCGCCGCCGGCCTCGACGGGATCGACGGGCGGGTGGCGCGCCTCCTCAAGGGCACCTCGCGCTTCGGGGCGGAACTCGACTCGCTGGCCGACTTCGTGAATTTCGGCTGCGCCCCGGCGCTGATCCTCTACAGCTTCACCCTGCACAACCTGAAGCAGGTCGGCTGGATCGTGGCGCTGGTCTTCGCCATCGCGATGTGCCTGCGGCTCGCCCGCTTCAACGCGATGCTCGACGACCCCAACCGCCCCGAGTGGAAGAAGGACTACTTCGTCGGCATGCCCGCGCCCGCGGGCGCGCTGACCGGCATGCTGCCGCTCTACCTGCACTTCCTCGACGTGCCGTTCCCCCAGTGGAGCACGGTGCTGATCCTGATCTACGAGCTCGCCATCGCGCTCCTCGTGGTCTCCACCGTGCCGACCTTCTCCGGCAAGACCTGGGGGAAGCGCGTCTCGCGCGACCTCGTCCTGCCGATCTTCCTCGTGGTGGTGGTGGCCTTCGGCCTCGTGATCTCGTTCCCGTTCGAGACGCTGGCCGCGGTCAGCCTCGGCTATCTCTGCCTCATCCCCTTCGGGGCCGGGCAGTACCGCAAGCGCCTGAAGAAGGAGGGCGAGGAGCCGACGCCGTCCGAGACGGCGCCGTAGGGACGAGGACGGCTCACCCCGCCACCGTCCAGGTGGTGGTGCCGTCCTTGTTGTCCTTGACGCTGACGCCCATCGCGGCGAGCGCGTCGCGCACCCGGTCGGAAGCCGCCCAGTCCTTGGCGGCGCGGGCCGCCTTGCGCTCGGCGATCAGCGCCTCGACTTGTCCGACATCGACGCCCGCCGCGCTCACCCGCGCGGCCTCGCGCTGCGCCTTGGTCTCTCCGAGAAACCCCATCAGCCCGGCTGCCGCCTTGAGCGCGGCGGCATCCGCACCCGCGAGCCGGTGCAGCTCGCCGAGGGCCGCGGGGGTGTTGAGATCGTCGCTCAGGGCTTCGACCACCTTTTCCGGCACGGTCTGCGCGGGCGCGGCCTCGCCCGCGGCCTCGTACCAGCGCTCCAGCATCCGGCCGGATTCCTCCAGCCCCCGGAGCGTCCAGTCGATCGGCTGGCGGTAATGGGTCTTGAGCATGTTCAGGCGCACGACCTCGCCCGGCCAATCGGCCAGCACCTGCCCGATGGTGATGAAGTTGCCGAGCGACTTCGACATCTTCTCCCCCTCGACCTGCAGGAAGCCGTTGTGGAGCCAGACATTGGCCATCACGTCGGTGCCGAAGCAGCAGCGCGATTGCGCCACCTCGTTCTCGTGGTGGGGGAAGATCAGGTCGATGCCGCCGGCATGGATGTCGAAGGTCTGGCCCAAGTGCTTCCACGACATCGCCGAGCACTCGATGTGCCAGCCGGGGCGCCCGGCCGAGTCGATTCCGCAGGGGGACGGCCAGGACGGCTCGCCCGGCTTCGAGGGCTTCCACAGCACGAAATCGAGGGGCGAGCGCTTGTAGGGCGCGACCTCGACGCGGGCGCCGGCCTCCATCTCGTCGAGCGGGCGCTTCGACAGCGCGCCGTAATCCGCCATGGAGGGCACGTCGAACAGCACGTGGCCTTCCGCGACGTAGGCGTGACCGGCGGTGAGCAACCCTTCGATCAGCCGATGCATCTCGGCGATGTGGTCGGTCGCCCGTGGCTCGACGAAGCGGGGGCGCTCGCCCGCCACGTTCACGTCCTCGGCCATCAGCACGCCGAGCGCGCGGATGTCCTTGTGGAACTGCGCCAGCGTGCCGTCGGTGAGTTCGCGGATGGTGATGCCGCGCTCGAGGGCCCGCGCGTTGATCTTGTCGTCCACGTCCGTGACGTTGCGGGCGTAGGTGACGTGGCCCGGCCCGTAGAGATGGCGCAGCAGCCGAAACAGCAGGTCGAAGACGATGATCGGCCGAGCGTTGCCGATATGAGCCGCGTCGTAGACCGTCGGTCCGCAGGCATACATCCGCACATGCGCCGGATCGATCGGCTGGAAGGCCGTCTTCTCGCGGGTCAGCGTGTTGTAGAGCCGCAACATCGGGGTCATCGAAGAGGTCCCGCCGGAACCGTCCGGCCTTCGCGACGGCAACGTGCCGTCCTCGGTTTCTCGTTGCGCCGCAGCGTGTTCGGCGGTTCCGCCGGGAGCGCCGCCACATTGCCGCCGGAGCCGCGCCGGTTCGCTGTTGCAACGCCGCGACGGTCGCCGGTCCGGGCATGAGCTAACCCAGAACCGTGAGGAATTCGAGAACGGCGCTGCCCAGGGCCGCGGATCAGCCGACCGTGATCCCGGGCGCAAGGATTTGTTTACCGAGCCGTCCGAACACTCCGCAACCGAGCGAATCCGTTAACAAGGTCCCCACCATGCGCCGTCCGGTCGCCGCCTTCCTCGCCCTCGCCCTGGTCACGGCCGCGCCTCAGGCCATCGCCGGCGAACCGGCCCCGGCGCGCACGCATGTCGAGAAGACGTTCCTCATCCCGGCCGAAGAGGGCTACGGCGTCGGCGAGTGCCTCAGCGGCGGCCCGAGCGAGTGCGGACAGGTGGTCGCCAACGCGTGGTGCGAGTCGCAGGGCTATGCCAGCGCGGTCAATTACGGCGTCGCCGCACAGGACGAGTATACCGGCGCGATCCCCGCCACCCCGATCCCGGCGCCGGCCGCCCGCCCGCTGCGCATCACCTGCCAGGACTGATTTTTTTGCTCTTCCACCTGCCGTCATTCCGGGTTCGCCCCGGAATGACGGCGGTGATGGATCGGAAGGCGCCTACTTCACGAAGTCCGCGCACTTCTGCGGCGCTTCCGTGCCCCACGGGGCCAGCGGTACGCTGGAGGTCGAGTTCTTGGGCGAACCCTGCACCACCTTATCCGAATAGACCATGTAGATCAGCGTATTGCGCTTGGCGTCGCAACCGCGCACGATCTGCATTGACTTGAAGATCAGCGAGCGCCGCTCGCTGAACACCACGTCGCCCTGCTTCACCTTGTCCTTGAACTGCACCGGCCCGGTCTGGCGGCAGGAGAGCGAGATATCGGAGACGTCCTCGGCGAGGCCGAGCGTGCCCTTGATGCCGCCCTTCTCGGGCTGGGTGTACCAGCAGGCGATACCCGATACGTCGGGATCGTCGATCCCGTAGACCACGAGCTTGTCGTTCGGGGTGAGCGGGCGCCACACGGTCGACTTGTCGAAGATCCGGTCCGGATCCTCCGCCGCCCCGGCCGCACCCGGAACGAGCGCGGCGGCGAGGCAGGCCGCCGCCGTCACGGCGCGCACGCTTCCCATGGTGCCCCTGAGCCACATCATCGACGCAATCCCCTCAAAGCCTGGCCGTAAACACATGGTGTCCCTGTCCCCCGGCGGCGAGGGGCGTTAACACAGGTGTGAGGCGTTTCGCCGTCGCGCACCGGCCTTCACCGTCTCCCGCGACCTCCTGCCCGAGATCCCAGCATCCGCCCCATGCCGCTGATCGGACCGCAGCTTCGCCGTGCCTTCGCCGCCCTCGCCGCGGCCGCAGGCCTCGTCCTCGCTCAAGGAGGTGCCGCCTCCGCCGGCGATGTCTGGGCCTGCCAGCGCTACAAGACCGAGCTCGCCAACCTGAACGCCAGCGCCTCCACGGCCGCGGCGCTCCAGAGCGAGGTGACGCGGCTGGAGGCCTATTATCGCAGCCTCAATTGCGAGGGCGGCCGGTTCCTGTTCTTCGACACCCGGCCGCCGCAATGCGGCGCGGTCGAGGCCCGCATCCGCTCGCTCAACGCCACCTATGGCGGCGGCGACGGCGAGGTGGTGGCCGCCCGCCGCCGCCAGCTCGTGGCTGCGGTGTCGAGCGCCTGCTCCGGCGTGATGCCCGAGACCGGCCAGGAGGCGCGCCTCAACGGCGGCCAGACCGCGCGGGGCGGCCCCCAGGTGATCTGCGTCAAGACCTGCGACGGCTCGTACTTCCCCATGGCCAACCTGCCGGACGGGCGCGAGGGCGCCGACGAAATGTGTCAGGCGCTCTGCCCCGGCACCGAGTCACTCGCCTATTCGATGCCGCACGGCGACGATGCGCTCAAATACGCCGCGACGCTCAAGGGCAGCCGCGCCTACACGGCGACGCCGACGGCGTTCAAGTTCCGCACGAGCTTCGTGCCGAACTGCTCCTGCAAGAAGGAGGGGCAGAGCTGGGCGCAGTCGCTCGCCAAGGCCGAGAGCATGCTGGTGCGGCACAAGGGCGACATCTTCGTCACGCCGCTGACCGCCGAGCGGCTGTCGCGGGCGCCGAAGGTGCGCCTCACCCTGGTCGGTCGCGCCGACAAGACCGCGGCCTCGCTCGCCGCCGACGCCGCCAACCGCGAGGGCGTCGCCACGACGCCGCCGGACGCCGCCGTGGCGGAGGCCACCGGCTCGACGGGTGAGACCCGCAGCAGCGCGATCCGCGTGATCGTCCCGGGCTTGGTGCCGGTTCCGGCCGCGCCGTGAGAATGGTTCCGGCCGGTTCGATTCGGTAAGACGCGCCGGATCGAAGTTGAGAACCCGCCTCGATTGGAAATTTGACGTCTCGTGATCGGGAACCATATCGGCCCGACAATGTTCGGAACCGCCGATCGCGTTACACGAGGCCGTCCTACATGCGGATCACCCGCTCCCTGCTCCTGACCGGTACGATTCTGCCGGCTCTTCTCCTGTCAGACCTATCCTTCGCCCGCTCGCTCGGCGAGTCCGCCAACGGGCGGATCGAGCTGGCGCAGCGCGATCCCGAGGGGCCGGGCGGTCCCGGTGGCGGCCGCGGTGGGCCGGGCGGCCCCGGCGGTCCCGGGGGCATGGAGCGTGGTGGACCGGGCGGGCCCGGCGGCGGTCGCGGCGGACCGGAGCGGGGCGGCCCCGAACGTGGCGCCCCCCCCGGCGGCATGGAGCGAGGCGGCCCCGGTGGGCCGGGCGGCGGTCGCGAGCGACCGGATCGTCCCGAGCGGCCTGACCGTCCCGAGCGGCCTGCGCCCGCCGAGCGCGCGGCCCCGCCGGCCGCCCGCGAGCGGCCGGACCGTCCCGAAAGGCCGGATCGCCCTGAGCGTCCGGATCGTCCCGCGCGTCCCGACCGCGACGCGCCGGATCGCCCCGACCGTCCGACCCCGCCGGCCGCCCGCGACCGCGCGCCGACGCCGGACCGCGACGCTCCGCCGGCCCGTCCGGGCCGCGACGCCACCCCGGATCGTCCCGACAAGCCGACCCCGCCCGCCCGCGGCGGCCGCGATGCCGATCGCCCCGATGCCCCCGGTCGCCCGGACAATCCGGCGCGCCCCGGCCGCGACGCGACGCCGGACCGCCCCGGCCCCGCCGGTCGCGATGCCCCCGGCAAGGATGCCCCCGGCAAGCCCGACCAGCCCCCGGCCCGCGGCGGACGCGATGCCGACCGTCCCGACGCGCCCGGCCGCCCGGATCGCGACGGCCCGAACCGCCCCGGCCGCGACACGCCGGCCAAACCCGATGCGGCCAAGCCCGACCGTGACGGCGACGGCAAGCCCGACCGTGACGGTCCCGCCCGCGGGGGCCGCGATGCCGATACGCCGCCGAACCAGCGCCCCGGCGTCCCCGGCCGTCCGGTCCAGCCGCCCGGCACGCCGCCCAACGCCGACCAGCCCGGCCGTCCGGGTCAGCCCGGCGCGAACCCGGCGACGCCGCCGAACCAGCAACCGGGCGTGCCCGGCCGCCCCGTGGCGCCCAACCAGCAGCCCGGCGTCCCCGGTCGTCCTGTGCAGCCGCCCGGCACCCCGCCGAACGCGCAGCAGCCGGGTCAGCCCGGTGTCGGCACGCCGCCGCCCGGCGCCCCCGGTGCGCTCCAGCCCGGCCAGCCGGGCTATCAGCCGAACGGCCTCGACGGCGACCGCCGCGACGGACGCGACCGTGACGACCGCTTCGGTCGGGACGGACGTGACCGGGACGACCGCTATGGCCGCGACGGCCGTGACCGGGACGACCGCTACGGCAGGGACGACCGGCGCGACGACCGCTACGGTGGCGGCGGTGGCCGTGACCGGTTCAATGTGCCCGGCACGCCGGCCTACATCCCCGGCGGCTTCCGCGACGACGACTATCGGATCCGCGACTACGACACGATCCGGCGCGACCGCCGCGAATACGACGTGGATGGCCGCACCTATTACCGCGAGCCGGGCCGCATCATCGTGCGCGACCGCGACGGCTACTTCATCCGCCACGACGAGAACGAGCGCTTCCGCACGATCTACGGTGACCGCGGCTATCGCAGCGAGCGTCGCGGCGGCGAGATCTACAGCTACGTCGACAGCCCGCTCGGCGGCCAGATCGTCACCGTGGTGGACGATGACGGGCGCCTGCTGCGTCGCTCCCGCCGCTACAGCGACGGGCGCGAGGTGTTCCTCATCAACAATGCCTATGGCGGCGCCCCGAGGCCGATCTACGAGGATGTCGTCGATCTGCCGCCGCCGGACATCCGCATTCCGCGTGATCGCTACATCGTCGATTACGAGCGGGCCGACGAGCGCACGGTCTATCAGGCGCTGTCCGCCCCGCCGGTGGTGCCGGTGGATCGCCGCTACACCCTGGATCAGGTGCGCTACTCGCCGCAGCTGCGCGCTCGGATGCCGTCCGTCGACATCAACACGATCACGTTCGACACCGGCTCGTTCACCGTGACGCCCGATCAGGCCCAGCGCCTCTCGACCATCGCGGCGGCGATCAACCAGGCGGTCAAGGCCAATCCGCAGGAGGTGTTCCTGATCGAGGGTTACACCGACGCGGTCGGCGCGGAGGTCGACAACCTGTCGCTCTCCGACCGTCGCGCTCAGTCGGTCGCCGCGGTGCTGACGCAGAACTTCCAGGTACCGCCGGAGAACCTGACCACGCAGGGCTACGGCGAGCAGTACCTGAAGGTGAATACGCAGGAGGCCAACCGCGAGAACCGCCGCGTCACGGTCCGCCGCATCACCCCGCTGCTCCAGCAGCAGGCGGACCAGCAGCAGCAATCGGCGCCCCCGCAGTAGCGGAACGCCCTGCCTTGACCCTCCCCCCTCTGCGGGGGAGGGTGCCTGCGGGGCAGGCGGGAGAGGGGAGCGACGCTTCCGGCGAATTCACCTTCGACGGCGGCCGAGCGGCATCCGCTCTCCCCTCTCCCGACCCCCTTCGGGGGCCCACCCGCCCCCGCGGAGGGGGGAGGGTTTTTTGCGTTGAGGATTCGGCACCATGGATGACGCCAGCGACCGGTTGATCGAAGCCGGCACGCCGGCCTTTCGCCGGGCCACGCTGGCCTTGTTCGCCGCCGGCTTTTCCACCTTCGCCGTCCTCTACGGGGTGCAGCCCCTCCTCCCCGTCTTCGCCGACAACTTTTCCGTCTCGCCCGCCGAGAGCAGCCTCGCCCTGTCGCTGCCCTGCGCAACGCTCGCCATCGCGCTCCTCGTCGTCAGCCCGCTCTCGGAGGTCTTCGGTCGCAAGCCGGTGATGACGGCCTCGCTCTTCGCCTCGGCGCTCCTCACCATCGCCGCGGTGCTGATGCCCGACTGGCACGGCTTCCTGGCCTTACGCGCGCTCACGGGGCTCGCCGCCAGCGGCCTGCCCGCGGTGGCGATGGCCTACTTGAGCGAGGAGATGCACGGACGCGCCATCGGCCTGTCGATGGGGCTCTTGATCGGCGGCAACGCGCTGGGCGGCATGGTCGGGCGGCTGCTCGCCGGAATCATCGCCGACCATGCGTCCTGGCGCTGGGGGCTTGGCACCATCGGGGTTCTGGCGCTGTTTGCGGCCGTCGCCTTCCAGTTCGGCCTGCCGGCCTCCCAAAGATTCCAGGCGCACCGGATGCGCTGGCGCGAGGTGCCGGGCACCTTCACCCACCATTTCTCGGATGCCGGTCTGCCGTGGCTATTCGTGACGCCGTTCCTGCTGATGGGCGGGTTCGTCTGCGTCTACAATTATATCGGCTTCCGCCTGCTCGATCCGCCCTACTCACTGAGCCAGACGGCGATCGGCCTGATCTTCGTGGTCTACCTCGCCGGCACCGCCAGTTCGGCGCTCACCGGCCATGTCGCGAGCCTGCTCGGGCGGCGCAAGGTGTTGTGGCTCGCCATCCTGCTCGGGCTCGCCGGCATTGCCCTGACCCTGGCCGAGAACCTGATTCTCATCATCCTCGGCATCGTCGTCGTCACGGTGAGTTTTTTTGGCGCCCACTCCGTGGCGTCGAGCTGGGTCGGGCGGCGCGCGTCGCGCGACCGGGCCCAGGCTTCGGCGATCTATCTCTGCCTATATTATCTTGGCTCGTCCCTGCTCGGCACGGCCGGGGGCTGGTTCTTCCTGCATTACGGCTGGGGCGGTGTGGCCGGCTTTTTTGCGAGTCTCTACGTCGCTGCCCTGCTGGTCGCCCTTCGCTTGACCCGCCTGCCGCCGCTGCCGCTGAGTTGAGGCCGCCATGAGCGCATCCGACACTCACGAATCCCAGGTCGATCGCCAGTTCGGCGCCCGAGCCGCCGACTACGTCGCCAGCGCCGTCCACGCGGCGGGCGCCGACCTCGACGCGCTCGCCGCCCTCTGCCGCGACGTGCCCCACGCCCGCGTGCTCGATCTCGGCTGCGGCGGCGGCCATGTCAGCTATGCGGTCGCCCCGCATGTCCGCGCGGTGACCGCCCTCGACCTGTCGCAGGCGATGCTCGACGCGGTTGCAGCGGAGGCCGCCCGGCGCGGCCTGACCAACCTCGACACGCGCCGCGCCGCGGTCGAGGCCCTCCCCTTCCCCGACGCCGCCTTCGACCGGGTGCTCACCCGCTACAGCGCCCACCACTGGGCCGACGTGCCGACGGCGCTGCGCGAAGCCCACCGCGTGCTCAAACCCGGCGGCCGCCTCGGCCTCGTCGATGTCATCCACCCCGGCCCGCCCCTGCTCGACACCCACCTTCAGGCCTGGGAACTCCTGCGCGACCCCTCCCATGTCCGCGACTACGGCGAGGCGGAGTGGCGTGCGATGCTGACGGAGGCTGGTTTCGTACCGGGGGCGGTGCAGCGGTGGCGGGTGCGGATGGAGTTTGCAAGCTGGGTCGCGCGGATGGGGACGCCGGCGGCGAGTGTCGTGGTGATCCGGGCGTTGCAGGAAGGGGCGCCGGAGGCAGTGCGGGAGCATTTTGGGGTTGAGGCCGATGGGAGTTTTTTTGTGGATGTAATTATGGTCGAATCGGAGGTTGGATAGAGTGACATGAGGCGCTTGTCTCGGCACTTCCGCACGCGACTTTTGCACTAGCTAAGCCTATGACATACTGACATTTTAATGCTGTGCAAAATTCTTGATGTCTGCACGTAAGTGGGCCATTGCATGCTCGACACTTATCTGACAGTAATAAGAGAGCATTATTTTTCTATGAATGATGACAATGGCATACACATTAGTAGAGCATCGTCATCGTTTTGCGGCGTGGGCTGCGGGACGTGCATCTGTAGCCAAAGGGCACCGCTTTACAGTAGAAGATGGGAGAAGGCTGCTCGAAATTACAGATATTCCAGAATACGCAGCTGATATGGGAAATACCCCAAGCGAGCCTGACGAATTTGATTCTCTTCACAGAAAATGGCGTAAAGATATTATTGAAGAGGCCAAGCTTAAACTCGTAGGCGGTAGGGAGAATTGTGTCACGCACGGCGTTGCAGCCAAGCTTATCAATGTCTACTTAAAAGCGGCCCTCGTAATCGTTGCGCCTACCCTAGAGGGATGTGCGAGGGCGAAGAATGTGCATCCGCCCGTAGATAAGCTTTTATTGATGTCACTTGCCAATCACACTAAGCCTGCCTCATCGAACAGAAAGCGTTCCGCAAATCGCTGGCGTAAATATGCATCTATTGGCTGGTCGAATTTCGACAGCGAAAAATACGAAGAAGTGATATCGGAAATTAGAAATTTTTCTAATGGAAAACCTCTTTGGTCTATCGAAGAGCATTGGATCGGATTTCAGGGGATGTTACCCGATCCGGAAAGTGAGTAGACATTCAGTTCCATAATGCGCGCTTATGCGCGTAACTCGAAACTCTCACGCCACCTGTCCCTCCAACCGCTCCAGCGCACGCTCCCGCCCGATCAACGGCAGCAATCCCGCCAGATCGGGCCCATGCTCCAACCCCGTCAGCGCCAGCCGCAGCGGCATGAACAGCGCCTTCCCCTTCGCCCCGGTGGCGGCCTTCACGGCGTCGGTCCAGGCCTTCCACGTAGTGGGGCCGAAAGGGCCCTCGGGGAGCAGGCGGGCGGCTTGCGCGATGAAGGCGGGGTCTTGGATCACCGGGGTGACCGGGCCGTTCACCACGCGCCACCAATCGGCGGCCTCGCTCACGCGGGCGAGGTTGGCCCGCACCGCGAGCCAGAATGTTTCGGAAATTTCCTCCGGCACCCCGAGGGCCGTCAGGCGCTCGCGCGCTTCAGCGAAGGGCATGTCGTGGACGAGCCGGGCGTTGAGGCCGTCGAGTTCGGTCGGGTCGAACCGGGCAGGCGCCCGGGAAAGGTGGGCGAGGTCGGTCAGCGTCGCCAACTCGTCGAGGGAGGCGACCGGGCGCACGGCCTCCGCCGAACCGGTCAGCACCGCCAGCGAACGCACGGCCGCCGGCTCGTAGCCGGCCTCGCGCAGCGAGCGCAGCGAGAGATGGCCGAGGCGCTTCGACAGCCCCTCCCCGTCCGCCGTGGTCAGCAGGTTGTGGTGGCCGAAGGCCGGCACGGGTGCGCCGAGCGCCTCGAACAGCTGCACCTGCACGCCGGTGTTGGTGACGTGGTCCTCGCCGCGGATCACGTGCGTGACGCCGGTCTCGGCGTCGTCCACCACGGAGGGCAACGTGTAGAGGTAGCTGCCGTCGGCCCGCACCAGCACGGGGTCGGACAGGGAGGCGCAATCGACGTGGCTGTCGCCGCGCACGAGGTCGGTCCAGGCGACGACGCGGTGGTCGAGCAGGAAGCGCCAATGCGGGCGCCGGCCCTCGGCCTCCAGGGCGGCGCGGTCGGAATCGGTGAGGCTCAGGGCGGCGCGGTCGTAGACCGGCGGCTGGCCGCGGCCGAGCTGGCGCTTGCGGCGGCGCTCCAGCTCCTCTTGCGTTTCGTAGCAGGCATAGAGCCGCCCCGCCGCCTTCAGGCGCGCCGCGGCCGCGTCGTAGAGGGCGGTGCGGTCGCTCTGGCGGAAGAACAGGTCGGGGTTGACCCCGAGCCAGGCGAGATCGGTCTCGACCGCTTGGGCGAATTCCCGGGTCGAGCGCTCCCGGTCGGTGTCGTCGAGCCGCAGCAGGAAACGCCCGCCGTGGCGCCGGGCGTAGAGCGCGTTGAGGAGCGCCGGGCGGGCATTGCCGATATGGAGGAAGCCCGTCGGCGAGGGGGCGAAGCGGACGAGGGGAGCGGCACTCATGCCGCCCCTCTACCCAAATTTTTCGGGTCTCGCACCCGCTGCGCAGGCTGTCTCAGTTGCCGTAGGGATCGGGCGCGGCCCCAGGGGCGAAAAAGTTCGAGAAATTGTAGCGCAGGCCGATGCGGAACTCGTTGGCGGCGAGATCCTTCACGCGGGTGTTGTAGCCGAAGGCGTCCAGGCCGCTCTTGGCGCGGCCGAGATCGACGTAGCGATAGGCGGCATCGAGCGTGAAGCCCGCGCCGATGTCGTAGGACAGGCCCGCCGTGAGCGCCCAGGCGAAGCTGGCGACGGAGCGGTTGGCGCGGGGCACGACATCGCGCGGGCCGGGGGCCGAGCCTTCGATGCCATCGCATCCGACTTCGAAGCAGGTCGTCTGCGTGTAGTTGCGGCGCATCGCCTTGTCGGCGAAGCCGATGCCGCCGCCGATGTAAGGCGTGAAGCCGTACCACGTGCCGAGATCGGCATAGACGTTCACGAGGCCGGTCAGCACGTCAATCTTGCCGGCCTCGACGTTGTAGCCGGTGACGAAGCCCGTGCCCGACGAGAGGGCGCGAAAATCAGAGGGGCCGCGCTGGTCGATCGTCGCGTCGATGCGCAGCCAGGGGAAGACGCGGTAGCCGATACCGCCGCCGTAACCGCTCGCCGGGGTCATCCGCAGATCGAGAAGGGGGTTGATGCCGGGACCGGCCGGGACTGCATCCTTCGGATCGGCGAACCAGCTCTGCGTGAAGTCGCCGCGCAGGTACCAGCCGCTGCCGATCTCGACCGGGGCCACCGCCGGGGGCGGAGGCGGCGGGGGCAACAGGTCCGCGGCACGGGCGAGGCCGGGCGCGGCACAAGCGAGAACGGTCGCCGCGAGGGCGAGACGGCACGGAGCGATCATGAACTCTCTCGGGGATCGGCAGCCTCACGGCCGCGGTGCGATTGCCTAAGAGCTTGATCCCAAGAGGTTATGATGAGCTTAACCTTAACCGGGTCGTTCGCGCAAAAGAAGAGCGGCGCGGGAGTGCCCGCGCCGCTCGATCATCGTCCGTCGAGATCGTGGATCAGTACTTGCGCACCAGCGGGCCCGGCGGATAATCGACCGGCGCCAGCGGCGCCGGGGCGCCGAACATGTAGCGCAGGCCGAACTTCACGTCGTGGGAGTCGAGCTCCTTGAGGCGGTAGACGGTCTTGGTGGCACAATCCGGGATGCACGTGACCACGCCGGTCTGCGCGCTCCCCATGTTGAGATAGCGATAAGCGAGTTCGAGCTTGACGTTGTGCGACAGTGCATAGGCAAAACCGGCATGCGCCGCCCAGGCGAAGCTCGTCTTATCCTTGGCCGGACTTTCGCCCAGCGGGACCGACGAGGTACCGTTGCCGTAATCGTACGACTTACCGAAAGAATGGTGCGCCACACCGACGCCGGCGCCGATGAACGGCGTCACCCCGAAGAACGTGCCGAGGTCGACGTAACCGTTGACGAGGCCGACCACCGAATCGAACTTGCCCTTATTCAGGTTGAACTTGTCGTCTTCCCCGTAGGACTTGTCCTGGGCGTAGAATTGCCACTTTGTCTGGAAGCGGTACTCGCCAGTGGCGTCGAAGCGCAGCCAAGGATTGAACTGGTAGCCGATACCCGCGCCTGCGAACCACTGGCTGCCGACCTTATCCTCAATGGTCCTGTAAATGTACGGAAGCGGAGGCTTCGAGACATCGACCGCCTCGGTGCGGCGCAACTCGAGGTCGCCCCAGCCGCCGTCGCCGCGCAGGTACCAGCCGCCCGCGAAGTCGACCGGTTCGGCGATCGGGGGAAGCGGCGGGGGCGGCGGAGGGGGCAGGAGATCGGCGGCTTGGGCCAGGCAGGGCACCCCGACGCCCGCGAGGAGCGTGAGAGAGCGCGCCCAGGCGAGGAGCGTGGTGCGGCGGCGCATGCGGGAATCCTTCACTCGTCGGGCGCGCCGGAAACAGAAGGGCCGGCCCGTGGTGCGAGTTGGAGAATGATCCGTGAAGGTTAAGCCGCACTTAACGTAAAAAATTAGCCTTGCCGATTTATGGCTTTTCTCGGAACGACTGCAAACACGTCACGGGCGCCGGGGAAGGCCGCCGGGAAGCGGCGGCCCGTCGGGCCGCCGGCTCGGAGCGAAGGCTGGCTGCCTTCAGGCCGCCGCGCGGCTGACCGCGTCGACCACCTCGTCGACCACTTCGTTGACGAGGTCCCGGTCGTCGCCCTCCGCCATCACGCGGATCACCGGCTCTGTACCCGAGGGGCGGATGACGAGGCGCCCCGAGGCGCCGAGCCGGTCCTTGGCCTGGGCGATGGCAGTGACGACGGAATCGGCGCGCAGCGGCTCGCCGGAGCGGAAGCGGACGTTCTTGAGGATCTGCGGCAGCGGCTCGAAGCAGTGGCAGACCTCGCTCACCGGCCGCTCCTGGCGCTTGACGACGCTGAGCAGCTGAAGCGCGGCGACGAGCCCGTCGCCGGTGGTGGCATAATCCGACATGATGATGTGGCCGGATTGCTCGCCGCCGAGATTGTAGCCGTGCTCGCGCATGTGCTCGAGCACGTAGCGGTCGCCGACGGCGGTGCGGGCCAGATTCAGGCCGAGGCCGTTGACGTAACGCTCCAGGCCGAGATTCGACATGATCGTGGCCACGAGACCGGGCTGGGTCAGCCGCTCGTCCTCCTTCCACGAGCGCGCGACCACGGCCATGAGCTGGTCGCCATCGACCTTCTGGCCCTTCTCATCGACGATCAGGACGCGGTCGGCATCGCCGTCCAGCGCGATGCCGACATCGGCGCGCAGCTCCCGGACCTTGTTGACGAGGGCGGCCGGGGCCGTCGAGCCGACATCGTGGTTGATGTTGAAGCCGTCCGGCTCGACGCCGATGGAGATCACTTCGGCGCCGAGTTCCCACAGGGTCTCGGGGGCGACGCGGTAGGCGGCGCCGTTGGCGCAATCGACCACGACCCGCAGACCTTCCAGGGTGACGTGGCGCGGCAGCGTGCGCTTGGCGAACTCGATGTAGCGGGCATGCACGCTCTCGATGCGCTTGGCCCGGCCGAGATCGCGCGAGCCGGCGAGCTTCTTGCGCAGGTCACCCTCGAGCAGGGCCTCGATTTCGAGCTCCACCTCGTCGTTGAGCTTGAACCCGTCGGGCCCGAACAGCTTGATGCCGTTGTCCTCGAAGGGGTTGTGCGAGGCCGAGATCATCACGCCGAGATCGGCCCGCATCGAGCGGGTCAGCATGGCGACCGCGGGGGTCGGCATCGGGCCGAGCAGCAGCACGTCCATCCCGACCGAAGTGAAGCCGGCGACGAGCGCGGTCTCGATCATGTAGCCCGACAGGCGCGTGTCCTTGCCGATGACCACGCGGTGGCGGTGGTCGCCCCGCTGGAACACGACGCCCGCCGCCTGCCCCACCTTGAGGGCGAGTTCGGGGGTGATGACGCCGTTGGCGCGCCCGCGGACGCCGTCGGTTCCGAAATACTTGCGCAACGTCGCTTCTCCGAATTCCGGACGGGTGCCAGCCGGTCGCACTCTAACAGATCGAGGCCCGGACCGGTGGATCGGGCGCAGGCGTGGTGAATCGGTTGCTCCCCGACAAAGGCGTTGGAAATACGGCCGAGGAACCGCCGTCATGCCAGCTTCGGCAACGCCGAGGCGAGCATCGTCACGCCCGAGACGGTCAGGAGACCGAGCACCAGCCGGCGGAAACCGGTCTCGCTGATGCCGGCATAGACGCGTGTGCCGAGAAGGGTCGGGACCAGCATGGCGAGCAGCACGACGGCAAGGGTCGGCAGCATCGACGGTCGGACGACGCCCGAGGCCAGATAGGCCACCATGATCGCCAGCAGCATCGACAGATTGAAGTTCTGGATGACGTTGCGCTGCTTGTTCCGCTCATAGCCGCGCAAGGTGCACCAGAGCGTCGGCAGCACGCCGGTGAAACCGCCGAGCCCTCCGAGCACGCCACCCGCAAGGCCCACGACCGTATCCGCCGCCCGGCCGCCCCCGGTGATCCGCGGCAGATTCCGGGCGAACAGCATGGCCGGGCACCAGACGACCAGCAGGCCGCCGAGGATCGCCTTGAACCAATCGATGTCGAGGCGCGGCAGCAGGGCGACGCCGAGGGGTATGCCGACGAGGCCCCCGAGGATGAAGGGCGCGAGCAGCGGGAGATCGAAACCGCGGCGGACCTTTGCGGCGGCGACGAGCTGCCCGCCGAGGCTGCCGGCCACGGAGAGGAACGCGGCGAGTGTCGGATCGATCACCCAGGCCCAGACCGACAGGGCGGTGAGGCCGAACCCGAAGCCGGACAGCCCTTGCACGAATCCGGCAAGGGCGGCGCCGAGGGCGACGATCAGTAGAGTCGAGAGGGTCATGTCGCGGTGCGGGTGCCGCCAACCGGATTGGATCGGATGGTCCGACCAAGAAGAAGGGGCGCCTCGCGGCGCCCCCTGCTGAACGAAACCTGTCGGGTCGGCCTCAGCCCTGCGGCTGGGGGCTCGGCTCCAATCCGTCGCTGCCACGCGGACGGCCGCGGCCGGTCGAGGGCACCGTCGAACCGCGGGCCGGGGTGGGCGGGACGTCGCCGGAATCGCGCACCGGGGGCTCGCCCTGGAGCAGCTTGCGGATCTCGTCGCCCGAGAGGGTCTCGTACTCGAGCAGCCCCTGGGCCAACGATTCCAGATCGTCGGCCTTCTCGGCGAGGATGCGGCGGGCCTCTTCCAGGCCGGCTTCGACGAGGCGGCGCACCTCCGCGTCGATCTTCTGGGCGGTGGCCTCCGAGACCGTCTGCTGACGACCCATCGACATGCCCAGGAAGACTTCGTCGTTGTTGTCGCCGTAGGCCACGGTGCCGAGTTCCGGCGAGAAGCCCCAGCGGGTCACCATCATCTTGGCGAGCCGCGTGGCCTGCTCGATGTCGGACTGAGCGCCCGAGGTCACCTTGTCCCGGCCGAAGGTCATCTCCTCGGCAATGCGCCCGCCCATCATGATCGCGAGGCGCGAGGTCATCTGCTCGAACGACATCGACAGCTTGTCGCGCTCGGGCAGCTGCATGACCATGCCGAGTGCACGGCCGCGGGGGATGATGGTGGCCTTGTGGACCGGGTCGGTCGCCGGGACGTTGAGGGCGACGATGGCGTGGCCGCTCTCGTGATAGGCGGTGAGGCGCTTCTCGTCCTCGGTCATGACCAGGGTGCGCCGCTCGGCGCCCATCATCACCTTGTCCTTGGCGTCCTCGAACTCGTGCATCGTGACGATGCGCTTGCCGCGACGCGCGGCGAGGAGCGCGGACTCGTTGACGAGGTTCATCAGGTCGGCGCCCGAAAAGCCGGGGGTGCCGCGGGCGATGGTCTTGAGATCGACGTCGGGCGCCAGCGGCACCTTGCGGACGTGGACGCGCAGGATGCGCTCGCGGCCGGTGACGTCCGGGTTCGGCACCATGATCTGGCGGTCGAAGCGACCGGGACGCAGCAGCGCGGGGTCGAGCACGTCGGGGCGGTTGGTCGCCGCGATGATGATGACGCCCTCGTTGGCCTCGAAGCCGTCCATCTCGACGAGCAGCTGGTTGAGGGTCTGCTCGCGCTCGTCGTTGCCGCCGCCGAGGCCGGCGCCGCGGTGGCGACCCACCGCGTCGATCTCGTCGATGAAGATGATGCAGGGGGCGTTCTTCTTGGCCTGCTCGAACATGTCGCGGACGCGCGAGGCGCCGACGCCGACGAACATCTCGACGAAATCCGAGCCGGAGATGGTGAAGAACGGCACGTTGGCCTCACCCGCGACGGCGCGGGCGATCAAGGTCTTACCCGTGCCGGGGGGGCCGACGAGCAGCACGCCGCGGGGGATGCGGCCGCCGAGCCGCTGGAACTTCTGGGGGTCGCGCAGGAACTCGACGATCTCCTGCAGGTCCTCCTTGGCCTCCTCGACGCCGGCCACGTCCTCGAAGGACACGCGCCCATGCGCCTCGTTCAGAAGCTTGGCCTTCGACTTGCCGAAGCCCATGGCGCGACCCGCGCCGGACTGCATCTGGCGGCTCAGGAAAATCCAGGCGCCGATGAACACCAAGATCGGCAGCCAGCTTACGAGAAGCTGGATGAACCAGGGGGTGTTGTCGGAGGGCGGGCGGGCGGTGATCGACACGCCCTTGCTCTGGAGCTTCGAGACGAGGCTCGGATCGTTGGGGATGTAGCTCGTGAAGTTGCCGCCGCCCACATAGGTGCCGCTCACGTCCTGCCCGGCGATCACGACGGACTGGATCTTGCCCGAATCGGCATCGTTCAGGAGCTGGCTGTAGGCGATCTCGCTGCCGCCGCCGCGGTGACCCGGGTTCTGGAACAGGGTCACCAGCGCGAGCACCAGCAGGAAGATGACGACCCACAGGGCGAAGTTGCGGAAGTTCGGGTTCATCTCTCGGTCCTGAGAGGCGTGCGGGCGACTTCCCGCGGCTGCCGGGGCATGCTCCACGCGCTCCCGGCCAATGTAGGCGGCGGCTCTCCCGTTGCCAAGTAAATCGGCTGCCCCTGCGGCGAGGTCGCCGTGCAAGGTTATTTTCGGGGGGCGACGCGTCGGCGCGGCGGGGCGGGCGTGAGCCGGATGCGGCCGGAGGGGCCGACGCTCACGATTCTGTCGCGCAGGGTCCGGCGCAGGGCTTCGCCGCGGGCGAGCGCCGGCAGGATGCCGTCGAGGACGAGCGCTTCGAGCCGCTCCAGACGTCGGGGCGGGGCCGCGTCGTCCTGGCCCAGCGCCGCATCGAGCACCCGCAGGACGATGGCCTCCGGCTCGCGGGCGAGGCGGCTTCCGTCGAGGATGAGCCCCTCCCCTTCCCTCGCGAGGCACACCTCGGCGAGCACCGTCGCGGCGCGGGACGCGAGCGCGGCTTCGTTGCGGGCGATGCGGGCGGCGAGCCGCGCCAGCCGATCGGGCGAGAGCCCCTCCCCTTCGAGGAGCGGCAACAGGCGACGTAGCCGGGCACGGGCGAAGCGTTCGTCGGCATTCGAGGGATCGCGCACGAAGGGCAGCCCATGCGCGGTGCAATAGGCGACGAGGTCGGCCTTGGGCAGGGCGAGGAAGGGACGCAGGAGGCGCAGGCCCTCGCCGATCATGCGCTCGGACCGCATGCCGGCGAGCCCCGCCGGGCCGCTGCCGGCCAGGAGCCGCATCAGCACGGTCTCGGCCTGATCGTCTCGGGTATGGGCGGTGAGGATGCGGTCGGCGCCGATGCCCTTCGCGTGATGCGCGAGAAGCCGGTAGCGCGCGGCCCGCGCTTCGGCCTGGACGCGGCCCTCGCGCCGGGGCGCGTCCCAGGTCAGGACGGCGTGCGGCAGCCCGAGTTTGTCCGCGAGACGGCCGACATCCGCGGCCTCTTCCGCCGAGCCAGCGCGCAAGCCGTGATCGACGGTGGCGAGGAACAAGCCTTCAGGGGCGCCGAGCCTCGCGGCGGCGTGCATCAGGGCGGTGGAATCCGGCCCACCGGAGACGGCGAGCAGCACCGGCGCGGTCGCTCTCTCCAAGAAGGGCGCGAGGGCGCGGGCGAGGCGGGATTCGAGGTCGGTCGAACTCAAGCCGCGCAGCGGGCGCGCTTCTGCTCCCGCTCGACGCCCTGGCGCACGCTGGCGCCCGCGCCGGGGAACTTGCGCTCGACCTCGGCCAGCGTGGCGCAGGCCTGGGCCTTGGCGCCGAGGGCGTGGAGCGAGGCGCCGAGCTTCATCATCGCCTCGGGCGCGACCGGCGAGGCGGCGTAATCGGTCGAGACCTTCAGGAACTGTTCGGCGGCCTCGCGCGAGCGGTTGCGCTGGAGATAGCTCTCGCCGAGCCAGTAGGTCGCCTTGGGCACCAGCCGGTCGCGGGGATGCGACTGGATGAACTGGCGCAGGCTCATCTCGGCCTGCTCGTATTGCCGCTCGCGGATCAGGGCGTAGGCGGCCTCGAAATCGGCCTGGGCATCCCCGGTGCCGGTGGCCGCGATGCTGGATGTCGGCGGCTCCGCGGCGGCGACCTTGGCCTGCGGCGGGGCGATGTCGACCGGGCCGCCGAGACCGGGCGGCGGCAGATCGGTGTCGCCGGGCTCGCCCGCATCACCCTCGTCGACGCCGGCCCGGCGCAGCGGCGCATCGGCTTCGGCGATGGCGCCGGTCGGCAGCGGGAGCGAGGGCTGGGTGCTGCCGAGTGGCTTCGGCGCGCCCGGCGCGTTGGGGTTCTGGGAGGGATCGAAGGCGTCGCCGCGCTTGCCCGGCTTGCCCTCGCCCGGGTTGACGCCGTAGGGCGCGCCGCCCGACGGCGACGCGGCCGGAGGGGCCGCAGGCGCACGCTTGGCGGCCGGAGCCGGAGCACTCCCCTTCCCTTCCTGAAAGCGGAACTCGACGTCTTCCTGGAATTTGCGAAGCTGCTCCTTGAGCTGGCGGTTCTCGTACTGGAGCGTCTCGATCTGGCCGGAGAGCTGCCGGGAGACGTTCTCCAGGCGGTTCAGGCGCACGATCAGCTCGGAGGCATCCTGCGCGCGCAAGGGCGTCGCGAAGGCGAGGGCGAGCCCGACGGTGAGGAGAAGGCGGCGGAGCATGGGGCTGGCACCGATCGTCAGTTCGTTCGCGGCCGTCGCTCGGGTTACCAGAAGGCCCGGCCGGCCGCAAAACCGGTTTCGTCGCCTGCCGGATGCTACGAGCCGGCGCCGTTGTCGAGCACGGTGACCGCGCGGCGGTTCTGCGACCAGCACGAGATGTCGTTGCACACCGCCACGGGGCGTTCCTTGCCGTAGGACACCATCCGCATCCGGCCCGCCGCGATGCCGCGGGAGGCCAGATAATCCTGCACCGCCTGCCCGCGCCGGGCGCCGAGGGAGAAATTGTACTCGCGGGTGCCGCGCTCGTCGGCATGGCCCTCGATCAGGAAGGTGTAGCGCGGGTAGCGCTGCAGCCACGCGGCCTGCTTGTCGAGGGTCGCGGTGGCGGTGGGTGTCAGGTCGGTCGAGTCCGACTCGAAGAACACCCGGTCGCCGATGTTGACGACAAAGTCCTGCGCGCTGCCGGGCCGGGCCGGGCCGCCGGCCCCGCCCGCGCCGAAGCCCGAGGCGTCGGCGAGGTCCTTGTCCTTGGAGCAGGCGCCGAGCCCGAGGGCCGCGCACAGAGCCAGCGTGAGGGAAAGCCCCCGGATAGGCGCGGGTGTCGGCATCGTCTGTCTCCTCGGCCCGCACCGTGCGGGCCGGCTGCGTTCGGTTGAGAACGGTTTAGCCGCAGATGGTTAAGCGTCCTTGACGGCAGGCGCCTCGTAGCCGGCTCCGCGGTGCGGCCCGGTGCGCCTGCACACCCAAGCTTTCATCCGATCAATGCGGCACGCTGGAGACGTGAGGGGTGGGCGGGGGCGTTTCGGCCCGGCTGTTGCGGCGCAGCAACAAGATTCCTGCTTCAGGCGGCCCGGAGCAAAGCGATCGCCGAGCGCGCCCGGGCCGCGTCCGCCAGGGCGTCGTCCAGCGCGGCCTCGACACCGACCTCGCGCAGGCAGGCCTGCTCCAGCCGGGCACAGGCCCGCGACAACGACGAGAAGGCGAGCGCTCCGCTCGACGAGACCAAAACGTGGGCGTCGCGGGCGAGCTGATTGCGGTCGGCCGAGGGCGGTTCGAACCGGGTCGCGATCTCCCGGTCGAGGGCGCCGAGGAGTTCGAGCAGCCGGGGGCGCCCGAACAGCTCCTCGAGGTCGGCCATCGTCTCGCTGTCGAAGTCGGCCATGCGGCGGTCTTGCCTCGTGAATTCTTGACGTGACGGAACCGTCTCAAGGGAACGTTAACCGGACGACGGTGTGATGCGGCCGGACCTCACCGGAAGAAGGCCATGGTGTCGCGCCCAACGATTCTCATTGTCGAGGACAACTATCTCCTGCTCGAAATGCTCACGCATTTGTGCGAGCAGGAGGGCATCGCGGTGCTGGCGGCGTCGAGCGGCGAGGCCGCGCTGACGATGCTGCGCGACGGACGCGCGGCCATCGACTGGCTCTTCACCGATATCAACCTTCCCGGTCTGATCGACGGCTGGGAGGTCGCCGCCGCCTATCGCGAGCGTCATCCGCAGCGCCCGGTGATCTATGCCTCGACCCTGCCGCGGCTGGAGCGCCGTACGGTGCCGGGGAGCATCTATGTGCGCAAGCCGTTCCAGATCCGTGAGATTCTGTCGCTGGCGCGGATGATGGCGGTCGAGAGCCGGACCCCGGAGGCGCTGCGCGCCACCGGCTGATCGCCTCGCCGGCCCCGTCGCGCACCGCTTCGAGGTCGCGGGACATCCGCGACCCGGCCGCTCACGGCATCTGGTTCGCACGCTCCGCCGCCAGCGCCTCGGCCCGCTTGCGCTCGTCCGGGCCGAGGCCGGCGGTCGCCTGATCGAGCACCTCGTCGGAGCGGCCCTGCGCCGCCGCCGCGAGATTCCAGCCCGCCGCCTCGACGAGGTTTTTCGGCAGGCCGCGCCCGTGGAGATAGAGCCGGGCGACGCGGTTCTGGGCGATGGCGTTGCCGCGCCGCGCCGCGTGGAGGAAGTAGCGGGCGGCCCGTCCCTCGTCCTTGGTCACGCCGTCGCCGAGAAACAGCCGGATCGCGAACTCGACCTCGCCCGCGAGGTCGCCGTTGTCGGCGGCGCGCCGGAACCATTGCGCCGCCTGGACCGTGTCCTTCTTGACGCCCTTGCCCTGAAGGTAGAGCACGCCGAGCGCATGCTGGGCCGGGGCGATCTCGGCCTCCGCCGCCTTGCGGAAGTTGGCGGCGGCCGCCGCCTGCTCCTCGGGCTTCGGGTCGCCGATCTGGATCAGGGCGAGGTTGTAGGCCGCGCTCGGCTCATTGCGCTGAGCCGCCTTCTCCAGCCAGTCACGCCCGGCCTTCGCGTCCTTGGGCTGGCCGCGCCCGTCCATCGCCATCAGGCCCAGCGACGCCATGGCGTGCGGCTCCCCCTGCGCGGCGGCGAGGCGGTACCATTCCAGGGCGCGCTTCGGGTCCTGCTTGGTGCCGAGGCCCTGATTGTAGAGTTCGCCGAGCAGCGTCATCGCCGCGGCGTCCTTGGGGTTCGCCTCGATGCGCTTCGTCGCCTCGCGGAAGGCGGTGACGTAACGCCCGCGCTGATAGGCGCCGTAGGCCGCATCCGCATTCGGATTGGGCTTGGACGGCACCGCCCCGTCGGATTTCGCGCTGTAGGGCGAGGGCAACTCGCGATCGAGGCCCTGGCCGGGCTTCCTGGCCGGAGCCGCCTCCTTCGCCGGCGTCTCGGCGGGCTTCGGCACCGCGAGGGCCGCCCCCGGCATCAGGAGGGCGGCGACGAGCGCCCATCGCCTCATCCCGCCGCGCCGCCCGCGCGACAACTCATCCGAAAAGCGAAAAAGAATCATCGAGCCTTGTCGAGAACCGCCTGCGCCGTCCGCACTCCCTCGGCATCGCCGAGCCAGAGGGCGCTTTCGAGGCCGACGAACTCGGCCCCGGTCGCGGCGAGCGCCTCGACCTCGTCGCCCTGCACGGCCACGGCGATGCAGGGCGTCTCGAAGATCTCGGCCCACCAGGCGGCGCGCTCGCGGACCTCGTTCGCATCGGGCGCCACGCCGTCGGGAAACAAGCCACCGAACAGCAGGTAGTCGGCACCGGCCTCGCCGGCCAGCATCGCGGTGTCGCGCGAGCCGAGCACGCCGCCGGCCCCCAGGATGCGCCCGTCGCGCAGGCGCCCGCGCAGATCGCGCAGGGTCTCGTCCTCGGCGCGCTCCACATGCACGCCGTCCGCGCCGCCGCGGGCGGCGACCGAGACGAGGTCGCCGTCGAAATCCGGCACGGCGACGACGACCGCCGCGCCCCGCTCCTGCGGCGCCGGGCACAGCTTCTTCAGAAGGCCGACGAGGCTGCGCTCGTCGCTGGCCGCGAGCCGGAGGATCACCGCCGCCACGTCGCCGGCCGCGCAGGCCGCATCGAGCGCCCGCGCGGTGTCCTCGGCCTGTTCAGGGCCGAGACCGTAGGGAGACAGGAGGGCGAGGCGGGGCTTGGGGCCCGCCGGTTGCGGCTCGCTCACGTCGGTGGCCTCAGGCGTCGATGCGGGGGTCGAGGGAGCCGCTGGCATAGCGCTTGGCCATCTCGGCGACCGAGATCGGACGGATCTTCGTGCCCTGGCCGGCGGTGCCGAACTCCTCGAAGCGCTGCTTGCACAGCTTGCTCATCGCCTCCATGGCGGGCTTCAGGTACTTGCGCGGATCGAACTCCTCCGGGCTCTCCGTGAGGATGCGGCGGATCTGGCCGGTCATCGCCATGCGGTTGTCGGTGTCGATGTTGATCTTGCGCACGCCGTGCTTGATGCCGCGCTGGATCTCCTCCACCGGCACGCCCCAGGTCGGCTTCATTTGGCCGCCGAACTTGTTGATGATGTCCTGCAGCTCCTGCGGCACGGACGAGGAGCCGTGCATGACGAGGTGGGTCGTCGGCAGGCGGCGGTGGATTTCCTCGATCACGTTCATGGCGAGCACGTCGCCGTCGGGCTGGCGGGTGAACTTGTAGGCGCCGTGGCTGGTGCCCATGGCCACCGCGAGCGCATCGACCTTGGTCTCGCGCACGAACTTCACCGCCTCGTCCGGATCGGTCAGGAGCTGGTCGTGGGAGAGTTCGCCCTCGGCGCCGTGGCCGTCCTCGGCCTCGCCGGTGCCGCTCTCGAGCGAGCCGAGCACGCCCAGCTCACCCTCGACCGAGACGCCGGCCCAATGGGCCATCTTGGTGACGTTGCGGGTGATCTCGACGTTGTAGTTGTAGTCGGCCGGAGTCTTGCCGTCGGCCTTCAGGGAGCCGTCCATCATCACCGAGGTGAAGCCATACTGAATCGCGGTGGCGCAGGTGGCTTCGTTGTTGCCGTGGTCGAGATGCATGCAGACGGGAATGTGCGGATAGATCTCCACGAGGCCGTCGATGAGCTTGGCCAGCACCACGTCGTTGGCATAGGCGCGCGCGCCGCGGCTCGCCTGGAGGATCACCGGCGAATCGGTGGCGTCGGCCGCCGCCATGATGGCGAGCCCCTGCTCCATGTTGTTCAGGTTGAACGCGGGCACGCCGTAGCCGTACTCGGCGGCGTGGTCGAGGAGCTGCCGGAGGGTGATGCGTGCCATGGTTCGATCCTCGTCCGATGCGGCCCCCGTGCGGGCCTATCCCTTTCGGGCGTATATAGGCGCGTCCGTGCGGTCAGGCTGCGCGCGGACGCGAAAAACTTGAGTGTAATGTAACGGCGCTTCCGCGGATTTTTCTCTCCCATCCGCGGGAGAGGGTGGCCCCCGAGGGGGTCGGGAGAGGGGAGCGACGGTGCCGCTTGGCCGCGTTCGACGCGAACTCCCAGGAAACGTCGCTCCCCTCTCCCCCTCGCATCCGCGAGGCACCCTCCCCCGCAGAGGGGGGAGGGTTATGAGCGTTGCGTCAGCCCTTCGCCCGCAGCGCCTCGACGCCGGGCAGCTCCTTGCCTTCCAGCCATTCGAGGAAGGCGCCGCCCGCGGTCGAGACGTAGGAGAAGGCCTCGCCCACGCCCGCGTGGTTGAGCGCCGCCACCGTGTCGCCGCCGCCGGCCACGCTGACGAGTTGGCCGGCCTTGGTGCGGGCCGCCGCGTGCTGGGCCACCGCGACCGTACCGGTGTCGAACGGGGTCAGCTCGAAGGCGCCCAGCGGGCCGTTCCAGACCAGCGTGCGGGCCTCGTCGATGGCGCCGTCGATCGTCGCCATGGAGGCGGCACCCACATCGAGGATCATCGCGTCGGACGGCACGGCGTCGACCGGCACCGTCTCGTTCTCGGCATTCGCCTTGAACTCGCGCGCCACCAGCGCATCGGCGGGCAGGATGATGGTGCAGTTCTTCTCCTTGGCCGCCGCCATGATGCGCTGGGCGGTGTCGGAAAGATCCTTCTCGCACAGCGACTTGCCGACATCCTTGCCCTGCGCGTGCAGGAAGGTGTTGGCCATGCCGCCGCCGATCACCAGCATGTCGACCTTGGCGACGAGGTTTTCGAGGAGATCGATCTTGGTCGAGACCTTGGCACCGCCGACGATGGCGATGACCGGGCGAGCCGGCGATTCCAGGCCCTTGGTGAGCGCGTCGAGTTCGGCCTGCATCAGGCGACCGGCATAGGCCGGCAGCACGCGGGCGAGGCCTTCGGTCGAGGCGTGGGCGCGATGCGCCGCCGAGAACGCCTCGTTGACGTAGAGGTCGCCGTTGGCGGCCAGCGCCTTGGTGAAATCGGGATCGTTCTTCTCCTCGCCCGCGTGGTAGCGGGTGTTTTCGAGAAGAAGCACGTCGCCGTCCTTCAGGGCGCCAACGGCGGAGGCCGCGGCCTCGCCGACGCAATCCTCGCCGAAGGCCACCGGCTTGCCGACCTTTTCGGAGAGCGTCGCCAGGATGGGTTTCAGCGAATCCTTCGGGTCCGGCTTGCCCTTCGGGCGGCCGAAATGGGCGAGCAGGATGACCTTGCCGCCTTGGTCGGCGATCTCGCGGATCGTCGGCACCACCCGCTCGATGCGGGTCGCGTCGGTGACGCGGCCTGCTTCCATCGGCACGTTGAGGTCCACGCGCAGGAGCACGCGCTTGCCCTGGAGCGGGCCGGCATCGTCGAGGGTGCGGAAGTCGGGCATGCCGGTCGCTCTTACGGGTTGGAGGTCGTCTGCGGCTGACCGCCGAGGCTCGGCGGCAGCAGCTTGTCGAGGTTCGCCCGCTGCACCGCGACCATCAGGGCCACGGTCAGCACGGCGGTGATGAGGGCGGTGAGCACCAGGGCGCCGGTGCCGGGCAGCCGGTTGATGCGGTCGGCCATGCCGCGGACCTCGCCGCGCAGCGAGGCGAGATCGGCCTGGCGCGCCGCCTCGTTCATGCGGGAGGACGCGTTCTCGACCTTGTCCTCGACGCGCGAGAGCAGCGCCTCGGAGCGGGCGTACTTGTCCTCGATGCGCGCCGCCTTGTCCTCGATGCGGGCGAGCTGATCGGCATGGTTGACCGCACTGGCGGCCGGCAGGTCCGCCTTGCCGATCGCGGGTGCCGGGGCCGGCGCCGGGGTGACCGTCGCGGCGGGAGGCGGGGTGGTCGGGATGAAGTCGGTCCCGGACGACTTGGTCGGCGAGGTCTCGGTCATCGCGTGCACACCGTTGTTTTGAAGTGAGGCCGAAGCCCCGTTCATGCGTGAGGCGGCCGGCACGAGCCGGCCGCCTCGTTCAGGCTGATCTAGGCGATCAGATCAGCTTGGCCATGGCGACGGCGGTGTCGGCCATGCGGTTCGAGAAGCCCCACTCGTTGTCGTACCAGGACAGGATGCGCACGAAGGTGCCGTCCATGACCTTGGTCTGGTCGAGGTGGAACGTGGACGAGTGCGGATCGTGGTTGAAGTCGATCGACACGTTCGGCCGGTCGGTGACGCCGAGCACGCCCTTGAGCGGGCCGGCGGCGGCGGCCTTGATCGCCTCGTTGATCTCCTCGACCGAGGTCGCGCGCTTGGCGGTGAAGACGAGATCGACCGCCGAGACGTTCGGGGTCGGCACGCGGATCGAGGTGCCGTCGAGCTTGCCCTTCAGCTCCGGCAGGACCAGGCCGACGGCCTTGGCGGCGCCGGTGGTGGTCGGGATCATCGACAGCGAGGCGGCGCGGGCCCGGTACAGATCCTTGTGCATCTGGTCGAGCGAGGGCTGGTCGTTGGTGTAGGAGTGGATCGTCGTCATGAAGCCGCGCTCGATGCCGACGGCCTCGTTGAGCACCTTGGCGACCGGCGCCAGGCAGTTCGTGGTGCAGGAGGCGTTGGAGACGACGAGGTGCTCGCCGGTCAGGCCCGCGTGGTTGACGCCGTAGACGACCGTGAGGTCGGCGCCGTCGGCGGGCGCCGAGACGAGGACGCGCTTGGCGCCGGCATCGAGATGGGCCTTGGCCTTGTCCTTCGAGGTGAAGATGCCGGTGCATTCCATGGCGATGTCGACGCCGAGATCGCGGTGCGGCAGCTCGGCCGGGTTGCGCACGGCGGTGACCTTGATGCGCTTGCCGTTGATCACGATGGCATCGCCCTCGACGGCGACCTCGGCCGGGAAGCGGCCGTGGACGGAATCGTAGCGCAGCAGGTGGGCGTTGGTCTCCACGGGCCCGAGATCGTTGATCGCCACGACCTCGATGTCGGTGCGGCCGGCCTCGACGATGGCGCGCAGCACGTTGCGGCCGATGCGGCCGAAGCCGTTGATGGCAACCTTGACGGTCACGGCGTGACTCCTTGGCTTTGGGGCGCGCCTTCGCGCCGACGGGGAAGCGGGGATGCGGCGGGCGGGCGCCCCGCCTGCGAATGCGGGACCGCTCCAAGCGGGGCCGCACTGAACCTGACATGAACCGGGACCGGAGACGCACCCGCACGCGTCCGGACGGCGGACGGTTTGCGCGGGGAGCCTGTCAGGGGCACGGTCGGGATTCCGATGGGCGGCGGCGCGCGGAGAGCGCGGGAGGCCGGGCGCGGGCTCTCTAACATGGGGGCCGGGGCTGTCAAAGATCGTGGGTGCCGCTGCGAACAGGCTGGAATTTCGAATGCGCTTGGCTGAAACCTCTCAACAGCGAGGCAGGACGGGGAAGGATCAACCGGGCAGTATGGCGAAGGCTGGTGAGAAGGCGGCGGCAATTCCGCTCGAGGAAGCGATCGGTCGGCTCGACGCGGCCCTGGCATTGCTGGAGACGGCAGTGGCGCGGCGTCTAGAGGCGGAGCGCAGCCGCGGCGACCGGGAGACCGAGTTCGCCCTGCTGGAGGAGGATCGCGCGCGATTGGCCGCCGAACTCGACGCCGCGGGCGCCCGGCTCGCCCGGATGAACGTCACCACCGGCGAGGTCGGGCGCCGCCTCGATCGCGCCATCGAGACCGTCAAGGATGTCCTGTCCGGCCCGTCCGGCTCGTAAGGCGAAAGAGTGCGCGTCCCATGCCCCATGTCAGCGTCACCATCGCGGGCAAGAGCTACCGCATGGCCTGCGGCGAGGGCGAGGAGAGCCATCTCGAAGCGTTGGCCCACGACCTCGACAAGCGGATCGCCGACATGCGCGGGGCCTTCGGCGAGATCGGCGACATGCGCCTTCAGGTCATGGCGGCGCTGACGCTGGTGGATGAGTTGCAGGAGGCCCGGCGCCGCATCGCCGACATGGAGCGTGATGCCGCCCGCGAAGCCGGCGAGCAGGCCCGCCTCGCCGCGGGCGTCGGCGTCGCCGCCGAACGGATCGACCGGCTGGCGCGGGCTTTGTCGGGGCATTCGGGGGGCTGAAAATCGACGGCCGGGTTGAACGACCGACTGATGCTGTACCATCGGCCGGCAGGCTGGACTCTTGACGCATTCATACTTGGATCCCAGCACTGAACGAGACCTCAACTCGATGCGCCATTCTTCAAATTCTGCATATGTCGTGTTTTTGAAAATAATGAAAATCGTTAGAGTTTTATTTCAATTCGTTTTGCTGATCTTGCTTGCTCTTCTTTTGATGGATCTCATTTCTGCGGCGGGATCGAGCGACTGTCGCGCTCCTTCGGGCGAACGGACCCACAATTGCTTTCCCTGGGGGATGACGGAAGGACCCATGGAGGGCGGCAGCTGGAATTACATGAACAAAACGAGATACCTGACGACTTCCGGCATCATGTGCGCGGGCCTTGCTTTGGCGGTCTGTATTCCAATAATTGTGAAAAATATCTGGCTATCATTGATTTTAATGATTGTAATTTGTCTTGGCGGGATTCGGGCACTACTTGAGGTCAACAAAATCATCTTTACGATGCTCGGCTGGTGATCTGCGAGGGGTACCCCCCTCGCAAGCGCGATCGACAGGCCATCTCCAACTCTGGCTCGCAAGAGGATGCACCGGCCGATCCGGCCTGCGATCCACGCGGGGCCGGCGGTTCGAAATCGCGCACGTTTCCCCCTAGCGCCGGAGCCGCGCCGGCTCTACATCTCGTGGGCGGGGCTGCAGGGTTCGTCAGGAGAACTTTCCCCGGGGCCTTATCGACTCCCTAGGGAGCTGTTCCTGGCCTCGTCCGTGGACTTGGCCAACACGGCGCCCACCTACTCTGTAGGTTTCCCGGGATCGACACTCCGACGGCTCAGGTGGCTCCGCACTCTTCCCCCCTTCGCGCCCACAAGGCGCAACTCCGCGCCGAGGTTCTGGCCCGGCGCGACGCGCTCTCCCCCGAGGCCCGCGCCGCTGGCGCGCAGGCCGTGGCCGAGACGATCATCGGGCAAATCCCGGAACTGGCCGATGCGCCCCTCGTCGGCGCCTTCTGGCCGATCCGCAGCGAGATCGATCCGCGCCCGCTGATCGAGCGGCTGTTCGCCCGCGGCCAGCGCGTGGCCTTGCCGAAGGTGACGAAGCAGGGCCTCGTCTTCCGCGAATGGCGGGCCGGCGAGGAACTGGTGAAGGGCAGCTTCGGCCTGTCCGAACCGCGCGACGACCTGCCCCCGCTCGACCCGACCGCCCTGATCGTGCCGCTCGCCGCCTTCGACCGGGCCGGCCAGCGCATCGGCTACGGCGCCGGCTATTACGATCAGGCGATCGAGCGGCTGTCGAAGAACGGCCCGGTGTTGACCGTCGGCATCGCGTTCTCGGTGCAGGAGATCGGGCAAGTCCCGGCCGAGCCGCACGACCGCCCCCTTGACCATATGGTCACCGAAGAAGGTCGCGTGCCTCTTCGGCAGAGCTAGATTTCATGCGCATCCTCTTCCTCGGCGACATCGTCGGACGCCCCGGCCGCCACGCGGTGGCGGAGCGCCTGCCCCGCCTGCGCGAGCGCTGGCGGCTCGATTGCGTCATCATCAACGGCGAGAACGCGGCGGGCGGCTTCGGCATCACCGAATCGATCTGCGACGAGATCCTGCAGGCCGGCGCCGACGCGGTGACGCTCGGCAACCACTCCTTTGACCAGCGCGAGGCGCTGGTCTTCATCGCCCGCCAGCCGCGGCTGATCCGGCCGGCGAACTACCCGCCGGGCACGCCGGGCCGGGGCGCCACGGTGATCGAGACGGCCCGCGGCGCCCGCGTCCTCGTCGTCAACGTCATGGGCCGCATCTATCTCGACCCGCTCGACGACCCCTTCGCGGCCGCCGACCGCGAGCTGGAGGCCTGCCCGCTGGGTGCGGCGGCCGACGCCGTGATCGTCGACATGCACGCCGAGGCCACCAGCGAGAAGCAGGCGATGGGCCATTTCCTCGATGGCCGCGCGAGCCTCGTCGTCGGCACCCACACCCACGCGCCGACCGCCGACCACCGCGTCCTGCCCCACGGCACCGCCTACCTTTCGGATGCCGGCATGTGCGGCGACTATGATTCGGTGCTCGGCATGCAGAAGGAGGAACCGGTGCGCCGCTTCCTCCAGAAGACGCCCGGCTCCCGCCTGGAAGCCGCCACCGGCCCCGGCACGCTCTGCGGCGTCGCGGTCGAGACCGACGATGCGACGGGGCTCGCGAAAAGGGTCTGGGCGGTGCGGCTCGGGCCGCATCTGGAGGAGAGCTGGCCGCGGGAGTGGGATTAGGTTCAACACGCGATCCGCGGGACCGTGCAAAGGGCCGCTGAGGGTGGGAAGCGGATGTGTTTGGCAGTGTCACGGGAGCGCCTGGTCAGGTCGCTTGGAACCGTCCCGGACGCATCGGATCCACGCCATTCCCATGACGAAACTGCACGCCAGTATGAAGAGCGAGCTGCCCGCTAAGATCCAAGCCCATTTCTCGGACGTCCAGATCACAGGGCGAGTGCACGAACCAGGGCGGATGCTGACGGTGATCTGCTTCCCACTGGACAACCACGAAGGTCGATAACCCATCGACACATCCTGCGAGCAGTTGGGTGGACCTCCCGCGCCGGAGCTATCGTAGGTGAGGGTTGCCTTGACGGCACCTTTCGACAGCAGTTCCACGCGTGTCACGCGCGCGTCGACACGCTGCCCAGTGCGCAGCACCGTCACGTCTTCAAATTCGAGGAATGTCTTCCGGGCAAAGTACCCCGCTCCAACCAGCCACATGAGGGCCATGGCCAGCAAGAAACGGACGGTCTCTGTTTTTTGCTTGTCTCTGTCTTGTAGGCCTACCAAGCGGAGGCAGACGTCTCCGACTACGACGTAGATAGCTCTGAGGCTCGTCCACTGCATTTCGCACTCTGGATCACCGCAATGCTGAGAATTAGGCTCCGCTCATGCATGATCCCTCGATGCTAAAATTCTGTGTCGAGCGTCTTCTTTGGGTCGATTCCGTCGAAAAACTCGGTGGCCCCCACGCTCACCGTCGGACGGGATGGGCTTTTGCCGTTGGACCGGTGTGTGCCCGGCCGGTCAAGCCGGGCTCGGCTGCGGGACCGGGATGATCTTTGCGAGCTTCTTCAGGTTCTGGGCTGCGGCTGCGAGGTGGAACTCGTCCTTCGCTCCGTTTGGCCCTCGTAGCCGGAGGCGGTCGAGCTTCAGGATGCGCTTGAGGTGGGCAAACAGCATCTCGACCTTCTTGCGCTCGCGCCGTGAGGTTTTGCCTTCCTCGGAGCGTGCGATGTCGCGGGCCATGTCCCGTGCGCCCTCGTAGATCGAGCGCGGGACCTTGCGCCTCGGCTCGTTCGGGCAGCACCGCGCTTTTAACGGGCATGGCGT
>NZ_FOSV01000036.1 GCF_900114375.1 Methylorubrum salsuginis | reverse complement strand
CGCAGCAGATGCCGCTCCACACGCACGCGATGACCGTCGATGGGTCGCCGGGAAAAACTTCCGTACCATCTGGGAACTACTTTGCTCAGACCCAAGCCCAGGGTGCGGACGACCCGTTCAGCAGCTTTACGCCGAATCCGGCCCGACCTGCGACCCTCAACCAGGCCTCTTTACAAGCGGTAGGCGGTAACCTTCCGCACGAGAACCGGCAGCCCTATCTCGTCATCAACTACATCATCTGTACCGACGGCCTTTATCCGTCCCGGCAGTGACGGCCTTGGCGATGGAGCATCCGGACGGTTCGATGCCACCGCTTCGTCGCCGACCCGAGGTGGAGGAGGATGCCGCCTTCCTCTTCGCTCTCTTCCGCGCGCATCAGGGTGCGCTGCTCGCCGGGCTCGATCCGGCCATGCTCGACATGCTGCTGCGTCCGAGTTTCGAGGGGCAGCGCATGACCTACCGCCTGCGCTATCCGGACGCCCGGTTCGAGATCGTGGAGGACGCGGATGGGCCTGTCGGGCGGATCGTGACCGACCGGGGGACGGAGGCCTTCACCCTCGTCGACATCGCGCTGCTGCCCGAGCGGTGTGGGCGGGGGCTCGGCACGCGCCTTCTCGCCGCGGTGATGGACGAGGCGCGCGCCGTCGGCCGACCCTTGCGGCTGTCGGTCACCGCACACAATCCGGGAGCGCGGCGGCTGTACGAGCGGCTCGGCTTCGTGCCGGTGGGGGGGAGCGAACTGCACGCCGACCTCGTCTGGCCCCCGCCCGCCGCGTCGTGAGCGGGCCGCCGGTCCCTCACGGGTCGAGGCGCATCGCCAGCCCGGCGGCGGCCATGTGGGCCTTGGCCTCGCCGACCGTGTGCTGTCCGAAATGGAAGATCGAGGCGGCGAGCACCGCGCTCGCGCCGCCGTCGCGCACGCCCGCCACGAGGTCGTCGAGCCCGCCGACGCCGCCCGAGGCGATCACCGGCACCCGCACGGCGTCGGTGATGGCGCGGGTCAGCGCGAGGTCGTAGCCGGAGCGGGTGCCGTCCCGGTCCATGGAGGTGACGAGCAACTCCCCGGCCCCGCCCTCCGAAATCTTTCGGGCGAACTCGACCGCGTCGATTCCGGTCGGGCTGCGTCCGCCATGAGTGAAGATCTCCCAGCGGGCGGGCTCGTTCGCGGCGGAGACGCGCTTGGCGTCGATCGCCACGACGATGCACTGGTCGCCGAACTTTTCCGCCGCCTCCGCCACCAGTTCGGGGTTCTTCACGGCGGCCGTGTTGATCCCGACCTTGTCGGCGCCCGCGAGCAGCAGGGTGCGGACATCGGCCACCGTGCGCACGCCGCCGCCCACGGTGAGCGGCATGAAGCAGGCTTCCGCCGTCCGGCTCACCACGTCGAGCAGCGTGCCGCGCGCCTCGTGGCTCGCGGTGATGTCGAGGAAGCACAGCTCGTCGGCGCCGGCCGCGTCGTAGGCCTTGGCCGACTCCACCGGATCGCCCGCATCGCGCAGTTCGAGGAACTGCACGCCCTTGACGACACGCCCGTCCTTCACGTCGAGGCAGGGGATGATGCGGGTCTTCAGCACGGGCAGCCTGCGGGTTGTCGAGCGGCGAAGGTCAGGATGCGGCGGTCGCGCGGGCGATGGCGGCGAGCGCCTCGGCCGGGTCGATGCGGCCGTCATAGAGGGCGCGTCCCGTGATGGCGCCGGCCAGAACCGCGCAATCGGGCTCGAGCAGGCGGTCGACATCGGCCATGGAGGCCAGCCCCCCGGAGGCGATGACCGGGATGCGCACGGCGTTGGCGAGCGCCAGCGTCATCTCGATGTTGAGGCCCTTGAGGATGCCGTCGCGGGCGATGTCGGTGTAGATGATGGCCGCGACCCCGGCATCCTCGAAGCGCCGGCCGAGATCTTCCGCCGTCATAGAGGAGGTCTGGGCCCAGCCCTCGACCGCGACCCGCCCGTCCTTGGCGTCGATGCCCACCGCGATCTTGCCCGGATGGCGCCGCGCCGCCTCGCGCACGAAGGCCGGATCGCGCACGGCGGCGGTGCCAATGATGACGCGGCTCACGCCCTGTTCGATCCAGCCTTCGAGCGTGCGCATCTCGCGCACGCCGCCGCCGAGCTGCACCGGCATCTTGACCCGCGCCAGGATCGCCTCGACGGCTTCGGCGTTGCGCGGCGCGCCGGCGAAGGCGCCGTCGAGATCGACCACGTGCAGCCAGGGGAAGCCCTGGCGCTCGAAGGTGGCGGCCTGGTCGGCGGGGTCGTCGTTGAAGACCTTGGCCTGGGCCATGTCCCCCTGCACGAGGCGGACGCAGCGCCCTTCCTTGAGGTCGATGGCCGGAAACAGGATCACGCGTCTGCTCGTCTCGTTCGAGGGGGCTAGAGCATCGTCCTGGATATCGGATCCAGGACGATGCTCTCCGTTCTTGGACCGCATCGTCTTTTTCCGAAAGCCGGCTCCCACCTTTCGTAACGATGCTCCAGGGCCGTATCCGACTTGATCGCATCGGGTCGGATACGGCCCCAAGGTTCTGTTTTGGCGCGCATTCTTACGACGAACCGGGACCCACTTCGTCGGAATGCGCTCTAAGGGCGCCAGCGCAGGAAGTTGGCGATGAGCGCGAGGCCGAGCCGCTGGCTCTTCTCCGGGTGGAACTGGGTGCCGGCCATGTTGTCCCGCGCCACCATCGCGGTGACGGGGCCACCATACTCGGCCTGCGCCACCACGTCCGCGGGCTCGGCCGGCTTGAGGGCGAAGCTGTGGACGAAATAGGCGTGCAGGCCGTTGGGGCCGGTCTCGATCCCGTCGAGGAGCGGGTGGGGCTGCGCCATGACGAGCGTGTTCCAGCCCATATGCGGGATCTTGAGCGCCGGGTCGGCCGGGACGATCGGGCCGACATCGCCGGGAATCCAGCCGAGGCCCGCCGTCTCCTCGTATTCGAGCCCGCGGCTCGCCATCAGCTGCATGCCGACGCAGATGCCGAGGAACGGCTTGCCGTTGCGGCGCACCCCTTCCGTCATGGCCTCGACCATGCCGGGCACGGCATCGAGCCCACGGCGGCAATCCGCATAGGCGCCGACGCCCGGCAGCACGATGCGGTCGGCCGCCGCCACGGTCTCGGGCGCGTCGGTGAGGACGATGCGGGTGTCGTCGCAGCCAGCCTCGCGGGCGGCGCGCTCGAAGGCCTTCACCGCCGAGTGGAGGTTGCCCGAGCCGTAATCGATGATCGCGACGGTCTGTCCGCTCACCGCAGGCCCTCGCGCGCCGGGAAGAAGCCGAGCGCCGCGTCCTCGTCGCGGCGCGGGGCGGAGCGCAGGGTCGGCGCCGGACGCGGAATCGCGTCGCGGTCGAGCCAGCGGGCGACGAGCTTCATCTCGGCCTCCTCCTGCGTGGCCGCGATCACCGCGTCGCGGGCCGGAAGGCCGCGGCGGCCGTAGGTCCAGCGGCGCAGCGACGAGGCCTCGAGCCCGATCAGCAGACCGGCCAGCAACGTGACGAGGAGGCCCGCCCCCGGCGGCAGGCCGAGGGCGTGACCGGCGACGCTCAAGGCGACGAGGCCGACGAGCACGAGGAGGGCGGCGAGCCAGAGCCGGTGCGCGGCGAACCACAGCACCGTGAAGGCGAAGGCGCGCGGGCAGAAGCCGTCGCGCACGATCTGCGCCCGGTCGAGGGCCAGGGCATCGCCGCGGGCGGCGCCCTCGGGAACGTGCAGGGTATAGGTGCGCATCCGCATGGATTCCCTGTCAGAGCGAGCCCTTGGTGGAGGGAACCCGCCCGTCCTCGCGCGGATCGACCGCCACGGCCTTCCGCAAGGCGCGGGCCAGACCCTTGAACAGGCTCTCGGCGATATGGTGGGCGTTCTCGCCGTAGAGCGTCTCGACGTGCAGCGTGATGCCGGCGTTCATCGCGAAGGCCTGAAAGAACTCGCGCACCAGCTCGGTGTCGAACTGGCCGATCTTTTCCACTCGGAACGAAGTGCGGAACACGAGGAACGGGCGACCCGAGATATCGATGGCGATCCGGCTGAGCGTCTCGTCCATGGGCAGGTGGATGTCGGCGTAGCGCGCGATGCCGCGCTTGTCGCCGAGCGCCTTGGCGAAGGCCTGTCCCAGCGCGATGCCGGCATCCTCGGTGGTGTGGTGCTGATCGACGTGGAGGTCGCCGGTCACCTTGATCTCGGCGTCGAACAGGGCGTGGCGCGCGAACAGCTCCAGCATATGGTCGAGGAAGCCGACGCCCGTGGCGATGGCGGCCTTGCCGGTCCCGTCGAGGTCGAGCGAGACGGAGACGTCGGTCTCCGCCGTGCGGCGGCTGATGCTGGCGTTGCGCATCTGAGTGTCGAGAATGCCCTGATATCGTCGGCCGGTTCGCTCCGTCCGCGCCCGCCTTGTAGTGTGGTTCTCCCCTCAGGGGAAAGGGCGTCGTCGCATCCCGCATGACGAGGCGCGTCATCGCTCCTTCATGCGGCGGCGCGAGGTTTCGCCCGTCATTTCTCAGAGGAGGCCGCCATGCTGTCCCGCCGTACCGTCCTTGCCGGCAGCGCCGCTCTGCTGGCCGGACCCGCGCGGGCGGAAAGTCCGCCGCTGCGCTTCGGCGTGATCGCCGACCCGCAATATGCCGATGCGCCGCCCAACCTGGCGATGGGCCGCTATTATGCCAACAGCCTCGACAAGCTCGCCGCCGCGATCGAGGTCCTGAATGCCGAGGACCTGCGCTTCGTCGTGACGCTGGGCGACGTGATCGACCGCGACTTCGCGAGTTACGAGCGCATCCTGCCGCTCTATCGAAAGCTCCGCCACGAGACGCGCTTCGTCCTCGGCAACCACGATTTCGAGGTCGATGCCGCCCATCTCGGCCAAGCGGTCGGGCGGCTCGGCATGCCCGGCCCGTATTACGATTTCGCGGTCCAGGGCGTGCGCTTCGTGGTGCTGGACGGCAACGACGTGTCGCTGTTCGCGCCCCCGCAGGGCGATCCGCGCTGGCAGCTCGCGCAGGAGCGGCTGGCCGCGGCCAAGGCCGCGGGCCTGCCCAACGCCAAGCCGTGGAACGGCTCGCTCGGGGCCGCACAGATGGCGTGGCTGGAGCGGGTGCTCGCGGCGGCTCAAGGGGCGGGCGAGCGGGTCGTCGTGCTGAATCACTACCCGGTCCTGCCGGACAACCCGCACAATCTCTGGGATTCGAACGCGCTCGTCGCGCGGCTCGCCCGATCACCCCAGGTCGTCGCCTATTTCAACGGCCACAACCATGCGGGCAATTACGGCGAAGCCCACGGCATCCACTTCGTGAATTTCTGCGGGATGGTGGACACGCCCGACACCTCCGCCTTCGCCGTCGTGGACATCACGGGTGATCGGTTGGACATCCGCGGCTACGGTCGCGAGCCGAGCCGCGCGTTGCCGCTGCGCGCGGCCTGATCCTGTTCCCCTGAGCGGCCGGAGCCACCGACCCCATGCGACGCCTCGCCCTGACCGCCCTCCTCGCCTGCGCCGCGAGCCCGGCCGCGGCCGCCTTCCCCTGCGACGAGCTGTGGGGCGAGCGCAACGCGATCTACAAGGATGCGGGCTACTGCTTCCGCACCGAGCGGGCGATCCGCGCCTTCGGCAATGCCGGGTGCAAGTACGACGACCTCGCCGACGTGCCGCTCTCGGCCCGCCAGCGCGCCACCGTCGCCGACATCGTTCGCCAGGAGCGGGAAAACGGCTGCGCGCGATAGGGGGGCGGGCGACCGGTCTGAGGCCCGGTCGAACTCCACATCAGTCTCGGCGATCCGTCAGCCCTGCCGGCCTGCGGCCCTTGACCGGAGCGCCGCCCCTGCGCAGGGTCCGCTGAGCCGGCATTCGATCCTTTGATGCCGCAGCGGACGGGCCCAAGCGCCGGACTCGATGAAGACCTTCACCCTCGACGACCTCGCCGCCCTGGTGGATAGCCGGGCCGGCCAGCCTCCCGACACCTCCTATACGGCGAAGCTCCTCGCCGACGGGCCCGCCAAGGCGGCCAAGAAGCTCGGCGAGGAGGCGGTCGAGGCGGCCATCGCCGCGGTGCAGGGCGACCGCAAGGCCCTCACGTCGGAGGCCGCGGACGTGCTCTATCACCTGATCGTGACGCTCAAGGCCGTGGACGTGCCGCTCGCCGACGTGATGGCGGAACTGGGCCGGCGCACGGCTCAGAGTGGGCTGGCCGAAAAGGCGGCGCGGAGGCACACGTGATCGGCGCCCCGATCCCGTCGGCCGGGATCGAGCCCGCGGAGCGGCAGAACCCGGTGACCGGAGAGGGGCCGGGCCGCCTCTCCCCCTATCGGATCTTCTCCCGCGAGGAGTGGGCGCAGTTGCGCGCCGACGCGCCGCTGACGCTCACCGCCGAGGATATCGGCCGGCTGCAATCCCTCAACGATCCGATCTCCATCGAGGAGGTCGTGGCGATCTATCTCCCGCTGTCGCGCCTGCTCTCGCTCTACGTCGCGGCCACCCAAGGGCTGTTCAAGGCGACCCAACGCTTCCTGCTCGCCGAGCGGGAGGCCAAGGTGCCCTACATCATCGGGCTCGCCGGCTCGGTCGCCGTCGGCAAGTCGACCACGGCGCGGGTGTTGAAGGCGCTGCTCGCCCGCTGGCCCAACACCCCGAAGGTCGATCTCATCACCACCGACGGGTTCCTGCACCCGAATGCCGAGCTCCAGCGCATGGGCGCGATGGAGCGGAAGGGCTTCCCGGAGAGCTACGACAGCGCCGCCCTGCTGCGCTTCCTCGCCGACATCAAGGCGGGGCATCGGCGGGTCTCGGCGCCGGTCTATTCCCACCTCGTCTACGACGTGGTGCCCGGCGAGGAGCAGGTGATCGAATCCCCCGACATCCTCATCGTCGAGGGGTTGAACGTGCTCCAGCCCGCCCGCCTGCCGCGGGACGGCACGGCGATCCCGTTCGTCTCCGACTTCTTCGACTTCTCGATCTATCTCGACGGGCACGAGGACGACCTGCACCGCTGGTACGTCAACCGCTTCCTGCGCCTGCGCCAGACCGCCTTCCGCGATCCCCTCTCCTATTTCCGCAAATACGCCGAGGTCACCGAGCCCGAAGCGCTGGAGATCGCCGACCGGCTCTGGACCTCGATCAACCTGCCGAACCTGCGCGACAACATCCTGCCGACGCGCCAGCGGGCGAGCCTGATCCTGGCCAAGGGCGCCAGCCACCGGATCGAGAGCGTCGCGCTGCGGCGGCTGTGACGGCGGCGCCTTCGTCGAGCCGAAGAGACCGAGACCAAGTCGGCGCGGCGGCCCTCGGGCCGCCGTTTTCCTGCCCGAGGGGACCCTCATGGACGCGAATTTCTGGGCCGCGCTGGCGGGCATCGTGTGGATCGATCTCCTGCTGTCGGGAGACAACGCCGTCGTGATCGCGATGGTGTGCTCGCGGCTGCCGCCGGCGCAGCGGCGGATGGGCATCATCCTCGGCGCCTCCGCGGCGGTGGGCCTGCGCATCGTCTTCGCGTTCTGCGTGGCGTGGCTGATGGCGGTGCCGGGCCTGAGCCTGATCGGCGGCCTGTTCCTCCTCTGGGTCGCGGCGAAACTCGTGATCGATCACGGCGCGGAGGACGAGGAGACCAAGGCCAGCACGACTCTGCTCGGTGCGGTGACCACCATCGCCATCGCCGATGCCGGCATGAGCCTCGACAACGTGCTGGCCATCGCCGCCCTCTCCCACGGCAATATCTGGCTGATGGCCTTCGGCGTGCTGCTGTCGATCCCGATCGTCATCGCCGGCAGCACCCTGATCTCCGGGCTGCTGGCGCGCTTCCCCGTCCTGATCTGGGCCGGCGCCGCTCTGCTCGGCTGGGTCGCGGGCAGTATCATCGCCTCGGACAGCTATGTGAAGGAGTATCTGAAGCCTTACCTGCCGCAGGACGAGCACGTGCTCCATTACGGGCTGGCCGCCGCGGGCCTCGCGCTGACCGTGGCCATCGGCCTCTTCGTCCGCCTTCGGCATTCCCGGGCCACGCAGGCCTGACGCGGGAGTGCATGGCTTTCTCCGGGGCGCGGGCCGGTAGGTCCGCGCCAAAGCGCTGCGACGGTCCGCATCGTCACCGTGTTCGAAGTAGGCGTGGTCGATGTCGCCGCGACCGTAGGGTCTGTCGGCGAGCCTCTTCAAAGGCGCCAAAGCCCGGCCGATTCAACGCTCGGCAAACGGAATGCACCGCGCACCCGCGGCCATCGGGACGTCCCGATTATATGATGAAGTCTAAGAACCGACGTCAATCGTGGGAGCGTCGAAGGCACCTGCTCATCAGTCGAATTCGACTGAGAAAATGGTGCGGCCAAGAGGACTCGAACCTCCACCCCTCGCGGGACTAGCACCTCAAGCTAGCGCGTCTACCAATTCCGCCATGGCCGCCCGTGCCGCCGGTCCGTCGGAGCGGGCCGGCATTTCGTGTGGGCGGCGCAGCAGATAACAGAAGCTTGGGGGGGGCACAAGCGCCCGATCGCTTCTTTTCCGCCGGTCGCCCGCGTTGCCGTTCAGAGCGCCGGTCCGGTCTCCTCCAGGAGCGGCACCGCGCCCTCGCCGATCGTCACGCCGGGAGTCCGGACCACCTCGGCTTTGCGGATCAGCTCGGTCACCTCCACCGAGATGCGGTTGCCCGTTACCACGATCTGCCCGCGGGCGATCGGGTGGTCGTTGGCGAGGATCTCGACCATGTCGGTGTCGGTGGCATCGAGTTCGATCACCGCGCCGCGGCCCATGCGCAACAGCATGTGCAGCGGCATGTGGCTGCGCCCCAGCACGACCTTGAGATCGACCTTCAGTTCGTCCAGGACCGCCACGCGCGAATGCTCCGCCGCTACCGCTCGGGGAATCCTTCGCGAGGGATGGTGAAGCCTTGGTAAACGACGCCCCGCTTTCTCTAAGCCCACGGCTCGCCACGATGCCGGCCGCTTTCCTGCCGCGGACCGGAAGCCCGCCGGTGGCATGGCGCGTCTCGGACGCGCTGGTGCCCTACGAGGAGGCGCTCGCCTTCATGGAGGCGCGGGCGGCTTCCATCGCCCGCGGCGAGGCCGACGAACTGGTGTGGCTTCTCGAACACCCGCCGCTCTACACCGCGGGCACCTCGGCGAGGACGGCCGACCTCGTCGAGCCGGAGCGCTTCCCGGTCCATCAGACGGGGCGGGGTGGGCAATACACCTATCACGGGCCGGGCCAGCGCATCGCCTACGTGATGCTCGACCTCAACCGGCGCCGGCCCGACCTGCGAGCCTACGTGGCGAGCCTGGAGGCGTGGCTGATCGCGACGCTCGACGCCTTCAACGTCCGCGCCGAGCGGCGCGAGGACCGCGTCGGGGTCTGGGTGCGGCGGCCCGAGAAGGGCGCGAATGTCGAGGACAAGATCGCGGCGATCGGCATCCGGGTGCGGCGCTGGGTGAGCCTGCACGGCCTCAGCCTCAACGTCGAGCCCGACCTCTCCCACTTTTCCGGCATCGTGCCCTGCGGCGTGCGCGAGCACGGCGTCACCAGCCTCGCCGACCTCGGCCGCATCGTCAGCCTGCCCGAAGTCGACATAGCGCTCCGCGCCGCCTTCGAGCCGATCTTCGGGCAGACGCGAGACGAAGCCTGATTTCGTGGATTCCAAAGGGATCATCCCTTTGGCGGAGCACCAGGGCAGAGCCCCGGTTTCCCTGCCAAACCAGGGCTCCGCCCTGGACCCGCGAAAGGACGCAGTCCTTTCGAAACCCGGATTCAGGCGTCGGCGGTGGCCGACGGCACGCTCGCGACCGGCGGTAGGGCGGGCTTGGCCCGGCGCAGGCGCAGGGCCAGGCGCAAAGCCGGCAGCACGGCGCGCGCGAGGCGGATCTGGCCCGGCAGCTGCCGCGGCATCAGCGGGCGGTAGGTCAGGCGCGGGCTGGCGCGGTCCACCGCCGCGACGATCTCGCCGACCCGCGGCAACGCCGCGATGCGGCGGGCCTCCGCCTCGGGAATCCCGAGCCTCCGGGCCCAGGCGAGGTCGTGTGTCAGCCGCCCCTGCCCGTGCAGCCGGCGCAACCGCGCCCGCCAGACGTAGCGGTGCAGTGCGCGGGGCACCGCCTCCATCCGGGCATCGCACAGCGCGTCCGGCTCCTCGCAGCGCGAACGGATCGTGTCGGCGACGCCCCCCGGCGCCCGGCCGGAAAGCCGAGCCGAGATCCACACCATCACGGCCCGGTCGTGGCGCACCCGGAAGCCGCGTTCGAGCAGTGCGGCGACGAAGGCGCCGTCCTCGCCGAGCGGGATCTCCGGCATCCCGCCGACCGCCGCGTAGGCCGTGCGGCGCACGGCGAGCGAGGCGCCGATGGTGGTGCGGTGGCACGGCCACGGGTCGGACGGGTCGGGATCGATCCGCGCCTCCATCTCGGTGATGAGCGCGTCGTAGGTGTCCTCCAGCTTGCCGCGGGCCGGCAGCGAGGGCGGCAGCAGTGCCGCCTCCTCCGGGATCAGCTCGACCCGGCCCGCAACCGCGTCGGCGCCGGCATCGAGCGCGGCGAGGTTGGCCGCGACCCAGTCCGTCGGGACGCGGCTGTCGGCGTCGGTGGTGAGCAGCGTGCCGGACGTGCCCGCCTCGTCGAGCCACGCGGCGGCCGCGTCCATGGCGGCCCGGCGCGCCCAGCCGGCATGCGCCCCGGCATAGGTCGTCTCGATCACCCGCACCGGAATCGACAGTCCGGGCACGAGGCCCGCGACGATCTCCGGCGTGCCGTCGGTGCAGTTGTTGAGGAACAGCACGAGCCCGAGCCGGCCCGGCGCGAGCCCCTGCTGCGCATCGATCGCCCGCAGGCAGGCCGCGATCCGCTCGGCCTCGTTGCGGACGGGCACGGCGATGACGGTGTCGAGATGGGACGGCACGGCCAAGGACTCCGAGGAAACGGGTGGGCCCCCGATTCGGAGGCCGCGTCGCCCTTGTAGCCACGCTCGATGAACCGACGCTGAGGGACTTTGCCGCGGAAACACCGGCTCCGACCCCCGGTTTCATGAGCAGCGTCCCCAATCCTCGCGCCGACCCCCTTGCCGATCCCTGCCCCCTGAGTCGCACCGCCTCCGGTGACGGCTTGCCAGGATGCCGTCCCATGCTCCTCCTCTACGGTGTCGTCCTGATCGCGGGCATCGCCAACGCGATCCAGCCGGGGCAGACCACCCAGCTCGCCAAATCGCTCGGGGAGCCCTTTACCGCGGGGCTGATCTCGATGTTCGTCGGCTCGGCCGGCATGCTCGCCATCGGCCTCCTGTCGGGGCATCTCTCGGTGCCGAGCCTGCAGCAGGCCGGACAGGCGCCGTGGTGGGCCTGGATCGGCGGCCTCGTCGGCGTCGGCCTGCTGATCGCGCAGCTCTTCGTGGCCCAGAGGGTCGGGGCGGCCCCCTTCCTCGGCCTGCTCGTGACCGCGGGGGTCGTCACCTCGATCGCGCTGGACCATTTCGGCCTCGTCGGATTCGACGTGCATGCGGCCGGCCCGATGCGGCTGCTCGGCGGCGCCCTGATGATCGCAGGCGTGAGCCTCGTCGCCCTGTCCTGAGGCCATGCGGGGCGGCAGCAAGAAGCGTGCGCCGGGCCGCAGGACGGGCCGTGCGCCGTCCTTTCATGCTTAATCGCCTGTTAACGGCCCCCCGCCATTGATCGGTCCCACGTCGCGTCCTCACGCGGGGTTGAGCGGACCGATTCGATCACGCCGTCGCGATCCGAGTCGTCCGGGCGCCCTGCCCTCCTCCATCCGCCGGAAGATCGATCCGTGACCAGCCTGTTGACCAACATCTCCGCCATGACGGCGCTGACGACGCTGAAGGGCATCAACAGCCAGCTCGACGCGACCTCGAACCGCGTCTCGACCGGCCAGCGCGTCTCGGCCGCCGCGGACAACGCCGCCTACTGGTCGATCGCCACCACGGTGCGCACCGACAACGCCTCGCTGTCGGCCGTGAAGGATTCCCTCGGCCTCGGCTCCTCGGCGGTCGACACCGCCTATAACGGCCTGAACTCGGTCCTGTCCGACCTGCAGAACCTGCGCGCCAAGCTGCAGACCGCCCTCCAGCCCGGCATCGACCGCGCCAAGGTGCAGGTCGAGATCAAGGCGATCCAGGACAAGATGCGCTCGACCGCCGATTCCTCGATCTCGTCGGGCCAGAACTGGCTCTCGGTCGATTCCTCGCCGAGCAACGGCATCTACCGGGCGACCCAGAGCGTGATCGCGGGCTTCTCGCGCACCGCGGCGGGAACGGTGAACTTCTCGATGATCGGCGTCGATGTGAACGCGATCAAGCTCTACGACGTCAACGCCTCCAGCATCACCACGGCGGCGACCTCGGCCAAGATCTTCGGTGCCACCTCGCTCACCGGCACGACCGCCTTCGCCGGCGGCACGGCGAACTTCAACGGCACCAACGAGGTCGCCTTCTCGCTGACGCTCGGCGACGGCTCGACCGGCACGATCCGCCTCAACCGCACCGCCCTCGCCTCCGCGGCGGCCGACCTGACCAAGGTGACGACCCAGGAATTCCTCGACGCGATCAACAACCAGATCGCCGCCGACACCGACGCCACCCCGCTCGCCGGCAAGGTCACCGCCGGCCTCGATTCCTCCGGGCGCCTGACCTTCGATACCGTCGCCACCGGCGCGACCGCGCAGGTGACGATCCAGAACGTGGCGGCGAGCGGCGGCAACGCCCTGGTCGATGTCGGCTTCGGCACGGGCACGGCGGCGACCGACGCCCGCACCGGCCGGGGCTCGGCGGCTGGCACCACCGCCGGTAAGGGCATCCTCGACACCGCCGACGGCGGAACCGGCGTGTCGGTCGCCACCATCGACATCTCGACCTTGTCGGGCACCGCGGGCGACACCACGCTACGGGCGATCATCACCCAGGTCGAGCAGGTCATCGCCAAGGTCACGGATGCCGGCACCAAGCTCGGCGCCAACAAGACCCAGATCGACGGCCAGAAGACCTTCGTCGACACGCTGATGAAGGCCAACGACCGCACCATCGGCATCCTGGTCGATGCCGACATCGAGGAGGAGTCGACCAAGCTGAAGGCGCTCCAGACGCAGCAGCAGCTCGCCGTCCAGGCCCTGTCGATCGCCAATTCCGGCGGCCAGAACATCCTGTCGCTGTTCCGCTCGTAACGGGCGCCGGCCCGCGCGGCAACGAGCGGCGCGGGCCGGCATCCGTTCAGCCGAAAGCCCCCGGGGCGGTCCCGGCTCAGGTTCGGGGGGCGTGCCCGGTCGGTCGGCGCTCCCCTTCGACAATCGCCCGCCCATTCAAAAATCGCCCGCCGAGAGGCGGATCCGAGACTGGGCCGGAGATCGAAGTGGAACTCAGGAAACTCGTTTCCATTTTCGCGAACTGATTGTCTGCGGCCTGCGGCATCCCGGTTGCACTTGCGGCCTGCGAATCCCTGAGGTTATCGTGCGATGGCCTACCGGCCGCCGTGCCGGGCTGCCCGCCGATGGGTGGTTCCACCTGGATTTCGACTCGGCCTCTCGGCCAAGGCCGGCATCATCGCTCGGACACTGCCCGCGTGTCGCTCGCATCCCTCTTCGATCCCGGCCACGGCACGGCCGGCGAGCAGGTCCAGGCCATTCTCCAGGCGGTGCGCCGCCATCTTGCGATGGATGTGGGCTTCGTCTCCGAATTCATCAGCGGCCGGCGCGTCTTCCGCTTCACCGACGGGCGGACGTCCAGCAACCCGATCACCGTCGGCGCCTCGGACCCGCTCGAGAAGAGCTTCTGCTATTACGTCGCCCGCGGCATGATGCCGGAACTGATGCGGGACGCGCGCGAGGATCCGATCGCCGCCGACCTGCCGGTGACCCGCGAGCTTCCGGTGGGGGCCCATCTCAGCGTGCCCCTGCGCCATTCGGACGGCACGACCTACGGCTCCGTCTGCTGCTTCAGCTTCACCCCCGACCGCTCCCTGACCACCCGCGACCTCGGCCTGTTGCGGCTTTGCGCCGATCTCGTCGGCGCGATCCTGCACCGCGACAGCCGCGCCGCTACCGAGCGTGACGAGGGGCGCGCCCGGATCCTGGCGGTGATCGAGGCCAAAGCGATCGAGATCGCCTATCAGCCGATCTTCTCCCTGAGCGAAGGCCGGCTGAAGGCGTTCGAGGCCCTGTCCCGCTTCACCGCCGAGCCCCGGCGCGGACCCGATCAATGGTTCGGCGAGGCGGCGAAGGTCGGCCTTGGCGAAGAGCTGGAATTCCTGGCCCTCGACCGGGCGCTGGCCGATTTGGCCGCCCTCGATCCCGCGCTGCTCCTCACGGTCAACCTCACGCCCGTGCGGCTCCTGAGCCCGCGCCTCGCCGCCGCCTTCGCCGGGGTGCCGCTGGAGCGCGTCGTCCTCGAACTGACCGAGCATGCGGGCGTCGAATCCTACGAGGCGCTGCGGCAGGCCTTGGCCCCGCTGCGGGCCCGGGGGCTGCGGCTGGCCATCGACGATGTCGGGGCGGGCCACTCGACCTTCCGGCACGTGCTCGACCTCGCGCCGGAATACATCAAGCTCGACATGAGCCTGATCCGCGGCATCGACCGCGACGCCGCCCGGCGGGCGCTGGCGGAATCGATCACCACCTACGGCCGCCGCACCGGCTGCGACGTGGTGGCCGAGGGCATCGAGACCCTGGCCGAATTCGCGGCCTTGCGCGACATCGGCATCACCTGCGCCCAGGGGTACCTTCTGGGCCGCCCCGTGCCGCTGGCGGACGCGGTGCGGATGCCGCTCGCCGCGACCTTCCCCGACGCGACGGCTTGAACGGGAGCATGCGCCGCAACGGCGATGTGCGTCCGCACCCTTCCGAAACCGGAATGGGAGGATTACTAAAGGGTTCCTCACCGTAAGGCCCCCTCCTACCGGACGTCTCCCGCTGCCCGTCGTCGCCCGGCGACCCGGCGGGGCATTCCTCGGATGGGGTCGTCAACCCGTCAGACACGTCTCGCCATGACCGCGCCGCGCACCCTCTACGACAAGATCTGGGACGACCACGTCGTCGATGTCCAGCCGGACGGGTCGACCCTCCTCTATATCGACCGCCACCTCGTCCACGAGGTGACGAGCCCGCAGGCCTTCGAAGGGCTTCGCGTCGCCGGCCGCAAGGTGCACGCGCCGCACAAGACGCTGGCGGTGGTCGATCACAACGTCCAGACCTCGGACCGCTCCAAGGGCATCGAGGATCCGGAGAGCCGCACCCAGCTCGAGGCTCTGGCCGAGAACGTGCGCGACTTCGGCATCGAGTTCTACGACGCCCTCGACCGGCGCCAGGGCATCGTCCACATCATCGGGCCGGAGCAGGGCTTTACCCTGCCGGGCCAGACCATCGTCTGCGGCGATTCCCACACCTCGACCCACGGCGCCTTCGGGGCGCTCGCCCACGGCATCGGCACCTCGGAGGTCGAGCACGTGCTGGCCACCCAGACGCTGATCCAGCGTAAGGCGCGCAACATGCGGGTGACCGTCGACGGCACCCTGCCGCCGGGCGTCACCGCCAAGGACATCATCCTGGCGATCATCGGCGAGATCGGCACCGCGGGCGGCACCGGACACGTCATCGAATATGCCGGCGAGGCGATCCGCGCCCTCTCGATGGAGGGCCGGATGACGATCTGCAACATGTCGATCGAGGGCGGCGCCCGCGCCGGCATGGTCGCGCCCGATGCCACCACCTACGCCTACGTCAAGGACCGGCCGAAGGCGCCGAAGGGCGCGGCGTTCGATGCGGCCCGCCGCTATTGGGAAAGCCTCATCACCGACGAGGGCGCGCATTTCGATCGCGAGGTCCGGCTGGACGCGGCCAACCTGCCCCCGTTGGTCTCCTGGGGCACCAGCCCCGAGGACGTGGTCTCGATCGCCGGCCTCGTGCCGGACCCCGCGACCATCGCCGACGAGAACAAGCGCCAGTCCAAGGAGAAGGCGCTGGAATACATGGGCCTGACGCCGGGCACCCGCATCACCGACCTGACGCTCGACCGTGTCTTCATCGGCTCCTGCACCAACGGCCGCATCGAGGATCTGCGCGCGGTCGCCAAGGTGGTCGAGGGCCGAAAGGTCCACGAGGGCGTCTCGGCCATGGTGGTGCCGGGCTCCGGTCTCGTGAAGGCACAGGCCGAGGCCGAGGGCATCGACCGCATCCTGAAGGCGGCGGGCTTCGACTGGCGCGAGCCGGGCTGCTCGATGTGCCTCGGCATGAACCCGGACAAGCTGCGCCCGGGCGAGCGCTGCGCCTCGACCTCGAACCGCAACTTCGAGGGCCGCCAGGGCCCCCGCGGGCGGACCCACCTCGTCTCCCCTGCCATGGCCGCGGCGGCCGCCGTTGCCGGCCGCTTCGTCGACATCCGCGACTGGCGCGGTTGAGGCCCCTCCCCCCGGGCGACACCGTCGTCCGGGGGGAGGTCCCCCAGCCGAGCTTTTTTCGAGGCGACGCGAAACAGCGATTGACGCCCGCGCCGCAGCCCCCTAAACGAACCCCATCGCCGGTCGCACACGACCCGGCGCCCAGGTGGCGGAATTGGTAGACGCGCTGGTTTCAGGTACCAGTCTCGCAAGAGGTGAAGGTTCGAGTCCTTTCCTGGGCACCATCAGCTGGCTAAGCCGCTGAATCGCAAGCAAGTTTAAGCAAATCATGTGGTTGGACGAGCCCGCGTGTTACACAGCGGTGCTACACACATGATTCTCGCGATGTCTCGCCCTCACCTCCATCCGCGCTCCCGGGTCTACTGGCTGCGCAAGCGCGTGCCCGCCGAGCTCGTCGCCGTTGTAGGCCGCAGGGAGATCACGTTCAGCCTCAAAACGCGTGATCCCGAGGAAGCCAAGCGGCGCTACGCTGAAGAGCTCCTCAAACTCGAACATCAATGGGCGAGCCTGCGGAAGGGCAAGCGTACCCTCACCGAACGTGAGGCGCACGACGTTGCGGCTGAGATTTTTGACCATTGGCTGGCTGAGCACCGCGACTATCCCAGCCGTCAGACCTTCTGGCGCACGGATCTCGGCGATTCTCTCTGGCGCTCGGACGATGATCCTGACATGTCGGTCCTCGATCGCGGCCGCGCCGCTCTCGAACGTGCGCGTGCGCCTGAAACGAACCGGCGCGAGATGGTCCGGGTCGAGATGCGTGACTGGTGCCGCGAGCAAGCCGAAGCACTCGCGTCGGGCCGCGGCCTTATCCTTGACGCGGCCGGGCAGGATGAACTCACCCGTGCTGTGGCAGCGGCCGTCCAGCGAGCCTGTTTGGCGCTGGAGCGAGGAACCCGCGGCGAGCCTCTCGAACTCGCACCTCCGAAGAGCGCCGACGCTACGTCAGCTCTCGCCCTCTCTCATGCCATCGCGACAGCGCCGACCAGTTCAGTGAGGGCGCCGCTCAGCTTCGGCACGCTGATCGAAGCCTGGGCGGCAGAAGCCACGCCGGCCACTCGCACGCGCTATGAGTGGACTCGCGTGATCGACAAGCTCGCTGCGTTCATCGGGCATGATGACGCGCATCGGCTGACGCAGAGCGACGTCGTGCGGTGGAAGGAGCACTTGGTCGCGTCAGGGCAGAGTTCGAAGACGATCCGCGACGCCAGCCTGTCGGCGGTCAAGTCGATTTTGGGCTGGGGGGTGCGCAATGGACGGCTCGAGACGAATCCTGCCGCGGCGGTGACGATCGACGTTCGGCGCAAAGCCGGTCAAGGCATCCGCGGGTTCAGCGACGATGAGGCGGCCACGATTTTGCGGGCGGCGGCGCAGGAAGCCGATCCGGTGCGGCGCTGGATCCCATGGCTCTGCGCTTTCTCCGGTGCGCGTTTGGCCGAGGCCTGTCAGTTGCGCGCCGAGGACGTGATGCCATTCGGCTCGGTGTGGGCGATGCGCTTCGACGCTGCGGCGGGACCGATCAAGAACACCAACTCCGAGCGTACCATCCCGGTGCATTCGGCGTTGATCGAGCAGGGTTTTCTCGCTTTCGCGCAGGGCACTGAGAGAGGGCCGCTCTTTCCCGGTCTGCCGCCTGATAAGTTTGGTAAGCGAGGCGGTACGGCTACCAAGCGGCTGGGGCCTTGGGTACGAAGCCTGGGCCTGATCGACGAACGGCTGAGCCCGAATCACTCTTGGCGGCACCGCTTCAAGACGTTGGCCCGACGACATGAGTTGCGGCCGGACACGGTGGACGCCATCACCGGGCACGGCAAAAGGGCTGTGGGGGATACCTACGGCGAACACGAACTTAAGACAATGCAGCGGGAGTTGGAAAAAATTCCAAATTTCATCTATTCGGGGGCGTAGGCCAACAATATTGGAATAAAATAAATTGAGGGGTGGTCTAATTTGATGAAATACGGGCCAGCCTTTCGACTGACCCTTCGATAGCTGAGGGGCAATCGCGTCTCACTCCGCGGCCGTCATCCCGGGCGTGTAGTGCCCGCACCAGTCTGTAGAGCCGACCACTGGCCACAGGCCGTGCGCGTCCGGGCCGGGCTGGCTGACCGGCGGGTTAAAGCGACACAGGCCTTCGTCGTTCTGTGCGACCGCGCCGTTGACCTTGTGCTCGTCGAAGAACCGGCAGCTCTCGCACTTGGCATTTGCCATGGAAATGCTCCTGCAATTGTCAGGGGGCTCAGCCGGCCTGATACAAATTAAAACAGATCTAATCTGCGAGACCAGCCGACGGGTCGTGGCCCGATTCCCGCACCCGTTGCTCAATCATACAAAAATCGGCAGCGGGCCAAGGGTGCATGTCACCAGTGCGAAGGGATTGCTGTCAGTTTCATTGGCGCCGACCGCATAGGGGCCGACGGCAACGCAGGGTGCGGTCAGGCGCAGCGGCTCAGCGAGGCCCGCGTAGTAGCGCGTGATCGCCCCCGGCGCGTACGGGCCGACCTGTCGGCGCTCGGGGATGACGAGGCGCGAGGCGGCCTCGCTGTCGGCCCGTCTTAAGGCCTGATAGAACGCCCGCACGGTTGCCAGCGCCCGGCGACCGGCCTCGTCGTCCGCGTCATTCCTCGACGTGGCCGGGGCGGTGGCCGAAAGGTCGAGGCGTCCGAGGAAGGCGGCGGCGATGGCGGGCTGCAGACTCACGCGGTCCGGGGGTAGCCTTACGTCGAGTTGGAGCAGGTATGGATCGCCTTCGGATGAGGTGTCTGTGCGCCGACCGCCTCGATGGCCTCGCGCACCCCGGCGACCTTGTGGACGTTCAGATTGTCGAGGATGACGATGTCGCCGGGCTTCAGCACCGGAGCCAGGGTGTCGGTGACGTAGGCGCGGAAGCGCATTCCATTCGTGGCTCCATCGAAGACGCTCCTGGCGATCAGTCCCGTGGCGCGCAGGGCGGCGCGACCAGCCAGGGAGGATCGCCGACGATCGAGAAGAAGCGGTCGCGTGATGGCGACAAAATCGCTTCATAGGATTAAAGTCTTGACTTTGCGGGCATTCCGGCTATAGTGGTGGCGTTGATCGGTCGTGCCGTTTGCGGCCGTTGCCCCGGGCCGATGAAACGGAGGAGATGCCCATGGTCCGACGACCACGATGCCCGCGGCCCCGGCCGCCCAATTGCTGGAGTCGCCAAGACCAGCCGTTCCTCCTTCACTGCCGCACCTGCCAGAAGGCCCCCACTCCGGGGGCCTTCGTCGTTTCTGGAGACCTTCGATGACCCGCCACGCCCTCGCCAACCGATCCGCCAAGGCCGGCAAACCGCCCGGCGGTACGCAGTCTGCTCCGTCGCCGTCGCAGCCTGGCGCTGCCCCGCGATCGCAGGCGGCGCCCGCGTCGTCGCCCCCGATGTCCGTTGAGCCACGAGCGACCGCGGGCACGGGGCCGGGGGCAGCATCGTTCCCGGTGCAGGAGACGAGCGCAGCCAAGACGGCGTCAACAACGGCAAGCAGGAATGCCCGCCAAGTCGGTTCGACCAACCCAAACAGCACAACCACCGTCACGGCAGGGAGCGCCGAGCGGAAGGCCAACCCGGCCGTTTCACAAGCCAGCGCCTCGGGTGCGACTGATCCCACGGCAACCGAATCTGGGGCCAGTTCGCCGTTGACCGCGGCATCGAATGCGCCCCGTCCCGGCGACCGAACCTTCGTCGGCCAGCCCAAGCCGCGCGATCCCGCCGAGATCGGACTGGGCAGCATCGTGCTCGCCCATGAGGGCCCCGACGAGGGGTGGTGGGAGGCCGAGGTGATCGGCATCAACGGTCGGGTCTTCTCGCTGCGCTGGCGTGACTACCCCACCCAGCCGACGATCCTACGCAAGGCCGGCGAACTCGCCCTGCTGCCGCTTGGCGACGCATAGCAAAGCTCTCGAGCATTGCGCCCGGGCCGCTCTCGCCGCCCGGGCCACTCGCCGGCAGCGCGTTGCGCGGCTCCTGCTGCGCCTCTCCCGCCACCCAGTGAGGCGTTCAGAGCCGGCATGCTCGAAGTGGGATCCATCGCTGCGCTCACCTCGGGTGTTCCGGTCGCACCATGTCGTTCCGAGTGCCAAATTGGGCCCCTTCAACCAGTCAGGCTTTAGACGGAGGGGAGAGTGTTCGAGATCAAAGAACCTTGGCGCCGATTGAAAGACATCTCCAAGGCACCCGCCAATTCCAAGCGCAGATAGTTGATCAAGGCGGCCACCGCTGATGAAACAGCGCAAAGGGCACATAGCCATCCGACCGCCCAGCGGCTGGAGGCACCGATCAAGCACAATGATTGCACTAGAAGAACATCGCAGCGACGGCAGCCGTGGCTCGCCGAGGCGGGAGATCGTCGTAACGAAATCGCAAAACGGAGGTGAAAAGAATCCGAATGCGCCCATGGAGAGCCTGGTCAACGAATGCCGGACACCGTATCAAGTCGCATGCGAAGCTACGCCAACACCCTACCAGTCATCGATTTGTTCGCCGGCCCGGGCGGTCTGAGCGAGGGCTTCAGCCGCTATGCCGAGTTCCTCAGCGACAACCTACAATATAAAACCATTCTCTCCATCGAGAAGGACGAAGCAGCTGTCCGAACACTACGCCTGCGCGCATTTTTGAGGCAGTTTCGCCTCGAAGATGTCCCAGACGCATACTATGAATACATAAGGAGTGATGATCCATTAGCCAAGTCAGAGGCGCTCAATGCACTCCGCCGCCATCCAGAGTGGCGACATTCAGCCGCAGAAGTCTGGAAATATGCACTTGGCGACAAAAGCGAGAGGAACTTCTTTAAGCTTCACCGCAGGATCCGACGCAGACTTGCAGGAGCCACGATGTGGGTACTTCTTGGCGGGCCACCCTGCCAAGCTTATTCTGTTGTCGGGAGAGCGCGCCGCCTTGGACACCGCCGCGACCTTGACCTTAATCTTTCAGAGGATGAGCTGAAGCAACGGCAGATGCTGAGGGCCAACAAGTTTTTTCAAGATGAGCGGCACACCCTATATACTGAGTATCTGGAAATTGTTGCAATACATCAGCCGCCATTCTTTGTAATGGAAAATGTGAAGGGGATACTGACATCAAAGATTTCTTCAGGCAACGCCACGGACGGACAGCCCCCCTCATATATATTCGAACGCATTACAAGGGATCTGACCGATCCTTGGCTTGCAATTCGAAACGAAAAGCTACCATCCGGCTGGGAAGATTTTGCAGACGGCAGTCGGTTTGGATACAATCTTTATTCTTTTACAAACCCGCCGCACATGCTATTCGGAGACAATGCTCCTGAAGATTATCTCATCAAGGCGGAGCATTATGGAATTCCGCAGGAGCGTCATAGGGTCATCATTTTCGGCGTCCGTGAGGATGTAGATGCCGTGCCGTTACCTCTGACACCCAGAGCGGACAAAGTAACAGTTCAACAAGTCATAGGAAGCCTCCCCCCGCTACGAAGCGGCCGCAGTGGGCGAAGCCATGACGGCAAGCGACGAGATCGCAGCATGGACTCGCCAGAGATGTGGGCAGACGCCGTAGCTAATGCCATTCCCGACGAGACACTGGAACAAATCGAACCGGCGGCAATACGAGAGGGGATTAGCACTGCCAAGAATACTATAAGCCGTCGACTTACGAAGGGCGCAGGATTCATCCCTTGGAAAGACGCGGGCATAGGAGATTTAGAACTTCACCGGTGGCTGACCGATCAGCGATTAGGCGGGGTTATACAGCACAGGAGTCGCGACCACATGGACAGCGACTTCGCTAGATATCTATTCCTCGCCGTGTATGCTGAACATTTCGGCGAATCACCAAAACTCCGTCACTTCCCTAGCGCCCTCTTGCCGAAACACCGCAGCGTCTATGAAGCAGGCCGCAAGGACGTGCCTTCTCGAACATTTGCAGACAGATTTCGGGTTCAGGTTGCAGGGAGGCCGGCATCGACCATCGTATCTCACATACAAAGAGACGGACATTATTACATTCACTACGATCCAATGCAATGTCGAAGCTTAACGGTGCGGGAAGTTGCCAGGTTACAGACCTTCCCGGATAATTATTATTTTGAGGGAAATAAAACGGAGCAGTATGAGCAGATCGGAAATGCAGTTCCCCCGTTTCTTGCTTTGCAGCTGGCAGCGGTAGTTGCGGCGTCATTGAGGCAATCGGCCACGATCACCACTTTTTCACCTGAGCAGAGACTTACGAGCACGAAAGCCTTGCGGGTCGTGACCTTGTGAGCGGCAGAATGCGAACGGCACGCGGCGGAGCTTTGATATATGACACAGGTGGCAGCCGGCCTTATCGCTAAGCACAACAACCACTGGGAGTAAGGCAATGGAACCTAATTAGATCAAATAGGCCTTGCTCCTATTGAAGTTACGCGTCACCTGTTCTCGGTTCTACCGGTTTTGGCTATGACTGATGTTCTTACGCCCGCACAACGGCGACTCGTCATGAGCCGCATCAAAGGACGGGATACAAAGCCAGAAATTGTGCTGCGCAAACTTCTGCATGCTGACGGTTTTCGCTATCGTCTCCATGCAAAAGGGCTACCTGGAAGGCCTGACTTGGTCTTTCACCGTTACAAGGCTGTGATTTTCGTGCATGGCTGTTTCTGGCATGGCCACGACTGCCCATTATTTCGGCTACCCAGTACTAGGCGCGAATTCTGGGAGACTAAGATACAAGAAAATCGGAAGAGAGATCAGCGCCAAATCATACAGCTCACATCATCTGGCTGGCGGTGCCTCGTCGTTTGGGAGTGCAGCATGAGGGGGAAAGCGCGACATCCTGTTGAAATTCTGCTCCGGAGCTGCTCGAATTTTCTCAACAGCGATGCTTCGCTAGAGGAAATATCCGGGGCATGGATATCTCGCGAAAATCAAAAAGATATTCCAAATGACAATAAATGAAACGCGGCCAAGCTGATAAACACGGAACAACCAATAGATTTTTTTATTCCCGACTCGTGCAGATAAGCGAACTAGCCGATTGGCATGATGCGCTGAGGCCGATCGATCAGATTGCTGCAAGTGCCACAGTAGTGTTCGATAATATCCTCGAACGACGCAGATATTCGACTGCCGGGCCAGCTCTTGCAGTTGAATTTTTGGAGATTTTGCGGCCGGCTCAATTTGGGCGGGCGCGCTGGCAGCCATCGTAAGGTGATGTTGAGAGCGACGTCTAGGTGTATGGTCCCGGGATGTGGTGTGACGGATCGAGCCTGAAGCGTTCGGGCTCTTTCGTCCAGGCCTGACAGATGAACTCGTAGGGTGTCAGGCCGCGCAGCGTCTTGAGGCGGCGGGCGTGGTTGTAGGCATCCACGAAGAGCTGGAGGTGATCCCTGAACTGCTCGTGGCTGTCGTAGTGGTAGCGTTTGACGGTCGCGTCCTTGATCGTGCGGTTCATTCGCTCGACCTGACCGTTGGTCCAGGGATGGTTCACCTTGGTCAGCCGGTGCTCGATGTCGTTCTCGGCACAGACACGATCAAAGATGTGCTCGCCGTCCCAGATGTCTCTCTTGCGAGAGGTAAACTGGATGCCATTGTCGGTCAGGACGATGTGGATGCGATAAGGCACTGCTGCTGCCAGGTCTCGCAGAAACTGCGCTGCCTCCATCTTGCCGGCACTTTCGACCAGACGGACGAAGGCGAACTTGCTGGTGCGATCGATCGCCACGAAGAGGTACAGCTTACCCTCCTCGGTGCTGACCTGTGCAATATCGATGTGGAAGTAGCCGATCGGATATGGCTTGAAGCGCTTCTTCTCGGGCTTGTCGCCTTCGACCTCCGGCAAGCGGCTGATGCCATGTCGCTGCAGGCACCGGTGCAGGCTGGAGCGGGTCAGATGCGGGATCGTGGGCTGCAGCCCGTAGAGGCAATCATCCAGCGGCAACAGGGTATGCCGCCGAAAAGCGACGACGATCGCCTCTTCCCCCGGCGTCAGCGTGGTCGAGCGCGGCTCCTTCGGTCCCATGGCGGCGTCGGCCGTCGTCTCCCGATCACGCCACTTCTGGATCGTCGTCGGACTGACGCCGTAGCGCTTGGCCGCCGCTCTCACGCTTTCTTGACGTAGCTGTATCGCGCGACGGACTGCCTTGTATCTTTGAGTTGCCCGCTGGAGTGACGCCGGCGAGGCTACACGGTGAGGGTTAGCCCGTGTTTGCCTCGGGCTCGTAAGCCCGCGACAGAGCAAGGTGCGGCCCTCACCGCCACAGTCCCGAACCCGGACAGCCGCTCGGGCCCAAGCCCGCATTTGCAAGGTAGGGTCATGGACGATCAACCCACCATCTTCGTCGGCATCGACGTGTCCAAGGACCGTCTCGACGTTCATCTCAGGCCGTTGAACGAGGCCTTCCATGTCCCTCGGGACGCAAAAGGTCTGGAGGCCCTCACGCGCCGCTTCGGCAACCTACCGATTGCCCTCGTCGTCCTGGAGGC
>NZ_FOSV01000025.1 GCF_900114375.1 Methylorubrum salsuginis | reverse complement strand
CGAGGCGACGTCCGCCAGCACCTGCTTCTCCAGGGATAGATCCGCCACGAGGCGGCGCAACCGAGCATTCTCGCGCTCAAGATCCTTCATCTTCCTGGCTTGATCGACCTGCAGGCCGCCGTACTCCTTGCGCCAGCGGTAATAGCTCTGCTCGGAGATCTCTGCCTCCTTGCACGCCAACGCCAAGCTCTTGCCCTGGGCGGTCTGCACCTCGATCTGGCGCAGCTTCAGCACAACCTGCTCCGCGCTCGTCTTCTGACCTCGCCGCATGTCCGACTCCTTCAGTCCTGGCTGATCCTCTCAATCAGCCCGGTCCAAAGCCAGCCGGTCAGGTCATTAAATCTAGGCTTGAAACTTCGGCCTCACGCGCCCGCGTCCCGTTTAGGGCGCAGGGCGACGACGTTCGCAGCCCCGGGCGTCGCCGCGGCGGAGGCCGCGAGCACCTCGGCGACCTTGCACGCGAGTTGCTCGCGCTTGAATGGTTTGCCGACGAGATGCACCCCCTCGTCCAGCCGCCCGTGGTGCACGATGGAGTTCTCGGTGTAGCCGGACATGAACACCACCGGCACCTCCGGCCGCAGGGCTTGCACCCGCTCGGCGAGCTCGCGGCCACGCACCTTGCCGGGCAGGACCACGTCGGTCAGCAGCAGGTCGACGGTGGCGACGTTCGCGCCGAACACGCGCAAGGCTTCCTCGCCGTCGGCCGCCTGAAGGACCCGGTAGCCGAGGTCGGAGAGGATCGCTGAGGCGATCTCGCGCACGCCGGCCTCGTCCTCCACCACCAGGACGGTGGCCGAGCCCCGCGGCAGCTCGATTGGGACCGCGGTCCGCTGACCGGCCGCGGTGACGGCCCCGACCGCCCGGGGCAGGTAGATCTTCACCGTCGTGCCCTCGCCGGGCTCCGAATAGATCTTCACGTGCCCGCCCGACTGCTTGACGAAGCCAAACACCATGGCGAGGCCGAGCCCCGTGCCCTTGCCGTCGGGCTTGGTCGTGAAGAACGGCTCGAATACGCGCGCCACGACCTCGGGCGTCATGCCATGGCCGCTGTCCGAGACCGCCACCATCGCGTAGTCGCCCGGCTCGATCTCGGCGTTGTCCCGGGCGTAGGCCTCGTCGAGGACCTTGTTGCCGAGCTCGATGGTGAGCCTGCCGCCGCCCGGCATCGCGTCCCGGGCGTTCAAGGCGAGGTTGAGGACCGCGCTCTCCAGTTGCGCCGGGTCGGCCATCGCCGGCCAAAGCCCGGCGGTCTCGACGTAGCGCACCTCGATGTGCTCGCCGAGGGTGCGCCGCAGGAGCGGGATCAGGTCCGGCATCGTCGCGGCGAGGTCCACGGGCGCGGGCGCCAAGGGCTGCTTGCGCGCGAAGGCGAGGAGTTGCCCCGTCAGCGTCGCGCCGCGCTGGGCCGCCCAGGCCGCGCGTTCGATGCGCGTTTGGAGCTTGGCGTCGCCGTCGAGCTTGGCCCGGACGAACTCCAGGTTCCCGAGGATGACCTGCAGCAGGTTGTTGAAATCGTGCGCGATGCCGCCGGTGAGTTGCCCCACCGCCTGCATTTTCTGGGCCTCGCGCAGGACGGCCTCGGCCTGGGCACGCTTGGTCATGTCCGAGATCGTCAGGACGAAGCCGCCGTCCGGCATCGGCGTCCGGCGGATCTCCAGGTGGTGGCCGTCCTCGCGCTCGCGCTCGTAGGTGACGGCCTCGCCGGGATTCCGGCTGCCGTGCCGGACCTGGTCCTCGTTCTCCAGGGCGGGGCGGCCGGGCTCGCCGGTGTGCTCGACGAAGGCGCCATAGGTAGTGCCCGGCCGCAGCATCGCCTTCGGCAGGTCGAGCAGCACCTGGAAGCACTCGTTCCAATTCGCGAGCTTGCGGTCGGGCCCGAACACGGCGACGCCCTGGCTGAGGCTGTCGAGAGTGGTGCGCAGGCGCAGGGCCAGCGCCCGCTGCTCCGCCTCGGTTCGGTAGGAGCGCGACCACGCCTGGTTCAGGAGGCGTGCCGCCCAGAGCAGGATGAGGACGGCCAGCACTGAGCCGGCGATGACCATCCAGCGCACCCAGGCCGCGCGGGCGTCGTTCTGGGCGAGGCGCTCGTCGAGGAGCCGCTGCTCGTCGTTCAGCATAGCCAAGAGCATGTTCTCGGCGTCCTGCATGTGGTTGCGCCCGGCGTCGCCGTTGACGATGCGCAGGGCCATCTCCAGTCCGCCGTCGCGGCGCGCCTGCAGCGTCTGGGCGAGTTCCTCCAGCTTGTGCTGGATGGCCGGGGCGAGCGCCCGGATGCGGTCCTGCTGCACGGGGTTGTCGGCGGTCAGCTTCTGGAGCTCGCCCTGAAGGAGGCCGAGGCGGTCGCGCGCCGCGTCGTAGGGGCCGAGGTACTCGTCCCGGCCTGTGAGGACGTAGCCGCGCTGCCCGCGCTCGGCATCGCGCAGGGCGATGGCGAGGTCCTTGGTCGTGTTGAGCACGCGGTAGCTGTGCTGCGACCAGGCGCGGGCCTCGCGCGAGGCGTTCAACCGCTCCCAGGTCACCGCGCCGACCAGGGCGACGATGGCGATCAGCACGCCGAGGACGAGGACGTTGGCGCGCCTGACGAGGTACTGGGTCATGGTGTCCGTGGTTGCGCACGTCGCGTGCGGGTCCGATGCCAAGCGCAAGCGCGGTGCGACCTTGGCCGGAAACGAGACATGAGGGCAACGACTTCCCGCATTTCCGCAGTTACCGCCTAAGCGGCGATTGCGGGCGTTCGAAGGCGATGGCCGTGCGCCCAGCGGATGGGTCGCCTGCGTAGCCTTCCGCGGACATCGAGCCGGCTCTCGGAGTTATCCGACGAGATCGACCGACCGGAGCCTCCATGCCGAATCCCTTTTATGCCGCGTTCCTGCTCGCCTTCGAGGCGCAGAAGGTCATCGAGTTGCGGCTGGTGCGGATCGCCTGGGGCGGGGCCGAGGCCCAGGCCGAGATGGTGTCCATGGTGGGCGAGAAAGTCGTGGCCGCGATCGAGGCGACGAACACCTTGATGACCGGCGGTAGCCACGGTGAGGTCGTCGCGCGCTATCGGGAACTGGTGGCCGACAACACGCGCCGCCTCATGGCTTGAACGGGACCGCCCCGGCATCGTGGCCGGGACGGCGGCCCTTGCCTTGTAGCCCCCCGGTCCGGTCATTCCGTGTGGGTGACGCTCGGCCTCAGGGCCGGGCGCCACCTTCGGGTCCGTCGTGCGTTGGGTTCCGCTCCCGGTCCGGGAGCCGACAGGGGCCACATGATGCGGTCAGACACGCCGCACCCGGGCGACGACCCGTTGCCGCCCATCGGCGACCCGCCGCCGGACCCAACCCCGCCCGCAGGCTATCCGCCGGCCGAGCCGCCGGCGCCGCAGCCGCCGGGCCCGATCAACCGGGCCTGAGATCCGGGACGTCGTTGTCACGTCTCCGTGTCCCCCGCATCAGCTCGCGGGGATACGCAACCGCCCCGGGACGGCGCGGAACGCCTCGGCGACCTGGGCGGCGGAGTAGGGCTTGCGCACGAGGTCGAACCCGTTCGTGCCCTCGCGGGCTAGCACGTCGCTATAGCCGGACGTGAGAATGATGGGCAGGTCGGGCACGAGCGCCCGTAGGCGCCGGGCCAACGCGACGCCGCCCATTCCGGGCATCACCACGTCCGAGAACACCGCGTCGAACCGGTCCATGTCCCGCTCGACCTCGGCGAGGGCCTCCTCGCCGTTCTTCGCCCAGACGGTGGTGTGGCCGAGTTCCTCCAGGATTTGCGTGCAGAACTGCCCGACGTCGAGGTTGTCTTCGACGACGAGGATGCGGAGCGCCCGTCCGTCCAGGACGGCCTTCGGCTCGTCCGGGGCGTCCGTCGCGGGCGCCTCGACCTGGGGCAGGTAGAGGGTGAAGGTCGTCCCCCGGCCCGGCCGGCTCGCGACGTCGACGTCGCCGCCCGATTGCTTCGCGAAGCCGATGACCTGGCTAAGGCCCAACCCCGTACCCTTGCCGACCTCCTTGGTCGTGAAGAAGGGCTCGAAAATGTGCGGGAGGTTCGCCGGGTCGATGCCCACGCCCTGGTCGGTGACGGAGACCGCCACGAACGGTCCGCTCGTGCCGGCGTGCCCGCGGATCTCCGGCAGGCCGCGTCGGCATTCGAGCCTCAGCGTGAGCGTGCCCTCGCCGTCCATCGCGTCCCGGGCGTTCACCGCCATGTTGATCAGCGCGGTCTCGAACTGGCTCGGGTCGGCGAAGACGTGGCAAGCGGTCGTGGACGGCACCTCGACGACGACCCGGATGCGGGCGCCCGTGACCGTGGCCAGCATGTCCGCGGTCGCGGCGATGCGCGCGCCGACGTCGAAGGCCTCGGGCATCAGCGACTGGCGGCGGGCGAAGGCGAGGAGCTGGCTGGTCAGCTTGGCGGCGCGGTCGACCGTGTCGGATACCGCGTCCATGTAGCGGCGGCGGCGCTCCTCCGGCAGGTCGGGTTTGCGCAGCAGGTCCATCGACGAGCGGATGATGGTCAGCAGGTTGTTGAAGTCATGCGCGACGCCCCCGGTCAACTGCCCGACGGCCTCCATCTTCTGGGCCTGGCGCAGGGCTTCTTCGGCCTTGGCGAGCTGCTCCAGGTCGCGCAGCCGTTGGGTGACGTCGGTCGCGTACTGGAAGGCGCCGATCCGCTCGCCGTCGGCGTCTTGCAACGGGGTGAAGGTCAGCTCGTAGCAGGGCCGCTTGCGGTCGGGGTCGCCGAACTCGTCGACAAGCGTGAACGCCTCGCCCGACAGCGCCCGCGTCCAGACTGTCCGCGCCTGCGCCTGCTGCCCGGGAACGTGTGACAGGAGGCCGATCAGGTCGTCGCCGACCCTCGGGCGGACCCCGTAGATGGCCTCGAACTCGTCGGCGTAGGCGCGGTTGACGGCGAGCAGCCGGTAGTCGGGACCGAGGGCGCAGACGAGGGCGTCGGTGACCTCGAACACGTCGGCCCAGAGCTTACGCTGGGCGAGCACCTCCTCGACGCGACGTTCCAAGTGCGCGTTAAGCTCGCGCAGGTCGCGCTCGGCGAGTTTGCGGTCGTGGATGTCCTCGACGACGCCGTACCAGGAGACGATGGCGCCGGTTGCGTTCCGGCGTGGCTGGGCACGGGCGCGCATCCAGCGGTAATCGCCCGTCGCGGCCATGCGGAGCCGGTAATCGACGTCGACGGGGTCGCCCGAGGCGAGGCAGGCCGTGAAGGCCGTCACCGTGGACGGGACATCCTCGGGGTGGACCGCCTTGATCCAGCCGGACCCGTAGGTCTCGTGTGGCCGTTGGCCGGTCAGCGTCAGCCAGCGGTTCGAAAACGAGGTGATGTTGCCTGCCGGGTCGCAGGTCCAGGGGACCTGCGGGTTCAGTTCGACCGTGTGCCGGAAGTGGTCCTCGCTCTCGCGCAGGGCCGCCTCTCCGAGGACGCGGGCGGTGGTCTCGGCGGTAACGCAGAACAGGCCGGCGACCCCGCCGGCCTCGTCGATGGCCGGCGAGTAGCTAAAGGACCACCAGCCGCGCTCGGGCCTGCCGTCGCGCGAGAGGTCGAGCGGCATGTCGGTAACGGTGGTGCTCTCGCCGGCGAGCGTCGCATCGACGAGGGGACCGATCTCGTCCCAGATGCTTGCCCATACCACCCGGAAGGGCCGTCCCAGGGCCGTGTCCAGGCGGTAGCCGAGGATCGGGCGGTAGGCGTCGTTGTAGAAGCAGAGCAGGTCCGGCCCCCAGGCGAGGAACATCGCCGTGGGGCACGACAGCATCTGCGCGAGAGTAGCCTTCAGGAACGGCGACCAAGCCTCCGGCGCACCGAGGGAGGTGTCGGACCAGTCGCGCGCGCGGATCTCGGCGCCGGTGACGCCGCCCGACGGGAGAAATCGGAAAGGGTCGCTCACGCCGGACCCGACCCCGCGACCGCGGGGCGGCCTGCACGAACCGCGAGGGCTGCCTGAAGGAGGTTCGGGCTTACGCGCGAGCCAAGTGAACGGTGAACGAACGAGGGCCGGGCCTGCATGCGGGGCCTATCGCCCACGAAGGTGGTCCGGGCAATCGGACGGCCTGTCACGCCTCGCCTCCTAGCGGCGCGGGCGCGGGATGCTCGCCGCCGGTGTCACCCTCCCCGGGAGCGGCCGGCGGCAGGTTCGGCGGGGGCACGCGGCTGGGACTGTGCGGCGTCGGCAGGCCAATGTCCTCCGTGACCGGGGGAAGGTCGTCGGTGTCCTTGTCGCCTTCCATCGCCACGCCCCTCGCTCGACAGCCGAGGATAACGCGGAAGTTGCCGAGAGGTCGCGGCTGATCCACGGCATTGCGGTCGGACTTACCGGATGGCCACAATTGCACTCATCCGGCCCGACGGGCGTAGCGGCCCTCGTCCCGCGCCTCGAAGTACCGGCCGTGGAAGACGCGGACGTCCATCTTGTTCTTGAGGGTGCCCGGCGTGAGCGGCTCCTTATGCAGGGTGGCGCCGCGGACCGTCACCGCCCTGAGCCCCGGTAGGATCTCCGACGGCGTCAGACCGCCCCGCTCGACGAGGAGCTCGGCTATCTCCTGCATGACGCGGTCCCAGAACTGCTCGGCGCGGAAACGGTCGAGTTGGTTCTCGACTTTGGTGAGCCTAGCCTGGACGCGCGACCTCGTCCTCGGCGGCCTGGGCCCGGGAAGCGAGCGCGGCGTTCCCGGCCTGCAGGGTCTGGACCATGCCGAGCAGGTGCTCGCGGTCCTGCTTTTCGTCGGTCGCCATGGCCGCGGCGGCCTCGCGCTCGCGGGAGACTTTAAGGTGCCGCTTACCACTCAGCCGCCCCTCGCATGGTCAAGCTGATTGGGGTCTGGCTTCACCCATATGGCCCGCGGAACAGGTCGCCGAGCGCCTCCCGCCGGAACACCGTTAGCCACCGCCGCCGGACGTGCTCCGGCCTGTCGTGGATCATGTGGCAGCATCGACAAAACCATGTGACTGACGGACTGTCATATGTTGCTTATCGCGCATTTTCATGATCTTTCTGAATTTATAAGGAGCAAACTAACATGAGTGACAGTGCACCAACTGGCCTGCTGCTAATGGCCGCCGACGTTATCTCAGCCTATGTCAGCAACAATTCGGTTCCGGCTGCCGAGCTACCTGCGCTCCTCGTTCGAGTGCATGGCGCGCTGAGCAGCGTTTCCTCGGCGCCGATTGCACCCGAGCCGGAGACCGAGAAGGCCACCACCGCGCAGATCAGGAAATCGATGAAGCCCGATGCGCTGATCTCCTTCATCGACGGCAAGCCCTACAAGACGCTGCGCCGGCATCTCACGGCGCACGGGCTCAGCATGGAGGAGTACCGCGCCCGCTACGGCCTCCCGAATGACTATCCATCCGTCTCTGCAAATTACTCGGCGGCACGCTCGGCCCTCGCCAAGGGGATTGGGCTTGGTCAGCAGCGTCGGAAGGTCGAGGTCGCGTCGGAGCCTGTTCCTGAACCGGCTGCGAAGCCGAAGCGTGCCGGCCGCCCCCGTAAGGTCGCCGAACCGGCCTGACGCACATCGCATTAACGCCTCGCTTACCGTGAGCCGCGAGATTGCGCGCCCACGGTGAGCACGAGGAAGGCATGACCGAGACCACGGACACGGTAGGCGTCGCGGGCGAGCGTATCCGCTCCATCATCGAGCGCATTGAGCGGATCGAGGAAGAGATCAAGGATCTCATGGAGACTAAGAAGGAGATCTTTGCCGAGGCTAAAGGCGAAGGGCTCGACGTGAAGGTGCTTAAGGAAATCCTGAAGCTGCGCAAGCAGGACAAGGACGAGCGCGACGAGCACGAAAGCCTGCTGGAAGTCTACTTGCGGGCCATGGATGCGCCGAGCCCGGTGCCGATGGCTCAGGCGGCCTGATCCCTTCAGCCTCGGCCGGAGCAAAACCGGGCGGGGCTCAACCGTCGGCAGATTTGGGCTCAGCTGCGGCTTCAACCAGATGCTTCTTAGGCCTGCCTCTTCAGTCGGTTGGCTATGCCCCTGTGCTCAGCATCGTCCATTCGCGCTTCGCCGAGGCGCCGGCACGAAGGCGCATCAGTTCTCGGCTCGACGGACCTGCTGAGCCTCACCCTTCAAGATCGTCGCAAAAATAGCCATTGCGATGCGACGCATGATCAGGGACCGGTTCTCCATCGTTCTGGGGGGCTGGATGAACCCGAATCAATCTCGTTCTATCCGGCGGCCACTCGGCCGGCATGATGCTTGGCTAAAGCGGCGCTCACCTGCGACCGCGAAGGTTATCTCGCAGGCTCGCACGAAGACGGCACGCAGCGAAAATCTAGCTTCGGTTCGGGCGCACCATAACGATAACGACTGAGGGCCACTCACAAGGCACCCGCCAGCCCGTGAGCAGATCGGGCGGCGGGGCCGGGGTTTCTTTGGGGCGCCCTTAGAAGGCAGCGGCCTGCTGTACCCGGTCGTCGCCGGCCGGGACCTTCCACTGGACGGCGCCGGGAAGGGCGTAGCCGCCCTGGCGGTGCACCGAGCCGGTGTCAGTAGCGAGACCCTGCGTCTCCAGGGCGAGCGCGCCGACCGTCTTGGCGTTGTCGATGTTGCCCGGCTCGCCCGCGAAGGCAGAGGTGGCGAGAAGGGTCAGCGCCAGACCGGCGGCGGCACGCGAGATGATCTGCTTGGTCATGATGTTCAGCCTGTTCGTCTTCTTGCGGCGGGTCGCCGTCGCTTCATGAGGCTGAATGTGCGTGCAGTGCAGCAATGAAGCAAATGGGCTGATTTCATAACGCGCATCGATATCGTGCATTTTGTGTGGCTCGATACGACGCTGACGAGGCCGAGCGTGATGCAGCCGCGCAGATCGTCTATACGTTGGTGGGAGCCGTTCCCCGATCGCCGCGGTCGAGCTGTTTCGGCTCCCGTGCGCGAGCGCGCCGGCTACCTGCCTTCAAGGCGGCACGAAAGAGGCGTGTCAATCGGACAGGACGCAGGTGACTCTCGATAGATGCGAACGCGGGGTGGCTCCTCGCCATTCTCAAGCGCGCTTCGACGCTCTTCCTCAGCGTGCTCCCAACTCCATTCGTCGTCATGTTCTCCGTCGAGGACGACACCTGCCCGGCAGCCCCAACCGTACTGCCGCGCGACTTGCGCCTGTTCGTAGCTGACGGTGAAATAGCCGAACTCGTGCAACTCCATGTCTCGGCACATGATCTTGCCGTCAGGCGTGGCGATATCGCCCGGCTTTGGATCGATCGGCAGCGTCGATGTCATGACCTACTCCTACGGGGTGCGATCTAGTACGATCATACCTATCCGTAGGGCCCGTGGAACAGGTCGCCGAGCGCCTTCCGCCTGAAAACCGTCAGCCACCGCCGCCGGACGTGCTCCGGCCTGTCGTGGATCATGTGGCAGCGTTGACACCACGCCGCGAGGTTGGCAGGCGCGTTGTCGGCCGTGTCGTGGTTCCGGTGCGCGGTGGCGAGCACTACCCGTGTCGTTCGGATGGTCGCGAGCACGAGGCTCACCTCAGCGGCGGCGAGGTAGGCTAGGGTAGGCAGGCGTCGAAGCCACTTGCTGTAGCCTGCCAGGACGACGCCGCGCTTTTAGGCAATGACCAGAACGCCGACACACGTGCCGTAGATGATGCCGGGGAGTGTCGGGCCATCGTTGAATAGATAACCGTGCAAAGCACCGAACGAGGCACTGACCGCGGCGATGATGATCAAGAAGGTCGCCGTGCCGTTCGACATCTTCAGCTTCTGCCGTTAACTGCTCGCCCAATGTTTAGGCGCAATCGCGGCGGCAACGTGACCGCTTGAGACTGACAGGAGCGGTAGGTTCAGTGCGGTGCGCCAGCACACGGGCAGAACCGAATGGCGAACGATCCTTGACGACTTATGGATTAAGGATTTCGGCGCATCGTAACGCTGATCGTCGAAAGCTGATCCGCGCCATGTCGCAACGCTTCGAGGAGGGAGGTTGCTGTACGGCCTACCCGAAGCGTGGCACCTAGACGGCTCCCCGCGCTGCGGTACCACGATCGAGACATCACCCAGCGTGCATCCGAACCGCCTCTTTGCAGCCTACCTGCAGCGCGTTCCGGACGGCAACAGGCGCACCGCACGAGCTCTGGCTGCGAAGTATCGGAGCTGCGAGGGTCGCTTAGGAAAATCAACCGTTCGATTCTCCGGCTGAGCCGTTGACAAGCCGTCGGTCCACTTACGGCCAACAGTCGCCCGCACCACTTGTCAGATTGCCCGGAAGCGGACCTTGTCGGAGCCCGCTCTGGGTCGGGAGCAGCGATTCAGGCCCGCCAGCGCCAATGTCGGCTTGTGTTGCAGAGAGCCGTCATTCAACGTTGGGCTCAGCGACAGCATCGGATTACTGATGACGAGCTCCTAAACCCAGGAGCCTGTCATGCCCGAAGTTGTCACTGTTCCCACCAGCACACGTGTTCCCTGGAACCGCGGCCGTATCGTCGGCCCCAAACCGCCGCTGAAGCCGAAGCACATCTGGGCCCTGCGCACGCGCCTCCAGCTCGCCAACCGCACGCGAGACCTTGCCCTGTTCAACCTTGCCGTCGACAGCAAGCTGCGCGGGTGTGATCTCGTCGGCCTGCGCGTGAGCGACATCTACCTGGGCGACGCCGTGCGTCTTCGAGCGACCGTCTGCCAGCGCAAGACCGGCAGGCCGGTTCCGTTCGAGATTACCGAACCGACCCGCGAGGCTCTCACGGCCTGGCTGACTGCGCGCAGGTTGAAAGCCGGCGACTGGCTGTTCCCGAGCCGCAGCCGACTTGGAGAGCATCTGACGACGCGGCACTATAGTCGGCTGGTAGACCGGTGGGTCGCCCTCATCGGCCTGGACCCTGCGGCGTTCGGCACGCACAGCCTGCGCCGCACGAAGGTGGCGTTGGTCTACAAGCGAACTGGCAACATCCGAGCCTGCCAGCTGCTCCTTGGCCATACCAAGCTGGAGAGCACGGTTCGCTACCTCGGCATTGAGGTTGACGACGCGCTGATCCTCTCAGAGCAGACCGAAATCTGAACCGGACGCCGCGGTCGAAATAGCCGCGGCGTGCCTGCAGGATCGTCGCCCCCCCAGGGTGCCGAATGACCCATTGCAGACGGTCGGAATGTCCGCTTCCAGGCAGTTCAATGGACCCGGTTCGGCAACTTCTGGCCAGTAGTGGCCTGTCTGCTCTGGGGAGGGCTTGCCAAAAAGAGCAGACAAGGCCCTACCGAACCAACCCAGTCGTAAAGCTCGATTGGCGTCGGCCTCAAAAATGGACACCAGCACGCCGCCAGTCACCGCCGCCCGGCGGCCTCCAAGCGGGTCCGGTCAACAATCTCGACCGCGCCTCGACGAAGTTCGATCAGGCCCGCCTCGGCCCATTGTGCCAGAATGCGGCTCACCACCTCGCGCACGCTTCCGACATCGTCCGCGAGCTTTTGATGGGTCACCGCGGCGACGCCCCGCGGATCGGCTTCAGCGAGGAGGCGTTGCGCGAGGCGCTGCTTTAGCGGTGCGAACGCGACCTCGTCGATCAGCGTGAACAGGCCGGACATCAATCGCGTGTAGTCATCCATGACGAATCTGCGGAACGCCGCGCTGTCGCCGATCAGGTGCTGGAACGTGCCGACCGGCAGGGCCGCGAGTTCGGTCCGCTCCTCGGCCACGCTCTGCGCCGGAAAGGTGCCGCCGGACAGGAGACACTGAGTGGTGAGGGGGCAGGTGCCGCCCGGGCCAACCTTGTAGATCAGCACCTCGCGTCCGCCCTCCGACATCCGGAAGATCCGCGTGCGTCCCTCCAGGCACATCAGGTAGTTGGCACACTCGCCATTTAGTTCGTAGGCGATGGCGCCTGCATCCAGCACCGGGAAATGCACGGTTCCCCGAGCGATCTGAAGATGCGCCGGGCTGAGAGCTTGAAGAAGCGGAAACCGGTCGATCCACCGCTCGACCTTTTGGGCATCCGTCATGGCTGGCGTGGTCCCCCGGCCATGACGACGGGTTGATCGTCCGGCGCGCGTTGCGTTTTCCTCCCGCCGCGCCGGATTTGTGTGACCTGGGTCACCGACCGGGTGCAGCGGCCCGGCATAGCATCGCGACACAACGAACACGATAAGGGTGCCCGCCATGCGTGGCGCCCGCCGGGAGTAAACCGATGCGCCGCTTAGCCCTCAGCTTCATGCTCGCCGTCTTCGCTGCCGGCCCCGCCGCGGCCGAACAAGATCTGCTGCTCGGAGCCGACATGTCCTCGCCTGCCATGACGAAGGCCGAGATGAGCCGCGCCGACGTAGAGGCGATGATCCAGGCCGCGGACGGTAAGCCCATCGACCTGCACGACAAGGCGCTGTCGGGCCTCGATCTCTCCGGGTTGAATCTCCGGGGCGTCAACTTACGAACTGCGCGCCTGAACAAGGCCAATCTACGCGGCGCCGACCTCAGCGGCGCAAACCTCGAACAGGCATGGCTCCTGAAGGCAGACCTTTCCGGGGCCAAGCTCGCGGACGCGAAAATGTTCGGCATCACTGCGCGGGAGGCCAACCTCAGCGGGGCCGACCTCAGCCGGTCCATGCCCATCGGCGATTTCAAGGGCGCCAACATGAGCAGCGCCACGCTGGTCGATCTCAAGGGCGGAGCCAACATCAAGAATCAGTCCATGGGTCTGATGCGGGCGGTGTTCACCTCGGTGAACCTGTCGGGCGCGAACCTCAAGGGAGCCAACCTCGGCCGGTCACGCCTGGAGTATGCGAATCTTAAGGATGCCGATCTCACTGGCGTGGTGCTGATGGGCTCAGACTTGTCCGGGGCCAATTTGACCGGTGCTACGGTCACGGGCGCGGACTTCAAGAACGTCGATGTCAGCGGCGCTCGTCTCATCGACCTCCAAGGTCAGTCCGAGGCCAAGGACTGGGCGGAGAGGGTGAACATCGACCGTGCCGTCACTCAGGCATCCGATTGATCCGCCCGTTCACCAACCTGACGGCCCGCCTCTGACCTCAACGGTTTCTGTCTCAAGAAACCTAGTCAGCGGTAATCTACAACGTTCCCTGATATCAGCGAAGCCGCAAACTCGGGTTGCCCAATCGACAAGACTGGCTTCAAGCCAAAGCACGACGTTCGTCGTCCCCAGCCAAATCATCGCATCGCGTGATCAAAATGATCGATACGTTCCGTTGGATCGAACGAATGGACGCGGTCATGGTCGTGGCAGATCCAGTCCGCGAGGTGCACGCACCATGCCCGCAGCAGCCTTTCTCCGATCACGCGCGCTTGCTCTGTCTTCCATCCTGCCCGGCCTGAGCCTTTGCCTCGCGGTGACGGGCGCCGCCCTCGGGCTGGAGATGGTCGAGAAGCATATCTTCGGCCGTGCGTGGCTGGAGGCTCTGGTCCTCTCCATCGTGCTGGGCACGGCCGTCCGCACGGCCTGGAACCCTGGTCGGCGCTTCGCTCGCGGTATCGCGTTCGGCGCCAAGACCGTCCTGGAAATCGCCGTCGTCCTGCTCGGCGCCTCGCTCAGCCTCGGGACGCTGCTCGCGGCCGGGCCGGGGCTCCTCGTCGGCATCGCGGTGGTGGTGGCCCTCGCCATTGCGGCGAGCTACGGCATCGGCCGAGTTCTCGGGTTGACCCCGCGCCTGGCCATCCTCGTCGCCTGCGGCAACTCGATCTGTGGAAACTCGGCGATCGCGGCGGCGGCCCCGGTGATCGACGCGGACGGCGAGGACGTCGCCTCTTCCATCGCCTTCACCGCCGTGCTCGGCGTTCTCGTCGTTCTCGGGTTGCCGCTGCTCGTGCCGCTGCTCGGACTCTCACCGATGCAGTACGGTGTGCTCGCGGGGCTCACGGTCTACGCCGTGCCGCAGGTTCTCGCCGCAACCGCCCCGGTGGCCGCCCTCAGCGTCCAAGTCGGCACCCTGGTCAAGCTGGTCCGCGTGCTGATGCTTGGGCCAGTGGTCCTGGCTCTCTCGCTCGGGATTAGCTGGCTGCGCGCGGGGACGGGCGTGACCGTACCGCACCGCACGGCCGGCGAGCGCCCCGCCTCGGGCCGGATGCCGCTGCACCGGCTGGTGCCGTGGTTCATCCTCGCCTTCCTGGCCTTGACGGGTCTTCGCTCCGCGGAGCTCGTTCCCGAAGCGGCTTTGCACCCCATGGCCGCGGCGGCGAACGCGCTGACCATCGTGTCGATGGCGGCCCTCGGCCTCGGCGTCGACGTGCGCAGCGTCGCCAAGGCGGGACCACGCGTCACCCTGGCGGTAGTCGCTTCGCTCGCCGCCCTGACGGCCGTGAGCCTCGGGCTGATCCGCCTGCTCGGCATCGCCTGAAATAGGCCTGCCACCCGGCGCGTATGAGCGCGTTGGAGTCCGACCTTCTGCGATAGAGACACCCATGTCGAGCTTGACCGAGCGTATGGCGCGCCTGATCGTTCATGGGGAGCGCCCCTACAATGCCGAGCCACCGCTGACCCGCCTGCGGGCCCGTTACCGGACCCCTGCGGAAGACTTCTACGTCCGCTCCCACGGCGACCTGCCGGAGATCGACGCCGCCGCATGGCGCCTGTCCGTCGATGGCGCGCATGTCGGTCCCCTCGATCTGTCGCTGGCGGATCTGCGCGCGCGTTTTCCCGAGGCGACCGTCACGGCCACGATGCAGTGCGCCGGCAACCGCCGCGCCGATATGCGGGCGGTCGCCCCAGTCTCGGGCGATCCTTGGGACGGCGGCGCCATCGGGACGGCGGACTGGACCGGCGTCCGCCTCGGCGACGTCCTGCGTGCGGCGGGCGTAGCGCCAGGAGCGAACCTCCACTCGGACCTCCATGTGGCCTTCGAGAGCCAAGATGTGGTGGAGGGACGGCCCTACGGCGTCTCGATCCCGCTCGCCAAGGCGGTCGCCGGCGAGACACTGCTGGCCTTCGCGATGAACGGGGCATCGCTGTTGCCCGAGCACGGCTTCCCCGTGCGGGCCGTCGTGCCGGGCTTCGCGGGCGTGCGCAGCCCGAAATGGCTGAAGCGCATCACGGTGCAGGACCATCCCTCGACCAACCCGATGCAAGCCGACGACTACAAGCTGTTCCCGCCGGACGTGACGGCCGAGACCGCCAATCCCGCGAAAGGCCACACCATCGAAACGATGCCGCTTAACGCCGCGATCTGCGAGCCCGCGCGCGGAGCCCGGCTCAAGGCGGGCGAGACCACCATTCGCGGGTACGCCATCGCGGGAGATCGGGCGATCGTGCGCGTCGATGTCTCGGGCGATGGCGGTCGGTCCTGGCATCAAGCTACGCTGGAACACGAGGCCGGCGCTCCCTTCGCCTGGACGTTCTGGGAGATCGTGCTGGACCTTCCGTCCGGCGAGCGCGACCTCGTGGTGCGCGCCTGGGACAGCGCCGGGCAGACCCAGCCGGCGCGGCCGGACGAGACGTGGAACTTCAAGGGCTACCTCAGCGCCTCCTGGCACCGTGTGTGGGTCGAGGTCGCCTGAAGGGCCGCCCCCCGTCAGGGGGCGGCACGGATCAGGTCGAGCAAGGCGTCGGCGGCGCGACTGCGGTAGCGCTCCTTGTGGCGCAGGACCCGGAAGGTTCGCGTCGGCAGAGCGAAGGGCACGGCGACGAGCGCTCCGGTTCGCAGAGAGGGTCCGACCACCGCTTCGGATAGAACGCTCGCCCCGGCCCCCGCCACGACGGCGGCGAGGACAGCCTCGTTCGACGGCAGTTCGAGGGCAACCGTGAGTGCGTCCGGTGCGATGCCCAGCGCGACGATCGCCGCCTCGAAGGCGGAGCGCGTGCCCGATCCGGGTTCGCGCAGCACCCAGGAGACTGAAGCGAGGTCGGATCGTCCCGACCGCGCGCGTGCGGCCAACGGGTGATCAGGCGCGATGACGAGGATCAGCCGGTCCTCGGCGACCGGAGTGCTCGCGAGGCTGCCGTCCTCGATCGGGCCCTCCACGAAGGCGAGTTCCGCCGTCCCGGCTCGGACCGCCTCGGCGGCTTCGGCGGTGTTGCCGATGCCGAGCCGCAGGACGATGTCGGGATAGGCCGCCCGAAAGGCGACGAGGTGCCGGGGGAGCCAGTGGCTGGCGATGGTCTGGCTCGCCTGGATGGACAGCGTGCCGCGCCGCAAGCCGCTGAGGTCCGCGAGCACCTGTTCGGCCGCCTGGGCGCGGGCGAGCACCGCGCGAGCCTCGCTGAGAAAGACGCCGCCCGCTTCGGTCAGTTCGATGCCCCGGCCGACCCGGTGGAACAACTTGACGGCGTGCCGAGTCTCCAGTGCGCTGATGGCGGCGCTGACCGCCGACTGGACGAGGTTCAGCGCCTCGGCCGCCCGCGTGACGTGCTGGCGCTCGGCGACCGCCACGAAGATGCGCAACTGGTCGAGGGTCATGGCGTCTCGTGCTCGGCGGGGGCCTTGGCCGGCGTGGTCCGGCAGGGTTCGGATACGAGCATCACCGCGCGACTTCGCGCTTGCCCGAGACCTGCGCATCGACCGCCTCGGCGACCCGGAGCAGCCGCGCCTCGTCCGTGCGGGCCGTCACCACGTAGGACATCCCGGCATCGATCCACGAGAAGGCGGCCACGTCGTCGGCGCGGGCGTAGCGGAACACGCCGCGCCCGCCGGTCGGCCCGGCCCGGCTGTACAGGGTCAGGCGGGTGCCCCGGTCGTCGTCGTACATCAGCATCGCCGCCGGCTCGTCTCCGGCGGGGAGCAGGCGCCCGCCCATGAGCCGGAATCCCTGCGCCCGCAGGTCCGGCACGGTGACGGGCCGGCCCAGGCGCGCGCTGAGCCATCGCACGAGGTCGGTCGAGCCGTCGGCGCGGACCTCGACCGGATGGGCGGCCTCGACCACGTAGGTGCGGAAGGCGGAGACGGCCGCCTGCGTCATCGGTTCGGCGTGGGCGCCCGGGCCCGGCACGGCGCCGCGCCCGGCCCACCCGGCCGCGCCGCCGAGGGCGAGCAGGAGCGCCGCCGCCGCCGCGCTCGGCCACCGACGCGGGAGGCGCATCCGGCGCGAGCCTGCGAGGTTCGCGATGCGCAGGCGGGCGGGGATCGGCTCGTCCGCCACGGGCGCGAGGCGCGCCCGCAGGCGTTCCCGCACCTCCCGGTCGGCGGCGACCCGGGCGGCTGCCTCCGGATGCGCGGCGAGCCACGCCTCGACGCGGGCGCGGCGGCCCGGATCGAGCCGTCCGTCCACAAAGGCGTGCAGGTCGTCCTCGCCGACGGGACGCGGGTCGGACGCGGTCATTTCACCCTCCGCAGATGCCCGGTGACGATCGTGGGAGCCCGGTCGAGGAAGGCGCGCAACCGGCCGCGCGCCCGGCTGAGGCGCGACATCACCGTGCCGACGGGGATCGCGAGCACGGCGGCGACCTCGGCATAGGACATGTCCTCGACCGCGACGAGGAGCAGGACGGACCGCTGCTCCTCGGGAAGCGCGGCGATCCCGTCGAGCACGTCCCGCGCGCCCACGGCCGCCTCGGGATCGACCCCGACCTCCGCGATCTCCATCAGCGCCTCCGGGCCGACCTCGATGCCCCGGCGGCGGCGCACGCCTTCGAGGTAGCGGTTGCGCAGGATCGCGAACAGCCACGCCCGCAGATCGCCCTCGCGGCGCTGCGGCCAGGCGCGGATCGCCCGTTCCAGCGTGTCCTGGACGAGGTCGTCGGCTGCTTCGCGCTGCCGCAGCAGCGCGGTCGCGTAGCGCCGCAGGGCCGGAATCTGCGGTTCGATCAGGACGGCGAGGTCGTCCAAGGGTGGTCTCCGGATCGCGGCTACGGCGATGCCCGTGCCGCTGTTCGGAACAGAGATGCCGGAATTGCCCGAACTATTCCAAGCTTGGCCCCGGCGAGCCGATCACGCATCCGTGACCGCTTGACCGGGAGCGCCGGGGAATATCCCGGCCCGGCCGGCATCTCTCCCCGCGTGACCTCGACACTGCGGGAGAGACCATGCGCGGAGCACCGACGGCGATCCTCATCACCTTGTTCATGGCCGGGGGTGTCCTGGGCGGCGGCATGATGATGCGCGCCGGGCATGCGGAGACCGCCCCCGGCGGCTTCGATGCGATGATGGCCCAATCGATGGCGCGGATGCACGCGGACATGGCGGTGTCGCCGTCCGGTGACCCCGACCGGGATTTCGCCGCCATGATGATCCCGCACCATCAGGGCGCGATCGAGATGGCGAAGGCCGAACTCGCATACGGCCGCGACCCGGTCCTGCGTCGGCTCGCGCAGGGCATCGTCGTCGAGCAGGCGCAGGAGATCGAGGTCATGCGCCGCGCCCTCGCCGAGCGACCGGTCGCGCAGACCCCACCGACGCAGCCGCCGGCCCGCCACCACCACTGAGCGGATCGCCGTCCCCCGTCCCGACCATCAGCGCGAAGAGACCTTCATGATGCGACACCTCATTCCGGCGACCCTGCTGCTCGCCCTCCTCGGCGGGACCGCGCTTGCGGGCCAGGCGCCGGGGCCCGCCTCGGCGCCGGACGTGCCGGTCGGCCCCCGCGACCGGTTCTACACCTCGGACCAGTTCTCCAACACGGTCTCGGTGATCGACCCAGCCGCCAATACGCTCCTAGGCGTGATCCGTCTCGGCGACACGACGCCCGCGAACCTGAGCCCGCTCTATCGCGGCCAGCTCCTGGTCCACGGCATGGGCTTCTCGCCCGACCGCAAGACCCTGCTCGCCGTCTCGATCGGCTCGAACTCGGTCAGCTTCATCGACACCGCCACCAACACTGTGCGCCGCACAACCTATGTCGGCCGCTCGCCGCACGAGGCGTTCTTCACGCCGGATGGGCGCGAGGTCTGGGTCAGCGTGCGCGGCGAGGACTACGTCGCGATCCTCGACGCGGGGACCGGCAAGGAGACGGGCCGGATCACGGTGCCAAACGGGCCCGGCATGACGATCTTCTCGCCCGACGGGCGTTACGGCTACGTCTGCTCCAGCTTCAGCCCCGAGACGGTCGCCATCGACGTGAAGAGCCGCGAGATCGTCGGGCGGATCAAGCAGGAGAGCCCGTTCTGCCCCGACATCGCGGCGACGCCCGACGGCAAGCAGGTGTGGTTCACCCTCAAGGACGTCGGCCGCGTCCAGGTGTTCGAGGCCACGCCGCCGTTCAAGGCGCTCAAGACCATCGAGACCGGACCGATCACCAACCACGTCAACATCGCGCGCACGAAGGCCGGGCAGTTCGCCTACGTGACGATCGGCGGCCTGAACCAAGTGAAGGTGTTCCGCACCGACGACTTCTCGCAGGTCGCGACGATTCCCACCGGCGCGCTCCCGCACGGCCTCTGGCCCTCGGGCGATGGTTCGCGGATCTATGTCGGCCTGGAGAATGCCGACGCGGTCGCGGTGATCGACACCGGCAGCAACGCGGTGATCGCCACCATCCCGATCGGCCAGGGGCCGCAGGGGGTGGCCTACGTCCCGGACGCGGTGTCGGAGGGAGCGGGTGCGCCGAACCTCCAGCCGCTGGGCGCGGCGGGCCAGTCGAGCACGCTGACGCTGGCCGGGCCGGATGGCAAGGCGGCCACGCAGGTCACGCTGTTCGACCAGGGCGTGTTGCAGACCCTGCAGGCGGCGGTGACGGGCCTCACGCCGAAGAAGCCCTACGTGCTGGCCCTCTCGGCCGATCCGAAGGGCGCCGGGCCGCTGGAGCCGCTGGCCGCCTTCATGACGAACCCGGCGGGCGCGGCCATCGTCAACGCCGTGGGCCCGATCCGGCAGGTGACGCAGAACGCGAACGAGGCCGCGCGGCGAAGCCTCGTCATCGTCGAGGGCAAGCCCGGCGAGACCGGCGCGACGGTCCAGACGCAGGCACCGCGCTGACGGGACGAGGGGGGCGGTCGCCGGACCGCCCCCTGTTTCCAGCCGCGCCTCAGTAGGTGTCGGCGAGGTAGGCGGCGATGGCCTTGGCCTGCGCCGCGTCGATCGGCGCGTGGTAGACCTTGACCATCTTGGTCACCTCGGACTCCCAGAAGGCCGCGCCTTTGCCGGGCGGCTGCATCGCGATGTAGTCCACCGAATGGCAGACGAGGCAGTTCGCCTGGGCCGCCTCGAAGCCCTCCGCGTGCGTGCCGGCCTTCGGCGCCCGCAGCTCCGCGGTCGGCTCCGGCACCGCGTAGGATTTCGGGGCGGCGAGGGCCGCGCCGGTGGCGAGGGCAAGCGCCGCCGTCAGGGCGAGGGTGGTGCGGGTCATCGTCGTCACTCCCTCAGGCCGCGCGCACGCGGGTGGTCTCGACCACGTTGCGCAGGTACCCGGCCGGGTTCCAGCGCGGCTCCATCGGCTGGCTCGCCCCGTCGTTGGCGGTTGCCCGCACCCGGATCGCGTGCGCCCCCTGCGACAGCTCCGCGTCGAGGGTCCAGGGCCGGAAGGCGTAGGGGCCGAGATCCTGCCCGAGCCGCGCTTCCGCCCAGGTCTTGCCGTCGTCGGTCGAGACCGCCACCGACTTGATTCCCGAGCCACCATCGAAGGCGATGCCGCGCAAGGGCGTGCGCCCGGCCTTCACGTCCGCCCCGTCGGTCAGGTTGGTGAGAAAGGAGCGCACGGTGAAGCGGTTGATCGGCACGGTCTTGTCCGCCGCCTTGCCGGGTTGCGTGCAGGCGCAGTCGTTGTCGGGGATGCGATAGGCCTTCTGCATCCAGAAGCCGTCGAAGGATTTGTCGAGCACGCTGATGCTCTCCAGGTGCTTGACCCAGTAGGTGCCGTAGAATCCTGGCACGACGAGGCGCAGGGGATAGCCGTTGAGCCAGGGCAGATCCTGCCCGTTCATGCCCCAGGCGAGCATCACCTGCCCGTCGCGGGCGTGGTCGAGCTTGAGCGACTTGGCGAAGTCCGGCGTCTCCGGGATCACCGGGCCGTCAAGGCCGGTGAAGGCGACCTCGACGGCGCCCGCCTTCACCCCGGCCTTGTCGAGCACCGCCTTCAGCGGCACGCCGGTCCATCGGGCGCAGCCCATCGCCCCGTTGGCGAGCTGCCCGCCGGCCATGCGCGGTTCGAAGAAGCCGCGAGAGTTGCCCGAGCACTGATTGACCGCGACGATCTCGGTCGTCGGCATCGCCTTCAGGTCGGCGAGCGAGAGCGAGACCTCCTTCTCGACATGGCCCTTGATCGCAACCCGGTAGGTCTCGGGGTCGATCTCGGTCGGGATGTCGGCGAGGTGGTAGCGCACGAAGAACGCGTCGTTGGGCGTGATGGCGCCCTCGTCGAACACCGAGAACGGGGTCTCCAGTTGCGGCGGGCGCGCGGTCATCTGGAGCAGCGGGCGCTTGCCCGGATAGGCCACCAGGGGCCGCTCGCCGTTGCCGAAGGGCAGCGTGGTGGTGTCGCCCGCGAGTGCCCGCAACGACGCGAAGCTGCCGCCGCCGAGGCCCGCCAGGGCGGTGAGACCCGCCCGCCTGATGAGATCGCGTCTGTCGAGCATCCGATTCCTCCCCGGTTTCGCGCGTGACTCCGGCGACCGGGCCCGCGACGTGCGGAGGAGGAGACGCACGTCGCCCCCGGTCTATTCGCGGCGGGTCGAAATAAATTCCGCGGCCCGCGCCGGTCAGCCGGTGCAGGGGCGTTCAGAGAGGCCGGTGGCCCGGTCCAGGGCGAGCCGCAGGCGGTCCGTCTTGGTCGGTTCGGTGAGGAGCACGGCCGCCTCGGCCAGCAGGGCGAAGCGCTCGGCCGGCACCGTCTCGGACAGGAGGACGTAGCGGCGCCCCTTGCTGTCCCAGCGCGCCACACGCAGGTCGCGGTCCCCTTGCGCGATCTCGAGTCCGGCCTGCCCGCGCGACGGCCTGCTCCAGACGGCGAGCCGGCAGCCGTGACGCCCCTCGTAACCGGCAAGCCGGCCAGCCGAACCGTCACCCTCGGACAGGTAGACCAAGCGGAAGCCCGCCGCCCCGAGATCGAGGGGGAAGCCGTTCAGGCCGCCCGCGGGCTGCATGGCGTTCGCGGGTGCGCCCGCCGCACTCCAGGCCATGAAGGCCGCGCGCGCGGCGTCGGCCGGCGGGCGAGACGACGGGGCCAGCCAGCCGGTGCCGACGAGGACGACCAGGGCCGCGGCGCACGCCCATCCGAGGGAGGCGCGGGCCATCGGCGCGCGCGGGGGCGGCACGACCGCAGCCTTCACCTCCCGTTTCACCCCCTGCTTCAGCCGGGTCAGGGTCGCGACCCGCGCGGCCAGGACCGGATCGCGGGCCAGCGTCTCCGCGACCGCGCGCCGGTCCTTCGCATCAAGTTCCCCATCGACGTAGGCATTGAGGGTCTCCCAGCGCATCACGGCCCCTCGCTCCCATCGGATGGCTCGGCGATCCGGTGCAGCATGATCCGCCTCGCCCTGTGCAGACGGCTCATGACCGTGCCGACGGGAATGCCGAGCCGTTTGGCGGTCTCCCGGTAGCTCAGGCCTTCGACGTCCACGCAGGTCACGACCTTTCGGCAGGGTGCATCGAGGGTGGCGAAAGCCTGGCGCACGGCGATGGCCTCAATCAGGCGGTCGTCGAACCCTTCGTCGGGCCAATCCACGAGATCGTCCTCGCGGCGGGTCCGGTTCCGGCGGAGCCGATCGATCCAGGCGTGGCGCACGATCCGGAACAGGTAGGCGCGGGCCGCCCGCGGTTCGCTCGGCGTCGTCCCCGTCGAGAGCGCCTTGAGGGCGCTCTGCTGCATCAGGTCGCGCGCGGCGTCGGGCTCCCGCGTCAGCGTCAGCGCGTAGCGGAACAGGCGCGGCCACGCTTCGACGAGGTGCTCACCGATGGACCGCATCCTGATGTGTCATCCTCCCCGCACTCCATAGCACATCGATGCATGTCCACACAGAGTCGCAACGGTCGTCGATGGTTGTGGATGTCGGGAGGCCTTACACCTCTGCAGCGCTACTCGGAGCGTTGCTGTTGCTGAACAATCGATTGCAAGCTCGTATGTCTGCTTTCAGGCATTGTGAGGATGCGGTTTTAAGACCGGGGTGGGCGCGAAGCTGAATGTCCGGTTCCGGGTATCGAGTTGATGTCCGCTCATGGCGCTGAGCTGAACAAGGCGGAGGCGAACTCCTGACCCCTTGCGGACTCTGGGGTGACGGCCGCTGAAGGACCGGATGGGGTGGGGAGCGGACCTCAACCCTTTGATCAGAAGCGGACATTCCGCACCCGACTCAATCTGGTCGTCCAAAGCGCCTTGGCACAACCGTTAGGTTGCTGAATCACCGATCTCGAAATTCGTTTGGGTCAACATTTCGCCCCTGCCTTACCGTCTCAGCAGCAGCGGCGGGATATGCGCGTCATGCCGCTGCGCCAAAGGAGGCGGCACGCTATGAGGCGGCCTAGGACGGCGGCGCGGGGTCGCCCGTTGCGACATCCTGGGAGACACTCATGCGTGCTGTTACCTACACAGAAGGCGCCCGGATCGATGCGCCGGACGCCCTCCTCGACACCACCTTTCCCGATCCCGTGCCGGCCGGGCGCGACCTGCTCGTGCGCGTGCAAGCCGTCTCGGTGAATCCGATCGACACCAAGGTTCGCCAAGGCGCCTACAAGCAGGGTTGTGAGCCGAAGGTTCTCGGCTGGGATGCAGCTGGAACCGTGGTCTCGGTCGGACCGGACGCGCGCCTGTTCAAGCCCGGCGACGCGGTGTTCTACGCCGGTGCGCTCGACCGGCCGGGCAGCAACGCCGCGCTTCAATGCGTGGACGAGCGCCTCGTCGGTGCCAAGCCGGCCACCCTCGATTTCGCCGCCGCCGCAGCGCTGCCGCTCACCGCGCTGACCGCCTGGGAGATGCTGTTCGACCGACTCGACGTCGCCAGGCCCGTGCCGGGTGCCGCCCCGGCAATCCTGATCGTCGGCGGCGCCGGCGGCGTCGGCTCGATCGCGATCCAGCTCGCCCGGCAGCTCACGGATCTCATCGTGATCGCTACGGCCTCGCGCCCCGAGACGGCGCAATGGTGCCGGGACCTCGGCGCCCACCACGTGATCGACCATGCGAAGCCCCTCGCCACCGAGGTGGCGGCGCTCGGTCTTCCCGGAGCACCCGGGTTCGTGTTCGCGACGACGCAGACCGGTGCGCATCTCCCGCAGATCATCGAGCTCCTTGCGCCGCAGGGACGCCTCGGCCCGATCGACGACCCTGAGACCCTGGACGTGATGCCGCTCAAGCCAAAGAGCCTGTCGCTGCACTGGGAGCTGATGTTCACCCGCTCGCTGTTCCAGACCGCCGATATGGAACGGCAGCATGCGATCCTGACCGAGATCGCCCGCCTGATCGATGCGGGACGGCTGCGCACGACGTTGAGCGAGACCTTCGGTTCGATCAACGCCGCCAACCTGGCACGCGCCCACGCGCTCATCGAGAGCGGGAAGGCAAGGGGCAAGGTCGTCCTCGCTGGGTTCAGCGACTAAGCCGACACGCGAAGCGTCCCGGCTCGGAGCTGGGACGCCGGTCGAGCTTGCCCCGGTCCCGACCGTTCGGGACGACGGAAGCGCCCTCCGACGCGAACCGTTTTGCGGTGGCGGCGCCGATGCCGCTTCCGGCACCAGTGATGACGACCCTCTTCTCGAGGCAGGACATGTTCGGCTTCCTTCCTAACGGGTGATGCCGTAGGCGATGCCGGATTTCAGGCGACGGGCGGGATGACCTTCAGGTCGCTCAGGTGCCGGAACTGGTTCCGGAACATGTCTTCGGTGTCGATGCAGGCATGGAATCCGGCCTGGCGGGCCTTGATCGTGCTGCTGATGTTGTCGAAGCCGCTGGCGAAGATGAAATCGCCGAAGGGCCACGAAGCCACCTTGTCGTAGGGGATCAGCTGTAGCCCGTAGCGTTCGGTCATTCTATCCCAGAGCGGCCCCTTGTCGGCCATGTAGGTCGCGAGCGGCATCGGGATCGGATCGGCCCAGTCCATGTTGAACATGCGCGCGATCCGCGGCCACATGTGCTGCCAGCGAAAGTAGTCGCCGTTGGTGATGTTGAAGATCTCGTTTCGCGCAGCCGGCGTCGTACCGGCCCAGTCGGCGGCCTCGGCCAGGATGTCGGCGGAGCTGACCTGGTAGAGCGCCCGGTAGGCGGCCTCGGTCCCCGGGAAGCGAAGCGGGATGCCGAGTTCCTTCGAGATGGCCGCATAGACGGCGATCACCGTCAGCAGGTTCATCGGGTTGCCGACCGCGAAGCCGCAGACCGCCTCTGGCCGAAGGGCCGTGAACGACCAATCCTTGCCCTGCTGGCGCTCACGCAGGAGATCCTCCTGGTCGTAGTAGAAGTTCGGCGGCATCAGGCGCGGGTCGTCTTCGCGGGCGGGCGTCTTGAACGGGCCGAGATCGGCGCCATAGGCCTTGCCGCCCTGGTAGAACGTGACGTGGCGCAGGCCCGGTGAGGTCTCCTCGACGACGTCGAGCAGGTTGCGCAGGATCGCGACGTTGACCGTACTCTTCTCGGCGGCGGTCCGTTTTTCGATGTAGGCGCCGAACACGATGTGGGTGACGTCGCGGATGCCGCCGAGGCGGTCCTGGATCTGTCCGGGGTCGAGCAGGTCGACCGAGACCGCCTCGACGTTCGGGACGGACGGCTCGGTCCGTCGCGACAGCCCCAGCACTTGGGTATTGGGTCGAACAGCGAGGCGAGTGGCTGCGGCGCGGCCGATGACGCCCTGGGCGCCCGCGACGAGGACTTTTCTCTGCATGGTCGGCTCGCTCCTGTTTCCCGTAAGCTGGGCATTGGCGGGACGCGTGGGCGGCGACTGCTTCCTGGACCAGTCTTACCCAAAGGAAAGCTGCCGTCCTCGGCCTAGGTTCGCACGCTTGATGATCCGGTCCGCGCCTCGCCCATCGCACGCCTGCAACGATCTTCGACCTCGGAGAAGTCGCGAGCGATGACTTTCTGCCCGCCGAAGGCCCGTGAGCGCGAGTCCAGCATGGCCTGCAGCTCGGCCCGTCGCGCATCGCCGGGCACGACCGTTTCGATCAGGCGGCAGGACCACGCGAGGCGGTCGGGGTTGCGCTCCCGCCAGAGCCCGCGTGCCTTGTTGTCCCTCGGATCCTCGCAGACGTTGAGCGGTGGGAACAACAGGGTCTAAGCTCAATCTACCAGGCGAGGGGCTGCTTCCGACCCAACTCAGCCGCTCACCGCTTCAGATCCGGCGCTTGAAAGCGGATAAACGCTCGATCAAGGCAGTCGTTTAGCGATCGTGATCGCTGGCTTGATGGGTCGGAGACACCGGTTCGTCCGGCGCTGCGGGCTGAACGAAGACGTCAGGTGCGGACGAGCCGTTGCCGCCAGATGATCCGGCGCGTTTCCTCGGCGGTCCACTGGCGCTTTCCGCAGCGCACTGAATGCGGCGTTATTCGCGCAGGTTTCACCCCGGGGAACCGACGCCGGCCGGAACTCGTCGTAGGAGGGACGATCGGTTGACCGGAGAGACCATCATGCCCTTCATCGCGGCCCACGACGGCGCGCAGCTCTTTTTCAAGGACTGGGGACGCGGTCGGCCGGTCGTGCTCGTCCACGGCTGGCCGCTTGATGCGGACATGTGGGAGTTCCAGCAGCGGGCGCTCACCGAGGCGGGTTTGCGCACCATCGCCTACGACCGCCGCGGTTTCGGCCGCTCGGACCAGACCTGGGACGGCTACGATTACGACACACTCGCCGACGACCTGAAATCCGTGCTCGACGCCCTTGATGTGCAGGACGTGGCGCTGGTCGGGTTCTCGATGGGCGGCGGCGAGATCGCCCGGTACATGAGCCGGCACGGCGGCGCCCGGATCACTCGAGCCGCGCTCGTCTCGTCGGTGACGCCCTACATGCTCAAGACTCCCGACAACCCAGAGGGCGTCGACTCAGCGGTGTTCGACGGCATGATCGCCGGGCTGAAGAAGGACCGCCCACACTTCATGGCGACCTTCGCCAAGACGTTCTTCGGGGTCGGGATGCTTTCGTCGCCGGTCTCGTCCGACCTGATCGAATGGACCGGCACCCTCGCGATGCGCGGGTCGCCGAAGGCGACGACTGCCTGCGTGACGGCCTTCGCCGAGACCGACTTCCGCGCCGACATGGCCGCGTTCCGCGTGCCGACCCTCGTCATCCACGGCGATGCCGACCGGACTGTACCGATCGACGTGTCGGGCAAGGCCACAGCCGCCGCGATCCCTGGCGCCAAGTTCGTCGTCTATGACGGCGCGCCGCACGCCGTACCATTCACCCATGTCGAGCGGCTGAACGCGGATCTAATCGCCTTCCTCAAGGACTGACCCGCACTCCGCTCACCATCCCCCCACGATCCGAGGCATCATGACGACAAGCCCGATCCTCCAACCCGTGACAATCGGCGACCTGGAACTCAAGAACCGCATCGTGATGGCGCCGCTGACCCGCAGTCGGTCCTCGACCGCGGGCGTGCCGCCGGATTTTGCCGCCGACTATTACGGCCAGCGTGCCAGCGCCGGCCTGATCATCACGGAGGCCACCAATATCTCGCCCCAAGCCGTGGGCTATGCCTACACGCCGGGCATCTGGTCGGACGAGCAGATCGAGGCCTGGACGCGCATCGTCTCGACCGTCCACGCCAACGACGGCTGCATCTTCCTCCAGCTGTGGCACACCGGGCGGATTTCCCATCCCGACCTGCAGCCAGGGGGCGGACTCCCGGTCTCCGCTTCGGCGGTGAAGCCGGAGGGAACTGCCTTCACGATGGAGGGGATGAAGCCCCACGTCACCCCGCGGGCGTTGGAGACCGACGAGATCCCCGGCATCGTCGAGGATTACCGGCGCGCGGCCGTGAACGCCAAGCGCGCCGGCTTCGACGGGGTCGAGGTCCACTCGGCCAACAACTACCTGCTGGAGCAGTTCGTGCGAGATTCGACCAACAAGCGAACCGATCGCTACGGCGGCTCGATCGAGAATCGTTTGCGGTTCCCGCTTGAGGTGGTCCGTGCGGTGACCGAGGCCTGGGACGGCGGAAGCCGCGTCGGCATCCGGTTGTCGCCCGCCACGACGCAGCCCGGCGAGACACCGCTCGATTCCGAGACGCATGCCACCTTCGGCGCCTATGTCGATGCGCTCAACGCGTTCGGCTTGCTCTACATTCACACGATCGAGGGCGTCACGCAGCAGACCCGGGATGTGCCGGACGGCGTCGATTTCCTCGACCTGCGGCGCCGGTTCGAGGGCGCCTATATCGGCAACAACCAGAACACCCTGGATCTCGCTGAGAAGGAACTGGCCGAAGGCCGCGCCGATCTGTTCAGCTTCGGAAGGCCCTATATTGCGAACCCCGACCTCGTCGGGCGGCTGGCGAGCGGGGCACCGCTGGCCGAGGCCCCCAAGCAATACTGGTACGGCGGCGGTGCGACCGGTTACTCCGACTGGCCGGGCATGGACGGGCCGGTACCGGTACGGCGCTGAACCGATCACGGAGATCGGCACGTCGCCGATTGTGACCGAGGCGACGGCCTGTATCGTGTGAGTGTCTTGCTGCGCGCGGGAGAGCGCTCGGCCAACCTCGGCCTTGCCGGCAGGATCGAACCGAGCGGCCGGTGTGTACCCCGGCCGACATCGGGCGTGGTTCACCACCACCAGGGGCAAGTTGCTCGAAACCGCGCTCCGAGCCTCCGAGGCGGCCAAGTCGGTGAGTATGCGACGTGGCGCCGAGAGTGCGTCCTCGGCCGCCTACAACCCATGCCGACGTGCGGGCCGGCGCGCCGCGTCGCTCCGGCACCGGGTCCAGGCGCGGCCTCGCGAGGGCGGCGTGCAACGACCGGGCGTGGCGCGGGTTTCCTAGCCTTCGAGTGAGACGCCCCGATCCTACCGAACCGAACCCAAGGAGCACCATGTCCCGCGAGAGCAGCATCCAGGCGACCGAGAAGTTCGGAGAACTCGTCAACGGCGGTCGGTTCGATGCCTTCCCCGAGGTCGTCGCCCCGGATTGCCACGATCACGACCCGGCGCCGGGCCAGCACATGGGTCCCGAGGGATACCAGGCTTTCTTCACGCAGCTCCGTTCCGCCTTCCCCGACATGCAGGTCGAGGTGAAGAAGCTCGTCGCCGACGGGGACAGCGTCGCGTTCGCCTACACGCTCACCGGCACGCACCAGGGCGACTTCAACGGCCACAAGCCGACGGGGAAGGCCATCAAGGTCCGCGGCATGCAGATCGGCCGCTTCGTGGACGGCAAGATGGTCGAGCGGTGGGGCTCCTCCGACGAGCTCGGTATCCTCAAGCAGATCGGCGCCATCGAGGGCTGATTGAAGCTTCCGCGAGGGCGCCCCTGCCACGGGACGTCGTCAAGGCTTGGCACGGGGCGGCCCATGGACCGCCCCGGGTTTCAAGAGTCAATCGTCGGCTTCCCGACTCCTCAGGCGCTCCGGGCCTGGTCGGGATGGCGGCCCTCAGCGAACTCCTCGATGATCTTGGCGCAGAAGGCTGGCAGGTCCTTGGGCGTGCGGCTCGTGACGAGCCCCTTGTCGCAGACGACCTCCTCGTCGACCCAGGTGCCGCCGGCGTTTTCGATGTCCCGCCGAACGGTGGGGTAGGAGGTCAGCGTCCGGCCCTTCACGACGTCGGCCTCGATCAGGGTCCACGGCCCGTGGCAGATGACCCCGACCGGCTTGCCCGCGGCGAAGAAGTCCCGGACGAACGCCACGACATCCTTGCTCGCCCGGAGCTTGTCGGCGCCGACGCAGCCGCCGGGCACGACGAGGCCGTCGTAGTCCGCGGCCGACGCCCCCTCGATGGTCCTGTCCACCTTGTAGCGGTTGGCGGGATCGAGGTCGTTGTTGACTGTCTCGGCTTCGCCGGCCTCCAGACCGATGACCGTCACGGTCGCCCCGGCCTGCTTCACCGCCTCATGCGGCTTGGCGAACTCCGGATCCTCGGTGCCGCGCGGTGCGATCAGGATCGCGATCTTCTTGCCCTGCAAGCTCATGTCATCGTCCTTCTGGGTGTCGGAACCTAACGGAGGCACGGTCGCGCCGTTCCTCACGACGGGATGCGGTCGATGCCGGAGGTATCCCGGCCGCGACGCCGTTTTCGCGGTGGCGGACGGCGCTCAGCGTCCGATAGACTTGGAGGCGCGCCGGCATCACCGAACCGAGCGGCCGGTGCGCCGCCAGACTGTGCGCTGGGCGGAAAGTCATCTCCCGGGATACGAACGAGTTCCTTTGCGGCCCGAGGGGGCGCCCATCCGCCGGACGGTCGCCACGACGCATGTTCGAGGCGCCTTCACCTCTCGGCAGGCAGCGTGGGTCGTTCGGACGATCCGCCGATCCGCGAATCCCCGCCCAGCGGCGGGATCGTCCGCGGCCGGGTGGGGATGCGAGACGGCGGGACGATCATCTGCCCTGACCGAGCGGGCATCACGGGCCTACAACATGGGAAGGTGGCGTGGTCGGGGACCCCGCGGAAACGCTGCGTCGATCCGCATGAGCTCGTCTTCCGTCAGCCGCAGCGGGCCAGCGCTGGCGTTGTCGGCGGCATGCTCGGGACTGGACGCCTTGGGGATCGTGAAGGTGGACGGCCTCCGCGTGAGGAACCGGAGCGCGACCTGACGGGCGGTGGCGCCGTGGTTCGCCGCGATCTCCTCCAGGACGCGGCCGCCCGGTGTTCGTGGGCCGGGGAAGCTGCCATGGCCGAATGGGCTGTAGGCGACGACGGCGATGCCGTGATCCTCGCACCAGGGCTGGACGGCGTGCTCGATCGCGCGCTCCTCCAGGTGATAGAGCACTTGGTTGCAGGCGATGCGGCCCTCGCCCCCGGCCTTCCAGGCGGCTTCGAGGTTGGGCACATCGAAGTTGCTCACCCCCCAGGACAGGATCTTGCCCTGTTCGCGGAGCCGCTCGAAGCCGGCGAAGGTGTCCTCAAGGGGATGCGAGCCAGGCCAGTGCAGCAGGTAACAGTCCAGCCTGTCGGTGCGCAGGCGCGCGAGCGAGCGCTCGCAGGCCGCCACCGTCCCGGCAAGGGAGGCGTTGCTGGGGAGAACCTTGGAGACGAGGAACACGTCATCGCGCCGCCCGGTGATGGCTTCGCCGACCACGGTCTCAGCGTCGCCGTACATCTCGGCGGTATCGATGTGCGTCATGCCGAGGTCGAGGCCGCGGCGGAGCGCTGCGACCGCGGTGGGCCGGTGCGCGTCATCGATGTACCAGGTTCCCTGGCCGATCACCGCAACATCACGCGGTACGGGACCAAACGGGCGCTGCTCCATGCCTTTCCCTACATCCGCGGACGACACGTGCGTTTAAGGCGCGAACACCGCGCGCAAGCAGCCGTCCGTCTTGTGCTTTAAGATGTCGTAGCCGCGCGTTCCGTCCTCAAGGGAGAAACGGTGGGTGGCGAGGCAGGTCCGGTTGAGCTCGCCCTTCTGGGCGTGCGTCAGCAGCCGGTCCATGTCGGCTTGTCCGTGTTGTTGGGCGGTGCGCACCGTCATACCGCACCGTTTGGTCGCGAATTCCGTCGTCGCTGTACCCCACCTAAAGAACTGGATGCGGTTCTCCAAAGCGGTCGTTCGCCGGACCTCCGGCACGTTCGGCAGGGTGGGGAGCAGGCACGAAGCCAACGTTTGCGTCCCTCTGTTGCCGCTCAAAACCAACCCCACATGTGGTGACGTCGAAAGCACGCTCCGCTGAGGAATTATGGACAAGCTTACCCTCTACACTTCGCCGTCAGCCTTCCCGAACCCGCAGCGGGTGCGCCTGTTCATGCACGAGAAGGGTATCGCGCAGCATGTCGAGGAGCGTGTGCTCGACATGGCACCGGGCGGTGAGCAGCGCGGCTGGCGACATCTCAAGCGCAATCCGTGGGGTGAGACCCCGACCCTTGAGCTGCCGGGTGGCGGTTATCTGGCCGAGAGTGTCGCAATCGCACGCTACCTCGACGAGAGCTTCCCGGGCCGCAAAATCCTGGGCGAAGGCGCATTGGAGCAGGCACAGGACGTGATGTGGAACGACCGGATCTGGGTGCAGATCCTGTACCGGCTCACGACACTGTTCCACGTGCTCCACCAGGGCCTTGGGCCGAAGCTGGAACTGACTAGCAACCCGCAATGGGGCGAGCATTGTCGCAAGGAGGCGCTTTCCCATGCCGGCCTCGTCGACCGGCATCTGTCGGATGGGCGGGATTGGATACTCGGTGGCGCGCACCCGACCTTCGCCGACATCACGCTGTGCACGGCGATCGCGTTCTCGAAGTTCGGTCCGGTCGCGACCCCGCTGGATGAGCGCTACGAGCAGCTCGACCAGTTCTGGCAGCGCTGGAAGGCGCGCCCGAGCTTCCGCCTCGCTTATGCGGATGGCGGCGGCCTTCAGGAATTGAGTGCGCTTCAGACCGCCTGATCGGGACTGGGTCCGGCGGAGCGACTACGCGACGCGCCGGCTCGCTTCGCCCGCCTCCCAGGCATAGGGGCGTAGGGCCGCGCACAACAGCGCGGTCTTCAGCGCGGCGGGGGGCCCTCACGGCGAACGTCGCACGATCGCAAACATCGGCGATAAAGCGGGGGCCGTCTCACCACGCTTCGCCCCAGATCGCGCCGATGAGGTCCGCTTTCGTCTATCGTCGCCCGGGAGCGGACAGGCAGAAATCCACCCACTTCGGTCGTAGGCCGGCCTCCACGAAGCCGCCCCGAAGCAGACCTCCCCAGGGTCGGCAATGGGTCTGGAGCGGGGATCCAGGCCCGCCGGCGCCAATGTCGGCTTTCGCTGCAGAGAGCCGTCATTCGACATTGGGCTCAGCGGCAGCATCGGGTTCCTCATGACGAGCTCCTCAACCCAGGAGCCTGTCATGCCCGAAGTCGTTACCGTTTCCACAAAACCGCGTGTTCCCTGGAACCGCGAGCGTATCGTCGGCCCCAAACCGCCGCTGAAACCGAAGCACATCTGGGCCCTACGCACGCGCCTACAGCTCGCCAACCGCACGCGAGACCTCGCCCTGTTCAACCTCGCCGTCGACAGCAAGCTGCGCGGGTGTGATCTCGTCGGCCTGCGCGTGAGCGACATCTACCTGGGCGACGCCGTGCGTCTCCGAGCGACCGTCTGCCAGCGCAAGACCGGCAGGCCGGTCCCGTTCGAGATCACCGAACCGACGCGCGAGGCTCTCGCGGCTTGGCTGACTGCGCGCAGGTTGAAAGCTGGCGACTGGCTGTTTCCAAGCCGGAGTCGACTCGGAGAGCATCTTACGACGCGGCATTACAGTCGCCTGGTCGACCGTTGGGTTGCCCTGATCGGCCTGGACCCTTCGGCGTTCGGCACGCACAGCCTGCGCCGCACGAAGGTCGCACTGGTCTATAAGCGCACCGGCAATATCCGAGCCTGCCAATTGCTCCTTGGCCATACCAAGCTGGAGAGCACGGTTCGCTATCTCGGCATTGAGGTTGACGACGCGCTGATCCTCTCAGAGCAAACCGAGATCTGAACCGGACGCCGCGGTCGAAATGGCCGCGGCGTGCCAGTAAAATGGTCTCCCCCAAGGGTGCCGAATGACCCCAAGCAGACATTCGCGGCGCTGTCGCTGAAGGACCGGATGGGGGGGCTAGCGGACATTACCGGCGCTGTCAGTCCGTTATGAGTCCGTCCTAAACGCACTAGAAATGCTCATAACTTCTGCCGTGGTCAGCGTGCCCGCCACAACGCCCCGACCAGGGCGACGTTGAGCAGGGCCAGGCCGGCGAGCAGGGCGAACGTGGTGTCGGCGCCGCCATGGGCAAGGGCGTAGGCGCCGAGCGGCGGGGCCAGGGCCTGGGCGACCAGACCCGGCCGCGCCAAGCGGCCGAGCAGCGGCGCGTAGCGCTCCGGGCCGAACAGCGCCAGGGGCACGGTGCCCCGTGCGATCGAGAAGATTCCGTTGCCGGCGCCGTAGAGGATCGCCGCCAGAGCGACCAGCGGCAGGTTGAGGGCCAGCCCTATCTCTCAGGATCGCGACAACGCAGAGGTTGGCCGTTGCATAATGTCCCAGCACCTGCGGTAGGTTCCAGCCGGGTATGGGACGCGTCATCGCCGTCGGGTCAATTCCATTGGAAGCGTAATTCCACTGTCCCCTCGGGCGTAAGGAGGGCATCGGGAGGGCGCGCGAAGGGAGCTGCGGACCTCACCGCGGCGATGACGCCCTCTTCATCCGCACGCGACAGTGGACGTCCTGCAACGGAAACGTCTCGTAGCGCTCCATCCGCACTGACCACGATCCTCAGGTCGACGACCCCGGTGCGTCGCCTGTTCCGCGGGATGCCGTCGGCATTCCCGGCGGCTTGCACCTTGGCCACGAGGGCGGATACCCATCCCCTGACCTCGGGAGCAACGCTTGCCTGGGCCGGAGCGTTCGCTGGTCCGACCAGCAGGCAGCAGAGCCAAAGGCATGCAATCGTTCGATGCGGGGCCATGGAAATCCATGTGTGCTGATGACGGTCTCCCTGGTGGGGAGCGGGTCAGTTCGCTGATGCGATGACCTTGGACGCCAGCGGCGAGACGGGAACGTCCCCACGCCATGCCGATCCGGCCCGGGCCTTGTCGTAGCCAGCTTGGTAGAGGCTGCGCATGTGGGCCGTGTCGAAGCCGCGCGCGGTCGAGGTGCGGGGGGCGCCCTCGTCGATGTAGGTGAGGTGGAAGCCGATGCGGTGCGCCTGCGAGAAGGCGTAGGTCGCCGCGAGGCTCGCGCGGCTGCGGGCTTGGCTTCCGGTCGCTACGGTCTGCTCGACGATGGACAGGGAGTCGTTGCCGACCAATTCGAACTCGGGCTCGACCCTGCCGTTCATCAGCACGTAGATGTCGGACTTGCGCGAAGCCACGCCGGCTCGCCCATCCCCCACCATGAAAGCCTGCGGCACCGTGAAGACCGGCGTCGTCACCGAGCCGTCGACATGAAGTTCTTGGAAGTTTCGGTTCCCCGCCCGGACGTCGAGGAGCTGCGGGGGGAATACGGCCGGTATGCTGGCGGAGGCGGTGAGCACGTCCCTGAACAGGGCCAGGGCGTTGGGTGCGCCGCTGGCGGCGATGGCTCCCATATTCCAGATCATCGCCCGCTTGGCGTCCAGGTTGGTGGTCACGACCAGCAGGCGACGGCCCTTGGCGTGCTCGATGGCGACGGCAGTGAGCAGGTCAGGCGTGACGTAGCGCCCGACGAGGTCCCGCAGGCGGTCGTCACCAAAGAGGCCGGAGCCGAAGAGCACGTTGACGACGCTCGGATCCTTCACCAGGTTTTCGGCGACGCCGCTGGTGTAGATCTCCGTGAGGATCGGGTCGTAGGCGGGACCAAGGAAGGCGAACGGGGCGATCAGCGCCCCCGTGCTCACGCCCGAGACGAGGCTGAACTTGGGTCGGGTGCCGGTGGCGGTCCACCCGTTCATGATGCCCGCCCCGTAGGCACCGTCGCCGCCTCCGCCCGACAAGGCGAGGTAGGAGAACGGGCGATTGCGTCCCGACGCATTCGACAGCATCGAAGCGAAGGTCCCGACGGATGCGTCCGAGTAGGCGCGGGCACCGGGTATACCGGCGATCTCGGCCGCGGCGGACTCGCTCGCCCCGTAGGGGATGCGGGGAACCGAGGCGCAAGCTCCGAGCGATCCGACGAGGGCGGAAACGAGTGCCGACCGGCTTGTCACGAGGCGTTTGGTGGGTGACATGGAAGCTCTCGTTTCGACCGGCGTTTCCGTCTTGGGACGGTGGGGCTGAACGGCCGACCCGTGCGGGGAAGGATTTTCGCACGGGCCGACCGTCGCACCGCGTGTCCTGGGGGGCGTCGGACACGCGATCCGATGATGGGGGATTGCACTTACCGCACGTCGAGAGCCACGCGCTCCGGACCGAGCCCCCAACCGAGGCCGAGGCTTTTCTGAAGCGCGACGTAGGCGTTGGTGTAATCGGCCTGAGCCTGGGCGAGGCTCTGTTCGGCCTGGAGGCGCTGGCGCTCGACGTCAAGCACGTCGATGGTGCTGATGGTGCCGGCCGTGTTGCGCTGGTCGGTCAGCATCGAGGCCTTGCCGGCCGAGGCGCTGGCCCGGGCCAGACGGGCGACGGTGGTGCGTTGGTTGCCGTAGCGCGACAGCGAGGTCTCGGCGTCCTGCATCGCCTGCAGCACGGTCTGCTCGTACTGGGCCAGCGCCTCGTCGGCGCCCGCCTCGGACTGACGGATCTGCGCCAGTGTCCGGCCGAAATCCAGGACGCTCCAGGACAGGGTCGGCCCGAGGTTATAGGTCGAGGCCGCCAGTGAGCCGATGGAGCCTATGTTCGGCGAGACCCAGCCGGCGTTGCCGATGAGGTTCACCCGCGGGAACAGGCGCGCCACGGACTGGCCGATCTGGGCGTTGGCCGCCGCGAGCTGCCGCTCCGCCCGCCGGATGTCCGGCCGCCTCCTGATCATGGCGCTGGGGTCGCCGATGGCCACGACGCGCGGCGGCATCGGCACGGCCCGGGGCTGTCTCAGCACCGCATCGACGGCACCGGGCTCGCGGGAGACCAGCACCGCGATCTGGTTCAGGGACTGATCGACTTGCGCCTGGAAGGCCGGCGCCTGCGAGGCGGTCGTCTCGAACTGGGTGCGCAGGCGTTCGACATCGAGCGACGAGGCGGCCCCACCGGCCAGGCGCTGCTGACTGAGGCCAACCGCCTCGCGCTGAAGCGTAGCCGCACGTTGGGTCAATGTGAGGCGCCTCTGGGCTCCGCGGAGGGTCACGTAGGCCTGCGCCACCTCGGCCGCGACCTGCACCTGCGCGTCCGCCACGGCCGCCTCGGCGGCCTCGCCCTGAGCGGCGGCCTGCTCGATGGCGCGCTGCTTGCCGCCGAAGATGTCGATTTCCCAAGTCGCGTCGAAACTGGCGTTGTAGAGGTCGATGTTCAGCGACTTCGGGACCGCAGCTCCTGCTACGACGGCTCCGCTTCCGGCGAAGTCCCGGACCGGCAATTGGTTGTTCAGCGCGAAGGTGCGCGCGGAAATGCTGGGCGCGAGGTCCGCCGTCCTTTGGCCGAGCACGGCCCGGGACTGGAGCAGCCGCGCCGATACGATCCGCACGTTCGTGCTGGAGGCGAGGGCCTCCTCAACGAGGTCGCTCAGGACCGGATCGCGCAGTGCCGTCCACCACCTGGCCGGTGGATCGACGGCGACGGCGTTTCGAACCGTGTTGCCGCGCATGAACGGCGCACCGGCCTCGGCGCGCGGTGCGACGTCCGGCGCACCGGCGTAGTCCGGGCCGACGACGCAGCCGCCGAGGAGTGCCGCCGTCACGGGCAGCACGCCGCGCAGAAGGGTGTTGGGGATCATGGCGGGCTCAATGCATCGCGACCGGGCCGCCCTTGGGCAGCGGGCGCAGGAACAGGACGAGCGGGATGACGACCAGCATGATCACGCCGAAGACGAAGAACAGGTCGGAGAAGGTCATCACGAGGGCCTGGGCGTCGATGACCTGCTTGAAGCCGGCGAGGGCCTGGCGCATGCCGTCGGGCCCTCCGGCACCGCCCATCGCGTTCAGGCGGTCCTGCGCCAGGACGGAATTGGCGTTCACGGATTCGAGCAGGCGGTCGGTATGGAGGTCGCTGCGTCGCTCCTGCAGGGTAGTGATCAGGGCGAGACCGAAGGAGCCGCCGAGGTTGCGCGCTCCGTTGAACAGGCCGGAGGCGTCGTTCGCCTTCTCCGGCGGGACAGAGCTCGTTGCTGCCTGGTTAAGGAACAACAGCGCGAAGCCCTGTCCGACCCCGCGCAGGAGCTGGGAGACCACGAACTGGCCGCCGGCATCCTCGGTGGTGAGTCCGGAATCGAGGAAGCAGCTCCAGCCGTAGAAGACCAAGCCGAGGGCCACCGCGATCCGGACGTCGATCACGCGGATGAGGATGGGGAAGAACGGCAGCATCATCAGGGTCGGGACGCCGGACAGCAGCACGATGTGGCCCGCCTGCTCGGCGTTGTAGCGTGGCACCTGCGAGAGGAACTGGGGGATCAGGTAGAGGATGCCGTAGAGGCCGCCGCCGACCGCGAAGCTCATCAGGAACACGCTGCCGAACGCCCGCGTGCGCAGAATGCTCATGTCGATGACGGGTGTCTTCGCAGTGAACTGCCCGATGGCGAGCAGGACGAACCCGAAGGTCGCCGCGACGCTCAGCGAGACGATGAGGTTCGAGGCGAACCACTGCTCGCGCTGGCCGTCCTCCAGCACCACGGTGAGGCAGCCGAGGCCGATGACGAGGCCGAGGATGCCGAACCAGTCGCCTTCGAGCACTTGCGCCGGATGGGCTTTTTCGTGCGGCAGGCCGACGAACAGCAGCACGAGGAGGCCAAGGCCGATGGGGACGTTGATGAAGAACAGGTAGTGCCAGCTGGCGTTCTCGGTGAGCCAGCCGCCGATGATGGGACCGACGACCGGGCCGAGCACCGCCGTCATTCCGAACAGGGCGACGCCGATGGGCTGCTTGTCCGGCGGCAGGCGCGTGGCGACGATGGTGAGCGCCGTCGGGATCATGCCGCCGCCGGCGAAGCCCTGGCCGACGCGACCGATGATCATCATGTCGAGATTGGTCGCCACCCCGCAAAGCACCGAGAACCCGACGAACAGGATGGTGCAGGCGACGAGGAAGTTGCGCAGGCCGAAGACGCGTTCGAGCCATCCCGTGAGCGGGATGATGATGATCTCAGCGACGAGGTAGGCCGTCGAGATCCAGGTTCCCTCCGAGCCGCTGGCGCCGATCTCGCCCTGGATGGTTGGAAGGGCCGCGTTGACGATGGAGGTGTCAAGGGTCGCCATCAGGGCGCCGATGGTCCCTGCCGCGACCGCGAGCCAGGCGGCGGCATCGGCCTTGGCGGGCGGGGTGGGGTGTCCGCTCATGGCCTTGCGCCCGCCGAGCGGGAACGGCCGACCTGTCCGCCTGGGCCGACCTGCGCGACCGGCTCCTCGACCGGTTCCTCGTCCTCCTCCTCGGCCCGTGCGGCGCGGGTGTCGACCGAGACGACGACGGACAGGCCGGGGACCAGCACTTTGCGGGCCTCCGCACCGGCCTTGAACCGGATGCGTACCGGCACGCGCTGCACGATCTTGGTGAAATTGCCCGTGGCGTTCTCCGGCGGGATCAGCGCGAACTGGGCGCCGGTGCCCGGCGAGAAGCTGGCCACGCGCCCCTGCAGATCCCTCCCCGAGAGGGCATCGACCGAGATCGTCACCGGCTGCCCGATCCGCATCAGGCCGATCTGGGTCTCCTTGAAGTTCGCGTCGATGTAGAGGTCCTCGACGGGCACGACGCTCATCAGGCGCGTGCTGGCCTGGACGTACTGGCCGACCCGGGCGGTCAGGTCGCCGACCCGGCCGGCGATGGGGCTCTTGATCGTGGCGTGGCCGATGTCGATGCGGGCCCGGAGCAGCCCGGCGCGGGCTTGGTCCACCGCCGCCTTGGCCTGGACCACCGCCGCCTTCAGGGAGTCGACCTGCTTCATGGCCGACAGCAACTGGGCCTTATTGACCTCGACCTGTGCGTCGTTCTGCTCGGCCTGGCTGCGGAACTGGTCGAGCTTCTCCACGGTGTCGGCGCCCGACGCGGCGAGCGGCTTGTAGCGCCGGACCTGATCGGATGAGAACTTCGCGGTCACCTGCGAGGCGGACAGTTGCGCCTTGGCCTGGTCGATCTGCGCCTGCTGCCGCGAGAGCTCGGTCTCCGCTCGGGCGACGTCGGCCTGGCGCACGTCGACCAGGGCCTGCTGCTCCGTGAGCCTCGCCCGCGCCTCGCCGTCGTCGATGGTCAGCAGGATCTGGCCAACAGTCACGACCTGGTTCGCCGACACCGGCAGCGAGGAAACGTACCCCGAGACCTGGGGTGAGACCGTCACCTGGTCGGCCTTGACGTAGGCGTTGTTGGTTTCTTGGATGAAGCGCCCGACGGTCCAGTACCGCCATCCCCAGATACCGGCGCCGACGAAGACCGCGACCACGGTCACGGCGAGAAGCACCTTCACCCAGGTTTTCCTCAGCGGCGAGGACGCGGCCGCGTCTCCTTCCATAGCTCCGTCGCCGTTGCCCCCCGACGTCCGTCGCTCCTGCTCCGGGCTCCGGCGGTCCCGGCTCGATCCACCTAGGTCGTCCTCGCGCCGTTGGCTATCGTCGGCAGATCCAGACCCGGTGTCCCGTTCGCCTTCGGCCATCGCGCTGCAAGTCCTGGATCATAGAAAACAATACGGTTTCGTTCCTTATAGGTGCCATCGGTCGCTTGCAACTGGAATCCGGGAACGGGCGTTTGCAACACACATTCGGGAGGTCGGCCCATATCGTACGGGGCCCTTCCTTCACGGAAAAGTACCTGCTACGTTTCCGTCAGGCAGAAATGGCAACGGATCATGTCGAGTGAGACGCTACTGACGAGCGCGCGGCGCCCCGGGCGTCCCGCTCGCGGCACGGAGGGCGAGGCGACCCAGCGCATCCTCGATGCCGCGATGCCAATCTTCCTGGCCGAAGGATTCGAGGCGGCCAGCATCGACAGCATCGTGGCCGCCGCGGGGATCTCGAAGAAGACCTTCTACGTCCGCTTCAATTCGAAAGCCGATCTGTTCGAGGCCGTCTTCCTGCGCTTCATCGATGAGTGCATCCCCACCATCGAGCGGGAGGCAGGTCATGTCGGATCGGCGAGCGACTGCCTCAACCGGATCGCCGTTGCGTCGCTGAAGGTCGCATTGACGCCGAATGTCATCGCGTTCCAGCGCATCATCACGGCCGAGGCGATGCGCTTCCCGCAATTCGCCCTGACGATGAACGACTTCGGGCAGTCACGGCTTCATTCCCTGATCGAGAGATGTCTTGAGCAGGCCGTCGAGGCTGGCGAGATCACCGTTCCCGATATCCGCTTCGCCGCCGATTGCTTCTTGAACCTGGCCATTCGCCCGCCGGTCGACCGAGCGGTCCTGGGGCTGGAACGGGCAGAACTGACCCACGTCAAGCGGGTTGCCGTGAAGCGCGCCGTCGAGTTCTTCCTCGGGGGATGTCGCCCCTAACACTTGCCGTCGGGCGGGCTTGCGGTGGCCGGCTCCTTGAGCGCGGAAACCCAATCTCTCACGACCGACCCATCCTGATCCGGGCATGCGGACGGGTCGGTCGCTTTTCGCGGGATCTTTCGGTCCCGCGATCCCTGGGAGCCCGGTCGTTGGCACGCCGAGCGCACATGTCCGGTCCGGTTCAGTTGCGGAGGGCGGTGAGGCCTTCTCGGCACATCAGCAGATCGCTCCCCTGCGCGACGAGTCCCGCCAGCATCCGGATGTCCTCCGGCTGACGTGGGCTGGCGGCAACGACGCTGGCGTCTCTCTTGAGCTGTCGATTGCAGTTGCAGGAGGGCAACCCGACGTCCGGCGTGCAGGCATCGTGGCGCATGCAAGCGGCATCGAGCGCGTCCACTGGCGCAACGCCTGGGCCGTCGTTCCCGGGGCCGCAATAGTGGCCATGGATCAGCATCTTCGGCCGCATCGATTGGCCCGGAACGTCCTGGGCGAGGGTCGGTGCCGCGAATGCGACCACCGGCACGAAGAGGCAGACAAGACGAAGGTGGCGCATGGGGTTGCTCGGGTTGGGTGCCGCATCGGCGCGGGTATGGGACTTCGGCCTAACGAGATAGAAACGGTATCGTTCCATTGAAGCGCCTCAGGTTTAGGAAGCGAAGATTTCTGGTACGGCATCCCCGACGCACCTTTGCGCTTGCATCACATTTGGGGGAAGGGCCTCGCAGGTCCGCGAACACTATGAGGGATCGAAGAGCGCCACATCCTCCATAAGAAATGGAACCTATCCGTATCCTCGCTGTTTTGACGCCCGAGGCTCCCTGATGCCGCATCACGCATGCCCGCCCAGGCTTCCGACCTCTCGCATCCCCAGCAGGACACCATCGACATGACCTTGCGTTCTCGTCTTATCGCGGCAAGCCTCGGCCTCAGCATCGCCGGCCTCGGTTCCGCCCAGGCTCAGGTCCCCGGCCTCGATGGCTCCTTGCTGGGTTCCCCTGCGGTCAATACCGGCGTGTTCCGGGCCGAGGCCCTGCGCAACGACGCCTACAGCATCGAGGCGGGACGGATCGCGCTCGCCCGCTCGAACGACCCGAAGGTCCGTCGCCTGGCCCAGCGTTCGATCAGCAACCGTCAGGCGACCACGGATGCGCTGCTGCCGCCTAGCAGCTCCCTGACGCCCGGCGGCATCGTCGTCGATGAGCGCGCCCTGCCGCTCGATGCCCCGTTCGCCGTCATCGGCGCTCCCGCCGCTGCCGTCGGCGCCGTGGTCGGCGTACCTGCCGTGGTTGACGCCAAGCGCGCCGAACCGGGCAAGCGCGTCGCTCTCGATCCCGCCAGCCAGAAGATGCTCGCGAACCTCAGCGCAGCCAACGGCCGTGATTTCGATGCGGTCTATTCCGGCCAGCTCGCGGCCGCCAACGCGGATAACGTGAGGCTCTACCGCAGCTACGCCCGTACCGGCGACAGCGTCGCCGGTCGTCAGTTCGCGATCCAGGCCTTGCCCATGTTGAAGGAGACCCAGGAGGATGGGGCCGACCTTCACTCCCGCAAGGTGCCCCAGAACCCTGCGGACTGAGCATCGGATTTCGGGCGGGACGGGGCCTCACGGGCTCCGCTCCTGTCCGAACGGCCTTCCGCGAGCCAAACCGTACATGGGATGGAGGAAGACGTGATTCTCACGAAACTGACGGCGGCGGCCTTGATCGGCTTGGCCTCCTATTGGGTCGCTCCATGCGGGGCCGGGGAAGTCGGGCACGCCGCTTGTGCAGGGGCGACATCATGCGGTGCCGTATGTACGAGATCCCAGATCGTACCCGTATCGTGTCGTGCATGAGGTCCATGCCGAACGACCTGGGCCCAAGCTGCGAAGCGCTGTTCGTCGGCGGCCCCCGGGAGGGGGCACCCGAATCACGATCATACTTCGGTGAGGTTCAAGTACGTTGAGACGAGGTATCGATTGGGACGGTTTAAAACTTCGCGGACATATCTCTTGTCGACCCGCGATGGATCGGGTCGCAGGGGCGGGATGAGTTCTAGGAAGGCCGACCTACAGGTCAAACGACATGTTAGGATGTTTCAACCCGAGTCCAACTCCTACAATTTGAAGCGACGCAGCGAGTACACCCGCCTCGCATTGCTTGAGGCACAGTCGATGACGCTGACCGAGCGTGAGGTTTCCGACCTCTTGAACGGGCGGGATCTGACCGCGGTGGTGCCTCCGAGATCCGGCGAGGACGCCCCCGAATACGGATGCCGGGCCGCGAGCGAACTCATGGTCCGTTACCTTCTTGTTTAACGGTAGTCGGTGGGAGGCCGAGGCCGGGTGATACTCATCGATCAGTGCCGATGAAGGCGAGCCGTCGCACCGGGCCCGCCACCGGCTTCGAGGCGCTCCTGCGCTGGAACAAGCCCGGGCAGGGCTGGGGCTCGTCGGGCGAGGGCATCCCGGTTGCTGTGAACATCTCGTCCATCCACATCCGCATGCTGGGCTTCCACGAGGAGCTCGCCTGAGGGAGATTCTCGACTCCGACAATAGCGCGTACGAAGTAGCGCTATCCGCGATGCGCTTTGGAGCGCCACCCTTAACCGCGCTCGCCGAATGCTGGCGGCCTGCGAAAGGTGCGGGCGATGGCGAAGAGCAAGGCGGACCCGGCGCGGGCCGCCAGCATTCGGCGTTGGGTGGTGTTCCGCGCGGCGGATCAGCTCCGGGCCGAGGGCAAGGAGTGGGTCGCCCTGCGGAACGTGTGGGCGCGGGTGAAGCGCAACGCCGGCGTGGCCGGCGCCAACAAGGTCGTGAGCGACCACTGCTGACGGCGTGGCCGCTGGGCCAACCGTCTCATATCAACGGCAGCTGTTGGGCTCCAAGCGGCCATTCCGGGGTCTTTAGTCAAAGGTCCGCTGATGGCGCAAAGCCGTCTTTCAGCAAACAGACGCTAAAGAGTGATCCTCCCTCGGCTTCGAGGACACCACTGAGAGCCTGTTTGACTATGTCGGGCAGTCTTGGTCGCGGTGATAGGCGCGCAGCAGGCGTTGGCAGTTTGCGATGCTGATGGCATCCTCGGCCGCCGCCGGGCTTTACTCCCAAAGCCGAGTGAGACGTCGGTAGCGCGTGGAGAGGGTGCCGAAGGTCGCCTCAATGCGCCATCGCAGCGGCAAGGGCTCGTAGGCTTTGGTTTCGGGTGGGCGGGTCGAGACTTGCACGTCGAGTTCGTGACGAGCGGCGGCTTCGTCCATGCGCGCCGGTGTAGATGCCATCCACCTTCACCCGTTCGGGAGCCCAGCCTGCTTGAGCGGCGCGATCGAACAGCCAGCCGGCCGCCTGGGTGTCGTGGATGTTGGCCGCCGTAACGAGAGCTGCCAAAACGAAGCCGTGTGAGCAGGTTAAGACGTGGCGCTTGATGCCTCGGACCTTCTTCTTGCCGTCCGTGCCACCCACGCCGGCCTGCGGCCCGGACACCACGCTCTGCGAGTCCAGGATCGCGGTTCTGGGCTCGGCCGGACGCCCGCGCTTCCGCCGCATCGCCCGTGTAAGCAGGGCGGCGATCTCCGACCAGAGCCCATCGGCCCGGAAGCGGTCGTGCCAGGTCCGCACGGTCTCCCAGAGACCAAAGTCGGTCGGCAGGTGGCGCCAGGGGCAGCCTGTTTTTCCAGGTACAGGCAGGCGTTGACCGTCTCCCGCAGGTCCGCCGTCAGCGGATCGTAGCCTGCCAGCAAAGGCGCGACCGTCGCCCACTGCGCGTCCGTCAGGTCACTCGGGTAGCGACTGCTCCGATCCCGGTACGTCTCACGATCTGCGTCCGTCCACATCGGCTGCTCCTCGCGAAGCCAACGCGCCACACTCCAGCCTAGTCAAACAGGCTCTGATACGCTCATGCTGAGCGGGGAAGGTGTCGGATTGCGAAGACGAGGAAAGATCATCAAAGCTAGCTGATCAGGTCAGGCAGGAGTGAGGGACGCGAGGGAGCCACGAGCAGCTGTATCGATCCATGTATCCAGATCCAGCGGTCTGCGTCCATGGGTCATGATCTGGAAGCAGAACAGGTGCGTACAGAGCGCGATACAGAGCGTTGACGGAATGCACGGGACCACGGCGGAATCTCGCCACGCTCGACCCAGGGCACCAGTCGAGTTGGCCTCGGCACCAGATGCGCAGTCAGGATCGGGAGCTTCATCAGTTCCTCCAATTGCAAACTGATCCCGATGGGATTGCAGTAGCGTTCCGTCGTTTCGCTCTTTCCGCCGTGACCAAGCAGATCAGCTCTAAACTCTTCGGCGACCCTCTGCTGCTTGAGCGCATTGCCAAAGAAGTGCCGAACCTGATGCGTCGTGAATCCTGCCATCGTAAAGGCTGGGCGCAATTCGTCGTAGAGACGATCGCCCAGAAGGCTACGCGTAGAGGGTGAGAACAGGTCCGGAAAGACGCGCTTATGTCCCAGGCGGTGCACCGCAGCGACGTAGTCGAGGAAGCCGAGCCGGATGAGTTCGGGATGGACTGCGAGGTTGCGCACGGATTGCGCGTTCTTCACCCGTCCGAACGCATTGAAGCAGACGTGGAGGTAGGGATGCTCGCCGTTCGTCGTGACGACATCGTCCACGCTCAACGCGCAAAACTCCTCGCGCCGCATCCCCGTGTAATGCGCCAGCATCGGGCCGAAATAGGCAGCTCGATGGAACAGCTCGGTACCGGCGGTATGGATGTCGTCCCAGTCGCGGCACCCCGTAAAGACCGGCAGTGAGAAGAACGTCGCAAGCGCCGAGCTCGGCGGCGTCGGACGCTGGTCGCGGCCCCGCTTCTTCTTGCGGGCGCGGAACTCGGCGAGGGAGACCCCGGCGTCGATGATCACGCCCGCCTTTCGGGCACGGACGAGGGCCTGTCCAAGGAAGGTGAGGTGCCTATTGCGGGTACCGGAGGCGAGGCCGCGCTCGCCGGGCTTCTTCGCCTCACTGATCTGGCGCAACTCGCGGATCGGACGGTCCTTGTCCTTCGGGCTCTTCCCGACACTCGTGAACAGCCCACGCAGGAAGCCGTCGAAGGCATCACAATGCGTCTGCCTGAGCCCGCCGAGGTCGGTCAGCCCGTGCTCTTCGCGCAGGAAGCGACCGAAGAGCGTAAAGATAAACTCGGCCTGCCGACAGGTCTTGTCGTCCCAATCTCGATCTTGACGCTTCTCCGCGATGAGCTTCCCACCGATCGCCTCGATGGTGACAATGGATGTTGAGGCTGGCGCGAGCGGTGATCCCTTCGACGCGATCGGGAGAGGAACCGACGGTGCCGTGATCGGGTCCACCACGGCAACAATCGGTTCGGCAACAGGCTGTTCCGATGCGTTTTCGCCTGCTTCCGTACCGAGGTCCGCCATGAGGTCCTCGTAGGGCAGCGCGTCCAAGACGAAGCGGTCGCGCGTGCGCAGCAGGGCCTCACCCAGGGCACGCAGGTAGATCGGCTCAGCCCGCGCCACGTTGCCCGGCGTCGGCAGTGCCCCGATCTCCTCGACAATCTCGCGGATGCGTGCCTGCGAGGGTGCCAGGGCGCCGCTCCTCCGCATGGCGTCGAGGCAATCGCCGACACAGGCGATCTCAGCTTCCGCAAGCCCCGCCTTCGCCATAGCAGCGCGGTCATCCTCTGTCAGGCGCCCGTTCACGCCCCGGCTAGAGGCGACCCGATAGCTCCAGCCCATGGCCTGTTCCGCGGCCATCTCGGCCGCCGGATCGAAGTCGGGTTCCTGGCGCGCGAAGGCCGCTACGCGGTCGAGCTTCACTTCGTGGCCGAGGAAAGCCTTCCGGAACAGCGTCGCGAGCTGCTCCTTCGTGATGGTATCGGGCAGGGTCGTCATGAACAGGTCGGCGGCGGTCGCGTCCAGCTGGGCGGCGAGGAAGCGCGCGCGAACCGGCTCGCGCGTCCTCAAGCTGAGCTTCAACCAATTCGCGCCCGTCGCCAAGGCGAATGTCGCCGGCACGCGTCGCCGCCAGTAGTAGACGGCGCCCCGGCGATGGAGGTTCGTCGCGAGCGCCACCTGGCCCGCCTCCTGTGTCCCACGCGTGTGCCCCACCTCCGTGACCCAGTTGGACCGCAGAGATACCCAGCCACAGGAGATACGAGCGAGATCAGAGACTTAGAAGGCTTGGCTGGGGCGCCAGGATTCTCACCCAGCATGGCCTCAACAGAAAGCATCAGCTAAATCATTGCAATTGCAGGCGCCTTAGCTTCGTGCGCACACGCAGTGGATACGATCCGGCGCTCACTGCCAAGAGCGCCCTCCGGCCATCCACAGGCGGCTGTCAAACACCGCCCTCTCGCTCACTCAGGTCGCTCTGAAGCATGCCGAAGGTCCACAAGACGCCAGGCGTGATATCCGCCTGACGCCTATGAGCGGATGTATAGAAGTGTGATATGAGCTCGAGACGCTCCCTATTCAGGACCCCAATCGTTTCCTAATCGGCTACCGAGCGGTCTCGACTGACCGCCAGGGCAAGAACGGTCTCGGCTTGGAGGCACAGCGCGCCGCGGTGACTGCCTTTGCCGCGGACGGCGGGTTTAAGGATTGTTGGTGAGTATAGTGAGGTTGAGATGAGCAAGTGAAGCGACGCCCTCGACCGCCGGCCCAAGCTGACGGCGGCCCTGACGGCGGCGCGCCGATTGAAATGCATCATCGTGGTCGCCAAGCTCGACTGCCCATCTCGGGACTTGGCCTTTATTGCTAGGTTGATGGCGCATTGGGCGCCGTTCCCGGTCGCTGAATTGGGCGAAGGCGTGGAACCCTTTGTCCTGCGCTTGTACGCAGCGCTCGCCGAGAAAGAGCGGTCCATGATTTCCGCACGCAGAAGGCTGCGCTGGCTGCCAAGAAGGCGCAGGGCGTAACGATCTCTGCGCCGATCTCACCGGCGCCGTCGTCTTCCTTCCCGGCGAGGGAGAACACCGGAAAGCAGGCCATGGCGGCGATCTGCGTCAGGGTAACTTGGCGTTACGTGCGAACCGTCGACTTATCCCTGTGCCCCTGGATAGCATCGACCAACGCGTCGTTGATCTCCAACTGGGCATTGAATGACCTGAAGGCGTAGCGGCAGGCGTGCAGAGCCGACCTGCGCCGATCGTCGAAGCCGGGAAGCGCGCTCGACGCCCTACTCCCGGACAGGATGAGATCCTTGGGACCCATGACACCGCGCTTCATCGACGGCGTCGCGGGGAAGGGCGTCGTCCCTCAAGAGCGAGACTGTGAGTCGCTTTGCTCCAGTCGAGATGATTTTTCCAACCGGCAAATGAAGTCTAACGTATTCTCAACGTCTCCAGACAAAACCTTCTGGATTGGCACATTTAAGGCTATTGAATATCTAGTTGCCGCGTCGCTGGATTGTTGTTGCTGATCCTTCAGCTCACGTAAGCATCTATCCGGCCTGAATCTCGTATCCGTCTTCCGCTTGCGCTTTATATGGGTCACGTGGTCTTCGACAAGGATGATCCCTGCAATCTCCAAAGCCCGGATTACCTCCAAAGGTACCTCGATCAACTCCGTATCATTGTCGATGATACTATGCGCTTCAAGGAGGACAGTCTGTTGCAATCTTCCACTTCGTGCACGTCGAACTGCATCCGCCAACAGCAGCTGATTTGACAAGATAACATTGCGATTTGACGTGCGCAGTTGTTCGGGGTCTGCCTTAAGAGCGTCTCTGAGAAGGGTGCCGGCGCTTATACAGAGTAGATCCGACCGACGTTCGGAAATCTTCTGTACTAGGAAACTCTTTCCGACTCCGGAAATGCCGAGAAGCACGACGAGTGGGCCTGGCCTCATAGCGCGAAGCCAAAATTCATGGACGGCAACAGTATGCCTAAGCTATTTCGCGGGATGGGTGTAATCGATTGTGGAGGAGCTTTCAGTACACCTCCCTCAAGCAGCTTGTCGATTTTGATGACAGGGTCGAGATGGCCTATCAAAAGGAAATCTATAGCCGTCACGCTGTTCGGCGCGTCCTCAACGACCTGTTTCAGATCGTCCTCGGAATAGACAGATCGACCCGCGGTCAATCGAGACAGCTCGCGGTAATCGCAGGCTCGACGGACCTGTTCCACAACGCCGACCGTCGTAATCGACTGAGAATTGAGCGTCGCTTCTTCGCGGGATTGGTAGAAAAATATAACGTCGCCAGCCTTCATCATCTTGTTAAAACTGCGACAGACGTAAACCTTGCGAATTGTATTTCCTGGCTTCCGGCCGGCTTGTCTAAGATCGAATGTCTCGTCACCAAATAGTGGCGTCGGCGTCAATCGCGCGGCCTCGGGAAAAAGCTGTCGATGGAAGCGCCATTGAATGGGGATCGCGAAAAGAGCAACAGGCTCCCGGATAGTGAAACGCGGATAGTTCCTTCTCAAGACATCTGCCAGATTAGATTGGCCTGAGACTTCAAGCCGAGTACGGCGAAGTGGCTTAATGGCTACAATTTCCCCGGCGGCATTTTCAACGTTGGTCTCAAAACCGTAACGCTCAATAAGGTCAAGCAAAGCGACTTGTTTCCGGAATGTTGTAAGATAGATAAAGTCGAAACCATTCTGTTGTGCGTGCCAAATAGATTTGCGCAGCAAAAGTTCACCAACTTTATTGCCTTGAGCGCTGTCTGCTACCTTAAAGGTGCAGAGTTTCAATGCGCGTAAATTCGATGCGAGGCCTATTTCCTTGCCGGACTCCGGCTTTCGCACGACAAGACCGTGTATCCGTCCGTCGCTGCCCATAATTGCCCAACACGCTCGATGCTCAGCGACGCACTTAGTCGACCACCACCCCGAGAACTCAATGTAGTCTAAACGGAGGCTATCAAATATTGGATCTCTTGGATCTAAGCTGTATGCAGGGATGTCGGAGACATGCGGCAATCCGTCATCGGCAGGATCCTGTAACGATTTCAGCCAAGCGACGGTGTCACCCAGCGTGATTACTCGCTCCTCGAGATCTCCGCCGCGGACACGTCGATGTAATCCGGCGTCCTGGCTTACGAGAATATCGACGGCTTTGATCGAGAGCGCGTGAAGGAGCGTCACATCGACGCGGTCGTTCTGGGACCGGATCGTTCCCCAACGGGCCTCCAACTCGGCGGTCGGTGGCAGCGGTATCGGAACCAGCTGGAGGAACTTAGAGACGCGAGATTCCGATATGGAGCGACGGTACCGGTCTGGATCGCGGCTAAAGTCGTCGAGCGTCGCCGGGTGAACATACAGTGCAATTGCGCCTGCCAAACAGCGGCGCGCGAAATCGGCGACAAGTGGTTCGGTCTGCCCCGGATCCTCAAGGGCGATCAGCACATTGGTGTCGATGAGGAGCCTAACCCTGCTCATGGTCGATGAGGTCACGGTGGGCCTCCCGCAGGACAACGTATGATTGCGGTGCGTTTAGGCCGTGCGTTGACCGCATCTCATCCAGCCGGATCGGCGCGGCATACCTCTTGGGTCGCGTCAGCAATATCGCGCACCCTTCATCGACGCCGTCGAAGTAGCGCATGAAGTCGACCTTGGTGATGGACGCGCGTTCACCGTATCTGTTCCACAACTCCACTATCGGGAGGCGATCGACATTCTCGATTTGCGTGTAGCCGACGACCGCGGCGATTGGCTGCGTTGCATAGATCAGCATCTTGCAGCCCGATCCGTGTGGTCCAAAACGTCGACGTAACTCGACGTCTTTCTTCCCGTTGAGGATCAGCTCTGCATATTGGTTGTGAATGCTGAATAGAAACGTCGGCCGCTCGCAAACCTCCGAGGGAAATAACGACTCCTGTCTCGGCGGCATTTTCACGTGTTGAGGGAGGGAGTGAGCGAACCGTTGAACACGTGCTCAACTACCCCTGGCCGGTAAAGGGAATCTATGCGGGTCGTCTCGACAAAGCCTAGTCTCCGCGTCAATGGCTCGAACTCCGCATAGCGCTCGGCCGGTACGGTGAAGAGCGGGCGAGCCTCGCCAAGCCACTCGATCGATTCCTCGAGGAGTCGGCGTCCAAGACTACGTCCGCGCTCGGACTCCGCCACCCAGGCCGTGCAGATCTTCGACTCGCCGCCTTCCCGCTTGAGAATCGCGACCGCAGACGGCGCGTCGAGGCTGCCCTCCCAGAATAAGTGCCGAGTGCCGCGTGAGAGGCCAGACACGACCTTGTTCCAGTACCAGGATGTGAAGCCTGGGTAGGTGCCCTCGAGGCGCGACAGGGTCGGCCACAACTGCTCCGCATCTCTGACGAGGGAGCCGGCGGCGGTATCGATTAGGCCTGCGTGCAGGGACGAGGCATTGGTTGTCAACGGCATCGGCATCCCTAGAATCATAGTGGACCCTCACCGCGGCTGAAAGGGCTGCGGCTCCCGCATTTGCCTTCTTTTCCACGCCCGGCTGATCCCAGCCACCGCCATCGGCGCTAGGGCGAAGACAGTGAGCAACAATCCGGCATACAGGTTCGCATAACCAGGGCTCGGCTGATCGAAACCGGCAGCGCGGAAGCTGCGAGCGAGCCCTGATAGGACGACATTGAGAATCGCTGAGCCTATCCCGCCTATAGCGAGAATCGCGATGAAGTAGGTCCAGATCCGTGGCTTGCCAGTGCGGAAACTCGCATACGCGATGAAATCGTCGATAGATTTTTCTCCTCCGGCAAGTTCGCGCCACTGATAGATAGTCATCCCGTCTGCCGAGCGATTATGCGTTCGCGGCGCCGGCTTCCCAACACTGAGATAGCTCGACCATATTTCGTCCTCGAGACGACGGACCTTTCGGAAATTTTGGTGCTGACTACTTAGCTGATAATCTCGACTGCGTATCAAGAAATAGTGGACTGACTCAAGAAAGAATTGACCGTCGGCCGTACGTTGCAATACATCCGGCGGGAAACTTCTGCGCTCGTTCAGTCGAAATTCGGTAGTCTCTAGAATGTCCTGCGTGAGTGCGAGCCCAACACTGGCTGCCCGATCCTCCGTTGAAAATAAGTTCTGAGCCGGACCCTCTAAAAATATTCGGATCCTGACATAGTGCTCTTTATGTAATTTGTCTGCCTCTACAATATCTGTGCATAGACAATTATTTAGAGCTATGATAGTACCGTTGGATTTGCCCGGAACGTTGACCGGGTCGATCGATATGTCCTGAGCTACATTGATTTTGTAGATTGCTCGAAGTTTCTCCGGTTTTGCGGCGACCACAAAATATCTATCTTTGTCGCGAACTAATGCAGAAACTTCATTGAAAACGGCGTTCAAAGTCTCGACGTCCTTCAGCGCCCCGCTAAGGTCAAATACATCTTTCGCATTGATGTGCGTTGGGAGATAGAGATAGATACGATCGATCTTCTCAACGTCGGTCAGGAGCAGCCCAACGTCGAGAAAATTGAATTTTTTGTCCAAGTCGCGCCAAAGGTTGATATGGAGCCTTAAGCGTGGCTGCGTTGTTGCTGGCCGACACTCGGCGGTTCCCGGCAATGAAACCGTGGCTCCGCAGATCACTGACGACCCACCCCCATCCGGTAACGTTGGCTCAGCCATATCGGGCGCTGACGGAGGTGCAGCGCCCCCCGGCTGCGGTACCGCATCATTGCTTTCGTACCAGAGTGCAAGAGTGCCGTTCATCAGCGGACCATATGAGAGGCTCAACTTTAGCGCGACGACAGAGGTGCCCAATCTAAAGTTACCCTCTGTTTTTTTGACGTGCAGACTCCGTTATCGGCCCGGCCGGTCCCGCTTACGGACGATCCGGATGCCTTGGCGCAGGGTGATCTCGTTGTGCGGGTACGCTCCCTCGACCGCGTTGAATGCCGCCACTGCCCATCGATCGGATAGATCGCGGCGAGACGCATCTCGACCCGTCCCGCTCTCGACCTACACCATAATGGTAAAGGGCCTGCCCGGCGGTACAGGCGGCTCCAAGCTTGCCGGCTTGGGCAGATTGATCCTGGCGGTGCAGCCAGCTTCGTACTTCCGAGAGGCTGCGGTGTCGACGCGACAGTCGCTGGCGATCTCGGCGTTATCGCTGGCCAACCAAGCCAACCAGGGCATCCTCCAGTTCCTGCGCTGAGCGCGGCGGACCCGGTGCATCGCAGACGGTTCGCCGGGTTCCCGGCCGGCAGCGCGGCGAGCGACGGGGCAATGGACCGGCGAACGGTGCCGACCCGTCGTACCCGGAAGCGGCTTCGGACGGTCGCCGGCTGGCGCGACGCCGCTACGGTGCCAGGCGGTACAGACCGAGCGCGTCCTTGACGGTGTCGAGCGTCGCCTGTGTGACGCCGCGGGCGTGGCGGGTGCCGTCCCGCAGGATGTCGTGGACATCGTCCGGGCGATGCGCCCGGGCAGTGCGGCGCGCACGGATCGGCGCGAGCAGATCGAGCAGCACGGTCTCCGGGCGCCGCTTCACCACCGTGTCGCCGAGACCGCCGCGACGATAGTGTGCCTTCATCTCGGCAACCGTGTCGCGATCGGGGTCGAACGCGTCGAGATAGGTGAACACCACGTTGCCCTCCACCCGGCCGGGATCGCTGACGCGCAGGTGGTCGGGATCGGCGCCCGCCGGCACAAGGGTGGCCCGGAACGCGGCGATGTCGGCGGCCTGGGCCACGAGGTAGCACAGGAAGCCGGCGGGGATGTCGCGCCCGAAGCCGCGCGCCTGGATCTCCTCCTTGATCGTTGGATTGCGCTCGAGTCGCGCCACGGTGACGAGGTTGAGGAAGAGCTGCGTCAGCTCGCAGAGGGCCGGCATGGCCGACTGCACGCAGATCGTGGTGAGGTTCGGATCGATCCCGACGGCGTGATCGTCCAGGGCGAGGTCGATGACGTGTCTCGTGATGCGCCCGGGATCGTCGGCGTTGTCGGTGAGCGCCTGCGCGTCGGCGATCAGCACGAACGCGTCGTGACCGTGCTGGAGGGTGACGTGGTTGCATAGGCTGCCGCAGAAGTGACCGAGATGGAGCGGTCCGGACGGGCGATCGCCCGTCAGGACGACGGGACGCGGGTCGGCGGGGATGTCAAACACAGGCGGTTCTCCGGATGGAAGCCGCCGCGTCGGGAAAGCTGTCGGGATTGAGAACAGGCCTGCCGGACAACGGCGGCAGGGTTCGTCCTCGTGAGATGACGTGTCGTGCCACTCCTCAGAGGGAGCACCACCAGACAGCGCAGGGTGTTGCGGCGATACACATCATGGCCGAGCTGTCGCACGTCCGTCGTCGTGATGCCAGAGCCGTTGTTTTATCGGCATCGGCGGCGCCGCTGGCACCGACAGCAGATCTGCCCGCGGCAGGTCGTGCCGTGGGCAGAGTGACGGTCAGGCGGGCGCTCAGAGCAGTTTGCCGGGCTCAGGCCGCGCCTGGGCCTGAGGATCGTCTGGCGACGGTGTCGTCGTACCCATTCCACGCCAGGTGATGTTCGGCTCATGCGGACGATCGACCTTCGCGCTTGGGGGTGCGGTCCGCGTCAGCATGTCGATGGACCGTCTCTGTGCCTCCGCGACCGACCGGCCGTCGGTCGCGGGCGAGGCCGTGCTCTGCGGCTTCGCCAGAGCCAGACTGGCATCCGTCGGAAGGTTTGTCGCGCCGGAGACCGGACCAGGCGATGTGCCGCCCACGGGCACGGTCCGCGGTAAGGTCGACGACGGGGCTGCCGTGACGGGGACATGACCGTCTGCACCCGAGCCGACCGCCGCCGTCGCGGGCGCGGACGTGCTCCGTGATGGCAGGTTCGTCTGCACGCTCACACCACGGCTCGACGGACCGACCGTCGGTGCATCCGGCGTCTGGGCTGCTGTCGCACCCCGGGGCGTGGGCGGCGTCGCGCTTGTCTTGACTTCGCTCTTCTTCTTGGCCGCGCGCGTCTGGCAGCGGCTGAGGTAGCGCTGCAGCTGCTGCCCGCTCAGCGCGCGTCCGCCGAAGCGCAGGCGCTTGGCGATTTCGTCGAGCGAATGCCCCGCCTTGAGCAGCGCCCGGATCTCGGGCGCGAGTTCGGCCACCGCTTTGGCCGTGGTCATTCGCTCCGGTGGCGGCAGCGGTGTCTCCTGCTTCATCGCGGCCAGGGCCGAGCGGTTTGCGTCCATCTCGCTGGGCAGGATCGGCATCGGCCTGGTTCGGACTTTGGTCATCGCATGTCTCACGGGTTGGCGTGGGATCGGGTCGGGCGGCGGTTCCGAACCCGACACGCACATGGTCACGCTTGAGCAAAGACTTGCCAAGTGGATGACTGCAAACAATGCCCATAGATATGCTTGCAATGTGCGTTTTCGCGCTCGATTCGCGAGGTAAAGTCAGTACAGCCGTTTGACACGCCACGTGTCATCGGCTGTGTTGTCTGGGTGCTCAAGCGATCTGTTGCAGGTCGTGCGGATGAGCGGTCCCGGAGTGAAGCCTCCCACATGTCGTCCCGTCGAATCTCAGCCGCTCCCGGACCCGTTGCGCATGGGGTGCGAGGAAGCGTCGCCAACCTGTTCCGGCGCGCGGTGACCAGTTCCGCGCGCCTTGCCAGCGCTCAGGCGTTCGCGAGCGGGTGCTCCCGGAAGGACGATCCCGAGGAGAACGAAGCGGGCAGGATGCTCTTTGCTATCCGCGCCGGCCAAGCCGGGCGCGGACCGCAACGAGACGCCGCCGTTCGGCGCTGACGCTTCTCACACCCGCTCACCTGTCGGGGCGAGCCCCCGAACCCCCGACCCAGAAGCCCCCCGGAAAGGACCGCCGCGATGTCCGGCCGACGCGGAACCGAGACGCGCATCCTGACCAGACAGGTCGGGATCCGGCTCACCCCCGAAGAGTACGAGCGCCTGCTCGGCGAGGCCGAGGCCGCGGGTCTCACGCTCGCCGCGCTCACCCGGCGCAGACTGCTCGGGCTCCATATCACCGCGCAGGTCGATGCAGGGCTGATCCGCGAGTTGCGCCGCCTCGGCGGGTTGGCCAAGCTTGGCATCCGAACGCCCGGCATGGCCGAGAGCGGCTGTCGCGCGCTGCAGGACATCCGCTCCGCCATCGCGCATCTGGCCGCGCCGTCGTGATCGGCAAGCGCATGCCCAGGCGCCGCGACGGCGCGCCGGTCGCCCGGCAAGTGGCGCAGTTGGCTGCGTACATCGACGGCGGCGCAGGCGGGGCGGAGCGCGGCGATATCCTGGCCCAGGGCCAGCTCCATCTCATCGCCGACACACGCACGGGACAGGTCGCTGAGATGATCGCCACCGCGATGGGCGCCCCCCGCGCCCGGGGCGCGATCGAGCACATCGTGCTGTCCTGGCGGGCCGGTGAGCAGCCGACGGTCCTCCAAATCGAACAGGCACTCGCGATCCTACTCGAGGAGACCGGCCTGCGCGGTCACCAAGTGATTTGGACCCTGCATCTCGGCGGATCCGGCAACCAACACCTGCACGCGCTGATCTCGCGCGTCGCACCGGATGCGGACAGGCCGACGCGGGTCGCTTTCTTCCACAACGCGATCGGGCGCGCCGTCGCTCGGATTGAGCACGCACAGGGCTGGCAACGGGAGCCCGGCGCTCACAACGAGGTCCTCGAGGAACGAACAGGAGAGCAGCATGTCATCCGGTACCGGACACACGGCGGGCGGGGCACCGACGATGCCCTGGGTCGAGCGAGCGGCGCGGGAGGCGCTCGGCGCGCATTGCGAGGCCGCGGCGGCGCATCAGGACACGGGCGAGATCCTGAAGATGCTGCGGGAACGCGACGAGGAAGCGGACCCGCTCGCGGCGATCTCGGAGGGGCAACTGCTGACGATCGAGCGGCAGGCGAAGGTGCTCGATCTACTCCGCACGGTGCTCGCGGTCGTTGGCGAGATCCGGACCAGACAGGACGGGCATGGCCTGGAGATGCAGGCCCTGCGTCTGGAGATGCAGACGCTGGAGACACAGGTGCAGAGGCTGCAGACGCGGTGCGACGAAACTTACGACAGGCTGGTGCGGGCAACGACAAGGCCCGCGCAGTCCGCCGACTCGCCGAAGCCCGCCTGAGCCACGCCGCGCGTGTTCGGGCCGCCGCGGCCCGGCAGCTCGATCCCGGTGCCGATCCGGACGTGGTCAGGGCCGAGCGGGTCATCGAACGGCTGCGCGCGGTCTCGGCACCGACGCCGGAAGCGGCCCGCGCCCGCCTCGTCGCGGCGGTCAGCGCCCGGCAAGCCCACCGCGCGGCAGCGTCCGCGCCGCTGCTCGCGCGCAGCGTGGAGCCGAGCGATGCCCTGCCGGCGGGAGCGGCGAGAGCCGAAGTGTACCGTGGCGAGGAGAGCGCCGCGCGGCGGGTGATCGAGATCGCCGGTCCGATCGTGAAGCGGTCCCGCTCGTGGGCCGACCTGCATAGGAACCTCGCCGAACACGGCATCGCCTACGCTGCAAAGGGTTCGGGCGCGGTGTTCATCGTCGACGGGATCGTGCTGAAGGCCTCGACCTGCCGCGCGGCCAGTCGAGCGAAGTTGGAGGCGCGTCTCCGCCCGTTCCAGCCGGGCCCGGCAGGTGACGGTCCGCCACTGCCGCAGGGCCATCACCGGGCACCGGCAGTTCCGTCGCCGCGGGCCGCGCCCGGCATCGATCCGGCGCTGTTCGCCGTCGCCCGGCAGGCGCAGACTGCGGCAGGTGCGGCGCGTGAGGCGTACGATGCGACCTACCCGGAACTGAACATCGCGCCTCTGCTGAAGGCCGCTGTCGTCGGCCCGGCCCCGCGCGCCGCCCCGAGCGCCCGCACGCTGGCGCGGCGGATCGGCAAGCCGCTGCCGCGCCTCGCTCCGGTGCGACAGCCGGAAGCAAGCGGCTCGAACCTGTCCGGCCTGCTCGCGCTCTATGACGCGGGGATGCAGGCCGAGCGCTACCGGGTCGTGGCCGAGCGCACCCGCTCACCGGCGTCCTCCGATCAGGACGGACGGCATCGACCGGTTCCCAACCGGCTGGTGCAACTGACGCCGCGACCGATGGTCGGGATCGCTGCCGGCTGGTCGGCGCTGGAGCAGGCGGCTGGGAGTGACAGTGCCATTTATCTGACGCCAATCTCGGACGAGCGGCATCACGTCGTGCTCTCAGGGCTGCAAATCGAGGATGTCGGCCGATTGCAGGCGGCGGGCTTCGCCCCAACCCTGGTGCTGGACCGGCGGGACGGGCGCCACGAGGTCGTGCTCACCGCACCGAACCGGAACCGGCCCTTCGAACAGGCTGCGCTGGCCGAGGCGCGCGAGCATCTCCGGCTCAGCCTCGGCCTTGGCCGCACACGCTTCGGCCTGCGCATCGACGCGGCCGAGCGCCCAGGCACCGCTCTGCCCGGTGCCGAGCGTCACGCCCCCCGGATCTACGCGCAGATCGTGACCGCGACGGGGATGACATGCGAGCGGCTGGGCCGTCTCATCTCACACTTCGTCGCTGTGTTTGCCCGGCGTTTCGGGCTCGGTCCGGGCTCGCGCCTCGGCCGCGGCGCCGACCCGGACGATGGCACGCCGCACGCCGACGCGGCGCTGTACTGGGCTCACCGCGCCGACCTGCTCGCGCGCTGGCAGGGTCGTTGGCCCGATCCCTCGCGGGTCGACGCGCTCATCGCTCGCCGCCTGCGCAGCACTGGGCACAGCGAGGCCGCGGTCGCTGCCCTCGTTACCGCCTGTGCGCCGGGTGTTCCGCGCATCGGCCGTCGGGCCTGGACCGGCTATGGCCGGCGCGCGGCGGCCCATGCCTTCCGCGACGAGGCCGACAGCTGCTGGGCGTTCGACCGAGCGACACCGGCGATGTGGGCCGAGCTGGAACAGGCTGTGAAGGCACGCGCGCGGCCGGACAAGCCAAAGCCTACACCCTCGCCTGTGCCGCCGTTCGCCGGACCGGTGCCTCTCCCGCCGAGCGAAGCCAGGTTGGGTGCGACACGCAGGAAAGCGAGCAACGGGCGTGGTGATCCGGAGGGCCCGGGGGAGCGGTGAGATCGGCGCTCAGGGAGATTGTGGACGCGCTGCCCCCGAAGGCTGGGCCAGCTCGAGGCGGAACGCAACAGCCTGCGTCGCTCGGCGCCGCGATGCCTTGGACACAGGCCCCTCACAGCACGCGCGCGCCTGCGTTGGATATCACGGAAGACGGAGAAAGACCTGCGCACCCAGGCCGTTGCTGGGTGCTGAGAGAATAGGGATCGAGAGGGGAAAGGGCGAAGGCACCTTCGCTGAAAATCCCGGAAAGGACGGGTGAGGCAGGGCGGCGCTGAGACAGCGTCCGCTTCGCATCGGCGAGGCGTCTTCGACCTCCTCTCTGATTACGGACCCTTGAAATGACACATCACGATCTGCCCGCCGATGCGGACGCGACCGCCTGCGCGCTCGAGCCCGATGGCTTGTGGGTACGCGCCACGGCGAGCCGGCCCCGCCGTCACCACGACGGCTGGTTGTTCGACCTTCAGGCGCTCGACCCAACGCGCAGCGGTCGGCTCACCGCTTTCATGTCCGCTGACTTCACGGACCAGATCGAGCAGGCCTCGGGCATCATGCTGCACGAGGAAGATCTCGTCGGCGATCATACGGTTCTGCTAACGCTTACCGTCGATCCGCTGCTCGGCTTGACCGGGCGGATCATCGGCCTGGATCGCGGCCTGATGCTGAGGGCTTGGGCCGAGCGCGACGCGCGGGTGCGGGAGGCGCTCGACGCCAACGGCCTGTGGGACAGGCAGCACGAGCTGCCGATGCCGCGCCGGCTCCGCCGGGCATTCCTGATCGAGCCGGACGATGGCGCGCCGCACGCGATCGCGGACGGTCTCGCTCGCTGGCACGAACTCGGAATGATCGCGCTGATCCGGCATCCTCTCGCGTTCGAGGAGCCGGGTTCGGTGGCAGCGCTTCACCGCGCTCTCGATGCCGCCCTCGATCAATATGAGTGGGGCACGCTCGACGCAGTGATCGTCGAACCGGGCACGGGCTTCGCCTTCCGGTCCCTGTCGGACCCGGGCCTGGCGCAGCGGCTGTGCGAGTTCCCGGTCCCCATCCTGACGCGGCGGACGCGGCCGGTGACGCTGCTCGACGGGCTCGCCTTCCGCAGCTTCGACACCGCACCCGAACTCGCCGCGCTGCTGATCGAGATCCTGCATCGGGAGCTGCGTGAGGCCGACCGGCCCCGCCTCGAGGCGATCGCCCGCGAGCTCGAACCGGCACCGGCGGCCGAAGATCGGCCAGTCAACGGGGCAGCGCTCTTCGACTGACGCGCTCCCGTCCACAGTCCCGGCGACCGCATGACGGCCGCCGGGCCGCTCGCCCCGCCATTCACACGACGACACACGAACGGACACGATGCGACATCACCGATTCCCCGCCTGGAGGGACACGCCGCCACACCAGCCTCATTCCGGCGGCGACGCGCCACCGCGCGCCCGTCACGACCGCGGCAGCGCGCTCGAACCCGACTCACTCTCCGCCGACGTGCACGAACTGCGCGACGTGATCGGCTGGCTGCGCCAGCGGCTGCGCGGCGAACACAGCGTGCGGGCCTGCGTCCTCACGGTCGAGGCCGCCGGTCCCGACAGCTATCTCCTCTTGCTGGGCGAAGCGCAGGCGAGCCTGAGCTACGATCCACCGCGCCTGAAGGTCCGTCTCGATGCCCCCGAGCTCGTCTTAATCCGAGCGGAGCATGGCGTTGACTTCGATCCGGCCGACCTCGTCAACCGTACCATCGCGGTTCAGTTACGCACCGGCCTGCGTCAGCGGTTCGGCCGCGGAGCCGGCGTCCAAGCCAAGCTCATGGCCCTGCTCTCGCTCGGGCAGATCCCGCTCGAAGCAGACATTGAGCGCGAGTGCACGCTGCAGCGGCTGAGGCTCGAGGGGGGCCGCTTCGGGCCGGACAACTGGGTCGAGCCGGAGGATCTCTATCATGTTGCGCTCGTCGTCTCAGAGCATGGCGAGGCGCGGCGCGACGTCGAGCACGTGCTGCAGTCGCTCGAAGCGGCAGGTCTCCTCCGCCTCCACCGGGTGTGGGCCAACTTCGAGGGAGCCGGGGCCGAGCGCACGTTGGTCGAAGCGTTTACCCGCGTCAGGAGCCTGCATGCCGAGTATGGACTGTCGGCGACCTTGGTCTGCCGCGGCGGTGGGCCGATCGAAGCATTCCGTCCGCTCAACAGCTACGCGATCGCGCATGCCGCGACAGCAGATCGGGTGCCGAACCTGATCGTCGGCCTCGGCCATGCCGGCACGCCGCGCACCGCCCTCGATGCAGTGGCGGCGCGCTCCGAGCCGACTCCGACGGCGGCGGCGATGCTGGTGCGCCACCTCGTCGAGCGCACCGGGCTCCGGGCCGAGCGCGCGCTCGCCGCTTTTGAGGCTGCGATCGAGGAGGATCTCGGGGCGGCCAGCCGCATCGCCCTGGCACGAGCCACGACCGCCTTCGACATGGCGCTGCAAGATCTCGTCACCGCGGCCGAAGCACGACTGCGACAGCTCGATCGGGCCGTCGAGCAGAGCCTACTGCTGGGATTGAGCGCGGCAGTCGGCGGGATCACGCGGAAAGAACCGGATGCTGATCCCGTCGAGGTGGATCCTCTCGGTGACACCGAGGACGACGCAGCCCTGAGCGCAGCCCTGGTGCTGGTGATCGCGACCGATACGGGCTGCATCGTCACCAGCGCCCAGGATCTCTCAGCGGGCCTGCCGCTGCTGCTGCAGTTCCCGGACGGCGCCGTACCGGTCCGGGTCGAACCTTTCTCTTTCACCGCCCACTGACATCGAACGAGGACGCCGATACCATGACCCACTCCCCCGACACCCCGAGCTTCCTGGCAGCGGTCAAGCGCATCGAGGCGCTGACCCAGGAGATCCGCCGCGATGGGCTGGCCGCCTTCGAGAAGGCGGAAGCCGCCTATGCCGAGGTGCAGGATCTACGCGCCGTACTCAACGCGCGGATCTCCGAGCTGCGCCGCCGCAGCGCGTAACAGATAGCACAGCCACCGCCGATGAGCGTTCATCGGCAGTGGTTGGGTGCGATTACACCGCGAGGTCAGTTGGCGAAGCCCCTACCGCATAGGTATGAGCACGGTCCAAAATCCCAGAAGCGCGGAACCGCTTGAGACGAATCATCAAATCGGCATGGACCAAATCTTGATCCGAAGCGGAAAATCGCGAGGCTAGTTGTTGATTGCTGCGCCTTCTTGCCAATCGTGGCCCGCCCTCAGAGCTTGGCAAAGAAGTAGGCGGGCGTTCGGCACAGCTCAGGCGATGGGCTCCTCGTGACCCATTGGCGACGTTCGAAAGGTCCGCTCGCGGGCGCGAACCTTTAGCGGCCTGGGGCCGCAAGACCTGCTAGGCTCGCAAAGGCGGAGCTAGTTCAGGGGATCCGAAGCAGCGCATCTACGACTTCAAGGGCGCCGACCCCCGTCGGTTTGATGATTTCCTCGCTGCGTTCCAGCCGGAGCCGTTCGATTTTGGCGGCGAGAACAACCGTAGCGCGGGGACAGACATCATCCGGTTCGCCGACGCCATTCTGGATGGCGCTTTCCGGCCTGAGCCCTATTCCGGCGTTACCATTAACCGTTACCGTAGACAGAGCCTGCGGCCGTTGAAGCAGGCTATGCTGCAGGCTGTGAACCGTTATCGCCGTTCGCCGGAGTGGTCCGTCGCGATCCTTGTCCCCACCAACGCCCTTGCGATCACCGCCTTCGACTACATGCTTGGCTCTGACCACGGACTGCCCGCCTACCCGGCCGAGATCCTGGTCGCCGCTGAGGGGCCAATTTTGGCATCGGCTTTGATCGCGCTCCTACTCGAGCCGCACAACGACCCCCATCAGCTGGCCGCCTTGGTGCTCGAAGCTCTAGGTCGCGGACTCATAAAGCTCGCAGCCAGACACGCAGGGCTGCGAGTTTGACGCTGGCGAGGAAGTTGTCGGGGTCCTTGTCGTAGCGTGTAGCGACGGCTCGGAAGTGCTTGATCTTGCTGAAGAAGCGCTCGACCAGATTGCGGTACTTGTACAGGAAGGGGCTGAACGCCAGCACCTGCTTGCGGTTGGGCATCGGCTTCACATTCGCCCACGCGCCCTGCTCCGCCATCCGAGTGCGGAGCGCGTCGCTGTCGTAGGCTCGGTCACCCAGCAGGATCTGACCTGCACCCAGCCCGCCCAGCATGTCGACCGCTGAGCGTCCGTCATGCGCTTGGCCCTCGGTGATCTTGAGGGCCACGGGACGGCCCTCGGCATCCACCAGCGCGTGGATCTTGCTCGTCAGGCCGCCGCGCGAACGACCCATGCCACCGGATCGGCCGTCTTTTTTTGGGCGCAGGCGGCGTGCTGGTGCACCCGCACGCTGGTGGCGTCGATCATCTGCAGGTCGCCCTCGTAAGCCTTTGACACGGCGTCCAGAAGTCGATCCCAGATGCCACGCTTGCGCCAGCGCCGAAAACGGTTGCCGCAGGTCGTATGCGGGCCGTAGCGCGTCGGGATGTCGGCCCAGGGTGCACCCGTGCGCAGCCGCCAGAAGATGCCGTTGAGCACCCGCCGGTCATCCACGCGCTCCTTGCCGCGCACATCCGTCGGCAACAGCGGCTCGATCACCGCCCACTCCGCATCCGTCAGGTCAAAACGCGCCATCCAGGTCCCTCCTGCTCAGAGGGCTAACGCCGCCGCACCTCAGCCGTGCCGGCCATTATGGGTTCGCGACCTAGCCTCCTTTGAGGTGGGCCGCACCGAGGCCGCTGGATCGACAGCACTGACTAAGGCGGGACGCCTGAGACGGGCGGCCGGCCAAGTCCGGCAGCGCGGCGATGCAGGCTATGGAGCCCGAGGCATTCCGATGGACGTCCGCGATCTCGTCGGCAATGTTCGGCAAATCGTGCTCACAGGCGATCCGATGTCGGACTGGCGCCTGGTCCGCGCTGCCCTTGCGGACAGCCCGCGTGAAGAGCTGCAGCATGTCGCTCGTGAGGCGCGTCATCTGCGTCTGCTTCAGCGCGGTGCCCAGATCGAGAGACAACTCGCCGAGGCCTGGCGCGCAAACGGTGCATATCGCGACGCCCGTGAACACCTGGCGGCCGCAGTTGTTGAGGATCAGTTCGCCGCCACGACCCGCCCGCATCACGGGGTGACGGTGAGGACGATCCACAAGTCCAAGGGAAAGGAGTTCGACGAGTCATCGTCTTCGAGGGTGTCTACCAGCGCTACCTGTCAGCGAGAGGCGGCGACCGCGAGCGCTTCGCCCGTTCCAATCTCCATGTGGCGGCCACGCGCGCGAAGCGCAGCGTTGTTCTAATGACGCCACTCCAGGACCCTTGTTCGTTACTTCCCTAATCCAAGCTCTGCCAGCCCGACAGGCGAGTTCCGGCCGAGCCAATGTGACGAACAATCGGCAAGCGTGGGCACGGGTGGACGAGCATTGGTCGGGTAAGAAGATCGCTGCCATAGTAGGCTCCACCCCCGGCGGCCGCGCGCAGGTAGACGTCAGAGCCAAGGCCTGATCATGGACGCCAGTGCGTCGAGATCGCCTTCGTTGTGCCCTGGAGCGACATTGGGGTGGGAGCCGATCCCGTAGGCTTCAAGGAATTTCCGCGTCTCGGGCGTGATCCAAGCCGTCGTCAGGAGCGCCGCGCGCGGATAGCCGAAGCGTTCGACATAGGTGTCGGAAGCCTTGGCGCGGAATTCGATCTTCACGCTCTTGACGACCGCGCCGGGGTGGAGGTCGACGACGGTGCCTAGCAAGGCGCGCGCGATCGCCTTGTCCAGCGTAGTCGCATCGTCATAAGCCTTCAATTCCAGGCCGAGGGCACACGGGCCCTTGTAGGGTCCCCCCTTTGCAGACTTCCTTAGGCCCGAGGTGTACCGCTTCGAGATCGCCGACACGTCGAACTCGTGCGTCTCGTCGCTGAGGCCGACGTGCTCGACGCTGTTGTGAAGTTCGAGCGGCTCTCTCGCCTGGGGCGACCCGAGCTCGAAGTGGCAGGGTAGTTTGCCGGGGGGCTCGCTCGCCGACTTGATGTGCCCGGGCCCGCCGCGCACCCGGAAGGTGGTGGTCGACTTGCCCGCGCTATTGCGGGCCTTGACCTTGTGGCTGATCGCGAGCCGTGCGGCAATTTCGAACATGACCCAGGTCTCGTAGGTCTTACCCTTCGTTGAGGCGAGGCTCGGCGCGGCGACCGCCAGGTCGGCCGCGGCCTTGCTGATCCTAGCTTCCATCGCCGCCTTCTCGGCCGCAGTTTTCGCTAGGGTGGCGGCACTGGGCTTGGCCATTAGAGCTCATGCTCCAGCCGCTGGCGCGTCTCGCGGACGGCGTCGGCCCAAACCTCCAGGAAGGTCTTGATTGCCGTAGCGCGCGCAGAATTGAGGAGCTCATCGATCGGGCCCGGGCTGGAAACCGCTTCGGCCGTCGCCTCGCCGGTGCCGGCCGGAAGGACACCGATTGAGCGAATCTTGAGCCGTTCGGCTAGACCCTGAAGGCGATCGGTAAGCGCGAGCTCGCGGGTCAGCGCGTTCTGGACGACGGCGTCGATTGCCTTGATCTGCCGCTCAGCGCGCATCCGGCGACGCTGGCGCTGCGCAGCCCGCCTGCCTGCGCGAAGGTCGAAGCCCTCGTCGCGGAATCCTTCGTTCTCCTCAAGCCGCACCGTGGCCGCGCGGCCATAGTCCGCCATCGGGCTGTTCAGCAGCCCAGTCAGGAGCGGTTCAACAATAGGGTCGATCTCGGCCAAGCGCGGTCAATCTCGGGTTGCCGGGATGACCCTTGTAGCGTTCGGGTGTCGTACAGCCTAGATGTTCGGTGGACCGCAGGTGTCGGCCACACTATCCATTCAGCATCACCGTGGGCTTGCCCCGAGGAAGGCCATGACCCCGTGATCACCCAACGCGAACCGCCGACCTGGGAGGCCTTGGAAGAGGCGGTGCGCCAGATCCTCGCTGAGTGTGGGATGGACGCCGTGCGCCAGGCCGCTATCGCCCTGCCCCGGGGCGGCGAGGCCGCAATTGACGTGCTGGCGACGGAGACGGTCAACGGGATCAAGACGGTCACGCTCTGCGAGTGCAAGAATTGGAAAAGCAATGTCCCACAGGACGTGGTCTTCAGCTTCCGGACTGTGATGGCCGAGGCGGGCGCGCATCGCGGTTACATCATCTCGAAAGTGGGCTTCCAGCCGGGCGCGCTCCTCGCCGCCCACAACACCAACATCGAACTCCTCACCTTCGCGCAGTTTCAGCAGCGGCATTTCGAGAAGTGGGTCGGCGCCCGGACGTGGTCACTCGCGCGCGCTGTCGACAGCATTGAGACCTATTACGAGCCGTTCGGCATCCCGGGCATGAACCTGATCGAGGATGAGGCGGAGCGCGAGGCGTACTATCGCGTCTGGCGAAAGTACCTCTTCATCGGCGCGATCCTGCCGGCCTTTTCGCCGTACCTGCGCCAACTTGGCCAGGCAACGCCACTACCAGGGCTGCCGATTGATCTCCGGGGCGTGGTCCGAGACGAGTTCAAGGTCGAGGTGCCCGCGGACTGACCTGACCGGCATTTTGGACCGAGCCGATTGAGAGGCTACTGCATGGTGGCGGCCATGGGTAGCCGGAAGGCTCGATCCGGGACGGTGAC
>NZ_FOSV01000012.1 GCF_900114375.1 Methylorubrum salsuginis | reverse complement strand
AAACCTAGAGCGTCGTGTCTGAAATTGGAATCGCGGGTTGCAGAGGCGGGCATGGCCTGATTCCCTCCAGCTTGGAGGTGGATCATGGGCGAATGCTACTCGCTGGACCTTCGTGAGCGGATCACCCGATTTGTTGAGGAAGGCCACTCACGGCGCGAGGCAGGGCGCCGGTTTGCCGTCAGCGCCAGTTGCGCGGTCAAGCTGGCGCAGCGCCAAGCGCGAACCGGGTCGGTGGCGCCCGCCCGTCAGGGGCGACCCAAGGGCGGCGGCAAATTAGCTCCGGTGGCCGATTTCCTGATCGCAGCGGTCGAGGCCACGCCCGACATCACCCTGCCGGAACTGGCCGAGACCCTGCGGAGCGAGCGCGGCGTAACGGTCACGCCGGGCGCGCTGTCGCGCTTCCTCTGCCAGCGCGGCTTCACGTATAAAAAAAGCCCTGATGGCCGCCGAGCGCGGACGCGCACCGATCCCTGAGGATCGCCACGAGTGGCGCATCAAGCGCCAGCCGCTGATGCGGGCGGCCTGTCATCGCCTCGTCTTCCTCGACGAGACCGCCGTCACCACCAAGATGACCCGCCTGCGCGGGCGCAGCCGCAAAGGCACCCGGCTGCACGCCAAGGCGCCGTTCGGCCATTGGGGCACGCAGACCTTCATCGCCGGTCTACGCTGCGACCGGCTGAGTGCGCCTTGGGTGATCGACAAGGCGATGAACCGAGCGGCCTTCGAGACCTACGTCGAGACCCAGCTCGCCCCGACCCTGAACAAGGGCGACGTCGTCATCCTTGACAATCTCTCCGTCCACAAGAGCTCCAAGGCTGCCGCCTGTCTGAAGCAGCGCGGCGCCTGGTTCCTGTTCCTGCCGCCCTACTCGCCCGACCTCAATCCGATCGAAGAGGCCTTCGCCAAGCTCAAGGCCCACCTGCGCAAGGCCAAGGCACGCACCTTCGATGCACTCTGGCGTGCCATCGGCGACATCTGCGGCTTGTTCGAGCCCCAGGAGTGCCGCAACTTCCTCAAGGCCAAGGGATATGCGTCCGATTAAAGGTTCGATGCTCTAGGTTAAGGCGTTCGCCATCCAGATAAACATATGTTCTGCGGTCTCGCCGTCATAGGCTTATTCTGAACAATCCGCGATCCGGGTGATTTCCCCGCCATCGAAGACGCCGCCCCGGCCGGCCGCTTCGCATGGTTGACCCGATAAGAGGGATCGCGCCCGATGTATTATCACGACAAGCGTCTGCAATATCCGGTTCGGGTCGATAGCCCGGACCCGATCTACGCCCGCATGCTGCAACAGGCGATCGGCGGGGTCGAAGGCGAGATCCGCGTCTGCATGCAGTACTTCTTCCAGGCCTGGGGCAACCGCGCGCCCAATACCAAGTACCGCGACATGCTCCTCCACACCGCGACGGAGGAGATCGGCCATATCGAGATGCTGGCGACTGCGGTCGCGATGAACCTCGAGAACGCCCCGACCAAGGTGCAGGAAGCCGGCGCGGCGGACGCCATCGTCGGCGCCGTGATGGGCGGCGAGAACCCGCGTCACATCGCGGAAGGCATGCTGCACAAGCACCTGCTCTCGTCCGGGATGGCGGCGTTTCCGGGCAATTCCGACGGCGTGCCGTTCGACATGAACCACATCTATGCCAGCGGCAACATCGCGGCGGACATGTATTGCAACGTCGCCGCCGAGGCGACCGGGCGGACCCTGGCGGTGCGCCTGTCGAACGCCACCAACGATCCCGGCATGAAGGACATGTGGTCCTTCCTCATCGCCCGCGACACCATGCACCAGCAGCAATGGTTGGCCGTGGTCGAGGAACTGGGCGGCACCGAGGGGGCGCTTCCGATCCCCAACAGCTTCCCGCAATCCGAAGAGAACCAGACGTACAATTACAGCTTCTTCGCCACGAGCCGCGACGGCACCCCGCCGCCCGAGGGCCGCTGGACCAAGGGCCGCTCGATCGACGGCAAGGGCGAGTTCAACGTCTACCAGGCCGAGCCGATGGGCCAGGAGCCCGTGCTCGGCCCGGCACGCCCCGATAGCGGCGCCGAGACCCAGCAGATCGCGTAACCGATTTTTCGTGACCATCCGGCCGCTTTCGGGTTCCCGCCCGAGAGCGGCCGGAGGCGTCGCCGCTGCACCACATCGAAGATCCGGAGAAACCGCCATGGCCATCGAAGCCCGCGACATCTACGTCACCGCCCTTAAGAACACCCACGCTCTCGAGATGCAGGCGCTTCAGATCATGGAGCGGCAGGTCGAGCGGCTGAAGAACTATCCGGAGATGGAAGAGGCGCTCCGCCGCCACATCGAGGAGACCCACGGCCAGCGCACCCGCCTGGAGGAGGCGCTGCAATCGCTGGGCGACAGCCCGTCGGCGATCAAGGAGGGCTTTCTGGGCTTCGTCGGCAACATGATGGCGCTGGGCCATACGCCGGCTCAGGACGAGATCCTGAAGAACACCTACGCCAACCACGCCTTCGAGAATTTCGAGATCGCGGCCTACCAGTCGCTGCTGACCATCGGCGACGCCGCCGGCCAGGGCGGGAGCCTCACCGGCTTTCGCCAGTCGTTGCAGGAAGAGGAGGCGATGGCCCAGCGCGTGCGCGCGCTGATCGAGCCGACGAGCCGTCGCTACGTCGAGCTGACGCTGGCCGGCGAGCGCGCCGACCGCTGAACCCGTCTCGATCGTCGCGCGTGAATGGGGAAGGGGGCCGGACGCTCGTCCGGTCTCCTCCCCGATGCGCCGAGGGCGCGGTTCCGGGCTGACCGGCGATCAGGTGTGGATCACCCGGCCATACGCGTCGAGCACGCTCTCGTGCATCATCTCGGAGAGCGTCGGGTGCGGGAAGACCGTGTGCATCAGCTCTTCCTCGGTGGTCTCTAGCGTCATCGCCACGACGTAGCCCTGGATCAGCTCGGTCACCTCGGCGCCGACCATGTGGGCGCCGAGCAGCTGGCCGGTCTTGGCGTCGAAGATCGTCTTGACCAGGCCGTCCGGCTCGCCGAGCGCGATCGCCTTGCCGTTGCCCGCGAAGGGGAAGCGGCCGACCTTGATCTGGAAGCCGAGATCCTTCGCTTTCGCCTCGGTGAGGCCGACGCTGGCGATCTGCGGATGGCAATAGGTGCAGCCGGGGATCTTGCCCTTGTCCATCGGGTGGGTGTGCAGGCCCTTGATGGTCTCGATGCAGATCACGCCCTCGTGCTCGGCCTTGTGCGCCAGCATCGGCGGGCCGGCGACATCGCCGATGGCGTAGACGCCCGGCACGTTGGTGCGCCCGAGCCCGTCGGTGACGACGATGCCGCGCTCGATCTTCACCCCGAGCTTTTCAAGGCCCAGATTCTCGATATTGCCGACGACGCCGACCGCCGAGATCAGCTTGTCCGCCGTCAGCTGTTGCGTCTTGCCCTTGTCGTCCTCGACGGTGGCGGTCACCGAGTTGGCGCCCTTCTCGACCTTCGTCACCTTGGCACCGGTGAGGATCTTGATGCCCTGTTTCTCGAAGCGCTTGCGGGCGAGACCGGCGATCTCGGCATCCTCGACGGGCAGGATCTGCGGCAGCAGCTCGATCACCGTCACCTCGGCGCCCATCGTGCGGTAGAACGAGGCGAATTCGATGCCGATGGCGCCCGACCCCATCACCAAGAGGCTCTTGGGCATGCTCTCGGGCACCATCGCCTCGTAATAGGTCCAGATCAGCTTCTTGTCGGGCTCGATGCCGGGCAGCACGCGCGGCCGCGCCCCGGTGGCCACGATGATGTGCTTCGCCTGATAGCTGCCCGCGCCCTTGGCGCCCTTCGGGGCCTCCGAGCGTCGGGTCTCCTTCACGGCGACGGTGCCGGGCGTGTTGCCCTTCGGCGCGGCCTCGATGGTGCCTTCGCCCCAGATCACGTCGACCTTGTTCTTCTTGAGCAGCATGCCGACGCCGCCGTTGAGCCGGCCCGACACGCCGCGCGAACGCTTGACGATGGCGGCGGCATCGAAGCCGACGTTATCGGCCTTCAGCCCGTAATCGGCGGCGTGCTGCATGTAGTGGTAGATCTCGGCCGAGCGCAGCAGCGCTTTGGTCGGGATGCAGCCCCAGTTGAGGCAGATGCCGCCGAGATGCTCGCGATCGACCACCGCGGTCTTGAAGCCGAGCTGCGCCGCGCGGATCGCGGTGACGTAGCCGCCGGGCCCGGCGCCGATGATGAGGACGTCGTAGGTTTCGGCCATGATGCGCTCCGTCTCACTCGACGCCGCAGCGCCGGTCCATCTCAAAGGGCGCCGGCCCGCTTGCGCAGGTCGGTCAGGGTGGTGCGCTCCGGCGGCAGCACGAAGGGCACCTCGGTTTTGCGGCTGAGGCCGAACACGTCGCCGTCAGCCCTCTCCAGGCTCATGGTCGCGAGCGCCGCACCCGGCACGCATCGCGTTCCGCCGCGCTTCCCGTCGAACGCGTTCACGCTCCCCGGTCCGTAGGTGAAGCAGACGCTGGTTTCGCTGACAGGCCGACCGGCATAGGGGCGATACGCGCCGGTCTCCTCGAACGTCCAAGTCCCGCGCAGCACGACCGGATTGCCTGGAAACCACAAATAGACCGATCCGTCGGCCGCCATGTAGCTGACCTGAACCCCGCGGTCGGCCGCATTGACGAGCCGCGTCTTGCCGACGAACGACGTTTCGGCCTCCGCCCGCGATAGGGGCTTCACCAGCGGCTCGCGCATGCCAGCGGCTTGGCGCGCTTCGGCGACCTTCGCCTCGTTCGTCGCCCGATCCTCCGCCGACATGCAAGCCGACAGGAGGCTGAGCAAAATCACGGCCAGCCCGCGGCACGGAATGGCCGCCGCGGACGCTCTTGCGCGATCGATCGGCATGGCCCGGTACTAGACCAGCATCCCCATCGGGTTCTCGATCAGGCCCTTGAACGCCGAGATCAGTTCGGCGCCCAGCGCGCCGTCGAGGACGCGGTGGTCGCAGGAGAGGGTGCAGGTCATGGCCTGCACCACCGCCGGGGCGCCGTCCTTGACGACGACGCGCTTCTCGCCCGCGCCGACCGCCAGGATGGTCGATTGCGGCGGGTTGATCACCGCGGTGAAGTGCTTGATCCCGAACATGCCGAGGTTCGACACCGAGGTGACGCCGCCCTGGTACTCCTCGGGCTTCAACTTCTTGGCCCGGGCGCGGGCGGCGAAATCCTTCATCTCGCCGGAGATCGCCGAGAGCGTCTTCTGGTCGGCCTTGCGGATGACGGGGGTGAACAGCCCGCCGTCGATGGCCACCGCCACGCCGACCTCGGCGTGCTTGAAGCGCAGGATGCGGTCCTCGGCCCACACGGCGTTGGCCGCCGGCACGCGGGTGAGCGCGACGCCCATCGCCTTGATGACGAAGTCGTTGACCGAGAGCTTGAACAGCGGCTTGCCGTCCTTGTCCTTGCCGGCCGAGGCGTTCAGCGTCTCACGCAGCTTCATCAGCGCGTCGAGTTCGCAATCGACCGTGAGGTAGAAATGCGGGGCCACCTGCATCGCCTCGGTGAGGCGCTTGGCGATGGTCTTGCGCATGCCGTCGAGGGGCACTTCCTCGTAGGCGCCCTTTTCGTAGAAGCCCTTGACCTGCTCGAGGCTGAGACCGGCCGGAGCCCCGCCCGCCTGCGTCGGCTTCGGGGCGGGCGCGGGCGCCTTCACGGCGGGAGCCTCGGCGGCCTTGGCGGGTGCGGCGGCGCCGGCCTTGGCGGTGCCGCCTTCGATGGCCGCCTGCACGTCCTTGGCGATGACCCGGCCGCGCGGACCGGAGCCCGTGATGCCGGCGATGTCGATATCGCCTTGCTTGGCGATGCGGCGGGCGAGCGGCGAGGAGAACACGCGGCTGCCGGCCTCGGCCGGATGCGCCGTGCCGCCGGGCTTGGCGCCCTCCGGGGCGGTGTCGACGCGGGCGTAGGAGGCATGCGCCCCGTCCGGCGCGGCGTTCTCGTCGGGCGTGCCCTTCGGCTCGACCGGGGCGGTCTTCGCGGCCCCGCCGGTGGCGGCCTGGACGCTGCCCGGATCCTCGCCCTCCTCGGCGATGAGCGCGATCAGCTCGTTGACCGGCACGTCGGCCGTGCCTTCGGCGACGAGGATCTTGGCGAGCACGCCCTCATCGACCGCCTCGACCTCCATGGTGGCCTTGTCGGTCTCGATCTCGGCGATCACGTCGCCGGACTTGATCGCGTCGCCCTCCTTCTTCAGCCACTTGGCGAGGTTGCCCTTCTCCATGGTCGGCGAGAGGGCGGGCATCAGGACGTTGATCGGCATGTCTCAGGCCTCGGGCGAAGCGAAGGGGAAAAGGTCGTCGAGCGGGAAGGGAACCGCGTCGAAGGGTGGGGCGGCCACAGACTCGCCGCGCGCCGCCGTGCCGGTCAGGAGCCACTGCCCGGCGGTGAGGGTAAAGCTTTCGAGGACGCCGCCCGCGAGATCGAGCAGCCAGAGATAAGGAATCCCGGCCTCGGCGTAGATCCGACGCTTTGGTCCCCGGTCGAGCCCGGCCGTGGAGGGCGAGAGGATTTCGCAGACCCAATCCGGCGGCGTCTCGATATAGGCGGTCTCCGGCTCGGTCCGCATCCGCTCGATGCGCCAGCCGGCGACGTCTGGCGCCACGACATGGGGACCGAGATGAAGTTCGGGCTCGGTCATGAAAATCCAGCCGCCCGGTCCACCGCGGCCAAGTCCGAACGGGGGCTCCAGTTCACCGGATAGACGCGAGGCCGCCGCCACATGCCTCGGACGCGGCCGCGGATGCGTTTCCAGCACCCCATCCACGATCTCGGCCACGAGATGTTCGGGCACGGCTTCGAGGTCGGCGTAGGTAGCGCGGCGGGGGGCGGCTTCGGCCATGGTCACGGCCTCCGCTGGACCGGCACGAGGGAGGGGCGAATTGAGGCGTCGGGGCGTTCCATCGCGTCGCCGGGCCCGTGGCTAGTTGAGGGTGTTGCCGGGCTCGAGGCTTTCGGCCTCCCAGCCGACGCGGATGCGCTCGAAGGCCTCCTCCTCGGACATCTCCGATTCCAGCGCGTAGGCGCGGGCGGCCTGGCGCGCGAGATCGATGAAGAGGCGGCCCCACGTCTCCGGATCGTCGAAGGCGCGCCGGAGCGCCACGCTCACCGCGCCGTCGACGATGGAGGCCCGCACGATCTCGATCCCGCCCTGTTCCAGGGCGTCGGGCGGGATCTCCAGTTCTTCGAACTTCTCGGACATTTACTTGTAACAGACCGCTTTGGCCGCCTCGATCACCTCGGCGACGTTCGGCAGGGCGAGCTTTTCGAGGTTCGCCGCGTAGGGCATCGGCACGTCCTTGCCGGTGACCCGCAGGACCGGGGCGTCGAGATAGTCGAAGGCATCGACCATCAGGCGCGCGGCGATCTCGGCGCCGACGCCGGATTGCGGGAAGCCCTCCTCGACGGTGACGCAGCGGCCGGTCTTCTTCACCGACTCGACAATCGTTTCGGAATCCATCGGGCGGATGGTGCGAAGGTCGATCACCTCGGCCTCGATGCCCTGCTCGGCCAGCGCCTGCGCGGCCTTGAGGGCGTAGGTCATGCCGATGGAGAAGGAGACGATGGTGACATCCGTGCCGGGGCGGTGGATGCGCGCCTTGCCGATCGGCAGGACGAGATCGTCGATCTTCGGCACCGGGAAGGACTGGCCGTAGAGGATCTCGTTCTCGAGGAAGATCACCGGATTCGGATCGCGGATCGCGGCCTTGAGCAGGCCCTTGGCGTCGGCGGCCGTGTAGGGCGCGATCACCTTGAGGCCGGGCACGTTCGAGTACCACGCGGCATAGTCGTGGCTGTGCTGGGCACCGACGCGGGCGGCGGCGCCGTTGGGGCCGCGGAACACGATCGGGCAGCCGAGCTGGCCGCCGGACATGTAGAGCGTCTTGGCCGCCGAGTTGATGATGTGGTCGATCGCCTGCATGGCGAAGTTGAAGGTCATGAATTCGACGATGGGCTTCAGGCCCATGAACGCCGCGCCGACGCCGATGCCGGCGAAGCCGTGCTCGGTGATCGGGGTGTCGACCACGCGGCGCGCCCCGAATTCCTGCAGCAGGCCCTGCGTGATCTTGTAGGCGCCCTGGTACTCGGCGACCTCCTCGCCCATGACGAACACCTTGTCGTCACGGCGCATCTCTTCGGCCATGGCGTCGCGCAGGGCCTCGCGCACGCTCTGCGTCTCCAGCGGCGAATCCGGCGGGAACTCGTCCATCACGGGCGCGGCGGCCGTGTTCTTGATGATCGCCGGGGCGGCCGGGGCGCGGGGGGCGTCGTCGCCGGTCTTGGCGGTGGGGGCGGACTTGTCCGCCATGCCCTCGGCCTGCATGTCCGGCGTCGGCGCGGGGGCACCGCCCTCGGTTGCGGCGGGCTTGGACTGGCCGCCGCTGGCAGCGGCGGCCGCCACATCCTCGCCCTCGGCGGCGATGATGGCGATGGGGGTGTTGACCGCCACGTTCTCGGTGCCGTCCGGCACGAGGATCTTGGCGAGCACGCCCTCGTCGATCGCCTCGACCTCCATGGTCGCCTTGTCGGTTTCGATCTCGGCGAGCACGTCGCCGGATTTGACCGAATCGCCCTCCTTCTTGAGCCACTTGGCGAGCTTCCCCTCCTCCATGGTCGGAGAGAGGGCGGGCATCAGGATGTCGGTCGCCATTGCGCTGCTCTATCGATCCTTCGTCCGAGACGCAGGAGGCCGGTTTCGCGATGCCGCGGCATACTCACCGCCGGAGCGAAATCGGCCCGTGCGCCCTCAGTGTCCTGCCAGGAGGGTGGTCGCGCCTCAGGCGCGGGCTTCGAGCAAAATGTCGGTCCAGAGCTCGGAAGCGTCGGGCTCGGGATCGTGGGTTGCGAAGTCGGCGGATTCGTTGACGATCTCGCGGACCTTGGCGTCGATGCCCTTGAGGTCGGCCTCCGGCACGCCGTGCGCCTCGATCAGGCGCTTGCGCACCATCTCGATCGGATCGTGCTCGTCGCGCATCTTCGAGACCTCGTCCTTCGACCGATACTTGGCCGGATCGGACATCGAGTGGCCGCGATAGCGGTAGGTCTGCATCTCGAGGATGTAAGGGCCCTGGCCCGAGCGGGCGTGGTTGATGGCGCGGGAGGCCGCCTCGCGGACGGTGCGCACGTCCATGCCGTCCACCTGCTCGCCGGGGATGCCGAAGGAGAGGCCGCGCTTGGAGAAATCGGTCTGCGCCGAGGCGCGGGCGACCGAGGTGCCCATGGCGTAGCGGTTGTTCTCGATCACGTAGACGACCGGCAGCTTCCACAGGGCCGCCATGTTGAAGCTCTCGTAGACCTGCCCCTGGTTGGCCGCGCCGTCGCCCATATAGGTGAAGCTGACCTTGCCGTTCTGCAGGTAGGCGTCGGCGAAGGCGAGGCCCGTGCCCAGCGAGACCTGGGCGCCGACGATGCCGTGGCCGCCGAAGAACTGCTTTTCGCGGCTGAACATGTGCATCGAGCCGCCCTTGCCGCGGGAATAGCCGCCGCGGCGCCCGGTCAGCTCGGCCATCACGCCCTTGGCCTCCATGCCGCAGGCCAGCATGTGGCCGTGGTCGCGGTAGCCGGTGATGTTCTGGTCGCCATCCTCGCCGGCCATCTGCATGCCGACGACGACCGCCTCCTGACCAATGTACAAGTGACAGAAGCCGCCGATCAGGCCCATACCGTAGAGCTGGCCGGCCTTTTCCTCGAAGCGGCGGATGAGGAGCATCTCACGATAGGCGTGAAGATCCTCGTCCTTGGTGAATTGCGGAATATTCGGTGCGGGCCGGTGCTGCGGCGCGTCCGCGCTCGCGGCGGGCTTCCCCGCCTCGTTGCCTGCATCCATCGGCGATCTCCCGAATTCGATCCGTTGGCTCGGGTTCTAGGCCAGCCATTTTCGGAAAGCGAGAGCAGGACTGACAGCGGAAGGGGCTTGTCACCGTGACGCTTGAACCCACGCCGACTAAGCAAGGATAAGATCAGGAAACGTCGTTTTTCGACAAGACAAGATCGGCGGCCCGATCAGGATTTGCCTGTGCCGCTCGCCCACGGCTCTGCCGTGAGCCGATTTCAGGCGTGCGCGGCCGTGCATTCCGGGAAGAACACTTATTCCGGCCGACCGCATTCGAAGCGAGAGCGTCGTCAGGCGTCGCGGTTCGGCGGTCACCCAACCGTCATCGCTGCGGCACGCCCGGATGTTCCCGGCGCGGCGTCCGGAAATCTTAGAGCATCGGCCCGAAAGGTGGGAACCGGCTTTCGGAAAAAAGCCGATGCGGCACAATAACGGAGAGCATTGTCCTGGATCTGATATCCAGGACGATGCTCTTAGGGATCGATGATGACGAGGTCGTTGGCGTGGACGCGGCCGAGTACCACGCGGGCGCGTTCCTCCAGCAGGTCGCGATCGATCTGCTCGCTGCGCAGCAGGGAGACGCGGTGTTCCCAGGTCGCCCGCTCGGCCTTGGCGGCGTTGAGTTCCTGGGTCAGCCCGTAGGCCTCGATCTTGAGGGCCCGCTTGGCTTCCAGGCCGCGGCTACCGCTCTCGGCCTGATGCACGAAGTAGCCCACGACGAGCGCGGAGACCGTCCAGAGGACGGCGGGGACGACGATGGCGCGGACGCGGCGACGGATGACCATGGCGTCGGCAGCTTCACCCGAACACGGTGAAGAAAGCGTTTCCGCCGCCGTCACCGGAGGCTTCGAACACGAACGGCGCGGCGGGCCCCGAACAGGACCCGCCGCGCCGCGAGAAAAGCTCAGCGGCCGGCGAGCTGGCGGATCGCGCCGCGGCCGGCGTAGAGCGCCTGGGCGCCCAGGCCCTCCTCGATGCGGATGAGCTGGTTGTACTTGGCCAGTCTGTCCGAGCGGGCGAGCGAGCCGGTCTTGATCTGCCCGCAATTGGTCGCGACCGCGAGGTCGGCGATGGTCGAATCCTCGGTCTCGCCGGAGCGGTGTGACATCACCGCGGTGTAGCCGGCGCGCTGGGCCATATCGACGGCGGCGAGCGTCTCGGTGAGCGAGCCGATCTGGTTGACCTTGACCAGGATCGAGTTGCCGGTGCCGGTCGAAATACCGCGCGACAGGCGCTCGACGTTGGTGACGAACAGGTCGTCGCCGACGAGCTGGACCCGGTTGCCGATCCGGTCGGTGAGGAGCTTCCAGCCCTCCCAATCGTCCTCGGACATGCCGTCCTCGATCGACAGGATCGGGTAGGCCTCGCTCAGCTTGGCGAGGTAATCGACCTGCTGCTCGATCGAGCGGGTCTGGCCCTCGCCCTCGTAATGGTAGGCGCCGTTCTTGAAGAACTCGGTCGCGGCGCAGTCGAGCGCCAGGACGATGTCGGCGCCGGGCTTGAAGCCGGCGGCCTGGACCGACTCCATCACGAAGTCGAGCGCGGCCTCGGCCGACGGCAGGTTCGGGGCGAAGCCGCCCTCGTCACCCACGTTGGTGTTGTGGCCGGCCTTCTTCAGGGCGCTCTTGAGGGTGTGGAAGATCTCCGCGCCCATCCGCACCGCCTCGGACAGCGAGGAGGCGCCGACCGGCATCACCATGAATTCCTGGAAGTCGATCGGGTTGTCGGCATGGGCGCCGCCATTGACGATGTTCATCATCGGCACGGGCAGGACGCGGCCCTGGACGCCGCCGACGTAGCGGTAGAGCGGCAGGCCCGCGGTCTCGGCCGCGGCCTTGGCGACGGCCAGCGACACGCCGAGGATGGCGTTGGCGCCGAGGCGGGCCTTGTTCGGCGTGCCGTCGAGGGCGATCATCGCCTCGTCGACCGCGACCTGATCCTCGGCATCCATGCCGCCGATGGCGTCGAGGATCTCGGCCTGCACCGCCTCGACCGCCTTGAGCACGCCCTTGCCGTTGTAGCGACCCTTGTCGCCGTCGCGCAGCTCCACCGCCTCGTGCGCGCCGGTCGAGGCGCCCGAGGGCACGGCCGCGCGGCCGAAGGAGCCGTCCTCCAAGAGGACATCGACCTCGACGGTGGGGTTGCCCCGGCTGTCGAGAATCTCGCGGGCGGCGATGTTGGTGATCGCGGTCATGGGCGCTCCTTCGGTTGCGTCGCGGCGCGCCGTCCGCACGGGCTCCCGGCCCGACGCAGCGGCGACGCTCTCCGAGGGCGGCTTATCCGTCAACGCAACGGCGCGGGCAAGCGCCCGCAAGCGGTTAGCCGTGCCATCGCATCGGTTGCAGCCGGCTCCTCGGCCAACAGGATTCCGGGAGGTGGGCATTCACCTCCGGTGCTAGGCAACAGGAGACGCGCGCGCGTATAGCCTCCGCATGACCAACATCGAAGACCACGCCAAGCAGCTCGGCAAGCAGACGCCGCTGCCCGATTCGCCGGACGCGGCACAGCTCGACCGCGTGCCGAACCCGCATGCCGACACCGATTACCTGGCACGCTTCACCGCGCCGGAATTCACCTCGCTCTGCCCGGTGACCGGACAGCCGGACTTCGCCACGCTGGTGATCGACTACGTGCCGGATCGCTGGCTGGTCGAATCGAAGTCGCTGAAGCTCTACCTCGGCGCGTTCCGCAATCACGGCGCTTTCCACGAGGATTGCACCGTCGGCATCGGACGGCGGCTGGTGAGCCTGCTCGAACCGCGCTGGCTACGGATCGGCGGCTACTGGTATCCCCGCGGCGGCATCCCGATCGACGTGTTCTGGCAATCCGGCCCGCCCTTGCCGAACGTCTGGCTGCCGGACCAGGGCGTCGCACCCTATCGCGGCCGGGGCTGAAGCCTCTCGCCTCAATGCTCCTCGGCCAGGACGCGTACGGTCCGGCTGATGAGACGCTGTTGCGCCTCGGTCGGTCCCTGATGGACGAGCGCGACGGTCTCCATCATCCGTTCGAGATCGTTGCGCTCGGAGGCGTCGAGCTTCTCGCGCAGCAGGGGGGCGAGGTGATCGAGCGCCACATCGGCGCTCTCGGCCTGGGCGGCGGCGTGCCGAATGTAGGCGAAGCGCACGGACAGATCCTCGCCGGGCGGGGTGATCTTCCCCATCTCGGCCTCCATGGCGGCTTCCTGCTCCGGTGTCGGCGTGCCGCGTGCCAGGGCCACCAGCCGCATCAGCACGCCCGCGGCATCGGCCGGATCCTTGATGGCGCGCAGGGGCGCCGATCGGAAGCGCGCCTCGCTCTGCGCCCGTAGCCGCGCATTGCGGCGGTCGCTGAGCGTGCGGTCCAGGGCTGCCATGCCGTTGCCGTAAAGAAACCAGTACAGCAAGCCGGTCATGACGGCTCCGACGATGGCTGCGATGACCGGCCTGAGCGCTCCCGTGCTGTTTCGACGGGCCGCAAACTGACGAAACGCCGTACCGAGGGCAACCGCTGTTTGCAGGCCGCCGGCGCGACGCGCACGAAAAAGGGCGGCCGATCGCTCGGCCGCCCTCTCCTTTAGAACGCGTGCGGCTCAGTAGCCGTCGTAGCCATAGGCCGGACGGCCGTAGCCATAGCCGTAGGGACGACGGTAGCCGTCGCGGTAATAGGCGTCACGGGCTGCGCCGGCCGCAATGGCGCCGGCCGCGAGACCAGCGATGCCGAGACCGACGGCCGCGCCGGTGCCGATGCCACGACGGCGACCACCGTAATAGGCGCCACGGCCGTAGCCGCCGCCGTAATAGCCGCCGCCGTGGTGGTGGTGGCCCCAGCCGCGGCCGGGACGCGCGTCGGCCGAAGTCGTCGCCGTCAGCGTGCCGACGGACAGAAGGGCGGCGGTGACGAGTGCGAGCTTGCGCATGGGATCCTTTCGATCTGCGGACGGATTGACCGGCATAACATTCAGCTTGGCTGAAAGTTCCGATTCATCCCGGGGGCCTTCCGGCCTGCCCGGTCCGTCGCTCCGATGAATTGATCTCACGAATCTATCTGGGCGACCTGAACCGAACCTGAAACCGACGATTGTCGGATCGCAGCTTAACGCGCCGAAGACTCGGAGTGCCTCACAAAACGCCCGTTCGCAGCCGGTGTCCTCTTCGGGCGCGACGGCGCGGCGGGCGTTTGATGAGGGACGCTCAGAGCGGATCGCCTGCACCCTTGGCGAGCCGATCGAACGCCATCAAAGTCTCGATCAATTGCGGCAACTGGCGCAGCGGCACCATGTTCGGCCCGTCGGACGGCGCCCGGTCGGGATCGGGATGGGTCTCGATGAACACGCCGGCCACGCCGACCGCCACCGCCGCGCGGGCCAGCACGCTGACGAATTCCCGCTGGCCGCCCGAAGTCGCCCCCTGGCCGCCGGGTTGCTGCACCGAGTGGGTCGCATCGAACACCACGGGGGCGCCGCCCGTCACCTGCGCCATGATCGGCAGCGCCCGCATGTCGGAGACGAGTGTGTTGTAGCCGAAGGAGGCGCCGCGCTCGGTGACGATCACGTTCGGGTTGCCAGCCGCCGTCACCTTGGCGGCGACGTGCTTCATGTCCCAGGGAGCGAGGAACTGCCCCTTCTTGACGTTGACGACCCGTCCCGTCGCGGCGGCGGCGAGCAGCAGGTCGGTCTGGCGGCAGAGAAAGGCCGGGATCTGGAGGATATCGACGGCTTCCGCCGCGCGGGCGCATTGCTCGGCCTCGTGCACGTCGGTGAGCACGGGCAGGCCGAGGCTCTCGCGGATCTCGGCGAAGACCGGCAAGGCCTCGTCGAGGCCGACGCCGCGGGCGGTGGCGCCCGAGGTGCGGTTCGCCTTGTCGAAGGAGGACTTGAACACGAGGCCGATACCGAGGCGCCCGGCCATCTCCTTCAACGCGGCGGCGACCTCGAGGGCATGGCTGCGCCCCTCGAGCTGACAGGGCCCGGCGATCAGCGCCAGCGGCAGGTGATTGGCGAAGGCTACAGAACCGGCGCGGACGACGGGGCCGGTAGAAGCGAGATCGGTCATGGACGCGGTCTAACCCGCGCGAGGGGCGGCGGGAAGGCCGGCCTTGTGGTGCAGGGGGCTGCGGCGAGGCCCGCGCCCCGGTCGGTCGGCGGCGACGCGGCAGAGCGTACCGATCCCGAATCCGTCCGGGCGGTCGCCGGGATCGCAGCGGATCACCGCGCCGCCGACGCGGCCGAGTTGGGCCGATCCGGTGAGCAGGCTGTCTTGGTGCAGTTGTCGGGTCAAGGTCTCGACCGCCGCCGCCGGCGCGCCGGTGAGCGCGTGAGCGGCCTCGCCGATCAGCACGAAATAGGCTCCCTGCGGCTCGCGCCGCTCGGAGCGGAACAGCAGCCGGCGGGGATCTTGGCAGTCGAGGCGGAAGCGCTCGGCGTCGGCGGCGCGGAACACCACGAGCGCGCCGGTGCGGCCGACCAGCGAGGCCCCCGTGGCGCGGATCAGCCGGACGGTCAGGCGATCGCAGGAATCGGCTTGCGCCGGGGCGGCGAGGCAGACGGCAAGGCCAAGGGAAAGGCCGGCGGCGAGGGCACGCAAGGACATAATCTTAGTCCTATCACGGGCGACGAGCCGAATCGAAAACGTAGGTCACGCCGCCTCGCCCAGCACGGCGCGGCGCTGCCGGTCGAGTTCGTCGCTGTAGCGCTTGAGCGTGTAGCGCTCGGTCAGGAGGCCGATCACCCGGCGGCTGTCGGATCCGTCGAGCACCGCCAGCGCCTCGCTCTCGGCCGCATCGAACGCTTCCGCCGCCTGCCTCGCGCTCATGTCGGCGAGCAGGAACGCGTCGGCGTAGCGGGCGATGTCGGCGAGGTGCGCCTCCTTCTCGGCCGCCGCCTGGGCATGGGCCTCGGGCACCAGCACGATGCCGGCATAGCGGTCGGAGCCGTCCACCACCACGACCCGCGAGGGCGAGCCGAGGGGATGGGCCCGCAGGAAGGTCGCCATCGGCGTCTCGAGGGGGACGGGCCGGATGTCCCGGCGCATCATCCGCCCGACCGTGAGGCTGCGGATCCAGCCGATGTCGTGGGCGCTGCGGATCGATTCGCCGCGCAGATGGAAGCGCCAGGTGGCGAAGGAATAGCCGAAGGTCTTTCGCACCGTGAGGGACGAGGCGATCACCGCCACCAGCACCAGGGCGGTCACCGGAAAACTCCCGGTCATTTCCAGCGCCAGGAAGGTCATGGTGAGCGGCCCGCCGACGATGGCGGCGGCAAAGGCGCTCATGCCGACCACCGCGTAACCGACGGGCGCAAGGCCGAAGGCTGAAAAATCCGGCCACAGCATCGGGGCGACCTGCGCGAAGAACCGCCCGACCAGGGCCCCGAGGAACAGCGAGGCGAAGAACAGGCCGCCGCGAAAGCCGGAGCCGATCGACACCGCCGAGGCCACGGCCTTGGCCAGGATCAGGCCGGCCAGCCCCCCCGCGGTCAGGGCCATGTCGGGATCGAGATGGAGATGGAGCGCACCGTGGCCACCCGAGAGCACCTGCGGCGTGGTGGCCAGCGCCAGCCCCCCGACGCAGAGGCCGCCGAACGTCAGGCGCAGCAGCCCCGGGATCCGCGTCGCGCGAAACAGCCGCTCCACCCATGCGACGCCGCGCATGAGGCCGACGGCCAGGCCCGCGCAGACGAGACCGAGCAGAAAGCAGGGCAGCGTGTCCCCCGCGCCCAGCGGGCCGCCCCGGCTCAAGGCCAGAGTGCCGACATCGATCAGGGCCGGCGTCGAGGCCAGCGACCGGGCGACGAGGCTGCCGCACAGGGCCGCGACCACGACGGGGGCGAGCGTCGCGATGGTGTAGGTGCCGATCACCAGTTCGTAGGCGTAGAACGCGCCCGTGAGCGGCGAACCGAAAGCCGCCGCGATCGCCGCGGCCGAGCCGCATCCGACGAGGGTGCGCAGATCCGAGCGGCGCATCTCGAAGGCGATGCCGAGCCGTGAAGCGATGCCGGCGGCGACCTGCGTGTAGCCCGCCTCCAGCCCGACCGAGGCCCCGCTCCCGTTCGAGACGACGTTCTGGACCGCGACCTCGGCGGAATCGCGCAGCGACATCCGCCCGCCATGGAGCGCGTTGGCCTCGATCGGATCGATGGCGGCCCTCCGCTGCCGGCCGCGCCCGAGGACGAGGATCAGCAGCCCGAGCACGAGGCCGCCGAGGGCCGGCCCGAGGAAGGAGAAGCCCAGCAGTCCCTCCGGCGGCAGCGCGGCGAGCCCGCTCAGCCGTTCCCCGGCGGGCAGGCGGTACAGGGTCTCGCGCAGAATCTGCGCGACACCGCTCATCCCGGCCACGGTGAGGCCGCCGACGCAGCCGGTCACGGCGGCGAGCAGGACCAATGCGATCTCGCTGCCCCGCACCCATGCCCGAAGCCGCGCCGGTACCGGCACGCGCCGGCCCGCGCCGGGCGACGGATCCGACAGGCTCATGGGCGGTGGAAGGGGAAGGCTGTCATGCACGGACGGTCTAGCATCCCCGCGAAGTGGGCGCGATCCGTGGAGAAGCGGGGACGAGACGCTTGAAATGCCGCGAGCGTCGCGATAAGTCCCCCCTCGCGTGCCGCCGTAGCTCAGTTGGTTAGAGCACTAGATTGTGGATCTAGGGGTCCCCCGTTCGAGCCGGGGCGGTGGTACCATAAGCTTCAGTGATTTCGCCGGGGTCCAACCGATGGGTTGGACCCCGGTTTTCGTTTTGGTTTCCATCTACTTGTGCAGCGGTGGCCTTCCAGCTTCGAGATGGCGCTGCGCGCGAGCATCCGGGTACGAGCGCGAAACCGGTCGAGAATCTTCTAAGCGTGTGCCTGCGAGTGAACCGCGATGGTCACGATCTCGGCCGTGGTGCGGTCTTCAGTGCGGTGCAAGGCAGTTCGTGGAAATGCAGATCGTTGCTGATTCGCGCCCTGGCGAACGTCCTTAACCTATTGTTAAGAAAATGGCGTTTTGCCCACACCCGGCGTCGAACGCAACGATGATCGACAGGTCGTCTCGGGTATCGTCCTCGTGGTGAAAACGGGCTGCCGCTGGAGCGATTGCCCGCCAGTAAGACGGTCCGCCCACGACGATCTACGACTGCTTCAACCGTTGGTCCCAGCGTGGGTTCTGGAAGGCGATGCTGGACGCGCTCGCCAAGGCCGGCTGAACCGGTGAGGCCAGCGTCATTGACGTCAAGGCGCGAGGTATCGGTCGCTCAGGGGAAGCAGACCACCAAGATCCGTGCGCGCGTCGACGTCGAGAGCCGCCCGCCGGCCCTGCTTCTGACAGCGGGAACGGCATTCTCGTAAACGCATCCCTCCTGATGCGCGAGGCCGGCCTTGTCAGAGCCAGCCATCGGCGTTGCGCTTCGTCATCACGCGCAGGAATCAAAAGGTGCGGCCGGCCGCCCGACCTCGTCGACCGCAACTTCGTGGCCGATTGCGCCGACTAATCTGTCTGATGCTCAGCCGGCGCGGCCCCGACCCTCAATAATAAGGATTATAGTAAGGGCGGGGACGCGCATAGTAGTAAGGACTATAGAAAGGCCGAGGACGGGCATAGTAGTAGGGGGGAGCATAATAGGGCCTCGGCCCGTAGCCATAGAGGGTCCGCCGATCCGGCATACAACCTCCGTAGCCATAGTGACGATGAAAGCCGGGGCCGCATCCGTCGAAGAAGCCTACTTTTTCAATAGCTGCTCCGTCAACAAACTGACCGGCAGCAGCCATGCTAAGAGGCAATGCGTTTACCGACGAAATCGGCCCGCCGACTTCGACAAGACCAATGAATAGGACAAAGAGTGCTGACCGCTTCATGAATTTTATTTCCTGCCAAGCCTGCCTCGTCGAGGCAGGGCGAACGTAGGATCGCAAAGCTGAACTGAAACTGAGGTGGACCAGCTCGAACAAGCAGAACTCATTTTATTCCGCGTCATCGCCTTCACATTTTCGAGAGACGCCGCCTCGTGCCGAGGCACTGGCGCTTACCCGCATCTGCTCTTCGGCTTCCGCCATCAGCCTCTGGCCGTCGACGCTGCCGGGATCGCCGTGGCGCTCATGGCATACGCCACTCGCCGCAGCACGCCTCCGAATGTCCGGGTCGCGATGGTCATTGACGGCGGAGTAATCGGGCTGCTCGTCACGTTTCCGATGCTCTCCGACCGAAGTCAGCACCGAATAGGGGCCTAACGCGAAGCCATGCTCCGTTGGCTCCGGATGCGAGCCGACATCGTCATTGACACCTGCGACCGCCGTCATTTTTCTTAAAGCGAGCGACCGTTTCCGATCTCGCTTGCTGAACATAGCGAACGGGGCGAAATACGCCGGCCCGCCCAGACCTCACCGGCGGCCCGGTTCACAGAAGACGGATAGATCGATAGGATGAAATGGCCTTTCCGCCGTATCGAAAGGTTCCTTCGCAAAGCTTGGTCAAAACGCTTCCCGGCCCATCCGGTCCCGGTCAGTGAGCCGACTAGGCCGCGCGAGCCTGGTCCGACGCGGATCGTGGCCGTCACCCGCGTCCTCGACGAGGCAGACATCATCGAGGCGTTCGTCAGGCACACGGCAGTCTATGCCGGCCATCATGTGATCCTCGACAACGGCAGCCGTGACGGCACGCTGGAGATCCTCCGCTCTCTCAAGACGGAGGGGCTCGGCCTGACGATCCTTCAGAACATCACCGCTTCATTCTATCAGAAGGAGCTGAACACCTATCTCTACCGGTACGCCGCCCGAACCTGCCGAGCCGACTGGGTGCTGTGCTTGGACGCAGACGAGTTCATCGATGATCGCGCGCTCGAAGGGGAACTAACGACGACGCTTGAGCGGCTCGCGGCTGACGGCATCCTCTGCGCCACCGTTCCGCTCACAAATTTCGAACGGGCCGCCGACGACCCGGACGAAGCGATCGTCCCATTGCGGATGCGGCGGCACGGCCCGGTCCTGCCGGTCAAGAAAGTCTTCGTCCAGGGGCGCATCGCCGCCACGACCGATATCGCGAACGGCAACCATTCCGCCACGTATGACGGCGTCCGCCTCGATGAACACCTCATCCCCGGCCTGACGCTTGCGCATTACTCGCACCGTTCGCCGTACCAACGGGTGGTGAAGTGCGTGCGCGGCTGGAGCAAGGTCACGGCAGCAGGCTCCGCCGAGGTCGCCAACAGGACCAGCTACCACTACCGCGGCCTGTTCGAGATCATTCGCGACCGGCCGCAGCATTTCTTCCGGCGGGCCAGGTTCATGAGTCCACCGGCGCACGACGAACTCCCCGTCGATCCGATCCATTACCGGGGCGGCCCGCTGCGCTACAGCACGGCGACCGACGAGCCGATGCGGGCGATCCGCTGCATGGTCGGCCATCTCGAGACCTTGGCTGAGCGCCACGGGAGGCTGCTGGAGGAGATACCGGAGGCCCGCGCCCGCACCCAGGCCTGGAACGACGAGATTCGAGAAATCACTTGACGTCACCTACGCCAGTTTCGAACCATGGACACAACGGCTCATTCGATGGACGCCCGCAGTCACGCAGGCACCCGGACTAATTAGAGCCCGTCCCGAAAGGTGGTTTCCAGCTTTCGGGAAAAAGCCGATGCGGCTCAGTAAACTAAAGAATCGTCCTGGATCTCATATCCAAGCCGATCCTCAGGCGTTCACCCGTCGCAGCAGGCTTGCGAAAAACCCGTCGAGCCCCCCTCCCCGGCCCGATCCGCCGCCGAGATGGCTCGGCAGGGTGCGAAGGTCGCCGTTGCCGTCGATCAGCTCCGCGTGGCCCCCGACCCGCTCGGGGTCGAGCGGCACGCGCTCGAACGCGCCGTTGCGGGCGAGTAAGTCGGCGATCTGGGCCGGGCCTTCCTCCGGCTCCAGCGAGCAGGTGCAGTAGACGAGCCGCCCCCCGGGCGCCGTCAGCCGGGCCGCCTTGTCGAGGAGGCGGCGCTGCAGACCGGCGAGGCGCAGGATGTCGCCCTCGCTCTTGGTCCAGGCGACGTCCGGGTGGCGGCGGATCGTCCCGGTGGCCGAGCACGGCGCGTCGAGGAGCACCGCGTCGAAGGGATTGTCCTCCGGCAGGGCGAGGGCATCGGCGGTGACGACCTCCGCGGACAGCTTCAGCCGCTCCAGGTTGCGCTGCAGCCGCTCCAGCCGGGTGGCAGAGCGGTCGACGGCGGTGACGTGGGCGCCCGCGGCGGCAACCTGAGCGGTCTTCCCGCCCGGCGCGGCGCAGAGGTCGGCGACGCGCTCGCCCGGTCGCGGCGCCAGCAGGCGTACCGGCAGCGCCGCGGCGGCGTCCTGCACCCACCACGCGCCCTCGTCGTAGCCCGGCAGCCCGGACACCGCCTCGCGGCCTTCGAGGCGCAGCGAGCCGAGGGCGAGTCGCCGCCCGCCGAGCTTATCCGCCCAAGCCTCGGCGTCCTCCCGCACCGTCACGTCGAGGGCGGCGCCTTCGAGATGGGCGGCGGCGATGCCTCGGGCGGTCTCCTCGCCGTAGGTGGCGACCCAGCGCCGCGCCAGCCAGTCCGGCGTGTTGCGGCCGAGCGGGTCGTCCTCGCCCGCGCGGATGGCGTCGCGCTCGCGTGCCACCCGGCGCAACACCGCGTTGACCAGGGGTGCGAGGTGCTGGAGCTGGGGGTCGGCCTTGGCGAGGCGCACCGAGAGATCGACGGCGGCGTGGTCCGCCACCGCGAGGTCGAGGATCTGGGCCGAGCCGGTGACCAGAAGGGCCAGAAGATCCGGCTTCTGCGGCAGCCCGTCGCGCAGGCGCTCGGCGAGCGCCGCCGTGAGGAAGCCGAGGCGGCGGAAGCTCGCGGTGGCGATGGCGCGGGCGAGCGCCGCGTCGCCCAGCTCAAGATGAAGGCCGCGGCCGGCCTGGGCCAGCGCATCCTCCAAAGCCAGCCCGCGGGCCGGGCCGAGCAGGGTCGCGACGGCGCTCTGCGCCACGTGCCGCGCCGCGAGGCCGGGAACCGAAGGATCGATCGGGGGCGGGTTGCGATGGGTCGGTCTCGGTGCCACGCTCTCGGCCGTTCTCAATTCAGGAAATGATCGGCGGGGCTCGCCCCGGACCCGACGCACTCCCATCTGAGAGCGACGGATGCAAGGAGCGAGGCATGAGCGACGAGGCGAGCCAGGGCGGCGAGACGCGGGAGACCCGTGAACTCAGCCCGGCGGCACAGCGGGCGCTGGCCGAGGCCGCGGAGCGCCGCGCCGCCATCGACGCCCGCGCCGCCGAGATCGCGAAACGACCGGAGCGGAAGGGCCGCGGCGGCCTGGAGCCCGTGCGCTACACCGATTGGGAGGTGAAGGGCCTCGCCTCCGACTTCTGAACGGTCACGACCGTCATCAGAGTGTCGTAGGGCGCAGGTGAGGCTGCCCACGTGCGGGGATCGACCGTTAATCCGCACGGGGAGAGATCGGCATGGCGGGATCGTCGGTGCAGGGGTTCGGCGTCGCCGCCCCCTCCGCGGAGCGGCGCGGGCGGCCGGACCTCGAAAAGGGCCATCCCCTCCCCCTCCTGATCGCCATCGTCGCGGCCCTGCTCGCCGCCCTCGTCTACGTCGCCCTCAGTATCCACGAGGATGTCGCGGCGACCGGCACCCGCATCACCACCTACCTGCCCTATGCCCTTCTGCTGGTGGCGCTTACCATCGCCCTCGGCTTCGAGTTCGTGAACGGCTTCCACGACACCGCCAACGCCGTGGCCACCGTGATCTACACCCATGCGATGCCGCCGGGCGTCGCCGTGATCTGGTCGGGCTTCTTCAATTTCCTCGGCGTGCTGCTCTCTTCGGGCGCGGTCGCCTTCGGCATCGTCAGCCTTCTACCGGTGGAGTTGATCCTTCAGGTCGGCTCGGGGGCGGGCTTCGCCATGGTGTTCGCGCTGCTGATCGCCGCGATCCTGTGGAACCTCGGCACCTGGGCGCTCGGCCTGCCGGCCTCCTCTTCGCACACGCTGATCGGCTCGATCATCGGGGTCGGCGTCGCCAACGCGCTGATGCACGGCCGCTCCGGCACGTCGGGCGTCGATTGGTCGAAGGCGACCGAGATCGGCTGGTCTCTGCTGCTGTCGCCCCTCGTCGGCTTCGTCGCGGCCGGCGCGCTGCTGCTGACCCTGCGCAAGCTCGTGCGCAACCCCGCCCTCTACGCCGAGCCCGACGCCAAGGCGCCGCCGCCCCTGTGGATCCGCGGCCTGCTGATCGCGACCTGCACCGGCGTGTCCTTCGCCCACGGCTCCAACGACGGGCAGAAGGGCATGGGGCTGATCATGCTCATCCTGATCGGCACGGTGCCGACCGCCTACGCCCTCAACCGGGCGCTGCCGGACTCCTCGGTCGCGCAGTTCCGCCAGACTTCGGACGCCGCGTCCAAGGTGGTGGCCGCCAAGGCCGCGGGCTACGACATCGTCGGCGATCCGCGCCCCGCCGTCACCGCCTACGTCGCGGCCCAGACGGTCGATGCCGGCACCTACCCGTCGCTCTCGGTGCTCATCCGCCGGATCGGCGACTCGGTCGAGCGTTACGGCAGCTTCGCGCAGGTGCCCGCGGAAGCCGTCGGCAACACCCGCAACGACATGTACCTCGCCTCGGAGGCGATCCGCTTCCTGATGAAGGACAAGGCGAGCGAACTGTCGCAGGCGGAAATCGGCACGCTCAAGGCCTACAAGGGCAGCCTCGACGAGGCGACCCGCTTCATCCCGACCTGGGTCAAGGTCGCGGTCGCCGTGGCGCTGGGGCTCGGCACGATGGTCGGCTGGAAGCGCATCGTCGTCACCGTCGGCGAGCGGATCGGCAAGACCCATCTCACCTACGCGCAGGGCGCGTCCGCCGAACTTGTGGCCGCCTCGACCATCGCGGCGGCCGACCTCTACGGCCTGCCGGTCTCGACCACGCACGTCCTGTCCTCCGGCGTGGCCGGCACCATGGCGGCCAACCGCTCAGGGCTTCAACTCGGCACCCTGAGGGCGCTGGCCCTGGCATGGCTGCTGACGCTGCCCGTCGCGATGCTGCTGGCCGGCACTCTCTACGTCCTGTTCTCCAAGCTGTTCTGAGCGCGTTTCAAAACATGCAGGACACACGCGGCATCCTCGCGCCGCTTCTGTGCGAGCCGTCCCTGCCGGGACTGCTCTGGGCGATGCAGTTCGACGCGGCCGGCCGCGGGCGCCCGCTGGCGCCGGGCGAGCCGGTGCCGGAGCGCCCCGTCCACGGCTTCCTCTGGCTCCATCTCAACCTCGTCGATGCGCGCCTTGGCGCCCTCGTCGCGGAGGGCCGGTTCGGGCCGCCGGCGCTGGTGGCGGCGGCCTTCGCCGCCGACCCGCACCAGCGCGTGGCGATCGAGGACGCGCAGGTCGGCGGGGTGGTCGCCGACCTCGTCCGCGCCGGCGCCGAGGACCGGCAGCGGCCCGGCCCCGACGCCGCCGGGCGCCTGCATTTCGTGATGGCCGAAACGCTCATCGTCACGGGTCGCCGCCATCCGATCCAGGGCCCCGACACCGCCCACGACGCGGCGACCGCCGGACGGCTGTTCCCGGCCCCGGCAGCCCTCCTTGAGCACATCGTCGGCGGGGTGGTGGCCGAGGCGGTGCGGAATGTGGCGCTTCGCGGCGACGAACTCGACGAAATCGAGGATCACATCCTCGACGATCAGGTCCGCGACGAGACCCGCCGGCTCGGCCCGATCCGCCGCGAGGCGGTGCGCCTGCGCCGCCATCTGCTGGGCCTGGCTTCCGTGTTCCACCGGCTCGAAGAGGAGGAGGACGAGGGCCTGCCCGAGCCCGTCCTCTCGACGGCGGCGCGGATGGCGCAGCGCGTCGATGCCCTCGACCGCGACATGCAGGCGCTCGCCGAGCGCAGCCGCCTGCTTCAGGACGAGCTGGCGGCCCAGCTCGCCCGCGCCTCGAACCGCCAACTCCACACGCTCTCGATCCTCACCGCCCTGTTCCTGCCGCCGACGCTCGTGACCGGCCTGTTCGGCATGAACACCAAGGGGTTGCCGTTCTCCGAGATGGAGGACGGCTCGACGCTGGCGATGATTCTGGCCGTGGTGTCGGCGGTGGCGGTGTTCTTGTTGATCCGCCGGATGGGGATCGGGCCGTCTCGGGACCGATAGCGCGTTCCGCCACCTCTGGAGTTGCGCCGAGGCGAACGCGCATCCCCTCGCCCCGCACGCAGGGAGAGGGGGAAGCGGCGGCACTCGACAGCCTTGAACGGCACGCTTCAGACAAAAAGAAAAGGGGCCGCCTTTCGGCGACCCCCTTCCCGACTTCTGCGGATGGCGTGGACTTAGAAGTCCATGCCGCCCATGCCGCCGCCGCCCGGCATCGCCGGGGCGCCGCTGTCCTTCTTCGGCGCGTCGGCGACCATGGCTTCCGTGGTCACCAGCAGGCCGGCCACCGAGGCGGCGTCCTGAAGGGCGGTGCGCACGACCTTGGCCGGGTCGACGATGCCGGCCTGGATCATGTCGACGTACTCTTCGGTCTGGGCGTTGAAGCCGAAGGTCTCGGAGTCGGTCTTGTCGGTGATCTTGCCGACCACGATCGAACCCTCGACGCCCGCGTTCTGGGCGATCTGGCGGATCGGGGCCTCAAGCGCCTTGAGGACGATCTTGATGCCGGCCTGGACGTCCGGGATGTCGGACTTCAGCGCGGCGACCGCCTTCTTGGCCCGCAGCAGCGCGGTGCCGCCGCCGGGAACGATGCCCTCTTCCACCGCAGCGCGGGTGGCGTTGAGCGCGTCGTCCACGCGGTCCTTCTTCTCCTTGACCTCGACCTCGGTCGCGCCGCCGACGCGGATCACCGCGACGCCGCCCGCGAGCTTGGCCAGACGCTCCTGGAGCTTCTCACGGTCGTAATCCGAGGTGGTCTCCTCGATCTGCGCCTTGATCTGGCCGACGCGGGCCTCGATGTCGGCCTTCTCGCCGAGACCGTCGATGATCGTGGTGTTCTCCTTCTCGATGCGCACGCGCTTGGCGCGGCCGAGCATGGGGAGCGTCACGTTCTCGAGCTTGATGCCGAGGTCCTCGGCGATCATCTGGCCCTTGGTCAGGATCGCGATGTCCTCGAGCATCGCCTTGCGGCGGTCACCGAAGCCCGGAGCCTTCACGGCCGCGACCTTGAGGCCGCCGCGGAGCTTGTTGACGACGAGGGTGGCGAGCGCCTCGCCCTCGATGTCCTCGGCGATGATGACGAGCGGCTTGCCGGTCTGCACCACGGCCTCGAGCACCGGCAGCATGGCCTGGAGCGACGAGAGCTTCTTCTCGTGGATGAGGATGTAGGGGTCCTCGAGTTCGGCGACCATCTTCTCGGCGTTGGTCACGAAGTACGGCGAGAGGTAGCCGCGGTCGAACTGCATGCCCTCGACGACGTCGAGCTCGGTCTCGGCGGTCTTGGCCTCCTCGACGGTGATGACGCCCTCGTTGCCCACCTTCTGCATGGCGTGGGCGATCATCTCGCCGATCTCCTTGTCGCCGTTGGCGGAGATCGTGCCGACCTGGGCGACCTCGTCGGACGAGGCGACCTTCTTGGCGCGGTTGGTGATGTCCTTCACGGCGGCCTGGGTGGCGAGGTCGATGCCGCGCTTCAGGTCCATCGGGTTGATGCCGGCGGCCACGTACTTGGCGCCCTCGCGGACGATGGCCTGGGCCAGGACGGTCGCAGTGGTGGTGCCGTCACCGGCGATGTCGTTGGTCTTCGAGGCCACTTCGCGCACCATCTGGGCGCCCATGTTCTCGAACTTGTCGGCGAGCTCGATCTCCTTGGCGACGGTGACGCCGTCCTTGGTGATGCGCGGGGCGCCGAAGCTCTTCTCGATCACGACGTTGCGGCCCTTCGGGCCCAGCGTCACCTTCACCGCGTCGGCGAGGATGTCGACGCCGCGCAGCATCTTGTCGCGAGCGTCGGCGGAGAAACGAACGTCTTTCGCTGCCATGTGAGTTGACCTCAGAATTCTGGAAGGGGAGCCCCGAGACCAGCCGCGGCGATCTCGAAGGGCGGTGAAACGGGTCGGGCTTTAGGCAGCCACCACACCCATGATGTCGGATTCCTTCATGATGAGGAGATCCTGGCCGTCGATCTTGACCTCGGTGCCCGACCACTTGCCGAACAGGACGCGGTCGCCGACCTTGACGTCGAGGGCGTTGACACGGCCCTGCTCGTCACGGGCGCCCGAACCGACGGCGACGATCTCGCCCTCCTGCGGCTTCTCCTTGGCGGTATCCGGGATGATGATGCCGCCCTTCGTCTTCTCTTCGCTCTCGATGCGACGGACGACGACGCGGTCGTGCAGCGGACGGAACTTCATGAGCTGCCCTCTTGCTTCGGAATAGCGGTTGGTCTTGATGCGGCCGGTGGCGACCGCGCCTACCCTGGCTGTTAGCACTCTCCGAACGCGAGTGCTAACGACGGTGGCGAGATAGGCGGGCGCCTGTTGCGAGTCAAGACGCCGCATCTCCGCGGCGCGGCCCCCGCACGAGAATTTTCCCCCTCCCTCCCATTTCGCGGACATCCCTTTCGATGATGAGCCTCCACGGGCCGCAAGGGGCGGTCGATGCGGGCAGCGTGCGCGCCGCCGCCGCTCTCCCCGATCACGCCGTCTGGATCGATCTGAACGATCCGACCGCCGAGGAGGCGGCCTGCGTCGAGACGAAGACCGGCATCCGGGTGCCTTCGCGGGCCGCGCTGAGCGAGGTCGAGCTGTCGAGCCGGCTTCGGCGCAACCGCGACGGCCTCTCGCTCTCGACCCCGATGGTGACCTTCGACCGGTCCGACTTCAGTCTGAAGCCGCTCGGCTTCCTCCTGAACAAGACCCACTTGGTCACCGTGCGCTACCACGACATGCGGGCCTTCGCGGCGGTGCGCAAACGGGTCGACGAGGAGGGCGGCGACGGCAGCACCGGCGCCCGGATGTTCCTGCTGGTGGTCGAGGAACTGGTCGACAACCTCGCCGACCTGTTGGAGGAGATGTCGGCGGATCTCGACAACCTCTCGACCCGCATCTTCGACTTCGACGCCAGTGCCCGCCCCGGCGCCCGAAAAGGGGACGCCACCGCCCCGAAGCGTCGAGACCTGGCGCTGCGCCGCCTGCTCCGCACGGTCGGGCGCCACGGCAAGTCGCTGTCCAAGGTCCGCGCCAGCCTGCTGGGACTGGAGCGCATCGTCGCCTTCGCCAAGGGCGAGTGCGGCCAGCACCTCGACGAAGCGGATGCCCCCCGCTTCGAGACGGTGGCCCGCGACATCGCCTCGTTGGACGAGTTCGAGACCCGCCTCTCCGAGACGATTCAATTCCTGCTCGACGCGACGCTGGGGCTCATCAACGTCGAGCAGAACAACGCCTTCCGCATCCTCACCGTCGTCTCGGTGGTGGGCGTGCCGCCGACGCTGGTGGCCTCGATGTACGGCATGAACTTCAAGCACATGCCGGAGCTCGACTGGGTCTACGGCTACCCCTACGGGCTGGCGCTGATCGCCATCTCGGCGATCGTGCCGCTGGTCTATTTCAAGTCCAAGGGGTGGCTGTGATCGGCCGCCCCGGCCCGGCCCGTTTAAGGTCTTGGACAGCATCCGACGCGAGGACGGTGCGCCCGCGCCGGCCCGGCGACCCCGCTTAATCGATTCGAAATCGCCCCCCCGACATCGTCGGGCTCGGCCTGCGCCCTCCCTTCGGACCGCGTGGCACGAGGGGGGTGGCCCGATGAACCGACGCCGTTTCGAGACCGCGCGACCCGCCGCCCTTCCCGCCCCCAAGCGCTGAGGCCGCCCGACCATGCCGATCATCGTCGTGGCGGATCACGCCCATATCAACGGCGGCCAGGCCAAGGTCGCCATCGACAGCGCCCTCGGCCTCGCGGCGCGGGGCCATGCCGTGACCTTCTTCGCCGCCGTCGGCCCGGCCGATCCGCGGCTCGAGGCGGCCGGCATCGAGACGATCCTGCTCGATCAGGTGGACGTGACCACGACGTCCTCGCTCGCCCGGTTCGGCGTGCAGTGGCTGTGGAATCAGAAGGCCGCCGCGGCTCTGGGCGAAGTGCTCGCCCGCCACGATCCGGACGACACGATCGTCCACGTCCATGCCTGGGCCAAGGCGCTCTCGCCCTCGATCGGGCCGGTGCTGGCGGGCAGCCGCGCACCGGTCGTGTTCACGATGCACGAGTATTACCTCGCCTGCCCCAATGGCGGCTTCTACGACTACCCCGTCTCGGCGGCCTGCCAACGGGCCCCGGTCTCGCTAGGCTGCATCGCGCATAACTGCGATTCCCGCGGCTATGCCCGCAAGCTGATGCGGGTGGGCCGCCACGTACTGATGCGCAACACCGGCATGATCGACAACCTCGCCGCCGTCATCACCATCAGCCGGCTTCAGCGCGCGGTGCTCGAACCCCACCTGCCCGCCGACACCCGGTGGTACGATGTCGGCAACCCGATCGACGCCGAGCCCCTCGGTCACAAGGATCAGAACGCCCCCGGCGGCTTCGTGTTCGTCGGCCGGCTCTCGGCCGAGAAGGGCGCCGGTTTGTTCGCCGAGGCGGCAAGGCTTTCGGGCCAGCGGGCGATCTTCGTCGGCGACGGCCCGCAGCGGGCGGAACTGGAAGCTGCCTATCCGGAGGCCGAATTCCTCGGCTGGCACGATCCGGCCGGCGTGAAGCGGCGCCTGCGCGCGGCTCGCACCCTGGTCTTCCCCTCCGTCTGGTACGAGGGCCAGCCCCTGACCGTGCTGGAATCGCTGGCGCTCGGCACCCCGGTGATCGTCAGCGACATCTGCGCCGGCCGCGAGGCGGTCGAGGACGGCGTCAGCGGCCTGTGGTTCCGCTCCGGCGATCCCGCCTCCCTGGCGCAGGCGATGACACGCTTGTCCGACGACGCCACCGCTCAGCGTATGAGCCGGGCCGCCTATGACGGCTTCTGGGCCGATCCGCTGACGCTGGACCGGCATCTCGACCGGCTGGAGCGGATCTACCGCGAGGTGGCGCTGCGCCCGGCGCAGGTGACGGCCGGCCGCCCGGCCGCGTCCTTGCGTAGCGCGCCGCTGACGTAAATCCGTCCCAACCCTCCGGCACACGCAAGCCGCGCTCACGAAACACCGAACGCCATGGCGGTCATCGCAGCCTACATCGTCAACGCGGTCCTGAACCTCGCCCTCGGCCTGCTGCTCGCGCAGATCCTCGGGCCGGCGGATTTCGGCCGCTTCGCCCTCGGCATGGCCGGATCGGTGGTACTCACCACCCTGTTCTTCGAGTGGCTGCGGCTCTCGGCGACGCGCTTTTATTCCGAGCGCGTCCGGGGCGAGGAGCCGTGGATCCGTGCCGTCCTCGACCGGGCCTACGCGACGACGGCGATCTGCCTCGTCGCGGCGGCCCTGCTCTGCCTCGCCGGTCGCCCTCTGGCGGGACCACCCGCGACCCTCGCCGCCGCCGCGGTGGCGAGTTCGGTCGGGATCGGCCTGTTCGACTACCAGACGACGCTGGCCCGGGCCCGCTTCATCGGCGGGCTCTATCTCAAGCTCGTCCTGGTCAAGAGCGGGTTCGCCCTCGTCTTCACCGTCGGCACCGCCTGGGCGACGGGCGACGCCACCGCCGTGATCGCCGCCGCGGGCGCGAGCCAGTTCCTCGCCGCGGTCCTGATCCATCGCGGCCTGACCGATCCGCGCCACCGCCCCGATGCCGCGCGCGGGCGGACGATGCTTCGGATCTTCATCACCTACGGCCTTCCGATCATCGCGGCCAACGTCGTCTACCAGCTCCTTCCGTTCGCCAACCGCAGCGCTATCGCGGCCGTCGGCGGCTTTTCCGAATCGGGATACTTCTCGCTGGCCTCCGATATTGGCACCCGCATCTTCGGCACGCTGGGCGCTGCGCTGGACGTGCTGCTGTTCCAGATCGCGGTGCGCGCCGAGGAAGAGGGCGGGCGCGGCGCGGGCGAAGCCCAGGTGGCGCGCAACTTCGCCGTCGTCGCCGCCCTGATCCTGCCGAGCACGGCGGGCGTCTGGGCCGTGCTGCCGGCGCTGGAAGCCATCGTGGTGCCCGAGGCCTTCCGCGGCCATTTCAGCGCCTATCTGCTGCCGATGCTCCCGGGCCTCGTCGCCTTCGCCGGCATGAACTACGCCCTCAATCCGGTCTTCCAGATCCGCCGCCGCACGATGCCGGTGATCGTCGCTGCCCTGTTCGGTGCGCTCGTCAACGCGCTCGCCCTGCTGGCGCTCGCCGGGCCGTTCGGCGGCACCGGCATCGCCATTGCCCAGACCCTCGGTTTCCTCGCCGCCTTCGGCCTGCTCGCGGGCCTGGCGCTCACGGGCCGCGAGCGCATCGCCCTCCCCTGGCGCGACCTCGCGACGGCGGGCGCCGCCTCGCTGGTGATGGCGGCGGCGGTCTGGCCCCTGCGCGGCCTCTCTCCCTGGCTCGCGCTGCCCGCCTGCATCGGCACGGGCGTGATCGTCTACGGCGCCCTGGTCTGGCTCCTCGACATCGCCGGCCTGCGCAGCGCCGTGATGGAGCGGCGGCAATCGGCGCTGCCGGCTGCGGCGGAGTAGAGTCGCGGCCCTGCCGCCGTGCGGTACGGACGGCGGTCAACTCCCGGAAGTGGTTTTTCGGCCGGCGGACCGAGGGATCATTCGTGCGACCAGAACCTTCGAGACGCGAAGGCAGTTGGATTCCCACAATTTTATTCACGAAAATTTGATTTTTAAGGCTAAGGACTGCCCTCAAGGGCCCACAGTCAAATTTCGGCTTCAATATTACACAACTATAATGTCATTGCTAACGGCAGATCTGAAATATCAGTCGCTGCGTGTTAAATTCGCCACAGCTACGGTCTTGATACGAACAGGCAGGAAATATGCTGCCACATTCTCTTCGGTCAATGTTACGTACGGTATCGCACACGATCTAACGCATCGGCCGCGCTGCCTTCAACAATCCGGGTAGCAAGGTGACCAGAGGTATCCGCGATGCCGACGAATGATGAACTTCGCTGGTTTGATAATATTTACGCCGTTGATATTGATGGCAATCAAAACGCAATCGTTAGAAACCTCGCAACCTCCTCAAACGCGACGACAGACTTCCAGGATACGAGCGATAGCCAATCGGACAACCTCGACCTCCTCGGCGATACACAAAACGACCAATTCAAAGATGCGGCAAATTCGAATGCCATCCTGTATTACTACCGCAAGCTATCCGACGACAGCGGCGTAATCGTTTCCTCGGGATCGAGCGGACAAGGTCCGTATTACTTATATACAAATAACAATTACAATTCGAATACGATTCTTTCAACTTCTTCGGCCGCCTACAATCTCGTCTGCTACGTCGCCGGCACGCGAATTCGGACACGCCGCGGCGACGTGGCCGTCGAGGATCTGAAGGTCGGCGATCTCGCCAAAACCTCGTCCGGCGCGGAACGCCCGATCCATTGGATCGGCCACCGCACGGTTCGGTGCCAAGGACGTCCCGACCACCTGCCCGTGCGCATCGCCGCGCATGCCTTCGGTGAAGGCCGTCCGGACCGCGACTTGCTGGTCTCGCCCGCTCACGCCATCGCCGTCGATGTGCTCGGGGAGGTTCTGATCCCGGCCGGTCGGCTGATCAACGGCACGACCATCACGCAGGCCGAAACCGAACAGGTCACCTACTGGCACGTCGAACTCGCCAGCCACGATATCCTGCTCGCCGAGGGGCTTCCGGCCGAGAGCTACCTCGATTGCGGCAACCGCCACTTCTTCACCAACGCGGAAGCGACCGACCTCCGGGCGGTGCCGGATGCTCGTCCGGATGGCCCCCATCCCTTCTGCCGCCCGTTCCACGAAGCCGGCCCCCTGGTCGATCTCGTGCGGGCGCGCCTGCAGGATCGCGCCGAGGCACTCGGCTGGCGAAAGGTCGAAGAGACCTTCGGCGAGTTGCACTTGGTCGCCGACGGCCATGTGATCCGCCCAGATGTCGAGGGCCTGACCGCTCGCTTCGTCCTCCCGGCCGACGCCCGCGACGTGCGCCTCGTCTCGGCCACCGGCGTTCCGGCCCATCTCCTGACCGGCTCCACCGACGACCGGCGGCTCGGCCTGCCGCTTGCAGCACTGACGATCGACGATGGACTGACGGGTGCCCGCAACGTTCCCCTCGACGATGCGCGCATCGGCGAGGGCTTCCACCCCGTTGAAGGCGGCACGCGCTGGACCGATGGCTCGGCCACGCTGCCCGCCGACCTGTGGGCGGACTGCCGCGGGACACTGTTCCTGCGGGTGTCGCTGTCCGGCCCAGGCCTGCCGCGCTGGATCGCACCCGGCGAGACGGCAAGGGCGACCGATCTGACAAAGCTCGAGCGCACGGCCTGACGGCGGCCGCACCAATCGTGCCACGCTTGCAACCGCCCCCCGATCCGGGTTTTGTCCCCCCGAGGGCCGCCTCATAAGGCCCGGCGGGATGGAAACCGGGATCATGACGACTCACGCGCCGGCGAGCGAGCAGGAAGCGACGGCCATCGTCGCGCAGGCCGCCGGCCGGTCCGAACGGCTTCGGCTCGTCGGCGGCAACACCAAGGCCGCCTTCGGACGCCCGCCGCAGGACGAGGCGACGCTGGCCAGCACGGGGCTGACCGGCATCACCCTCTACGAGCCCGCCGAGATGGTGGTGGGTGCCCGCGCCGGAACGCCGCTGGCCGAGGTCGAGGCGCTTCTGGCCGAGCGCGGCCAGATGCTTCCGTTCGAGCCGATGGACCACCGGCCGCTGCTGGGCTCCAGCGGGGCACCGACCTTCGGCGCGGTGGCGGCGGTCAACAATTCCGGCCCCCGGCGGATCAATGCGGGGGCGGCCCGCGACAGCCTGATCGGCGTGCGCTTCGTCAACGGGCGTGGGCAAGCGATCAAGTCGGGCGGCCGGGTGATGAAGAACGTCACCGGCCTCGATCTCGTGAAGCTGATGGCGGGCTCCTGGGGCACGCTCGGCCTGCTGACCGAGGTCACCTTCAAGGTGCTGCCGGTCCAGGAGCGGGTCGTGACCCTGGTGCTGACCGGCCTCGACGACGCGGCCGCGGTCGAGGCCCTGTCCGCGGCCCTCGGCTCGCCGTTCGAGCTGACTGGGGCCGCCCACCTGCCGGCCGGGATCGGCGGGGCGGAAGCACGCACGCTGATGCGGATCGAGGGGTTTTCGAAGTCGGTGGAGTATCGCCTCGGCGAGCTGCGCCGACTGCTCCGCCGCCGCGGCGAGGCGACGCTCGTCGAAGGCGAGGACAGCGCCGCCCTGTGGCGCGCCGTGCGCGACGCGACCTTCCTCGCAGAGCACCGGGCGGCGGCGGTCTGGCGCATCTCCACGGTGCCAAGCCGCGGACCGGAGGTGACGGCGGCGGTGGCGCGGGCACGCCCCGCCCGCTGGTTCTACGATTGGGGCGGCGGCCTGATCTGGCTCGCCACCGAGGCGGGCGACGATGCCGGCACGGTCCCGGTCCGTGAGGCCGTGCGGGCGGCGGGCGGCCATGCCACTCTGGTGCGTGCCCCCGAGACTGTGCGGGCCGCGGTTCCGGTGTTCGAGCCTCTGCCCGAGCCGCTGATGCGCCTGACCGCCGGCATCAAGGCCGCGCACGATCCCGCCGGCCTGTTCAATCCGAGCCGGATGTATGCGGGGGTCTGATCCCGCGGAGGCTTCATGCTGACGATCCTCCTCGCCATCGCCCTCGCCGTCGTGCTGGCCCTGATCTTCCTGCGGCGGCGAAACCTCGGCTTCCTGATGTCGCTGGGGAGCCTGCTCGCCGCCCTCCTCATGATGATCTGGATGCAGAACATGGGGCTCCTGCCCGGCAGCCAGGGTCCGCTCAGCGATGCGCGGCCGCAAACCCTGCTGGATGGGCCGAAGCGGGCGCCGGAGGCCCCGTAAGCACACCTTGCGAACGATTCGCGACCGTAACGCCAAACGGGGAATGACGGCGACCGGCGTTCCGCGGGAACCTCTTCGACCCGCGGTGCGTCTGCCGCGGTGAGGGCGGCCCGTCATCCCGGCCACCCGGATACGGAGCCGACCCGTGCGCAGCCTTCTCATCCTTCTCGTCCTGATCGCGGGCGGCTTCGTGCTGACCGCGATGTACATCGCCCCCAAGCAGCCGGAGCTGCGCGGCTGGTACGAGACCAATGCCTGCCCGCATCTCGACAAGATCAGCCCGCAGATCTGTGAGCCGATCCGCGCCGCGAAGGCGACGCAGCCGATCTGAGCGAGCGATTGCCGAGCTTTTTCGACTGGGCGTTCCGTGACCGTCGTACCGGCGCGGTGGTGATCGGTCAGTGGCCGAACCCGCCGCTCTGGCTGTTCGTGGCAGCCTCCGCGGCGGAATGGCTGCTGGAGGCCGTGGCGCCCGGCCTGCCGCCCTGGCTCTTCGCGGGGCTGCGGATCACCGCGCTCGTCGCCCTCGCCGTCTGGGCGATCGACGAGATCGTGCGAGGAGTGAATCCGTGGCGGCGCTTTCTCGGGGCTGTCGTCCTGCTCGGCCTCGGGCTCAGCCTCGCGGGCCGGCTGTGAGGTTGTGAGCGGCGTGTACGACCTCCTCGTCATCGGCGGCGGTATCAACGGGGCCGGCATCGCCCGCGACGCCGCCGGACGCGGCCTGTCGGTGCTGCTGTGCGAGCGGGGCGATCTGGCGGAGCACACCTCGTCGGCCTCGACCAAGCTGATTCACGGCGGGCTGCGCTACCTCGAACATTACGAGTTCCGCCTGGTGCGCGAGGCCTTGGCCGAGCGCGAACGGCTGATGCGGCTTGCCCCCCACATCATCTGGCCGCTGCGCTTCGTGCTGCCGCACGATTCGGGGCTGCGCCCGGCCTGGCTGCTGCGGATCGGGCTTTTCCTCTACGATCACCTTTCCCGGCTGCGGGCGCTGCCAGGCTCGCAATCCCTGAAGCTCACCGCGGACGGCGTCGGGGCGCCGCTGCAGCCGCGTCTCTCCCGTGGCTTCGCCTATTCGGATTGCTGGGTCGAGGACAGCCGGCTCGTCGTCCTCAACGCCCTCGACGCCTCAGAGCGCGGCGCCACGATCCGGACCCGCACCAACGTCGAGTCGGCCCGCCGCGAGGACGGCGCCTGGACCGCGACGCTGCACGATGCCGAGACGAGGCGGCGCGAGACCGTGCGGGCCAGGATCGTCGTGAACGCCGCCGGCCCCTGGGTCGGGCAGACGCTGCTGCGCACGCTGTCGGTCGAGGCGCGGCCGAAGGTGCGGCTCGTCAAGGGCAGCCACATCGTCACCCGCAAGCTCTACGAGGGCGACCAGGCCTACATTCTGCAGCAGCCCGACCGGCGCATCGTCTTCGCGATCCCCTACGAGCGCGACTTCACCCTGATCGGCACCACCGACGTGCCCTACGAGGCCGGACCCGGCCGGGTGACGATCTCGCCTGAGGAGACGCGCTACCTCTGCGACTGCGTAAACCGCTCTTTTTCCAGGGAAATCGGGCCGGACGACGTGGTGTGGAGCTATTCGGGCGTGCGCCCGCTCTTCGACGATGCGGCCGAGAACGCTTCCGCGGTCACCCGCGACTACGTGCTGGAACTCGACAGCGACGGCCCTCCGGTGCTCTCGGTGTTCGGGGGCAAGATCACCACCTACCGGCGGCTTGCCGAGCACGCCCTGGCGAAGCTGAACCTGCCCGGCCTGAAGCCCGCCTGGACCGGCAGCGCGCCGCTGCCCGGCGGCGACGTTCCGGGGGGCGATTTCGACGCGTTTCTCGAGAATTTCCGGGCGGCCTACCCGTTCCTGCCCGATGTTTTGTCGCTCAGACTCGCCCGCGCCTACGGCACCCGCGCCGAAGACATCCTCGGCGACGCGCGCACGCTGTCCGATCTCGGCGAAAGCTTCGAGGGCGGTCTCACCGCCCGCGAGGTCGATTACCTCGTGCGCGCGGAATGGGCGCGGGCGCCCGACGACATCCTGTGGCGGCGCACGAAGCTCGGGCTGCGCACCGGCCGGCAGGGCGTGGCGCGGCTCGCCCGGCATCTCGCCGGGCGGACGACCCGCGCGGGTTGAACCTCAGCGCCCGTAGACGTCCTCGACGCGGATGATGTCGTCCTCGCCCGTATAGGAGCCGACTTGGACCTCGATCAGCTCCAGCGGAATCTTGCCGGGATTGGTGAGGCGATGCATCGAGCCGATCGGCAGATAGACCGCCTCGTTCTCGTGGACGAGGATGATCTGCTCGTTGAGCGTGACCTCGGCGGTGCCCTTCACGACAACCCAATGCTCGGCCCGGTGGAAGTGCTTCTGCAGCGAGAGCCGCCCGCCCGGCGTCACCATGATGCGCTTCACCTGGAAGCGCTCGCCGATATCGATGCGCTGGTACCAGCCCCAGGGGCGGTACATCCGGCGATGGGCATCGGCCTCCGGATGGGCCTTCTCGCGCAAGACGCCGACGAGGTCCTTGACCTTGCCCGAGCGCGCCTTGGACGAGACCAGCACGGCGTCGGGGGTCGCCACCACCACCACGTCGTCGAGGCCGACCACGGTGGTCAGGCCCTCGCCCTCGCTGTGGACGAGGCTGCCCGTGGTTTCGACCAACTCGACCCGGCCGCGCACGGCATTGCCCTGCGGGTCGCGGTCCAGCACCTGCCACACCGCGTCCCAGGTGCCGACATCGGACCACGCGAACGACACCTTGAGCACGCCGGCCCGATTGGTGCGCTCCATCACGGCGTAGTCGATCGAGGTTTTCGGCGCCCGCGCGAAGGCGGTGCGGTCGAGGCGCACGAAGTCGAGATCGGTGGTGGCGGCCTCGAGGGCCGCGCGGGCGGCCTCGAGGATGTCGGGGGCGTGGGCTTCGAGTTCGCCGATCATCACGTCGGCGCGGAACAGGAAGTAGCCCGAGTTCCACAGGGCGCCCTCGTCGATCAGGCGCTCGGCCCCGGCCGCGTCGGGCTTCTCGACGAAACGCTCGACCCGGTGGACGCCGGGGGCGCCGGGCACCGCGGCGCCCATGCGGATGTAGCCGTAATCGGTGGCCGGGCGGTGCGGGGCGATGCCGAGCGTCATGATCTGGCCGAGCCGCGCTCCGGCGGCGGCTTGGCGCGCGGCTTCGGCGAAGGCGACGGCATCCTCGATCACGTGGTCGGCGGCCAGGATCAGCACCACCGTCTCCGGCCCCTGCCGCGCGGCGTGGAGGGCGGCGACGGCGACGGCGGCGGCGGAATCGCGCCGATCCGGCTCCAGCACGATGTCGGCGGAGACGCCGGCCTGGGCGAGCTGCTCGGCGACGATGAAGCGGGACTCCGCCGAGGCGATGACGGTGGGCTTGGTGAAGACGGTCTCGTCGGACACGCGCCGCGCGGTGGCCTGGAAGGTCGAGGAATTCGGATCGACGAGCGGCGTGAACTGCTTGGGCATGCTCTCGCGGGACGCCGGCCACAGCCGCGTACCCGAGCCGCCGCACAGGATCACTGGAAGAATCCGGCCCCCATCGGACATCACGCCATCCCTCTCAAATCGTGGCGGCCAATCCCGCGGCGCAACAGACCGGGGCGGCGCATCGCGCCCGTGACCGAAGACTGCCCAAGCTCGCGCAAAGCGAGTGCACGCAAGCGGCAGGCCACCCATTCGGGGTGTCTTAGCCCAACATGCCGCGCTGCACCACGGGATTCGAAACCGGGCGAGCGCCAGGCGGGATGGATCGGTTCGCAGGCGCGAAGGCCGTGACGTTCCGTCCGGAGGCCTCGGGTGCAGCCGGCCCCGGCCGATGCCGGGGCCAATTGCACGGAGCACGCATCGCTCCCGGAATCCGACGGCGGCCTCGCCCTTCGCGCGAGGCCGCCCTACGCCTTACTCCGCCGCCTGACGCTCGCCGTAGCCGAGGCGGTCGTTCAATTCGCCGAGCAGCTTCACCGCGGCTTCGGCGATGACCGTGCCCGGCGGGAAGATCGCCGAGGCGCCCGCGGCGTAGAGGGCGTCGTAATCGCCCGGCGGGATGACGCCGCCGATCACGATCATCACGTCGTCGCGGCCCTCCTCCTTCAGCGCCGTCTTCAGTTCCGGCACCAGCGTGAGGTGGCCCGCCGCCAGCGAGGACACGCCGACGATGTGCACGTCGTTCTCCACCGCCTGCCGCGCGGCTTCCGCCGGCGTGGCGAAGAGCGGCCCGATATCGACGTCGAAGCCGAGATCGGCGAAGGCCGAGGCGATCACCTTCTGGCCGCGGTCGTGCCCGTCCTGGCCCATCTTGGCGACGAGGATACGCGGGCGGCGCCCGTCATTCTCCTCGAAGGCCTCGACGAGGCCGCGCACCTTCTCCACCACCGGCGACATGCCGCCCACCTCCCGCTTGTAGACGCCCGAGATCGAGCGGATCTCGGCGCGGTGACGGCCCCAGGCCTTCTCCAGCGCCTCCGAAATCTCGCCCACCGTGGCCTTGGCCCGCGCCGCGTTGACCGCGAGTTCGAGCAGGTTGTCGCTCGTGTCGACCGCCTTGGTCAGGGCGGCGAGCGCCGCATCGACGTCGGCCTGGTTGCGCTCGGCGCGCAGGCGCTTGAGCTTGTCGATCTGCATCGTGCGGACGTTGTGGTTGTCCACCCGCAGCAGCTCGATCTTCGCCTCGTCGTCGGGCTTGTACTTGTTGATGCCGACGATGGTCTGGCGGCCGGAATCGATCCGGGCCTGGGCGCGGGCCGCCGCCTCCTCGATGCGCAGCTTCGGAATGCCGGCCTCGATGGCTTTCGCCATGCCGCCCAGGCTCTCGACCTCGCGGATATGCTCCCAGGCCCGCGCGGCGATGTCCGCCGTCAGGCGCTCGACATAGTAGGAGCCGCCCCACGGATCGATGATGCGGGTGGTGCCGCTCTCCTGTTGGAGGAACAGCTGCGTGTTTCTCGCGATGCGTGCGGAAAAATCGGTCGGCAGCGCCAGCGCCTCGTCGAGCGCGTTGGTGTGCAGCGACTGCGTCCCGCCTTGGGTCGCGGCCATCGCCTCGATGCAGGTGCGGGTGACGTTGTTGAACACGTCCTGCGCGGTCAGCGACCAGCCCGAGGTCTGCGAGTGAGTGCGCAGCGGCAGCGACTTATCGTTCTTCGGATCGAACTCCTTGACGAGCTTGGCCCAGATCAGGCGCGCGGCCCGCATCTTGGCGATCTCCATGAAGAAGTTCATTCCGATCGCCCAGAAGAACGACAGGCGCGGGGCGAACTGGTCGATGGTCAGGCCCGCGGCCAGACCCGCCTTGATGTATTCGACGCCGTCGGCGAGCGTGTAGGCAAGCTCCAGATCCTGCGTGGCGCCAGCCTCCTGCATGTGGTAGCCGGAAATCGAGATCGAGTTGAACTTAGGCATATTTTTGGAAGTATATCCAAAAATATCCGAGATGATCCGCATCGATCCCTTGGGGGGATAGATGTAGGTGTTGCGGACCATGAATTCTTTCAGGATGTCGTTCTGGATCGTGCCGGCGAGCTTTTCCGGCGGCACGCCCTGCTCCTCGGCCGCGACGATGTAGAGGGCGAGCACCGGCAGCACCGCGCCGTTCATCGTCATCGACACGGTCATCTCGTCGAGCGGGATGCCGGAGAACAGGGTCCGCATATCGTAGATCGAATCGATCGCGACGCCCGCCATGCCGACATCGCCCGAGACGCGGGGATGGTCCGAATCGTAGCCGCGGTGGGTGGCCAGATCGAAGGCGACCGAGAGGCCCTTCTGACCGGCGGCGAGGTTGCGGCGGTAGAACGCGTTCGAATCCTCGGCCGTGGAGAAGCCGGCATACTGCCGGATCGTCCAGGGCTGGGTGACGTACATCGCCGGATAGGGGCCGCGCAGATAGGGCGGCAGGCCGGGGAACGAGCCGATCCCCTCCAGCCCCTCGCGATCCTGCGGGCCGTAGAAGCCCTTCACCGGGATGCCCTCGGGCGTCATCCACGGCTCGCCCACCGGCGGGGGCGGCGCCTGGAACGACTGGCCCGAAAGGCTGAGCGAGGCGAAATCGGGGATCCGGGAAGGCATGCGGCGGTCTCGGCGGGGTCGGAGGACGACAAATTTTCTTGCGCATTATAGGCAAGCCACCAAACGCGGCTACTGTCCAGAAGGCGGGTCTCAGGCTCGCCGCTTGTCTGCGAGGAAGCGCCTACCGGACTCGCGGCGGATGCTCGGCGCCGGCCCCGTGGGCGCCGCGAGCCAAGCCCGGCGCAGCGCGATCAGGTGCTTGAGCCGCTTCATCCGCTCGCGCTTGCAGCCGCAATCCCAGGAGCAGTCGAAGTCGCTGCCGCTCACCCCGCCCTCCCCCATGAGGGCGCCGAGGATCGTCACGACGAAGCCGGCGATGACCACGAAGGCGAGCACGGCGATCGGCCACGCCAATCCGAGCCCGACGAGAGCGGCGAGAATCAGCTTCAGCCCGAGCGAGGCCGCGACCTTGGCCTTGAGCAACACCAGCAACGTCGCCCCAGCACCGAGCCCGCCGCGAAGCCCCCGGAACAGCCGCCGCCTCAGCCGCGCCCGTGCGATCAGCCCGTCGAGCCGGGCGAGTTCGCGCTCCACGCGCCGCATCGTTCCGTGCCGCTCCGCGATGGCCTGCACGCGCCCTCCCCTGGCATCACAAGTCCACGATCCCGCTCGCGACGCGGGGGACAGCCAACGCCAAACCGCCGCTTTCGTCCATTCCGGTGGGACTCGAAGCGTGACGGCACGCACCGGAGGAAGCGATGCAGAGGTCGGAATCGATGCGGCGCCCGAGTGCCGCGCGCAACTGGCCGTTCCTCGCCGGCTTCGTCGCCGCCGAGCGCCGGCTCGGCGAGCGGGCGCAGAGGGCGAAGCGGGTCGCGGCCTTCGCCTACGAGTTCCTGCGGTTCGGGGTGAAGCAGGGCTGGGCCTGCCTGTTCGCCGGGCTGATCTGCGCGCTCCTGATCGGCACGTACCTGTTCTATCCGGCGGACGCCGCGCTGACCCGCTACGACTTCCTGACGCTCGCAGCCCTCGCGATCCAGATCGCGCTTTTGGCGCTCGGCATGGAGACCTGGGAGGAGGCGAAGGTGATCGCGCTCTACCACCTCGTCGGGACGGCGATGGAGCTGTTCAAGACATCGGCCGGCTCGTGGATCTATCCGGAGCCGAGTTTTTTGCGGATCGCGGGCGTGCCGCTCTTCACCGGCTTCATGTATGCGAGCGTCGGCTCGTACATCGCCCGCGTCTGGCGGCTGTTCGACTTCCGCTTCACCCGGCATCCGCCGCTGGTGCTGACGCTGCCGCTGGCCGGCGCGATCTATCTCAACTTCTTCAGCCACCATTACGTGGCCGACCTGCGCGTGGTCTTGTTTGCCGCCACCGCCCTGCTGTTCGGGCGAACGGTCGTGCACTTCAAGGTCTGGCACGTGCACCGCTCGATGCCGCTCGTCGTCGGCTTCGGGCTGGTCTCGCTGTTCATCTGGCTCGCCGAGAACATCGGCACGGGCGCCCGCGTCTGGCTCTATCCGAGCCAGGCGGCCGGCTGGTCACCGGTCTCGGCGGCCAAGCTCGGCTCGTGGTTCCTCTTGATGATCGTGTCCTATGTGCTGGTCACGCTGGTGAACCGGCCGGAGCCGATGCCGGAGGTCGCTCCCCCGGCATCCGAGGCCGATCCCCGGCACTTCAGCGGATCGATCAGTTGAGGTAGGTGCGGATCCAGTTCGGGGAGAGGATTTCGCCCTCCTCGGTGATGATCCAGGGCTGCTGGGCCGGGTCGCCGAGCGCACCCTTCGCGGCGGCGAGGGCCTCGCGCAGGGTGTCGTAGCGCGCGGGCTGGGCCAGCGGCGAGGAAGCCGGCAGGGTGCGCCAGATGGTGAGGTCTGCAGGTCGTTCGAGAGCTTCGGTTTCCATCTCTTGTTCTTCCTTCCGAACCGTGTTCGTCCGCAGAGGACCGTCGCGACGATCCGTGTCATCGCGCCGACCTGCGAAGAGCTTCCAGGGTGATCCAAGCATCTCTGGGGCGGCTTTGCGATCAATTCGGGTGCTCGTCATCCGAGCGGCCACCGTTTCGTCGCAGTTCCTCGCGCCGACCTTGCCTTGATTTGGTCAAGGATTGGTCCGCGCCCGCCCACCGATGCTTTTTCATCAGTGTTTCGACACTGCGTGGGAAACAGTGACCAAGTGGTTACTCCCGATGCCTGAGCGTGGCCGTGCGCTGCCACACCCTCCCGACGGCCTCGGGAAAACGGGGATTCGTTGAAAGCCGGCCACACCCGACACAGCTAAGCCCAAGTCTTGTGTCGAGCGCTCGGTGCCGAGCCGGCCCGACCTCCTCCTGGGTCTCGAGAGAACCGTCCGGTGCCTGACCGTTTCGTGCGCATCGCCCTCGGGGTGACGCTGGGCCTGCTCGTCGCCTTCGTGGCGCAGCCCTACATACTGGCCTTCCTCTATTCGGCCGACAGCCCCCGCGCGGTGACGGCGCGGGGCGACCTCTCGGCGCTGGAAAGAAGCACCGTCGATCTGTTCGCCCGCGCCTCCCCGTCGGTGGTCCACGTCTTCGCCCAGGCCGCCGCCCGCGAGCAGTCCCTGATGGAGCCGGACGACGAGTTCGGGCAGTTCGGCCAGGGAGACGAGGGCGGCAGCCGGCAGCAAGGCGGCAGCGGCACGCAGACCGGCACCGGCTTCGTCTGGGACGCGGCCGGCCACGTCGTCACCAACAACCACGTGGTCGAGGGCGCGACCAAGGGCGGCGGCTCGATCTCCGTGCGGCTCGCCTCCGGCGAGGTGGTGAGCGCCCGCCTCGTCGGCACCGCCAAGAGCTACGACCTCGCCGTGCTCCAGCTCGGGCGCGTCGCCAAGATGCCGCCCCCCTTGGCGCTCGGCACCTCCGCCGACCTGAAGGTCGGGCAATCGGCCTTCGCCATCGGCAACCCGTTCGGTCTCGACCACACCCTGACGACCGGCGTCATCAGCGCGCTCCAGCGCCGGCTGCCGACCCAGGAGGGGCGGGAACTCGCCGGCGTCATCCAGACGGATGCGGCGATCAACCCCGGCAATTCCGGCGGGCCGCTGCTCGATTCCGCAGGGCGCCTCATCGGCGTCAACACCGCGATCTACTCGCCCTCGGGGGCGAGCGCGGGCATCGGCTTCGCGGTGCCGGTCGACGTGGTCAACCGCGTGGTGCCCGACCTCATCAAGAACGGGCGCGTGCGCAATCCCGGCATCGGGATCATCGCCGGCCAGGAGGCGGCGGCGGCGCGCCTCGGCATCGACGGCGTGGTGGTGGTGCAGGTGCTGCCGGGCTCGCCCGCCGCGCAGGCGGGCCTCACCGGCATCGACCGCCGCACCGGCGAGATCGGCGACGTCATCGTCGGCGCCAACGGCCGCCCGGTCCATCGCTTGGCCGACCTCACCGCAGTGGTGGAGGATGCCGGGCTCGACAAGCCGGTCAACCTGCTGGTGGAGCGCGACGGGCGGGTGCGGACCGTGCGGGTGACGACCGCGGATGTGACGCAGTCGCGGTTGTGAGGATTCGAGAGGAGTTGCCACGACCATCGACCTTGATCGAGCTGGAGTCCTGCGTTGGACTTTTCCGATCTCCCATCATTCATCAATGTGATGTGCCATCCTGGATTTAATCTCGTGCTGTTTGCTGTCAGCACGCTCATTCTGGCGTTTGCACTGACCGGCTCCGCGATCCGGCAAATGGAATCTCGCATTCCTAATCTGGATCGATACAGCGCAGGCAAATTGCTCGCCCTCCTCTCGCAGAGCGGCCATCGCGTCGCTTGTGCGAGCGAGGACAGGCCGATCTTCGACGAAATCCGCAGAGAGGGGACGATCCGCATGGCGGTCATGTTCCTCTTGCTCGGATTTTTCTTCATGGGATTTCTGCCCAGGGCGACCGGCTGCCTTCCGGCACCAACGACCACGAAAGAGCGTGGCGGAAGCGGCCTCATGCCAGCTTTACCTGGCCCCCAAACCGGCCGATGACGCAAAAATGCTCATCGCCCTCGGCCTCTTGGCGCTCGTCGGGTTCTGGTGGCTCGGCCGAAGTGGCGGGCGCCTTCCATTCGGGCTCACCCCGCGCCGGCTCGCCGGCTACGCCGCGTTCGCCGCGGCCTTCCTGCTGTCGCTGCGCGGCAGCCTCGTGCTCGCGGGCGTGATCGGCCTCGCGGGGGTGTGGCTGCACGAGGGGCGCAACGGCGTCTTTCGCCGCATTCCGGGCCTGCGCGGCGCGCCGCAGCCGCAGCGACGGCGCACCGCCTCGGTCGAACTCGACCTCGCACCCGACGGCGCGCCGCTCGACGGCCACGTCTTCGTCGGCCCCTATGCGGGCCGCCGCTTCTCGGAGGTGCCGCCCGCCGATCTGGCCGAGCTGTCGCTGCTGCTGGCCGGCAACGACCCGGAGGGGGCGCGGCTGCTACAGGCGTATCTCGACCGCCGGCATCCCGGCTGGCGTGTAGACGCTGATGGCGACCTTGACCCGCGGCCGGGCCGCCCGGCGAAGCCAGGGACGATGTCGGAGCAGGAGGCCTATCAGGTCCTGGGGCTTGAGCGCGGGGCGACCCTGGAGCAGGTCCGGGCGGCCCATAGGGCGCTGATGAAGAGCGCCCACCCCGACCAGGGCGGCAGCGTCGAGCGGGCGGCGCGCGTCAACGCGGCGCGGGACAGGCTGTTGGACCGACATCGCTGATACTCCACGCGCGTTGTCAGATTCTTTCTCGGTATTCAGGCGCAGTCGAACGGACGGCACCTCTCCCCTCCCCCTGTGGGGGGGGGTAGGGGCGGGGGTCGCGCAGGAGGCACCGTGCCGGTCCCTTCTGAACCACCCCCACCTCCTCCCTCCTCCCCACAAGGGGGAGGAGAGCGCCCACCTGAAGCGGTGAGGAAGCGGAAGACAAAAGGACTGGCCCTGAACGAGGGTCGGCCCCTTGCTTTCAAAAACTCAGCTCCGGGTCGCGAAGCAGGTAAAACCGTTCTTCTTCAGCGTGGCGCAGGCGTCCTGGGCGGCGCTCTGCTCGGTGAAGCCCGAGAAGCGGGCGCGGTAGAGCGTGGTGCCGCCGTGCGTCACGCGGACGGTGTAGGGGGCGGCCTTGGCGAGCGCGCCGGTGCGGCTGCGAGCGTCGGAGAGGATCGACTTGGCCTTGTCCTCGTCGTCCATGGCGCCGAGCTGGATCACCCACGGGGTCGGCGTGACCGGGCGGAAGGCCTCGGAGCGGGCGTCCTTCGGCGGGGCTTCCGTGCGGGAGGCCACGCCCTCGACGGCGGGAAGCCGCGCGGTGGTCTTGCCGCCCGCGGTCGGGAACGGGGCCTGACCCGCCGGTCCCGCATAGGCCTGGGCGGCGCCGGGCAGAGCCTGGAGCCCGGGGCGGCGCATGCCGGGGGTGGTGGTGCCGACGGAGGCCGGCGGGGAGATGCTGGTGGAGCTCGTGGTCTCGACCTCGTCGTCCTCTTCGGCCGAGGCGACCTCAGTGCGGGTGCGCGAGCCGGCATCCGCGATGACCGCTGGGCGGCCGCGCTCGGCGACTTCGGTGACCGGGTTCGTCTGACGGGCGCCGGCATAGGCGCGGGGCAGGCTGGAGCGGACGAGGTCGGCCATGATCCGGTCGCGGCTCGCGCCCGACTTGCCGCCGAGCACGATGGCGACGATCTGCCGGTCGCCGAGCTTGGCGGCGGTCATCAGGTTGAAGCCGGAATCGCGGGTGTAGCCGGTCTTGATGCCGTCCACGCCCTCGACGGTGCCGAGCAGGCGGTTGTGATTGCCGATGACCCGGCCGCGGAAGGCGAAGGAGCGGGTCTGGAAGTAGCGGTAGTAGCGCGGGAAGCGGTCCTGGATGGCGCGCGCCAGGATCGTCAGGTCGCGCGCCGTGGTGATCTGGTCCGGATCGGGCAGGCCCGAGGCGTTGGAATAGTTGGTGCGGCTCATGCCGAGCGACTTCGCCTTGCGGGTCATCATCTCGGCAAACCGCGGCTCGGAGCCGGCGATGTTCTCGCCGATGGCGCAGGCCACGTCGTTGGCCGACTTGGTGACCAGCGCCTTGATCGCCTCCTCGACCGTGATGGTCGAGCCGGGGCGAAGACCCAGCTTCGACGGCGCCTGGGCGGCGGCGTTGGCGGTGATGGTGAGGTCGGAATCGAGCTCGTAGCGGCCCTTCTCCAGCTGCTCGAACAGCATGTAGAGAGTCATCACCTTGGTGATCGAGGCCGGGTGGCGCAGCGCGTCCTCGTTGACCGCGTGCAGCGTCTTCCCGGATTTCACGTCCACCACCATGGCGGCATAGGGGGGGCTATAGCCGCCGCCCGCCGGGCGGTGATGGCCGCCGCGCTTCCTCGCTTCGGCGGGCGCCACCGCCGCGGTGAGGATGCCCGCCGCCAGGAGCACGACGGCGGCAGCGCGGGACCCCATGGTCCGGCCTTCTACGCGACGCATCTCGAAACCTTCGCCTCGACCGCCGGGGCTCGGGCCCGGCTCGCACCAGTCGTCCGCGGATGGCCGGCTGGCCGAATTCCGCAATGTCTGGAAGCCACGGTAGGCGCGACGCGGTTACGCGGGCGTTAATGCTGTGCACCATGGAAGCGAGATCGTCGTTTCGCCTCAGGGGTTAAGCGGGTGTGAAGGAATTCGGGGCGCCCGTCTCGATGCGAACATCGGGGCGAGGCGATCGCGCCGGGACCGTCCGCCCGGGCGGCCGAGGTTGCGGCGGCGCCAGGTCTCGCCCACTCGCTTAGGTGTCTCTCCGGAACTCTCGCTGCGCCGTCGCGCCCGGAGAGGACACCGGCTTTGAACGGGAGTTTTGTGAGGCACCCTAAAATCACGCGCGGCTCCATCGTCCATCCCAGGCGAGGGACAGTTTCACGCACCTCACTGGCGCACTCGATTTTCGGCCTATAGATTGCCTCTCAAGGGCACCGCTCCCGCCGGGGGCGGGCAACCCAAGACCGCCAAAAAGGTCGCTGACATTCCGATGACTCTTACGTCGATCCAGGAGGGCGCGGCATCGCGGGCGGAGCGGGGGCTCCGGCCCGTCGTCGCGGCCTCGACCCCGCGGGGCCCGGGCGACGACGACCGGTCCGGCACCGCCATCATCACCCGCACCAAGCCGCGGGCGAAACGGCCGAGCCTGTACCGCGTTCTCCTTCTGAACGACGACTACACCCCGATGGAGTTCGTCGTTCACGTGGTCGAGCGGTTCTTCAACAAGAGCCACGACGACGCCTACCAGATCATGATGCACGTCCACCAGAACGGTGTGGGGGAGTGCGGCGTGTTCACCTACGAAGTGGCGGAGACGAAGGTGACGCAGGTGATGGATTTCGCCCGCAAGCACCAACACCCGCTTCAGTGCGTTATGGAAAAGAAATAGGCATCCAGCGAAGGCCAGAGCATTGCCCAGCTTCTCACGCAGCCTCGAGCAAGCCCTCCACCGCGCCCTGGCCTTGGCCGGTGAGCGTCGCCACGAATACGCCACCCTCGAACATCTCCTGCTCGCCCTCGTGGACGATCAGGACGCCGCGGCGGTGATGCGGGCCTGCAACGTCGAACTCGACGTGCTGCGCCGCAACCTCGTCGAGTATGTCGACACCGAACTCTCGAACCTCACCGGCGACGGCCGCCAGGACGCCAAGCCCACGGCCGGCTTCCAGCGGGTGATCCAGCGCGCGGTGATCCACGTGCAGTCCTCCGGCCGCGAGGAGGTGACCGGCGCCAACGTGCTGGTCGCGATCTTCGCCGAGCGCGAGAGCCACGCCGCGTACTTCCTGCAGGAGCAGGACATGACGCGCTACGACGCCGTGAACTACATCAGCCACGGCATCGCCAAGCGCCCCGGCGCCTCCGAGGCCAAGCCCGTGCGCGGGGCCGAGGACGAGGGCCCGTCCGAGCGCCCGAGCGGCGGCGGCGAGGACGGCGAGGCGCGCCCGAAGAAGAAGGGCGACGCGCTGGAGGCCTACTGCGTCAACCTCAACAAGAAGGCAAAGGACGGCAAGATCGACCCGTTGATCGGCCGCCACTCGGAGGTCGAGCGCACGATCCAGGTGCTGTGCCGCCGCCAGAAGAACAACCCGCTGCTGGTGGGCGACCCCGGCGTCGGCAAGACCGCCATCGCCGAAGGCTTGGCGCGAAAGATCATCCAGAACGAGGTGCCCGAAGTCCTGGCGGACGCGACCGTGTTCTCCCTCGACATGGGCACCCTGCTCGCCGGCACCCGCTACCGCGGCGACTTCGAGGAGCGCCTCAAGCAGGTGATGAAGGAGATCGAGGCGCACCCCAACGCCATCATGTTCATCGACGAGATCCACACCGTGATCGGTGCGGGTGCGACCTCGGGCGGTGCGATGGATGCGTCGAACCTCTTGAAGCCCGCGTTGGCCTCCGGCTCGCTCCGCTGCATCGGCTCGACCACCTACAAGGAGTACCGCCAGTACTTCGAGAAGGACCGCGCCCTGGTGCGCCGGTTCCAGAAGATCGACGTCAACGAGCCGTCGGTGCCGGACACCATCGAGATCCTGAAGGGCCTGAAGCCGTACTTCGAGGAATTCCACAAGCTCAAGTACACCACCGATGCCGTGAAGGCCGCGGTGGAGCTGTCGGCGCGCTACATCAACGACCGCAAGCTGCCGGACAAGGCCATCGACGTGATCGACGAGACCGGCGCCTCGCAGATGCTGGTGCCTGAGGCGCGCCGCAAGCGCACCATCGGCGTCAAGGAGATCGAGGCGACCATCGCGACGATGGCCCGCATCCCCCCGAAGACCGTGTCGAAGGACGACGCGGTGGTGCTCAAGAACCTGACCGAGAACCTCAAGCGGGTCGTCTACGGCCAGACCAACGCCATCGAGGCGCTGACCTCGGCGATCAAGCTGGCACGAGCCGGCCTGCGTGATCCCGACAAGCCGATCGGCGCCTACCTGTTCGCGGGCCCGACCGGCGTCGGCAAGACGGAAGCGGCCAAGCAGCTTGCGTCGAGCCTCGGCGTCGAGATGCTGCGGTTCGACATGTCGGAATACATGGAGCGCCACACCGTCTCGCGGCTGATCGGCGCGCCCCCCGGCTATGTCGGCTTCGACCAGGGCGGCCTCTTGACCGACGGGATCGACCAGCATCCCCATTGCGTGCTCCTGCTCGACGAGATCGAGAAGGCGCATCCGGACCTGTTCAACATCCTCTTGCAGGTGATGGACCACGGGAAGCTGACCGACCACAACGGCAAGCAGGTCGATTTCCGCAACGTCATCATCATCATGACGTCGAATGCGGGCGCCTCGGACCTCGCCCGCTCGGCCTACGGCTTCACCCAGACCAAGCGGTCGGGCGACGACGTGGAGGCGATCAACCGGCTGTTCGCGCCGGAATTCCGCAACCGCCTCGACGCGATCATCTCGTTCGGCCACCTGCCGAAGGAGGTCGTCGCCAAGGTCGTGGACAAGTTCGTCCTGCAACTCGAGGCGCAGCTCGCCGACCGCAACGTCACGATCGAGCTCTCCGACGAGGCCCGCGACTGGCTGGTGGAGAACGGCTACGACGACGCGATGGGCGCTCGCCCCATGGCTCGCCTGATCCAGTCCACCATCAAGACGCCGCTGGCCGACGAGGTGCTGTTCGGCAAGCTGAAGGACGGCGGCGCCGTGCGCGTCGTGCTCCAGCGGCCCGAGGGCGAAGAGACCGGCGTGCCGGCCAAGGGCAAGGGCAGCCTCGGCTTCGAGTTCCCGGCGGGGCCCGTGACCCCGAAGCCCGAGAAGGACGTGACCAACGCCGCCAAGCGCCACAAGCGCGCCAAGCCCCGCTCCGCGCCGCGCAAGAAGGCGGCGAAGGGCGACGGCGGCAAGGGCGGCCCGGCGGGCGGTTCGTCCGGCGGCGGCGTCCGCACCGTGCCGAAGGTGCCCCTGAAGGTGTAAGAGTGCCTCACAAAACTCCCGTTCACGGCCGGTGTCCGCTCCGGGCGCGCCGGTGCAGCGAGAGTTTTGTGAGAGACACCAAGGCACGAGGCGGCACGGGTTGCGTTCCCGTGCCGCCTTGCGGATATGAGCGGCATCGCGGGCATTCTGGCGCCGCGCGGCCGAGCAGGATGGGGGATCGATGACGAGCGACGCGCAGGAGGAGCCCCTCAGGCCGGTCGCGACGCCGCCCGCCCCTCCGCCGAAGCCCAAGCTCTCTGCCCGCGAGCAGCGCCGCCGCCGGCGCCGGGCCCGCCACCGCGGCGAGGAGATTCTGGGCTGGATCCTCGTGCCGGTGATCCTGTTCGGGATCTACTGGGGCATCACCGCCGGCCTCGAATTCATGGGCACCAGCCCCGGCGTGGTCTGGGACCAGCTGATGCAGGTGAAGGCGGCGCTCGAAAAGAAGATGTGATCCGCTCCCTCCTCGCCACCGCGCGGGGAGGGGAAGCGTTCATGGCCTGCGGTGGAGGCCGCCGGCCGGGTCGGCATAGCTCGAAGCCCTGGCGCGCCGTCGCGACGAGCGCGCTTTACAAGGTCGATTGACTGATCCGCGCACGCCAAAATCTTGGCTCGATCGCGCTTGGCCGGCCTTCGTCTTGATCGCCCTGTCGGTGTTAGTTATAAAATCTACTGCTCTACCTGATCTGCTCTTTATAATCTACGATCGTATCGATCAAAAATCTCATCGCATAATCGGTAATCAATTCAGTTTTCAGCCCTTTGCGACTCATTAGGACATCTTTATAAGTGAACGGCTTGCGCCGTTTCTCATCGGGACATGCCGTCCTCAGAAGAAGCGCAGAGCGCAATCTTCGATTGGGGGCGCGGAAACCATGGCAACCTTCACGGCTACCCTTGCAGCCGACTTCAGGGACTTGGATATCTACAAGACTATCCGCTCGTCCATCTTCATTCCGGACGCGGCGAATGGCGGGGCCGGTGGCTTCAAGGCGCAATTCGCGCTGACGTCCTGGGTCCAGATCAAGGGCTTCGGCTTCGCCTATGCGACCACGCCGTTCGGAACCGTGCCCTATCTCGGCACCACGACATCGACCGAGACCTACATCAACGGCAAGCTGGCCTACACGGTAACCGGTCTTTCGATCACGCAGCAGCAAGCCGGCGTATACATCAACCTGTCGGCGGCCAAGGTCCGCGACGCCGTGTTCGGCGGCGCCGACACACTCATAGGCTCGAAGTTCGACGACATCCTCGACGGGTTCGGCGGCGGCGACACCATGAAGGGCGGCGCAGGCAACGATACCTACTTCGTCGATTCGAGCGCCGACACGGTGATCGAAATCGTGGGCGGCGGCACGCTGGACACCGTCAAGGCGCGGGTCAGCTACACCCTGCAGGCCAAGCAGGAGATCGAGGCGCTGTCGGCCGCGGACGCGAAGGGCACGGCCAAACTTGCGCTCACCGGCAACGAATTCGCCAACACCATCACGGGCAATGCCGGCGACAACCGGATCGACGGCCGTGCGGGCGCGGACGTGATGAAGGGGCTCGCGGGCAGCGACACCTATTTCGTCGACAACGCGCTCGATCAGGTGATCGAGTCGGCCAAGGATCGCGGCACGGATACGGTCGTCACCACGGTGAGCTACAAGCTCGGGGCCGGACAGGCGATCGAGCAGCTCTCGGCGGACGTCTCGACCAAGCTCACGAACAGCGCCAAGATCGATCTGACCGGCAACGCGTTCGCCAACACGATCAAGGGCAATGCCGCGGCCAACGTGATCAACGGCGGCGGGGCGAGCAAGACGGGCGCGGGGGCCGACACACTGTTCGGCCTCGGCGGGAAGGACACCTTCGTGTTCGACTCGGCGATCCTGACGACCAAGGGCGCGGTGATCGCCGACAACGTCGCGCATCTGGCCGACTTCAGCGTGATCGACGATACCATCACACTGGCGAAGAGCGTATTCGCCGGCCTCACCGCCGACACCAAGGGCGTGCTCGTCGCCGATCAGTTCAAGGATATCGGCAAGCCCGGCGCCAAGGTCGATGCCAGCGACCGCGTGCTCTACGACAGCAAGTCCGGCGCCCTGTTCTACGACAAGGACGGCAGCGGCGCGGCGGCAGCGATCAAGTTCGCCACCATCGACACCTTCAAGACCCAGGTCGACAGCCACGGCGTCTCGACGGTCTCGCACCTCGACTTCCTGATCGGCTGAGGCGACCGGCGTAGCGAGGGGCGGGGCGCATCACGCGCCCCGCCCCTCGCGTTTACTCGGCCGCCTGCCGGCTCAGGCCGATGCGGCTCCAGATCGTGCTCAGGGCATCGACGAGGTGGTCGATGTCGGCATTGGAATGCAACGGCGAGGGCGTGATGCGCAGGCGCTCGGTGCCGCGCGGCACGGTCGGGTAGTTGATCGGCTGGACGTAGATGCCGAACTCGTCGAGCAGGCTGTCGCTGATCGCCTTGCAGAGCACGGGATCGCCGACCATCACCGGAACGATGTGGCTGCGGTTGGCCAGCACCGGGATGCCGGCCGCGTCCAGCGCTTGGCGCACTTTCGCGACCCGCTCCTGATGCCGGGCCCGCTCGACGCCGCTGCCCTTGAGATGGCGGATGCTCGCCGCCGCGCCCGCCGCGACCGCCGGGGGCAGCGAGGTGGTGAAGATGAAGCCGGAGGCGAAGCTGCGTACGAAATCGCACAGGCGGTTCGAGCCGGTGATGTAGCCGCCATGCACGGCGAAGGCCTTGCCCAGGGTGCCCTCGATCACGTCGAGCCGGTGGGCCAGCCCCATCCGCTCGGAGATGCCACCGCCCCGCGCCCCGTAGAGGCCGACCGCGTGGACCTCGTCGAGATAGGTCAGCGCGCCGTGGGCCTCGGCGACATCGCAGATCTCGTCGATCGGGGCGATGTCGCCGTCCATGGAATAGACCGACTCGAAGGCCACGAGCTTGGCCCGGCCGGGCTCGATCAGCGAGAGCTTTCGGTTGAGATCCTCCGGGTCGTTGTGACGGAAGATCTGGCGCTCGGCGCGGCTGGAGCGGATGCCCTCGATCATCGAGGCGTGGTTGCCCTCGTCCGAGAAGATCACGCATCCGGGCAGCTTCGAGCCGAGCGTGCCGAGCGCCGCCCAATTCGAGACGTAGCCCGAGGAGAAGATCAGCGCCGCCTCCTTGCCGTGCAGGTCGGCCAGCTCCTGCTCGAGCAGCACGTGATAGTGGTTGGTGCCGGAGATGTTGCGGGTGCCGCCCGCGCCCGCGCCGCAGCGCTCGATCGCCTCGTGCATGGCGCCGACCACAGCCGGGTGCTGGCCCATGCCGAGATAGTCGTTGGAGCACCACACCGTCACCTCGCGCTCGCCCGCGGGGCTGTGATGGGTGGCGTAGGGGTAGCGCCCGGCCTGCCGCTCCAGATCGGTGAAGACCCGGTAGCGGCCCTCCCGGTGCAGACCGGCGATCTCGCTGTCGAAGAAGGCTTCGTAGTCCATGGCCGTCCTCCCGTGCCCGCGGCTCTCGCGTCCGCCTGAGGTCTGAATCGTCAATCGTGGGGCGTGGCGCCGCCCTCCGGCGCGTCGGCGGCGGGCGCGGCCCGCCCCGGCAGGCTCCAGTTCCACAGGGCCGCTGAGGGCAGCGGCAGCATCAGGAACCAGTGCTCCAGGGTGGCGAGCGCGGCGAGCGTCGCCAGAAGGGTGAGGCCGGTGGCGGTGCCCGCGCCGATGTCGGGCGCCAGCGCGCCTTGAATCAGCAGGGCGGTGATCGCGGTGCCGAGCGTCACCGAGACCGGGAACAGCGGGTTCATCGGCCGCCGCGACAGGTAGCAGGCAAGGTAGCCGAGATGGGCCGGCAGGAACTCGGCATGGAGGTTGCGCACGCCGAGGAACAGGTTGAGCCGGGCCGAGGCGTTCATCAGCGTCAGCAGCCCGTAGGTCCACAGCGCGATGCGGTTCTCCTGCCCCCAGGTGAGGCAGAGGATGGCGAGGCCCCCGCCGAGAATCGCGAATTCATGCCACAGGCTGGTGGCCAGCGCGGCGAAAAACCGGTCGAGCCCCCGCACCGACGGTGCGCAGGCGGCCGGCCGCGGGCCAGAGACGAAGCCCATGTAGTAGCTCATCTCCTGCCAGCCCCAGACCGCGATGGCGGCGCTGAAGCCGAGATAGGCGCCCGTCTCCGTGGAATCGCCCGCGCTCGCGCGGATCGCCCAGAAGGCGCCCGCCAACCCGACGCTCGCCGCCAGCATCAGCCGGGCATGGTGCGGCCGCGGCCGGTGCTGGAGCACCAGCACCAGCCCGGTGGCGGCCCACCACAGCAGGACGGCATAGAGCGCCGGGGCGGCGAGGTCGCCCATGCTACCAGACCGGCTGGAGGCGGATGTCGGCGGGCATCGCGTGCTGCTTGACCGGCAGCAGGTAGAGCCGAACGAAGGTGCCGGCCGCACGCAGCGTCTGGATGCCCTGCTTCAGCTTGCCCGCGACGCCGCCTTCCGCCTTCGCCTCCGAGATCTTCCGGGCACAGTCGAGCAGCCGGTCGAGCCCGGCCTTGAAGCGCGGATCGTCGATGTCGAGGGTGATCGGGAAGGTCTGCTTCGAGATCTCCGAGGTGATGCGGAAGACCTTGAAGTCGTACTCGCTCGGATCGACGCCGAGCGCCTTGTGGAAGGCGGGGCGGCAATGGTCGCGCACGTACATCGTCGCGTAGACGGCGAGCAGGAAGAAGCGGATCCAGTAGCGGTTGACGCCCGAGGTCAGCTTCGGGTTGGCCCGCATGAGGAGCGCGAAGGCCTCGCCGTGGCGGAACTCGTCGTTGCACCACTTCTCGAACCACTTGAAGATCGGATGGATGCGCCGGTCGGGATTGCGCTCCAACTCGCGATAGATGGTGATGTAGCGCGCATAGCCGATTTTTTCGGACAAATACGTCGCGTAAAAAATGAACTTGGGCTTGAAGAATGTGTACTTCTTGGCCTTCGTCAAAAACCCTAAGTCCACGCCAATACCAAAGTCCTTGAGCGTGTCGTTGATGAAGCCGGCGTGGCGCGCCTCGTCACGGCTCATGAAGCCGAACAGCTCCTTGATGTCCTTGTTCTTGGCGCGCTTCCTCATCTCGGCATAGAGCACGCAGCCGGAGAACTCCGCGGTGATCGACGAGACGAGGAAGTCCAGGAACTCCTTCCGCAATTCGGGATCGAGATGCGACAGGTCGCAATCGAATTCCTCGTTGCGGACGAAGTGGCGCTTGTTCGGGTCGGAGCGCAGCTCCTCGATCAGGATGTCCCACTCCTTGCGCACCGGCTCGACGTCGGTGCGGTCGAGTTCCTCGAAATCCGTCGTGTAGAAGCGCGGGCTAAGGAAGGTGGTCTCCTGGGCGGCCTTGGTCGATTCGTTGACCGGATGGCGCGGGACCGGGGTGCCCGCCGGGGGCTGGACGTTGGCGTTCACAGCGACCTCCGTTCGGAAAAGCTCACCTCGTAGAGCTCGGTCAGCTCGAGATGGGCGATCAGCTTGGTCCAAGCCCGCTCCAGGCGGCCGGCGCGGGTGACGGTGGCGGTGCGGCGCACGGTGAGGCGCTCGCCGTAGGGCACCTCGGTGGGTGCGTCGTGGACCTGCACCTCGTCGCCGGGCTCGATGTCGAATCCGGCATCCAGAGTCACGTGGGCGTGCAGGCTTTCGGGCGTCTGCTCGATCTCGACGGTGCAGGGCACCTCGACGATTCGCTTGCCGATCCAGGTCATGGACGGCCCTCCCCTATTTCGTTTCGTTGCCGGGCAGGAGGCGGGCGAAGGCGGCGGCGTTGGTGGCGCCGAAAGCCTCCAGCGCGACATGGCGCCCGGTGGCCGCATCCTCCAACGCCAGGGTGCCGTTGTCGAATCGTGTGAGCGTGAAGGGCTGCTCCGGTCCGAGCCCCTCGCGCTGCCGGGCCTGCGCCAGACCCCGCAGCGTCCCGCGCATGAAACCGCCCTCGCCCGGGTTGATGCGGGCGACGAGCCGGTTGTCCGCGGCACCCATCAGCTCGACCGCGCCGTCCGGCCGGTCCTCGGCGCGAAAGCCCAGGCTCGCGACCGGGCGGCCGGGGGGCAGTTCGGTGAGGCCGACGCCCTCCCGGCGACCGACGAACACCGCCAGCATCACGACGCCGAGCAGCGCGCCGATGCCGATCACGGCGAGCGACTGGGGCGAGCGGCGCGGGGGCGGCGGGCTCGACGGGCGACGGGCGGGGAGTTCGACGGGCATGGCTCACGCTCCTCGATGTCAGCCGGCGGCTGCGAGACGGCCCGATTGCGGGGTGTGGCGCGGACGCTCGCTCGGCACGGCCAAGACGCCTTCCGCGATCCGCGGACCTCGGGCGGCGAGCGCGCCGGCGAGCGTTTCGGCGACCGCGCGGGCGTCGGGCACCGAGCGCAGCATCGGCTCGGGGCGGCTCACGCGCCAGGGCCGGGCATGGGGCCACAGATGCAGGTAGGCGATCCGCTCGCCCGCCGGCAGTTGCAGCGGGATGTCGCCGCTGCCGTCGCCGAAGAGATGCAGACCCGCGCCCTCGATCTGGGCATGGGGGAGATTGAGCGTGATCGGCAGGGCGATGCCGACATGCATGACCACGCGCCGGTCGGTGACCGTGTAGACGGTCGTGCGGTGCACGAGCCAGGCCAGCACGGTCAGCAGCGCGATGCCGCCCACCCCGATCAGCAGCGTCGGTGCGACGACGCTGAGGGCGCTCACCATGCCGCCCTGCGCCGCGGCGGCGATGCCGAACAGCGTCGCGGTGCCGGCGAACCACGCCACCACCGGCCGGAGATGGAAGACCTGCACCAGCACGCCGCGCCAGGTCGGCGCGCCGCGCCACAGGATGCGTTCGCCCGCAGGCAAGGGGCCGGGCATCCCGCGCAGGGTGCCCTCGGGGAGGAATTCCGACTCGCTCACAGCAGCGGCTCCGCACGGGCGGGCGTGGCGTAGAGGGTGCCGGCGCCGAAATAGGCCATGATCCGCTCCTCCTCGAGGAGCGTCACCGAATCCGGGTCCTTGTGGTCGGGGATGTCGGCGAACTGCGCCGCCAGCAGCGCCTCGGTCGTGACCGTCTTGGTGAACAGGCTGGTGGAGCAGAAGGTCGCCGGCATCAGCACCCGGCGCCCGCCCGCACCGAGCTCGACCTCGTAGTAGCGCACGAAGGATTCACCGCGATCGACCCAGAGGTCCGTGACGGTGCCGGCGACGTTGCGGTCGGCGCCCAGCACCGACATGCCGATGGGGTTCGGCCCGGCCTCGTGCACCACGAAGGTGTCGGCGACGCGCAGCGGCACGATGCGGTAATGGCCGTCCCAAGTGCGGTCGTGCTCGTCGTGGCGCGGCGTCCACGAGCCGGGACCGACGCCCGCCTGCAGGGAGGTGTCGGTGCGGAAATAGGGCGCGCCGGGCCAGGGCTCGCGCTTGGCCGCCGGGATGCCGGTCTCGTAGGCGACGTCGGTGCGCGGCGCGTACATGGTGTGGCCGCTCGACAGGGGGAACGCCTTGGGCGTCGGGATCAGCACCGGATCGTAGGCCTTGAGGCGGCCGGCGGCCTCGTTCTCGAGGGGGTAGCCCTCACGGCGGTCCTCGCGGCGCAGGTAGAACACCAGCCCCGCGAAGAAGAGCCAGAACGCGTAGAGCGTGACCTGTGCGACGTCGATGTAACCGGTGATCTCGCCTCTGGGCATGACGCGCCTCCGATCAGGTGGGACGGTTGACGAGGGGGTCGAAGGTGCGCGCGCGTCCCTCGTCCGGGCGCGCGGGGTCGGCGGAATCGATGCGAACCAGCGGGCCGATCGCCACCAGGGTTGCGAACAGCAGCGCGATCTCGACGTGGTAGACGATGAGGTAGCCGATGGCCGGCTCGTTCATGCCCTCGCCGAGCACGCCGGATTGCGCCACCGCCGCGCCGACATCGCGCAGGATGCCGCTCGCCGCGATGGCCGCGCCGGCGGCGGTGGCCTGCACCGCGCCCCAGGCACCGAGCGCGAGGCCGGTATCCTCGGGCGTCGCCTTGGCCATCGACGCGGTGAGCGTGCCGTGGGCGAACAGGCCGCCGCCGATGCCGATCAGGGTCACGCCCGCGGCGAACAGCCGGGCCGAGGCCAGGGGGGCGGCGAAGATCACCGCCGAGAAGGCCAGGATGCCGATGACCGAGCCCACGGCCGCGACGCGGTAGGGATCGCCGCCGCGGGCGAGCCAGCGCGCCGCCGCGACGAGCCCGAGGCCGCCGCCCGCCGCGAGCATGGCGGTGAGCGCGGTGGTCTGGCCGACGCTGAGATTGAGGATCTGCCCGCCATAGGGTTCGAGCAGGATGTCCTGCATGGAGAAGCCGGCGGTGCCGAGACCGATGGCGACGAGGCGGCGCCGCGCCGTCGGCTCGCCGGCATAGCCGTGCCAGGATTCGGCAAAAGTCGGGCGCGGGGCGTCGCGAGCGGTCAGCGCCGAATTGCGCGGCTCCTGCTTCCACAGGGCGATGCCGTTGAGCACGATGGTGACCAGCGCCGCGCCCTGGATCACCTGGATCAGCCGGATGGCGGAGAAGTTGGCGAGCGCGAGGCCGAACAGCAGCGCGCTGCCCATCATGCCGACGAGCAGCATGGCGCAGAGCAGGGCCACCACCTTCGGCCGGGCATGGGCGGGCGCGAGGTCGGTGGCGAGCGCAAGTCCGACGGTTTGGGTGGTGTGAAGGCCCGCGCCCACGAGCAGGAAGGCGAGCGCGGCGGCGACATGCCCGACCCAGGCCGGGCCGGTGGTGTCGCCCGACAGGATCAGCAGGGCGAACGGCATGATCGCCAGCCCGCCGAATTGCAGCAGCGTGCCGAACCAGATGTAGGGCACCCGCCGCCAGCCCAGCACCGAGCGGTGCGTGTCGGAGCGGAAGCCGACGAGGGCGCGCAAGGGGGCGAACAGCAGCGGCAGGGACAGCATCACCGCCACGATCCAGGCCGGGACCGCCAACTCGACGATCATGACACGGTTGAGCGTGCCGATCAGCAGCACGGCGGCCATGCCGACCGTGACCTGAAACAGCGACAGCCGCATCAGCCGCCCGAGCGGCAGCTCCTTCGTCGCGGCGTCGGCGAAGGGAAGGATCGCCGGGCCGAGGCGCAGGAGGGCCTGCGTGAGGGCGAGGCCGGATTTCATCGGCGCTCCCCGGCGGGGGAGGATCGGCCGTTCGTCAGCTCGATCGCGTTCGACAGATAGAAGCCGCTGTTGATGCGCCGGGTGCGGCCGACGGCGAAGCGCTCCAGCGCCGGCGCGCGCGCGATCCGGCGGCGCAGGCCGCCCTCGGTGATCGGGACGATGGCCGGCGCCCGGTCGGCTTTCGGAAAAAGCTTCCCGGCGGCGTGCATCAGCGTCAGCAGCGCGGTGCGGGGCGCCACCGTGAAAACCACGCTGCCGTCGGTGCGCGCGCCGAGTTCGGCCAAGGCGCGAACGATGTCGGCGGGCTGATAGTGGATCAGCGAGTCCATCGCGACGACGTGGTCGAAGCGGCCGAGCCCGGCATCGAGCATGTCGCCGACGCGGAAATCGATGGAGCCGGCGCCCGCGATCTCCGGCAGGCGCTCGCGGGCAAGCCCGATCAGGGTCGGCGAGACGTCGATGGCCGTCACCGTGGCGCCGCGGCGCGCCGCTTCCACCGCCAGCGCGCCGGTGCCGCAGCCGGCGTCGAGGAGGCGCAGGCCGGTCATGTCGGCCGGCAGCCAGTCGAGGAGCGTCGCCCGCATGGCGTCGCGCCCGGCCCGGACGGTCGCGCGGATCTTCGAGACCGGGGCGTCGGAGGTCAGCCGCGACCACGCCTCGACCGCGGTGCGGTCGAAATAGGTCTCAAGCTGCGAGCGGCGGGTGACGTAGCTGCTCATCAATCGAATCCCAAAAATTCGAACAGGTCGCGGTCCTTCATCGGCACCGCCTCGCAGGGGTCTTCCCCGGCCCAGAGCGTCTCGGCGAGCCGCATGTACTCGTCGGTGACGGCCCGCAGCTCGGGCGAATCCTCCATCTCGAACAGGGTCGACTTCTTGAGGCGCGAGCGGCGCACCACGTCGAGATCGGGAAAATGGGCCAGGCGGCGCAGGCCCACCGCCTCGTTGAAGCGGTCGATCTCGTCGGTCTTGGCCGAGCGGTTGGCGATGACGCCGCCGAGCCGCACGCCGTAATTCTTCGACTTGGCGTGGATCGCCGCGACGATGCGGTTCATCGCGAAGATCGAATCGAAGTCGTTGGCGGTGACGATGAGCGCGCGATCCGCGTGCTGGAGCGGCGAGGCGAAGCCGCCGCAGACCACGTCGCCGAGCACGTCGAACACGACGACGTCGGTGTCCTCCAGCAGGTGGTGCTCCTTCAGGAGCTTCACCGTCTGGCCGACGACGTAGCCGCCGCAGCCGGTGCCCGCGGGCGGCCCGCCGGCCTCGACGCACATGACGCCGTTATAGCCCTCGACCACGTAATCCTCGGGCCGCAGCTCCTCGGAATGGAAGTTCACCGATTCGAGGGCGTCGATGACGGTCGGCGCGAGGCGCTTCGTCAGGGTGAAGGTCGAATCGTGCTTCGGATCGCAGCCGATCTGAAGGACGCGTTTTCCCAGCCTCGAGAAGGCGACCGAGAGGTTCGACGAAGTCGTGGACTTGCCGATGCCGCCCTTGCCGTAGACCGCAAAAACCTTCGCGGTCTCGATCTTGTCGGTCGGGTCGAGGGCGACCTGGACGCTGCCCTCCTCGCGGCGCAGCGGCACGGGATTCCGGATGGCGATGTTCATGCCGCGACTCCTGCGGTGATACCGGGTGTCACGCCTTCGAGCCGGTCTTCCAGCTCCTCCTCGGCGCGGTCGAGCGCGTCGCGGGTGGCGGCGTCGGGGGTCCAGAAGCCCCGGCGATGGGCTTCGATCAGGCGGCTCGCCACCTTGGCGCAGGCCGTGGGATTCAGCGCCGCCATGCGCTCGCGCATGGCCGGGTCGAGCACGTAGGTCTCGGTGATGCGCTCGTAGATCCAGGGCTGCACGGCGCCGGCGGTGGCCGACCAGCCGACCGTGTTGGTCAGCGTCGCCTCGATCTGGCGCACGCCCTCGTAGCCGTGGCCGAGCAGGCCCTCGTACCATTTCGGGTTGAGCATGCGGGTGCGCGTCTCCAGCGCCACCTGCTCGTCGAGGGACCGCACCCGGCCCTCGCCCCGCGTCTGGTCGCTGATATAGACCGGCACCGCCGTGCCGCGGGCACGGGCCACCGCGCGGCTCACGCCGCCGAGACCGTCGAAGTAGTGATCGACGCTCGTCACGCCGAGTTCGACCGAGTCGAGGTTCTGATAGGCGAGATCGACCTTGGCGAGGACCGCCCGCATCAGCTCGCGCTGCGGCGCCGGGCGGCCGTTGCGGCCGTAGGCGAAGGACTTGCGCTTCGAGAACGTCTCGCAGAGTTCGTCCGCATCGTCCCAGCGGCCCGACTCGACGAGGTGGTTGACGTTGGCGCCGTAAGCGCCCTCGGCGTTGGAGAACACGCGGAGCGCCGCGGTTTCCATGTCGCAGCCCTGCTCGGCCTGGATCGCCAGGGCGTGCTTGCGCACGAAGTTTTTGTCTTCGGGCTCATCGGCGGTGGCCGCGAGATAGCTGGCCTCCGCGAGCAGCTTCGTTTGAAGCGGCAGCAAATCCCGAAAAATGCCGGAGAGGGTGACGACCGCGTCGATGCGGGGACGGCCCAGGGTTTCGAGCGGGATCAGTTCGGCACCGGCGAGCCGGCCGTAACCGTCGAAGCGGGGGGCGGCACCGATCAGTGCGAGCGCCTGGGCGATGGGGCCGCCCTCGCTCTTGAGGTTGTCGGTGCCCCACAGGACGATGGCGACGCTCTCCGGCAGGGGCTGCCCCTCGGAGGTGTAGCGCTCCAGCACGCGGGCGACCTGCCGGGCGCCGTCGGCCACCGCGAAGGCGGAGGGCAGGCGGTAGGGGTCGAAGCCGTGCAGGTTGCGCCCCGTCGGCAGGATCGCCGGGTTGCGCAACAGGTCGCCGCCGGCCACCGGGGGCACGAAGCGGCCGTCCAGCGCCCGCAGCAGCGCCGGAATCTCGTGGTCGCGCGACAGTTCGCGGTCGATGCGGGCAAGATCGGCGAAGGCGGCGCGGCCGGTCTCGTCGAGGGGCAGGCCCGCGGCCGTCAGCGCCTCGTTGAAGGCCGCGCCCGCGATCAGCCGCTCGATGCCGGCGCGCGCGGGCTTGAGGCCGTGCGAGGCCTCCGCCAGGGCGGTGAGCAGATCGATGCGCTCTTCCGCCGGCATCGCCTCGCCGACGACGTGGAGGCCGTGCGGGATCAGGGTCTGTTCCAGTTCCGCGAGCGCGGCTGCGAGCGCGCCGACCTGAGCAGCCACGTCGCCGTGCCACGCCGGCTCGGCCGCGGTGAGGTCGAGGGCGGCGCCCTGCGACTGGATCACCTCGGCGAGCGTCGCCCGCTCAGCGACGGCCTCCGGCTCCAGGGCGCGCCAGCGCTCGACCGAGGCCTTGAGATCGATCAGCCCGCGATAGAGGCCGGCGGCGGCGAGACTGGGCGTGAGGTAGCTCACCAGCGTCGCGGCGGAGCGGCGCTTGGCCAGCGTCCCCTCGGACGGGTTGTTGGCGGCGTAGAGATAGACGTTCGGCAGCGCGCCGATCAGCCGCTCGGGCCAGCAGCGCTCGGACAGGCCGGTCTGCTTGCCGGGCATGAATTCGAGCGCGCCGTGGGTGCCGAAATGCAGCACCGCGTCGGCGCAGAAATCCTCGCGCAGGTAGCGGTAGAACGCGCTGAAGGCATGCGTCGGCGCGAAGCCGTGCTCGAACAGCAGCCGCATCGGGTCGCCCTCGTAGCCGAAGGCGGGCTGCACCCCGACGAAGACGTTTCCGAGTTGGACGCCGAGCACGAGGAGGTCGGCGCCGTTGCTCTGGTGGCGGCCCGGCGCCGGCCCCCACTGCGCTTCGATCTCGGCGAGATGCGGCTCGCGGCGGACATGGTCCTCGGCCGAGATGCGGGCGTGGACGTTGGCCTGCGTGCCGAAGCGGGCGGCGTTGCCGTTCAGAATCTTGTCGCGGAGCGCATCGATGCTGTCGGGCACCTCGACGGCGTAGCCGTCGGCGGCGAGCCCCTTCAGGGTGTTGAGGAGCGAGGCGTAGACCGAGAGGAACGCGGCGGTGCCGGTGGCACCGGCATTCGGCGGAAAGTTGAACAGGACGATGGCGAGCCGTCGCTCGGCTTTCGCTCTGCGCCGCAGCGCCACCATGCGCTCGACCCGCTCGGCGAGCCGCGCGGCGCGCTCGGGATGGACGCGCATGTCGCGGGCGTTGTCCGGGCCCGAGGCCGAGGAGCGGCCGCCGAACACCATCGGCGCGGTGGCACCGTCGAGTTCGGGGATCGCGACCATCATGGTCGCCTCGACCGGCGAGAGGCCGCGGTCCCCCTCCTGCCATTGCTCGATGGTCTGGAATTCGAGGGCCTGCGCCGCGAGGTAGGGCACGTCGAGGCGGGCCAGCAGACCTTCAGCGGCCGCCGCGTCGTTGTAGGCGGGACCGCCGACGAGCGAGAAGCCGGTGAGCGAGACCAGCGCGTCGATTGCCGGCCGCCCGTCGCGCATGAAAAAGGCTTCGACCGCCGGGCGGTTGTCGAGCCCCGCGGCGAAAGCCGGCACCACCGAGAGGCCGCGGGCCTCGAGCGCGGCGATGACGCCGTCGTAGTGCGCGGTGTTTCCTGCGAGCACGTAGGAGCGCATCAGCAGCAGGCCGACCCGGCCCTTCGCGCCCGGCACCGTCGGCAGGCGCGAAACCGCCTCGCCGAAGCGGCCGGTCATGCGCGGGTGATACAGCCCGGTCTCGGGGTAGTGCTGCGGCGCGGGCGCGGCGGCGATCTCGCGCCAGACCGCACGGGGGCCGGCGGCGTAGCGCTGCACGAGGAAGCGCACGAGGCCGGCCACGTTCTCGTCGGAGCCGGCGAGCCAGTATTGCAGCGTCAGGAAATAGGCCCGCACGTCCTGGGCCGAGCCGGGGATGAAGCGCAGGATCTGCGGGAGCTTGCGCACCAAAGCTATCTGGCGGGCGGCGTTGCCCTCCGCACCCGGCTTGCCACGCAGCTTCTTGAGGAAATCCAGCGCCGAGCGCTTGGCACCGCTCATGTCGAAGCGATTCAACCGCGTCGTGCGAACAACCTCGGCGGCCGAGAGGCAGCCGACCATGGCGTCGCAATGCGGGCGGCGCGCGAGCAAAGCAGGCAGGATCGCGCGGACGTGCTCGTCGAGGAAAAGCATGGCCGAGACGATGATGTCGGCCCGGGCGATCTCCTCGCGGCAGGCGGCGAGCGCGGCCGGATCGGTCTCCCACTCCGCGGCGGCGTGGAAGCTGAGGGTCAGCCCCGGCATGTCCTGCGCGAGACGCAGGCGTGCCCGCTCCACCGCGCTCGCCAAGTGATTGTCGAGCGTGACGATGGCGATGCGGATGTCGGGCCTAGCGGCCGAAATGCGCTTTGGCATCGTACAGGGTCTCGAGGGTGATGAGCGGGAGCTGCCGCTCGCGGGCGAAACGCTCGGTGTTGGCGCGGGCCTTTCCGCGCACGAAGAACGGGATTTTTTTCAACTCTTTCTCGGCGTCCGGACTCCAGGGCGCCGGGGTGGGAAGTGGCGTGAGCGTGACCTGTGCGGCCTCGACGACGATCGGAGCGGGCGCCGGGGCGAGCGGTGAAGCCTCCGGCACCCGCCCCATGGCGGCCGGGCCTGCACTCGTGCGACCGAGATGCGAGGGGGCGGCGCCATCGTGGAACTCGGGGTCCTCGCGGAACATCCCGAGCAGGTGCTCCTCCAGGCCCATCATCAGCGGATGGACCAGAGTATCGAACAGGACGTTGGCGCCCTCGAAGCCCATCTGCGGCGAGTGGCGGGCCGGGAAGTCCTGCACGTGGACCGGGGCCGAGATCACCGCGCAGGGGATGCCCAGCCGCTTGGCGACGTGGCGCTCCATCTGCGTGCCGAGCACGAGTTCGGGCTGCGCCGCCTGGATCGCGGCTTCCACGTCGAGATAGTCGTCGGCGATGATCGCCTCAATGCCGAGGGAGGCGGCCTCGGCCCGGACCTCGCGGGCGAATTCGCGGCTATAGGTGCCGAGCCCGACGACGCGGAAGCCGAGTTCCTTGGCCGCCACGCGGGCGATGCCGAGCGCGTGGGTGGCGTCGCCGAAGATGAAGACGCGCTTGTCGGTGAGATAGGTCGAATCGACCGAGCGCGAGTACCAGGGCAGCCGCGAGGGCACGCCCGCCAGCACCGGGCCCGGATCGACGCCGGCGAGCGCGGCCACCGCCTCGACGAAACGGGTGGTCGCGCCGACGCCGATGGGCACGATGTCGATGAAGGGCTGGCGAAACGTCTTTTCGAGGTGCTGCGCCGCCGCGCGGGCAATCTCGGGATAGAGCACGACGTTGAAATCGGCCTCGCGCAGCCGTCCGAGATCGGCCGGGCTGGCGCCGAGCGGGGCCACCACGTTCACGTCGATCCCGAGGGCTTCGAGAATCTTTCTGATTTCGATCAGGTCGTCGCGGTGGCGGAAACCCAGCGCGGTCGGTCCGAGGATATTGCAGAGCGGGCGGCGGCCCTCGCGGGGGCTGCGCTCGACCGCGGGGCCGGAAAGGGCGCGGACCAACCGGTAGAAGGTTTCGGAGGCGCCCCAGTTCTCCTTCTTCTGGTAGGCCGGCAGTTCCAGCGGGATCACCGGGATCGGCAGGGCCAGCGCCTTGGCGAGCCCGCCCGGATCGTCCTGGATCAGTTCCGCCGTGCAGGAGGCACCGACGATCATCGCCTGCGGCTGGAAGCGGGCATGGGCCTGCGCCACCGCATCCTTAAACAGCAGCGCGGTGTCGCCGCCGAGGTCGCGCGCCTGGAAGGTGGTGTAGGTGACGGGCGGGCGCTTCTCGCGCCGCTCGATCATGGTGAAGAGCAGATCGGCATAGGTGTCGCCCTGGGGGGCGTGCAGCACGTAGTGCAGCCCCTCCATCGCGGTGGCGACCCGCATGGCGCCGATATGCGGCGGTCCCTCGTAGGTCCAGACGGTGAGTTGCATCGCTACACCTCGAGCTTCGCGCGGCGGTGGAGCGGGCGGGCGAACAATTCGGCGAGGTCGCCGGCTTGGTCGTAGCCCTGGATCGGGGTGAACAGCAGCTCGATCGACCACTTGGTCGAGAGCCCTTCCGCTTCGAGCGGATTGGCGAGGCCGAGCCCGCAGACGGTGAGGTCGGGCCGCGCCTCCCGACAGCGGTCGAGCCCGTCGTCGAGGCTCTGGCCCTCGACGATGGCCGTGCCGGCGGGCAGCAACTCCAGCTCGGCGGCCAGATGCGCGCGGTGCAGGTAGGGCGTTCCGACCTCGACGAGATCGGCGCCGACCTCGCGGGCGAGGAAGCGCGCCAGCGGCACTTCGAGCTGCGAATCGGGGAAGAAAAACACCCGCTTGCCGGACAGCCGCTCGCGGTAGCGCTCGAGCGCCCGGTCGGCCCGCGCGCGGCCCGGCGCGGTCACCGCCTCGAACCGGGCCGGATCGACACCGAAGGCCTCGGCGGCAGCCTTGAGCCAGAGGGTGGTGCCCTCGGCGCCCAGCGGGAACGGGGCCGGGATGCGCCGCGCGCCGCGCTCGTCGAGCGCCCGCGCCGTCGCCGTCAGGAACGGCTGGGCCAGCAGGTAGGGCGTGCCGCGGGCGACCGCCGGCATCTCGCCCGAGCGCCGCGCCGGCAGGAAGCGGGCCTGGATGCCGAGTTCCGAGAACAGCCGCCCGAACTGATCCTCGACCACGTCGGCGAGCGCGCCGACGACCAACAGCTCGTTCGAGGCGGCTTCCACCTGCGGCAGGCCGGGCACCAGGGCGTCGAGGCAGGCATCCTCGCCCTCCGTGAAGGTCGTCTCGATGCCCGAACCCGAATAGTTCAGCACGCGCACGGCCGGCGAGAGCCGCTGCGACAGTCGGAGGGCTGCCCGCGACAGGTCGAGCTTGATCACCTCGGACGGGCAGGAGCCGACGAGGAACAGCAGCTTGATGTCCGGGCGCCGCTCGATCAGCCGGGTCACGACCCGGTCGAGTTCCTCGTTCATGTCGGCGAGGCCGGCCAGATCGCGCTCGTCGATGATCGCGGTGGCGAAGCGCGGCTCGGCGAAGATCATCACGCCCGCCGCCGACTGGATCAGGTGGGCGCAGGTGCGCGAGCCGACCACGAGGAAGAACGCGTCCTGAATCTTGCGGTGCAGCCAGACGATGCCGGTGAGGCCGCAGAAGACGGCGCGCTGGCCGCGCTCGACCCGGATGTCGGGGCCGCAATCGGCGGCGGTGACGGGCGCGTGAGCGTTCATCGGGCGCCCTCCCCGACGAGCGCCATCGCGGTCGGCGATTCGAGACGGGCCGCCCGCAGCTTCAGGAGGAACTGCCCGGCATTGATCAGGTAGGTGCCGTAGGCGGCGAGCGCGAGGACGAGCAGGCCGTGCGTGTCGAGCACGCCGAAGGTCAGCGCCGCGAGATAGGCCGTGTGCAGCGCCAGCACGAGCATGCTGAACACGTCCTCCCAGTAGAAGGCCGGGGCGAACAGGTAGCGGCCGAACACGGCCTTCTCCCAGATCGAGCCCGTGACCATGATGGCGTAGAGGACCAGCGTCTTGATCACGATCGAGACGTGGGCGGCTTCCGCGCCGGCGCCGGTCGCCAGCGTCCGCACCACCAGGGCGACGCTGACCAGGAAAACCAGGAATTGCAGCGGGGCGAGCAGGCCCTGGACGAGGGTCCACGGGGAAGCGTCACGCCGGCTGCGCTCTTCGCTCGTGTAGAGTGGTCTCTGCTGGCCCTGGCGTTGCCGCATGGCGTCCGCCTCCGCTCTGCCTCGGACCCCGTCTGTGCAGGGCCTCGTCCCGAACGAAACCTAGGCCCAGCCCCGCAGAAGTGTCAATCCAGCTTGACGCTCCGGCGCGCTGACAATTGTTGGCATTGTATTCATTCGAAGGCATTGCCAACGCACGGAAGAGGCGTATCGTGAAGCCGAACACGTCCGATAAAGGGGCGCGACAGGGCATCCTGCACTAACCTGCTTGATCCGCTGCTGCCTGGGGAGAGACCCATGGGAGGCTGGAGGCATTTCGGCGAGCGCCTGGAGGTGCCTTCCGCGGCGCGGGAATGCGGCGTGGCGGAAGAGACGCTTCCGGCCTCCGCCTTCGACATCCAGCCCGATGCCGAGCGCATGCGCCGCCGGCTGGCCGGTGTCGTCGAGGCCGAGATCCTGCCTCGGCTGATGCTGGTCCACCGGGGCCGCATGGCCCCGTCGCCCGCGACCCAGGACCGCCAACCCAGCCCGGACGACATCGCTCGGCTCTGCGACCTGCTTCTGTCGCGCACCGATGGCGACCTCACCCTCCACCTGCTCCGCTTCCTCGACGAGGGCCTCTCGCTCGAAAGCGTGCTGGTCGAACTTCTGACGCCCGCCGCGCGCCATATCGGGCGCCTTTGGGAAGACGATGCCTGCGACTTCATCGAGGTCACGGTGGCGCTCGGGCGGCTCCAGGCCGTCGCCCGCGACCTGTGCGCCCGATACGGCGACGACCACGTGGAGCCGCGTGGGCGCAGCATCCTGATGCTGCCCTGCCCCGGCGAGACCCACGTGTTCTGCCTCGCGGTGCTGGCCGGCATCTTTCGCGAGTCGGGCTGGGACGTCACCACGGCCGGACAGGAAGCCGGCGTCGATCCGGCCGAGCTCGTCGCCGGCGAATGGTTCGACGTGGTCGGCCTGACGCTGTCCTGCGACGTACTTTTCCCCAGGCTTTCGCAAACCATCGCGGCGTTGCGCCAAGCTTCGCGCAATCCGTCTCTGCGAATCCTCGTCGGCGGACCGTATTTCGTGCGCCATCCCGACCACGTGAGTGTCGTCGGCGCCGACGCGACCGCCGAGGATGGGCGCCTCGCCCCCTTGATTTCCGAAAGCTTGCTTGAAATGCGGTCCCGAGCCTGTTGAAAGGACCTCTTTTCGCGCCATCACGAAGTGGTGATCTTGAGCAGCTTGGCGAGCCATCCCCCGCAGCGGCCCTCTCCGGCCCTGCAACAGGCGGCCGGCCTCCTCGACAGCGAGGCGGCCGGGCTCCTGCTTGCGGCCACGAGCGACATCTCGCTGATCGTCGGCGAGGACGGGGTGATCCAGGAGACCGCCGCCGGGGCGCTCGATCTCGAATCGGAGGACATCGCCTCCTGGCGCGGGCGCCCGTGGGTCGACACCGTCACCGTCGAGAGCCGGCCGAAGATCGACGCCCTGCTGCGTGACGCCGCCGCCGGGACGATGACCCGCTGGCGTCAGGTCAACCATCCCTCCCGCAACGGCCCGGACGTGCCCATCCGCTACGCGGGCCTGCGCCCGCGCCAGGGCGGGCCGATCATCGTCGTGGGGCAGGATCTGCGGGCGCTGGCCGGGCTGCAGCGGCGGCTCGCCGACACGCAGCAGGCGCTGGAGCGCGACTACGACCGGCTGCGCGCCGCCGAAACCCGCTACAAGCTTCTGTTCCAGCTCTCCGGCGAGCCGGTGCTGGTGGCCGATGCCGGAACGCGGCGCGTCACCGAGGCGAACCCCGCCGCCGCGCGCCTTCTCGGGCGGCCGCAGAAGCGCATCCTCGGGCAGGACGTCGCCGACCTGTTCGAGGTCTCGACCACCCGCGACATCGCCGTTCTGTTCGCGGGGCTTCGCAACGCGGGCCAGGCCGCCGATCTCGTCGTCCGACTCAGCGGGGGGCGCGGCGAGGCACGGCTCTCGGCCTCGCTGTTTCGCGGCGAAGGCTCCACCTCGATCCTGCTGCGCCTCTCGCCCCTGGCCTCGGCGCAGGCCGGCCAGCACGCGGTCGATGGCGGCGCCCTCGACGTGATTCGGCGGATGCCGGAAGCCTTCGTCGTGACCGATCCGGGCCGGCGCATCCTCACCGCCAACACCGCCTTCCTCGACCTCGTGCAGCTCGCCACCGAGGAGCAGGTGCGCGGCCAGACCATCGACCGCTGGCTCGGGCGCGAGGAAACCGAAGCGCTCGCCCTGTTCGCGACGCTCCGCGAGCACGGCTCCGTGCGCCATTTCTCCACGGTGATGCGGGGCCAATACGGGTCCGTCGAGGATGTTGAGGTCGCCGCCGTCTCGGCGCCGACGGCCGAGCAGCCCTGCCTCGGCTTCACGATCCGGGCGACGCCGCGCCGGGCCGCCCCGGTCCATGCCGGCGGGCACGATCTGCCCCGCTCCGTCGAGCAGATGACCGAACTCGTCGGCCGCGTCTCGATGAAGGCGCTGGTGCGCGAGACCACCGACCTGATCGAGAAGCTGTGCATCGAGGCGGCGCTCCGCATCACCCGGGACAACCGCGCTTCGGCCGCCGAGATGCTGGGGCTCAGCCGCCAGGGCCTCTACGCCAAGATGCGTCGCTACGGCATCGGCGACCTCGACGCCGGCGATCCGGAGCTGACCGCCGACCGCGAACCGTAGGGCGCGTCCGTAGAATTATGTTGCGTGCCGGCAAACCAAGCAGGTGTCAAGCAAAGTTGACGACCTTGGTGTAAAGTTCGCTTGACATAGGCGGGCGCGAATCCGAAGCTCCCAGCATGGCCACGCCCGCACCCAGCGCTGTCGTCGAGCTTCTCAAGCCGATCACGTGGTTCGCGCCGATGTGGGCCTTCGCCTGCGGCGTCGTATCGTCGGGTCAGGCGCCCTCGGGGCAATGGCCGGTGATCGCCGCGGGGGTTGTGCTCGCGGGGCCTCTCGTTTGCGCCACCAGTCAGGCGGCCAACGATTGGTTCGACCGCCACGTCGACGCCATCAACGAGCCGGACCGGCCGATTCCCTCCGGGCGCATCCCCGGCCGTTGGGGGTTGTACCTCGCGGCGGGCTGGACGGTGCTGTCGCTCCTCGTCGCGGCGATGCTCGGGCCGTGGATCCTCGGCGCCGCCCTGTTCGGCCTCGTGCTGGCCTGGATCTATTCCGCGCCGCCGATCCGGCTCAAGCGCAACGGCTGGTGGGGCAACGCCGCCTGCGGGCTTTGCTACGAGGGCCTGCCCTGGTTCACCGGTGCGGCCGTGATGGCCGCCGCGATGCCGGACAGCCGCGTCGTGGCGATCGCGCTCCTCTACGCCATCGGCGCCCACGGCATCATGACCCTCAACGACTTCAAGTCGATCGAGGGGGACCGGGCGCTCGGTCTGCGCTCCATTCCCGTCCAGATGGGTCCCCGCTACGCCGCCCTGTTCGCCTGCCTCGTGATGGCGCTGCCGCAGACCGTCGTGGTCTCGCTGCTGCTGAATTGGGACCGTCCCTGGCACGCCGGCGCCGTCGGCCTGCTGCTCGCCGGCCAGCTCGCCCTGATGGCCCGCTTCCTCAAGGACCCGCGGGAGCGCGCCGCCTGGTACAACGGCACCGGCACGACCCTCTACGTGGTCGGGATGCTGGTGGCGGCTTTCGCCCTGCGGCCCCTCGTGCAAGGCATCGGGCCATGAGCAGAGCCCCCGCCGCCGCCCGCCCGTCTTCGTACTCCTGGCTCCAGATCGTCCGCCTCGGCCTCGTCCAGACGGCTCTGGGTGCCGTCGTCGTGCTGATGACCTCGACGATCAACCGGGTGATGGTGGTGGAGCTGGCGCTGCCCGCGATGGTGCCGGGCGCCCTGGTGGCGCTCCACTACGCCGCTCAGGTGCTGCGCCCGCGCTGGGGCTACGGCTCGGATGTCGGGGGGCGGCGCACGAGCTGGATCGTCGGCGGCATGGCCGCGCTCTGCCTCGGCGGCTTCGGCGCCGCGGTCGCCACGGCCCTAGCCGCGACGTCGTTGACGGCCGGGCTGACGCTCGCGGTCGCCTCCTTCCTCCTCGTCGGCATGGGGGCGGGCGCGGCCGGCACCAATCTCCTCGTCCTGCTCGCCACCGGCGTCGAATCGAGCCGGCGGGGCGCGGCGGCGACCATCGTCTGGGTGATGATGATCGCGGGTTTCGCGGTCACCGCCCCGCTCGCGGGCCATTTCCTCGATCCGTTCTCGGGGCTCCGGCTGATGGCGGTCTCGGGGACGGTCTCGGCCATCGCCTTCACGGTGGCGGCACTCGCGGTGGTCGGGCTCGAACCGCGCCGCCCTCCGTCGAGCGCGCCGCAAACGCCCAGAAAGCCGTTCCGAGAGGTGCTGACACAAGTCCTCGCGGAGCCTGCGGCGCGGCGCTTCACGCTGTTCATCTTCGTCTCGATGCTCGCCTACAGCGCGCAGGAATTGATCCTCGAACCCTATGCCGGCCTCGTCTTCGCGATGACGCCCGGCGCCACCACCAAGCTCGCCGGGCTCCAGCACGGCGGCGTTCTGGCCGGCATGCTGTTCGTGGCCGGCATCACCGTCTTCATCGGCGGGCCGATTCTCGGTTCGCTCAAGCTCTGGACGGCCATCGGCTGCGGGCTCTCGGCGCTGGCGCTGGCGGCCATCGCCCTCGGCGGCCCGATCGGGCCCGACTTTCCGCTCCGGGCCGCGGTCGGAGCCCTCGGCTTCGGCAACGGCGTCTACGCGGTCGCCGCCATCGGCTCGATGATGGCGCTGGCGGGCCGCGGCGGCGAGGCCGAGCGCGGCACCCGCATGGGTGTCTGGGGCGCGGCCCAAGGCGTCGCCTTCGGCGCGGGCGGCTTCTTGGGAACACTGGCGGTCGATTGCGCCCGGCTCGTCGCGAGCGAGCCCGTCTATGCCTACGCCGCGGTCTTCGCCTGCGAGGCGGTTCTCTTCGTCGTCGCCCTGCTGATCGCGCTCCGGGTCGAGCACGCCTCCGTCGGGCGGCGCATCAACCCGCTGGCGCAGGCGGCCTCCTTCCAGCTCAATCCCGGATTCGACGCGAGGTAGCCCCATGACCCACCACGGCGCTCCCGAGACCTTCGACGTCGTGGTGGTGGGCGGCGGCCCCGCAGGCGCCACCGCGGCGACCGATCTGGCCCGCGCCGGCCGCCGCGTGCTGCTCCTCGACCGGGCGGGCCGGATCAAGCCCTGCGGCGGCGCGATCCCGCCGCGCCTGATCCGCGACTTCGCGATCCCCGACGATCTGCTGCTCGCGCGCATCCGCAGCGCCCGGATGATCGCGCCGAGCGCGCGCCACGTCGACATGCCGGTGGGCGACGGCTTCGTCGGCATGGTCGACCGGGCCCAGTTCGATCCCTGGCTGCGCGACCGCGCCCGGCTCGCCGGGGCGGCGTGCCGCGACGGCCTGTTCGAGCGCATCACCCGCGCGGAGACCGGCCTTGCTACGGTGCATTTCCGCGAGGGCAAGGACGGGCCGGAGACGCAGGTGAAGACCCGCCTCGTCATCGGCGCCGATGGCGCCGGCTCGCCGGTCGGCCGGGCCGAGATTCCGGGCCATGCTAAGATGCGGCAGGTCTTCGCCTATCACGAGATCGTCCGCAGCCCCCCGGCTGAGACCCATGACGGCACGCGCTGCGACGTCTACTATCAGGGCCGCCTCTCACCGGATTTCTACGCCTGGATCTTCCCCCACGGCGACACGATGAGCATCGGCACCGGCAGCATGCGGAAAGGGTTCTCGCTGCGCTCGGCGATCCGGGATCTCCGCGCCTCGACCGGTCTCGACGCCTGCGAGACGGTGCGCCGCGAGGGCGCGCCGATCCCGCTGAAACCCCTGAAGCGCTGGGACAACGGCCGCGACGTGCTGCTGGCGGGCGACGCGGCGGGCGTGGTCGCCCCGGCCTCGGGCGAGGGCATCTATTACGCGATGCTCGGCGGGCGGCTTTCGGCGGAAGCGGCGGAAAGCTTCCTTGCCACCGGCGACGCCAAGGCCCTGACCATGGCCCGCAAAAAGTTCATGCGGCTGCACGGGCGCGTGTTCTGGATCCTCGGGATGATGCAGTGGGTCTGGTACCGCAGCGACGGGCTGCGGGAGCGCTTCGTCTCGATCTGCAAGGACAAGGACGTCCAGCAACTCACCTGGGACGCCTACATGAACAAGGAACTGGTCCGCGCCAAACCGGCCGCGCACGCAAAAATCTTCTTCAAGGATCTGGCCCACCTGTTCCGCTGGGTCTCGCCGTGACGGAACTGCTCGCGGGCGATTGGGGCCCGCCGCTCGTCACCGCCTTCGCGGCCCTCGTCGTTGCCGTCGCCGGCGGAATGGCGACGCGCACCGACGCTTGGTACTTCGCGCTGCGCTTCCCCGCCTGGAAGCCGCCGGACTGGGCCTTCGGCCCGATCTGGACCGTCATCATCGTGCTGACGGCCACGTCCGCGGTCATGGCCTGGAACGCCGACGCGGATCCGGCCGCCCGCGCCCGGCTGGTGGTGGCGTTCGCGGTCAACAGCGTCCTCAACATCGCCTGGAGCTGGATCTTCTTCCGCCTGCGCCGGCCGGACTGGGCGCTCGCCGAAGTCGGCCTGCTATGGCTCTCCATCGTCGCGCTGGCGCTCACCGTCAGCCAAGCGTCGCTCGTCGCGGGATTGCTGAACCTGCCCTACCTCGCCTGGGTCAGCGTCGCGGCCTGCCTCAACCTCACCATCGTGCGGCTCAACCCGCCCGCCAGGGGGACTTGGGATGGGGCGTGAGATGGCCGAATGGTTCGCCAGCGGGCGCATCGTCGATGTCATCGTGTCCCTGGTGGCGCTCGAAGCGCTGCTGCTCGTGGGCGTGCGGCTGCGGTTCGGCCGTGGCCCCAGGCCCGCCGCGCTGCTCTCGAACCTCGCCTCGGGCGCGGCGCTGATGCTGGCGGTGCGGGCGGCGCTCACCGGCGCGGACTGGCCCGTCGTGGCGGCGTGGCTCCTTGCCGCGCTTTTTGCCCATCTTACGGAAATGATGATCAGATTTCGTTGAATCATCCCGCGCGGGACGGGCGGGCGTGTGTGCGAGGACTGGAACAACCGGGGCTTTGTCGCGTTGCGAGCCCGTTCCACGAACAAGAATAAGACCAAACGGGTCCGGGGTCGTCACCTTTCGGGAGACCGGGTTTATGACACGACGTACCGCACGCGGCTCCGCTTGGCTCGCCCTGGCCGCCCTGTTCACGGCCGGGCCGGCGCTGGCCCAAGGCTCCGATGCGGATCTGATCAAGCGCGGCCAATACCTCGCGACGAGCGGCGATTGCGTCGCCTGCCACACCGCGCCGGGCGGCAAACCCTATGCCGGCAATTACGGCCTCAACACCCCGATCGGCCTCATCTTCACGCCGAACCTCACGCCGGACCCCGAGACCGGCATCGGCAAGTGGAGCTACGAGACCTTCGAGAAGGCGTTCCGCCACGGCATCGGCGACGAAGGCGAATACCTGTATCCGGCCTTCCCGTTCGCTTGGTACACCAAGGTCAGCGACGAGGACACCAAGGCGATCTTCGCCTTCCTCAAGTCGCTCGATCCGGTAAACGAGAAGCGGAAGGAGAGCCAGATCCCCTTCCCGTTCAACATCCGCACCGCGCTGATCACGTGGCGCACCGCCTTCTTCTCGGAAGGCCGCTTCAAGCCCGATCCGAACGCGAGCGCCGAGGTCAATCGCGGCGCCTACCTCGTCGAGGGGCTCGGCCACTGCGGCATGTGCCACAACGAGAATAAGATCGTCGGCAATTCGAGCCTCGCGGGCAAGCTCGGCGGCGGCGTCATCGACGGGTGGTATGCCCCCAACATCACGCCGGACGGCCACCAGGGCATCGGCGCGTGGAAGGACGAGGAGGTCGTCACCTACCTCAAGACCGGCACGGCCCCGGGCAACCGCCCCGGCGTCGCCGCGGGTCCGATGCGCCAAGCCATCGAGGAATCGACCTCGAAGATGACCGACGCCGACCTCAAAGCGATCGTCGCTTACTTGCGCACGGTGCCGGCCAAGGAGACCTACAAGGCCAAGGACCTCCAGGCCTTCAACCAGCCCGGTGCGCCGGGGGCGGACGTCTACCTTACCTATTGCTCGTCCTGCCACCGGCCCGACGGCACGGGCGTACCGGGCGCGATCCCGGCGCTCGCCGGCAACACCTCGGTGCAGTCGGAAGGGCCGCAGACGGTGCTGCGGGTGATCTATGGCGGGCTCGCCGCGCAGAGCGGCCTCGCGCCGATGCCGGCGATCGGCCAGGACATGACCGAGCAGCAGGTGCGTGACGTGACCGACTACATCCGCAATTCCTGGGGCAACAAGGCGCCGGTGATGAATTCGGGCAGCGCCGTCTCCGAGGCCAAGGCCGCCACGCAGACCATGCTGTCGGGCACCGCGCCCTGCGACGCGATCGCGGATGAGGGGGTCAAGAAGGCGATCGAGAGCAACAACATCGTCGCCGACCTGAAAGGCCTGACCTCCGTCGACTTCATCCCCAAGCTCGTCACCATCGTGCCGAAGGTGAAGTCGGGCGCACCCAAGGCCAGCGACGACGACATCGTCAACGGCCTCACCACCGCCTATTGTCAGGCGGCCCGCGACGAGCCCGGCGAGCCCAAGCTGAGCTGGGCAGCCCGGATCGGGTCCTTCGCCAACCTGACCTACAGCCAGCTCAAGCATCCGGAGAAGCAGGCGAGCGCGACGCCCGGCCAGCCGCCGGCCACCGGCGCCAGCCCGATGAAGCCGCAATAGGCTCTCGTCGAGGGGAGCGATCGGCTCCGGAAAAGTTCGGATCGGGCGGAGACTCAACGGGTCTCCGCCCGATTCGTTTGGGGCACCCCCACGGGACAAGGCGGAACCGCCGGACACCGTTTCAGCGCAGCCGTGCGGGCGATGCATGGACGGCACCGGAACGCCGGCTTGGCCGATGCGTTCGAACCGGCAACGACCGTCTCTCGGGGGCGGCGCGCCGCCCCGCAACGGGACCGCCGCCGCGGGGGGCGGCCTGCTGACGGGAGTGCGTGCGATGCGAATCGGGATGATCGGCCTCGGCCGGATGGGCGGCAACATCGTCCGCCGCCTTCTGCGGGACGGCCACGAAGCCGTGGTGTTCGACCGCGATCCGGCGGCCGTGAAAGCGCTGGCCGACGAGGGCGCGACGCCCGCCGACAGCCTGGACGATCTGGTCCGAAAACTCGACGCCCCCCGCACCGCCTGGGTGATGCTCCCGGCAGGGCCCATCACCGAAGAGACGGTGGGCAAGCTCGGCGGACTGATGCAGGCCGACGACTGCATCATCGACGGTGGCAACTCCTTCTATCAGGACGACGTGCGCCGGGCCCGCGACCTCGACGCCAAGGGCATCCACTACGTCGATGTCGGCACCTCCGGCGGCGTCTGGGGGCTGGAGCGCGGCTATTGCATGATGATCGGCGGCCACAAGGAGGCCGTCGACCGGCTCGACCCGATCTTCCGCACCCTGGCGCCAGGGCTGGGCGACATCCCCCGCACCGTCGGCCGCGACGGGCGCGATCCGCGCGCCGAACTCGGCTACATCCATGCGGGACCGAGCGGGGCCGGTCACTTCGTCAAGATGATCCACAACGGCATCGAGTACGGCCTGATGCAGGCCTATGCCGAGGGCTTCGACATCCTCAAGCACGCCAATTCCGAGCAGGTACCGGAGGAGCGCCGCTTCGATCTCAATCTCGGCGACATCGCCGAGGTGTGGCGGCGCGGCAGCGTGGTCTCGTCCTGGCTGCTCGATCTGACCGCGACGGCGCTCGCGGGCAGCGAGATGCTCGAGGAGTATTCGGGCTACGTCGAGGATTCCGGCGAGGGCCGCTGGACCATCAACGCCGCCGTCGAGGAGGCGGTGCCGGCCACCGTCCTGTCGAGCGCACTCTACCGCCGCTTCCGCTCCCGCGAGGAGGCGAGCTACGCCGACAAGCTGCTCTCGGCGATGCGGCAGGGGTTCGGCGGGCACAAGGAGCCGCCGCGCCGGGGCCCGACGCCGTGATCGCCCTTCCGGCCAACACGCAGTTGATGCCCGATGCCGAGGCCACCGCCCGCGCGGCGGCCGAGCATCTCATCGACATGGTGACGACCAGCGCGGGCGAGCGCGCCGCCGTGTGTCTTTCCGGCGGCTCGACGCCCAAGCGCCTCTACGCGCTGCTCGCCTCCCCCGGCTTCGTCGAAAGGGTGCCGTGGGAGCGGGTGCACTGGTTCTTCGGCGACGACCGGGTCGTGCCGTGGAACGATCCCCTCAGCAACGTCCGCATGGTCCGCGAAGCGTTCGGCCACGCCTCACCCGTGCCGCCGACCCACTTGCATTTCATGCCCTCCGACGAGGGCGCGCAGGCCGGTGCCCACGCCTACGAGGCGACGCTGAAGGACTTTTACGGCGCCGACCGGCTCGATCCGGCCCGCCCCCTGTTCGACCTCGTCCTGCTCGGCCTCGGCAGCGACGGCCACACCGCCTCGCTGTTTCCGGGCAAGTCCGCCTTGCAGGAGCGCGAAGCCTGGGTGGCCCCGGTGGCGGAAGCCGGGATGGAACCCTTCGTGCCCCGCATCACCCTCACCTTCCCGACCTTGGCTTCTGCCCGCTCGGTGCTGTTCCTCGTCAACGGCGCGGGCAAGCGCGATCCGCTGACACGACTCGCTTCCGGCGAAGAACTCCCGGCGGCACGCGCGACCAGCGCCGGCAGCCTGACCTGGTTCATCGACCGCGAGGCGGCGGACGCCTGATGGCGCCGACGCGGTCGAGACGGAAGACGGCAGATCATCCGCTTTCCCGCGCAAAGACTGCGATCGCGACGGCAAAAGGTTGCCCTCGCCGCAATTTCGCCGCAGCCTTTTCCGGTGTGTTAAGGTCGTGGCCGACGGAGCGGGAGGGGGTGTCGTGTCGGGAAGTGAGTTCGTCGTCGAGCCGGATCGGTGGTCGCTGACGCGGCGCCAGACCTCTGCGGTGCGCGGCCCTCTCAAGATCCTGCCGCACCGTCGCACCCTGCCGCTCTGGCCGCTCGGCCTCGGTGTCGCCGGCCTGTCCCTGGCGCTCGCCTTCACCCTGGCCTCTCGCCCGGCCCCGGCCCCCGCTCCCGCCGAACCCGCTCCATCGTCGAGAGTCGAGGCGCTGCCGATGCCGCGTGTGGTGGGCGCGGCCCAAGTTCCGGTTCCGGTCGCCGTCCCCTCTCCGACGGAAACCCCGACCGCGGAGCCGCGGGTGACGGCCGAGGCGGCGACGCCGCCTTCACCCGCTCCGCAGCCCGCAGCCCCGGCTCTGGATGTCGGCCAGATCCCTGTGCTGCAACTCGACGCCGCCGCCTTCGAGGCACCGCTCGTCCCCGAGACGACGCCGCGCGGGCCGGCCAAGCCGCCCGCGCGCCACCCCGCGCCCCACCTCGCCGGCCAGCCTTGAGGCCGATCCTTTCGCCTCGTCACCGATGGGCCGTAGGTTCCCTCCCTGAGATCCGCACGGCAAACGATTGAAGCGTTCAGACCGATCGTGGATCGCCGCGCCGCTCAAGCGAGGCGGACTTCGAGGATGGCGGTCGCGGTCGCATCCGGAACAACGAACGGGAAGCATCCGCCCGAAAGGTGGGACCCGGCTTTCGGAAAAAGCCGATTTGGCCCCGCAGCCTAGCGAACTTTCGAAAAGAACGCGCCGTTCTGCGAAACGCTCTCGCCGTCCGGCTCCAGCGCTTGCCAGCGGGTCAGCAATCCGGCGCCATCGGCCCGCGAGAGCGTGAACAGCGGCTCGCCCGGCTTGTAGACCGCCACCCCGTATTTGTTGACCGTGCGGCCGTCCTCGTAGCGGTGGAAGTTCACCGTGAGGTTCGGGCCCTCGGCCCTCGTCTGGCAGACGATCCGCTCGTCGGTCTGGAAGCCGCGGGCCGTGAACAGGCAACCGCCGCGGGCCCCTGCCGGACCGAGGGCGAGTTCGTAGGTGACGTGGACGGAGGAGCCGCCTTCGGTGAGGCCGGCATCGTGCTCGTAGCGGTAGCGTCCCTGCCACTCCGGGGCCATCGCCTGGGCCGGCAGCGTCGCCAGCAGCGGCATGGCCGCGAGGCAAGCCTGGATTGTCGTGATCCGCAAAAGCGCCTCCCTGGTGCCGGGACCATGACCAGGGACGGCCGCACACGCAACCGGCACGCCGTGTTGAATATCGTATACGGGAGGTGGTGCCGGTTCAGCGGATCGCATCGGCTTTTCGGAACGCCGGAGGCCGCCGTGCGAGGGGATTCGCGAGTCCGCTTGCATCGAGCCGCGCGGGCCGTCATATACGGCGTCGGGAGGTTGGCGAGGGACGTTTCACTCGCCAACCGGGTCAGGTCCGGAAGGAAGCAGCCCTAACGAGACCGAGCGGGTCTTTGTCCAGCCTCCCACCTTCGCCGCCTCCGCGTCCCGCGGGGGCTTGGCGGCCGGCCTTCCCAAAAATCCGATTGGCGGCATGGACGAGACGCACGGCACGCTCCCCGACGCGCCGGGCCTGCCCGGCATGCCCGCTTCTGCCGCGCCCTACCGGGTGCTGGCGCGCAAATACCGCCCCCAGACCTTCGACGACCTGATCGGCCAGGGCGCCATGGTGCGCACGCTGGCCAATGCGTTCGCGGCCAACCGTATCCCCCAGGCCTGGATGCTCACCGGCGTGCGCGGCGTCGGCAAGACCACGACCGCCCGCATCCTGGCCCGCGGCCTCAACTACGTCCGCGACGGCCATCCCGATACGGGGCCGACCGTGTCGATGCCCGAACTCGGGCGCCATTGCCGGGCGATCATGGAATCCCGGCACATGGACGTGCTGGAGATGGACGCCGCCTCGCATACCGGCATCGACGACGTGCGCGGCATCATCGACGGCATCCGCTATTCGCCCACGGAGGCCCGCTACAAGGTCTACATCGTCGACGAGGTCCACATGCTCTCGGAGAAGGCGTTCAACGCCTTCCTGAAGACGCTGGAGGAGCCGCCGCCCCATGCCAAATTCGTGTTCGCGACGACCGAGATCCGGAAAGTGCCGGTCACGATCCTGTCGCGCTGCCAGCGGTTCGACCTGCGTCGGGTCGAGGCCGAGACGCTCTCGGCCCATCTGAAGAAGATCTGCGCGGCGGAAGGCGTGAACGCCGAGGCCGAGGCGCTCGCCGCCGTCACCCGGGCGGCGGAAGGCTCGGTGCGCGACGCGCTCTCGTTGCTCGATCAGGCCATCGCCCACGGTGCCGGCACGGTGAGCGCGCAAAGCGTGCGCGACATGCTGGGGCTCGCCGACCGCGCCCGCATCGTCGATCTGTTCGAGGCGGTGATGCGCGGCGACGTGCCCGCCGCCTTCGCCGAGTTGCGGGCGCAATACGATGCCGGCGCCGACCCGGCGGTGGTGCTCTCGGATCTCGCCGGCTTCACGCATCTCGTCACCCGCCTGAAGATCGTGCCGGACGCCGCCGCCGACCCGACCCTGAGCGAGGCCGAGCGGGTGCGCGGTGGAGAGTTCGCCGCGCGTCTGCCGGTGCGGGCCCTGTCGCGGGCGTGGCAGATTCTGCTGAAAGCGCTCCCCGAGGTGCAGGCCGCGCCCCGGCCGCTGCCGGCGGCCGAGATGGTCATCGTGCGCCTCGCCTACGCCGCCGACCTGCCGACACCGGACGAGGCGCTGCGCCGTCTGCGCAGCGACGAGTCTTCTTCTTCCGTCGGCTCAGGCCCGCAGGGCTCCGGCGGCTCGTTCTCCGGCGGCTCGGGCGCGCGGGGCTCCGCGGCGCTCGCCCGCGAGAGCGCGCCGCTTGCCGCATCGCCGGCCCCCGCGCTTCCGCGCCCGGTGCTCGCCTCGGCCAACCCTGCCCCGGAAGCCGCCCGCCCGACGGCCGCCGCAGCGCCCCCCGGCCCGCGGCTCGGGCGGTTCGAGGACGTGGTGGCCCAGGCCGAAGCGCGGCGCGACATCGCCCTGAAGGTGGCGCTGGAGCGCGACGTCCATCTCGTGCGTTTCGAGGAGGGTCGGATCGAGTTCCGCCTCGCCGCCGGCGGCCGGCCGAGCCTCGCCAACGACCTCGCCCGGGCGCTCGACGAGTGGACCGGCCGGCGCTGGATCGTGGCGCTCTCGAAGGACGAGGGCGGGCCGACCCTGGAGCAGACCTCCCGGGCCGCCGAGCAGACCCGTCACGACAACGCCGCCGCCCATCCGCTGGTGCGGGAGGTGATGGCGCGCTTCCCCGGCGCGCAGATCGTCGACGTGCGCGACAAGGCGGCGGCCGATGTGGGCCCCGCGACGGGCGTAGCGGCCGCCACCGGCCCGGTCGAGGCGGTGCCCGAGGAGCCCGAGGACGAGGCGTAGCCCTGGCGGCAGCGCACCGCGGCACCTAAGTCAGAGAGCGACATTCTTCCAAAAATACGACCGGAGCGGACCCGTCATGCGCGACCTCATGGGCATCATGAAGCAGGCCCAGGCCATGCAGGAGAAGATGGCTTCGCTCCAAACCGAGCTCGATTCGGTCGAGGTCCGCGGCGCCTTGGGGGGCGACGCCGTGAGCGTGCGGATGACCGCCAAGGGACAGGTGCTCGGCGTCACGATCGACCCGAGCCTGATGATCGCCGACGAGCGCGAGATCCTCGAAGACCTGATCGTCGCCGCCTGCAACGACGCCCGCGCCAAAGCCGAGGCGACCGCGCAGGAGCGCATGGCCGAACTGACCAAGGGCCTGCCGCTGCCGCCCGGCATGAAGCTGCCGTTTTAAGGGCAGGCCGAGGGCAGCTTTCCCCAGCCTCGGCGACCGGAATCCAAACCATGTTAAGGCGTGGGCGCGCGCTTGGCGGCATGGTCCGCTCCGCCGGGCCGACCTTGCCCCCCATTGCGGTCCGGCAGGTCCCGTCGGCCTGAATCCTGGCCGGCGGGACCGTCCTTGCGGACTCTTGCGGATGCCCGTCCGTCGCGAGCCAAGCCCTGCCCGCCGAGAGGAGCGGCAGGGCTTCGTTTTTTTAGTCTCAGGCCGCGATCGGAGCCGCCACCGGCTCGGCGGCGCGCACGTCGGCATCGACGTGGCTCTCGAAGCGCTTGAAGTTCTCGCGGAACATCGTGACCAGCCGGGTCGCCGTCTCGGCGAAGGCAGTCTTGTTGGTCCAGGTCTCGACCGGCGAGAGCACCTGCGCCTCGACGCCCGGCACCTCCACCGGCACCGCGAAGCCGAAATACGGGTCGCGGCGGAATTCGACCTGCGACAGCGACCCGTCCAGCGCCGCCGACAGCAGGCGGCGCGTCACCCGGATCGGCATGCGCCGCCCGGTGCCGACCCCGCCGCCGGTCCAGCCGGTGTTGACGAGCCAGCAATCGACGCCGTGCTCGGCGATCAGGTCGCGCAGCAGGTTGCCGTAGACGCTCGGATGGCGCGGCATGAACGGCGCCCCGAAGCAGGTAGAGAAGGTCGCCTCCGGCGCGGTGAGCCCGCGCTCGGTGCCGGCCACCTTAGCGGTGTAGCCCGACAGGAAATGGTACATCGCCTCGGCGCCCGAGAGCTTGGCGATCGGCGGCATCACGCCGAAGGCGTCGCAGGTCAGCATCACGATGTTCTTCGGATGGCCCGCCCGGCCCGTGGCGCTGGCATTGGCGATGAAGTCGAGCGGATAGGCGCAGCGGGTGTTCTCGGTGAGCGAGGCGTCGTCGAAATCCGGCGCGCGGGTCTGCGGATCGATCACCACGTTCTCCATCACCGTGCCGAAGCGTTCGGTGGTGGCGTAGATCTCCGGCTCGGCATTGCGCGAGAGGCGGATGGTCTTGGCGTAGCAGCCGCCCTCGAAGTTGAAGATGCCGTCCTTGCCCCAGCCGTGCTCGTCGTCGCCGATCAGTTTTCGCGATGAATCGTTCGAGAGCGTCGTCTTGCCGGTGCCCGAGAGGCCGAAGAACAGGGCCGAGTCGCCCGTCTCGTCGAGCGCCGCGTTGGCCGAGCAGTGCATCGGCATCACGCCCGCGCCGGGGAGCACGTAGTTCAGGTACGTGAAGACCGACTTCTTCATCTCGCCGGCATAGGCCGAGCCGCCGATCAGCACGATCTTCTGGGCGAAATCGATGGCGATCACGGTCTTGGAGCGGCAGCCGTGGCGGGCCGGGTCGGCCTGGAAGCTCGGCAGGTCGATGATGGTCAGTTCAGGCACGTAAGAGGCCAGCGCGTCGCGCTCGGGCCGGATCAGCAGGTTGCGGATGAACAGCGAATGCCACGCGAACTCGGTGTAGACGCGGGCGCGCACTCGGTGGGCCGGATCGGCGCCGCCGAAGAGGTCCTGGGCGAACAGCTCCTTGCCTTTCGCGTGGGCGCGAAAATCTTCCAACAGGGTGGTGAACTGCTCGCGGGTGATCGAGCCGTTGTTGTCCCACCAGATCTCGTTCTCGGTGGTGGCGTCGCGGACCACGTACTTGTCCTTGGGCGAGCGGCCGGTGTGGCTGCCGGTGGTGGCCACCAGCGCGCCGCCGCGAGCGAGCTGCGCCTCGCCGCGCTTCAGCGATTCCTCATAGAGGCGCGGCGCCTCGAGGTTCCAGTGCACCGCCTTGAGGTCGGTGAGGCCGATCGCCTCCGGGCCGTGGGCCGCGTTGAACTCGCCGATATGGGTCACGGTCTGTCTCCTGGAGCGGCCCTGATCGCGGTCGACGGCGCCGTTGCCGGTGCCGGAAGTCTCGTCTCGCGGGGCCGTCCGTGCGGTCGTTCAGGGCCGCCGCACGCCGGTTCGCCGGCCCGCCCCTGCAAATGGGCCGATCACCGGCTTGGCCGTCAACTAAACTTTAGGTCAGAACCAAATTTTTCTTGTGTCCAGGCCTCGGCACGGCAGATCCGTCCTGTGGCTTCGCCGAACGGGCAAAACCGGCCGAGAAGGATTATGTGAGGGTCGGCGCCCGCCGCTTTTCCTCGGACACCTTCGAAGCACCGCATGCCCCAAGCCGTCGCCGGCCCGGAGATCGAGCGCCTGATCCAGCTTCTCGGGCGCATGCCGGGCCTCGGCCCCCGCTCGGCCCGGCGAGCCGCGTTGCAGCTGATCAAGAAGCGCGAGACGCTTCTGGCGCCGCTGGCCGACGCCATGCGGGTCGCCGCCGAGCGGATCGTCGTCTGCCAGTCTTGCGGCAACGTCGATACCCGCGATCCCTGCACGATCTGCGCCGATCACAGCCGCGACCCGACCCTGCTGGTCGTGGTCGAGGACGTGTCCGACCTCTGGGCGCTGGAGCGCTCCGGCGCGGTCAAGGCCCGCTACCATGTCCTCGGGGGCGTGCTCTCGGCACTGGACGGCGTGCGCCCGGAGCACCTGAACATCGCACGCCTCGTCGAGCGGGCGGCCGAACCGGAGGTGAAGGAGATCATCCTGGCGCTCAACGCCACCGTCGATGGCCAGACCACGGCGCATTACGTCACCGAATCGCTCAAACCCCTCGGGCTCACGATCACGCGGCTCGCCCACGGCGTGCCGGTGGGCGGCGAACTCGATTATCTCGACGAGGGCACGCTCACGGCGGCGATCCGCAGCCGCACCGCCTTCTGACGGTCATTTGACCGCCCCCGCGCCGCCGCCTATCTGCGGAAGGGCGCACCGCTTTTCCCGTTCCCGACCCCGACCGAGCCCATGACCGTCCGCCCCCTCGTCATCCTACCCGACGCGCAGCTTCGCCTCGTCTCCGAGCCGGTCACCGCGGTGACGGACGAGATCCGGACGCTCGCCGCCGACATGATCGAGACGATGTACGACGCCCCCGGCGTCGGGCTCGCGGCGGTGCAGATCGGCGTGCTGAAGCGCGTCGTTACCATCGACGCCTCGAAGGACGAGAACGCCAAGAACCCGACCGTCTATCTCAACCCGGAGATCGTCTGGTCGTCGGAAGAGAAGCGGGTCTACGACGAGGGCTGCCTGTCGATCCCCGACTTCTACGGCGAGGTCGAGCGGCCGGACCGCGTGCGGGTGCGCTACATGAATCTCGACGGCGCGACCGTGGAGCAGGAGGCCGACGGGCTGCTGGCCACCTGCCTCCAGCACGAGATCGACCATCTCAACGGCGTGCTGTTCATCGACCACCTCTCGAAGCTCAAGCGCGACCGGGTGATGAAGAAGTTCGTCAAGGCCGCCAAGCGCGACGCGGCTTAGGGTTTTACCGATGCGCGTCGTCTTCATGGGCACGCCGGACTTCGCCGTGCCGACGCTGGCGCGCCTCCACGCCGACGGGCACGCGATCGTCGCGGTCTACACCCGCGCGCCTGCCAAGGCCGGACGCGGCATGGCTTTGCGGCCCTCCCCGGTCCATGCCCGCGCCGAGGGCTTGGGCCTACCGGTGCTGACGCCCGCGACGCTCAAAAGCGACGAGGCCGCCGAGACGTTTGCCGCACACGGGGCGGATGTGGCGGTCGTCGTCGCCTACGGGATGCTGCTCCCCCAACGCATCCTCGACCTGCCGCGCCACGGCTGCCTCAACCTCCACGGCTCGCTTCTGCCGCGCTGGCGCGGTGCGGCGCCGATCCAGCGGGCCGTGATGGCCGGCGACTCGATGAGCGGCGTCGGGGTGATGCGGATGGAAGCCGGGCTCGATACCGGCCCCGTGGCGACGGAAGCGCGGGTGCCGATCCCGGAGGGCATGACCGCGGGCGAGTTGCACGATGCGCTGATGCCGGTGGGCGCCGACCTGATGGGGCAGGCCCTGACCCGGCTCGAGGCCGAGGGCCTCACCTTCCTGCCGCAGGCTGCCGACGGGGTGGTCTACGCCCACAAGATCACCAACGAGGAAGCCCGTATCGACTGGTCGCGGCCCGCCGCGGAGGTGGCGCGCCACATCAACGGGTTGTCGCCTTTCCCGGGCGCGTACTTTGAGGCCGATCTCGGCAAGGGCGTGGAGCGGGTGAAGGTCTTGCGCGCGCTCGCTGCCGAAGGTTTTTTCGGGGTTCCGGGCACGCTGCTCGACGCAGCCTGCACCGTTGCCTGCGGGTCGGGCGCGGTGCGCCTGCTCGAACTGCGCCGGGCCGGCAAGGGCGGCGTTGCCAGCGGCGAGGAGTTTTTACGCGGGGCTCGGCTGCAAGTCGGGGCGACCTTCGCGTGAAGACCGCGCGGCCCTTCCCTCCCCCCTCCGCGGGAGAGGGTGGCCCCCGAAGGGGGTCGGGAGAGGGGAGCGACGGCGCCGCTTGGCCTCAATCGACAGTGAAATCTCCGGCACCGTCGCTCCCCTCTCCCGCCTGCTCCGCAGGCACCCTCCCCCGCGGAGGGGGGAGGGTTATGGCGGCGCGGCACCTCTGACATGCCCCGCTACAAACTGGTCATCGAATACGACGGCGCGCCGTTCTGCGGCTGGCAGCGTCAGGCCGACGATCCGACGGTGCAGGCCGCCATCGAAACCGCCGTGCAACGCTTCTCCGGCGAGGCGGCGCGGCTCACCTGTGCGGGACGCACCGATGCCGGCGTCCACGCGATCCATCAGGTCGCCCATCTCGATCTCGCCAAGGACTGGCGCACCGACACCGTGCGCGATGCGTTGAACGCCCATCTGCGCCCGCAGCCGATCTCGGTGATCTCGGCCGAGGTGGTGCCGGAGACGTTCGACGCGCGCCACTCGGCGATCCGGCGACACTACCGCTACCGCATCCTCAACCGCCGCAGCCCGGCGGCGCTGACCCGCGCCCATGTCTGGCACGTGCCCTGGCCCCTCGATGCCGACCTGATGCACGCCGCCGCGCAGCGCCTCATCGGCCGCCACGACTTTTCGGCGTTCCGCGCCGCGGAGTGCCAAGCGAAAAGCCCGGTGCGGACCCTCGAACAGCTCGACGTCACCCGCGCGCGGATGGGCCTCTTCGAGGAAATCGTGATCGCGACCGCGGCCCGCTCGTTCCTGCACCATCAGGTCCGCGCCATGGCCGGCACGCTGATGCTCGCGGGCTGCGGGCGCCTGTCGGCCGACGATGTGGCGGAAATTCTGGCCACAAGGGCCAAGCACCGCTGCGGCCCGCTGGCGCCGGCCTGCGGACTGACGTTCGTCGGCGTCGATTACGGCTGACTCATTCGAGCGGTCTCACGGACGCGCGCCTAAATCACGCAATTTGAGGTTGACAGAGATATAACTTCAGATGCTAATCCGATGCATATTTGCATTGGGAGCATATTTCATGTCTTTCGAAACCGTTCCCTTGGTGATCGCGTGTGCCTTGAGTCTCCTGCCGCCAATCGTATTCGTTGGCATCCGTCAGGCCGTAAAAATCAACCGACAAGAGATCGTTCGTGACCTTGCTGCAATTTTCTCGATCCCAGCATCCAAAGACGAAAACCTGATACCGTCGTTCGAATTCGTCAAATACAAATACTTTTTCCACAGACTGGGAAGCTCCGAAAAAGATACGCCCCGCGACCATTCCTATTCTTCTTGGATATTGGGCGCGATACCGCTCGTCCTGCTTCTGTTTGTAGTTTCATACTTGGTCGCCGTCATCATATGGCCCGTCGTTGCCCAAGGTGTCTTCGGCCTTGCTATCGCAGTGGAAGCCAATCGCTTCGGTACCGGGCTGGGATCGACGTGGATTTGGAGTCTCTGCTCCGCATTTGCCGGCGGATATGTTTTCATGATCCGCAGCTTCTATCGAGCCATCAACAACTTCGATTTGAGCCCTCTCTCTTTTGCCGGGGCGTGCAACAATCTACTGGTTGGAATCGTCGGCGCCGAAATACTATCTCATGTTTTGATATTACCCATTATGCAGGGCGCAAATTTCGAAGCCGGATCCATATTTCCCATAGTGCTTTTGTCGTTCGCTATCGGATATCTACCGGAGAGCGCGACACGCACGATTCTCTGGCGCAGCGATCTCATCAATTTCAAGCGCGAAAACCGCGATATTTACAAACAGTCCTTTACGACGCCGATTGAAATCATCGATGGTATCGACACGGAAATCCGTGATCGCTTGGCAGACTATCATATCAGCTCGACACAGAACTTGGCGACCGCCAATCCCTTGATGCTTTTCGTCGAAACCCCCTTCGGCGTCTATCAGATCATGGACTGGGTGGCACAGGCACAGCTCTGCTGCTCGGTCGGCCCGAACGCCCTGACGAAGTTTTGGAAGCTGGGCATCCGCACTCTATTCGATCTCGAAAGGATAGCCCTCGATGCAGACTGCTACGACGAGCATCTTCTAAGTAAGATTGGCGACATACTCATCGGATCCCCATCGCGCCCGAGCGATGCAATGCCGGAAACTCCGGACGATATGTCTTCGACACGCACCGAAAGCACGATCATTGCCAATATTGTCGTCCGACTTGACGACCCGCACGTTCATCGCCTCAGGCAAATTTACATCAAGGTTGGCGATCGGCTTGGCATGGAGAATCGGCGCTTCCGCTACAGGAATCGAAAATTTTCGGGACGCTGCGACCAACCCGAATGCCCGATGGCGCCTATTTGGGGGAGTTGAAATACGCAACGAGCACACGCTCGTAAATCCGCGTCAACCGGTCGAGGTCCTCCACCGCCACCCGCTCGTCCACCTCGTGCATGGTTTGCCCGACGAGGCCGAACTCGATCACCGGGCAGGCATCCTTGATGAAGCGGGCATCCGAGGTGCCGCCCGTGGTCGAGAGCGCCGGGCGCCGGCCGGTCTCGGCCTGGATCGCGTCGGCGGCGAGATCCACGAAGGCGTCGGGCTTCGTCAGGAAGGCGGGCGAGTTCGAGGGCTGGAGGTCGAGGCTGAAGCGCACGGCGTCGCCCGCGGCCTCTTCCAGCCGGCGGCGAATTTCGTCGCCCAGCGTCTGCGCGGTCCATTCGTCGTTGAAGCGCACGTTGAACACGGCCCGCGCAGTGGCCGGGATCACGTTGGTGGCCGGGTTGCCGACATCGATCGTCGTGAATTCGAGGTTCGAGGCATCGAAATGCGCGGTGCCACCGTCGAGCGGCGCGGCCAGCAGCGCCGAGGCGAGCCGCAGCAGGCCGGGGATCGGATTGTCGGCCCGGTGCGGATAGGCGACGTGGCCCTGGCGCCCGTGCACCGTGATGCGCCCGGTGAGCGAGCCGCGCCGGCCGATCTTGATCATGTCGCCGAGCGCGTCCGGGTTGGTGGGCTCGCCGAGCAGGCAATGGTCGAACCGCTCGCCCCGCTCGCGCGCCCAGTCCAGCAGCTTGACGGTGCCGTTGACCGCCGGCCCCTCTTCGTCGCCCGTGATCAGGAAGGCGATGGAGCCGCCGAATGCAGGTCCGCGCGCCTCGAGGAAACGGAGCGTCGCCGCCAGCATGCAGGCGATGCCGCCCTTCATGTCCACGGCACCGCGGCCGTAGAGCATCCCGTCGGCGACCACGCCGGAAAACGGGTCGTGCGTCCAGGCAATCGCCTCGCCCGGCGGCACCACGTCGGTATGGCCGGCAAAGAGCAGGACGGGCGAGCCGGTGCCGATGCGGGCGTAAAGGTTTTGGATGTCCGGCGTGCCGGGCTCGGAAAAAACCGGGCGCTCGACCGTGAAGCCGGCTTCCGTGAGGATACGGGCGAGGAAGGACAGCGCGCCGCCCTCCTCCGGGGTGACCGAGGGGCAGCGGATCAGCGCCTGGGCGAGGGCGAGGGGGGCGGTGTCGGACATACGGGCCGATCTCGTGCGGGCTATCGGGCTGGCGCGGGGGCTCCCCTCCCTTGCGGGGAGGGGTGGGTGTGGTGCCGGATAGGGCCCGGTGATCCATCCTGAACCACCCCACCCTCGGTCCCCCCCCGCAAGGGGGAGAAAGAGCGTCGGTTCATCCCCATGCCGTAGGGCAAACCTGATGGCCGATGCAACGCCGCTTCCGCCGCGCGCGCCTCACGCTTACATGGCCCCCATGGCTCTCTCGTCGGACGAACTCGAACGCTATGCCCGCCACATCGTCCTGCGGGAGGTCGGCGGGCCGGGACAGGCGCGGCTGAAGGCGGCGCGCGTGCTCGTGATCGGGGCGGGCGGCCTTGGGGCACCGCTGATCCAGTATCTCGCCGCCGCCGGCATCGGCACGATCGGAATCGTCGACGACGACGCGGTCTCGCTGTCGAATCTGCAACGGCAGGTCATCCACGGTACGCCGGATGTCGGGCGACCCAAGGTCGAGAGCGCGGCGGATGCGGTCGCCCGGCTCAACCCGCATGTGCGCGTGGTGATGCATCCGTGCCGGATCACGCCGGAGAACGCCGCCGGACTGATGGCGGCCTACGACCTCGTCGCCGACGGCTCGGACAATTTTTCGACGCGCTACGCCGTCTCGGATGCGTGCTTCCACGCGAAAAAGCCGTTGGTGACGGCGGCGCTCGGCGCGTTCGACGGCTCCCTCACCACGATCCGCGCCCACGAGACCGGCCCCACGGGCGAGCCGAACCCGACCTATCGCTGCCTGTTCCCGAACCCGCCGCCGCCCGGCACGGTCGCGCCCTGCGCCGAGGCCGGGGTGCTCGGGGCGCTCGCCGGCGTCATGGGCTCGCTGATGGCGATGGAGGTGATCCGCGCGGTGGCCGATTTCGGCGAGCCGCTGGTCGGGCGCCTCTTGATGGTGGACGCCCGCTCGATGCGGTTCGAAACGTTGGGCTATGCCTGGGACCCGGACAACCCGTTGAACGGCGTCACGACAGACCCGGCAGCTTCAGGCCCGAGCCGCCCTCCGGCCGAATCTCCTGCTCCTGGGCATTGAGGCAGCACTTCTTGAATTTTTTCCCCGAGCCGCAGGGGCAGGGATCGTTGCGGCCGACATCCTTGTAGGGGTTCGTGACCGGCTGGCCGTAGGATTCCTCGGTCCAGTCGAGCGCCACGACCGGATCGTCCAGGGTGCCGTAGCCGTCGCCGAACTCGGACAGGTCCGGCGGCTCGGCGCTGGCTTGGCGCAGCGCCTTGCGGAACCACGCCGCATCGCTGAACTCGTCGGTGAGGCGCCCGTCGCGGCGCGCCGCCTCGGCCTTCGGCGCAAGGTCGGTCAGCCCGAGATAGGCGATCGCCTCCTCCCAGCCGACCCAGGCCATGTCGCCCTCGACCGCGGCCTGGGCGGCGTCGAACCGCAAGAGGAGAGTGCGGGCGTCGTCCAGCGGCAGGCGGCCCTGGCGCGTCAGGAAGGCGAACGCCTTGAAGCCCTCGTAGCGCAGGAAGCCGTCGGCGGCGCTGTCGAGGATCAGCGCGTGGAGCGGAGCGGGATCGCCGTCGAACACGCTCGCGAGGATCGGCGCCGTGGTGATGGTGGCGGCGTCGCCCAAGAGCGAATCGACCGTGTCGCCGTCCTGCCGCAGCAGCCGCATCAACGGCTGATAGACCCGCGTGTCGCGGGCCGCCGCCAGGGCATGCAGGCCCCAGAACAGCAGGTTGGCCTCGTTGTCGCTCACCGTGTCGGGCGCCTGCGCCGCGGTGGCGAGAACCCGCAGCACGGGCTCGGCCACCGTCTCCGGTTCTGCCAACGCCCGGCGCAGGGCCTGCTTCGGCATATGATCGGCGACCGAGAGTTGCTCGACCAGATCGGCGTCCATCGCGGCTCTCCCTCGATCACTTTCGTCGGGCGTCACGCGCGCAGCGTGGCCCCGGTCTTCTTGCCCACCTCGGCGACGATCTTGGCGCTCACCGCCTCGATCTCCGCATCGGTCAAGGTGCGCTCCGTCGGCTGGAGCCGCACCGCGACGGCGACCGACTTCGAGCCCTCCGGGATGCCGATGCCCTCGTAGAGGTCGAACACGTCGATTGCAGCGATCAGCTTGCGCTCGGCGCCCTGAGCCGCCTTGAGGATGTCGGCGGAGGAGACATCGCGGGCGACCACGAAGGCGAAGTCGCGGGAGATCGCCTGAAGGCCGGAGAGCGTCAGCGCGGGCTTGGCCTTGGTCGGGCGCTGGCGCGGCAGCGGCAGAGCGTCGAGGACGATCTCGAAGGCGACCTGAGTCCCCTTCAGGTCCATCGCCTTGAGAAGGCGCGGATGCAGCTCGCCGAAATGACCCACCACGTTCTTGGGTCCGAACTGGAGCGTGCCCGAGCGGCCGGGATGCAGCCAGGCGGGGCCGCCGGCCACCACCTGCAGCCCGCCGGTCGGCACGCCGAGCGCCGTCAGCAGCGCCAGCGCGTCGGCCTTGGCCTCGAACGCATCGACGGGCGCCGCCGCGCCGGCCCAGTGGCGTCCGCCGCCGCCATGGCGGGCGGTGCCGCGGCGGATGCCGGCGGCGCGGACCGACTGGCCCTCGGGCTCGTCGCTGGCGAAGCACTGGCCGACCTCGAACAAGGCGACGTCGGCGAAGCCCCGGTCGGCGTTGCGCTGGGCGGCGCGCAGCAGGCCGGGCACGAGGCTCGGGCGCATGTCCGAGAGGTCGGCGGCGATCGGGTTGGCGAGCGCCAGATCGCCCCCGCCGCCGCCGAACAGCCGCGCATCCTCGGCGGCGATGAACGAGTAGGTCACCGCCTCCATCAGGCCGCGGCTCGCCAAGGCACGACGGGCGAGCCGGGTGCGCCGCTGCAGCACGGTGAGCATCGGCTCGTGCGCCACCGTCTCGACGCGGGGCAAGGGCTTGGGCTCGATCCGGTCGAGGCCGGCGATGCGGACGATCTCCTCGACGAGATCGGCCTTGCCCTCGACATCGGCGCGCCAGGACGGCGGCAGCACCTTCACGCGGTCGCCGGAGCCGGCGACGTGGAAGCCGAGCGTCTCCAGCGTCACCTTCATCTCGGCGCGCGACAGCTCGATGCCGGCGAGCCGCCGCACCTCGGTCCAGGGAAAGTCGATGACCTGGGAGAGTTCCGGCACCTCGCCCGCGATGGTCGCTTGCGTCGGCGTACCGCCGCACAAATCCATCACGAGGCGGGTGGCGAGATCGAGCCCCGGCAGGGCGAAGGCCGGATCGACGCCGCGCTCGAAGCGGTAGCGGGCATCCGTGATGATGCCGAGCCGCCGCCCGGTGCGGGCGATGTTGCGCGGATCCCAGAGCGCGGATTCGATGAGCACGTCGGTGGTGCCCTCGTCGCAGCCCGAGGCCTGACCGCCCATGATGCCGCCGATCGACTCGACGCCGTTGCCGTCGGCGATCACGATCGCGTCGTCGTCGAGCCGATAGGTCTTGCCGTCGAGCGCGACGAGACTCTCGCCGTCCTCGGCCCGGCGCACCACAAGGCCGCCCGCGACCTTGTTGGCGTCGAACACGTGGAGCGGACGACCACGGTCGAAGGTGAGGTAGTTGGTGATGTCGACGAGCGCGTTGATCGGGCGCAGGCCGATGGCGCGCAGCCGCTTCTGCATCCACTCGGGCGAGGGGCCGTTCCTGACGCCGCGCACGAGGCGGAGCGCGAAGAGCGGGCACAGACCCTTGTCGTGTGCGTCGAACCGGAGCGTCACCTCGGTCGGGCAGGCGCCTTCGCCACGGACCGGCGGCAACGGCTCGCGCTTGAGGGTCCCGATGCCGGTGGCGGCGAGATCGCGGGCGATGCCGTGGATCGAGGCGCAATCGGCGCGGTTCGGCGTCAGGTTGATCTCGATCACCGGATCGTCGAGTCCGGCCCACACGGCGTAGGGCGTCCCCACCGGCGCGTCCTGCGGCAGGTCGAGGATGCCGTCATGGTCCTCGCTCAGGCCGAGTTCCGCGCCCGAGCAGAGCATGCCGCGGCTCTCGACGCCGCGGATCGTGCCGACCGACAGGGTGATGTCCTTGCCCGGCACGTAGGTGCCGGGCGGCGCGAACACCGAGAGCATGCCGGCGCGCGCGTTCGGCGCCCCGCACACCACCTGCAACGGCTGCCCGTCGCCCGCATCGACCTGACAGACGCGCAGGCGGTCGGCATTCGGGTGCTGCTCGGCGGAGACCACCCGCGCGATCACGTAGGGCTTGAGCGCGGCGGCCTTGTCCTCGATGCCCTCGACCTCGAGACCGATGCGCGTGAGCGTCTCGGCGATCGTGTCGAGCGAAGCCTCGGTGTCGAGGTGGTCCTTGAGCCAGGAGAGGGTGAATTTCATCTCAGAACATCCTCGCGGCCGCCGGGGCGCGCCGAGCCGGGATCGAAAATCGTTGCGATGGGGTCAGGCCGTCAGCCCGCCGACAAGGCTCGGCACGTCGATCGGCCGGAAGCCGTAATGGTCGAGCCAGCGCACGTCCGCCTCGAAGAACGGGCGCAGGTCCGGCATGCCGTATTTGAGCATGGCGAGGCGATCGATGCCCATGCCGAAGGCGAAGCCCTGCACCTGATCCGGATCGAGCCCGCCGTTGCGCAGCACGTTCGGGTGGACCATGCCGCAGCCCAGCACCTCCAGCCAGTCGGTGCCCTCGCCGAAGCGCAGCTCGCCGCCTTTGCGCGAGCATTGGATGTCGACCTCGGCCGACGGCTCGGTGAAGGGGAAGAACGAGGGGCGGAAGCGCATCGTCACGCTGTCGACCTCGAAGAAGGCGCGGCAGAACGATTCCAGCACCCATTTCAGGTTGGCGATGTTGGCCGAGCGGTCGATGACGAGGCCCTCGACCTGATGGAACATCGGCGTGTGGGTCTGGTCGGAATCGTGCCGGTAGGTGCGGCCGGGCATGATCACGCGGATCGGCGGCTGCTTGGCCCGCATGGTCCGCACCTGCACCGGCGAGGTGTGGGTGCGCAGCAGCTTGCGCTTCCCGCTCCGGTCGGGCCGCAGAAAGAACGTGTCGTGCATCTCGCGGGCCGGATGGCCCTCGGGGAAGTTGAGCGCGGTGAAGTTCAGCTCGTCCGTCTCGATGTCGGGCCCTTCCGCCACCGAGAAGCCGAGATCGGCGAAGATCGCGGTGATCTCCTCGATCACTTGGCTGATCGGGTGAATGCGCCCGCGGGTCTCCGGAGACTCGCGCAGGGGGAGCGTCACGTCGATCCGCTCGGCGGCGAGGCGCGCGTCGAGGGCGGCCTCGGCCAGGGTCTCGCGCTTGGCGAGAATCGCGCCCTGCACCCGGTCGCGCAGGCCGTTGATGAGGGGACCGCGCTCACGCCTCTCGTCCGGCGTCATCGCGCCCAGCGTCTTGAGCAGCTCGGAGACGCTGCCCTTCTTGCCGAGCGCGGCGACGCGCAGGGCTTCGAGGGCCGCCTCGTCACCGGCCTGCTCGACCTGGCCGAGGAGGTCGCGTTCGAGAGCGTCGAGATCCATCACGCTTCACTGTCCCTGAATGCGGCCGCAATGCAGCCTTCCTGGGCCGCGGGCCGCTTGTTTCGCGTTGCCCGCGATCCCGCAAGGGGCCGCCAGCGCCCTTGGTGCCAAAACGAAAAGGCGCGGCGCTCATGGAAGCGCCGCGCCTTGGATGGAAGGGTCGCGTTCCGCCTTGTGAAAGGCGGTCTGCGGATCAGGCGGCCTTCGGCAGGGCCGACTTCGCCTTCTCGACGACGGCGGCGAAGGCGGCCGGCTCGTGGATGGCTAGTTCGGACAGGGCCTTGCGGTCCACCTCGATGCCGGACTGAGCCAGCGCGTTGATGAAGCGGGAATAGGTCAGGCCGTGCTCGCGGACGGCGGCGTTGAGGCGCTGGATCCAGAGGGCGCGGAAGGTGCGCTTCTTGTTCTTCCGGTCGCGGTAGGCGTACTGGAGACCCTTCTCCACTGCCTGCTTGGCGATGCGGATCGTATTCTTACGCCGGCCGTAATAGCCCTTAGCGGCCTTCAGGACTTTCTTGTGCTTTGCGTGACTGGTCACGCCGCGCTTGACGCGGGCCATGGGAGATCTCCTCGGATTCTAGAAAGACAGATTCGGCTGAACGTGAAGGCTTACCGCTGGTTCGGCAGGAAGTACTTCTTCACGTTGGCGGCATCGCCCTCGAACAGGGTCGTGGTGCCGCGCAGGTTGCGGATCTGCTTCGTGGTCCGCTTGATCATCCCGTGGCGCTTGCCGGCCTGGGCGTACATCACCTTGCCGGTGCCGGTGATCTTGAAGCGCTTCTTGGCGCCCGATTTCGTCTTCAGCTTGGGCATTTGGCTCTCCTGACGCAACGACGATCCGGCCGGAGAGCCGGTGCCTTGCGCTGTGATGCTGCTGGAGCAACGGGAACCGCCACGGCAGCCCTAATCGGCCGGGCGGTTCGACGCGGGCGGCTTATGACAGAAACCGTTTCCGGTTTCAATCGATCGGTTTGCGGGCAACCGATGCGCCCCGCCGACGCTTATCGCCGGTCAAGGCTTTGTTCGCCGACGGGCGCGAAGACTGTGGAAAGCCGGCATTCGGTGGGGTTGCAAAGAATCCCTGTCGCGCCATGGGCCGGGCGGAACCATAAACCTTGGCTGTCGGTTTCGTTCATGTCCCGCTCAGACCGCGTCGTCCATTACTCTCTCCAACATCCCATACCCGGTCACAGGAGACGTCTTCGTGCGCATTGCCCAGGTAGCCCCGCTCGCGGAAGCTGTTCCTCCGAAGTTCTACGGCGGCACCGAGCGCGTCGTGTCGTGGATCACGGAAGAATTGGTCCGCCAGGGCCATGACGTGACCTTGTTCGCCAGCGGCGATTCGCAGACTTCGGCCAAGCTCGCGGCCTGTCACCCGGAGGGCCTGCGCCTTCTCGGCTACCGCGACCACACCGCTGGCCACCTCGCCATGCTGCACCACGTGCATCGCCGGGCGCACGAGTTCGACGTGATCCACTTCCACATCGATCTCTTGCAGTACCCGATGTTCGAAGATCTGTACCACAAGTGCCTGACGACCATGCACGGTCGCCTCGACGTGCCGGACTTCATGCCGGTCTATAACACCTTCACCGGCATGCCGCTGGTCTCGATCTCGGACAACCAGCGCGAGCCGATGCCGGAGAACTCCAACTGGCTGGCCACGATCCATCACGGCCTGCCGAAGGAGAACTGCCCGTTCTATCCGGAAGCCAAGGGCGGTTATCTTGCCTTCCTCGGCCGCATCTCGCCCGAGAAGCGCCCCGACCGCGCGATCGAGATGGCGATCCGCTCCGGCACGCCGTTGAAGATCGCCGCCAAGGTCGACAAGGCTGATCAGGATTACTGGGACGAGAAGATCGAGCCGATGATCCACCACCCGCTGGTGGAGTATATCGGTGAGATCAACGAGGAGCAGAAGAAGGACTTCCTCGGCAACGCCCTGGCGCTCGCCTTCCCGATCGACTGGCCGGAGCCCTTCGGCCTGGTGATGATCGAGGCGATGTCGGCCGGTACCCCGGTGATCGCCTTCGGCAACGGCTCGGTCCCCGAGGTGATCAAGGACGGCGTGTCGGGCTACATCGTCAACTCGATGGACGAGGCGGTCGAGGCCTGCCGCAAGGTGCGTGATCTGCCGCGCACCGGCGTCCGCAGCCACTTCGAAGGCCGCTTCACCGCCGAGGTGATGGTCCGCAAGTACGTCTCGGCCTACGAGCAGCTGCTGGCCGGCCAAGCCAACGTCATCAAGATGCCGTCGGCGGGCGCCTTCTCGCCCCAGTACGGCGAGCTGAACGGCAAGGCCGGCGCGCCGCTCCACGTCGCCGCGATGCCCGCCTAAAAAGCCGGACCGAAAAGCTTTGGCCGGGCCCCTCGCCGGGGCCGGCCCGGCGCCTAACTGAACGATCCTCACCGCACCGCCGGTCGTGCCACACGACCGGCGGTTTTCGATTCGAAGGTCCGGACCTTGCGAGGATACGGACCCGAGAACTCGCACGGATCATCGGCAGGAGGCGCTTCGCATGGCGGCACAGGACGACGCGGCAAAGGCCAGGCACGCCGAACACGAGAGCAGACAGGCGGCGAAGGCGGGCTTTCAGGACGCGGACGAGGCGCTGCCCCAGTACCATATCGAGGCCCAGGCCTCGCTCGTCGAGCGCCCCCTGCGCGCGCTCAAATACGGCGAGGCCTTCGCCGTCCTCGACAGCTACGGCGACATCGGCTGGTATCCCGGCGCCGACGGCCTCTACTTCCAGGACACGCGCTACCTCTCGCGCCTCGCGCTGACCGTCGAGGACGAGCGGCCGATGATGCTGTCCTCGGCGATGCAGGACGACAACGGCGCGCTGTCGGTCGATCTGACCACGCCGGACATCCGGCTGGATGCGGGCGACGAGACGTCGATCCCGCGCGAGCTGATCGCGCTGGAGCGCACCAAGTTCCTGTTCAAGGGCACCTGCTACGACCGGATCGGCCTGCGCAATTACGACACCCGCCGCCGGAAGCTCCGCATCGGGGTAACCTTCGACGCCGATTTCCGCGATCTGTTCGAGGTGCGCGGCTCGGACCGGCTGAAGCGCGGCAAGCGTACGGTGGAGCGGCGCTCGGACACCGAGGTGCAGTTCCGCTACGCCGGCCTCGACGACATCGTGCGCACCACCTCGGTGCATCTGGGCCCCAAGCCTCACCTGCTGGAGCCCGGCAAGGCCGAGTTCGTGGTCGAACTCGCGCCCGGCGCCCATACCTCGCTGTTCATCCGCGTCGCGTTCGAATCGCACCGCGCCTTCACCAAGGCGCCGGGCCCCGAGAAGGCCGGTGAAGCCGCTGCTGCGGCGCTCTCGCGGGCCGCGGGTAGCCTCGCCGACCGGCCGGACCGCTCCCTAAGCGAGGGCCGCATCTTCGCCCGCGCCTATCGCGACAACCGCCGCGATCTCCGCGGGCTCACGGCGGGCATCACCACGATCATCTCCTCGAACGACCAGTTCAACGAGGGCCTCTGCCGCGCCACCGCCGACCTCTACATGCTGGCGACCCGCACGCAGGAGGGCGTCTATCCCTTCGCCGGCATCCCCTGGTACTCGACCGTGTTCGGGCGCGACGGGATCATCACGGCGATGATGGCGCTTTGGATCGACCCGAATTTCGGCAAGGGCGTGCTGCGCTTCCTCGCGGCGACCCAGGCCAAAGAGGTCGATCCGGCCGCCGACGCCCAGCCCGGCAAGGTCCTGCACGAGACCCGGCGCGGCGAAATGGCGATGCTCGGCGAGGTGCCGTTCCGCCACTATTACGGCACCATCGACGGCACGCCGCTCTTCGTGATGCTGGCGGCGCAGTATCACGAGGTGACGGGCGACCTCGACACGATCCGTTCGATCTGGCCCCAGTTGAAGCTCTCGCTCGACTGGATCGACCAATACGGTGACCGCGACGGCGACGGCTTCGTGGAATATGCCCGCGAGACCGAGCAGGGCTTGGCGAACCAGGGCTGGAAGGACAGCCACGATTCGATCTTTCACGCCGACGGCGCCATGGCCAAGGGCCCGATCGCGCTGTGCGAGGTGCAGGGCTACGTCTATGCGGCCAAGCAGGGCGCGGCGAAGCTCGCGCGACTGCTGGGCGAGGACGATCTGGCGACCCGCCTCACGGCGGACGCCGAAAAACTGCAAAAAAAGTTCGACGAGGCCTTCTGGTGCGAGGAGATCGGCACCTACGCGCTGGCGCTCGACGGCGCGAAGCGTCCCTGCGTCGTGCGCTCCTCCAACACCGGCCACGCCCTGTTCACCGGCATCGCCCTGCCGGAGCGGGCGGCGCAGGTGGCGGCGCAACTTCTGTCGAAGGAGGGCTTCAACGGTTGGGGCATCCGCACCGTCGCCAAGGGCGAGGCGCGCTACAATCCGATGTCGTATCACAACGGCTCGATCTGGCCGCACGACAACGCGATCTGTGCCATGGGGCTCGCCCGCTACGGACTGAAGGACGAAGCCGCGCGGGTGTTCGAGGGCATGTTCGACACCAGCCTCTACTACGACCAGAAGCGGCTGCCGGAACTGTTCTGCGGCTTCATGCGGCGGCGCCAGCGCGGGCCGGTGAGCTATCCGGTCGCCTGCTCGCCGCAGGCCTGGGCGGCAGCGGCCCCCTTCGCCTTCCTGGCGGCAAGCCTCGGCTTGGAGCTCGACCACGCTCGCAACCGCATCCGCTTCCGCAACCCGGTGCTGCCGAAATTCCTGGAAGCGGTTGAGCTGTTCAACCTCAAGCTCGGAGCCTCGCGGGCCGATATCCGCCTGCACCGCCACGGCCACGACGTGACGGTGGCGGTGACCCGCCGCGTCGGAGACGTGCAGATCTCGATGCTGAAATAGTTTTTTTGGCCTTAAGCCGCTTCGCCTCCCCGGCGGGGCGGCCACACTCCGCCGTCATTCCGGGGCCGCGAAGCGGAACCCGGAATCCACCCGTGACGGGGGATGCCCGACTGCAGACGGACCGTCGCGGCCGGTCGTGGATTCCGGGTTCTCGCCTGCGGCGAACCCCGGAATGACGGGGTGTCGCGAGACATAAAAAATGCGCCGCCCCCTTTCAGGGACAGCGCATTGGTCCGACCGGGCCGGACGAATCTCTTTTAGCGGGGTGCCAGGATCATGATCATCTGGCGGCCTTCGAGCATCGGCTCGCTCTCGACCTTCGCGATCTCGGCCGTCTCGACCTTGACCCGCTCGAGCAGACGCAGACCGATGTCCTGGTGGGCCATCTCGCGACCGCGGAAGCGCAGGGTGACCTTCACCTTGTCGCCTTCCTCGAAGAAGCGGTGCACCGCCTTCATCTTCACGTCGTAATCGTGCTTGTCGATGCCGGGGCGGAGCTTGATCTCCTTGACCTCGACGGTCTTCTGGCGCTTGCGAGCCTCGTTCTGCTTCTTCTGCTCGTTGAAGCGGAAGCGCCCGTAATCGAGGAACTTGCAGACGGGGGGGACCGAATTCGGGGCGATCTCCACGAGATCGAGGCCGATTTCCTCGGCCATCGCCAGGGCATCGAAGAAGGGCACGACGCCCTTGTTCTGGCCGTCCTGGTCGATGAGCTGGACGTCGCGGACGCCGCGGATGTCCCGGTTGGCGCGCGGCCCGTCCTTCTGCGGGGCCGGCATGGCTCTCATTGGTCTGCGAATGGCTTGGTTCTCCTGTATCAACGACGAAACGGCAGCCTGAAGACCCCGCATCGAGCGAGCCCCGGCCACCGATCGATCCGGCTCGGCCGGACGGCACTAACTTGGCAAATCTTCTTGGCAAGTCAACTCATGGGAGCGCGTTCGGTTCAACCGCCTCATCCGTTCCCGCGACCCAGAAGACCGGAATAGACGCCGAGCGTCGCCGAAATCATCCGATCCAGCGAGAAATGCGCCTCGACATGGGCCTGCGCCCGGCGGCTCATCGCCTCCCGGGCACTCGCCCGCAGGGTCAGCGCCTCGGCCAGGGCGTCGGCGAGGGCGGCCACGTCGCCCGCCGGCACCCGCCAGCCGGTGCGCTGGCCCGGATCGACATCGGGCGGGGCCAGAACGGTCTCGGGGACGGCGCCGAGATCAGAGACCACCACGGGAATGCCGAGCGCCTGCGCCTCCACCGCCGAGCGGCCGAACGCCTCGGGCTCGACGGAGGGCACCGCCACCACGGAGGCGGCGCGGAAGGCGGCGGGCATGTCGGTGCAATGCCCGGTCCGCCGCACGATGCCGGTGAGGCCGCGCGCCTCGATCAGGGCGTCGAGTTCGCGCTCGTAATTCGTGCGGCCCTGTGGGTCGCCCGCCAGAACCACGGCGAGGTCGGCGAGCCCGAGATCGCGCATGCGGGCGGCGGCCTCGATCAGCACGCGCTGGCCCTTCCAGGCGGTGAGGCGGGCGGCGAGCAGCACCACCCGCTCGTGCGGGGCGACCCCCCAGGCCCGGCGCAGGGCCTCGACGCGGGCCGGTGCGACCGCCGACGGTGTAAAGGCCGAGAGATCGGTACCGCGGTGGATCACCACGATCCGGTCGCCCGCCTGCTCGGGATGCGCCCGGCGGATCAGGTCGGCGGTGTAGTGCGAGTTGGCGATGACGACATCGCCCCGCGCCATCACCGAATTGTAGAGCAGCTTGACGCTGGTACGGCCCGAATAGCTGCCGTGATAGGTCGTCACGAACGGAATCTTGAGTCGCCGCGCGGCTCCGAGCGCGACCCAGGCGGGGGCGCGGGAACGGGCGTGGAGGATCTGCACGCCCTCGCGGCGGCAGAGCCGCGCGAGGCGCTCGACGTTGAGCGCCATGGCGAGCGGGTTCTTCGTGTTGGCCGGAAACGGCACCCAGATGCCGCCCTTGGCCTGCAACTCGCCGACGAGCCGCCCGCCCTCGGTGGCGACCAGCGCCCGGGCGCCCGCCTCGGTCAAGGCGGCGGCGACATCGACGGTGGTGCGCTCGGCGCCCCCCGCTTCGAGGGCCGGGATGATCTGCAGCACCGTGGCGCCGGCGAGCGGCGACGGCTCGCCCGACTGCACCGGGCCCCCGGACAAGCCGACCCCGTTCATCGCCGGCCCCGCGGCCGCGGGAGGGTCGCTCGATACGCACTCATCCCTTAAGAATCCTCCAAGCGCTTTACGGTTCGGTAAACGCCATCTCACCGGACTTTCTCGAATTGCGAGGTTTTTCGCGGTCGTGACGATAACGCCCCCCTCCCCCGCCGACCTGCCCGTCACCCGTCTGAGCATCGGCGGCGAGCGGCCCCGCCAGCTCGCCCTGCGGATCCGCGAGGGCGAAGGCCCGGCGGTGGTCTGGCTCGGCGGCTTCCGCTCCGACATGCGCGCCACCAAGGCCGCCGCCCTCGATGCCTGGGCGGCCGACACGGGCCGGCGCATGGTGCGATTCGATTATTCAGGCCACGGCGAGTCCGACGGGCGCTTCGAGGACGGCACGATCTCCGACTGGCTCGCCGACGCGGAAGCCGTGATCGCGGCCCATGCGGGCGAGCGCCCGATCCTCGTCGGCTCGTCCATGGGCGGCTGGATCGCCTGCCTCGCGGCGCGCAACCGGGCGCGGCAGGGCGGGCGCATCGGCGGCATGGTGCTGATCGCCCCGGCCCTCGATTTCACCGAGGAACTGATGTGGGCCTCGTTCACGCCGGAGATCCGGGAGACGCTCGCCCGCGACGGCGTCTGGTATCGCCCGACCGATTACGCCTCCGAGCCGGACCCGATCCGCATGGCGCTGATCGAGGACGGGCGGCGCCATCTGCTGCTCGGCGAGAACCTCGAACCGGGCGGCCCGGTCCACATCCTGCAGGGGATGCGCGACCCGGACGTGCCCTATGCCCACGCGCTCCGCATCCTCGAACGCCTGCCGGCCGAGGGCACGCGCCTCACCCTCGTGAAGGATGCCGACCACCGGCTGTCGCGCCCTCAGGACATCGAGTTGCTGGTCCGCACCGTCGAGGCGATGGCGCGAGAAGCGTGAGCGACCGTCTCGAGCTCGGGTCATCGGCTGACCACCGCCGTCATTCCGGGGCTGCGCAGCGGAACCCGTAATGACGGGCGTTCAGGATTGAAGGGTGCCCTCCCCCCGGCTCACGCCGGAAGAACGACGACCTTCGTCTTCACCGGCGTCCGCGAATACAAATGAATCATGTCCTGGCTGAGCAGGCCGACGCAGCCGCTGGTGATGCCGGAGCCGATCGATTCGGGGTCGCTGCTCGCGTAGATCGTGTAGAGCGTGTAGGCGCCGTTCTGGTAGAGGTGGAGCGTACGGGCGCCCAGCGGGTTGTCGAGGCCGCCGGGCATGCCGCGAGCGTATTTCGCCGCCTCGGGCTGGCGCTTGATCATTTCCTTGGGCGGGGTCCAGGTCGCCCATTCGGATTTGCGGCCGACATAGGCGTCGCCGCTCCAAAGGAACCCGTCGCGCCCGACATTGGCGCCGTAGCGGGTCGCCACGCCGTCGCCCTCGATCCGGTAGACGTAGTACTGGCCGGGATCGACCACGATGGTGCCCGGCACCTCCTTGGAGGCGTATGGGACCGTCCGGCGATAGTATTTCGGGTTGACCTTCTTGATGTCGACCGCGGGGATCGCGAACTTCTCGTCCGGCATCGGCCCGTAGATCGTCGCCGCCTCGGCCATCAGCGCACTGTCGGCCGTGACGCAGCCACCGAGGCTGAGGGCACCGAGACCGGCAGCGGACCCGGCCAGGAACCCGCGGCGGCTGAGAAAGGGGGCCCGAGGCGCGAAGCCGCCGAGCGCGGCGTCCTTACGATCGATCGTCATGATCCCGGACCTTTCGTGTCCTGCCATCCGCCGTGACCCGAAACGGCCAAGCTTGGATTGTCAAGACACACTCCGTCCGAAAACCGTATCCGCCGCGATGTCCGGCCCGAGCCTCGTCCCGGATATCGATTCCGGGACCCTTGAGGTCGTTGTGCCGCATCGGCTTTTGCCGAAAGCCGGTTCCCATCTTCCGGGCCGTTGCTCTCGATTCTTGTGCCGCATCGGCTTTCCCCGAAAGCCGGTTCCCACCTTTCGGGCCGATGCTCTAGCGCCGCCGACGTCGGTGGCGCGAGCGGGGCGCGTCGGAGTCGGCCTCGGCGACACTCCCGCTGTCATCGACGGTGCCGACGGTGAAGGCCGCATTCATCCGGCCGTTGCGGCGGCTGTATCGGCTGCGGCGGCCGCGCCGCCCCTCCTGCACCTCCGGCTCCTCGACCGCGGGGATTCCGGGAATCGTCGCCGTGGACGCGACCGGCGCGGGCGCGCTCAGAGCGGAGGAACCGTCGCCGCCGCCGACATTGCGGGCTGGCGGGCCGAACATCGCGAGGCACTGGTTGTAGGCGAGGTCGTTCTTGAGCCGCTCGCACTCCGCCATCGAGCGCGGCGCGCCCTGCGCCGCGGCCGGGCCGACGAGGGCCAGCAGGCAAGCGGCCGAAAGGAGCGGTGAGCGGAACGGAGGGCGCATGATGCGGCGGGCGACCCTGGGTGAAGCGGCGGGAAAGCTTGAGCGTGGCAGGCGTCAGGCCTTCTCGCCGGGGAGTGCGGCGAAAAAAGGTGCGCGCCGCGTCCCTCCCGCGTCGCCCGTTAGAATTAATTTTTCGTTTCTTCCGCGTTCGCGCCGGCCGCACGCCGAGAGCCGCATCAGACCCAATTGCATCGGGCCGGCTGCTCCCGTTCCTCGCTTTGCCGTGCCTTCTCTCGACGAATCGGTGTCCGCTTCGTCGGACTGCACCTTGTCCCAAGCGGCACGCAACAGGACCGATGGTGCTGTTGCGTGCATCCGGCGGACGCCCGCCGCCCCGCCGTCGCGGGGGCCATCGGCGATGCGTCGGGATCAGCGCCGGTTGGTCTTAGCTGTCCGGCCGTTCCATCCACCGGATCAGCGGCATCAGCGGGAAGATCCAGGCGATGCCGAGGATGCAGTAGGCGACCGTCTGGATCGCCGGATGCGCCTCGGCGATCCGGCTGTCGGCCAGCGCCATGGCGAGCGGCGCGTAGACGATCACGAAGGCCAGGATGCCGAAGGTGCCGAGGAAGGTGCGCGTGCGGCGGCGCATGGGTGCGGGGTACCGTGTCGTTCGAGGTGGCCGTCGGTGGTACCGGCCAGGAGCGCAGGCCGCAACGCCGGGATGCTGCGTCAAACCGGGCCCCGATCATCCGCCGCGTTGCGCCCCGCCCACCGCTTCCCGTAAGGCACGGGCCGTATCCGGCCGTTCCGGCGAGAACCCGCAAAAGATCATGCGACTGTCCCAAGCCTCGTCCGACCTCGCTGCCGCGCCCGTGAAGGCGCGCCCCGGCCAGCGCGCGGTCCGCGCCTGGCTCTACCTGCTGGCGGCCCTGGTGGTCGCGATGGTCGCCGTCGGCGGCGCGACGCGGATGACGGGCTCAGGGCTCTCGATCACCGAGTGGCGGCCCGTGACCGGCGTGGTGCCGCCGCTGAGCGAGGCCGATTGGGCGGCGGAGTTCGGCAAGTACCGCGACACGCCGCAATTCCGCATCCTCAACCAGGGCATCGCGCTGTCCGACTTCAAGACGCTCTACTGGTGGGAATGGGGCCACCGCTTGCTCGGACGCGTAGTCGGCCTCGTGTTCTTCCTGCCGTTCCTGTTCTTCTGGGCCCGCGGCTTCCTTTCGCGCCGCCTGCTCCTCGGGCTCCTCGGCCTGGGCGTGCTGGGCGGACTCCAGGGCGCCATCGGCTGGATCATGGTCGCCTCGGGGCTCCAGCCGGGCATGACCGCGGTGGCCCCGCTCAAGCTCGCCCTGCACCTCACCACCGCGAGCCTGATCCTCACCGGCCTCGTCTGGCTCGCGGCCGGTACGCGGCCCGGCGCGCTCGATCCCGCTCCCGGCCCGGTGCGGGCGCTGGCCTGCCTGCTGCCGGCCCTGGTGCTGATGCAGATCTGGCTGGGCGGGCTGGTGGCCGGCTCCAAGGCCGGGCTCGTCCACAACACATGGCCGGACATGGACGGCGTGTTCGTGCCCCCGGCGCAGGCCCTGTTCGCCCAGGTGCCCTGGATCGAGAACTTCGTCGACAACCTCACCCTGGTGCAGCTCAACCACCGCCTGTTTGCCTATCTCGTCGTGCTGGTGGCCGTGATCCATGCCGTCGATGCCGTGCGCCGCTCGGCCGGGTCCGCCGCGGGTCGCGCCATCGGCGTGGCGGCGCTGGCAACGGCACAGATGGGTCTCGGCATCGTCACCCTGCTGCTGCAGGTGCCGCTCTGGGCCGGGCTCGCCCATCAGGTCTTCGCCATGGCGGTTCTGGTGATGGCGACCGTCCACGCCCGGCTGAGCCTCGGCACCGTCTCGACCCCGGCCCCGGTCGCGCCCGAGCCGGTCGTCCCGATCGGCTTCGAGGCCCTGGCCGGGCGCTGAACCGGTGGCGCGGCAGCGCCCGCGCCTCCGGCCCTGCGGGACGCTGTGGGGCACCTGCGAGCGGCACGACACCCTGCCCGGCTGGCGCCGGCTGGCCCGGGCGGATTTCCACCCGCTCGCCGGCGAGGCCCCCTGGGGTCTCTTCGCTCGGGACGGGAGCCTCCTCGGCGGTGGGCGGCCGCCCGCCCCCGGCCTGCGACTGGCCGAACCGGAGCCGGTCGCGGCCGGACCGCTGCTCTACGTGGGCCTGCTGGCCCTCCATTACGGGCACTTCCTGATCAACACCCTGCCTCATCTCTGGCCGCTGGTCGGCTGGACCGGCGCCCGGCCGAAGCTGCTCTGCCACGCCTGGCCGGGGAGCTGGGACCGCGCGCCGTTCCTGAACGACATCCTCGGACGGCTCGGCTACGGCCTCGACGATCTCGTCACCTTCGAGCGCCCGGTGCGCCTCGCCGACGTGCTGGTGCCGGAGCCGGCGCTGCGCGAGCAGGCGGGCGTCCACGCCGTCTACGGCGATCTTTGCCGCGGTATCGGCGAAGGTTTCTGGCGCCCGGATGAGGTCGATACCGTCGCGCGCCCGGCCTATCTCGCGAAGACGCGCCTCACCGCGGGCATCACCCGCCTGGTCAACGAGGAGGAGATCGCCGACGAGCTGGAACGCTGCGGCGTCGACATCGTCCATCCCGAGACCCTCGACCTGCCGGCGCAGGTCCGCCTGCTGTCGTCGCGGCGGGTCATCCTCGGCACGGTGGGCTCGGCCTTCCACACCACCGTCTTCGCGGCCCCGGGCCGGCGCCTCGTCGGCCTGAATTGGCAACCGGCGCTCAACGCCAACTTCGCGCTGCTCGACGGCCTCAATCGCAGCCAAGCGCGCTATTTCCACGCCCCCGGCACGCTCTACCCCGACCGCGGCGCCTTCGAGGTGGCCTGGGCGGTGCCCGATCCACGGGGCATCGCCCGCGAGATGCTGGCGCGGGCCGAAGAGCTCGACCGCGGCGTTCGATCCTGAGACGGATGCGCCGCCTCGCCTTGGCTCGAAACCTGCTGCGCCGTCGGCGGCGGTTCACGAAGCCGTCCCGATCCTGCCCCAGGCCAGCACGGCAATGCAACATGAACAGCCTCTCTTCTTGCATCGCACAAGGTGGGAACAGTCGTTATTCGTTCACGACTCGCATGCGACACTGAGGAAGACACTTGGGGATACGTATTTTTCGGATGGAACGACTCGTGACTTGAAGACTTGAGACACACCAACACGGGAGCAGAGGATGTTCGTGGCAGAGGACGGCCGGCCCCTGGCCCTGACCTGGAACTATACGCCGAGCGAGATGCGCGCGGACGGCGCGGTCCACGTCGCGGGCGTCGTGCTCGGTGTTCTCGGCGCGGTCTGCCTGATCGTGACCGCGGCCCTGACCCATCTCGGCTGGTTGGAGCGGGCCTCTCTGCTGATCTACGCCACCGCGATGGTGGCGATGCTCGGCGCATCCGCCGCCTACAACATGTGGCCGATCTCGCCGCGCAAATGGATCCTGCGCCGCTTCGACCACGCCTTCATCTACCTGATGATCGCCGGCACCTACACGCCGGTCGTGGCGCTGGTCGGCTCGGGTCTCGTGGCCTGGAGCCTGCTCGCCCTGGTCTGGACCGTGGCGCTCGCCGGCATCGCCATCAAGATCCTGATGCCGGGCCGCTGGGACCGGGTCTCGATCGTGCTCTACCTGATGCTCGGCTGGAGCGGCGTGCTGGCCTACGAATCGGTGATCTCGGGGCTCAGCCCCTCGGCCTTCTGGCTGCTCGCCACTGGCGGCCTGCTCTATTCGGTCGGCGTTGTGTTCCACGTCTGGCGCAGCCTGCCGTTCCAGAACGCCATCTGGCACGGCTTCGTACTCGCCGCCACCGCGTGCCATTATGGCACGATCATCACCAGCGTGCTCGCCGCCGGCGCGTGACCTCGCGGGCCGCCGGCTCCCGAGCGCGTTACGCGCTGCCGGGCCCGCAGCCCTCGCCGATCGTGTCGGAGGCGCGCTCCACCGCGCCGATCGCGTCGAGCAGGTGCTGGACGCTGCGCTCCACCTCCAAAGCCGGGCGGTCCATGGCGGCGGCCCGTTCCACCAGCCCTTCGAGCTGATCGAGGATGCCCAGAAGATCGCTCGCCACGGCGGCGGCGTCGCTGGCGGCGCGGGAGCGCGCGGCGGATTGGGGTCTGCGGAAGGGGACGACCGTGCTCATCGAGAGTCTGTGTCGCGGATGGAGGGCCTTCGCGCCACCCCGGAACCCGTGTCCATCCACATTTGCGACCCGGCGACGGGCATCGACACGGGAATTGGTGAGTTTTGGGTGAGGCACTTCTCCGGGATGCGCCGCAAACCGGCAAGGATCGAGGCAGGTGTCCCGCCTTTCGCGACTTCCGGTAAAATCGAACACTCCGATTTGCCTGTTTGTCGGTACGGATTGACAAGGATGGCGCGGCGGCAGAGGTTGGAATCGTTCCGAGGGGGGCCCTAACCGGGCTGAGAGTGGGCAACACGCCCTGACCCTTGAACCTGATCCGGTTCGTACCGGCGGAGGGACGGGAACCTGTGGCCGGCGCGCGAGGCGTCGGCCTTCCGCACCATCGTCGGGACCAACGGGTCGCCTCCCACGCCAGGAGCGACAGCGATGAACGCACCCGTCCGTCCCAAAGACTTCCCCCAAGGCAATCCCGCCAGCGTGACCACCGGGCCGATCCAGGGCTCGTGCAAGGTCTACGACGCGGTCCCCGGCCATCCCGACATCCGTGTACCCTACCGCGAAATCGGCTTGTCCGATCCCAAGGAGGCACCGGTGCGGGTCTACGACCCGTCCGGCCCCTACACCGAGACCGATGCCGGCATCGATCTGGAGAAGGGCCTGCCGACGGCCCGCGAGCCCTGGATCGCGAAGCGCGGCTACGCGGCGGTGAAGCCCCGAGAGGTCAAGCCCGAGGACAACGGCTTCGCCTCGGCCGACAAGCTCGTCGCCCCCTGCCCGGCCGAGCGCACGATCCGCCGCGCGGAAGCGGGCCAGATGGTGACGCAATACGAGTTCGCGAAAGCCGGCATCGTCACCGAGGAGATGATCTACGTCGCGCACCGCGAGAACGCGTGCCGCGCCGAGATGCTGAAGACGGCGGAAGCCGCGCTCGCCGACGGCCAGAACTTCGGCGCCTCGATCCCGCCCTTCATCACGCCCGAATTCGTGCGCGACGAGATCGCCCGCGGCCGGGCCATCATCCCGGCCAACATCAACCACCTCGAACTCGAGCCGATGGCGATCGGCCGCAATTTCCTGGTGAAGATCAACGCCAACATCGGCAACTCGGCCGTCACCTCCTCGGCGGCGGAAGAGGTCGAGAAGCTGGTCTGGTCGATCCGCTGGGGCGCGGACACCGTCATGGACCTCTCGACCGGCCGCAACATCCACAACATCCGCTCGTGGATCGTGCGCAACTCCCCCGTGCCGATCGGGACCGTGCCGATCTATCAGGCGCTGGAGAAGGTCGGCGGCGATCCGCTCAAGCTCGATTGGGAGGTCTTCAAGGACACCCTCATCGAGCAGGCCGAGCAGGGCATCGACTACTTCACCATCCATGCGGGCGTGCGGCTGGCCCATGTGCCGCTCACTGCGCGGCGCACCACCGGCATCGTCTCGCGCGGCGGCTCGATCATGGCGCGCTGGTGCCTCGCCGGGCACCGCGAATCGTTCCTCTACGAGCGGTTCGACGAGATCTGCGACATCATGCGGGCCTACGACGTGTCGTTCTCGCTCGGCGACGGCCTGCGCCCCGGCTCGATCGCGGATGCCAACGACGCGGCCCAGTTCGCCGAGTTGGAGACGCTCGGCGAGCTCACCCAGATCGCCTGGGAGAAGGGCTGCCAGACCATGATTGAGGGCCCAGGCCACGTGCCGATGCACAAGATCAAGGTCAACATGGAGAAGCAGTTGCGCGAATGCGGCGAGGCGCCGTTCTATACGCTCGGCCCGCTGACGACCGACATCGCGCCCGGCTACGATCACATCACGTCGGGCATCGGCGCGGCGATGATCGGCTGGTTCGGCTGCGCCATGCTCTGCTACGTCACGCCGAAGGAGCATCTGGGGCTCCCCAACCGCGACGACGTGAAGACCGGCGTCATCACCTACAAGATCGCGGCGCATGCCGCCGACCTCGCCAAGGGCCACCCCGCCGCGCAGCTGCGCGACGACGCGCTGTCCCGCGCCCGGTTCGACTTCCGCTGGGAGGACCAGTTCAACCTCTCGCTGGACCCGGACACGGCCCGCTCGTTCCACGACGAGACCCTGCCGAAGGACGCCCACAAGGTCGCCCATTTCTGCTCGATGTGCGGGCCGAAATTCTGCTCGATGAAGATCACGCAGGACCTGCGCGCCGACGTGCTCGCCATGGAGGAGGCCGGCATCGTGCTGGGCGAGGCCAAGCCCCTCTCCGAGGAGGAGCGCAAGGCCGGCATGGAAGCGAAGTCGCAGGAGTTCTTGGCCGAGGGCGGCAAGCTCTACGTCGAAGCGGCGGAATGAGCGTTCGGGGGCGGCCGGATCAGCCCGGCCGCCTCCTTTCATCGCCGCGAAGATTCGATCGAATTGTTGGTGAAATCTTCACACGTCATCGACTCCGTCCCATGGCAGCGGGGGACAAGAGGCGTTTCTTAACACTCCGCTTATCGCCCGCGCGGTGTTCTGGGGTTCATGGTTCGTCCCTGAACTCGAAAAGGACATCAGCCATGGACGCGATCCGTCCAGCACCGCCGACGCCGCCCGTTGCGCAGGCCTCCGGCATCACCCCGATCCGCCCCGTGGCGGGCCCGTCGAACGGCCCCGATTCCCGGGTGCTCGACCCGGCGGTCTCCATCGACGTGCGTCCCGAGGCGAGCGAGGCCAAGCCGGCCCAGCCCGAGCAGCGCGCCTATGTGCGCGATCAGGACAGCGCCTCCCTCGTCTTCCGCGTCACGGACCCGAAGACCGGAGACGTGGTGATGCAGATCCCGACGGAAGTGGTCCTACGGGCCCGCGCCTATGCCCGCGAGACCACCACGGCCTTCAGCGGCGAGCGCCTCGTCAAGACGGCGTGACGCCATCGAGCGTGCGTGTGCCGCGTCACGAGCCGGACCGTGGCGGCATCCGGCCTCCGGGAGCACGCCTTGACTCTGCGGACCTTGCGCCAATCTTCGGCGTCGAGCGGGGCCATGCCCCACCCTGGACAGCCGGACCCGACGCCATGCGCCTGCCGATTCTCGCCACCTGCCTTTCCGCCGTCGTCACCGTGGCGGCCCTGGGGCCGGCGGACGCCGCCAAGCGCAAGGTGCAGGTGCCGAACCGCTACGACGGGCGCTGGAGCATCGAGGTCGTCACCCAGGACGGCCCGTGCGACCGGGCCTACCGCTACGGCGTCCAGATCCAGCGGGGCGAGGCGGTCTATGGCGGCGGCGAGGTCAACATCCAGGGCCGGGTGTCGCCGAACGGCGCGGTGCGCGGCATCATCTCCCGCGGCCAGGATGCGGCTCAGGTGACCGGTCGCCTCACGCCCGGCGGCAGCGGCTCGGGCACGTGGCAGACGGTCGGCAACGGCCTCGTCAGCTGCAGCGGAAGCTGGAACGCCATGCGCCGGGGCTGAGCCGCCCCTGTGGCGGCGGAGAGACAACCGAACTTTGTGTCGCGCTGCGGCACGAAGACGGCCCAGGTGCCCTAGATCTGTCGGTTTGTTCAGCGAAGAATGCGGGCGTTCGACACCGGTTCGAGACGCCCCATGAAAGCCGTGCTGCTCTGCGGTCTTGCCGTCGCCCTCGCCACCTCAGCGGCAGAGGCGCGCCCCGCCCGCCAGCACGTGCCCGGCACACCTCACGCCGTGCTGGCCCCCCTCGAAGAGGCGGCCACCGCCTGCTTCGCCGAGACGGTGCTCTCCAACCCGAGAGCGATGCGCTTTGCCCGTGAGGCTCGCTGGTTCGAGGCCGCCGGCGTCATCGGCTTCCTCTGCCGCCCCGAGGTGCAGCGCATGGCGGTCGCCCACGATCAGCTCTACGGCCGCGGCACCGGCGAGCGCTTCTTCAAGGGCGCCTATGCCCGCCATCTCGACAAGCAGCTCGCCGCCCGGCTGCAGCCGCTGCTGGAGCCGAAATCCGTCGCCAGCGCCGAACCTCCGGCGGAAAAGGCGGCCTTGACGGACGTCACCGAGACCGGATCGACCCCCGACGAGCATTGACGCCGGCTGTCGTGAGGGAGGGCGGCCCGCCTGCGCCGTGATCGTCGCCCGGTTTCCACCGAGGACGGCGGTCTGCGGCCCCACGCGGCGAGGGGCCGTCGATGCGATCGGTCGGAGGGGTCGAGCGCATCGCAGGGCCGCGCCCGCGGCCCGGTGAGGCCCAACCGGCGTCGGCGCTATTTCAGATGCGCGAAGTACACGTCGCCCGCGGCGCGCTTCAGTTCGGCGCCGGCTTCCCGCCCGATCGCGGCGGCGTCGGCAGCGGCGCCCTCGCGATGGACCGCCCAATGGCGTGAGCCGTCCGGCAGGAACAGCAGGCCGTCGAGGCTGATGCGATCCCCCTGCACCTGGGCCAGCGCGGCGATCGGCGTGCGGCAGGAGCCGTCGAGTTCGGCGAGCAGGCCCCGCTCCGCGTCGAGGGCCGTCGTGGTCGTGGAACAGGCGACCGGCGCCAGCAGCGCGCGGATCGCCTCGTCCCCCGCCCGACACTCGATGCCGAGCGCACCCTGGGCCACGGCGGGAAGCATCTCCTCGACGGAGAGGACGGAGCGGGCCACGCTCTCCATGCCGAGCCGCTGCAGGCCCGCGAGCGCCAGCAGCGTCGCGTCGCACTCCCCCGCCTCCAGCTTGCGCATGCGGGTGTTGGCGTTGCCGCGCAGGGGAACGATCGTCAGATCCGGCCGATGCATCAGCACCTGCGCCCCGCGGCGCAGCGACGAGGTGCCGACCCGCGATCCCGCCGGCAGATCCGCGAGGCAAGTGGCCGCGCCCGCCGTGAGAAACGCGTCGCGCGGGTCGTCCCGCTCCAGGATGCAGGCGATGACGAGACCGTCCGGCAGCCAGGTCTCCACGTCCTTCATGGAATGGACCGCGACATCGATCGCGTCGGCGAACAGCGCCTGCTCCAGTTCCTTGGTGAACAGACCCTTGCCGCCGATCTCGGAGAGCGGGCGGTCGAGGATGCGGTCGGCCACCGTCGAGACGACGACGATCTCGGTCTCCAGGCCGGGATTGGCCGCAACGATCCGGTCACGGACCATTCCGGTCTGCGCCAGCGCCATGGGGCTGCCGCGGGTTCCGATTCGCAAGGGACGTACGCTCATCCTTCGCCTCTAGCCGAGACTGCGCCCCCCGTCACGCGGGCGCGTGCGACTCCTCCCCGTCTCCCCGAAATCCTGTCCGTCTCCCTGAAGTCCTGCGGCCCGTGCAACCGCCCCATGCCTCCGGCCCTCCGGCAAAGGTTCCCGGCAAAATCTTCGAACCACCGGGTAGACAGCCGTCCCGGGCGTTGCTAGTAGCCCGTCACCGCAGGGGATTGGTGGCCCGGCGGGACGGCTTCGGAAGCGAAGCCGAGGGGCGCATAGCTCAGTTGGTAGAGCAGCTGACTCTTAATCAGCGGGTCCTAGGTTCGAACCCTAGTGCGCCCACCAAACACTCCTCAGATGCCGATCGGTCAGACCCCCTCCTTAGCGGAGTCGTTGGGTCGCGAGCGCATCTCCTGACATCCCGTTCTTCATCGGTAGGGCTGGTGACGGCGCCTGCCGGCCATGCGGCCGACTTTGGCATTCAGCCTGTTGCGATTGCTGTGCTGAAGGTGCGGCGGGCCCGACCCGTGATGGTCGCCGACGCCCGCCACCGGCCCCTTCGAGAGGCCGATCCGCAGCAGGCATGAGCGTGTGGGAATCGGTGTCGCCCGGCAAGCGCCGCCGTTCCTCCGACCGACGCATCGGCGTGGATGCCCCCTACGGCCCACGGCGGCGCGCTCGTCGTACTGGCCCGGCCTATCGATACCCGGCACGAAGCTCTGAGCGTTGCCGGGGGCGGCTTGGCCGCAATGCGCCGAGGAACGCTCGGACATCGAACAAGATGCCGCCGCGACGACGGTCATCCCGAAGTCGCCCACCGAGACGACGGCGCCGTTACGGCTCTCGGGGGGCCGGCTGCCGTTCTGGTTGGGTCGCAACCTCTGCCGCGAGGCTCCGGGTCCGCAGGAAGGCGATGAGGTCCGCCCGGTCGAGCGCGTCGGGCAGCCCCGAAAAGTGCATGCTCGTGCCCGGCACCATCGCGGCCGGCGCGGTGAGCCAAGCGTCCATACGCTCCGGCGTCCAGACGCCGCCGAGGGACCGGAGCGAGGCGGTGTAGCCGAACCGTCGGCTGTTTCCGGCGACGGGCTTGCCCATCACGTCGAACAGGCCCGGACCGTTCCGGTCGCCCGCGCCCCGCTCGATCGTGTGGCAGGCGGCGCAGCGGCCGAACAGGCGCCCGCCCCGCTCGGCATCCGCCACCCGCATGAGGTCGTCGAAACGCGGCGCCTCGCCGAGGGACCGGCGACGCTCGCCGCCCTCGTCGGAGCACGCGCCGAGGAAGACGGCGAGCGTTGGCAACAGGAGGGGGAACAGGGGCGGCAGCCGGTGGATCATGGGTCCGAACCTCATAGCCGCCTCGGGTTCGAAACGCATGCGCCCCGGTGTCGATGCGCACGCCGGATGCGGTACGCCCCGCCTCTCGTTCTGCTAGAAGCGCCCTGTCCTCGACGAAATGCCCGCAAAACCGCCGATTCCGGCGGCGAGCGGGGTTGCGCGAGGCGTTGCGACCCCGATGGATGACGGCGCCGCCCGGAAAAGGCGGCGCCCGGACCCGCGAGCCTCGTTCTTTGCCCTCAGCCTCGACGCCTCAGCTGCTCGTCGCGCTCGCCGCGATCCTGCCCTTCCTCGGCAGCCTCGTGGCGGTTTGCCTGCCGGGCTCGGCGCGCAACGCGGCCGCCACGGTGGCGGGGGGCGTGATGCTGGTGAGCCTCGCCTGCGTGGCCAGCCTCTATCCGCTGATCGGCGACACCCCCGTCACCGTGGCGGTAGACTGGCTGCCGACGCTGGGCGTCCGCCTGATCCTGCGGCTCGACCGCTTGGCGTGGCTCTTCGCCATGCTGGTGCTCGGCATCGGCGCGCTGGTGGTGCTCTATGCCCGCTACTACATGGCCGCCGCCGATCCGGTGCCGCGGCTGTTCTGCTACTTCCTCGCCTTCGTCGGTGCGATGCTCGGCATCGTGCTCTCGGGCAACCTGATCCAGCTCGTCGTCTTCTGGGAGCTGACCTCGGTCGTCTCGTTCCTGCTGATCGGCTATTGGTCGGACAACGCCTCCGCCCGCGACGGCGCCCGCATGGCGCTCACCGTCACCGCCGCCGGCGGCCTGTGCCTGCTCGTCGGCATGATCCTGATCGGCCGGATCGTCGGCAGCTACGATCTCGACACGGTGCTGGCGTCGGGCGACGCGATCCGCAACAGCCCGCTCTACTTGCCCGCGCTGATCCTCGTGCTCGCCGGCGCGCTCACCAAGTCGGCGCAGTTCCCGTTCCATATCTGGCTGCCCCGCGCCATGGCGGCGCCGACGCCGATCAGCGCCTACCTCCACTCCGCCACCATGGTGAAGGCCGGCATCTTCCTGATGATCCGGCTCTGGCCGGTCCTGGCCGGCACCGAGGCCTGGTACTGGATCGTCGGCGGGCTGGGCATGGCGACGATGCTGGTCGGCGCGTGGTCGGCGATCTTCCAGCACGACCTGAAGGGCCTGCTCGCCTACTCGACCATCAGCCATCTCGGCCTGATCACGCTGCTGCTCGGGCTCGATTCGCCGCTCGCCGTGGTCGCCGCGATCTTCCACGTCGTGAACCACGCGACCTTCAAGGCCTCGCTGTTCATGGCGGCCGGCATCATCGACCACGAGACCGGCACCCGCGACATGCGCCGCCTCTCGGGCCTGTGGCGGGCGATGCCTTACACCGCGACGCTCGCCATGGTGGCCGCCGCCGCGATGGCCGGCGTGCCGCTGCTCAACGGCTTCCTGTCGAAGGAGATGTTCCTGTCGGAGGCCGTCGACAACGCCGGCGACCACCCGCTCCACTTGGCGCTCCCCGTGCTGGCGACGGTGGCCTCCGCGTTCACCATGCTCTACTCGCTGCGCTTCATCCGCCAGACCTTCTTCGGGCCGCCCCCGCACGACCTGCCGCACGCACCGCACGAGCCGGTGCGCTGGATGCGCATCCCGATCGAAGCCTTGGTGCTCACCTGCATTGCCATCGGCCTCGTGCCGAACCTCACCATCGGCCCGGTTCTGGCGGGCGCGGTGCGGGCGGTGCTGGGCGAGCGCACCCCCGATTACAGCCTCGCCATCTGGCACGGCTTCAACGCGCCGCTCGCCATGAGCGTCGCGGCCCTCGTCGGCGGCGTGGCGCTCTATTTCGTCTTCGGCAAGCGCATCAACACCAATCCCCGCGGCGGCCCCTGGCTGATGGACCGGCTCGACGGCGGCTGGCTGTTCGAGCGCTCGATGACCGGCCTCGTGCGCGGCGCCCGCTGGCTGGAAGCGCGTCTCGGCACCGAGCGGCTCCAGCCGCAACTGCGCATCCTGTTCCTGACGGCACTGACGGCGGCCCTCGCCGCGGGCGCTGCCCGCGGGCTCGACCTGACGGCGCCGGGGCGCCTCACCCCCTTCGATCCGGCCTTCGCCCTGATGTGGCTGGTGGGTGCGGCCTGCGCCATCGGCGCGGCGGAACGGGCGAAGTACCACCGGCTCTCGGCGGCGATCTTCGTGGGCGGCGCCGGCCTCGTCAGCAGCCTCACCTTCCTCTGGCTGTCGGCCCCCGACCTCGCGGTGACACAGATCCTCGTCGAGATCGTCACCACCGTGATGCTGCTGCTAGGGCTGCGCTGGTTGCCGAAGCGCGACGAGGCGATTCCCGTTCCGGCCTCGGAGGAGGCACGGGGCAGGCGCCGCCGCCTGATCGATCTCTGCATCGCCGGCCTCGTCGGCTTCGGCCTCGCCGGGCTCGCCTATGCCGTGATGACCCGTCCGGCGGTGGACGGCATCAGCCGCTGGTTCGTCGAGGAGGCCTATCCGCAGGCGGGCGGGCGCAACGTCGTCAACGTGCTGCTGGTCGATTTCCGCGCCTTCGACACGCTCGGCGAGATCTGCGTGCTCGGCGTCGTCGGCCTCACGGTGTTCGCCCTGCTGCGCCGGTTCCGCCCCGCCCCCGACAGCCTGGAGCGCCCGGCGCAACAGGTCCGCTACGACGCCTATGACCACGCCCGCGAGGGCCGCGAGCCCGGCCACACCACCGCCGACGCATTGCTCGTGCCCCGCGTGGTGACGACGTGGCTGTTCCCGTTCATCGTGCTCCTCGCGCTGCACCTGTTCCTGCGCGGCCACGACCTGCCTGGAGGCGGCTTCGCGGCGGGCATCGCCATGACGGTCGCCTTCATGCTGCAATACATGGCGAACGGCGCCCAATGGGTGGAAGAGCGCCTGCGCATCCAGCCGATCGCCTGGATCGGCGCCGGCATGCTGATCGCGGTGCTGGCGGGGGCGGGCTCCTGGCTGTTCGGGCGCCCCTACCTCACCGCCTTCTTCACCTATTGGAAGCCGCCGGTGCTCGGGAAGGTGCCGGTGGCGAGCGCGCTGGTGTTCGATCTCGGCATCATGGTCCTCGTCGTCGGCGCCAGCGCCCTGATGCTGGTGGCGCTGGCCCACCAGTCGCTGCGCCGCACCCGCGCCGCGGAAGCCGAGGCCGAAGCGAGAGCGGATGCCGGGAAGGAGCCCGCCTGATGGAGTTCGTCCTGTCGGCCGGGATCGGCATCTTCGCCGCCTCCGGCGTGTGGCTGATGCTGCGCCCGCGCACCTTCCAAGTCGTGCTGGGCCTCTCGCTGCTGAGCTACGCCGTCAACCTGTTCATCTTCGCCATGGGCCGCCTCACCGTCGGCGCGCCGCCGGTGCTCGGCGCCATACCGGAGATCGTCTCCGTCGACGATCCGGTGCCTCAGGCGCTGGTGCTCACCGCTCTCGTCATCGGCTTCGCGCTCACCGCCCTGTTCCTCGTCGTCCTGCTGGCCGCCCGCGGCGTCACCGGCAGCGACCACGTCGACGGCCACGAGCCGCATCGCGCGGAACCGCATCCGGGAAACCCCCATCCATGACCGGCCCCGTCGCCATCACACAGGCGAGCACGTGGTCCGACCACCTCGTCGTCCTGCCGATCGTGCTGCCGATCGCGGTCGCGGGCGCGATGTTCCTGATGGACGAGCGCCGCCGCGAGCTGAAGGCGGGCTTGAGCCTCGTCACGATGCTGGTGCTGCTCGGCATCGCCCTCGTCCTCCTCGGCCGCGCGAGCGAGGCGGCGGACGTCTACCGCCTCGGCAACTGGGCCGCGCCCTACGGCATCGTGCTGGTGGCCGACCGGCTCTCGGCGATGATGCTGGTGCTCGCCGCGATCCTCGGCCTCTGCGCCCTCGTCTTCTCCTTCGCCCGCTGGGGCCGGGCGGGTCCACGCTTCCACGGCCTGTTTTTGCTGCTGGTGATGGGCGTGAACGGCGCCTTCCTCACCGGCGACCTGTTCAACCTGTTCGTGTTCTTCGAGGTGATGCTGGCGGCTTCCTACGGCCTCGTCCTGCACGGCTCGGGCGAGACGCGCATCCGCGCCGGCCTCGGCTACATCGCGGTCAACCTCGTCGCCTCGCTGTTCTTCCTCGTCGGCGTCAGCCTGATTTACGGCACGACCGGCACCCTCAACATGGCCGATCTCGCCCGGCGCCTCGCGGCGCCTCACTTAAGCGAACTCGGCCTGTTCGAGGTCGGCTGCGCCGTGCTCGGGCTTGCCTTCCTGATCAAGTGCAGCGCGTGGCCCCTCGGTTTCTGGCTGCCGACCACCTATGCGGCGGCCAGCGCCCCGGCCGCGGCGATCCTCGCCATCCTCAGCAAGGTCGGCGTCTACGTCGTGGTGCGCCTCAGCCTGCTGCTGTTCGGCGAGGGGCTGTCGGCCGGCTTCGGCCAGACGATCCTGTTCGCCGCGGGGCTCGCCACCATCGCCTTCGGCACCGTGGGCATCCTGGCGGCGCGCGATCTGACCCGCGCGGCGGGCTACGCCGTGATGATCTCGTCCGGCACGGTGCTGGCCGCCCTCGGGACGGGAAGCGAGCGGGCCTTGTCGGGGGCGCTCTACTACCTCGTCGGCTCGACGCTGGCCGCCGGCGCCCTGTTCCTCCTGGCCGAAATCCTCCAGCGCGGCCGCGACCCGGCGGAAGCCGGAAAACCGGTCTTCGCCGACGAGTACCGCGACCCGTTCGACGATCCCGAGGCGACCGAGGTCGGCCGGGCGATCCCCTCGGCGGTGGCGATTCTCGGCATCGGTTTCCTGGTCGCGACGCTGATGCTGGCGGGCGTCCCCCCGCTGGCCGGCTTCGTGGGCAAGCTCGCGATCTTCTCCGGGCTGACCGGCGGGGCGATGACGGCCTCGACCTGGGGGCTGATCGCGGCGCTGACGCTGTCGAGCTTCGGCACGCTGATGCCGCTCGTGCGGCTCGGCATCTTCAGCCTGTGGGTGCCGAGCGACGACCCCGCGCCGGTCCTGCGCGCCCCCGAACTTTTGGGAATTGCCGGCCTGCTCCTCACCTGCATGGCGCTCGCCCTGTGGGGCGGCCCGGTATTGGCCTATGCCGACGCCACCGTGGCGTGGCTGTCCCAGCCGCAGGACTACGTCCGGGCCGTGCTCGGCGAAGGAGGTGTCCGGTGAGCCGCCTTCTGCCCCATCCGCTGCTCTCGTTGGCCCTGACGCTGACATGGCTGCTGCTCAACGCGCCGCCGACCCCCGGCAACGTCCTCCTGGCCCTCGCCGTCGGCCTCGCGGTGCCGGCGGTGATGCGGGCGCTGGAACCCCGCCCCGTGCGGCTGCGCGCGCCCTCCGCCATCGCCCGGCTGATCGGCATCTTCCTCTACGACATGGTCCGCTCGAACATCGACGTGGCCCGCGTCGTCCTCAATCCCCGTCCGTGCGAGCGCCGCACCGGCTTCATCACCGTGCCGCTGGAACTGCGCGAGCCCGCCGGCCTCACGGTGCTGGCGGTGATCCTCACGGCGACCCCCGGCACGCTCTGGGTGCAGTACGATTCCGACACCGGCTGCCTGCTCCTACACGTCCTCGACTTCACCGAGGACAGCGACTGGGAGGCTCGGATCAAGGACCGCTACGAGCGCCCCCTTCTGGAAATCTTTGCGGGAGTTTCGGCATGACCAGCGTGACGATCCTCGATTGGGGCCTCGGCCTCGCCCAGGGCATGCTGGTCCTGGCGATGGCGCTCGCCGCGTGGCGGATGCTGCGCGGCCCCCGCGCCCAGGACCGGATCCTCGGTCTCGATACGTTCTACCTCAACGGCATGCTGGCGATCGTCGTCCACGGCATGCGCACCGGCAGCGGCCTGTATTTCGAGGCGGCGCTGATCATCGGCATGATCGGTTTCACCGCCACCGTAGCCCTGGCGAAGTTCCTGATGCAGGGCGAGGTGATCCAGTGAACGGCGCCGAACTCCCGATCTGGGCCGCTTGCCTCGTCGTGCTGCTGACGGTCACCGGCGCAGGCTTCGCGCTCGTCGGCGCGCTCGGCCTGATCCGCCTGAAGACCTTCTACGAGCGCGTCCACGCCCCATCGCTCGGCGCGACGCTGGGGATGGCCCTGATCCTGTGCGGCTCGATGCTGCTGCTCTCGCTGATCGAGGACCGCCTCGTCCTGCGCGATGCGCTGATCGGCCTGTTCTTCACCGTGACGACCCCGGTGACGCTCCTACTGCTGGCCCGCACCGCCGCCCACCGCGACCGCTTCGAGGGCAATCCTGACGCGCCGCCGGAGGTTTGAGGCGTCACACGCTCTCGTAGACGAACCGCCCTCCCCCCGCGGGCGCCCGCTCGAGCCGCTCCATCCCCAGCGTCATGTCCCGCCGCCCGGCCTCCCACCGGTCCCGGATCGACGACGGCGAGAAGTCGAAGCTCTTGGCCGCCAGCTGGTCCGCCCCGGCCTTGTAGGTGACGTGCAGCAGCCGCACCGCGGGCCCGTCCGGCTCCAAGCGCTCCCGTAGCGCGTATTCCCGCGCGAGCCCGGCGATGGCCCGCCGCCCGGCGCTGGCAAAGATCAGATCGTTGGCCCGCTCCAGCACCGCATCGAGGGATTGGGGCCGCGGCGCGCTCAGGCTGAACAGGTCTGAGGCGATGCACAGCAGGTCGCGCTCCGGCTCGGGCGCGAACAGCGGATCGAGCGGCAGGTTGTTGGTATAGCCTGCATCGCACAGCAGCCGCCCCTCCACCTCGACCGGCGGGAAGGCCGGCAGGATCGCCGCGCTCGCCAGGATGTGCTCGGGCACGACCCGTTGGCGCTGGGTGTCGAAAAACACCTCCTCCCCGGTCGTGACGTCGACGGCGCCGACCGTCAGCCGGGTCTCGCCGCCGTTCAGCCGCTCGAAATCGACGAGGCGGTTCAGCGTGGCGCGCAGCGGCGCGTGGTCGAACAGCGCGACGTCGTTCGGCATCCACGGCAGCGCCGACCACAGGCCGGGCAACCGGTGCCGGAAGATCGCCGGTCGGCCCCAGGCCAGCGCCAGCAGGGCGTGCAGGGCATTGGAATATTGCCGCGGCTTGAGCATCGGCTCGCCGCTCAGGCCCGTGTGCTGGGTCGCCTCGTCCCAGAACTCCCGCAGCCGCGCCACGCGCCGCTCCGGCGGGTTGCCCACAATGATCGCGGCGGTGATCGCCCCCATCGAGGCGCCGACCAGCCAGCCCGGACGAAGCCCGCGCGCCTCCACCACCTCGAACACGCCGGCATGATACGCCCCGAGCGCGTTGCCGCCGCTGAGAACGAGCGCGACGTCGCGCAGGCGTGGGATGTCGTGCATGCGAAGCGTCGTGCCTTCCGTGGGCGGGGTCGCGACGGGGAAGGCCGTGAGGACGCTCGAGGTTTCCCAGGGCTCTGCCCTGGACCCGCGAAAGGACTTGTCCTTTCGAAACCCGAACTCTCGATCTGGACGATTGTGGACTGAGGTAAAGACCCTCTAAGTCCTTGCCACCTTTGGTCTCTCGCCGAGCGAGGAACCTGGTGGAGCTGAGGGGATTCGAACCCCTGACCTCCGCAGTGCGATTGCGGCGCTCTCCCATCTGAGCTACAGCCCCGTCCCGAGGCGGGTGCCTTTTAGGCTTGTCCGCTTCGCTCTGTCAATTCCGGAAATGACCCGCGAGCCCCGCGCATCCCGCGCCGGGTCGGAACGCGGGCGGCGAGGACCGGTACAGCCCGCATGAACGCCCTTCTCTGGCTCATCAACACCGTCATCCAGCTCTACATCTACATCCTCATCGCGAGTGCCGTGCTGAGTTGGCTCGTGGCGTTCAACGTCGTGAACGTGCGCAATCCGATCGTCTCGCAGATCGGCGAATTCCTCTACCGGGTCACCGAGCCGGTGCTGCGGCCGATCCGCAACCTCCTGCCCAACCTCGGCGGCGTCGACATCTCGCCGATCATCCTGATCCTGCTGCTGCTGTTCGTGCAGAAGCTCATCACCGACCTCTACATCCAGATGGTCCTCTGACCGCTCGGCTGGGAATCGGCCCGAGCGTGGCATTGCGCTGCGCCCGGACCCGTTGCTAGAGCGTCAGTCCGAAGGGTGGTCGCTGGCCGCAAAAAGCCGAGGCGCCACAAGGGCCTGAACCTCGGTTCTGGATACGATATCCAGAAGCGGGGCTCGGGCGGCGGACAACGGACGACGAGGGCTGAGGACGCGAGAATGAAGACCAATCCGGGCCGCTTCTTCGAGGATTTCCGCCTCGGCGAAACCATCCGCCACGCCACCCCCCGCACCGTCACCACCGGCGACGTGGCGCTCTACACCGCCCTCTACGGGCCGCGCTTCGCCGTGCAGTCCTCGGACGCCTTCGCCAAGGCCCTCGGCTATCCGGCGAGCCCGCTCGACGACCTGCTCACCTTCCACGTCGTGTTCGGCAAGACCGTGCCCGACGTCTCGCTCAACGCGCTGGCCAATCTCGGCTATGCCGAGGGCGGCTTCCACCGCCCGGTCTATCCGGGCGAGACGCTCTCGACCGTCTCCGAGGTGATCGGCCTCAAGGAGAGCTCCAACCGCCAGACCGGCGTGGTCTACGTGCGCTCCACCGGCTCCGATGCCTCGGGCCGGACCGTGCTGAGCTATTGCCGCTGGGTGCTCGTGCGCAAGCGCGATCCCGAAGCGAAGATCGCCGAGGAGCATGTGCCGACGCTCGCCAAGGTCGTCGATCCGGCCGACCTCGCCAAGGCCCTGCCGCCGCTCGACGCCTCCGCCTACGACACGGCGCTCGCCGGCAGCCCGCATCTCTTCGGGGATTACGCGGTCGGCGAAAAAATCGACCACGTCGACGGCATGACCGTCGAGGAGGCCGAGCACCAGATCGCCACGCGCCTGTTCCAGAACACCGCCAAGGTCCATTTCGACGCCGTCGCGACGAAGGAGACCAAGTTCGGCAAGCGGCTGATCTACGGCGGCCACGTCATTTCGCTCGCCCGCGCGCTCAGCTTCAACGGGCTCGCCAACGCGTTCGCCATCGGCGGCATCAATGCCGGGCGCCACGTCGCCCCGCTGTTTGCCGGCGACACCGTCTACGCGTGGTCCGAGGTGCTGGAGACGGCGGAACTCCCCGGCCGCACCGATATCGGGGCGCTGCGCCTGCGCACCATCGCGGCCAAGAACCAGCCCTGCGGCAACCATCCGGGCCGCCAGGGCGACGGCTACGACCCGTCGGTGATCCTCGATCTCGACTACTGGGCGTTCATTCCGCGCTGAAGCAGGCACGGCACGGCGCTCGACGCCGTGCCGCTTTCATCGTGAGGCGATCCGCCGAAAGGCGGATCACTCCATCACCGCGGCCTTCATGATGACCACCATGGTGGCCCGGCCCGGCCCCTCGCTCACGCAGCGCACGCTGTGGGGCCGGTCGCAGCGGTAGCGCAGGGTTTCGCCGGGCCCCGCCCGCTGCACCTCGCCCGCGACCTCGACGGCGAAGGTGCCCTCCGTCACCGAGAGCGACTCGACCGAGCCGCGCTGATGCGCATCGGAATCGAGCACGCCGCCGGGATCGGCGGTGACGTCGTACCATTGCAGCCACTCGACCGTTTTGATCCAGCCGATGATGGCGAGCCGCACCTTGCCGTCCTCGGAGACGAGGCGCGGAGTGTCGGCGCGGGAGAAGCGCTCGATGAACGGCTCCTCGTCGGAGGTGGCCAGCACCCGCTCGATCGACACGTCGAGCGCCTGGCTCAGGCGCCAGATGGTGGCGAGCGTCGGGTTGGTCTCGTTGCGCTCGATCTGGGAGATGATCGACTTCGCCACGCCGGATTGCTCGGCGAGTTCGGAGAGCGAGAGGTTGTAGGCCTTGCGCAGGCGCTGGATCGTCTTGCCGAGCTGACCCGAGAGCACCTGCGCGCCGCTCGCCAGATCCTTCGGCCGTCCGCGCTCGAGGCTTGCCGTGATGTGCTGCATCCTGCCGATCCGCCGATGCGGGGCCTGCCGGGGCGATAAGCCGATCCGGCGCTCGGGCCCACGCGTCACTTCAAGGAGATCGTTCCTTTATCCGAACGGACGTTTGCTTTGTCAAACGCAATCGGCGCGGCAACACCTAACGTTTCGACCCCGACGGCTTCGCCCAATCCGGCCGCAGGATCATCCGGCCCTCGTAGCCGTCATAGCCGCCGCTATAGGTGAAGCGGCTCAGCGCCAGCCGATTGCGGGTCTCGGTCGAGGGTTCGCCGGTCCGCGGCGCGTGGCGGCCCGCGCCGTGGTGGCGGCGGCCGTGCTGTCCGTCCCTCGTCGGCGGTTTCACCATTCCTCTGCTCCGTTCCGGCTCACTTCCACAGGGCGTAGAAGTGGTGCAGCGGTCCGTGGCCGTGGCCGACCGGTATGCTGTCGGCGGCGCGGATCGCCTCGGTGACGTAAGTTTTGGCGTGCCCCACGGCTTCGACAAGGCCGAGCCCGCGGGCAAGGCCAGCCGCGACCGCCGCCGACAGGGTGCAGCCGGTGCCGTGGTTGTTGCGGGTCTCGATCCGCGGAGCGGCGAAGCGGCGGACCGTTCCGTCGCGGCCGAGCAGGTGATCGACGCTCTCGCGGCCCTCGCCGTGGCCGCCCTTGATCAGCACCGCCCGCGCCCCCCGCTCCAGCAGGCGCCGGGCCTGCCCGACCGCCTCGTTCTCGTGTTCGGCCTCAGGCTCGCCGAGCAGCGTCGCGGCCTCGGGAAGGTTCGGGGTGACGACGTCGGCGAGCGGCATCAACTCGGCCCGCAGCGTCTCGACCGCCTCTTCCGAGATCAACCGGTCGCCCGAGGCCGCGATCATCACCGGATCGAGGACCACGGGGACGGTGGGGGCGTGGCGGCGCAGGCTCTCGGCCACCGCGCGGATGACCTCGGGGCTCGGCAGCATGCCGATCTTCACCGCACCGACCTTGAGGTCGGAGAAGACCGAGTCGATCTGCGCGGCGATGAAGTCGGGCGGCACCGCGTGGACGCCCTGTACGCCGGTCGTGTTCTGCGCGGTCAGCGCGGTGACGACGCTGGCGCCGTAGACGCGCAACGCCGCGAAGCTCTTGAGGTCGGCCTGGATGCCGGCACCGCCGCTCGAGTCCGATCCGGCGATGGTCAAGGCGATGGCGGTCATCCGAGGGCCTCCCTGTTCTTGGCGAGTTCTTGGCGAGTGTTTGGCGAGTCCTTGCCGGTGCTGTAGCCACGCCCGCTCCTCACATCGGTCCCCATGCCGGTCCGGCCAGGGGGGCCGCGGAGTCAGGCCGTGCGCGCGGACAGAGCCTCGTCGATCCGGGCGCGCAGGTCGCGCGCCCGCCCTTCGGTGTCGCCGCCCTTGAACAGGGCGCCGATCAGCGCCACGCCGTCGGCGCCCGCGCGGATCACCGAGGCCGCGTTGCCGGCATCGATCCCGGCGATGGCGCCGAGCGGCAGCCCCTGGCCCCGGGCGAGGCGGGCGCGGAACACGATCCGCTGCAGGCCGTCGAGCCCGACCGGCGGGTCGGGGTTGTCCTTGCTCGTGGTGGCGAAGACGCCGCCGATGCAGGCATAGTCGATCGGCAGGCGATAGAGTTCGTCCGCCTGGGCGCCGTTCTTAACCGTCAGCCCGATGATCGCCTGCGGCCCGAGGAGCCGGCGCGCCTCTTCCGGGTGGAGATCGGACTGGCCGAGATGCACCCCCTCGGCGCCCGCCGCCAGCGCGAGGTCGACCCGGTCGTTGATCAGAACCGGCACGCGGCCCGCCACCGCCGCGCGGATCGCGCGGATGCGGGCGAGCGCGGCGCGGGCATCCGCGATGTCCTTCTCGCGATACTGCAGAAGGGTCGCCCCGCCCGCGACCGAGGCCGCGGCGAGGTCGGCCAGAACCGCGCCGTCGCCGCCCAACACGCCGACATCGAGGAGGCCGTAGAGGCGTAGATCGACCGCGACCGGCGCGGCCGGGCGCCCGAGGCCGAGCCCCGCGCCGGTTCCGCTAGCGATCCCCAGGCTCATGCCTTCCGTCCCCACTGTCTCGTCCCGGATGTCCGGTCTTCCATGGGTCTAGAGCATCGGCCCGAAAGGTGGCTACCGGCTTTCGAAAAAAGCCGATGGGCACGGAAACGGAAAGGATCGAGCGTCCGCCGCCTCATTCGGCCTGGGCGGTCACATGCGCCAGGGCCGGCTCGGGGAAGAGCAGCGGGTGCAGGGCCGCCGCCGCATCGTCGGCCGGAAGGGCCAGAGCCGCGGCGAGCGCGCGGCGCAGGCCGGCGCAGTCGCGGGTGGCGCGTGACGCCGGGATCGAATCGTCCGGCATCGCCTCGGCGAACGATGCGTTCGACAGGGCGGCGCGGGCGGACGCGCGTTCGGCCTCGCCGATTCCGCTCCGGGTCAGCACGGCGCCGATCCCCTCGCCGGCCGCCGCGCAGGCCGGGGCCCGGTCCGGCTCGAACCGGTCCAGCAACCGGAGGGTCAGCTGGCCCAGGGCGACGAGGGTGGCGGGCTCGGCCGGTCGCAGGGCGCCCGCGACGGCGCGCGCCGCCATGCGCCGTATGCCGTCGTAAGCCGCGCCCTCGGAGCGGCCCTGGGCGTAGCCGTCGAGATACCACGCGGAGATCGCGCGGATCAGAGCCGGCGCCCGCGCCTCGACATCCGCGAGCAGCGGCACGTCGCGCAGGACGACCGCCCGAGCGTGGTCCGGGTCGGAGCTCTCGTCGAGGGTGGAATCGGGAAAGCGATAGGCATCGACCACCCCGGTGGCGACGCGGGCGGCCACGAGGCGGGCGGTGTCGGGAATCATCAGGTCGTCCGGCCGCACCTTCAGAGCGGCATCGACGAAGGCGGGTTCGAGCCCGGCCTCGAGATAGGCGGCGCGCTCCGGCGTGCTGTCGGCCGCGACCTCGATCCCGAAGGGACCAGTCTCGTAGGGCGCATGGAAGCCGAGCCGCGCGCCCTCCAGAACCAAGCGCTCGCGTCCGCGCACGAAGGCCAGGGTGCAGGCGGAGACGCAGTAATCCGGCACGTAGGTGACGAGGCCGCGCCGGGCGATCAGCGCGCCGATGGCCGCGCCCTCGTCCACGAGCCCGCCCTCGCTCGTCAGATGGATGCGCTCGACGCTCCCATGCGCGTCGAGGAGCCGGGCCAGGCGTTCGGCCACGCCTTCGGTGAGTTCGCCGGCCAGCCGCACATCGCGGCCTCCCGGCCCGAGGACGATGCGGGTGGGCGCCGATTCGGGCGGGGCGCCCCCTGATTCGGAGATCGGCGCCCGCGACACGATCCCGGTGGGATCGATCGCGCCGTGCACCGGCCCGTGCCCGCCGGGCAGGGCGACGAGGGCCAAGGCCAAAGCGCAGGCCAGACCGGCGGCGCGGCCTGCGGCAGCCCCCCACGGGATCGGTTTCGAGCCGCGCGAGAAAAGCCGCGAGCCAGCCGCCATCGTCGCCCCCACACGTCCGGATCGTTGTCCGACCCGGCCAGTGTCCCTTGTGGATTCGGCGAAGCAAGGCCCCTGCCACGACCGAATCGCGGCCGGGGTCAGGCCGTATCGCGACGGCCACAGCGGGAAGAAGGAAAGGCCTGCCGCGGGTCGGAAATGGCGGCGATGTTTCCCAGGGCCGACACTCTGTCGCAGGCTGGCGGCCTCACGCCTCCGGCGGCATCAGCAGGTAGATGTCCATGATCCAGCCGTGGCGCGCCCGCGCCTCCCGGCGCAGGCGACGGATTTCGTCCGCCACGTCGCCGAGACGGCCGCTGAGGAGAAGTTCGTCCGGCGTGCCGAGATAGGCGCCCCAGTAGATCGCGAGATCGGGCGCGAGCCCCTCGAAGCGCGGGTCGCCGTCGAGCATCACCACCGTGGCGCCGTCGATGCCGCCGGCCTCGCGCAGGCGGCGGCCGGTGGTGATCCGCACCGGCTCGCCGATCCGGTGGAGCGGGATGCGGTGGCCGGCGGCGAGCGCCTGGACGCTGGTGATGCCCGGCACGACCGAGACGTCGAAATCGAGACGGCCGCGGGCGCGCACGCGATCGAGGATGCGCAGGGTCGAGTCGTAGAGAGCCGGGTCGCCCCAGACCAGGAAGGCGCCCTGCTCGCCCTCGCCGAGATGCGTCGCGATCAGGTCTTCGTACAGGCCCGCGCGGGCGGCGTGCCAATCGTCGACCGCGACGCCGTAATCGTCGGGGCGGCGGTCGCGCTCCGGGTCGGGCGCCTCGACGAAACGGAGGCCGGGCCGCTCGCGGTAGCGCTCGCAGATCGTCCGGCGCACGGCGTTGAGGCCGGACTTGGCCTCGCCCTTGTCGAGGGCGAAGACGACGTCGGCCGCGTTGAGCGCCCGGATGCCCTGAAGCGTCAGGTGCTCCGGATTGCCCGTGCCGATGCCGATGAGATGGATTGTTGTCCGCACGATCGCCGCGTCCCGACCGGGGTGCGTCGACCCCGAAGATGGCTCCCCGGAAACGGGAGCGATGGAAGCGGCTTCTTAAACGTTCGGGGTCAGAAAGGGAGGGTCGGCGGGGATCAGCCGACCAGGGCGGTCAGGCAGACGCCGAACAGGGTGACGAAGGACATCGTCGCCATGAACTTGATGTCTTCGATGCGCTGGCTCATCGTTCTCTCCATCCGCCGGCCCGCTGGCCGCCACATCCGTTAAGTAACTCCTAATCTGTCCCGTCGGGATGGTGCGGTGCGTTTCGTCACCGTGACTCACACAATCCCGGGCTCTCGCCGACGAAACATCCTTAACGGTTTATGAACAGTCCCGAGACTTGCCCATCGCCGTTCCGGGACTGGCGAACGCGCGATCGTGCGTCGTGGTTTCAGCTCGGCGGTTGCGGCCGCCGGTGACACGCGCCCTTGCGTCCCGGCGAGCCGGCGCGCAGGAAGGCGCCGTCCCGGGCACGAGGCCCCTGCCGAACACATCCATGGCGCATCTCGCCTTCGTCGCGCCGCCCTTCCTCGGCCATCTCAACCCGATGCTGGCGCTCGCCGCGGAGCTGGAGCGGCGCGGCCACCGGGCGACCTTCCTGCACATGGCCGACGCCGCCCGCCTCGTGGAGCCGCGCGGCCTCGCCTTCCGGCCGCTCGGCGCGTCGAGCCATCCGCCCGGCTTCCTCGCCGAGATGACCCGCGGCCTCGGGCGCCTCAACGGGCCGTTCGGGGTGCGCCGCACGGTGCGACGGGTCGCCGGCATCACCGACATGCTGTGCCGCGAACTGCCCGCCGCGCTGCGCGAGATCGGCGCCGACCTCGTGGTGTGCGATCAGGTCGAGGCGGCGGGGGGGCTCGTCGCGATGCATCTCGGCCTGCCGCACGTCTCGCTGGCGAGCGCCCTGCCGATCAATTGGGAGGCGGCGGTGCCGCCGATCTTCACGCCCTGGCGGCCCGCTCCGTCCGTCCTGCCCGCGTCCTGGGCGGTGACGCGCAACCGCGTCGGTTATCGCGCCAGCGCCTACCTCATGCGCCCGATCGGATCGGTTGTGATCGAGTACGCCGATCGGTGGAATCTCGGGCCCCGGCGGCGGGTCGATCACGCGCTGTCGGCGTTCCTGCAAATCTCGCAGACGGTCGCGGGCCTCGAATTTTCGCGCGAGCGGCTGCCGCCGGTCTTCCACTATGTCGGGCCGATCCGCGGCCCCGCGCCGCCCGGGCCCGCGCTGCCCCGCGACGGGCGCCCCCTCGCCTACGCGTCCCTCGGCTCGCTCCAGGGCGGACGGTTCAGCCTCTTCCGCCGCTTCGCCGAGGCGACCGAGCGGGCCGGCATGCAGCTCGTCCTCACCCATGCCGGAGGCCTGACCGAGGCGCAGGTCGCCCGCCTGCCGGGACAGCCGCTGGCTTACGACTTCCTCCCGCAGGCGCCGATCCTGCGCGAGGCGTCGGTCGCGATCCTGCATGGTGGGCTCAACACCGTGCTCGATGCCTGCGCCGCGGGCGTGCCGGTGGTCGTCGTGCCGATCGCCTTCGAGCAGGGCGCCATCGCGGCGCGGGTGGAACAGGCCGGCGTCGGCATCGCCCTGCCGCGCTGGCGGCTCTCGGCGGGTTCGCTGGCCGATGCGGTCCGCCGCCTGCGCGACGAGCCCGGCCACCGCGCCGCGGCGGGTCGGCTGCGCGACGAGATCGCCGGGGCGGGCGGTGTCGCGCGCGCCGCCGACCTCACCGAGACGCTGCTGCGCACCGGCCAGCCGGTTCCGGCCTGAGCCCGGCCTTTCGCCGCCTGGGTCTGGCGGCTACAGCAAGGCGGGGCAGGCAGGATATTTTGAAGGTGGATGACCGGGCAAGCGAGGCGGGGCGCACACCTCGCGCCGTCCTCGTCACCTTCGGCACGCGCGGCGACGTGCTGCCGTTCTGCGTGCTGGGCCGGGCACTGGCCGAGCGCGGCCACGCGGTCCGCCTCGTCACCACCAGCGACTATCACCGGAGCGTTCGCGGCTTCGGCCTGGAGCCGGTGGAGACCGGGGAGGGTTTCGAGGCCATCCTGAAGGACCCGCGCTTCGAGCCGCTTTTTCGCAACTACCTCGCCGCCGGCCTCTCGACCCTGCCGCTGATCGGACAGCTGCGCCGTGCCCTCCAGGACCGGCTGACGGCGTTGATCGAGACGAGTCTGGCCGAGATGCGCGGCGCCGACATCGTCGTGTTCAATCCCTTCGCCTTCTTCGCCGGGCCGCTGGCGCGGGAACTCGGGATTCCCGCCGTGCGGGTGATGTGCCAGCCGCTCCTGCCGACCCGCACCATGTCGGCCTCGCTGTTCGGCGGCGCCGACCGCGGCCGCATCGAGAATCGCCTCAGCTACGAAGCCTTCCGGCTGCTGTCGCTGTTCGGACGCCGCTCCTTCGCCGAGATCCGCCGCCGTCACGGCCTCGGCCGCGGCCTGCGGGCGCTCGCCAACCCGCTGACCCGGAATCTCGGCGACCTGCACCACATCGCCGCCTGGAGCCCGGCGCTCAGCCCCGACCCCGGCGACTGGCCGATACCCGCGCTCCTGACCGGCCCGTGGCAGGCGCCGCCCGATCCGAGCGCGCGGCTGGGCGAGCATGTCGAGGTCTTCCTCGGCGCCGGCCCGCCGCCGGTCTATATCGGCTTCGGCTCGATGTTCTGGGGCGCCAAGCGCAACACCGAAGTGGTGCTGCGCGCCCTCGAAATCTGGGGCGGCCGGGCGATCCTCCAGACCGGGCCGGGGGGCTTGCAACCGCCGCCGGACCTGCCGCCGACCATCGCCCATACCCGCCACGCGGACCACGGCCTGCTCTTTCCCCGCGTCGCCGCCGTCGTCCATCACGGCGGCGCCGGCACCACCGCGGCGGCGCTCCGCGCCGGGCGCCCGAGCGTGATCCTGCCGCTGCTGGGCGATCAACTGTTCTGGGGCCGGCGCGTCGCGGCCCTCGGGGCGGCCGAGGAGCCGGTGCCGCTGCGTCAGGTCAAGCCGGAGGAGCTGGCCGCGCGCATCGCCCGCGCGGTGTCCGATGCCGACATGGCGCGGGCCGCGGCGGAGATCGGCCGGCGTCTGGCCGCCGAACCCGGTGTCGCCATGGCCGCCGACCGGATCGACGCGATCGCCCGCGAGAGGATGCACCCATGAGCGAGCCCGCTCCCCCCCTGTGTCCCGTGACCGGCGAACCGGCCGTGCGGCGGGTGCAGACCGTCGATGCCCGGTTGCTGGCCGCGCTCTGGCGCATCGTCCACCGCGCCGATCCGCGCCCGAGCTTCCGCGGCGCCACCCGCTTCGGCCTGTGGGAATCGCCGACGGGCCTGACCTTCTTCGATCCCATGCGCGCCGGGGATGCGGGCTTCTATGCCGGCTTCTACCGCAGCCGTTTCATGCGGGGGTATCTGCACGATCCCGCCCGGGCCGAGTTCGGGCTCGCGGCGGAGCGCATCGCGCCGGGGGCTCGGGTGCTCGATGTCGGCTGCGGTTTCGGCACCTTCCGCCACCGCGTACCGCAGGCCGAATATACCGGCCTCGATCCGCATTTCTCCGGCGATCTCGCCAAGAACCCTTGGGCGCGGGCTCAGACGCTCGCCGCGCATCTGACGGAACGCTCCGGGGTCTATGACGCGGCCTGCGCCTTCCAAGTGATGGAGCATGTCGAGGACCCGCTCGCGCTGATGCGCGAGATGGCGGCTGCCTTGCGCCCCGGCGGCCTCGCCTTCGTCGGCGTGCCGCACGTGCCCTCGGCCCAGACCCGCATCCCCAACTGGCTCACCAACGCCGTGCCCCACCACCTGACATGGTGGACGGAACGCGCGCTGCGCGCCCTCGCCGAGCGGGCCGGGCTGACGGAGGCCGAGGTGCTGGTTTCGCCCTGGTCGCGGGGCGACGTGTTCGTGCATTGGCTCGCCCGCCTCTCCCCGGTGAAGGCGGACACGCACCATTATCGCCACGCCGCCGCCTGGCACCTCGCGCCGCTCGTAGCCGCGCTCCCGGCCTATCTGGCGAGCCGGGTCATGCCGCTGCCGAAGCCGGGGAGCGACGAGGGCGTCTCGCTGCTGCTGGTCGCGCGCAAGCCGGGCCTCGCTTGACGGGAGGCCGGGGGCTCGGGGAAAAGCCGCCGGGAATGGCGGCAGGATCGGGGACGCGGGGAATGACGATCCGGACGGGCACGATCTTCTGCGTGATCGGCCTCCTCGGCGGCCCGGCGCTCGCCGCCCCCTGCACGCCGCCCGCCCCTCCCCCCGCGGAGGCGCGCCCGGACAAGCCCAAGCGCCCGGAAAAGCCCGCCTGCCTCGACGCCAAGGGCGGCTGCCCCGGCTGGGAGGCCTACAGCTTCAACGACGCCGTGAAGGCCTACAACGCGCAGATCCAGACCTACCGGCCGCTGGCCGAGGCCTATCTGCAGACGCTGAACGCCTACGTAAAGGCCGCGAGCGACTACGCGCAATGCGAGGCGAAGGCGCTGCAGCCGTAGCGGCGTCCTCTTGGCTGCGGTAGGCTCGCGCTCATGAGCGTCCAGGCCAAGCCCGGCATGACTGTCGATGCGTTCCTGGCCTGGGCCGAGGGGCGACCGGGACGCTACGAACTCATCGACGGCGAAGTCGTGGCGATGTCGCCGCAGCGAGCCCGGCACGCCGAGACGAAGTTTTCCGTGCAGACGGCCCTCCGCGCGGCGCTCCGAGCCGGCGATCTGCCTTGTCGCATGTTGCCTGACGGAATGTCCGTGAAGATCGATGCCGGGACGGTCTTCGAACCGGATGCCTTGGTCTATTGCGGCGCGGGTCTCGACCCGGATGCCATCGTGGTCCCGAAGCCGATGATCGTGGTCGAGGTCCTGTCACCCGGCACGAAGCGGATCGATACGGGTCGCAAGCTTCAGGGCTACTTCCGGCTGCCGAGCGTAATGCACTACCTCATCGTCGATGCGGAGCGGCACACCGTCATCCACCACCGTCGCGGGGACGGCGACCTGATCGAGACCCGCATCGCCTCCTCCGGCGAGCTGCGTCTCGATCCGCCCGACCTGACGCTCCCGGTCGCCGCCCTCTTCGACGCTTAGAAGTCATCTTGGATACCGGATCCAGGGCGATCCGCTCGGCTTCTTGTGCCGCATCGGCTTTTTTCCGAAAGCCGGTTCACACCTTTCAGGCCGATGCTTTAACGCCGCTCCGCAAAGGCCAGCGCCTTCGCCCGCATCACCTCGGCCGCCCGCGCGATGCCGGCCGAATCCACGTCGAGATGGGTGGTGGCGCGGATGTGGTGGGTGCCGAGCGCGCGGACCCGCACCCCTTCCTCCAGACAGGCGGCGGCGAAATCCGCCGCGGTGATGCCGAGGCCGGCGACCGAGAAGTAGAGGATGTTCGACTGTCCCGCCGTCGCATCGAGGTCGAGGCCCGGCAGGCCGGCGACCGCGCGGTGGAGCTCGGCGGCGTGGGCGTTGTCGCGGGCGAGCTGCGCGATGTGGTGATCGAGCGCGTAGAGCCCGGCCGCGGCCAGGACGCCCGACTGACGCATCGCGCCGCCGAGCCGGTACTTCCACTGCCATGCGGCCTCCACGAAGGCGGCCGAACCGCACAGGACCGCGCCCACCGGGCAGCCGAGCCCCTTGCTCAGATCGATCCAGGCGCTGTCGAACCCTTGCGCGTAGTCGGAGGCCGGAATGCCGGTGGCGGCGACTGCGTTGAGGAGGCGGGCGCCGTCGATATGCGCCACAAGCCCGCGCGCCTGCGCCACGTCGCGGATGCGGCGCATCTCGGCCAGATCCCAGACGGTGCCGCCGGAGAAGCTCGTGGTCTGCTCGATCGAGACCAGCGCCGAGCGCGGCGCGGTGCGCTGGGGCGTGCGGATCGCCGCCGCGACGGCGTCGGCCGTGAACAGCCCGACCCGCGTCGGCAGCGCCCGCACCGACACGCCGCCGAGCGCCGCCGCGCCCGCGGCTTCGGTGTTGTAGATGTGGGACTGATCGTCGACGACGATCTCGTCGCCGCGCCGCGTATGGACGAGGATCGAGGCGAGGTTGCACAGCGTGCCCGACGGCATGAACACCCCGGCCTCCATCCCGAGGAGGGCCGCCACCCGCTCGCACAGGGCGTTGGTCGAGGGGTCCGAGCCCGATTGTTCGTCGCCGACCTCCGCCCGCGCCATGGCCTCGCGCATGCCGGGCGTGGGCCGGGTCTGGGTGTCGCTGAACAGGTCGATCATCGCGGATTCGTGTTTCGCCGCCGGAAGCCGGCCCGCCGGAAGCCGGCCCGCCGGGGGCGATATTGCATGAAAAATACAAACCGTGCCAAGCTCGATCCAAGGCCCTGTGGGTGCGCATAGCTCCCCTGTCAATCAAGGTTTTCAACCGGCTCGCGAAGTTGGAGGGCGGACCCCACCTCGACATCGGGCGAGCCTAACCCTAGACATCGAATCACCAAGTCTCGCGTTCAAGAATGATTTGACTGCTCGATGAATAGAATTGAGCCCAGTATCGGCATCAGCCGCCGCTACCTCCATGACGAGGTGGCCGACCGCATGCGCGAACTCATCAACGAGGGTGAGCTCGAGCCGCGGGCGCGGGTCAACGAGAGCGAGTTGACCGAGCGCTTCGGCATCTCGCGCACGCCGTTGCGTGAGGCAATCAAGATCCTGGCGACGGAAGGTCTGCTCGAACTTCTGCCGAACCGCGGCGCGCGGGTCGCCAGCATCTCGCGCACCGAACTCGAGGAGATGATCGAGATCATCGCCGGACTGGAGGCGACCGCCTGCGACTGTGCCTGCCGCGTCATCACCGATGCGGAGATCGAGGCCATCGCGGACAAGCACGCGGCGATGGTCGAGGCCTGGAAGGCACGCGACGAGGCGACCTATTTCCGGCTCAACCGCGAGATCCACGAAGCGATCATGCTGGGCAGCCGCAACACCAAGCTGCGCAGCCTCTATCTCGGTCTCACCGGCCGCATCCAGCGCTCGCGCTACACCGCCCATCAGACCGACGAGCAATGGGCCAACGCGGTGGACGAGCACGAGCGGATGATCCCGCTCCTGCGCGCCCGTGACGGCGAGGCTCTGGCCTCGCTGATGCGCCACCATATCCGCTCGAAGAAGCCGGTGATCGCCGCGATGTACGGCGAGGAGGAGGGCTGAGGGTCCGCCCTCGAGCCTCTTCGCCTCACCGCCCCTTGAACGCCGGCGGGCGCTTGGACAGGAACGCATCCATGCCCTCGCGGAAATCCTCGCTGGTGTAGCAGAGCACGATCAGGTCCTCGCCGGCCTGCTCCGGCCCATCGCCGGCCGTTCCTTCAGAGAGACGGCGCAGCCCCTCCTTCGTCGCCTGGAGCGTCAGCGGCGCGTGGCTCGCGAGCAGGGTGGCGAGTTCGCCGGCCCGGGCCTGCACGGCGGCGGCATCCGCCACCACCTCGTTGGCGAAGCCGATGGCGCGGGCCTCCTCGGCACCGACGAGGCGGGCGGTGAACAGGATGTCCTTCACCCGCGACGCGCCGATCAGGGCGGACAGCCGCCGCAGCGTCGATTGCGACAGGCAGTTGCCGAGGGTCCGCGCGATCGGGATGCCGAAGCGGGCATCCTGAGAGGCGATGCGCAGGTCGCAAGCCGCGGCGATGGCCATGCCGCCGCCGGTGCAGGCCCCCGCCACCGCGGCGATGGTCGGCACCCGCAGCCGCTCCAGGCTGCCCAGCACCCTGTCCATGAAGCGCTCGTAGCCCAGAGCCTCCTCGGCGGTGCGGAAATCGCGGAACTGGCCGATATCGGTACCGGCGGCGAACGCCTTGTCGCCCGCGCCGGTGACGATCACCGCCTTGACCGAACGGTCCGCCTCGATCCGCCCGCACAGCTCGACCAACCGCTCGTACATCGCGAAGGTGAGCGCGTTGCGGGCCTGGGGCCGGTTGAGGGTGATGCGGGCGATGCCGCCTTCGTCGACCGCGTAGAGCAGTTCGTCGGTCGGCGCAGCCTCAGAGGTCATCGGTCGGACTCCGGTCATTCGGTCAGGCTGTCGTCTCGCCCACGATGCCGCGGGCGATCAAGTCCTCGATCTGCCCGGCATCGTAGCCGACCTCGGCGAGGATCGCGCGGCTGTGCTCGCCGAGCAGCGGCGCCGGGCCGTGGACGCGGCCGGGCGTGCGCGAGAATTTGACGGGCAGGCCCAGCGTCTCCATCCGCCCGGCGCGGGCGTGATCGACCGCGACCACCATCTCGCGGGCCCGCGCCTGCGGGTCGGCCTGCATCGCCAGCACGTCGAGCACCGGCCCGGCGGGCACGCCGCCCACTTCCAGCCGGGCCAGCCAGTCGGCGGAGGGCGCGCGGCGGAAATGCGGGGCCAGCGCCTCGGCGAGGGCGCTACGATTGACCATCCGGTCGCGGTTGGCGGCAAAGCGCGGGTCGCCCGCCAGATCCTCGGCGCCGAGAACGCCGAGGAGGCGCAGCCAGTTGGTCTGGTTGGCCGCGCCGATGGTGATCCAGCCGTCGGCCGTCTCGAACGCCTCGTAGGGTGCGTTGAGCGGGTGGGCCGAGCCCATCGGCCCCGGCGCGATCCCGGTGGCGAGGGCGATGGCCGATTGCCAGTAGGTCAGGGTGATGCCGGCTTCGAACAGCGAGGTGTCGACCACCTGCCCCTCGCCGGTCCTGAGGCGGTGGGCATAGGCGGCCAGCACCCCCATCGCGGCGAGGATGCCCGCGGTGATGTCGGTGACCGGCGGGCCGCACTTCATCGGCGGGCGGCCCGGCCCCTCGCCGGTGACGCTCATGAGGCCGCTCATGCCCTGCGCCACGAGATCGAACCCGGCCCGCTCGGCATAGGGCCCGGAGCGGCCGAAGCCCGAGAGCGAACAGTAGATCAGCGCCGGAAACTCGGCCTTCAGCACCTCGTAGCCGAGGCCGAGGCGTTCCATCGTGCCGGCGCGGTAATTCTCGATCAGCACGTCGGCGTCGGCCAAGAGCCGGCGCAACACCGCCTTGCCGTCTTCGCTCTTGAGGTCGAGACTGATCCCGCGCTTGCCGCGGTTCATCATCATGTAGGCGGCGCTCTCGCCTTCGATGGCGGGGGGCACCGAGCGGCGGGTGTCGTCACCGCCGTCGATCTTCTCGACCTTGATGACCTCGGCGCCCATGTCGCCGAGCATCAGCCCGCAGACCGGCCCGGCCATGATGTGGGCGAGTTCGACGACGCGCAGGCCCGCGAGCGGCCCGGAACGGGGGAGCTCGCCCATCAGTCGTCCCGGCGCGCCCGGCACGACGCGCGACATCGGCTCCGGCTTCGGCGCATCGCGCTCCCTTCCTCTCCTCGCGGCGCCCGGTGACGGACGCGCTGCCCATCGAACCCGTGGGCATTTGAATTATGAATCAATTTTAAGCAGGCCATTGCCGGCAGGGCAACCGGGATTGCATGCGATCGGACCGGCTCGGCGAGAGCGGCGGCTCGTCCCGCCGATCGGTATTCGGCCGACGTGATCCGCGGGAACGCGCAGAGCGGCCAAGCGGTTATCGAGGCGAGCGTGGCCGTTTGGCACGGGCCGGGCGATCGGGAGAGACGGGATGCACGGGGTGAGAACGGCGATCGGCCTGGCGGCCCTCCTCGGTGGGTTCGTGGGGGCCACGGCGGCGGAAGCCGGCTGCACCCGGCAGATCATCAACCGCTCCGGCTACACCGCGCTCGTCAGCCGCGACGGCGGCCCCTGGGTCGCGGTGCGCCCGCATCGCGCGCAGGCGATCCGCTTCAACCAGTCCGGCCGCATCGACGTGGCCCTGACCTGCGGCCCCGGCGCCGGCCCCGAGACGGCGGCATTCCGGGCGAGCTACGGCACGGTCGCGGTGATCGACCGCTGCTACATCGCATTCGGCGACGGCTTCTTCGAGGAGCAGCTCGGCGGCGGCTTCTGGGGCCGGAAGGACACGGGCCCGCTCGCCCTCAACAACCCGCGCCAGGGCGACCTCGTGGTCGGGCCGGCGGCGGGCGCCTGCGTGGCGGAGCGCGCCGCCCTCAGCGCGCGGTACTGAAGGTTAGGCGCAAGCATCTCCGGCAGCGCAAAAATTCGCCTTCGGCGCGTCGGCGTGGTAACCCGCCGGCCCGTCGTCGTGAACGACGCATCGAGAAGAGATCCATGCGTTCGATCCTTCCCATCGCCGGAGCCATCGTCCTCGCCATGACCGCAGCCGCTTCCGCCCAGCCCGTCACGCTGCCCTCGGGCCTGTCCTACGTCGACGAGGTGGTCGGCACCGGCCCCGAGCCGAAGGCCGGCCAGCAGGTCACGGTGCATTACACCGGCTGGCTCGACGAGGGCGGCGGCAAGAAGGGCAAGAAGTTCGATTCCTCCCGCGACCGCGGCCAGCCCTTCAGCTTCAAGATCGGCGCCGGTCAGGTGATCCGCGGCTGGGACGAGGGCGTCGCCACGATGAAGGCCGGCGGTCGCCGCATCCTGACGATCCCGCCGGATCTCGGCTACGGCGCCCGCGGCGCCGGCGGCGTCATCCCGCCGAACGCCACGCTGATCTTCGACGTCGAGCTGATCGGCTCCCGCTGATCCTCACGGTTCTCGTGCCGCATCGTCCCCAAGGCGTGAAACCACCTCTCGGGACGATGCGCTCAATCGCCTACGCCGCCTTGGCGTAGGCGCAGGCCGCCATCGCGGAGCGGGCACGCTCCGCAGCGGCGCGCAGCTCGGTGGCCCGCAGCCGCCCATCCGCGCCCATGGTCCGTCTCTCCAGGTCGCGGCACAGCTCCGACAGCTCGACGAAGCCGAGCTGGCCGCTGAGCGAGACCAGGGCATGCGCCTCGGTGGCGAAGTCCGTCGCGCCGATCCCGACCGTGCAGAGCAGGCCGACCCGCCGGTCGATCTCCCGCATCGCCGCCGCCAACAGGTCGCCGATGCGCTCGCGGCCGACGACGCCGGCCATCATCTCCAGCATCGCCTCGTCGAGCACGCGGACCGGCATCCCGGTCTCCGTCCGGCACAGCCGTTCGATCGCCGCGAACAGGTCGGGCCAATGCACCGGCTTGGCGATATGCGCGTCGGTGCCCGCCGAGCGGCAGCGCTCGACCTCGTCGATCATGGCGTTGGCGGTGAGCGCGATGATCGGGATTCGGGCGCCGCCGCCCTCGCGCTCGAAGGCGCGGATCGCGGCGGTCGCCTCCAACCCGTCCATCTCGGGCATCTGCACGTCCATCAGGATCACGTCGAACCCCGAGCCGGCCTTCACCGCCTCCAAGGCGTCCCGGCCGTTGCCGACGAGCGTGACGGCGTGGCCCTTGCGTTCGAGGACGGTAGTCAGGATCTCCTGATTGATGCGGTTGTCCTCGGCGAGCAGGATGCGGCGCAGGCTGGGCGCCGCGCCGAGCAGTTCCGGCCGTGCCGCCTGCGGGCGCTCGGCTGCGGCCAGCGGCAGGGGCAGGGCGAACCAGAAGGTCGAGCCCTCGCCGAGCCGGCTCTCGACGCCGATCTCGCCGCCCATCAGCGCCGCGAGCCGCTTGCAGATGGCGAGCCCCAGGCCGGTGCCGCCGTAGCGGCGCGCCGTCGAGCCGTCGGCCTGGCTGAAGCGCTCGAACAGGCGCGGCAGGGCCTCCTCGGCGATGCCGATGCCGGTGTCGGAGACCGCGATCCGCACCAGCGGCACGCCGTCGCGCAGGCCGGCACGGGTGACCGCGACGGCAATCCGTCCCCGCTCCGTGAACTTGACCGCGTTGGTGGCGAGGTTGAGCAGGATCTGGCGGATGCGCGTGGGATCGCCCTTGAGCCAGTCGGGCAGATCGGGGGCGATCGAGACGGTGAGCGAAAGCTCCTTGTCCCGGGCGGCCTCGGTGGCGAGCCGGCGGCAGCTCTCGACCAGTTCGGACAGGCTGAACGGCACGCTCTCGACGATCAGCTCGCCGGCCTCGATCTTGGAGAAGTCGAGGATGTCGTTGACGATGGTCAGGAGCGAGCGGCTCGATTCTTGGGCCAGGCCGACGAGGCGGCGTTGGGCCGGGCTCAAGGTCGGGTCGCTCTGGAGCAGATCGTGGGTGCCGAGCATGCCGGCGAGCGGCGTGCGTAGCTCGTGGCTCATGTTGGCCAGGAACTCGGCCTTGATGCGCGCGCCGGCTTCCGCCTGCGCCTTGGCCTGCTCCAGATGGCGGGCCTGCCGCTGGCGCTCGGTGACGTCGCGGATCGCCGTGACGATCTGCACGTCGCCCGCCTCGCCCGGCACCCGGCGGAAGGCGGCCTCGGCCCAGATGTAGTGTCCGGCCTTGTGGCGCAGGCGGTAGATGACGTTCGCGGTGGGGTGCTGGTCGCCGAGGGCCAGGGTGCTAGCGAACACCGTGGCGATGTCGTCGGGGTGGATCCAGTCGTGCATGCCGACGGAATGCGCTTCCTCGACGGTGTAGCCGAGCATCACGGTGACGGCGGGGGAAATGTAGCTGCGCCGCCCGTCGGCATGGCCGAGCACGATCAGGTCGGAAGCGTTGTCGGCGAGCAGGCGGTAGCGTGCCTCGCTCTCGCGGCGGGCCTCGTCGGCGCGGCGGCGCTCGTCGATGTTGCGCACCGAGACGACGAAACCGCCGCTGCGTCCGCCGGGCAGGCGCAGCGCCTTGAGCGAGGCCTCGACCCAGATCCAGCGCCCCCGGCTGTGGCGCAGGCGGTTGACGCTGACGGCCCGGTCGTCGTCCCCCGCCACGAGCCCGGCGAGGATCGCCGCGAAGCCGGGCGCGTCGTCGGGATGGATCAGATCGGCGAAGGCGCTTCCCGTCAGCATCTCGGGCTCGCGGCCGAGGAGGTCGCGCACCGCGGGCGAGACGTAGAGGCAGCGCCCGTCGGGGCCGGTCTGCACCACCATGTCGGTGGCCGCGTCGGCCAGCATACGGTAGCGTGCCTCGCTCGACACCACCGAGGCCTCGGCCCGGATACGCTGGGTGATGTCGGAGAAGACACCGAACAGGCCGGTCACGACCGGCGCGCCGCCCTCGGTCGCCGGTCCAAGCATGCAGATCCCGCGGGACTGGACGTGGCGCACCTCGCCATCGGGCCGCAGGAGGCGCTTGGTGAACTCGAAGCTGCCTCGGCGCTCCACCGCCTCGGCGACCATCGCGGCGACGCTGTCGCGGTCGTCGGGATGATACGCGTCGATGCCGTCCTCCAGGGTCGGCTGGAAGTCCGCCGGGTCGCGGCCGTGAATGCGGTAGACCTCGTCCGACCAGCGCACGCGCCCGCTCGCCACATCGAGATGCCAGTGGCCGACATGGGCCATCTGCTCGGCCATGAGCAGCAAGCGGTTGGAATCGAGCGCCGCGGCCTCCGCCTCGCGCAGATGGGTGATGTCGCGGGCGCTCGCGAAGACGCGTCCGATCGATCCGTCCGGGCGGTGCAGCGGGACGTGGACGATCTCCCAGACGCGGCCCCCCTCCCCGTCGCCCTCGCTCCGCTCGAACGCCCGCGGCCCGCCGGCCCGGATCGTGACCTCGAGATCGGCGGCGACGGGGACGTAGAGGTCCGGGTCCAGGATGTTGTGCAGGGACCGGCCCACGATATCGGCGGCCCGGCGTCCGAGCATCGCCGCGGCCTGGCCGTTCAAAGTCTCCAGGCGCGCCGTGCCGTCGGGCTCGATCCGGTGGACGAACAGGCCGTCGGTGGAGTGGTCGAACAGGGCGCGGAACAGCGATTGCGCCTCGACCGCATCGCGCTCGGCGGCGCGGATACGGCGCTCGCGCCGCTCCAGGCCGATGCCGAGGCCGATGAGGGCCAGCACCGCGAGCCCGAGGGCAACGGCCTGGATCAGCGCCTCGCGGCGCCACGCGGCGACGATGTCGTCCAGGCTGATGCCGACGGACACGATGAGGGAGGGATGGCGGGCGAGGCGCTCGAAGCCGGTGAGCCTCCGCACGCCGTCGACGGCGCCGGGCATGACGGGCAGCTGAAGCCGAAGCGGGCGCCCCCCGGCATCCATCGCCCGGAAGAAGTCGGTGTCGGCGAAATTCCGGTCCGTCAGCGCCACCGCGGGGCGGCGCACCAGCAGGCGCCCGTCCTCGCGCCACAGGGCGATGGCGCTGCGGGAATCGAGCCGCACGCCGTCGTAGACGTCCTGCAGCACCTTCGGATCGAGGGCGGCCAGCACGATGCCGCCGAAGCTGCCGTCCGGCCGGGTCAGCCGTCGGGAGATCGGGATGATCGGGCCGACATGTCCCCGATCCGGCCGCGGCGGGCCGACATAGAGGTCCGTCCCCGGATGTTCGCGATGCCAGCGCAGGTCGTCGCGGCCCGGCTCCGGCGCCCGGCCGGCCTCCGACGGACGGGTCGCGGCCTCGAGATCGCGGGAATCCGCCAGCCAACGCCCGTCGGCATCGAGGATGGCGAGGTTGCGAAGATGGGCCATGCCTTCGGCGCGGCGGCGGATGAAGTTCGAGAGCGCCGCGCGGTCGTCGTTGCCGACGCGTTCGGCCATGCCGGACAGCGTCATCTCGATGCCGTCGAGGAGACCGGTGGCATGCTGGGCCAGCGAACGGCTGATGTTGGTGACGTCGTCGCGCGCGCCCCGCATCGCCGCATCCCACGCCCGCGACATCTGCCAGGCGCCCATCACGACGATCAGGAGCGCGCAGGCGAAGGCCGTCACCACGCCGGGGCCGGAACGGAACGAGGGCAAGCGCGGGGCCGGCTGCTCGGTGCGCACGTCTCAGGCGGCCTTCCGTGGGACCGCCCACGGGCGGCCGGCATCGCGACAGCGCCGAATCAGGGGTCGGCGTGCCGCAGATTTCACCGGACCGTAAAAACAATGGTTAACGCGCCGGTAACGATGCCGTCCTTCCGCGCGGCTGCACCGAAAAAGCGAAGACGGACAAGCCCTTGCCAGGGCCTGCCCGCCTCTTCACGATGCCGTTATCTTGGCGAGACGAAAACGGTTCGGCAACCGCGGCGCGGCCGACGACCCGCTTCGAGGATCTGTCAGATCAGGCGCTGCTCCCGCGCGAGCGCCAGGAGGTCGCGCTGCGGCCGGGCGCCGATATGCTCAATCACCTCGGCTGCCGCGAGCGCGCCGAGGCGGGCGCTCGCCACGTAGTCCAGCCCGCGGGCATGGCCGGCGAGGAAGCCCGCGGCGAAGAGGTCTCCCGCGCCGGTGGTGTCCACCACCTCGCGCACCGGCGAGGCCTCGACCGAGCGAACCTCGCCGCCGCGCACCACGAGCGCGCCGTCCGCCGAGCGGGTGACGAGGCCGAGCAGGTGCTTGCCGTGGCCGCCACGCTCGTCGCGGAGCGCCGCGATGGCCTTGTCCGGGTCGTCGGTGGAATAGAGGCTCTGCAACTCGCCGATATTGGCGAACAGGATGTCGATGCTGCCCTCGCGGATCAGGCCCAGGAACTCGTCGCGGTAGCGATCGACGCAGAAGGCGTCCGACAGCGTCAGGGCGACGGCGTTGCCGGCGCCGTGGGCGATGCCGACCGCCTTGCGGAACGCGTCCTTGGCGGCGGGCGGATCCCACAGATAGCCTTCGAGATAGGTGACGCGGGCCGCCCGCACCGCGGCCTCGTCCACGTCGTCGAAGGAGAGCTTCTGGCAGGCGCCGAGATAGGTGTTCATGGTGCGCTCGCCGTCCGGCGTCACCAGGATGAAGCAGCGGGCGGTGGCCGGGCCCTCGGCGGCCGGGGCGGTCTCGAAGCTCACGCCGGTGGCTTTGAGGTCGTGGCTGAACAGGCGGCCGAGCTCGTCGTCGCGGACCTTGCCGACGAAGCCGGTCTTGGCCCCCAGCAGCGCCGCGCCGACCGCGGTGTTGGCGCCCGAACCGCCGGAGACGACGGTCGCCGGGCCCATCACCGAAAAGAGCGCCTCGGCCCGCGCCTCGTCGATGAGCTGCATCGCCCCCTTGGCTACGCCCTGGTCGGCCAGGAACGCGTCGTCGGCATGGGCGATGAGATCGACGATGGCGTTGCCGAGGACGAGGAGATCGAGGGGTTGCGACATCGGTCGGTCCAGTCTCGCGGGGTCAGATGATCCCGCGGCTGTCGCACCGTGCCGATGGGGCGTCAAGCAACGCGCCGACGGGGACCTGCGCCGCGCGCTACTTCTTATCCAGCTCCTGGGCCATCTTCAGGTGCTCGTCGATATGCGGCTTGTTCTTCGTCGCGAAGGCCTTCAGCTCGGCATTGTCGCCGCCCTCGGCGTAGCGCTTGTAGAGGTCGGCGGCGTTCTTGTGCCCGCGCACCTGATCGTCGTGATACTGCTTGGTGAAGTCGGGCCCGGTCAGGCCCTTGAGCGTGTCGAGCTTGGACTGGTGGCTCGAATCGAGCGCCTTGGGCACCTCGGCCTGCACCTTGCCACTCTGAAGGATCATCTTCATCTCGTCCGAGATCTTGCGGTGATCCTCGATCATCTTGCGGGCGAAGGCCTTGGTCGGCTCGTCGGCGCGCTCCAGGGCGAGCTCGCTGGTCTGGATCTCGAACAGGTCGCTGATCGCGGCTTGCGTGACGAAGTCCTGGGTCGAGGGGCTGACGCCGATGAGCGAATTCACCCCGGTCTTCTCGCCGACCGATTGGGCCGCGGCAGGTCCGGCGGCGGCGATCAGAAGGCAGGCGACGGCGGTCGTGGCTCTCATGACGGGCACTCCTGTGGCGGCTCCCTCTCGGGCTGTGGGAACCGGGGGCCGGGCCCTCGGTTCCAGCCGCCGCCTCCGGCCTACCCGCCGCAATCCGCCGTCTCGCGGGCGAGCCAGTCGATGACGCGCGACAGCGCCTTGCGCTTGCCGGCGCCCTTTTCGAGCGCCTTCTCGTAGGCCGCGATCTGACCGTCGGCGCTCGAGCCGCAGGCGGCGATGGTGAGCGCGTGGGCGACCTGGGAGGCGCAGCCGAGGGCCGCCGCATCCTCCGCCGTGAGGTCGAGCAGGCGCTCGACGAGGCGGCGCACCGGCACGATCTCCTCGGCGGCCTCGTCGATGAGGGCGGCGTTGACGCCGTCGCGCTCGGCCCGCCACAGATTCTCCTGGGCGATGCCCCGGCTGGCGCCGGTCAGCGGCACGGCGAGCTCGGGCCGGCGCACGTGGAGCCGCACGAGGCAGCGGTAGAGCGCCGCGATCGCCAGCGAATCCTTCAGCCGCGTGCAGCTGTCTGCGACGCGCAGTTCCAGGGTCGGGTACCGCACCGAGGGGCGGATGTGCCACCAGAGATGGGTCGCGTCCTCGACCGCCCCCGCCCGCGTCATCACCCGGACGTAGCGGTCGAAATCGGCGGCATCGGCAAAGAGTTCGGGCAGGCCGGTGCGGGGCAGCTCGGCATAGGCGCGCAGACGGTAGCCGGCGAGCCCCGTGCGGTGCCGGTCGTAGAAGGGCGAAGAGGTCGAGAGCGCGAGCAGCACCGGCAGGTGCGGCATCAGCCGGTTGATCAGGGCGATGCGCGCGTCCGGGTCCGGCACCTCGACATGAACGTGCAGCCCGCAGACGACGGAGCGGCGCCCGACGATCTGCAGATTGTCGATCATCTTGCGGTAGCGCAGCTTCGAGGTCTCGCGCTGCTGGGCCCAGATCGCGGTCGGATGGGTGCCGGCGGCGAAAACCTTCAGGCCGTGCTCGCGCCCGATCCGGCACAGTCCGGTGCGCAGGGACGCCAGCGCGTCTTCGGCCTCGGCGAAACTGTCGGAGGGTTTCGACGAGATTTCCGCCTGGTTTTCGAGCAGTTCGCGCTCGACGCCCTCCAGCCGATGGCCCGCGGCCTTGTGGAAGTCGGCCATCGAGTCCTGGGGCGCCGCCCGCGTCCGGGCATCCGCCAGAAACAACTCTTCCTCGATCCCGAACCGGTAGAGGTGGGCCATCGCGTCTGTTTGCCTTCCCTGACCGGACGGAGTGCCGGGCTCATCCGCGGCGCAAGCAATCTGGCGTCCAGTTTATCGAAGGCCTTAACGCACGATGCGGTCGAGTCGATTGTTCACGAAGAAATACAGCTCCTTGGCGCCGGGCTCGGCGTAGAGCACCTGCACCTCGCGGCCCGCGCGGCCCTCGCCGACCAGCACGTCGGTCGGCGGGCGGCCCTTGAGGCGCACGAGGTCGCATTCGCCGATGCCGGGCTCGATCGCCGCCGCCGTGCCGGGCGCCGGGCCGGTGCAGGCGCCGCCCGCGTCGAGGACGGGGCCGGCGAAGGCTGCGGGGGCCTTGGGCAGCACGGCGCTCGGCGGCGGGGGCGCGGGAAGGGGCGCGGCCCGCTCCGTCGCCGTGCAGGCGGAAAGCGCGGCGAGCACGAAAAAACTCACAAGAAATCTCACGGCGTCGGCCTCATGCGGTCCGCCTCGCCCCCTCCCCCCGCGCTGCCGTCGGACCGGCTTCGCACCGCGCGCGCAAAGAGGTCGGCGGCGTCCTCGTGGAACGCTTTTCGCGAGTCGGGCCGCGTGTAGAACATGTGCCCGCCGGGATAGACCGAGAGCTTGAGCCGGTCGGCTGCGCCGTAGACCGGCATCTGGTCGATCAGCAGTTTCGAAGTGAAGTAGGGCGTCACCAGATCGGTGAAGCCGTGGACGACGAGAACGCGCAACGCGCCGTCGAGCGCCATGGCGTCCTTGAGCGCGCCCATCGCCTCAGGCGGGGAGCGGCCCGAGCCCCAGCTCCAGCCGCGGTTGACCGCATCGGACAGGAGTTCGTAGCGCATGTTCTCGACGCGCCAGCCGAGCTTTTCCGTGTAGAGCCGCACCATGGCCCCCGTCAGCGGCGCCTTGAGCGCGGTCAGCACCGGGTCCTCGAAGCCCGAATGCGGCGCGTTCGGATCGGGGTCCCAGCCGGTCACCCCGGTGTCGTAGGCCGAGGCGACGCGGCCGGAATCGCGCCCGATCTCGCGCTGGTAGCTCCCCGCCGAGATGCGCCCGGCCTGACGCCGCACGGTCTCGGGATCGAGCCCGGTCAGAGCCGCCACCCTTTCGGAGAGACGCACCACGGCCTCGCGGTCGGCCGGGCCCTTCAGCAGGTCGGCGAGGTAGTCGCCCGACGCGTAAGCCTCGGCCTCCTTCATGGTGGCGCGCGTCGGCGTCGCGCCTGTACGCTCCAGGGCGGCCGCCGCGAAGGAGGGCAGCCGGGTGACGTAGCCCCAGGGCGTGGTGCGGGGGGATTGCAGCCACGCGAAGTCGAGCACCGGCGAGAGCAGCACGAGGCCCGACAGGCCGACACCCACGTCGTCCTGAAGCTTCTGGGCGATCAGGGGCCCGCGGAAGCCGCCATAGCTCTCCCCGACGAAGAATTTCGGTGACGCCAGCCGGTCGTTCTGGCGCAGATACCGCGCGATGGTCGCGGCCAGGATCGAGGCGTCGGACTCGATGGTCCAGTACTTCTTGCCGTCGCCATCCGCGGCGCGGCTGTAGCCGGTTCCGACGGGGTCGAGGAAGACGAGGTCGGTGAAATCGAGCCAGGTCGAGGGGTTGGGCTGAAGGTCGAGCCGCTGCGACGGGCTGATCGTCCCGCCATCGGTCGGCAGCCGCCAGGGGCCGATGGCGCCGATGTTGAGATAGGCCGAGGCCGCACCCGGCCCGCCGTTCACCGCGAAGGTGATCGGGCGGGTGGCCGTCTCCTCCGGCGTGCCGGGCTTGAGATAGGCGATGAAGGCGATCTCGGCCTGAAGCTTGCCGTCCTCATCGACGAGGCCGAGGCTGCCGGCGGTGGCCTTGAAGCTCAAGGCGCGCCCCTCGCCGAGGTCGACCCTCTGGTCCGTCGTGGAATCGGGCGGCAGGCGCCGGCCCTCGCGCGGCTCGGGCGCCTTGCGGGCCTGTCCCTGCGGCGGACCGTGCTGGGCCGATGCGGCAACCGGTGCGAAGCCGATGCCGAGCGCCAGCACGGCGGTGAGGCAGGCTCGAACCGCCCCGGCAGGGACGCGCGTGGTCGGATGCATCATGCGCTCGTGTCCATCTTGGCCGTCGTTCGGGGAGGGCGTCACGCCTTCTTGTTCCAGCGGCCGGTTTCGTCCTGCTGCCAGTAGGCGACCGTGTGGCCGGCTTCCCTGGCGCCGCGCCATTGCTCGCGGGCGCGCAGCAGCGCGTCGGTGTCGGTGCCGTCGAACAGGATGCAGATGCGCGCGTAGCCGCCCGCATCCTCGGGCAGGTCGGCGCCCTCCACGAGGAAGCGGATCGAGGCGCCGTTGGGGTTGTCCGGCCGCAGGGTCAGCACCACCGGCTGGGTCGCGGCATCGGTGTCGCGGTCGGTGCCGTGGGGCAGGAAGCTTTCGTCGGTGTAGGTCCACAGGCCGTCGTCGAGGGCCTGGAGCCGCTCCTCGCTCACCGCCTGGATGGCCGCCTGCCAGCCGCGCTCCAGCGACTTCTCGAGGAGGCTCGGCAGCACCTTTTCGAGGGGCTGGCGCTGGAGGTGGTAGAACAGAATCTCGGTCACGGCCGCCCTGATATAGGGTCGCCGCTCGTCGGCACAGCGCGGACGGAGCGTCGCGGGTGCGGGAAAGCCGGTTCTGAACATCGCCGATGGTCGTGGGGTTCACCTCTCAAGACGAACATTAGGGATGGATGACATGCGAACCACATCGATCGCCCTCGCCGCCACGCTCAGCCTCGCCCTCTCCGGGGCCGCCCTCGCCCAGGCGGGCGCGGGTGCCGGAACCACGGGTACCGGCTCCGGCAGCGCCCAGGGCAACATGAACAACCCCGGCAGCGTGAAGAGCAATTCCGAGAAGATGCAGGGATCGACCACCGGCTCGACCGGCGTCGGCGCCGCGTCGCCGACCGGCCCCGGTGGCAACACCATGGGCACCGGAACCGGCGGTCCGGGCGCCGGGCCAGGCGCCGGCGGCGCGGGAGCGGCCGGCGGAGCAGGCGGTCGCTGATCGTCGAATGCAGGGAAGGGCCGGAGCGCATTCGGCCCTCCCCGACGGAGCCTCACTCCGGCTCGATCCAGTGCGGCACGAACAGGGCATCGTTGCCGGTGATCGGGCCAGCCGATTCGCGGATGCACAGGCCCGACGCCTCGTCTCCGACCATCCAGGCGCCGACGAGGGGGCGCCGTCCGTCGAAATCGGGCAATGCGGCGAGCGCCTGCCGTACGAAGCCTTCCGCGCCGTAGGGGCCCGTCTCCCCGGCCACTCTCAGCCCGTCTGAGAGAATCTCGACATTGGCGCCCTCGCGGGAGAGCAGCGGCTTGCGGACGTAGCTGTCGCCGAGGGCACGGCAGGCCGGATCGTCCTCGAAGAAGCAGGGCAGCAGGTTCGGATGGCCCGGCTCGCGGGCCCAGAGATGGGCGAGCAATCCCTTGTTGGACAGCACCATTTTCCAGGGCGGCTCGAGGAAGCGCGTGGGTGAGGCGGCGACCGCCGCGCCGAACGGATCGGCGAAGGCCCATTCCCACGGATAAAGCTTGAACAGGGTGGCGAGCGGCTGCCCGTCCGGCCCGCAGAAGGCGCCGTCGGGGCGCAATCCGATCTGCGACAGGTCGAGGAGCAGCGTGGCGCAGCCCGCCTGCACGGCGCAGTCCTGAAGGTAGGCGGCGGTGCCGAGATCCTCCGGCGCCTCGGCTTCCGCGGCAAAGCCCGTAAGACCGGTCGAGGCGATGCTGCGCAGCCGCTCGATCAACCGCTCGTGGACCGCGTTGAACTGGTCGCTGCCCGGTTTCAGGCGCCGATCCTGAAGGCTTTCCTCCAGCCAGAGCCACTGGAACACCGCGGTCTCGTAGAGGGCGGTCGGGGTGTCGGCATTGTATTCGAGGAGCTTGGCCGGACCGGCCCCGCCATAGGAGAAGTCGAGCCGGCCGTAGAGACCCGGATCGCCCCGGCGCCAGCTGTCGCGGACCGCATCCCAGGCGGTTTCGGGGATGCGCAGGCTCGTGAGGATGCGCTCGTCCTCCACGGCCTGCGCCGCGAAGGCGCGGCAGAGGGCATGCAGTTCGCCCGCCGGACCTTCGATGTCCTCCTCGATCTCGCGGAGCGTGAAGGCGTAGGCGTGGCTCTCGTCCCAGTAGGGCGCGCCGTCGAAGGTGTGGAAGGTGAAGCCCGCGGCCTTCGCCCGCTCGCGCCAGTCCGGACGCTCGCCGATGGGAACGCGGCGCATCAGGAGCCGAACGAGGAGAAGCTCTTGCCGCTCCCGCCGAAGCCGCCGAACTTCGCGGATGAGCTGGACCTCGCGGATTTCAGCATCCCGGACGAAGCGCGGCCGCCGTACCCGGTCGAGATCCTGCCGCCTGATCCCGTGCAGTAGCCCGCATGGCCATCGCCGTGCCCGCCGCCATGCTCGTAGACCGGTTCGGGCGTTACGCCGTCGGAGGCGCGGCGGCCGAGGACATAGCCGGCCATGCGCGGCACATACCGCCCCACGGTCGGGGCTGCCGCCGGGTCTGTCTGACAGTGGAAGTTGCCGTGATGGCTCTCGCAGGCGACTTCCCACTGATAATGCGGCGCGCTCGACGGATAGGCAGAGCGGGCGATGTCGTAGGCGCTGCGACAATCCTCGGCTGAGCGGATGCCCTCGGCGGCGCAGGCCGTGGCATCGCGGTAGACCAGAACATTGCCCGACCAATCGACGAACGTGAGGCTGCCGAGGCCGAAGGCGGCGAGGCCGGCGCTCGCGACCAGAGCGGTCGAGACGGTCTGCGATCGCTTGGTCGCGACCTTCCGGTCGGCTCCCAGGCGCGGCAGGTCTCGCTCCGCCATCGCCTCAATAGCTCATGCAGGCGGCGTTCAGCAGGCCGCCCGCGAGCGAAGCGGCGCCGAGGAGCACCGCGGGGGCGGTCTCGCCCTCGTCGATCCGCCGCGACAGGTTCGGCAGGAGCGGCCGCATCAGCCAGTAGATGACGACCTGCACCACGAGCGCCACGAGGCCCCAGACCACCGCGTCGAGGAGCGAGCCGGAATAGCGGATCGCCGCCGAGAGCGGGATGGCGTAGCCGAGCAGGCTGCCGCCGAGCGCGAGCGCCGCGGCGAGGTTGCCCGCCCGAACGAGGGCGATCTCGCGGTGTGCCGTCGCGGTCAGATAGGTCGCGAGATAGAGGGCCGTCAGCACCAGCGCGACGGCGAAGTAGGCGAGGAAGGCGGGCAGGCCCGCGAGCGTGGTCACGGGCCGAGCCGTCCTAGACCAGGCGGCTCTGCTCGACGGCCGCCGCCACGAAGCCCTTGAACAGCGGGTGCGGTTCGAACGGACGCGACTTCAGCTCCGGATGGAACTGCACGCCGATGAACCAGGGGTGCCCCTCGTGCTCGACGGTTTCGGGCAGGAGCCCGTCCGGCGAGGTGCCGGAGAAGCGCAGGCCCTTGGCCTCCAGACACTCGCGATAGGCCATGTTGACCTCGTAGCGGTGGCGGTGGCGCTCCGAGATTTCGGTGTCGCCGTACATTTCGGCGATCTTGGTGCCGGCCTTCAGCGTCGCCCCGTAGGCGCCGAGCCGCATGGTGCCGCCGAGATTGCCCTCGGCCGCGCGCCGCTCCAGCTCGTTGCCGCGCATCCACTCGGTGAGCAGGCCGACCACCGGCTCCTTGGTCTCGCCGAACTCGGTGGAGTTGGCGTCCGCGATGCCGGCGAGCGAGCGCGCGGCCTCGATCACCGCCATCTGCATGCCGAAGCAGATGCCGAAATACGGGATGCGCCGCTCGCGGGCGTAGCGCGCCGCGCGGATCTTGCCCTCGGCGCCGCGCTGGCCGAAGCCGCCGGGCACGAGGATGCCGTGCAGGCCCTCGAGGAAGGGCGCCGGGTCCTCCCGCTCGAACACCTCCGCCTCGATCCATTCGAGGTTGACGCGCACGTTGTTGGCGATGCCGCCGTGGGTGAGCGCCTCGGTCAGCGACTTGTAGGCGTCCTTGAGCCCCGTATACTTGCCGACGATGGCGATGGTGACCTCGCCCTCGGGATTGCGCACGCGCTCCAGAATCTTCTGCCAGCGGTCGAGCTTCGGCTCCTGGGGCGGCTCCATGTCGAAATGCGCCAGGATTTCGCGATCGAGCCCGGCCTCGCGGTAGGAGAGCGGCACGGCGTAGATCGTGTCGACGTCGCGCGCCTCGATGACCGCGCTTTCCCGCACGTTGCAGAACAGGCCGAGCTTGCGCCGCTCGTCTTCCGGGATCGGCCGGTCGCAGCGGCAGAGCAGGATGTCGGGCTGGATGCCGATGGAGCGCAGTTCCTTGACGGAGTGCTGCGTCGGCTTGGTCTTCAGTTCGCCGGCGGACGGGATGTAGGGCAGCAGCGTCAGGTGCAGGTAGCAGACGCTGCCGCGCGGGCGCTCCTGGCCGATCTGGCGGATCGCCTCGAAGAAGGGCAGCCCCTCGATGTCGCCGACCGTCCCGCCGATCTCGACGAGGACGAAGTCGTAATCGTCGTTGCCGTCGAGGACGAACGCCTTGATGGCGTTGGTGACGTGCGGGATCACCTGGATGGTCGCGCCGAGATAGTCGCCGCGGCGCTCCTTGGTGATGATGTCGAGATAGATGCGGCCCGTGGTGACGTTGTCGGCCCGCGAGGCCGGCAGGCCGGTGAAGCGCTCGTAGTGGCCGAGGTCGAGATCGGTCTCGGCGCCGTCGTCGGTGACGAACACCTCGCCGTGCTGGGTCGGGCTCATCGTGCCCGGATCGACGTTGAGGTAGGGGTCGAGCTTGCGCAGCCGCACCCGGTATCCGCGCGCCTGGAGCAGCGCCGCAAGCGCAGCGGAAGCGAGACCCTTGCCCAGCGAGGAGACCACGCCGCCGGTGATGAAGACGTACCGCGTCATGGGCTTGGGTCCATAAAGGGGCTCGAGCGATTCGCCAAACCGCAACGGTCGCCGCATCCCGTCGGCCGAACGGGGCGCGGCGCAGGCCTCAAGGCCCCGCGCCGATGCGAGATTCTGTTTGTCGTGAGGGTCGAGATGCCGCCGACGGGAGCCGACGGCATCTTGAGGATCAGCGCGACTGCGGCGCTTCGGGGGCCGACGGGGCGGCAGGCGGCGCGCTCTCGGCCGGGGCGGCCGGCGCAGCGGGAGCCGGAGCCGACGGGGCCGGCGCGGCGGGCTGGTTCGTCGGCGCGTTCTGGCTGCCCTGACGGAGCGTGTCGAGCAGGTTGTCGGCGTTCACCGGCTTGTCGGGCTGCTGGGTCTGGCCCTGGGTCTGGCCGGCGCCGTCGAGGATGGAGCGCGGGGCCGCCGAGCGGTGGGCCATGATCGCCAGCGCCATGCTGGTGGTGAAGAACAGGGCCGCCAGGATCGCGGTGGCGCGGGTGAGCGCGTTCGCCTGACCGCGGCCGGTCATGAAGCCCGACACGCCGCCGCTGCCGCCGCCGCCCAGGCCCAGGCCGCCTTCCGAGCGCTGCAGCAGCACCACGGCGATGAGCGCCAGCACGATGATGAGGTGGACGACGATCAGGAGGGTCTGCATGGTGATTCCGGTGTCCGCCCGTCGGCGGGCCTGTCGGTGCCTTCGTCCCCAAAGAGCGCGCGGAAGAGCGCGCTCGCGGGGGCCGCTGCACGAAGTGGGGGCTCCTACACCGTTTGCCCAGCCGCGCCAACCGGGCTCGGCTGCATGGGCGGGCCCGGCGCACCCCTTTCTGCCGCATCGCCCCTCGCCAGGGGGCATCGTCCGTGCGAGGAACGGACATGAGCGAATACGCACAAGACGCCGCGCGCCTGCGCGCCTTCATCGACCGCGCCGACCGCGACGAACTCGGCGCGGTGCAGACCGATCTCCTGCGCATCGCCCTCGAGAAACCCGATCCGGCGGGCCGGGCCGCCGCGATGGACGGGGTGCAGGCGGCTTTGTCCGACACGATCCGGCCGGACCAGATGAGCCCGCTGCATCAGGCGTTCTATGTGGCGGTGCTGTCGATGATCGAGCGGACGAAGGAGGCCGTTGCGAAGACGCCGGCCTGATACTCCGTTTCGCGATGACGCGCGAATCCTCGAAAATGTCGGCGGGAGAGGCCGGGTCGGCCCCTCCCCTCGAAACTTACTTCGTGTAAGCTCGGCAAATTCCCAAGAAGTCCTCGGCCACGAGGCTCGCGCCGCCCACCAGCGCCCCGTCCACGTTCTCGACCGTCATCAGCTCGCGGGCGTTGCCGGGCTTGACCGAGCCGCCGTAGAGGATGCGGATTTTGGCGCCCTCGGTACCGGCCATCTTGTCCAGCATCTCGCGTAAGGAGGCGTGGACCTCGGCGATCTCCTTCGGGGTCGGGGTGCGGCCGGAGCCGATGGCCCAGACCGGCTCGTAGGCGATCACCGTGTCCTCGCCGGTGGCGCCCTTCGGAATGCCGATGGCGAGCTGCGCGCGGACGATGTCGAGCGCCCGTCCCTGCTGGCGCTCCTCCATGGTCTCGCCGACGCAGATGATGCCGCGCAGGCCGGCGCGGCGGGCGCCCAGCGCCTTGGCGTGGACGCCATCGTCGGTCTCGTAATGGTAGGCGCGCCGCTCGGAATGGCCGACGATGACGTAGGAGGCACCGAGATCGGCGAACATCTCCGCCGAGATCGAGCCGGTGAAGGCGCCGTTCGGCCGGGCATGCAGGTTCTGGCCGCCGATGGCGATGGGCGAGCCCTTCACCGCCTCGACGCAATCCGAGATCAACGTCGCGGGCGGGCAGATCAGGACGTCGATGTCGTCGAGCAACTGGGGCGACAACCCGTCCCGGATCGCCGCGACGGTGGCGATCGACGAGCGCAGGCCGTTCATCTTCCAGTTGCCGGCAACCAGTGGACGTCGTCCCTCGCTCGCCATGGCGTCCCGGTCCCTCCACACGTGTCAATCGCTGTGCGGCGGACCTAGCAGTTCAAGCTTGGGCGCGCAAACAGCGCAAGCGCCGATTTGTTGCTCGGCCTCAGTCGCCGGCGCCTGCCTCCGCGGGCTTAGGCTTCTCGCTCCGCTCGACGCCTCGGCTGGAAGCCGAGGCCGCTGCGCGGGGCGCTCTGCCGCCCGGCCATACGGATTCCTTTGCGTGGGCGTTCTGACGGAGTCCTTTGCGGCAGGCGTCGTGATCGTCTATCGCGAGGCCAGACAAGGCCTCGCGTGCCATGCGCCGGGGCGATCAGGGTTTGCAGGTCCGGCCGTCCGATGCTCCAGTCCATCCGCAGCGCCAGCCAGCACTGGCTCGGCAAGATCGTGCTCAGCGTGATCTTCACCTTCCTCATCGCGGGCGTGGCGATCTTCGGCGTGGAGGAGTTTTTCCGCGGTGGGTCGAGCACGACCGTCGCCACCGTCGGCAAGACGCCGATCACGGCCGAAGAGGTCCGCACCGCCTATCAGAACCAGCTCCAGCGCTATCAGCAGCAGCTCAAGCGGACCCTGACGCCGGATCAGGCGCGCGCCCTGGGCCTGGAGCGGCAGGTGCTGTCACAGCTCATCACCGAGGCGGCGCTGGACCAGAAGACCGCCGATCTCGGCCTCGCGGTGTCGGATGCCACGGTGCTGAAGGCGATCCAGGACGAGCCGAGCTTCAAGGGCGCCAACGGCAGCTTCGACCGGACCCTGTTCTACCAGACGCTCCAGCGCGCGGGCCTCAACGAGGCGCTGTTCGTGCGGGAGCAGCGCTCGGTCATCGCAAGGCTCCAGCTCGCCGACGCCACCGTCGCCGACCTGCCGGTGCCGCAGGCGATGCGCGAGGCGGTCCACCGCTATTCGACCGAGCGGCGCTCGGCGACCGTGCTGGCCCTGACGCCCGCTGCGGCCGGAGAGATCCCGGCGCCGAGCGACGACGACCTGAAGGGGTACTACGAGGCCAACAAGGCGAGCTTTCGCGCGCCGGAATACCGCAGCCTGAACCTGCTGGTGCTGGAGCCCGAGACGCTGGCCAAGCCCGACGCCGTGAGCGAGGCCGACGCCAAGACCGCCTACGAGGCCAACAAGAGCCGCTTCGGCCAGCCCGAGCGCCGCACAATCCAGCAGATCAGCTTCCCCGACGAGGCCGCGGCCCAGGAGGCGCGGGCCAAGATCGAGAGCGGCGAGCAGCCGTTCGAGGCGGTCGCCGTCGCCCGCGGGGCCGATCCCAAGGAACTCACCCTCGGCACGCTGGCCAAGTCCGAGCTGTTCGATCCGGCGGTGGCGGATGCGGCCTTCGGCCTGGAGCAGGGCAAGGTGAGCCAGCCGGTCAAGGGCCGCTTCGGCACGGTGCTCCTGCGCGTCACCGCCATCGAGCCCGGCAACGTGAAGCCGTTCGACGCGGTGAAGGACGAGGTCCGCAAGGAGGTCGCTCTGATCCGCGCCCGCCAGGATCTCGACAAGACCCAGGACGCCATCGAGGACGCCCGCGCCTCCGCCAAGCCGCTCGCCGACATCGCCAAGGAGCGGGGCCTCACCGTGCTGTCGATCCCCGCGGTCGATGCCCGCGGGCTCGATCCGGCCGGCAACCCGGTCGAGGGCATTCCGGACAAGGACACGACGATGGCCGCGGCCTTCCGTGCCGATGTCGGCAACGACACCGAGGCGCTGCGCACCAAGGACGGCGGCTCGATCTGGTACGACGTGGTGAAGGTCACGCCGCCGCGGGAGAAGCCGCTGGACGAGGTGCGCGACGAGGTCGTGAAGGGCTGGACGAAGGCCGAGACCGACAAGCGGCTGGTCGCCAAGTCGAAGGAACTGGTCGAGCGGCTGGAGAAGGGCGACGCGGTCGCGACCGTGGCGCAGGAGGCCGGAATTTCCGTCAAGGAGGTGACCGATCTCGGCCGCAACCAGAGCAAGGACGACCTCTCGAACGAGACCGTCGAGCGCATCTTCGTCACGCCGGTCGGCAAGGCGGCCTCGGCGCCGTCGGGCGAGGGCCGCGCGGTGTTCAAGGTGACGGCGGCGACGATGCCGGCCTTCGTGCCCGGCACGCCCACCGACACGCAGCTGGTGAATTCGCTGCGCACGGCGCTCTCCGACGACGTGCTCGGCGAGTTCCTCACCGAGGTGCAGAAGAGCGCGGGCGTGAGCGTCAACCAAGCGGCGTTCCGGCGCGCGCTCGGCGGCGAGTATTGAGGCGTCGATGACCGAACCTGCCCACGATGCGGTGCGGCGCGCCTACGAGGCGGGCCGGCCGAGCCTGCTCGGCCTCACCCTCGTCGCCGACCTTGAGACGCCGGTCGCCGCCTTCCTCAAGCTGAAGGGCGGGCATGCCGGCCCCGGCTTCCTGCTCGAATCGGTCGAGGGCGGCGCCGTGCGCGGGCGCTACTCGATGATCGGGCTCGACCCCGACCTGATCTGGCGCTGCAGCGACGGCCGCGCCGAAACCGCCCGCGACGCCGCTCTCTCGGATTTCGTAGCCGACGATCGCGCCCCGCTCGAATCGCTGCGCGCTTTGATCCGTGAAAGCGCCATCGGCGACGAGCCGGACGGCGCGGCCCTGCCGCCGATGGCGGCGGGCCTGTTCGGCTATCTCGGCTACGACATGGTCCGTGCCATGGAGCGGCTGCCGGAGCCGAACCCCGACCCGCTCGGCGTGCCGGACGCGATCCTCGTGCGCCCGCGGACCATGGTGGTGTTCGATGCGGTCGCCGACGCGCTGACCGTCGTCACCCCCGTGCGCCCGATCGAGGGCATGAGCGCGGGCGCGGCGCTCGAGGCGGCGCAGGACCGGCTCGACCGGGTGGCGGCGGCGCTGGAGAGCCCGCTGCCGATCGAGGCGCGGGTGGACGCCGCCGGCCTCGCCCTGCCCTCCCCGGTCTCGAACACCCCGCCGGACGAATTCTTGGGCATGGTGGCCAAGGCCAAGGAATACATCGTCGCGGGCGACATCTTTCAGGTGGTGCTGTCGCAGCGCTTCGAGGCGCCCTTCACCCTGCCGGCCTTCGCGCTCTATCGCTCGCTTCGCCGCACCAACCCGGCCCCGTTCCTGTGCTACCTCGATTTCGAGGAGTTTCAGGTCGTCTGCTCCAGCCCTGAGATCCTCGTGCGGGTGCGCGAGGGCACGGTGACGATCCGCCCGATCGCCGGCACGCGGCGGCGCGGCGCCACCCCCGCCGAGGACAAGGCGCTCTCGGAGGAGCTGCTCGCCGATCCGAAGGAGCGCTCCGAGCACCTGATGCTGCTCGACCTCGGCCGCAACGATGTCGGCCGCGTCTCGAAGATCGGCAGCGTGCGGGTCACCGGTTCGTTCTTCCTCGAATACTATTCCCAGGTCATGCACATCGTCTCGAACGTCGAGGGCGATCTGGACCCGCAGCACGACACGCTCGCCGCCCTCGCGGCGGGCTTCCCCGCCGGCACGGTCTCGGGCGCGCCGAAGGTTCGGGCGATGGAGATCATCGACGAGTTGGAGCGCGAGAAGCGCGGGCCCTACGGTGGTTGCATCGGCTATTTCGGCGCGCGCGGCGAGATGGACACCTGCATCGTGCTGCGCACCGCCATCGTGAAGGACGGCCGCATGCACGTGCAGGCCGGCGCCGGCATCGTCTACGATTCCGACCCGCATTCCGAGCAACAGGAATGCGTGAACAAGGCCAAGGCGTTGTTCCGGGCGGCGGAGGACGCGGTTCAGTTCGCGAGCCGGGCGCGGCGGGGGCAATAGGGTGGCGCTGCGCTAAAAGCGTCGTTCCGGAGCGCGTCGCGAACCCGGAAGCCACGACGGGCAGCGAGGTCTTCCGCGACGGCGCATCACGGGTGGATTGCACGCCTCCGGCGCGCCTCTCCGGGTCAGGGTTCCGCTACGCGACACTCGAACGTTGGCAGCGGGTCCGAAAGCTCGCTCCGTCTTGACTCCCGCCGACCGTCTCGCCACCCGATGAGAGACGGTGGGTCGGAAGAACCATCGATTTCGCCGTAAGGCTTAAGGCCCGATGTCCAACGTCCTCGTCATCGACAATTACGATTCCTTCACGTGGAATCTCGTCCACCTGATCGGCCCGCTCTGCGACCGCATCGACGTGGTGCGCAACGATCAGATCGATGTCGCCGGCATCCGCGCGCGGGCGCCGGACGCGCTGGTGCTGTCGCCGGGGCCGTGCACGCCGAACGAGGCGGGCGTCTGCCTCGACGTGGTGCGCGAACTCGGCGCGGAGGTGCCGATCTTCGGCGTCTGCCTCGGGCTCCAGACCATCGGGCAGGCCTATGGCGGCGACGTGGTGCGCGCGCCCGCCCCGATGCACGGCAAGGTTTCGACCATCCGCCACGAGGCGAAGGGCATCTTCCGCGGCATCAACGAGGGGTTCGACGCCACACGCTACCACTCGCTGGTGGTGGACCGTGCGAGCTGCCCGGACGATCTCACCGTCACGGCCGAGGCCGACGGCTTGATCATGGGGCTTCAGCACCGGGACTTGCCGGTGCACGGCGTGCAGTTCCACCCCGAGAGCATCCTGTCGAACCACGGCACGCAGATCCTGCGCAACTTCCTCGACCTCGCCGCGGCGTGGCGGGCGCAGGCGAAGCCTCGCGCGTGACAAGGGCAGGCTAGCCGTGCATTGACGGTCGCATCCCCCTCCCCCCTCCGCGGGGGAGGGTGGCCCTCGCGTCGGCGAGGGTCGGGAGAGGGGAGCGACGTTTCCGGACAGCGCGCGCCCCTCACCCGACCCGCTTCGCGGGCCACCCTCTCCCGTGGAGGGGAGAGGGTTCGAGCAGAGCCCGACCCATGGACGCCTTCAAGACCCATCTCGCCACCGTCGCGACCGGCGCTTCGCTCACCCGCGACCAAGCCCGCGCGGCCTTCGACGACCTGCTCTCGGGCGAGGTCACGCCGGTCCAGGCCGGGGCCTTCCTCACCGCGCTGGCCGTCCGCGGCGAGAGCGAGGACGAGATCCTGGGAGCCGTCTCGGCGATGCGCGCCCGGATGCTGCCCGTGACGGCGCCGGAGGGTGCCATCGACATCGTCGGCACCGGGGGGGATCATTCGGGCAGCTACAACGTCTCGACGCTCGCCGCGATCCTCACCGCCGCCTGCGGCGTGCCGGTGGCCAAGCACGGCAACCGCGCCGCCACCTCGCGCTCCGGGGCGGCCGACGTGCTCGCCGCGCTCGGCGTCACCATCGGTCTCGGCCCCGAGGCGCTGGCGCGCTGCCTGAGGCAAGCCGGCCTCTGCTTCATGTTCGCACAGACGCATCACGGCGCCATGCGCTACGTCGCGCCGACGCGCTCGGAGCTGCCGTTCCGCACGATCTTCAACATGCTGGGCCCGCTCTCGAACCCGGCCGGCGTCACCGCGCAGGTCTTCGGCGTGTCGCGCCCGGCCTGGGCCGAGCCGCTGACGCGGGTGCTGGGCGCCCTCGGCAGCCGGAAGGTCTGGACCGTCCACGGGTCCGATGGGCTCGACGAGATCACCACCACCGGCCCGACCGCCGTGGTCGCCCTGGAAGACGGGAAGCTCTCGCACTTCACCATCCACCCGGAAGAGGTCGGTCTGCCACTGGCGACCCTCGACGATCTGCGCGGCGGCGACCCCGACCACAACGCGGCTGCGCTCAACGCCGTGCTGGAGGGCACGCGCACCCCCTATCGCGACATCGCCGTGCTGAACGCGGGCGCCGGCCTCGTGGTGGCGGGCGCCGTCGGCACCCTCGCGGAGGGTGTCGCGCGGGCGCAAAGCGCGATCGATTCCGGTGCGGCGCGGGGCACGCTCGCCCGGCTCGTCGCCGCCTCGAAGGCGTGATAAGGCGCAGGCGGGCTTCAAGGACAGACCGATGGACGACATCGTGGCCGACGTGATCGCGAGCCCGCCGGCGTCGGAGCGCGCCAGCGTGCTCGCCCGGATCGAGGCCTACAAGCGCCGCGAAATCGCCGAGGCGAAGCTGCGCCTGCCGCTCGCGAAGTTGGAGAAGCTCGTCGCCAAGGCGGATGCGCCCCGCGGCTTCGCCTCCGCGATCGCGGCGCATATCGGCCAGGACCGACCGGCGCTGATCGCCGAGATCAAGAAGGCCTCGCCCTCCAAGGGACTGATCCGCGCCGATTTCGATCCCGAGACGCTGGCCAAGGCCTACGCGGCGGGCGGCGCAACCTGTCTTTCCGTGCTCACCGACACGCCCTCGTTCCAGGGCGCGCCGGAATTCCTCGTCGCGGCGAGAGCGGCGTGCGACCTGCCGGTCCTGCGAAAGGATTTCCTGTTCGAGCCGTATCAGGTGTTCGAGGCCAGGGCCTGGGGCGCCGATTGCATCCTCGTCATCATGGCCTGCCTCGACGACGCCGAGGCCAAGGCGCTGACCGATACCGCGCACGATCTCGGCATGGACGTTCTCGTCGAGGTCCACGACGCGCAGGAACTGGAACGGGCCCTGCCGCTCGGCACCCGCTTGGTCGGCGTCAACAACCGCAACCTCAAGACGTTCGAGGTCTCGTTCGAGACGGCGATCGACCTGAAGCCCGGCATCCCGGCGGACCGCATCGCGGTGGCCGAGAGCGGCATCGGCGGCCATGCCGACGTGCGGCGCCTGCGCGCGCACGGACTGGACACCATCCTCGTCGGCGAGAGCCTGATGCGCCAGGCCGATGTCACCGCCGCGACGCGCGCCCTCCTGTTCGGCGACGGCGTCAAGTGAGCGAAGGCCGCCTCACCCATATCGACGCGTCGGGCGCGGCCAACATGGTCGATGTCTCCGACAAGGCCGCAACCTCGCGCACCGCCGTTGCCGAAGGCGTCGTGGTGATGCTCCCCGAGACCCTGGCGCTGATCCGCGAGGGCGACGCCAAGAAGGGCGACGTCATCGGCACCGCGCGACTCGCCGGCATCATGGCGGCCAAGCGCACCCACGAATTGATCCCGCTCTGCCACCCGCTCCTGCTCACCAAGGTGAAGATCGCCTGCGAGCCCGACGACGCGCTTCCCGGCCTGCGCCTCACCGCGGAAGTGCGGGTGCAGGGACAGACCGGCGTCGAGATGGAAGCGCTGACCGCCGTCTCGGTCGCCTGCCTCACGGTCTACGACATGGTGAAGGCCGCCGATCGCGGCATGCGGATCGAGGGCATCCGCCTACTGTCGAAGGAAGGGGGCAAGTCGGGCGTCTGGCGGGCGGAGGACGGAGCGTGAGCCTCCTCCCCGTCGCCGACGCCCTCGCCAACATCCTCGCTGCGATCCCCGGCCCGGTCGAGGCCGAATCCATCCCCGTCGCCCGAGCCGCCGGCCGCACCCTGGCGGCCGATCTCGCCGCGCTTCGCACCCAGCCCCCCTTTCCGGCCTCGGCCATGGACGGCTACGCCGTGCGCGCCGCCGACGTGGCGCAGGTGCCGGCAACGCTGCGACTCGTCGGCACCAGCGCGGCCGGGCATGGCTATTCCGAGCGGGTCGGGCCGGGCGAGGCGGTGCGCATCTTCACCGGCGCTCCGGTCCCGGAAGGCGCCGACGCCATTCTGATTCAGGAGAACGCCGAGACCGAGGGCGACACCGTCACGGCCCGCGAGCCGGTCGCCGCAGGGCGATTCCTGCGCCGGGCCGGGCTCGACTTCGCGAAGGGCGAGACCCTGCTGCGGGCGGGTGAAACCCTCGACGCCCGCCGCCTCGCACTCGCCGCCGCCGCCGGCCATGCGGTTCTGCCCATGCGCCGCCGCCCGCGCGTCGCCGTCATCGCCACCGGCGACGAACTGGTGCGGCCGGGCGAGACGCCGGCCTGGGACCAGATCGTCGCCTCGAACGGGCTGGCGCTCGCCGCCCTCGCCACGGAGGCCGGGGCCGAGGCGATCGATCTCGGCATCGTCGCCGACGATCTCGCCGCCCTGCGCGACGCCATCGCCCGCGCCCGTGCGGCGGGGGCCGACCTCGTCGTCACCCTCGGCGGCGCCTCGGTCGGCGATCACGACCTCGTCCAGGCGGCCCTTCGCGAGGAAGGGCTCGAACTCGGTTTCTGGCGGGTGGCGCTTCGCCCCGGCAAGCCGCTGATGTTCGGCCGGCTCGGCCCCATGACGGTGATCGGGTTGCCGGGCAATCCGGTCTCCTCGATCGTCTGCGGCCTGCTCTTCGTGGTGCCGGCGATCCGGGCGCTGCTGGGCGATCCCCGTGCGGGGCAGGACCGGACCGAGCCGGCTGTGCTCGGTCGCGACATGCCCGAGAACGACCAGCGCCAGGATTACCTGCGCGCCCGGATCGAGACGGCGCCGGATCGGCTGCCGGTCGCCCATCCGGAGAACAGGCAGGATTCCTCGATGCTGTCGGTGCTCGGATCGAGCGAGGCGCTGCTGGTCCGCGCTCCGCACGCCCCCGCGGCCAAGGCGGGCGACCCGTGTCGCATCATTCGGCTGGACCGGCGCATCGTCTGACGCTTTTCTCGGTCGCGACATCCTGCGTCGGACGGGACGACATCTCGCAGGCCGTCCCGTAGGACGAGCGCATCGACCCGAAACGCGATTTCCGGCGTTCGGGACTGGCGCGGCAGCACAAGAACCGGAAGGCATCGTCCTGCATTCGACATCCGGAACGAGGCCGAGATCGACGAGGACAACCATGACGCTCTACCGGCTGGGCGAGCACGCCCCCACCATCGCCGACAGCGGCCGAATCTGGATCGCGCCCGGGGCGCACGTGATCGGCCGTGTTCGGCTCGGCTTAGAAGTCAGCATCTGGTTCGGCGCGGTGATCCGGGGCGACAACGAGCCGATCACCGTGGGGGACCGCACCAACATTCAGGACAATGCGGTGCTGCACTCGGATCCGGGCTTTCCCCTGACCATCGGCGAGGGCGTCACCGTCGGCCATGGCGCCATCGTTCACGGCTGCACCATCGGCCCCGACACGCTGATCGGCATGGGCGCCACCCTTCTCAACGGTGCCCGGATCGGACGCGGCTGCATCGTCGGCGCCAACGCGCTGGTGCGCGAGGGAGCGGAATTCCCCGACGGCAGCCTCATTGTCGGAGTGCCGGCCCGCCTCGTCGCCTCGGGCGACCCGGACTATGCCGCAGCGACCCGGGTGGCCGCCGCACAGTATGTCGACAATGGAAGGCGCTTCCTCGAGGGGCTGGAACCCATCGCATTTCGATCCTGAGGCGAAGCGCCGATGGCGAATGGCGTGCCTTGTGAGGCGGCCGGGCCGGCGGGCGGATCGTGCCGTCCCCCTCCCCTCCCCCGTTTCGCGTCATATCCGACCGGCGGAAGCGCGGTTTCCGTGTCTGTCGGGTGGTGTTGGGTTTGGGAACGACAGAACGCCCCGTGCGGGTGCACGGGGCTCGGTGTGATGGGGTTTGCTGTGTAGTGTGTTGTGTTTGGTTGCGGGGGCTGGATTTGAACCAGCGACCTTCAGGTTATGAGCCTGACGAGCTACCGGGCTGCTCCACCCCGCGCCGAGATGTGGGACCGTGTGGGTCAGTCGGATCAGCTGGTGTCGAGGGAATGGGGTTTGTGTGACGTCTTGTGCTGGGCAGGCCTGGCGGCGACCGACTCTCCCGTGTCTTGAGACACAGTACCATGGGCGCTGGTGCGTTTGACGGCCGAGTTCGAGATGGGATCGGGTCCTGGGCACACCGCTCAGGCCACCAGGCCGGCGCAGCACAAGTTTCTTGTCACTTGGGGTGTTCGGCAAGCGTTGGTCTTTGTCGTGCTGTTTGTGGTTTTGATCCGGACACGGATCATGAGAGCGATCAAGCCGATCGGGCGATTAGTACCGGTCAGCTCAGCGCGTTACCGCGCTTGCACTCCCGGCCTATCGACGTGGTCGTCTTCCACGGCCCTC
>NZ_FOSV01000032.1 GCF_900114375.1 Methylorubrum salsuginis | reverse complement strand
CCGCCGCCTCGCGGCAGCGCGGATGGGCCAGCAGATGCGCCTCGACCTCGCCGGGCTCGATGCGGAAGCCCCGCACCTTCACCTGCGCGTCGATCCGGCCGAGATAGCTCAGCGAGCCGTCGGCGCGCCGCACCACCCGGTCGCCGGTGCGGTAGAGCCGCCCGCCCGCGGCCCCGAACGGGTCGGGCACGAAGCGCGCGGCGGTCTCGGCCGGCGCGCCGACATAGCCGCGGGCGAGGCCGTAGCCGCCGATGTAAAGCTCACCCGGCACGCCGATCCCGACCTCCTGCAGCGTCTCGTCGAGGACGTGGGCGGTGCGGGCGCCGACGGGCGTGCCGATCGGCAGCCAATCCGCGCCGTCCCAGGCGGTGGCGGGCGTGTCGGGATCGATTGTCAGCAGCAGCGGGGTGATGACGGTCTCGGTCGGGCCGTAGCCGTTGATGATCCGGGCCGGGGCGAAGGTGTCGCGCACCGCCTGGAACGCCTCGATGCCGAAGGCTTCGCCGCCGGCGGTCCACGAGCGCATCGGCAGCGGGCCGCCGCCGCTGGCCTGCGCCTGCGCCTGCGCCTCGGCGAGGCTGGTGAGCAGCGCCGGCGACATGCCGGTGACGGTGACGCCCTCGGCCCGGATGGCGTCGAGGGTATCCTCGGCGGTCCAGCCGCGGGGCTCGCCGATGACGAGGCGCCCGCCATGGAACAGGGCGGCGAGCCAGGCCTCGGTAGCGCCGTCGAAGGAGAGCGCGATGAGATGCAGCACCCGGTCGTCGCCGGTGAGGCCGTAGCGGGCGCCCACCGCCTCGGCATGCATGGCGAGCGGCCCGTGGGCGACGGCGACGCCTTTCGGCTGGCCGGTCGAGCCGGAGGTGAAGATGACGTAGGCGAGTTGGTCCGGGTGGATCGCGACGCCGGGCTCGGTCGTGGGTCCGGCGAAGGCGTCCGGCTCGTCGAGGCGCAGGGTCGGGCAGGCGGCGGGGGCCTCGCCGGGGACATCGGTGAGGAGCAGGCGAGCTTGCGCCTGGCGGATGACGGTGCCGCGGCGCTCCAGGGGGGCTTCCGGATCGACGGGCACGTAGGCGGCGCCGGCCTTGAGCACGGCCAGGATGGCCACGAAGGCGTCCGGAGAGCGGGTGAGGCGCAGCGCAACGCGGTCCTCGCGACGGACGCCGCGGCGGATGAGGGCATGCGCCAGCGCGTTGGCGCGAGCGTTCAGCGCGACATAGGTGAGGCGCCCCTCGCCCTGGATCAGGGCGATGCGGTCGCCTTCCACCGCGGCGACCCGCGCGCTCACCGGAAGGAACGGAGGCGCCCATTCCTCGGTCTGCGCGGGGACCGTCCTCAGTGCCATGCCTCTGGCCATGCCCATGCCGTGCGACCGCTCCCGGAACGGCCGGTTGCCCGGCCTCTCGACGGCAGGACGGACGGGGCATCAGGAAATTTAGCGGGAGATGCCCGAAACAGCGCGAAGACGCCCGATCGGCCTCGCTTTTGTCGGGGGGCGCGCGTTTCTCGAACCGAAACGACTAAATTCTTCGCCGGCCCGCGCGTCCTGAATGGCAAACGATCCGCCGGAGGGGCGATGCAACCCGAGACCTCGGCCGCGCCCCCGGACAGGGGCGCGCTTCTTCGGATCCTGGCGCAGTGCCCGCGGCATCTGCTCGTCCTAGCGCTGGGGGCGAGCCTGGCGGCGGCGGCGGCCGGCATCGGCATGGTGGCGGCGGCCAACGAGATGCTGGCCGGGCGCCACGATCCGCAATGGCTGGCGGCGGGCTTCGCGGCGGCGGCCCTGCTGGGGCTCGCCGGGCGGGTCGGCGGCGGGATGCTGTTCGCGCGCCTCGGCGAGGGCGTGCTCCTCGACATCCGCCGGACGCTGGCCGGGCGGGTCGCGGCGGCGGAGTTCGCCCGGGTCGAGCGGCTCGGCGCGTCGCGGGTCCAGTCGGTGATGACCGACGACGCCGCGCGGGTGGCCGACTTCCTCGTCGCCTTCCCGAACATCGTGATGAACGCCGTGATCGTGGCGGGCTGCCTCGCCTATCTGGCCTGGACCTCGCTCGCCGCCTTCGCGCTCGCGCTGGCGACGATCCTGGGCGGCTCGCTGGTGTTCCATCTCGGCCATGCGCGGGCGCTCAAGGAACTCGACCGGGCCGGCACGGCGCAGGACGAGCTGTTCGCGCACTTCGACGGATTGTTCAGCGGCGCCAAGGAGTTGAAGCTCAACCGCGAGCGCTCCGAAGCCTTCCTGAAGCTCTCCCTGGAGCGCAGCATCGAGGAGATTCGGGCGCACCGCCTGCGGGGGCTGCACATCTACGTGGCGGCTGCCGCCATCGCGCTGTTTCTGGTGCACGCCCTGGTCGGCGTGCTGACCTTCGGCACGTTCTCGGGGGCCGGCTCGATCGTCGTGTTCCTCTACCTGATGATGCCGCTCGATGCGCTGCTGAACAACCTGCCCAACGCTCAGCAGGCGCGGGTGTCGATGGGGCGGATCGACCGGCTGATGGCGGCGGTGGCCGAGCCGGAGCCGGTGCTAACGCGCGCTCCCGCAACGGGTTTTCGCGAACTGCGGCTGGCGGGTGTACGCCACCGCTACTACCGCGAATCCGAGGACGGGATGTTCGAGCTGGGGCCGATCGATCTCGCGTTCCGGCCGGGCGAGGTGACGATCCTGATCGGCGGCAACGGCAGCGGCAAGACCACGCTGGCCAAGGTGCTGACCGGGCTCTACCGGCCGGACGGCGGCTCGATCCTGCTCGACGGGGCGCCGATCACCGAACTCGATCGTGCCCGATTGCGACGGCTGTTTTCGGCGGTCTTTTCGGATTTCCACCTGTTCCCGACGCTGGACGGCCTGAGCGGGCCGGGCGCGGCCTTGGACGCGCAGGCCAACGCCCTCATCGCCAAGCTCGAACTCGGCCACAAGGTCTCGGTGACGAACGGCGTGCTCTCGACCCGCTCGCTGTCGCAAGGGCAGCGCAAGCGCCTCGCCCTGGTGGTCGCCTATCTGGAGGACCGGCCGTTCTACCTGTTCGACGAGTGGGCCGCCGACCAGGACCCGGCCTTCCGCGAGGTGTTCTACCGCAAGCTGCTTCCCGAATTGCGGGCCCGCGGCAAGGCGGTGCTGGCGATCTCCCACGACGACCGCTACTTCGACGTCGCCGACCGCTGCGTGAAGCTCGAGAACGGCCGGCTGGTGGAGGCCGGGATGACGCCGGCCGCGCAGGCCAGCGCATGAGCGGACCTCAGACCGCCGCTGCCCGGCAGAGCGCGGTGGCGTCGCGGATCATGAAGTTGACGAGCGTCGGCGAGACGCCGGCGCGGGCGGCGATGTCCTTCTGCGGCACGCCCTCGATGCGGTGGGCCAGGAACGCCTCGCGGGTGCGGGCGGGGGCCTGGTCGAGCGCCCGGATCGCCAGCCGCAGCGACTGGCGCGCCTCGAGCCGGCGCAGCGGGCAGTCGCAGGGGGCGGGCACCGCGTCGCCGGCCTCGGACGGGGCGCTGCGGCGGCATTCGCGACCGGACTGGCGCACCGCATCGATGGCGGCGTTGCGCACCATCCGCCGCAGGAAGCCCGCGGCGTCGGCGATGTCGGCGGTGACGCCGTTCTGGCAGACCTTGAGGGCGACGTCCTGCACCACGTCCTCGGCCCGGGCGCCGCAGCGCACCACCCGGCGCGCTGTCTCCACCAGTTCCGCCCGCTGGTGGAGCAGCACCTCCAGCAAGACGGCGGTCGTTGCGTCCTTCGTTCTCGTCGGCATCGCGTCCCCTCAATGCGTGCGGCGTCTCGGGACCGCCGCATCGATCAAGTGCCCGTGGTGCCGAGCGTAACGCCGGCTCCTATACTCGCGGCACTTACCATTGGGCTCGAATGACCACAACAAAGACTCGACCTATAGGTTGCATGATGGAATTATTATAGATTGAAAGGCTCATTGGAACGAAAATAAACTTTATAATAAAAGACGCTCGGGACAAGGACTTGCCGCCGCCGGATGCGCAGGAGCGGAGCCGCGAAGGCGGGGGGCGCGCGCCGTCGATCCGACCTCCCCTTCGGGCAATCCTATTACTTGAAGTTGTCTAGCTGGTTCGGGTGCGGATTGTGGTCGTGCCGCTGCGCCGGGACTCCGAGGGGATGCGGCGTCCGCGCGGGTCCGCCGACCGGCGGCGTTTCAGAAAGCGCCCGCCGCCCGGTGGGCCAGCCGGATCGGTTCCGGAAGCCGGTATTGGGGGGTGCAGGCGAGCACCAGGGCGACCGCGCTCGGGATGTCGGCGAGATGCCCCGGCGAGATGAACAGCGGCAGCGTGCCGGTGCGGGCGCGGACCACCGCGCCGATGGTCTCGCCGCGGTGGATCAGCGGAACCTGGGCGCCCTTTCCTTCCGCCAGCGGCGCATGGGTGCCAACGAGGCGGGTCTTGCCGACGCCGACGGTCGGGCGCTCCAGCCACAGGCCCATATGGCTGGCGATGCCGATGCGGCGGGGATGGGCGATGCCCATGCCGTCGAACAGGAAGGCGTCGGGCTCGATCTTCAACCGGCCGAGGGCCTCCTCCAGCACCGGCCCCTCGCGAAAGCTGAGGAGGCCGGGCATGTAGGGAAACGGCGTCGGCCGCTCCGCGGTCGCCGTCTCGACCAAGAGGAAGCCGGGAAAGGTCACGACCACCACCGCGGCGCGGGAGCGCTCGTTCTTCACGCTGACATCGACGCCCGCCACGAGGCGGACGCTCGCGAGGTCGATGGCGCGATCCGCCACCACCTCGCCTCGCAGCCGCTTCTGCAGCGCCACCGCCTCGGACGGCGTCAGGTCCCAGGCGTGGCGCGGGTGGAGGTGCAAGCCGGGATCAGTTGGCGAAGCGGAAATGCAGCACGTCGCCGTCCTGCACGACGTAGTCCTTGCCTTCCAGCCGCAGCTTGCCGGCATCGCGCGCGCCCGACTCACCGTTGAGGGTGGTGTAGTCCTTGTAGGCGATGGTCTCGGCGCGGATGAAACCCTTCTCGAAGTCGGTGTGGATCACGCCCGCGGCGGCCGGCGCCCGCGTGCCCTTGGTGATCGTCCAGGCGCGGGCCTCCTTCGGGCCGACGGTGAAGTAGGTGACGAGGCCGAGCAGGTCGTAGCCGGCGCGGATCACCCGGTTGAGGCCGGGCTCGGTCAGGCCGACCGCCTCCAAAAACTCGCCCTGGTCGGCCAGGGGCATCACCGCGATCTCGCTCTCGATCTTGGCCGAGACCACGACCGCCACCGCGCCCTCGGCCTTGGCCCGGTCGAACACGGCTTGAGAATGGGCGTTGCCCTTGTCGGCATCGCCCTCGTCCACGTTGCAGACGTAGAGGACGGGTTTGGCCGTCATCAGGCCGAGTTGCTGAAACAGCCGCTCCTCGTCGGCCTTGCGCTCGACGAGGCGGGCGGGCTTGCCGTCGCGCAGCAGCGGCAGCGCCCGGTTGACGAGGTCCAAAAACTCCTTGGCCTCCTTGTCGGAGCCCTTGGCGCGCTTCTCCAGGGCGACGACGCGCTTTTCCAGGCTGTCGAGATCGGCCAGCATCAGCTCGGTCTCGATGGTCTCGATGTCGGCGATGGGATCGACCTTGCCCTCGACATGGGTCACGTCGCCGTCCTCAAAACAGCGCACCACGTGGGCGATGGCATCGACCTCGCGGATGTTGGCCAGGAACTGGTTGCCGAGCCCCTCGCCCTTGGAGGCGCCGCGCACGAGGCCGGCGATGTCCACGAAGGTCAGCCGCGTCGGGATGATCTCCTTCGAAGTGGCGATCTTGGCGAGCGCGTCGAGGCGCGGATCGGGCACCGCCACCTCACCGACATTCGGCTCGATGGTGCAGAACGGATAATTGGCGGCCTGCGCCGCCGCCGTCTGGGTCAGCGCGTTGAAGAGGGTCGACTTGCCGACGTTCGGCAGGCCGACGATGCCGCATTTGAAGCCCATGGCTGGTCCTACGAGTCTAAGCTGATCGGTCGGGAGCCGCGCCCGGTTGCGGGCTCCATCGGATTCCGGCGTCGCCGTGTCAATTCGCGTCGCGCGCTTTCGCCTTCCCGGCTTCCGCCGGCGTCTTCACCGTGTCCCAGCCGCGACCGGCCATGGCGAGGTGGACCTTGTTCTGGAAGCTCGCATCCTCGCCCGCGGCCATCACGGCGGCGTGGTCGGCCACCGCCCGGCACAGATCCTCGACCCAGGGCTCCTCCGACTTGGCGAAGTCGTTCAGCACGTAGGCGTGCACGAGCGCCTTGTCGCCGGGATGCCCGATGCCGAGGCGGACCCGGCGATAGTCGTTGCCGCATTGGGCGGTGATCGAGCGCAGGCCGTTATGGCCGGCATTCCCGCCGCCGAGCTTCACCCGCAGCTTGGCGGGCGCCAGATCGAGTTCGTCGTGCAGCACGATCACGTCGGCGAGCGCGATCTTGAAGAAGCGCTGCGCCTCGCCGACCGAGCGGCCGGATTCGTTCATGAAGGTCTGCGGCTTCAGGAGGATGGCGCGCTCGGAGCCGAGCACGACCTCGGCGGCCTCGCCCTGGAAGCGGCGGCGGAACGGGGCGGCGCGGTGGACGCGGGCGATCTCGTCGATCGCCAGGAAGCCGATATTGTGGCGGTTGCGCGCGTAGCGCGGGCCGGGATTCCCTAAGCCGACGATGAGCCGCATGCGATGCCCCGCTCCACATGAAAATGCCCCGGCCGGGCGGCCGGGGCATCGTGTTCGATCGACCGGGCGCGCAACGGCGCCCGGACCGGATCACGCCTTGTCCGAATCCTCGGACTTCTCGTCGGACTCGCCCTCGGCCGCCTCGGCTTCGGCCTTCTCCTCGGCCGCCTCGGCGGACTGCGCCTCGGCGATCGCGGCCTCCTCGGCCTCGACCTCGGCGCCGAGCACCGTCGGCGGGACGATGTTGGCGACGGCGTCGGTCGGCTCGCCGGTATAGGTGCCAGCCGGGATCTTGATGTCGGAGACGTGGATCGCGTCGCCGATCTCGCGGCCGGTCAGGTCCACCTCGATCGCCTCGGGGATCTGGTCGGGGGCGACCTCGATCGAGAGCGTGTGCTGCGCCACGTTGAGCGTGCCGCCGTTCTGCTTGATGCCGGGCGCGGCCTCCTCGTTGAGGAAGTGCACGGGCACGTCGACCGTCACGGTCTGGCCGGCGACGACGCGCAGGAAGTCGACATGCAGCGGCACGCCGGAGACCGGGTCGAGCTGGTAGTCGCGCGGGATCGCGCGGACGTTCTTGCCGCCGACCTTGATGTCGAACAGCGTGGTCTTGAAGCCGCCGGCGTAGATCAGCGTGCGGGTGCGGATGAGTTCGATGGCGATGGCCTGCGGAGCCTGGTTGCCGCCGTAGATGACGGCGGGAATCTGGCCCTGGCGACGAACGGCCCGGGCGGCCCCCTTGCCGACCCGGTCGCGTGCCACGGCCTCAAGCGACTTCGATGCGCTCATGGCGTGATCCTTCAACAGAAAATTGGAGCCGGAGAAAACGACAAAGGCCGCCCGAAGCGGACGGCCCGACCGATCCCCAGCGCGCCCGTGCCTCCAAGGGTGTCTCAAGGGCGCAGGGTCGCGGATACAGGCAAAGACCGTCCGTTGCAACCGTCCTGGCCGGGTCGGGATCGCCCTCGCCGTCCGGCGGGCAGGTCGATGGCTACGAATGCCCTTGCCATTTAATCCAGTAAAACTATTGTTTTTCTTGCGCGCATTACAAATAAAATTCTCATAAGGAAACGAAGAGTCTCATGACACTCAATCGAACCCCGTGCCTCGCCGCGGCTATCCTTGCCCTCACCTGGTTCACCTCGGCCGCCGACGCGCAGCCGGCGTCCGCGCCGCAGAGCGGGATCGTGCTGCGCAACACGATCACCGGTGAGGCCATGAGCACCGCCGAAGGCAAGCCCGGCGGACGCGACACCCAGGCGGTGAAGACGTTCTTGGAAACGGGCAAGAACATCTACATCGACGACAAGTCGTGCCTGCGCAACGGCGAGAGCCTGTTCCTGACCTCGTGCTCCGGCTGCCACGGCCACAATGCCGAGGGCAAGGTCGGGCCGGGACTCAACGACAATTACTGGACCTACCCGCTGAACACGAGCGATGTCGGCCTGTTCTCGACGATCTGGGGCGGCGCCAACGGCATGATGGGGCCGCATAACGAGGATCTGAACCCCGACGAGATCCTGCAGGTCATCGCCTGGATCCGGCACCTCTATACCGGGCCGGTGCAGGACGCCGCCTGGCTGAACGATGCGCAGAAGAAGGCCTACACGCCCTACAAGTCCGGCGAGACCATGCCGGCGGACGCCAAGGGACAATGCCCGCCCCTGAAGGACTGATCTCGGGGGCGCCGTCCGGTCGCTGCTCGGCGGCCGGACGGCGGTGCCGCGCGTCACCGTCCTGCGACAGCGCGCCCCGCAACGACGGCCCGCGCCCGTGGTTCCTCCGGCTCGCATAGAGGAGCCGCCATGGCCACCGAGGACACCCCGCGCAATCCGCTCTCTCGCCGCCAGCTCGTGGGAGGCGTCGGCGGCCTCGCCCTCGCGGCAAGCGGATCGGTCGCAGCCGCCGGCACCGCGGCGGCGCAGGAGCCCGCAGGCCCGGCGCTGACCGACCCGATCGGTAAATATCCCAAGCCGCCGTTCAAGCGGCAGTCGCAGCCCTGGCCGGGGCTGGCCGGCCGCATGGAGCCGAAGCCCGACCACGGCGAGACGAGCTATCGCGGATCGGGCCGGCTCGCCGGGCGAAAGGCGCTGATCACCGGCGGCGATTCCGGCATGGGCCGGGCGGCGGCCATCGCCTTCGCCCGCGAGGGCGCGGATGTCGCCATCAACTATCACCCGGACGAGGAGCCGGATGCCCGCGAGGTGATCGCGATCATCAAGGCGGCGGGCCGGACGGGCGTGGCGATTCCCGGCGACCTGCGGGACGAAGCCTTCTGCCGCGATCTGGTCGAGCGGGCGGTGCGGGAACTCGGCGGTCTCGACCTTCTGGTGAGCAACGCGGCCCGCCAACAGGCGCACGATTCGATCCTCGACATCTCCAGCGAGCAGTTCGACTGGACGATGAAGACGAACGTCTACGCGCCGTTCTGGATCATCAAGGCGGCGCTGCCGCACCTGAAGCCGGGCTCGGCGATCATCGCCACCACCTCGGAGCAGGCGACCGACCCGACGCCCGACCTCTACGACTACGCGCAGACCAAGGCGGCGACGACGAACTTCGTGCGCTCGCTCGGCAAACAGCTCGCCAAGAAGGGGATCCGGGTCAACGGCGTGGCGCCGGGCCCGATCTGGACGCCGCTGCAGGTCTCGGGCGGGGCCTCGATGGAGAAGCTGGAGACGTTCGGCGCGACGACGCCGTTCGGCCGCCCCGGCCAGCCGGTGGAGCTCGCCGGCATCTACGTCCAGCTCGCCGCCTCCGACGGCAGCTACGCCACCGGCCAGGTCTACGGCGCGGCGGGGGGCAACGGGCTGCCGTAGCAGGCCCGCTTGCCCGGAAGGCACCGTTCCGGATCGGCGGATCCGGGACGATGCCGCGGCGATCAGCCCTGGGCGGCGACGATCGCCGAGATCAGGGTGCGCTTGAGATCGGCCTGGCTGAAGGGCTTCTGCACCACCGGACGGTCGCGGAACGGCTCGCGGATGCCCGCGCCGCCGTAGCCCGTGGAGAACACGATCGGCAGGTTGCGCTCGGCGATGGCCTCGGCGACCGGGTAGATCGGCTCGCCCGCCACGTTCACGTCGAGGATGGCGACGGTGAAATCCTCCCCGCGCGCCATCTCCAGGGCGGTTGCGAGCCGCGCGGCCGGGCCGACGATCTCGCAGCCGAAATCGAGGAGCATGTCCTCGAGCAGCATCGAGATGGCGGCCTCGTCCTCCACCACGAGCACGCGGGCGCCCGTCAGACGATCCTCGTTCGAATCCACACTCACGCCGGGTCGTCTTCCCTCAGATCCGTTTTCGCTGCGGACGGCCCGAGGCCGCTCCGATCGCATCCGTCAGACGATTGCGGCAAGGCGACACCCGCCGCTCGGCGCGGCCCGTCCCCCATCCGGCTCCCGCCCCGGCTCAGGGCAGGGGTCGCTTGGAAAGACGGACGTGTCAAGCACCGCCGACCGGTCGTGCATGCTATCGTGAACGCCGCGATGTTAGTCCGAGATACATTTCTCCGTCCCTGTTGCCCGAAGGCCGTCCCCGGCCTCCGCCGCCGCGCCCTGATCGTCGGCGCGGGCGCCGCCGGCCTCGCCGCGTCGCTGCCCCGTGGGGCGGGTGCGGCGGATGCGCGCCCGCTCGTGATCGGGTCGAAGAGCGACACCGAGGGGGCGATCCTCGGCCACCTGATCGCCGGCGTGCTCGAAGGGATGGGACTTCCCGTCGCGCGGCGCCTCGGCCTCGGGCCGACGCTGATCGTACGCTCGGCGCTGCTGTCGGGCGAACTCGACCTCTATCCCGAATATACCGGCAACGTGGCCTTCTTCTCCGGCACCGAGACGGACCCGGCCTGGAAGGCGGGCGAGACGGCCTACGCCGCGGCCCGGCGCCTGGACGGCGCGCGCGGGCTCGTCTGGCTCGGGCGGGCGCCGGCCGACAACACGTGGTGCATCGCCGTGAACGGGGCTCTGGCCCGTGCGGAGGCTCTGGCCAGCATGGCGGATTTCGCCCGCGCGGTGCGCGCCGACCGCATCCGGCTCGCCGCCTCGACCGAGTTCGTCGAGAGCCCCGCCGCGCTTCCGGCCTTCGAGGCGGCCTACGGCTTCCGCTTGCCGAGCGCCCGCATCGTCAGCCTGCCCAGCGGCGACACCGCGGTGACGGCGCGGGCGGCGGCGGAAAACATCAGCGGAATCAATGCCGGCATGGTCTACGGCACCGACGGGGCGCTGTCCGCCCTCGACCTCGTCGTGATGAGCGATCCGCAGCGCGCCCAGATCGTCTACGAGCCGGCCCCGGTGATCCGGGCGTCGATCCTGGAGCGGCACCCGGCGATTCCGGCGGCCCTCGATCCGCTCTTCGCCGCCCTCGACGCCGCGACCCTGCGCCGCCTCAACGCCGAGGTCGCCGTCGAGGGCCGCACCGCCGAGGCGGTGGCCGCCGCATGGCTCGGGCCGCGGGCCGCGGCGCGATGACGATGGCGGTCTCGGGGGCGCGGGCCGCCCTCCCCCGGCTCGCGGCGGCGCTCGTCCTGCCGCTGGTGCTGGCGAGCCTGCCGCTGCTGCATCTCGCGCCGAACCGTCTCGTCACCGGCGCGCCGATCTCCGCCGCCGTTCTCGGGCCCTGGCTGTGGCCGCTGCTGGCGCTGGCCGCGACCGGTCCCGCGCTGGTCGCGTCGGCCCGGGGGCGGGTCGGCGCGGGGCTCGGCCTCCTCGCCTGCGCCGGTGGCCTCGCCCTGCTGCTGGTCGGCCTCGGCACTGGCGCGTCCGAGCTTCTGGCCGGGCAACCGCCGGCGGCGCGGGCGCGGCTCGCCGCCGGGGCGTGGCTCGTCGGGCTCGGCCTCGGCGCCGGAATGGTGTTCGGGATGCGCGCGAGCCGCCTCCCCGCCCCCGGCTGGCTCGCGGCCGTCGCAATCCTCGCCCTGACCGCCGGTCTCGGTGCGGCGGGGAGGCTCGACGCCCTTTCCCTCACAGTCGAATTCCACGCCCGGCGCGACGGCCTGGCGCGGGCGATCCTCGATCATCTCGCCCTGTCGGGCGGCGCCCTGATCCTCGCCGGCCTCGTCACCGGGGCGCTCGGGGTCTGGCGGCGCGGGCGCGGCGCGGTCGATCTGCTGGTCGGCGGCGTTCAGGTGGTGCCGGCGGTCGCCCTCCTCGGCGGCCTGGTCGCGGCGGCCTCCGCCGTGCTGGCCTTGCTGCCGGGCCTGCGCGCCGCCGGCCTGTCGGCGCTCGGCGCCGGCCCGGCGCTGATCGGCATCGCCGCCTACCTGCTGCTGCCGCTCTGGCGCGGGCTGCAAGGCGCCCTGCGCGCGCCCGATCCGGCGGCGCTGGACGCCGCCCGCGCCCTCGGGCTGACCCCGCGCCAGACCCTGACGGCCTTGCGCCTGCCCCTGGGCGCCGGCCTGTTAATTGGGGGATTGCGGGTCGCGGCGGTTCAGGCGCTCGGGCTCGCCACCCTGGCACAGCTGGTCGGCGCGGGCGGGCTCGGGCGCCTCGTCTTCGACGGGATGGCGCAATTCGCCCCCGACCTGATCCTGCTCGGCGCGCTGCCGGTGATCGCCCTCTCGCTCGCGGCCGAATCGGCCCTGGCGGCCCTGGAGGCGGCGGCGCGCCGCCGCTGGCCGGCATGAAGGCGGCGTGTCGTTCGGCCCTGGCGCCGCTGCTCCTCGCCCTCGCGCTGGCGGCGGCGAGCCATCCGGCCGTGGCCGGTCTGCTCGCGGGCGGCGGATCGCGCCCGCTCGCCGTGGACCGCCTCGGGGAACTGGCGATCAGCCATCTCGCGCTCGCCGGACTCGGCTTCCTGATCGTCGCCGCTCTCGGGCTCGGGCTCGGCATCGCGGCCACGCGGGAGGCCTTCGCCCCCCTGCGCGCGGGCATCGATACCCTCGCGGCCTTCGCGCAGAGCCTGCCGCCTGTCGTCGTCGTGGCGCTCGCCCTGCCGGTGCTCGGCTTCGGCGGCCCGCCGACCCTGCTGGCGCTCCTCGCCTACGGCCTGATGCCGACCCTACGCGGCACCGTCGGCGCCCTCGATGCGGTCTCGCCCGAGGCCCGCGCGGCGGCCGAGGCCATCGGGCTCACCCGCCGCCAGATCCTCACCCAGGTCGAGCTGCCGCTCGCCGCCCCCGGCCTGATCGAGACGTTGCGCACGGCATCGATCCTGTCGATCTCGGTGGCGGCAGTCGGGGCGCTGGCCGGCGCCTCGACGCTGGGCACACCGATCCTCGCCGGCCTCCAGAACCAAAATGTTTCGGGGTTGCTGCAAGGGACGGCGGCCACCGCCGCCTTGGCGTTTCTGGGGGATGCGATGCTGCTCGCGATCGGCGGGTTTCTGACGCGGGAGTGATACCGATCGGCGATGATCCCGACGCATCGCCGGTTGCCCCCGCGAGGGAGGTGCGGCGGGCGTCCGCAGGACGCACGGAACAGAACCATCGGTCCCGTTCCGGGCCGCTCGGTATGAACCGCCTACTTGTCCAGGAACTCGACCTTCGCGCCTTTCACCGTGTGGCTCGCCAGATCGCGGGCGTCCCAGTTCGTCAGGCGGATGCAGCCATGCGATTCCGTCTTGCCGATCTTCTCCGGCTCCGGCGTGCCGTGGATACCGTAGGATTCGATCGACAGGTCGATCCAGACGAGGCCGACCGGATTGTTCGGGCCCGGATGGATCGAGAATTTCCGGTTCGTCTTCACACCCTTGAACTTGTACTTCGGATTGTACGTGTACCATGGGTCGAAGGCGACGGCCTTCACCTTGGCGGTGCCGTCCGGGGCAGGCTTCTCGCTGCTGCCGATGGAGGCCGGGTAATCGGCCGTGAGCGTGCCGTCCTCGGCGTAGGCCCGCACCCGCTTCGTCCTCTTGTCGACCTCGATGCGGGAGACCTTTGGCGCGAGCGGCGCGCCCTCGACCTTGCCGTCGCCGGTCGGCGGCACCGCGGCGACGATCAGGGAGCCGCCGGCCTTGTCGAGCGCCACGCCCGGATTGAGCGCCGAGAGCAGGTCGCGCTGCATGTGGAAGCGCTCGGCCAGCATCTCGCGGGTGTTGGTGTAGCGCATCGGCCCGACATCGGCCTGCTCCTCCATCTTCGCCGGCATCGTCTCGACGAAGGGGCCTTTCACGTCGGCTTCCGTGATCGCGTAATCGGTTACGACCGGGTCCGGGCTCGTCCCCTGAAGCTTGTCGAACAGCGCGCGGGTGAGCCTCCCGTCGGCGGGCAGCCCTTGCGCCGCCGCGAAGGCTTTCAAGGCGCCGCGCAGGTTCTCGCCGTCGCGTCCGTCGATGGCGCCCGGCGAGAAGCGGGCGCGGTCGAGCAGAACCTGCACCTTGATCAGAAGCGGATCGGGCCGCTTCGTCTCGGTCTTTCGGGCGCGCTCGGCCTTATCCTTCGCCTTACGCTTCGCCTCACCCTTGGCTTTACCCTTGCCCTCACCCTTGGCCTTGCCGTCCTCCGGCCGATCCTCGGAGGGCCCCTCCGGCTCGCGGAAGACGGCGCCGTTGATCGCTTCCTTGGTCAGGGCCGGCGCGGCCGCTTCCGGCCTTGCGGCTTGATTGGCGGCCTCCTGGGCGGGTTCGGGCGCGGCGAGGGCCGGAAGGCTCGCGCCGAGGAGGGGCAGCCCGACCAGGGCACCCCGCATCCATGACCGCACCATCACCCGTCCGTCTCCGCTGCACGATGGCAGGAGAAATGACCGATCAGCGCCGCCGTTCCCGCGGCGAAGCATCACTATTGGCAGAGGCGATGGCCGGCGTTGCGCTCGCGCTCGTCGAGATGGAGATGGTTGCCATGCGCCGCGTCGCTGCCCGGCCCCAGGACGGTGCGGAAGAACTGGCAGGCGCTGGCCCTGGCCGCGGCGAGGAACGCCGCCTCCGGCGTGCCCTCGGCGGCGGCGCTCACCTTGATCGCCGGGCGTTTGGCGAATCCGTAGCCCATCACGTCGATGGCGTTGGCGAAGCTGTGCTCGCTGAGCTTGGCCTCCGTGTCGTGGTTCTGGCCGCGGCAGACATAGGTGCCGCCGAGCGACAGGCTCTTGAGCGAGTCGTCCAGCTCCTTGCGGGATGCGGCCTGCACCTCCGTGGTCCAGCGGGCGAGGGCCTCCGCCGTGCGGCAGGTCAGGGTCGCGGCGGGCTCCAGGGCGATCCCGTCGGCGAGCGCCGTGACGCTCAAGGGGTGTGGCGCGCCGCACTGGCCGTTGCCCAGCGGCGGCACCGCCTCGAACCGGGCGCCGAGCCGCTCCAGCCGGCGCAGGCAGGCGGCATCGTCCGGGGCCGCGACCTTGAGCGCCAGGGCCGCCTCCCCCGACAGCTCCGGCGGACGGGTGGGCGGCAGCGGCGCCTCGGGGGCCATGGCCGGTGCGACCGTCCTGGCCTCGGGCTCCTTTGCCCCCTCCCCGACCGGCTTCGGCCCCGGTTCCCTGGCGGTGCCGAGTTCCGGCGGGCGTTCGGGCGGGAGCGGCGCGATCTGCGGCGATGGGGGGACGAGGTCGGCCGGCCGCGCGGGCGGCTCCGGTGGCGGCAACGGCACGGTGGCAGCCGGAGGGCTGGCGCCGCGCTCGACCACTTTGAGCCGGGACGCGTCTCCGAGCTTTTGTCGGGCCGCGCTTTCTTTCGACGAACCGGCATCCGCTTGGCCGGACAGCGCTCTGGCCGGTTCCGCCCCGGCGGGACTCGCGAGGCCGATGGCGGTCAGCAGGCAGGCGATCGCGACAGGACTCATGCCCCGGACTTTCCCGAACGCCTCGCACAGGAGGCCGATCATCCGTGATCCGTCGGCGATCCCCGGCAGGCAAGGACGCCGGGGCCACGCCCGCCGGCAATCGTGACGGGGCCGCCCTGCCGACGGGCCTTTTGCGTACGAGGGGCGGCAAACCTATGCTCGGCGCCGAGCCGCGCTCCGAAGGGTTTTTGACGCATGACCGCCGACACCGCACGCGATCCGAGCACCGACGCCGCGGGCGCGAACCCGTTCGAGGCGGCCGAGTGGTCGACGCCCTTCGGCCTGCCGCCCTTCGAGGCGATCCGGCCCGAGCACTACGTGCCGGCCTTCGCCGATGCCCTGAAGGCGCACGAGGCGGAGATCGTCCGGATTACCGGCAACCCCGAAGCGCCGAGCTTCGACAACACGGTCGCGGCCCTCGAGCGCTCCGGCAAGGCGCTGGAGCGGGTGGCCAGCGTGTTCTTCAACCTCTCCGGCAGCACCACCAGCCCGGAATTGCAGGCGATCGAGCGGGCGGTGGCGCCGCAGCTCGCCCGGCATTCGAGCGCGATCTCCCTGAACCCGGAGCTGTGGGCGCGCCTTTCGGCGATCGATCCGGCGGCCGAGGGGCTCGATGCCGAGCAGGCGCGCGTGCTCGACCGGACCCGCACCCGCTTCCGCCGCGCCGGCGCCGACCTCGCCCCCGACGCCAAGGCCCGCATCGCCGAGATCGCGACCCGGCTCGCCGAACTCGGCACGCAGTTCGGCCAGAATCTCTTGGCCGACGAGAACGGCTTCGTCCTGCCGCTGGAGGGTGAGGAGGATCTCGCCGGCCTGCCGCCCTTCCTGCGCGACGCCACGGCCGCTGCGGCCGCGGAGCGCGGCGGCCGCCACAGCCACGTCGTCACCCTGTCGCGCTCGCTGATCGAACCGTTCCTCGTCTTCTCCACCCGCCGTGATCTGCGGGCGCGGGCCTACGAAGCCTGGACCCGCCGGGGCGAGAACGGCGGCGAGACCGACAACCGCGGCCTCATCGCCGAGATCGTGCGGCTGCGCGCCGAGCGGGCGCGGCTCCTGGGCTTCAAGAGCTATGCCCATTTCCGCCTCGACGACACCATGGCGGCCTCGCCCGACGCCGCCATGGCGCTGCTGCGCGACGTCTGGACCCCGGCGCTCCGCCGGGCCGGGGAAGAGCGCGAGCGGCTTCAGGCGCTGGTGCGGGCCGAGGGGCACGATTTCGCCCTCGAAGCCCACGATTGGCGCCACTACGCCGAGAAGCTGCGGAAGTCCGAGCACGATCTGGACGAGGCCGAGATCAAGCCGTACCTGCCGCTCGAAGGCGTGATCCAGGCGGCGTTCGACACCGCTTCGAAGCTGTTCGGCCTCTCGTTCGAGGAGGTCGCCGACCTGCCGCGCTACCATCCGGATGTCCGCGCGTGGCAGGTGCGCGACGCCGACGGCGCCGAGATCGGGCTGTTCCTCGGCGACTACTTCGCCCGGTCCTCCAAGCGCTCCGGCGCCTGGATGAGCGCCTTCCGCTCGCAGGAGCGGCTCGACGGCGACATCAAGCCCATCATCGTCAACGTGATGAACTTCGCCCGCGCCCCGCGCGGGGAGCCGACGCTGCTCTCCTTCGACGACGCCCGAACCCTGTTCCACGAATTCGGCCACGGCCTGCACGGCCTGCTGTCCGACGTGACCTACCCGCTCCTGTCGGGCACCGCCGTCTCCCGCGACTTCGTGGAACTGCCCTCGCAGCTCTACGAGCACTGGCTGGAGCAGCCGGAGGTGCTGCGGGCGCATGCCCGGCACTACCGCACCGGCGAGGCGATGCCCGACGCGCTGCTGCAGCGGCTGCTCGCCGCCCGCACGTTCAATCAGGGGTTCGCCACGGTCGAGTATACGGCCTCGGCCATCGTCGACATGACCCTCCACCTCTCGGCGGCCGGGGAGGACGGGCTCGACGTGCTGGCCTTCGAGGCCGACGCGCTGAAGCGCATCGCCATGCCGGCGGAGATTTCCATGCGGCACCGCTCGCCGCATTTCGCGCATATCTTCTCCGGCGACGGCTATGCCGCCGGCTATTACAGCTATCTCTGGTCGGAGGTGCTCGACGCCGACGCCTTCGACGCCTTCCGCGAGGCCGGCGACATCTTCGATCCCGAGACCGCGGGCCGCCTGCGCCGCTACGTCTACGGCGCGGGCAACCTGCGCGAGGCCCGGGAGGCCTACACCGCCTTCCGCGGCCGTCTGCCGAGCATCGAGCCCCTGCTGAAGAAGCGGGGGCTGGCGGCGTAGCCCACGATGCGGAAAACTGGAGTCTGGTTTTCCGGAAACATCGTGCGAACACAAGGCGCCGGAGCGTGCTGTTTCCGATGAGGAAGCAGCATGCTCCGGCGCATCGGCCGGGCGAGACCGGTCAGGCGGCGTCCCGCATGCCGCCGCGCATGGACAGGTCGATCGGCCCCTCGAGCACCGGCAGGGGCTTGGCTTCGCGGTTGGCCTTGTTGCCGTAATGGGCCCGTAGCAGCGTGGTCCGGTCGCGCAGATGCGCCTCGACCCGGTCGTTGATCCGGCCGACCGGGCCGGTCAGGGCGTCGAACCCGGCGGTGAGGGCACGGGCGACCGCACCGGTGCCGGAGGCGATGACGTCGCCGATCTTTCGCAGAATGCTCATCGTGATCCGCTCGAGGTGGGGGTTTGCGGCGGGAGATAGGGCGACGTCGCCGGCGCCGAACGCGGCCGAACGTTGCATCCGACGCCGGGAACCCAGTGCAGGCACCCGTCTTGTACGAGGTTGTTCGTCGGTCGCCTTCGGTTGATCTGTGTCGCGACGGTCGTGAATCTCGGTACGATTACGGTGACGACTTCATCCCCGTCGCCGAGATTTTCAACAACGCGGGTCGTGATCGACGACGCTTCGGCCGGGCCGCGCCGGGCGCGGGCACCGGAACCTTGATCATCCCGAGGGGATGGCGCATCGCTTCCCCATGACACACGCAACGCTGCGACGGCGGAAGGCGGCATCCCTCCGGGCGCCTGCATGAGGCGGTCGGCCTCCGCGGCCCTGATGCCGCTCGATGCCGCCCGAGCGCTGCTTCTCGGTCTGGCCCGGCCGGTGGCGGCGCAGACCGTGGCGCTCGCCGAGGCATCCGGCGGCCTCGCGGCCGAGCCGGTCCTCGCGCCCCGCGACGTGCCCGCCACCCCCACCGCCCTGCGGGACGGCTACGCGGTCGAGGCCGCACTGTTCGGCGGCGCCTCGCCCTACGCCCCCGTGCGCCTGCCCGGCGCCCCCGTCTGGGTCGAGGCCGGCGACGGCTTGCCCGCCGGAACCGACGCGGTGTTGCCGCCCGAGGGGCTCGAAGGCCGCGACGCGGTGGCGGAGGTGTTCGTGCGCGAGGGCGTGCGGGAGGCCGGCGGCGACTTCCGGATGGACGAGGCCCTGCTCGAAGCGGGCGAGCGGATCGCGCCGCGCCACCTTCTGGCGCTCGCCAGCTGCGGCCTGTCGGCGATCCCGATCCGGCGCCCGCGGATCGCCCTCGTCGTCACCGGCACCCCGGCGCCCGACGCGCTGTCGCCCTTCCTCACGGCGCTGATCGCGGGGCAAGGCGGCACGACCGCGACCGTCGCGGTTCCGGACGCGCCCGAACCCATCGCCGAGGCGATCCTCGCCGCGCAGGCCGACGCCGTGCTGGTGATCGGCGGAACCGGCTTCGGGCGGAGCGACCACAGCGCCGCCGGCCTCGCCCGCGCCGGCCGGCTGCTGGCCCACGGCCTCGCCCTGCGGCCGGGGGAGACCGCCGGGCTCGGCGAGGCGGCGGGGCGCCCGGTGCTGCTGGTGCCGGGTGCGCCCGAGGCGGCGCTCGCGGTGTTTGTCACGCTCGCCCGGCCGCTGCTGGCGGCCCTGTCCGGCACCGCCCCGCCGACGGGCCGGCCCGCCGTCCTCGCGAAAAAAGTCGCGTCCGGCATCGGGTTGAGCGAGATCGTCTATCTGCGCCGCTGCGCGGACGGGGTCGTGCCGCTCGGCGGAGTCGATCTGCCGCTGCGGCAGCTGGTGGATGCGGACGCGGTCCTGCTGGTGCCGCCGGAGCGCGAAGGCTATCCGGAGGGGACGACAATCGAGGTTTGGGATTGGTGAGCGGACCCCAAGGCAATCCCCAGGACGCCCCGGATCGCGACACCGAGGATTTCATCCGCCGCCTCGCCGCCGCGGCGCGCCAGGAGCAGTTTCTGACGGTGGTGAGCCGCGAGGACGCGCTCGCCGCCTTCCGCGCCGCCGTGCCGCACGCCGCGCTGGCGCCCGAGATGGTGCCGCTCGCCCAGGCCCTCGGCCGGGTGCTGGCGGGCGATGTCGCCTCCCCCATCGACGTGCCGCCCTTCGACCGGGCGCTGGTGGACGGCTTCGCCCTGCGCGCCGCCGACACCGAGGGCGCCGCCCCGTCGCAGCCGCGACGGCTCGCCCTCAACCGCGAGATCCTGGCCTGCGGCGTCGCCCCGGCCCTTCCCGTCGCGCCCGGCACCGCCACGCCGATCGCCACCGGCGGCGTAATCCCGCGCGGCGCCGATGCCGTGGTGATGGTGGAGCAGACCGAGTTCGACGAGGCGAGCCTTGTCATCGACGTGTCGGCCCCGGTCCGCCCCGGCCAGTTCGTCGGGTATGCCGGCGCCGACATGGCGCTCGGCGAGACGGTTCTGCGCAAGGGCCTGACGATCACCGCCCGCGAGATCGGCATGCTGGCGGCCTGCGGGCTGGCCGCCGTGCCGGTGGTGCGCCGCCCGCGCGTGGCGATCCTCTCGACCGGCGACGAGTTGGTGGCGCCCGGCAGCCCGCTGCGGCCCGGCGCGATCTACGATTCGAACGGGGCCATCGTCGCGGCCTCCGTCGCCGAGAACGGCGGCGAGCCGGTCGCCCTCGGCATCGTCCGCGACGACGAGGCGGCGCTCGAAGAGGCTCTGCGCGGCGCGCTCGCCGGCCACGACCTCGTGGTGCTGTCGGGCGGCACCTCCAAGGGCGCGGGCGACGTGTCCCACCGCATCCTCGGCCAGTTGGGATCGCCCGGCATCCTCGTCCACGGCGTCGCGCTGAAACCCGGCAAGCCGCTCTGCCTGGCGGTGGCCCAGAACACACCGGTCGTGGTGCTGCCGGGCTTCCCGACCTCGGCGATGTTCACCTTCCACGAATTCGTCGTGCCGCTGATCCGCGCGCTCGCCGGCCTGCCGCCGCGGGAGGAGCAGGCGGTGGCGGCCTGCGTGCCGCAGCGCGTCCCGTCCGAACTCGGCCGCACCGAGTTCGTGATGGCCTCCCTCGGCCGTGGTCCCGAGGGGCCGGTGGCCCTGCCGCTGCCGAAGGGCTCGGGCTCGGTCACCGCCTTCAGCCAGGCCGACGGGTTCTTCGCGATCCCCGCCGCTCGCTCCGGGCTGGAGGCGGGTGAGGCGGTCTCGGTGGTCCGCCTCGGCGCGGGCGTGCGCATGCCCGACCTCACGATCGTCGGCAGCCATTGCGTCGGCCTCGACCGGCTGGTCGGGCTCCTGGCCGAACGCGGCTTCACCGCCCGTACCGTCTGGGTCGGCTCGGCCGGCGGGCTCGCGGCGCTTCGGCGCGGCGAATGCGACTTGGCCGCGATGCACCTGCTCGATCCCGAGACCGGCCGCTACAACGCGCCGCTCCTCGACGACGGCATGCGCCTCGCCCCCGGCTGGCGCCGCTTGCAGGGCGTGGTGTTTCGCGAGGGCGACGGACGGTTCGAGGGGCGCAGCGCCGAGGCCGGGATCGCCGCCGCCCTCGCCGAGCCCGACAGCGTGATGGTCAACCGCAATGCCGGATCCGGCACGCGCCTCCTCGTCGATGGCCTGCTCAAGGGCGCGCGGCCCGCGGGCTTCTGGAACCAGCCCCGCTCGCACAACGCCGTCGCGGCCGCGGTCGCGCAAGGAAGAGCCGATTGGGGCGTGGCCATCGCCAGCGTGGCGAAAGCCTACGGCCTCGGCTTCCGGCCGCTGACGGAAGAGCATTACGACTTCGCCTACGCGGGCGGGACGGAAGACCGCCCGGCGCTCGCCGCCTTCCTGTCCCTGCTCGGCGCGCTGGAAACCGCGGCGGCGCTCGAAAAGCTCGGCTTCACGCCGGTGGGAGAGGCCAGATGAGCGGGCTCAGGGTGATCGGCCTCGCCGGCTGGAGCGGGGCGGGCAAGACCACGCTGCTGTCCCGGCTGATCCCGCTCCTCGTGTCCCGTGGCGTGCGCGTCGCCACGCTCAAGCACGCCCATCATGCCTTCGACGTGGATCATCCGGGCAAAGATTCGCATGTCCACCGACAGGTCGGCGCCAGCGAGGTGATCGTCTCCTCGTCCCGGCGCTGGGTGCAGATCCGCGAGGTCGACGAGGGGGAAGAGGCGCGCCTGCCCGACCTGCTGCGGCGGCTGACGCCGGAGGGCCTCGCCCTGGTGGAGGGCTTCAAGCGCGAGGCCCACCCCAAGCTCGAAGTGTTCCGCGACGCCAACGGCCGCCCGCCGATCCACCCCGACGACCCGCGGATCGTCGGCATCGCCAGCGACATCCCCTTCCCGGAGGCCGGCGTGCCGGTGGTCGGGCTCGACGACATCGAGGCCATCGCCGATCTGGTGCTGGCCCGCGCCGAGCCGCTCGACGCGGTGCTGGCCCGGCTGGAGTCCGTGTGATGGCGCAGCTCACCGACGATTGCTTCGCCTTCGGCGGCAAGCTCATGGTGATCGAGGAGGCGGTCGCCCGCATCGCCGAGCGCTTCCCGGTCATCGCCGGCACCGAATCCGTGCCGCTCGGGGAGGCCGACGGGCGCATCGCGGCGCGGGACGTCTTCGCCGAACACGCGCTGCCGCCCTTCGCCAACTCGGCGGTGGACGGTTACGCCGTGCGCCATGCCGACCTCGCACCCGGCGCCGAGACCGTGCTGCCCGTCACCGGCCGCCTGCCGGCGGGCGCGGCTGCGGCGGAAGCGTGGCCCGGCGGGGCGATCCGCATCTTCACCGGCGCACCGATGCCGTCCGGCGCCGACACCGTGTTCATGCAGGAGGACGTGACCCGCGACGGCGATCGGGTCGCCCTGCCGCCGGGGCTGAAGCCCGGCGCCAATGCCCGGCCCGCGGGCGAGGATCTGGAGCGCGGCGCGCTCGCCATCCCGGCCGGACGGCGGCTGCGCCCGCAGGATCTCGCGCTGGCCGCCGCCACCGGCCATGCCCGGCTCGATGTGCGGCGGCGGCTGAAGGTGGCGCTGTTCTCCACCGGCGACGAGCTGGTCGAGCCCGGCGCAGGCCTGCGACCCGGCGCGATCCACGATTCGAACCGGGTGCTGCTCGCGTCCCTGCTGAGCCGGCTCGGCTGCGCGGTCTCCGATCTCGGCATCCTGCGCGACGACGCGGCAACCCTGCCGGGCCATCTCGCCCGAGCGGCCGAGGGCCACGACCTGATCCTCACCTCCGGCGGCGTCTCGACCGGCGAGGAGGACCACGTGAAGGCCGCGGTCGAGGCGATCGGACGGCTCGTGATGTGGCGCCTCGCGGTCAAGCCCGGCCGGCCGGTGGCGGCGGGGTTGGTGGCCGGCACGCCCTTCATCGGGCTCCCGGGCAATCCGGTCGCAGTCTACGTCACGCTGCTGTTCGTGGTGCGCCCGCTGCTCGCCGCGCTCAGCGGCGCGCGCCACGAGCCGCCGCAGGCTTTCTCCGTGCGCTCGGATTTCTCCTACAAGAAGAAGCAGGGCCGCCGGGAATTCGTTCGCGTCACGCTCGCCCACGGACCGGACGGCCTGATCGCCAAAAAGTTTCCCCGCGACGGGGCCGGCGTGCTGACCTCGCTCACCGGCAGCGACGGCCTCGTAGAACTGCCCGACGACGCGCTGGGCGTCGCGCCGGGCGATCCGCTGGCCTTCTACCCTCACGCCTCGCTCTGGTAGGCCTCCGGCGGAGCGTAGCCTGAGACCGCGCCGGCACGGCGGCGGATCAGGTCCTGCAGCGGCGCCAGCCGCGCGGGCGGCAGCGAGACGCGGGCGGCGAGGTAATAGGTCTCCCAGCCGAGAAGCCGGTAATCGAGGGCGAAGCGCTCGGCCACCGCGCGGGTGCCCATGCCGACATCCGCCGCCCCGGTGGCGATCAGCGCGGCCACCGCCTGATGCGTGAACTCTTCTGTATGGTGCCCGACGATCGATTCGAGCGGCACGCCGGCCTCCCGGCACAGCCGCTCGAACCAGATGCGGGTGCCCGCCCCCCGCTGCCGGTTCACGAACCGGGCTCGCCGCGCGGCGATGTCCTCGACGCCCGTGAGCCGCAGCGGGTTTCCGGGGGCGAACAGCAGGCCCTGCTCCCGGCGAAACAGCGGCGCGACGGCGAGGTCGGCATCGCGAAACACCCCGTCGAAGGGCGGCGGCGGATCGTCGTCGCTGCCGTAATGGAAGCCCGCGGCCTCGACTGCGCCCTCGCGCAGCCGCGCCAGCGCGTCGAGGCTGCCCGCCACCATCAGGTCGATCTCGGGCCGCGACTCCACCGCCTCCAACAGCAGCGGATCGTGGCTCGCGGCCAGCCGGATGCGGGCGACGTCCGGCTCCATCAGGCGGCGCAGGCCGTCGCCGAGCGCCATCTCCTCGGCGGCGAGCGCCGGCCCGAGCCGCACCTGCGAGGCCTTGAGCAGGGCGAGCAACCCGGCGCCAAGCGGCGTCAGCACGCTGCCGTGGCCCTTGGTCTTCACCGCCGCCGGGCGGCCGAGGGCGTGTTCGAGCGCCGCGAGTTGACCCCAGGCCGAGCGGTAGGACACGCCGAGCTCCTCCGCGACGCCCTGAAGCGAGCCGGTGCGATCGAGCGCCTCCAGCAGCGCCTGGGTCGGCCCGATGGCGATGTCGGCCCGGCCGCCCCCCGCCCGGCCGTCGATCCGGAGGCTCACCCTCATATGCAAGCGCTTTCCTATTGATCTTCTCATGGAGGGCGTAGCATCCGACGCGGCAAGGCGCATCCCCCGCGCCGACGGCGGCGATGACAGAGACCCTTCACGAGACGTTCGCCCGCCTGTGGACGCTCGACCGCGACGTGATCGCGATCGCGTGGCTGTCCCTGCGCGTCAGCCTCACGGCGGTCGGCCTCGGCCTTCTCTTCGGGATTCCGCTCGGGAGCCTCGTGGCGGTGGCGCGGTTTCCCGGCCGGGACGCGCTCGTGGCCGTGCTCAACGCCTTCATGGGGCTGCCCCCGGTCATCGTCGGGCTGGTGCTCTACCTGCTCCTGTCCCGCTCCGGCCCGCTCGGGGGCCTCGGCCTGCTGTTCACCCCCGGCGCGATGGTGGCGGCGCAGGCGGTGCTGGCGACGCCCCTGGTCGCCGCCCTCACCCGGCAGGTGGTGGCCGATGCCGAGGCGCATCTCGGCGAACCCTTGCGCTCGCTGCGCCTTTCCGCGCCGCGCCGGGCCCTGGTGCTGATCTACGACGTGCGCTTCTCCCTGGTGACGGCGGGGCTCGCCGCCTTCGGCCGGGCGATCTCGGAGATCGGCGCCGTCCTCGTCGTCGGCGGCAACATCGACGGCCACACCCGCACCATGACGACGGCGATCTCCCTGGAGACCCAGAAGGGCGACCTCAGCCTCGCCTTGGCGCTGGGCGTCGTGCTGATGGGGCTCGTCCTCACGGTCAACGCCGCCGCCGCCCTGCTGCGGGGCCATGCGGCGAGGGCCTACGGATGAGCGCGGCCCCCGTCATCCGCCTCGACGGCGTGAGCCTCAGCTTGGGCGGTCGCCCGATCCTCGACCGGCTCACCTTCGACGTACCGGCCCGCGGCGTGACGGCCCTGATCGGCCCGAACGGCGCCGGCAAGAGCGTGACGCTGCGCGTGATCGACGGCCTCCTCCGACCCGATTCCGGCGCCGTCCGAGTCGGCCCCGGCCGCACGGCCTTCGTCTTCCAGCGCACCGCTTTGATCCGCGCGAGCGCGGCGGCCAACGTCGCCCTGGCGCTCGGCCCGCTCAAGCTGTCGCGCCGCGACCGGCGGGAGCGTGTCGCCGCCGCGCTGGCCCGCGTCGGCCTGTTCGAGCGGGCGGGTGACGCCGCCACCCGCTTCTCCGGCGGCGAGCAGCAGCGGCTGGCGCTCGCCCGCGCCTGGGCCTTGCGCCCGACCCTTCTGCTCCTCGACGAGCCGACCGCGAGCCTCGATCCGGCGGCGACGGCCGTCGTCGAGGATCTCGTGGCCGAGATGGCGCGGGCCGGCACCGCCGTGCTCCTCGTCTCGCACAATCTCGGGCAGGTCGCGCGGCTCGCCGAGCGCGCGATCGTGCTCGATGCCGGCCGCGCCGTCGAGCAGGGGCCGACCCGCACCATCCTACCCTCCCCCCGAACGCCCGAAGCGCGGGCCTATCTCACCGGAGAATTGCCTTGGACCTCCTACGCCGCGGCGTCCTGAGCCTCGCCCTCGCCGCCGGCCTCGCCGCCGCCGTGCCGGCCCGCGCGGAGCCGCCATCCATCGTCGTCGCCTCGACCACCTCGACCGAGCAATCGGGCCTGTTCAAGCACATCCTGCCGCTGTTCAAGGACAAGACCGGCATCGAGGTGAAGGTTGTGGCGCTGGGCACCGGACAGGCCCTCGACGCCGCCCGCCGGGGCGATGCCGACGTGGTGCTGGTCCATGACCGCGCGGCGGAGGACAAGTTCGTCGCCGAAGGCTTCGCCAAGGCCCGCAAGGACGTAATGTACAACGACTTCGTCGTGATCGGCCCCAAGGCCGACCCGGCTGGCATCAAGGGCGCGGGGCTTCAGGATGCCTTCAGGAAACTCGCCGAGGCCAAGGCGCCGTTCGTCTCCCGCGGCGACCGCTCCGGCACCCACAGCGCCGAGTTGCGGGCCTGGAAGGAGGCCGGCGTCGATCTGGCGGCCCAGAAGGGCGACTGGTACCGCGATGTCGGCCAGGGCATGGGCCCGGCCCTCAACACGGCCTCCGCGCTCAACGCCTACATCCTGGCCGACCGCGGCACGTGGCTCTCGTTCAAGAACCGCGGCGAGTTGACCGTGCTGGTCGAGGGCGATTCCAAGCTTTTCAATCCCTACGGCGTGATGCTGGTGAACCCCGAGAAGCACCCGACCGTGAAGGTGAAGGAGGGTCAGGCCTTCATCGACTGGCTCGTCTCGCCCGAGGGCCAGACGGCCATCGCGAACTACAAGATCGGCGGCGAGCCGCTGTTCTTCCCGAGCGCCGACAAGGCCGGGAAGTGATCCTGCCCCTATGAGCGATTCCCCGGGCGCGGGCCCGGGGATCGTCGAGGCGCCGAGGCGATCAGGCCGGGCGCGTCAGGGCGTAGAGGGTGATCGCCGCCGCGTTCGAGACGTTGAGGCTGCGGATCGCCCCCGTGGCGTCGATGCGGACCAGCACGTCGCAGCATTCGCGGGTGCGCTGGCGCAGACCCTTGCCCTCGGCACCGAGCACTAGCACCGCCGGGCGGCGCGGCCCGACGCTGTCGAGGGGCGCCTCGGCGTCCGAATCCAGGCCGATCCGGGTGAAGCCGCGCTCGCCCAAGGTGATCAGCGCCTCGGCGAGGTTGCGCACGACGACGAGCGGCACGTGCTCCAGCCCGCCGGAGGCCGACTTCGCCATGACGCCGGTGGCGTTCGGCGAGTGGCGCGCCGTCGTCACGATGGCGGTGACGCCGAAGGCCGCCGCAGTGCGCACGATCGCCCCGACATTGTGCGGATCGGTGATCTGGTCGAAGGCGAGCAGCAGCGCATCGTCCGGCATGGCATCGAGAGCGGGTGCCTCCAGCGGCTCGGCCTCGGCATAGAGCCCCTGATGCACCGCGTCCGGCCCGAGCAGGCGGTCGATCGCGCCGGGGCGGACGATCTCCGGCTCGATCGGCAGCGCGGGCAGCGTCTCCTTCAGCCGCAGCAGCGCGTTCTCGGTGGCGAGCAGGCGGTGGAAACGGCGCCCTTCGTTGGCCAACGCCTGCGAGACCGGATGCCAGCCGTAGAGCACGACATGGTCCATCCCCTCGCGCTGCGTGTGGCTGGGCGGCCGGGGCGGGCCGGGGCGGCGGGGCCGGAAGCCCGGCTTGAAACCCGGAGGCTTCGATCCCGGCGGTTTGGCCGAACCGTCGCGGGGCGGCGTCATGGCAAGCGTTCTCTCAAGGGATGGGGATGGGCGGGACGACGCTCCGGGACAAAGCCCCCGCCCCTCCCGCCGTCAAGCGGCGCGGCGCGTTTTCCGGCGGGGCGGGCCGCGTCGGAGGCGCGAAACCGTCACTTCAGCGGCACGCCCTTCGTGGTGAAACGCTGACCGCCACCCGGGCGGTATTCCGGGCGCGGCTGGCCCGGTCCCCTGCCCTTGCCTTTGGCCGCACCTCTGCCGGCACCCAGGCCGGTTCCCGGCGGCTGCGAGAGCGGCACGAGCTGGTCAGGCCGCGGCCCGATCAGGTCGGCCCGGCCCATCTCCCGCAGGGCCTCGCGCAGGAGCGGCCAGTTCTCGGGATCGTGGTAGCGCAGGAACGCCTTGTGGAGGCGGCGCTGGCGCAGGCCCTTGATCGCCTCGACCGGCTCGCTGCCGCCGCGGCGCACGCCCTTCAGCGTGTTGACCTCGGTGTGGTACATCGCGGTGGCGGTCGCCATCGGCGAGGGCAGGAAGGTCTGCACCTGATCGGCGCGGTAGTCGTTCTTCTTGAGCCACAGCGCGAGCTGCAGCATGTCCTCGTCGGTCGTACCGGGATGCGCCGCGATGAAGTACGGGATCAGGTAATACTTCTTGCCCGCCTTCTTGGCGGCCTCGTCGAACATCTCCTTGAAGCGGTCGTAGGTGCCGATGCCCGGCTTCATCATCAGGTCGAGGGGGCCGCGCTCGGTGTGCTCGGGCGCGATCTTGAGGCGCCCGCCGACATGGTGGGTCACCAGTTCCTCGACGTATTCGGGGCTGCGCACGGCGAGATCGTAGCGCACGCCCGAAGCCACCATCACCTTCTTGACGCCCTCCACCTCGCGGACCTTGCGGTAGAGCCGGATGAGGTCGTCGTGCGAGGTGTTGAGGTTCGGGCAGATGTCCGGGAACACGCAGGACGGCAGGCGGCAGGCCGCCTCGATCTTCGGGTCCTTGCAGGCCATCCGGTACATGTTGGCGGTCGGCCCGCCGACATCCGAGATCACGCCGGTGAAGCCCGGGGTCTTGTCGCGGATGTGCTCGATCTCGCGCAGGATCGAGCCCTCAGAGCGGTTCTGGATGACGCGGCCCTCGTGCTCGGTGATGGAGCAGAAGGTGCAGCCGCCGAAGCAGCCGCGCATGATCGTCACCGAGAACTTGATCATGTCCCAGGCGGGGATCTTGGCGTCGCCGTAGGACGGGTGTGGGGCCCGCGCGTAGGGAAGGTCGTAGACCGCATCCATCTCCTCGCTGGAGAGCGGGATCGGCGGCGGGTTCAGCCACAGGTCGCGGTCGCCGTGGCGCTGGACGAGCGGGCGCGCGTTGCCGGGATTGGCCTCCCGGTGCAGCACCCGCGAGGCACGGGCATAGGCCTCCTTGTCGTCCTTCACCTCGTCGTAGGCGGGAAGCCGGATCACGGTGTCGCCGGGCTTTCGGGCGGCGGCCTCGTCGGTGGAATCGAGGTCGTCGGCGGGCAGTTCGGTGTAGTGCTCGGGCACGCGGCGGAACAGGGCGACGCCGCGCACCGAATCGAGCTGGTTCGGCGCCTCGCCCGCGGCCATGCGCCGGGCCACCTCGACCACGGCGCGCTCGGCGTTGCCGTAGATCAGCAGGTCGGCCTTGGCATCGGCCAGGATCGAGCGGCGCACCTTGTCGGACCAGTAATCGTAGTGAGCGATCCGGCGCAGCGACGCCTCGATGCCGCCGAGGACGATCGGTACGTCCTTGAACGCCTCGCGGCAGCGCTGCGTGTAGACGATGGTCGAACGGTCGGGGCGCTTACCGCCCTCGCCGCCGGCCGTGTAGGCGTCGTCGCTGCGCAGGCGGCGGTCCGCCGTATAGCGGTTGACCATCGAATCGAGGTTGCCGCCGGTGACGCCGAAGAACAGCTTCGGGCGGCCGAGCACCTTGAACGGCTCCGCCGACTGCCAGTCGGGCTGGGCGATGATGCCGACCCGGAATCCCTGCGATTCGAGCAGACGGCCGATGATGGCCATGCCGAAGCTCGGATGATCGACATAGGCATCGCCCGTCACCAGCACGATGTCGCAGGCGTCCCAGCCGAGGGCCGCCATCTCGGCGCGGCTCATCGGCAGGAACGGCGCCGCCTTGCCCGCGAGCGGCGACGGGCAGGCCAGACGCGTCGCGGGAACCGGCATTGCGGAGACCGGAGCCAGCGGAGCCGAAGTCGCGGGTGCCGAAGTCGCGGGGGTCATGGGTCGTTCGGTTGCGGGATGGCGTTCCATGGCCCCTGCATAGGCCGTTGGGCCCGCGATCTCAACGAATGCGGGGGGTGGTGTCGATCAGCCCTTCGCCAGTAGCGTCAAGGTTTCGCAGGCGGGATGGGCAGCGCCCGGCGCGGCGACGTGTGTGGAGCTGCGCCACGTCAGGAGACCGAGGCCGGTGCTGCGCCCATCGACCGACAGCGCCGCGGCCCGCCCCGACCGCGCCCCGCTCGGCGTCTCGACCACGACCCGGATCTCGTAGAACTGGCGCAAGGAGGCCTTCGCATGGCGGCGCAGTCCCTCGGAGACCGCTCCGCCGCGCGCCGTCAGGATCGGGTTGAGCGTCGGATCGAGGCCGCCCCCGTTGTTCCAGACCGTCACCGCCGGTCGCAGGATCGCGCCGATCGCCCGCGTCATCGAGGGCAGCCGGTCGAGTTCGTCGATCGAATCGTAGGGTGCGTTGCGCGGCCCATAGGCGAGGCCGCGGGCCTTGTATTGCGGAGCCTCGGCCCCTCCCGCCGGCTCGGGCGTGTCGTCCGCGTCACGGTCGTCGACGATTTCGGCGGCGATCGCCGAGGCGTCGCGGTCGGCGAGACCGAGGGCGCGGAACGCATCCTCCAGGAGCGGGCGCGGCGAGGCGTTGAGATCGATCAGGCCGCCCTGGTCCTGCACGCTGACCCGGATCAGGCCGAGGCCCGGCAGCGGGCAGGCGACGGTGCTGCCGTTCTCGGGCAGGCCGAGGCCGGGCATCCGCCGCACCCGCTCGTTGATCAGCGACACGGCGACGAAGCGCGCGACCCCATCCACGAGGCCCTGGAGCCGCAGCCCGTCGAAGCGGGACGCGGTCGTGCGGGTATGGGTCTGCATCTGCTGCGTCGCCAGCGCCGCGGCGGCGGCGACGACGATCAGGATCGCGACGACCGAGGGCAGGACGAAGCCGGCCTCGCGGGCGGGCGCCCGCCTCACGGCCCCGCTCCGAGCGGCAGGACCAGAGCGGGCCAGCGCCGCGCATCGGCGGCGGGGAAATCGACGCTCACCTCGACCAGGGTCGGCAGGCGGTCGGTGCGCTGCCAGGCCGTGACCCAGCGCGGCTGCCAATCCGCGCTGCCGGTCTGACCGAGCACGCCGAAATAGCGCAGCCTCAGCCCGGCGATGCCCCGGAGCAGCACCTCGCGCTCGGGCCCCGTCATGGCCCCCGTCATGGCGCCGGAGATGATACGGGTCTCCTCCACCAGCGCGAAGCCGGTGCCGTCGGGCGCCGCCGTCGCGCTGAGGCCGACCATGATCTCGGAGACGCGCTCGGCCTCGGCATTCGCCCCGATCGTCGCCGCCAGAACCTCGCCCTGGCCGAGGAAGGGGACGCGCTTGCCGTCGCGGCGGCGGCGGACGACGTTGGCCAGCGTGCGCCGCAGGTGGCCGCGCACGAGCTGCACCTCCTCCTGCGCGGCGAGTCGCTGCGCGCTGCGGGTGACGAGCCCGGTCGCCTGGAGCGACTGGATCAGCAGCATCGCGATCAGGGCCATGAGCGCGAGCGAGACGATCATCTCGATCAGGGTGAAGCCGGATTCGGCGCGCTCAGCCACCGAGCCCCTCCGCGACCAGGGTGGTGTAGATCACGCGTCCGTCGGTGCCGCCCTCGCGCAGGCGCACGCGCCAGAGCGGCGGCAGGTTCTGCCAGCCGAGCATCGGGCCGAGATCGGCCACTTCGAGCGACCACAGCCGCCCGTTGGAGAACCGGCCCTGCTCGATGCCGGGTCGCAGCGCCCGCGCGGCGGCGCGCAGCTGCACGATGCTTTCGGCCTCGTCGATCACGACATCGATCGCCTCGACCCTCTGCCCACGGGCGAGGATGTCGCCGTGGATGCGCAGCACGAACATCGTGGCGAGCGCCACGATAGCGAAGGCGACCAGCACCTCGACCAGGGTGAAGCCGTCTTCGCCTCCCGCCGGGGCGACCGCGGGCGGTCTCACGGGGCCGCCTCGGCCCGGCGCACGGCACCCGTCGCCCGGCTCACCACGAGGATGCGGGTGCCGCCCGAGCCCGACAGGGTGATGCGCGCGCCCGTGCTGCCGCCCTCGGGCAGGAAGCGGACCTCCCCCGGCTCGACGCGGCCGGGCGTCCCGCTCTCCACCAGTACGCGCCACTCGGCCATCGCGAGGGCCGGCGCGCCGGGGCGGGTGCTGAGAAAGCGCCGCGTTTCCTCGTCGAAGGCGAGGCTCATCGGGCGGCCCGTGCGCTGCGCCTCGATCCGCAGCAGGGCGACCTCCCCGGCGACGGCCTCGGCGGCGGCGTTCAGCCGGTGCGCGGGGAAGAGGCCGCTGATCGACGGCGCGCCGATCCCGACGGCCAAACCCAGGATCGCCAGGACGACGAGCATCTCGACCAGGGAAAAGCCGGCCGTCCGCGCGCCAGAGCGGCAGGGGTTCATCGCGCGGGCGCCCCCGCTCCCGGCCCGACCGGTCTCGCCGGCACCGGCCGCGACGGAACGGGGCCGCTGCCGAGGCGCGCGAGGCCTGTCGCGTCGGCACTGATCCGTAGGGAAAGCATGGACCGGCCTTGCAGGATGCGGCGAGGCATCGGCGTCCGCACGGCTTGGCGTCCGCCCGACGGCGCCCCGTCTCGGGAACCTGTCGTCCAGCCCTATTCGCAAACCCTTAACGATGCCTTGGCTATCGGCAGGGATCGCAGCCAGTTCCGCGGACGACGCTTGGCACCGAACGCCCGCGCTCGCCGCGTGAATCGGGCGGACCCAATCGGTGACGGCTCGATTCTATCTCTGTTCTCAAGCGCGCGGCCTCGCCCGAGACGGTGCTTGCCCTCATGCGGTTGCGTTACACCGGCAGCGCCACGAGAGCCCGTGTTACGTCTGACGCTTAGCGTGCGGGATGGAACCGTGACAGTCTTTAAGCAGCGTAAGAGTGCCTCATGAAACCTCTGTTCACCGCCGGCTCTCCTTTGGCTGCGACGGAGCAGCGGGAGTTTTGTGAGACACTCTAAACCGACAGCTTCAGTCCGACGCCAATCACCGCAAGTCCCGTCACCAGCGCGAGGCCGCCCGCGGTCTCCATTCGGGCGGTCCAGGCCGGGTAACGTCCCGCCTGGACCGAAAGGACGGCCCCGAGGAGCAGGCAGGCGAGGCTGAAGAGCATGACCATCCGGTCTCCGGGTGCAATCTGCGCGTCGCCGACCGCACGAGCCGGCCGGAGATTGCCCCAGCCTTGCCCCCTTCGGCTTCACGAAACGTCAACGAAGCCCGGCCCCCGTCGGGCCGAGCCGCTCTCCCCGTTGTCCACAGGCCGAAATCCCTTCCGGCAGCCATCGTCACAGAGCGAAATCCTGCATCCTGAGGGTGCAAGCGCGTTAACCTTCGGGAAAGGTCCGTCAACAAAACCTTAGCGTGACGCGTCGCATTTCGTTAGCTTTTCCTCAACGAAATCCTCTCCCTCCGATCCGGCGGCGCCATGTCCCTCGTGACCCGTTTCTGGGTGCGCTCTCCCGTCGTGCTTGCAACGGCCGCTGGCCTCCTCATCCTCGGGACGGGGGCGGCGAGCGCCCACGTCAAATGGTTCTGCGCCTTCGACGTGGCGGGCCAGCCCCGCGGCTTGGCGGAGGTGCTCTGCACCGATTTCGAGCTGATGACCGGCCTCGCCATCCTCTGCCTGATGGTTGGCTGCCTCGCCGAGGGCACATCGTTCGGCACGGCCCTCCTCGACGCCCTCGACCGGGTCACGGCGCGGCTGCGGGAGGACACCAGCCTGATCGTGCGGGTGGTGGTCGGCTTCTTCCTCGTGTCGGTGTGGAATCTCGGCGGCATCATCCTGACGCCCGAACTCAAGACCGACGCGCAGTGGATCTCCTGGCTGCAGCTCGCCATGGCGGGTTGCCTGATCTGGAAGCGCACGCTGCCGCTCACCGCCCTCGGGATCGTCTTTCTGTTCGGCTTCGCCGTCTGGCATTACGGCGCCTTCCACCTCGCCGATTACCCGGTCTTCCTCGGAATCGCGGCCTATCTCGCGCTCACCGGCCTCGACCGTACCTTCTTCGGCCGTCGCCCGATCGACGTGGTGCGGGCCACCGCCGCCGTCACGCTGATGTGGGCCTCGGTCGAGAAATGGGCCTATCCGCACTGGACCGATCCGCTGCTCGCCGCCAAGCCCGCCATGACGATGGGGACTTCGCCCGAGACCTTCATGCGAGCGGCGGGCGTGATCGAGTTCACCCTAGCCTTCGCCCTGATCTGGACGCCCCTGGTGCGCCGCGCCTCCGCCATCATCCTGGCCGCGGTGTTCGTCTCGGCGATCGTCGAGTTCGGCAAGGTGGACGCAATCGGCCATTCGGGCATCATCGCGGTGCTGATCGCCATCGCAGCCGACGACGCCCGGGTGCCGGCCACCCGCCGGGACGCGGCGCTGGCCCCGGTCGGCTATCTCGGTGCGCTGACCGTCTTCCTCGGCGTCTACTACCTCGCCCACGGCGTGCTCTACGGCGACCTCTACGATGCCGCCGCGGTGGCGGTCGGCGTTCCGGTCATCTGACCCGCGGCCTCAGGGGCGCGGCGGCTCCGCCGTGATCGGACGGTGGGCCGGGCCGTCGGCACCGGAATCGGTCAGGCTCTCGAGGAAGGCGATCAGGTCGGCCTTCTCCCCCGCCGACAGATTCAACGGGCGGATGTCGCGGGAGCGGCTCGGGCGGTCGATGCCGCCGCGGTCGTAGAGTTCCACCACCTCGGCGAGGCCCGTGGCCGAGCCGTCGTGCATGTAGGGCGGGCGGCGGGCGACGTTGCGCAGGGTCGGCGTCTTGAAGGCGTAGCGCAGGGCCGTCGAGGTCGGAAAGAACCGGCCCCGGCCGATGTCGTCGCCGGACGCCGTGCCGATGTCGTGGAATGAGCCGTCGGTGAAGCTGGAGCCGGAATGGCAGGCGGCACAACCGGCCTTGCCGGTGAACAGGTCGAAGCCGCGCTTGGCCGCCGGGCTCACCGCGGTCGGATCGCCCGCGGCCCAGGCGTCGAACGGGGCCGGGCCGGCGACGATGAGGCGCTGGAAGGTCGCCAGCGCCTGCTCGATCCGACGACGGGTCACCGGTCGCGCCTCGTCCGCGGCCTCCGGGAAGGCGCTGCGGAACGCGGCGGCGTAGGTCGGCATCGCGTTCAGCCGCTCGACCAAGAGGCTGTCCGGCACGTTCATGTTGGTGGGCGCCGACAGCGGAACGAAGGCGACCGCTTCGAGGTCACGGAAGCGTCCGTCCCAACCGAGGCTGCGTTCGATCCAGGCGATGTCGAGCAGCGTCGGCGTGCGCACCGCCATCGGCCTGCCGTCGTTGCGCATGGCCCGCGGTCTGTCGTCGGTCCAGTCCAGGGAGGGGAGGTGGCAGCTGGCGCAGGCCCGACTGCCGTCCCGTGACAGGTCGGCATCGAAGAACAGCGCACGACCGAGTTCCGCCTTGGCTTGGCTGTACGGATTGGTCTCGGGGAAGGGGATCGCGTTCGGCCGGCGATACTCCGCGAGGCGCGCGGCGCGGTCCGGCTCACCGGCCACGCCGATGGCGGAGGCGCATCCCAAGAGGGCCATCAGAACCGCTGCCGCACCTGCCGTTCTCTTCGCCATCCGAACCTCTGAACGCCGAGGTTATCGACGGATGCCTTTCAAAGGATGAATCGTCCTGAACGGCCCTCGCGGCGGCCGATACGCTTCGGCGCCGCGCGATCACTTCACGGTGACGAGGAGCTTCATCTTCGGATGGATGCCGCACAGCACCGTGAAGCTGCCCTTGCTCGGAAATGCCACGACGATCCGGCTGCCCGGCGCCTGCTCGCCGGTGTCGAAGCTGAAATCCGGATGTTCGAGATAGGCGTGGTGCACGAGCTCGCCGTCGTCGTTGACGATCTCGACCTTCTCGCCGGGATGGAGCGTGATCGCGCCGGGGGCGAAGGCGCGGCCCTTCTGGGTGATGTGCTGCGTGGTCACGCCGCCCGTCGCGAGCGCGACACCGCAAAGGAGGCATCCGGCCATCAGGCCGCCGGCTGCGAGTCGCCTGGGCCGGATCCGGCTCGCGTGAGGCATGCGCTTGAATTCCCCAGGGTGGGGAACGCCCCCGCGCTCTCCCGGCGCCAACCTAGGGATGGGTTGGTTGCGCTCACCTTAACGTGAGCTAGTCCACGGAAGCCCGAATACCGGCAACTCCACGAGGGTGGAAACTACCTTAACGAATGTGGGGGAGGGTCGCCGGGCGGAGTACTCCCCAACCCGATGATTTCCCTCCGGATCCCGATACGCATCGTCCGCTGGCGCGCTGCCTGCCGCGCCCTGCTGCGCGTCGGCGGGACCATCCGCGGACGCATCCTTCTCGCCTTCCTGATGCTGAGCACGATCACCGCGCTCCTCGGCACCTACGCCATTCTCGGCATCCTCACCACGGGCCAACTCGTCGACAAGACCTACGACCGGTCGCTGATGTCGATCAATTACGCCCGCGCCGCATCGGCCGATTTCGCGGCGATCCAGGTGGCGGTGGCGCGCGTGCGGCTCGCGAACGATCCAGCCGAGCAGCAGGCCCAGGAAGCCCGCATCGAATCCCTGGTGCAGACCTTCGAGGAAGATCTCGGGATCGCCGCCGAGCGGGCGCAATCCGTCCGCGCCGCCGCGGAGGCCAACGCCGCCAAGGCCGCCGTCGTCGATTGGCTCGCCGCCCGCCGCGAATTCGGAGCCGGGCCGCAGAGCGTCGATGTCTGGAAGGCGCTCGACGCCCATGCTGCGACGGCGGAGCAGCATATCGAGTTACTCATCAACTTCACTGCCGGCGACGGCTTCTCCTACCGTCAGGCGGCGCGCATCCTCGTCGCCCGCGACGTGCGGCTCAGCATTGCCGCCACCCTCTTCGCCATGGTGCTCGCCGGCGTCGTGGCGCTGCTGCTGTCCCGCCAGATCGTCCGGCCGGTGGCTGAGGCGTCCGCCGTCGCGACCCGCATCGCGGCGGGCGATCTCGCCGTACCGGTGCCCAGGGGCGGCGGCGACGAGTTCGGGGCATTGTTGCGCGCCATGGAGGCGATGCGCGGCAATATCCGCGCGATGATGCAGGAGGAGGTGGCCCAGCGCCGCTCGGCCGAGGGGCTGCTCGTCGACGCGGTCCAGGGCTCGAACGAGGGCATCGTCGTCGCCGATGCCGCGGGCCGCATCGTCATGGCCAATGCGCGCTTCGCGGCCTTGCTCGGCCTCGATCCCACCGAGGCCGCCTCGTTCGAGCTGGCCGAGGCGCGCGGTTCGGTGACCGCCGACGCCCTCCTGGCCATGCGGGACCACGACACCGCCGCCGTGCAGCGGCAGGCGGCGGATGGGCGCTGGCTGAGCATCAGTCGCAGCCCGACCCGTGACGGCGGCTTCGTCGCCGTCTGCTCCGACATCACGCGCCTCAAGGAGCAGGAGGAGCAGCTCAAGCGCGGAAATCTCCAACTCGATGCCGCCCTGAGCAACATGCTCCAGGGCCTGTGCCTGTTCGATGCGGAGGGCGGCTTGCTCGTCCACAACCGCTGCTTCTGCGACATGTTCGGCATCGAGCCGGGCTCCCTGCGCCCCGGCATGAGCCTGCGCTCGATGGCGTCCGAGATCGCGGCGCATTCCACCTTCGACGACAGCCGTGCCGTCGACCTCGTGCTGGAGCAGGAGGATCTTCTGCGCAGCGGCAGCAGCGGCGCCTTATGCCGCTCGATCCGGGGCGACTTCATCGTCTCGGTGCGCCACCAGCCCACCGCCGAGGGCGGCTGGATCGCGACCTATGAGGACGTGACGCAACGCTTCGAGGCGGAGGCGCGGATCATCACCATGGCGCGGCGCGACGCGCTGACGGGACTGGCCAACCGGATGGTCTTCGCCGAGCGCCTGGAGGAGGCCGCCGCCCGTCTCGCCGAAGGGGACGGCTTCGCGGTATTCTGCCTCGACCTCGACCGGTTCAAGGAGGTGAACGACAGTTTCGGCCATCCGGTCGGCGATGCGCTGCTGAAGGAGGTCGCCGGGCGGCTCCAGGCCTGCCTGCGCGAGACCGACCTCCTGGCCCGGCTCGGCGGCGACGAATTCGCGATCGTTCAGTCCGGATCGCGCCTGCGCGACGATGCGATCGCCCTGGCCGGCCGTCTGACCTGCATCTTCGACGAGCCCTTCCTCCTCGACGGCCATGTCGTCTCGGTCGGCGTCAGCGTCGGCATCTCGCTCGCGCCCGAGCATGGTCAGAACCCCGAGACGCTGCTCAAATGCGCCGACCTCGCGCTCTATCGCGCCAAGGCCGGCGGCCGTGGAGGCTGGTCGTTCTTCGACGAGGAGATGGATCTCGAACTGCGCAAGCGTCGCGCGCTCGAACACGACCTCAAGCAGGCGATCGCCCAGGGCGAACTCGAATTGTTCTTCCAGCCGATCGTCAGCCTCACTCATGGGCGTGTCGCCGCCTGCGAGGCGCTGCTCCGCTGGAAGCATCCCGAGCGCGGCTATGTCTCGCCCGCGGAGTTCATTCCGCTGGCCGAGGAGACCGGCACGATCGGCGCCATCGGCGAGTGGGTGCTGCGCCGGGCCTGCCACGAGGCCGTGTCCTGGCCGAGCGGCGTCGCCGTGGCGGTCAACGTGTCCGCAGCCCAGTTCCGCAACGCCGCGGTGGTGCGCGCCGTCATGGAGGCGCTGACCGAAAGTGGATTGCCGGCCTACCGGCTCGAACTGGAGATCACCGAGTCGGTGCTGCTCACCGACAACGTGGCGACGCTCGCCACCCTTCACACCCTCAAGCGCCTCGGCGTGAGGGTCGCCATGGACGATTTCGGCACCGGCTATTCGTCGCTGAGTTACCTGCAGAGCTTCCCGTTCGACAAGATCAAGATCGACCAGTCCTTCGTGCGCAACCTCGACATCACCGGCAATTCGCGGCTCATCGTCCGTTCCGTGGTCGGGCTCGGCCGCAGCCTCGGCATGACGGTCACCGCAGAGGGCATCGAGACCGAGGCGCAGATGGAGCAATTGCGCCTGGAAGGCTGCGACGAGGCACAAGGCTATCTGTTCAGCCGCCCCGTTCCGGCAAATGCGATCCACGAGCAGTTCGAGCGGCTGCGCCTCAAGGCGGCCTGAAGAAAGCCGACGGAGGTCGAGCAGAGGTCCGATAAACCTAGAGCGTCGTGTCTGAAATTGGAATCGCGGGTTGCAGAGGCGGGCATGGCCTGATTCCCTCCAGCTTGGAGGTGGATCATGGGCGAATGCTACTCGCTGGACCTTCGTGAGCGGATCACCCGATTTGTTGAGGAAGGCCACTCACGGCGCGAGGCAGGGCGCCGGTTTGCCGTCAGCGCCAGTTGCGCGGTCAAGCTGGCGCAGCGCCAAGCGCGAACCGGGTCGGTGGCGCCCGCCCGTCAGGGGCGACCCAAGGGCGGCGGCAAATTAGCTCCGGTGGCCGATTTCCTGATCGCAGCGGTCGAGGCCACGCCCGACATCACCCTGCCGGAACTGGCCGAGACCCTGCGGAGCGAGCGCGGCGTAACGGTCACGCCGGGCGCGCTGTCGCGCTTCCTCTGCCAGCGCGGCTTCACGTATAAAAAAAGCCCTGATGGCCGCCGAGCGCGGACGCGCACCGATCCCTGAGGATCGCCACGAGTGGCGCATCAAGCGCCAGCCGCTGATGCGGGCGGCCTGTCATCGCCTCGTCTTCCTCGACGAGACCGCCGTCACCACCAAGATGACCCGCCTGCGCGGGCGCAGCCGCAAAGGCACCCGGCTGCACGCCAAGGCGCCGTTCGGCCATTGGGGCACGCAGACCTTCATCGCCGGTCTACGCTGCGACCGGCTGAGTGCGCCTTGGGTGATCGACAAGGCGATGAACCGAGCGGCCTTCGAGACCTACGTCGAGACCCAGCTCGCCCCGACCCTGAACAAGGGCGACGTCGTCATCCTTGACAATCTCTCCGTCCACAAGAGCTCCAAGGCTGCCGCCTGTCTGAAGCAGCGCGGCGCCTGGTTCCTGTTCCTGCCGCCCTACTCGCCCGACCTCAATCCGATCGAAGAGGCCTTCGCCAAGCTCAAGGCCCACCTGCGCAAGGCCAAGGCACGCACCTTCGATGCACTCTGGCGTGCCATCGGCGACATCTGCGGCTTGTTCGAGCCCCAGGAGTGCCGCAACTTCCTCAAGGCCAAGGGATATGCGTCCGATTAAAGGTTCGATGCTCTAG
>NZ_FOSV01000030.1 GCF_900114375.1 Methylorubrum salsuginis | reverse complement strand
CCGTCCTCACGTTCGGCCCTCACGTCCGGCCGCGGCTGCTCGGCGGCGTGGATCGTGTTTTTTTGTGTGTGATGCGGTGGCGCTTGAAGAAGCGCGACAAGCCGCTCTGGCTGGTGGCGATGCCACGTTCGGCCAGCAGGGCACGCAACTCCGACAGGATCAGGTCGGCATGGGCTTCGATGTGCTGCCAACGCTGGTCGCCGCCGCGCGGCTTGGCCGAGACCCGGCCCTCGCGCTCGAAGCTCTCCTGCCAGCGAATGGCGCTGGCGACACTGACCCCGAACCGCGCCGCCGCCTGACGGCGCGAGGCACCCTCCGCGACGGCCTTCACGACACGCTCGCGCAGATCCGACGAGAACGACGATGCCATCAACCCTCACGCCGATCGCCGAAAGGGAGTCAGATCACCCCACCTCATAAAACCCCAGGCCGACTCACCACGGTCGGCAACAGCTCTAGCTTCAGAATGATGGCAGGCCAGGGGGCCAAGTCAAGAGGAAGCCGGGCCGGCCGCGCGTTCTGGGTCAGCCTCGGCACGCAAGACGAGGTGACGCGCGCGACCCAGCGCGCCGCGGGGATGGCGAAGCGGACCCGCCAAGCGTCGCGTGATCTGAGGGTTAAGCCGCAGCTATGAAAGCTCGCCGACACGGCGTTTCAGAACTTGATCGCGAGTGTTCGCCATCGCGCGCTCGCACCGACAAAACGCGGTCGCGTGGCGCTCAAACCCCTAATTCGTGAGGGGTTCGACACGATCGAGTCCTGGCCCATCCGCGTTCTCGATCCGCGACGCGACACTGTCGATACACAACACTTCGGAGGCGGTGCGCCCGAACGCACCGCGACCGCTCGTTCAGAGGCCGATCACTCGGCCGCCATCGGCGCGGCCTCCACCGGTGCGACCCGCGCGGCGCAGAACTTGAACTCGGGAATCTTGCCGAGCGGGTCGAGGGCCGGGTTGGTCAGGAGGTTGGCGGCGGCCTCGGCGTAGCAGAACGGCATGAAGATCATGCCGGCCGGCACGTCGCGGTCAGAGCGCACCTTCAGCTCGACGGCGCCGCGGCGCGTCTCCAGCCGCATCGTGCCGCCGGGGCGCAGGCCCAGGCGATAGAGCTCCTTGGGCGCCATGAAGGCCACCGCCTCGGGCTCCAGCGCATCGAGCACGCCCGCGCGCCGGGTCATCGAGCCCGTATGCCAGTGCTCCAGCACGCGGCCGGTCGAGAGCACCATCGGGAACTCGGTGTCCGGCACCTCGTCCGGCGGCACGATCGCCGCGGGCACGATCTTGGCGCGCCCGCTCTCCGTGGGGAAGCCGGCGTAGAAGATGATCTCGTTGCCGGGCTGGTCCGGCGCATCGACCGGGTAGGTCACCGCGCCCTCGCGCTCCAGGCGCTCCCAGGTGATGTTGTTCAAGGACGGCATCACCTGCGCCATCTCGGCGAAGATCTCGGCCGGGCCGGCGTAGTTCCAGTCGAGGCCCATCCGCTTGGCCAGCTCCTGGATGATCCACCAATCCTGGCGCGCGTCGCCGGGGGGCGCGACCACCGGCTGGGCGATCTGCACGCGCCGGTCGGTGTTGGTGAAGCTCCCGGCCTTCTCGGCGAAGGCGGAGGCCGGCAACACCACGTCGGCATGGAAGGCGGTCTCGGTCAGGAACAGGTCCTGCACCACGAGGTGGTCGAGCATCGCCAGCGCATGGCGGGCGTGGTTGAGGTCGGGGTCGGACATCGCCGGGTTCTCGCCCTCGACGAACATGCCCTTGATCTCGCCTGCGTGGATCGCGCGCATGATCTCGACGACGGTGAGGCCCTTCTGCGGATCGAGGGACTGGCCCCAGAACTCCTCGAACAGCTCGCGCACGGCCGCCTTCTCGACCGACTGATAGTCCGGATAGACCATCGGGATCAGGCCGGCGTCGGAGGCGCCCTGGACGTTGTTCTGGCCGCGCAGCGGATGCAGGCCGGTGCCTGGGCGGCCGATCTGGCCGGTGATGAGGGCGAGCGCGATCAGGCAGCGCGAATTGTCGGTGCCGTGGACGTGCTGGCTGACGCCCATGCCCCAGAAGATGATCGAGGACTTGGCCCGGGCGTAGAGGCGCGCCACCTCGCGCAGGGTCTCGGCGTCGATGCCGCACACGGGCGCCATCTTCTCCGGCGTGAAGTCGACGATCTTCTCCTTCAGAGCCTCGAAGTTCTCGGTGTAGCCGGCGATGTATTGCTCGTCGTAGAGCTTTTCCTCGACGATGACGTTCAGCATCGCGTTGAGCATCGCCACGTCGGTGCCGTTGCGGAAGGCGAGGTGCTTGTAGGCGTGGCGCGACAGGGTCTGGCGCCGCGGGTCCATGATGATCAGCTTGGCGCCGCGCTGCTTCACCGCGTTCTTGAGGAAGGTCGCGGCGACCGGATGGTTCACGGTCGGGTTGGCGCCGATCACCACGATCACCTCGGCGTCGAGCGCCGCCGAGAACGGCGCGGTCACGGCACCCGAGTTCAGCCCCTCCATGAGGGCCGCCACCGACGAGGCGTGGCACAGCCGCGTGCAGTGATCGACGTTGTTGGTGCCGAAGCCCAGGCGCACGAGCTTCTGGAAGAGGTAGGCCTCCTCGTTCGAGCCCTTGGCCGAGCCGAAGCCCGCGAGCGCCTTGCGCCCGTCGGTGTCGCGGATCTTCTTCAGGCCGCCCGCCGCGCGGTCGAGCGCTTCTTCCCAGGTCGCCTCACGGAAATGCGTCCAGGGGTTGGCCGGATCGACCTGATCGTTGGCGTCCTTGGCCACGTTGTCGAGGCGGATCAGCGGCACCGTCAGGCGGTGGGGATGGTGGACGTAGTCGAAGCCGAAGCGGCCCTTCACGCACAGCCGGTTGTGGTTGGCCGGGCCGTTGACGCCCTCGGCGTAGACGATCCGCTCGTCCTTGACCTTATAGGAGACTTGGCAGCCGACGCCGCAATAGGGGCAGAGCGACTTCACCTCGCGGTCGGGATAGACCGTGCGGGTCTGGTTCGCGTCGAGATAGGCGGACGGCATCAGCGCGCCGGTCGGGCAGGCCTGGACGCACTCGCCGCAGGCGACGCAGGTCGAGGCACCCATCGGATCGTCGAAGTCGAACACGACCTTGGCGTCCGCCGAGCGGTAGGCCATGCCGATCACGTCGTTGACCTGCACCTCGCGGCAGGCGCGGACGCAGAGGTTGCACTGGATGCAGGCGTCGAGGTTGACGCTCATGGCCGGGTGGCTGACGTCGCTCGCCCAGCGCTCGGCGGCGGGGAAGCGGCTCTCCGACACGTCGAGATAGTCGGCCTGGACCCAGAAATGCGACGACGGGTCGTGCGAGGTCGCGCGCTCGGGCTGGTCGGCGACGAGCAGTTCGAGCACCATGGCACGGGCCTTGGTGGCGCGCTCGGTCGCGGTCTTCACCTTCATGCCGATGGCCGGCGTGCGCTTGCACGAGGCGGCGAGGACGCGCTCGCCCTCGATCTCGACCATGCAGGCGCGGCAATTGCCGTCCGGGCGGTAGCCGGGCTCGGGCTTGTGGCAGAGATGCGGGATATGCGTGCCGAGCCGCTTCGACACCGCCCAGATGGTCTCGCCGGGCTGCGCCTCGACCTGCTCACCGTCGAGTTCGAACGTGATGGTCGCGGGCGCGACCGGGGCGTCCTTCAGGCCGAAGGTGCCCGTGGGCTCGGGCGCGGCCTGCCCGCCGGCCTTGGCGCCCTGCGAGTAGGCGCCGCCGGAGGCCGGCTGCGGGCCGCCCACCGGGCCGCCGGCATCCTGCCGTCCGTTGGCGCGAATTTCCGGCCGCTCGGTCTTGTCGCCGCTGCTCATGCGTCCGCTCCAGGCTCTGGCTTCGTCGGGGGCGTCGGTATCGGGATAGTAAGGGGAACGGGCGTCACTCGGCCGCCACGGCCCGCGGCGCCGGAAAGAGATCCGGGAAATACTTGATCACGGAGCTGACGGGGTTCGAGGCCGCCTGTCCGAGACCGCAGATCGAGGCGTCGCGCATGCACTGCGCGAGGTCGCCGAGGAGTTCGGTGTCCCACACGCCGTTCTCCATCAGCATGCGGGCCTTCTGGGTGCCCGAGCGGCAGGGCGTGCACTGGCCGCACGACTCGTCCTCGAAGAACCGCATCAGGTTCAGCGCGGCGCCGCGCACGTCGTCGTGATCCGACAGGACCACGACCGCGGCCGAGCCGATGAAGCAGCCGTATTTCTCCAGCGTGCCGAAATCGAGCGGGATGTCGTTCATGGAGGCCGGCAGGATGCCGCCCGACGCACCGCCCGGCAGGTAGGCCGCGAAGGTGTGTCCGTCCGACATGCCGCCGCAATATTCGTCGATCAGTTCCTGGATCGTCAGGCCGGCCGGCGCCAGCTTCACCCCCGGCTCCTTGACCCGGCCCGAGACCGAGTAGGAGCGCAGGCCCACGCGGCCGTTGCGGCCGTGGCTCTTCCACCACTCGGCGCCGCGCTCGATCAGGTCGCGCACCCAGAACAGGGTCTCGATGTTGTTGATCAAGGTCGGGCGGTTGAACAGGCCCACTTGGAACGGGAAGGGCGGCTTGTGCCGCGGCAGGCCGCGCTTGCCTTCGAGCGACTCGATCAGCGAGGATTCCTCGCCGCAGATATAGGCGCCCGCGCCCCGTCGCAGGTGGATGCGGGTGCCGCCTTCGGGGAGCTTGGCGATCTCGCGGGTCAGGATCTCGCGGGCAATCGGGTACTCGTCGCGCAGGTAGATGTAGACGTCGCTCGCCTCGACCACGTGGGCGCCGATCAGCATGCCCTCGAGGAAGCGGTGCGGATCGGTGTTGAGGTAGAGCTGGTCCTTGAACGTGCCGGGCTCGCCCTCGTCGCCGTTGACCGCCATGAGGCGGGGCCCCGGCTCGCCGCGCACGGAACGCCACTTGCGCCCCGTCGGGAAGCCGGCGCCGCCGAGGCCCCGCAGGCCGCCGTCGTCGAGCACCTTCAGCACGTCATCGACGGGCATGTCGCCGCTGCGCAGCCGCTCCAGCACGGCGTAGCCGCCGCCCGCCCGATAGGCGTCGTAATCGACGTATTCCGGGATGTGGGCGTGAGTGTCCTCGGCCTCGACCGCCGCGCGGACGGAGGCGAGATCGGCCTTGTGCAGGAAGTTGTGGCCGACCTCGACCGCGGGCGCGTGGTCGCACAGGCCGACGCAGGGGGCGCGCACGACGCGCACCGCGTCGGAGGCGAGTTCGCGCTGCAGCGTCTCGACCAGTTCGTCGGCGCCGAACATCGCGCAGGTGATGCTGTCGCAGACCCGGACCGTCAGGCGCGGGATGTCGGCTTCCCCTTCCTTCACCACGTCGAAATGCGCGTAGAAGGTCGCGGTCTCGAACACCTCGGCGAAGGCGAGGCTCATCTCGTCGGCGAGCGCGGCGAGATGGTCGGCGCTGATCTGGCCGTAGGTGTCCTGCACCAGATGCAGGTGCTCGATCAGCAGGTCGCGCTGGCGCGAGCGGGTGCCGAGCAGGCCCTCGATCTCGACCTTGGCCTGCGGATCGACCTGACGACCCTTCGGCACGGCGCGGGCGACGTTGCGGCCACGGCCCGGATGCGCAAAGCGCCGGACGGTCCCCGTATCCTCACTCATGGCGCGACCTGTTTTCAACGTGATGGGCAAAGGGGGCGTGATGCTGCCGGCGAGGGGGCTTACTGCCCGCCGAAGGCCCGCAGGGGCTGACCGGCTTCCGAGCGATGCCGGGTCGTGACCTCGGCCGAGGCCGCGTCGAGCGAGGCGATCCGCGGCCCGACCACCGCGTCGAGCTCCGTCTCGAACGCGTCGAGCGCGGCGTTCAACCGGTCAAGCCGGTCCGTCTCCGCAGCGGCGCCCGGTTCCTCGATGGCCGCCAGCAGGGCGTCCCGCACCTGAGCGACCAATTCCTCCGTGAGCGGCGGCTTCGCCTCGGCGGCGTAAGCCTCCGCGGCTGCGCTCGCCAGTCGGCTGGCATCCATCGACATTCTTACCGGGATCCCTGGGGGAGGAAGCGACGCATTTCGAACCCGTCCATGCCGGCATCACATCAATCTGCGATATAATGCATGTGTATGCCGAACTGGGATCATTTCAAACTGCATCTGAGGCATACCCCGCCAGCGTCTCGCGCATCCATCAGTCCGGCCCTTGCATGCATCTCATTGGAGAGCTTCATGTATCCGGACGTACTTACATTACAGCGCACGCCACATCTTAAGGAAAAAATCTATTTCAATCAAGCACATTACATAAATTTATTGCTGTGTAGGCACGCCCGACAGGTATATATCGAAAAATATTTCATACTAATTCGGATCAATAATTTACTTATGGAGGACTAGGATCGGAAAGTGCCTCGGAAATACGCACCTTCAAATCTTCTGCATCTTTTGGAGAAAGAAGAATCAATGCCTCATTTGCATCAGATTTCCTGATACGAATAGCCATTGTCCTTCCACCATCGATCAACGATGCGCTCACAATGCGTACGGCCGAAAACATGTCAATTTTATCTTTTTCAGACACAGTATCACGCAACGTTGAAATGATTGAATGAGCACATGGGCGGATATGCGGTCAAAGGCGAGCAGTCTACCGCGCGACAGTCCCGATGAACCATAATTTACTGCCCGCCTCGATTTACGTCGCAACATATGTTTCCGTCAACCTCTGAAAGTAGGGCTGCAATACGCAAAAGCTGCCCATAATTTCGGAATTTTTTCTGAGGCTGTGAAGAATATGAAAAGAGTGCCGTTATAGCGTGCTCCATATGAATTATGCATCATATTGCAGCCTTGCCGCCCTCCCGGTCGTTTTAGTTAACAATTATGATTTAGTTTTCAAAATAGGTACCCAAAATAATATCCATTAATTCCAACCGATTCACCGAAATAAAAATGTTTTCTGATTGAAAAGGGCGCCCTTCATGCATCTATCCTCGCTTCTGATTGGCACCATATGGGTTTCAATATTGCAGCATCCTGAATCCCACGAGCCGCAGAGATCGGCTCGCCTTTCAGCGGCGGTAGCGCTCCATGATCTGACATTCGAGCGGAACTGCCATGATCTCGGTCCTTGTTCCAATCGCTGCTGTAAAACTGGTGCTCGGCACGCGCCAAGGATTGTAGGCTCAGCCGAGGAGGGGCGCTGTGCGATCAAATCGGTAGCGACTGCCCAGATATCGGTACGGCCAGTCAGCGTCGTCAGCTCGCTCACCGCCACGCTGCGGGTCGCGGCCATCACGTCGGGAGCTTCGACTTCGTGCAGGCTCAGAGTCCGTCCGATAAATCATGATCCTCGTCCGAGGCGTCGGACGAGGATCATGACGGCGGCCGCGTAGAGGAGGGCCTGCGCCGAAGCCAGGGTCGCCTCCGGGTCCTTCCAGAGGCGGCGGTTGCGGCCGATCCAGGCGAAGAAACGCTCGACGGCCCCGGCGGCGCGGATGGACGGCGAAGCCGACCTGTCCCGGCGGCTTGCGCACGATCTCGATATCAATGCTCGTGGCGGTCGCAGGTCGATCGCCCGCGTGACCCGCATCGGCGGACGCCTTGGTGATAAGGGGAAACGTACGCCGTGACAGTCTCAGCACCGGCACCGCCCCGTCGCGATCCTGCACATCGGCGGGCTGCGGATCGAGGACGAGGGCGCGCCCGTCCGTATCGACCAGAGCTTGGCGCTTGCGGCCCTTCACCTTCTTGCCGGCATCGTAGTCGCGCGGCCCGCCACTCTCGGCGGTCTTGATGCTTTGACTGTCCAGAACCGCCGCGGAGGGCGAATCCTAGCGTCCGACCCGTTCACGGTTGGCGGAGGGGCCCAGGCAACTCATAACGCGTGGCAAGGGAAGCGGAGCGCCGACCGAGATGACGACGGGCGTTGCAGCCCCATTCCGGGACGGTCGGCGCCCCGCGCATGGTCCTAGCAGAGCGCCGACAGACAGCTCCGGGCAAGCCGCGCATTCGGCGAGCGTCTCGATGCCGCGGACTCGGCCGCAACGGGGAAGCCGGAGGGAGGCAGCCCCTTCCTCCGGCTTCCGTGGCCGTTCCCTTTTTCGAACCCGCTCAGAACGCGGCGGCCTGCTTGATGCGGTCGTCGGTGGCCGGGACCTTCCACTGAACGGCGCCGGGCAGGGCGTAGCCGCCCTGGCGGTGCACCGAGCCGGTGTCGGTGGCGAGACCCTGGGTCTCCAGGGTCAGCGCGCCGACCGTCTTGGCGTTGTCGATGCGGCCCGGCTCGCCCGCGAAGGCGGCGGTGGTCAGGAGGGTCAGCGCGAGGCCGGTGACGGTGCGCGCGACGATCTGCTTGGACATGTCAGCCTCTTTTTCGGTTTTCGCGGCGGGCCCCCCGTCGCTTCGTGAGACCGAATGTGCTGATGTCGAGCCCATGAATCAAATGGGCTGATTTCATAATGCGCATCGATCATGTGCATCATGAAATCGGCCCGACCGCGCGGCGCGTCCGGCACGGGGCCGGGAGCGTGTCCGCGCCGTCCTTCCGAGCCCGTCGATCCCGGGTATGGGTCAGGGGCATGGGTGAGGGGCATTCCTCGGAACACACCTTCCACGCTTTCAGACCACGAAGACATCGGCCGCCGTCAGCGCCACCTTGGTATCGATGATCGCGAACTGGACCGCCGCCTTCGAGCCACTGCCGTCCGCATCGTAGGACAGGGCGCCCGTCTTCTTGTCGTAGAGGATACGGTCGTCGGCATCGACCTTCGCACCCGCCACGCTCAGATCCTTGAACGCCGCGGCGGCGAGCGATCCGGCCGATAGGGCCGAGAAGACGCTCTTGCTCAGCCGCACCGTGTCCTCGGTCGCGAAATCGACGAGGTGATCGACGTTGCCCGTGCCGAGCGCCGTGGAGAAGGCGAAGCTGTCCGCGCCGCCCCGCCCGAGCAGCAGATCGGCGCCGCCCTTGCCGTCGAGCACGTTGGCGCCGTTGTTGCCCACCAGCGTCTGGCCGAATTCGTTGCCGGTCAGGTTCAGCGCCGCCGTGCCGGTCGAGGAGAGCAGTTGCAGTCCCTCGACCTGCTGGCCGGCGGCGAGGGCATAGCTGACGGTCGCGACGGCCCTGTCCGTGCCCTGGTTGGCCCCCTCGAAGATCCGATCCGCGGCGTTATCGATGGAATAGACGTCGTTTCCGGCGCCGCCATACATCTGATCGGCCCCGCCCCGCCCGTCGAGGGCATTGGCACCGGCATTGCCGCGCAGGATGTTGGCGAATTCGTTGCCGGTCAGGTTCAGGGCCTGCGTACCGGTGCTGGCGGCGAGCTGGAGCGCCTCGATCGATTGACCCGCTCCGAGGGTGTAGCCGGTGGTGGACACCACGGTGTCGGTGCCTTGGCCGTTCGCCTCGACCACCCGGTCGTCGGCATTGTCGACGGCGTAGGTGTCGTTGCCGATCCCGCCGATCATCGTATCGGCGCCCCCGCCGCCTTCGAGGACGTTGTTGCCGGCATCCCCGGTGATCGTGTCGGCGAAGGCCGATCCCTTCACGTTCTCGACCCCGACGATCACATCGGGCAGCCGGAAGGTGAAGGCCTGCGTCGTCGCGTTGTCGGCGCCCAGCCCCGCCACGAGGCCGAGGAAGGAGCCGTCGGCCACCGCATCGACCGAGCAGCCGTCCTTGGTCATCAGGCCGATGAAGGATTCGATGTAATCCGCGGAGGCGTCGCCGCCGTCGTTCTCCCACCAGCGCAGCAGGGAGACGGTGACGCCCGCCCCCGAGGCACCGTAATCGACCGTGTCGGCTCCAGTGCCGCCGAAGATCAGGTCGAAGCCCGCACCGCCGTCGAGGCGGTCGTTGCCGTCGCCGCCTTCGAGGACGTCGGTGTCGCGGCCGCCGATCAGGGTGTCGTTGCCGATTCCGCCGACGAGGCAATCCTGGCCGTCGCCGCCGTCGAGCCGGTCGTTGTCCTCCTCGCCGAACAGGTCGTCGTGACCGGCCTGCCCGTAGAGCACGTCGTTGCCGCAGCCGCCTTCGAGGCGGTCGTCGTAGGACTTCTCGGGCGTCGCCCCCGCAGGCACGGTCGGATCGCAGCAGACGTTGGGGTTGAGATCGGCGGTGGGCCTCAGGTCGCCGGTGCCGGCGGGCACCTTCGAGGCCGGGTCCGCCTCGCCCCAGATCGTGTCGTTGCCGTCGCAGCCGATCAACCGGTCGTCGCCGTCGCGGCCCTCCAAGACGTTGTCGCCGGTGTCGCCCCGGATCACGTCGGCGAAGCCCGAGCCGACCACGCCCTCGACGTTGACGTAGAGGTCGCCGTCCGATTCCGCGCCGGGTACGGTGGCCCCGTCGATCACCGCCAACCCACCCTGACCGGAGAGCAGGTCGGCGGAGATCGAGGTCTTGGCATCCCGGTAGGAGACGATGTCGAAGCCGATGCCGCCGTCCATGACATCGCTGCCCTCGCCGCCGATCAGGATGTCGCGGAAGGCGTAGGCGTAGAGGGCGGGGGACTTCGACAGGTCGATGTCCCACTGGGCGTCGCCGACGAGGATGTCGTTGCCGCTGCCGCCGTCGAGGACATCGTTGCCCGCACTGCCCTGGACGGCGTCGTCGCCTTCCTCGGCAAAGACGGTGAAGTTGTAGGTCGCGCTCCCGTAGGCGGTCGGCGTCGCGTAGAGGCTGCTGAACCCCTTGATCTCGTCGCCGAAGGCCGAGCCGATCGCGCCCTGATTCAGGCTGATGTTCTGGAAGGTATCCACGATCGCCGAGTTCGCGACCTCGACGCCGTCCGCATCGACGAAATGCGCGCCGGGGCCGCCGACCGGCCCGAGATTGATCTCGAGATGCTGCCCGTTCGTGAACAGGGTGCCATCGGTGATGCCGTGATAATCGACGAAATCGAGGCCGCCGCCGCCGACGATGGTGTTCTTGCCGAGCCCGCCGGCAAAGATCTCGTTTTTGGCCGAGCCCGACATCCGGTCGTCGAACTGCGTGCCCTGGTACTGCTCGATGTTTCTGAGGATGTTGAGTTCCTGGCGCAACTCGCCGGTATCGAAGGTATTGTTGTTGTTGGCGTCGTACCAGATCTCGTAGAGGGCCACACCGTCGCCGGTCTTGAGCTGGCCGGCCGGCAGATTGAAGACCGCGGCGAGTTGCGCGGCGCGGGTACCGTAGGCGATCTCGAACGGCGCCATGACGCCGGAGGGGGCGGTGCCGGCCGGCAGCACCTTGTAGCCGGTCAGAAAACTGGTCGCCGCGAAATAGCCGTCGACGCCGCCGCGCCCGTCGTAGATGTCGACGACGCCGTTTCCGTTCGCGCCGACGAACTCGCCATGCTCGAACGTGTTTCTGTTTGCATCTCCGCTGATGCTATCCGACATCCTCGTGCCGACGACGCCCTCGATATTGTAGAGCGTTGCGTATTTATGGATTTCCGATGACAGGCTATCATCGTCGTAGCGCAGGTCGAGCGTGTGCGCCTGCAGATCGACGGTCAGGCCCCATGTGGCGCCGGCGCGCGTGTTGACGAGCCCCTCGACGATCCCCTGCACGGTGTCGAACCCGTAGCCGCCGTCGATGGTGTCCTTCTCGTACGAGGCCGAGAAAGTCCCGTTGTAATCATAGAACCAGAAGGGAACGAAGGTGTCGTCACCGTTTCCGCCGTACGACCAATCGTCCCCGAGACCTCCAAACAGAAAATCCTTTCCGTTCCCTCCGTACAAGCGGTCTTGACCGTCGTTTCCGTAGAGCACGTCATCGCCGTTCAGGCCGGAGATGTAATCGCCGGCTCGCGATCCTTGAATCGTGTTGGCGTTAGCGTTTCCCGTGTAGATCGCCATGACCGTCGCCCCTCGATTGCATGAGCGAAGAAGACTTCGCCCGCCCAAGCGCGTACGTTCTTAAGGCGATTCACATCCGAAGAAAATCGAAGAGAAAACGTTCATCCCGATATGTTGCTTTCGGGAAACGACCGCCCGAGATAGACTGTCAGGTTGCGTACAATCCGCATCCTTGACCCGGCACTTCGACCGATCGGGCTTCCCTCGGCAAAGCGTCCGGGCACGCGGAAGGCCAAGCACAAAAATGAATTACGTTTCTCGCACGAAATAATCGCGCTCACGCGCAATAGCATTACAGCTTTCAGCAAAATCGAGACCAAGCGGCAAGCGAAGACAAGAGAAACACCGAAGGCATGCGCGACGAAGGCCGGCGAGGCGTCGGTCACACCTCCCCGCCGGCCACCGGAATCGCCTGTCCGGTCACGGCGCCCGCCGCCGCGCCGCAGAGCCACGCCACCGCGTCGGCGACTTCCTCGGGGCGGACGAGGCGGCCCTGCGGGTTGTGGCGCACGAGCGAGGCCAAGGCCGCGTCCCGGTCCCGGCCGGTCGTCGCCATGATCCGCTCCAGGCTGTCGCCGACGATGTCGGTGTCGGTGAAGCCGGGGCAAACCGCGTTGACGGTGATGCCGCTGCGGGCGGTCTCCTGCGCCAGCGATCGGACGAGGCCGACCACCGCGTGCTTGGCCGCGCAATAGGCCGAGACGTAAGGGTAGCCCTTCTGGCCCGCGGTCGAGGCGATGGCGACGATCCGGCCGAAGCCTCTCGCGGTCATGCCCGGCAGCACGGCCTGCGCGGCGTGGACGGTGCCGAACAGGTTCACGTCGAGCATCCGCTGGAACAGGGCCGGCTCGCTGCGGCCGAAGGGGGCGGATTCCGCCGCCCCGGCATTGGCCACGAGGATGTCGATCGGCGCCCGTGCGGCGATCTCCGCGAAGGCGCGGGCGACCGCCGGCCCGTCCGTCACGTCGAGGGCAAGCGCGTGATGCGCGACGCCCTCGGCCACCGCCCGCTGCAAAGCCTCGGCGTTGCGACCGAGGATCGTCACCGTGGCGCCGTCGCGGACGAGCCGCCCGGCGATGGCGCGGCCGATGCCGCGGGCGCCGCCCGTGACGACGGCGTGGCGGGTGGGGCCGGCCACGGCTCAGGCTCCGGGCCGGACGTAGCCCGGCAGGCTCGCATCCGGCACGTCGTCGAGGTTGACCACGATGTTCTCCGGCGTGCGCGCCGTCAGCCAGACCAGTTCGGCGTCCCGGCTCATATTCGCCTCCACATGCGGCATGAAGGGCGGCACGAACACGAAGTCGCCCTCGCTCATGTCGATGTATTCGGCGTAATCCGCGCCGAAATAGATCCGCGCCCGGCCCTTCAGCACGTAGCCGCCGGTCTCGGCCTCGCCATGGTGGTGCGGCAGCGAGCGGTAGCCCGGCTCGTTGCTGACCTTGCCGTACCAGATCCGCGTGGCCGGCGTGTGCTGCGGGCTGACGCCGGAGACGCGCACGGCGCCGCCGGACTGGCCCGTGCGGGTGTCCTCGTGGCCGGCGCGGGTGACGATGGGCTTCACGGTCTCGGACATGCTTGTCTCCCTCGGGATGATCACAGAAGGCCGGTCTCGACGGCGACGCGGCGATAGGCGGCGCCCGCGGTGAAGCCGCCGTCGATCACGAAATCCTCGCCGGTGATGAAGCTCGCCTCCTCGCTCGCCAGGAAGCGGACGAGGCGGGCGACCTCGTCGGGCTCGCCCGCGCGGCCCATCGGCGTCAGGCCGATCATCGGGGCGAGATGGGGCGAGCCGGCATTGAGGCCGGTCACGACGAGGCCGGGGCAGACCGCGTTGACGCGGATGCGGTGGCCCACGAGCTCCATCGCCGCGGTCTTGGTAAGCCCGCGCAGGCCCCACTTGCTCGCGGTGTAGGCCGGGTCGGCATGGCCCGAGAAGGCCGAGTTCGAGGCGATGTTGACGATGCTGCCGCCGCCCGCGTCGCGCATCGCGGGCGCGACCGCCCGGATGCCGAGGAAGGCGCCGGTGAGGTTGACGGCGAGCACCCGGTTCCAGGCGTCGAGATCGGTCGCCGCGACGCCGGTGCGGTTGATGATGCCGGCATTGTTGACGAGGATGTCGAGGCGATCACGCCACGCCAGCGCCCCGGCCACGAGAGCGTCCCAGCCCTCCGGCGCGGTGACGTCGGCGGCCTGGAAGCGGGCCTCCAGCCCCTCGTCGCGCAGGCTCGCGGCATAGGCCTCGCCCTCGTCGGCCAGCACGTCGCAGATCGTCACCGCGACGCCGGATTGCGCCAGCAGGCGGGCCTGGGCTGCGCCCTGGCCGCGGCTGCCCCCGGTGACGAGGGCGGCCTTGCCCTTGAGGTCGGAGAAGGCGCTCATCTCACTCCCCCTGCACCACGGCCTGGCGCTGCTCGCCGAGCCCATCGATCCCGAGCCGCATGGTCTGGCCAGCGCGCAGGAAGACAGGCGGCTTCTGGCCGAGGCCGACGCCGGGCGGGGTGCCGGTGGCGATGACATCGCCGGGGTGGAGCGTCATGAATCCGCTGATGTAGCTGACGAGCTCAGTGACGCCGAAGATCATCCGTGCGGTGCTGCCGGTCTGGCGGCGCACGCCGTCGACATCGAGCCAGAGCCCGAGCGCCTGCGGATCGGGCACCTCGTCGCGCGTCACCAGCCAGGGGCCGAGGGGGCCGAAGGTGTCGGCGCTCTTGCCCTTGGTCCATTGCCCGCCGCGCTCGGACTGGAAGGCGCGCTCGGACACGTCGTTGACGACGCAGTAGCCGGCCACGTGCTCCAGCGCCTCGGCGCGCGTCACGTGCTTGGCGCGGCGGCCGATCACGATGCCGAGTTCGACCTCCCAATCCGTTTTTTGGGAGCCGCGCGGAATCTCGACCGCGTCGTTGGGGCCGCAGACGGCGCTCGTCGCCTTCATGAACAGCACCGGCTCGTCGGGGGCGGGCTTGCCGGTCTCGGCGGCGTGGTCCGCGTAGTTGAGGCCGACGCACACGAACTTGCCGATGGCGCCGACGCAGGCGCCGATGCGGGGCGTGCCCTCCGCCAGCGGCAGGCGGGCGGGATCGAGGGCGCGCAGCCGGGCGAGGCTCTCGTCCGTGAGGAACGGCCCGGCGATGTCGGGCACGTGGTCGCGCAGGTCACGGATGCGCCCTTCCGCATCGAGCAGGCCGGGGCGCTCGGCGCCGGGCTCTCCGTATCGCAGCAGCTTCATGGCGTGTCTCCCGATGGTCGGTTCAGTAGAAGGCCGGCGCCTGACGCAGCGTCGGCCACAGGGCTGGGTCGTGCCCCGGCACCACGCGGGCCTGCGCCCGCTCGGCGACCGCGCGCAGCTTGGCGACGGAGCGCACCGCCTCGGTCACCGAGGTGACGGCGCCGGGGAGCGCCCGGTCCTCCCAGTGGTCCATCGTGTCGGCGGCATCGACCGCCAGCAGCGTGGCGCCGCGGGGCGTGCGCACGAGGAAGGATTGGTGCCCGACCGTGTGGCCAGGGGAGCGGATGCAGGTGATCGCCCCGTCGCCGTAGAGATCGAAGAAGTCGCCCCAGGCCTCGTCGAGCAGGCACCAATCGAGGTTCGGGCGGTCGAAATCGGCCCGCACGAAGGCGCCGGCGCAGAACCAGTCGGGGGCCAGCGCGTAGGCGAGGGCGTCCCGCTGGACGACGTGGCGGGCGTTGGGAAACACCCCGATCGCGCCGGTATGGTCGAGATGGAGATGCGACAGCAGCACGGTGCGCACGTCGGCCGGATCGAAGCCCGCCGCCCGGACTTGCGCGGCGCAATCCCGCCCCGGCGCGACGCGGGGCTCGAACACCGCGGCGACCGGCCCCCAATGCCCGCGCGGATCGGTGACGCAGATGGCCGGGAAGCCGCCGTCGATCACCACGTGCCCGCGCGGATGGGTGACGAGGTACCACGGCACCGGGATCTCGAACGGCTCGCCCAGGCCCTGGTTCAGGTAGATGTCCTGACGGCGGCAGCCGAGCGTGCCGGTCTGGAAGAGATGGAGGCGGATCTCGGACATCGTTCCTCCCGGATCGAGGGGGATCTTTTGCTTCAAGCTTGAAACTTTCAGCATAAGGCCGCCGATCCGCCGCCCTGTCAAGGATAATTTCAAGCTTGAAGCTTGTGCCGACAAAGGTCCGCGCTTAAGGTCCGGCGCAGCGGCGGACGGCCCCCTCTTCGAGGACGAGACCCATGAGCGAGACATCGGCACGCGACGCGGCGGATACCGAAACAGCCCCGCCGCTCCTGCGCACCCTGACCCTGCCGTCGGAGGCCAATCTCAACGGCGGCGTGTTCGGCGGCTGGATCATGGCCGAGCTCGACAAGGCCGCCGGATTGCTCGGGATGCGGCGCGCGAAAGGGCCCTGCACGACCGTCGCGGTCGAGAACCTGCGCTTCGTCGCGGCACTCAAGGTGGGGGAGGAGTTCTCGGTCTACGGGCAGGTCGAGTCGGTCGGCCGCAGCTCGATGCGGCTCAAGCTCGACGGCTTCGCGGGTTCACCGGCCGGGGGCGAGCGGCGGCGCGTGGTGGAGGCGCTGTTCGTCTCGGTCGCCCTGGACGACGAGGGGCGGGCGCGGCCGGTGCCGTAGGGCCGGTGCCCGGCACCGGTATCGGGGCCGCCATCCGAGCGCTGGACGATCGGCTGCTCTCAGTGGCGAGCGATCCTCCACAAGACGTCGAACCGCGGACATCCGCTGCTGAATCCACAGGAAAGGCAGGCCCCGTCAAGCCTGCGGACGGCTCATACCGATCGGCGACGACCCTGACGCATCGCCGATGGCCCCCGCGACGGCGGGACGGCGGGCGTCCGCCGGAGGCACGGAACAGGACCATCGGTCCGGTTCCGTGCCGCTAGGTATGACTTGAACGCGTTCCGACGAAATGGATGCCGGTTCGTCGAATGAATGCCCAGCAAAAATAAGGCCTGAGAGACACTGACCCGATGCAATAAGGTCAGATAGGGTTTTTTGCCCAGTTCAGTCGCAGATTTTCACTCGTATAGGCGCAGCCCGATGAGCGGCCGCGGCGATCTCTGCCCCAAAAATTAGATTTGGTGCATTTGCCGCATATGAGGATGGCAAAAAATAATTGACTGATTTACATCTCAAAAATATCGAATCCGCGAGGGCGGAATTGATTGGGGGCAATCATGGCAATCGAGTGGATCGGCCCATTTTATTCAGAGACGTATGAAAATAGCGGCAACCCAGGAATGGCGATCAGCGCCCGTGATAGCAACGGCTGGTCGGTGCATCTTTCCGTCGAAGACGGCGGTAACGGTGCCTTGCTGGAGAACTACTACAATTACCTGCGCATCAAGCCCGCGCTCTGGGAGGGATCGGAGGGCTACGAGGCCCATCTGACCTCCGACAACCTGTTCACCGCCAAGATCAAGGCGACGGTCTACGATCCCAGCACCGGCGGCGTGGCCTACACGGCCTATCAGACCTACAGCTTTCGCGTTCTCGACTCGTCGCCCCCTGGCCGCGACGGCGACATCATCATCGATGAAATCATCGGCGAATGCTCGGCCACCGATACGCCGATCACGGACGCCTACGGCAGGCCCTATTATTACGGCAAGGCTTACGCGAGCGACGGCTGGGGCAACGGCACATTGAAGCTCGTCGACGACGCGGGCGGGCGCTTCAAGCTCGAGACGGTGGGCGACAACCAGTACCTGCGCGTCGCCGATGGAGCGAAACTCGATTTTCAGACCTACGCGGCCGCCGGCGGTCAGGCCTACAAGCTCGCCTTCGAGGTCTCCGACGGCACGACCACGCTCACGAAGGTCGGTTACATCTCCCTGAGGAATGCCACCGGCACGCTGACGGGCGATTTCTCGGCGGAGGTCGCGCCCAAAGGCGCCTACACGCTCACCGCTGCCGATCTGGGTGCGGAGAAAGCCGGCGCCAATCCCATCTTCGTCGTCAGCAACCCAACCGGCGGAAACCTCGTGCTCAAAGGCGCCACCACGCCGGTGACGAGCTTCACCGGTGCCGATGTCGCCGCTGGCAAGGTCCAGTTCGTCCAATCCGGCAAGGGCCTGACGGCCTCCTTCGACGTTGCCGCCAGGGACGGGGGCGAGCTCACGGCGACCAAGACGTTCAGCCTCAGCGTCGCCAACCAGGCGCCGAAGGATATGATTTATGTCGGGCCGCTTGGCGGGGGGGCGACCACCCTCAACTACCAAGAGGAGACGGAGCAGAGCTGGGGCCTGCGTGTCACTGACCCGGAGGGCGAGACAAACACCACCGGACTGAAATGGTCGATCGTCGGCGGTGCCGATCGGAACGCCTTCACGATCCTGGAAAAGGGCATTGGGGGCGGCACTCTCGACTTCAAGACCGCCCACGACTTCGAGGCGCCGACGGATGCGAATCGCGACAACCGGTACGAGGTCGTCGTTCGGGTCGCCGACAGCTACGGCGCATACCTCGACAAAGCCTGGACGGTCTCGGTCATCAACCTGAAGGAGGTCGTGGTTGCCGAGGGTGCGGCGGCGGGCACCCTGGTTCAGGGAGCGCAATCGATCCCGGTGCCCGGCTCGCCGATCTCCATGAAATACGCCCTGCCCGCGGGCGAGGGCCGCTTCACCATCGACCGCAACACCGGTGCCATCAAGGTCGCCGCCGGGTTCAAGATCGACTTCGAGCAGGCGAGCACGATTCGTCTGACGGTCATGAAGGATCCGTTCGCGCCGGAGGCGGTCGATGCCTCGCACTCCACGCCGATCCTGATCAAGGTCCGGGACGTGCGCGATGAAATCGTCAGCGGCGACGGTCGCGACAACACGCTGGTCGGCGGGGCGGGCAACGACACGTTCTTCGGCCTCGGCGGCGCCGACGACCTGACCGGTGGGAACGGGCGCAATCGCCTCGATGGGGGCACCGGAAACGATCGGCTCATCGGTGGGCTGAACGAAGACACCTACGTCGTCGACAGTCTCAAGGACATCGTGTCGGAACAGACCGGCGGCGGCCGCGACACCATCGAGGCCAGGATCAGCTACGATCTCGACGCCCAGGCGAAGGCGAAGTTCATTTTTGGAGCCGTCGAGGATCTGACGCTGCTGGAAGGCCGCGCCGCCCTGAAGGCGACCGGCAACGCGCTCGCCAACACGCTGCGCGGCAACGGCAACGCCAACACGCTCGACGGCAAGGGGGGCATCGACACGATGCAGGGCCTGGGCGGCAACGACACCTACTTCGTCGATCATGCCCGCGACAGCGTGATCGAGGCCGCCAAGGGGGGCGTCGATACCGTGCTGACGAGCGTCGGCTACACACTGGCCGCGCGACAGGAGATCGAGGCGCTGCGCACGGTCAACGCCGCTGCCAAAACGGCACTAAACCTGACCGGCAACGAGTTCGGGCAGACGCTGCAGGGCAACGCGGGCGCCAACGTCCTCAACGGCATGGCTGGCAAGGACATCCTCACGGGCTCATCCGGCAAGGACACCTTTGTGTTCTCGACGGCGCTGGGGGCGGGCAACGTCGATCGCATCACCGACTTCTCCGTCGTGGACGACTCGATTCAGCTCTCGAAAGGCATTTTCACCGCCCTCTCGGCCGGGACGCTCGCGGCAGGCGCGTTCAAGGATCTGAGCATGGTGGGCGCCAAGGTCGATGCGGACGACCGCATCCTTTACAACAAGACCACGGGCGCTCTGTCCTACGACGTCGACGGCAGCGGGTCGAAGGCGGCGGTGCAGTTCGCCACCATCGACACGAAGGTGGCGCTCACCCACGCCGACTTCCTCGTGGTGTAAACGTGCGAAACGCCTCGGCCGAGCGACCCCCGTTCGGCCGGGATTGCTCGATAGAGGCAGCCAAGGGCGTTTCTTCGCCGATACCAAGCGCCATGGAACAGGACCGATGGTCCTGTTCCATGCGTCCGGCGGACGCCCGCCGCTCCGCCGTCGCGGGGGCAATCGGCGATGAATCAGGATCGTCGCCGATCGGTATGGGAGCATCGGTCCGAAAGCCGGAAACCACCTTTCGGGACGAGGCGCTAACCGCCCGCCCGCCGCCGGGCCGGCTCGCGGGGCGCGATCCGCCCTTGCGCCGAGCGCTTGAGCCGGGCGAGGCCGTCGGTCAGCGTCGCGGTCTCCTCGTCCGAGAGGCCGGCGAACAGCTCCTCGACCCAGCCGTGATGCGCCTCCGCCATGGTGCGGAAGGCGGCGCGGCCCGCGTGCGTCAGGCGGATGATCTGGACACGACGGTCGGTCGGCGAGGGTTGGCGGGTGATGTAGCCGCTGGCCAGGAGCTTCTCGACCACCGCGGTGACGTTGCCGGCCGAGACCATCAGGAGCTTCGAGGCCTCGCCGAGGACGAGCCCGTCCTCGGCCTTGTCGAGCTGGGCCAGCAGGTCGAAGCGCGGCAGGGTGAAGTCGAACTGCTCGCGCAGACGCGAGCGGATCTCGTTCTCGATCAGCGTGGTGCAGGTGAGGAGGCGCAGCCACGCCCGCACGGCCGTGCGCGTGTCCCGCCCCTCCGCCCCGGCCGCGGCGCCGCTCTCCTCCGCCTCGTCCAAATCCAAAGCCCCGGCCCGCTGAACGCTTCGGGCGTCATCAGCCCGATTTCGCGGGGCAACGCAAATGCGGGCGGCCGCGCTCCCGCTCACGGCGCGACCGTGGCGGCCGGGAGGCGCAGCTCGGCCCGGGTCTTGGGCCGTCCACGCGCCTTGAGATCCTCGAGGTCGGCCCGGTCGCGCACGGAGTTCCGAAAGATCTGGTCCTTGCCCGGCGCGTATTGCGGCGGGCAATGGATGCCGTCCGCGCCGTACCAGGCGGCGGCGCGGAGCGTAAAGCCGGGGTCGGAAAGGTGCGGCCGACCGAGGGCCACGATGTCGGCCCGGCCCGCCGCCAGGATGGTGTTGATCTGGTCGGGCGTCGTGATGTTGCCCACGCACATCGTGGCGGTGCCGGCCTCGTTGCGGATGCGCTCGGCGAACGGCGTCTGGAACATCCGGCCGTAGAGCGGGCGCGAGACCGTCGCGGTCTGACCCGTCGAGACGTCGACGAGATCGACGCCGGCCTCGCGGAAGGCGCTGGCGATCGCCACCGAGTCCTCAGGGCTGAGGCCGCCCTCGGCCCAGTCGGTCGCCGAGACGCGCACCGACATCGGTTTGTGCGCGGGCCACGCCGCCCGCATCGCGGAAAACACTTCGAGCGGGAAGCGCAGGCGGTTCTCGATGGAGCCGCCATAGGCGTCCCTGCGGTGGTTGGTCAGCGGCGAGAGGAAGCTCGCCAGCAGGTAGCCGTGGGCGCAGTGCAGTTCCAGCATGTCGAAGCCGGCCCGCGCCGCCCGTTCGGTCGCCAGGACGAAGTCGGTGACGACGGTGTCCATGTCGGCGCGGTTCATCTCCCGCGGCACGGCGCTGTCGGGGAAATAGGGGAGGGGCGAGGCCGACATCACCTCCCAGCCGCCCGATTCGAGCGGCCGGTCGATGCCCTCCCACATCGGCTTGGTCGCCCCTTTGCGTCCGGCATGGCCGAGCTGGAGGCAGAATTGGGTGCCGGAATTGGCGTGGACAAAGTCGACGATGCGGGTCCAGGCCGCCTCCTGCTCGTCGTTCCACAGCCCGGCGCAGCCCGGCGTGATGCGGCCGTCGCGCGAGACGCAGGTCATCTCGGTGAACATCAGGCCGGGTCCGCCGATGGCGCGGGCGCCGTAATGGACGAGGTGGAAGTCGTTCGGTACGCCGTCTTGGGCGGAATACAGGCACATCGGCGACATCGCGACGCGATTGGGGACCACCATCTCGCGCAAACGCAGCGGCTGGAACATCGGCGCGGCGGGCTTGTCGAGGAAGACGTCGAAGCCCTGGCGGCGCACGCCCTCGGCGAAGGCGCGGTCCATCTGCGCGACGAAGTCCGGCGCGCGCAGGCGCAGGTTGTCGTAGGTGATCGCCTTGGCCCGGGTCATCGCCCCGAAGGCGAACTGGACCGGCTCGAAATCGAGATAGCGGGCCACGTGCTCGAACCAGACGAGCGAGACGTCCGCCGCGTGCTGGATTTTCTCCACCTCCTCGCGCCGGCCCTTCTCGAACCGGGCCAGCGCCGCGGGCACCTCGGCCTCCGCCACCAAAGCCTCGTAGAGGGCGATGGCGTCCTCCATGGCGAGCTTGGTGCCCGAGCCGATGGAGAAATGCGCGGTCGCCTTGGCGTCGCCCAGCAGCACCCGGTTGCCGCGCACCCAGCGGGCGTTGCGGATCATCGGGAATTGCCGCCAGATCGAGCGGTTGGTCAGCACCTCGTGCCCGCCGAGGACATCGGCGAACACGCGTTTCATGAAAGCCGCCGAGCCCGCCTCGTCGAGCTGGCCCAGCCCCGCCCGCTCGAAGGTGTCCGGGTCGGTCTCGAACACCCAGGTCGAGCGCCCGCGCTCGTACTGGTAGGCATGGGCGATGAACGGGCCCCATTCCGTCTCGCGGAACAGGAAGGTGAAGGCGTCGAGCGGCTTGGTCGAGCCCATCCAGACGAAGCGGTTGGGGCGCAGATCGACGCTGGTGCCGAAATGCTCGGAATGGCGCTGCCGGTAGGCGCTGTTGATGCCGTCGGCGACGATCACGAGATCGTGGTCGTCGAAATCCTCCGCGTCGGCTTCCGTCTGGAAGACCATCTCGACGCCGAGCGAACGGGCGCGCTCCTGCAGGATGGTCAGCAGCGTGGCGCGGGCGCAGCCGCAGAAGCCGTTGCCGCCGATCCGGTGGACCTCGCCCTTCACGTGGATGGCGATGTCGTCCCAGTAGGCGAATTCCTGCGTGATGCGGGCGTAGCTCTCGGGGTCGTAGCGCTCGAAGATGTCGAGGGTGGCGTCCGAGAACACCACGCCGAAACCGAAGGTGTCGTCGGCCCGGTTGCGCTCGTAGATCGTGATCGCCGCCTCGGGGAAGCGCTTCTTGACCAGGATCGACAGGTAGAGCCCGGCGGGCCCAGCGCCGACGACGGCGATGCGCAGGGGCTTGCGGCCCGCCCCCTCGGGGCGAAGACCGGAAAAGCCGGCAACCGCGCTGGTGACATCTCCCATCGCACCCTCCTGGAAAGCAGACCCGCGGACCGAGCGCCGCGATATGCTTCAGGCTTAAAGCATCTTGTGCAGGCCGACAAGATGCTTTAAGCCTAAATCATTCCGGCGGACGACGCGGTCCGGCCGGCCCGCACTCGAACGCGAGGGCCTCACCGTGGATGCGACCTCCCCCTCGGCGATTGCCGCCGACTCTTGCGCCATCGATACCTTCGCCCGCGACCATCTTCCGCCGCGCGAAACTTGGCCCGACCTGATCTTCGCGCTGCCCGAACTGCGCTATCCGCGCCGCCTGAACTGCGTGACGCCCTTCCTCGACCGCTGGATCGCGGAAGGGCGCGGCCATGCCCTGTGCCTGATCGGCGAGCACGAATCGCTGACCTACCGGCAGCTGTTCGAGCGGGTGAACCGCATCGCCAACGTGCTGGTGAACCGGCTCGGCCTGCGCCCCGGCAACCGCGTGCTCCTGCGCTCGGGCAACACTCCGATGATGGTGGCGACCTACCTCGCCGTGCTGAAGGCGGGGGGCGTCGTGGTCGCCACCATGCCGCTGCTGCGGGCCCGCGAGATCGCCTATCCGCTCAACAAGGCGCGCATCGCCATCGCGCTCTGCGACCATCGCCTCGCCGAGGAGATGGAGGGCGCCCGCACCCACGCGCCGGGGCTGGAGCAGGTGGCGTATTGGGGCGGCGGCGGGCCGGATTCGCTCGAAGCCCTGATGGCCGCCGAGAGCCCGGCCTTCACCGCCGCCGACACCGCCGCGGACGATGTCTGCCTGATCGCCTTCACCTCGGGCACGACCGGCGAGCCCAAGGGGGCGATGCATTTCCACCGCGACCTGCTCGCGATCTGCGATACTTACGCCCGCCACGTGGTGCGCGCCGGGCCGGACGACCGCTTCATCGGCTCGGCGCCCTTCGCCTTCACCTTCGGGCTCGCCATCATCCTGTTTCCGATGCGGGTCGGCGGCTCGGCAGTGGTGCTGGAACGGGCGGGCCCCGAGGATCTGGCGCTCGCGATCGGGCGGGAGCGGGCCACGATCTGCTTCACCGCGCCGACCGCCTACAGGGCGATTCTCGCCAAGCTCACCGCCTACGACCTCTCGTCGCTGCGCCGCTGCATCTCGGCGGGCGAGTCGCTCAGCCGCGCGACGTTCGAGGCCTGGAAGGCCGCCACGGGCCGGACCCTGCTCGACGGCATCGGCGGCACCGAGATGCTGCACATCTACCTCGCCTCGCCGGAGGAGGAGGTGCGCCCCGGCGCCACCGGCCGCCCGGTGCCGGGCTACGAAGCCCGCGTGGTGGACGAAGAGGGCAGGGAGGTTCCCCCCGGAACGATCGGGCGTCTGGCCGTCCGCGGCCCCACCGGCTGCCGCTACCTCGCCGATCCGCGCCAGGGCACCTACGTGGTCGAGGGCTGGAACTATCCCGGCGACAGCTACCTCATGGATGAGGACGGCTACTTCTGGTATCAGGCCCGCTGCGACGACATGATCGTCTCCTCCGGCTACAACATCTCCGGACCGGAGGTGGAGGCGGCGCTCCTGCGCCATCCCGACGTGCTCGAATGCGGCGTCGTCGCCGCGCCGGACCCCGAGCGCGGCACGATTCCGAAGGCCTACGTCGTCCGCGCGCCCGGCGCCACGGCCACGGCCAAGGCGTTGCAGGACTTCGTCAAGGCCGAGATCGCGCCCTACAAGTATCCCCGCGCGGTCGAGTTCGTCGAGAGCCTGCCCAAGACCGCCTCCGGCAAGATCCAGCGCTACGCGCTGCGCCTGCGCGCGGCCGAGGCGGTCGCCGAAGCAACCGGAGAGTCCACCCCCCTGGCGGTGTCGGCATGAGCCCGTCTGCCCGTGCGGAGCCGCCGGTGAGGGCGGACCAATCGGGCCTGTTCCACGCCCCCGTGCGCGTGCGCTTCTCGCACTGCGATCCGGCCGGCATCGTCTACTTCCCGCGCTGGTTCGACCTGCTGAACGGCGTGGTGGAGGACTGGTTCACGGAACGGCTCGGCCTCGACTACCAGGGCTTCCACCAGACCCGCGGCATCAGCCTCGGCTACGGCCATGCCGAGGCCGACTTCCTCCGGCCCGGCTTCTGGAACGACCGGCTCGACGTGTTCGTGCGGGTCGCCCGCATCGGCGGCGCCTCCCTCGACCTCGCCGTGACCGGCTTCCGCGGCGAGGCGCCGGTGATCGCCGCCCGCCTCGTCATCGTCACCACGTCGCTGACCGAGCGCCGCGCCATTCCCCTGCCCGACGACCTTCGGGCCGCCGCCGAGCGCGACCGCGACGCCCACCCTCACGCATCCGGAGACACCCCGTGAGCCTCATGACCGACATCCGTCCTCAGGGCGCCGCCAGCCCGAAGCCTGCCGCCATCCTGCAACCCGCCGGCTGGCCGGCGCCTCGCGGCTACGCCAACGGCATGGCGGCCTCCGGCCGGCTCGTCGTCACCGGCGGCGTCGTCGGCTGGGACGCGGACGAGCGCTTCCCCGAGGGGCTCGTCGCCCAGGTGCATCAGGCGCTCACCAACATCCGGGCGATCCTGGCGGAGGCCGGCGCCGAGCCGCACCACCTCGTGCGCCTGACATGGTACGTCACCGACATGGACGCCTATCTCGAAGCCCGCCGCGATCTCGGCGGGGTCTACCGCGACGTGTTCGGCACCCATTTCCCGGCCATGGCCCTGGTGCAGGTGGTCCGCCTCGTCGAGCCACCCGCGCTCGTCGAGATCGAGGCCACCGCCGTGGTGCCGGAGTGAGGCGATGAATCCCGAGGACCGCGACCGGCTCGACCGCGAATACAATGCGCGGGCGAGCGTCCCGAGCTTCGAGGCCGAGTACGCCCGCTACGTCGCCGCGAGCGCCGAGGCGGTCTCGCGCCTCGAGCGCGTCGCCGACCTCGTCTACGACGCGCCCTCGGGCCAGACCCTCGACCTCTACCCGGCCGGGCCGGGCAGCCCGCTCTTCCTGTGGATCCACGGCGGCTACTGGCGCGCCCTGTCGAAGGACGACAACGCCTTCCCGGCGCTCGGTCTCGTGCCGAACGGCGTCTCGGTGGCGGTGATGAACTACGCGCTGGCGCCCGCCGTCACGCTCGACGAGATCGTGCGCCAGACCCGCGCCGCGCTCGCCTGGCTCCATGCCGAGGCCGCCCGTTACAGGATCGAGGAACGGCGCATCCATGTCGGCGGCTCCTCGGCGGGCGGCCATCTCGGCGGCATGCTGCTGGCGGGCGGCTGGCACGGTGCGTTCGGCGTGCCGGAGGATGTCGTCGCCTCCGGGCTTCTGCTGTCGGGCCTGATGGATCTGGAGCCGCTGATCCACACCCACATCAACGCCTGGATGCGGCTCGATCCCGAATCCGCCCGTCGCAACAGCCCGCTCCACGCGCTTCCCGAGCGCTCGCGGGCGCGGCTCCTCGCCTCCGTCGGCGGGCTGGAGAGCGACGCCTTCAAGGACCAGACCGAGCGCTATCTCAGGGCCTGGACCGGAGCCGGCCATGCCGGACGGCGGATCGCGATGCCGGGCTACAACCATTTCGACATCGCGCTGAGCCTGCGCGAGCCGGACGGGACGCTCGCCCGCGCCGTCGCCGCCCTCTGCTGAGATCGGGAGCCGGCGGCAGGGTCCAAGTATCAGGCATCGGGTATCAGGCACCGGGCATCCGAATCGTCCGAACATGAAAACCCGGCCCTCCGAGGGGCCGGGTTTTTCGCTTTCGGCGCGTCGGAGCGACGTCAAATCTTGAGCAGCGGCTGCGTTCCGGGTGAGCACTCTGCTCAATATATTGCAGACGCTCACAGCGATACCGCGCCGCAACATCTTCGACGGGCGAAAGCGCAATTCGAAAAGATCCGAATATTTGGAATATCCGTCGCATTGCTGCGCGATCCGGACAATCGCAACGTGTTCGGGATAGCCCGGCACGCCGGCCCGGATGACATTTCCTGCATGAGGAGCGCCCCGAACCGGGCACTTGAGCGAGGAGGGTCGTCATCATGGTCACGCAACGCAACGTCTGCGTCATCGGCTCGGGCATCAGCGGGCTGGCTGCGGCGAAAGCCTTTCGCGAGCGCGGCCACCGCGTCACCGTGATCGAGCGCGGCCCCGAACTCGGCGGCGTGTGGGACCCCTCACGCTCCTATCCCGACGTGAAGACCCAGACGCCGAAGGACATCTACGCCTTCAGCCAGATGAAGATGCCGGCCGATTACCCGGAATGGCCCTCGGGCGGCCAAGTGTTCGCGTACCTGCGCGCCTATGCCGAGCGCTTCGGGCTCGTGCCCCTGATCCGCTTTGGCCAGTCGGTGGAGACGCTGAAGAAGCGCTCGGACCGCGGCTGGGACGTGACGGTGTCGGGCGCCGACGGCGCGAGCCGGACCGAGGCTTACGACTTCGTCGCCCTCTGCACCGGCCAGTTCAGCCAGAAGAACAAGCCGGTCCATCCCGGCGCCGACGATTTCCGCGCGCTCGGCGGGACGATCCTGCATTCGAGCGAGCACACCGACGCGGAATCGGTCCGCGGCAAGCGGGTGATCGTGCTGGGGTACTCGAAATCGGCCACCGACGTGGCGGTGAGCGCGGTCAAGCACGGCGCGCAGGGGGTGACGCTGGTCTATCTCGATCCGGCCTGGAAGATCCCGTACTTCTTCGGCGGCCTGATCAACTTCAAGAACATCCTCTATTGCCGCGCCGCGGAATCGATGTTCCTGCCCTTCGACGCCGGCCCGGTCCGGCGCCTCGTGCAGAAGCTCGCCACCCCGCTGATCTGGGCGAACTGGCGCGCGCTGGAGACGCTGCTGAAGACGCAGTTCAAGCTGAAGAAGAACGGCCTCTTGCCCAAGACGCGCATCGAGGACGACATCCACTGCAACCTCGCCGTCGAGACGCCGGGCTTCTACAAGCTCGTCACCGAGGGCAAGATCAAGACGATCCAGGGCACCATCGCCTCCTACGAAGGGTCGAACGCGGTGCTCACCGGGGGCCAGCGTGTGCCCGCCGACCTCGTGGTGATGGCGACCGGCTGGCGCCAGGACATCCCGATCCTCGACGCGTCCGACCGGGCCAAGCTCATCGACAGGGACGGCCAGTACAAGCTCTACCGGATGGTGGTGAACCCGGACCTGCCCGATCTCGGCTTCGTCGGCTTCAATTCGAGCTTCGCCACCAACCTCTCGGCCGAACTCGGCGCCAACTGGCTGGTCCGCTTCATGGACGGGAAGCTCGCGCGCCAGCCGAGCCGGGCGCAGATGGAGGCCGGCATCGCCCGCTCGCTGGCATGGCGGCGCAGCGAGCGGCCCTCGGCCAAGGCCTATGGCGGCCTCTGCATCGCGCCCTACCACAACCATCACTTCTCGGGGCTCCTGGCCGATATCGGCGTGCGGACCCGCGAGGGCAATCCGCTGACCGCCGCCTTCCTGCCGCTGCGCCCGCCGGTCTACGCCGCGCTGCTCGAGCAGGCGCCGGACTATCGGGCGGTCGCCGCGCCCCAGCCCCTCGGCCTCCGGGCGGTCGAGACCTCGCGGGCGGCGTGACGCCGGGTCTCTCCTCCCCCTTGTGGGGAGGGGACGAGCGCGGAGACTGGCATCCCGCGGGCTCAGCGCCGCCGGTTGCGCAGGGTCTGGGACGGCACCTCGCCGAAGCGGTCGCGATAGGCGGCCGCCGCGCGGCCGAGATGGTTGAGCCCGACCGCCAGCGCGAGGTCGCCGACCTTGGCCTCCGGATCGGAGGCCAGGAGGAGCGCCCGCCAGCGATCCAGGCGCTGGGTGAGGATGAAGTCCGAGATCGTGCTGTCCCGGAACTGGCGAAAGCCTTCCTGCAACGAGCGGACGCTGCTTCCGGCCTTCTCGGACAGGTGCGGCAGGGTCAGAGGGGAATCGAGATGCGCGCGGATATACTCTTCGGCCCGGCGCACATGGGCCGGCGCGACGGAGACGCGCTGCGGCCGCAGCAGCGAGGCGCTGCCCTCCGCATGCTCCAGCATGTGCCCGACGAGCAGGGTGACGAAGGCGGAGGCGAGTTCGCTCTCGAACACGTCCATGCCGGCGCCCGGTTGCGGCTGGCTCTCGGCGAGGTGCTGCAGGAGCTTGGCCTGGGACAGGATCGCCGCCCCGCGCGGGCGCCGCAGATCGATCGCCGGATCGAAGCCGAAGGGCTTGGGGATCCGGTCGAGGACGCGCACGACGTGCTCCTCCGCGACCTCGCGCGGCACGAGGATGATCAGCTTCTCGCAGCCCGCCTCCCAGACCATCCGGGTCGGCAGCAGCGGCGAGAGCAGGGTCGCCCGCTCGGGATCGGCCAACGTCTCGTGCGGCCCGCTGCGGACCAGAGCCGCGCCGGCGAGGGGGATCTGCAACAGGAAGAACCGGTCGAGGAAGCCGGGATCGATCTCCACCTCGGCGCCGTAGGCGACGTAGTTGATGGTCAAGCCCCCGAAGCCGACCATGTGATGGCGCGCCTCGAACAGGGCGGCGGCGTCCGCGCCCACCGGGACGAGCCGGTGCGGGCAGAAGATCCGCCCGATCCGGTCGCGCGCCGCCTCCGGGTCACGGGTCTCGACGAGCGCGTAGCGGGCCAGCGGACGGGAGGCGTCCGGCCGGTGTCCCACATCGCGGTTCGCGTCGTCGTCCATGGTCCCATCGCTCGTCCAGGCCCATCGGCGGATGGTGCCTGTGGCCGCAAAACCGAGGCAAGCCCCCTCGTGCGGGACGCTCCGGTTTTCCCGCGCGATCCGGATAGCCGGCTCGCGAAAGGGATAGCCGGATCGAGGCCGAAACCTGACTATTTCCCGAAACGGGCCGTCGTTATTCAGAATTGACCGCCCAACAAATCAGCAGAGCGAGGAAAAGATGAGCGATATCGGACCGCTGGCCGCCGGCATTACCCGAGCCGGCGAGGGCGTCGACGGAACCGTCTGGAACGTTCTCGGCCACACCTACTGGTTCAAGGCCAATTGCGACAGCGCCTTCTCCTTCGAAACCTACGATCCGCCGGGCACCTTCGTGCCGCCGCACATCCACCCGACCCAGGACGAGTTCATCTACGTCCTGGAAGGGACCTTCGACCTCTATCTCGACGGCCAGTGGCTGAAGGCTGGCGTCGGCGACCTCGTCTGCATGCCGAAGGGCAAGCCGCACGCCTATTACAACCGCACCGACAAGCCGAACCGGGCGATCTTCTGGGTCAGCCCCGGCCGGCGGCTGAAGGAGCTGTTCGACCAGCTCCACGACCTGACCGATCCCGAGGAGGTCGTGCGCCGCTCCGCGGCCTGCGAGGTCGATTTCCTGCCGCCGGGCTCGGTGCCGGGCGCCTGAGCCCCTCCCATCCACACCGCGCCTGCCCGTCGGGCGGGCGCGACGAACGACGAACGACGAACGACGGGGGCAGACATGACGAGACGGAAAGCGGCAAGGCGGGAGAGAATCGCGCGGCGGGCCGGATGGGCGCTGGCGGCAACGGTGGGGGTCGCGGCCCCGGCGCAGGCCTACGACCTGCCCAACCTCAACCTCGGCTTCACCAGCTTCCTCGACGGCGCGCCGCCCTCCGGCCCCGGCTGGTACCCGACCCAGTATCTTCAGGTCTATTCGGCCGGGCGCCTGACCGACAATCGCGGGGCCAGCCTCGGCCTGCCGCGGGAGAACGTCACCGTCTTCGCCAGCCTCACCCAGCTCCTCTACGTCTCGCCGATCAAGATCGGTTCGGGGTCGCTCGGCATCGACGTCATCGTGCCGGCGATCATCGATTCCAGCGCCGATGACGGCCTCGGCGGCGCGGTGCTGAAGGCGCGCCAGGGCATCGGCGACCTGCTGATCGGCCCGTTCATCCAGTTCGACCCGATCATGGGCGAGAAGGGGCCGCTCTTCATCGGCCGCATCGAGGCGCAGATGATCCTGCCGACCGGGCGCTACGACCCGCAGGCGGCGGTCAATCCCGGCTCGAACTTCTTCTCGTTCAACCCCTACGTCGCCGGCACCCTGTTCGTGACGCCGGACTGGACCGTCTCGGCGCGGTTCCACTACCTTTGGAACGCCGAGAACGACCGCCCGAATGTCGGCTTCGGCCCGACCGCGCTGACGACGCAGGCCGGACAGGCGCTGCATGCCAACTTCGCCAGCGAGTTCAGCGTGACGAAAGAGCTGAAGCTCGGCGTCAACGGCTACTGGCTGCAGCAGATCAGCGATACGCTCGCCAACGGCGCCGCGGTGCCGGGGCGGCGCGAGCGCGTCTTCGCGCTGGGCCCCGGCGCGCTCTACGCGATCAACAAGGACAACTTTCTGTTCTTCAACGCCTATTACGAGTTCGGCGCGCAGAACCGGCCCGAGGGTCAGCGCTACACCATGCGCTGGGTCGGCCACTTCAACTGAGAGCGACGCGTCCGGCTCACGGACCGGACGCTTTGCACACGGCCGACGGTGCGCATACCATCGGCGCCCGGCGGATCGATAGGGCGGGACAGGAATGAAGACGTTCTTCGTGCAGATCAAATGCGAGATCGGCAAGACCTACGAGGTTTCCGACAGCCTCCTGTCCATGAATCTGGCATCGGAAATCTATTCGACGGCCGGTCGGTTCGATATCATGGCGAAATTCCATGTCGACAACGAGACCGACATCGGCTTGTTCGTCAACGAGTTCCTGCTGCAACTCAAGAACGTCAAGGATTCCGAGACGATCATCGCCTTCAAGGCGTTTCTCTGACAGGGCCGCCCAGGGACGGCGGTCATAGGCTCGCCAAGCGCCGCGGCGCCGATATCCCGGCCATTCCGCACGAAGCCCCGCAAACCCGCCGACGGCCGTGGGGCGAGCGGGGCAGCGGAGCCGGGCCGCATCGGGGCATCGGCCCGAACGGTGGAAACCGGCTTTCGGGACGATGCTCTAACGTTCGACGCCGTGCCGGGCCGCGACATGGCCACCGTTCAGCCGGCGTAGCGACACCTGGAGACGCGCCTGCGAGGCCTTGATCTCGTTGAGGGCCCGGTGGGTGTAATGGATGTGCATCTCCGCGGCGTTGCCGGCCTCCTCGACGTTTCCGGCCATGACACTCTCGTAGATCGCCCGATGCTGCGCCCGCAGCTGATCGCGCGTCTCCGGACGTGAAAACAGCGTCTCCCGATTCTCGATCACGCCCTGACGCAGCATGCCCGAGAGCGCCCGCATCGTATGCAGGACGACGAGGTTGTGGCTCGCCTCGTAGACCGCGATGTGCAGGTCGACATCCGCCTCCGCCTCCTCGCGTTGCGCTCCGCCCTCATGGGCACGGTCGATGCGCTCCATGCAGGCGGTCAGGCGCTTGCGGTCGACCACGTTGGCCCGCTCGGCCGCGAGCCGGGCGGCCATCCGCTCGGTCGTGGCACGAAATTCGAGATAGTCGTCCACGACCTCCGCGTGGGAGGCGATCAGGGCGATTAGCGGATCGGTGATGTCCCGCCCGATCGGCGCCACCGAGCGGCCCGACGGGGTGGCGACGATGAGGCCCTCCTCCTCCAGGATCTTGATGCCCTGCCGCAGGGTCGGGCGCGACACGTTGAGCTGCTGAGCGAGATCGCGCTCCGGCAGGAGCTGATCGCCCGGGCTGAGGGCGCCTTCGACGATCAGGTCCTTGAGGTGGCGGGCCGTGCTCTCGGCGACGCTGCTCCCCTTGATCGAGTCCTGCTCCACCGCCTGCTCCCGCGATCGGATCCAATGGCCAAACCGACGGCCCGACCTTAACGCGGGAAACCGAGATTTCCAATTGACGCGTGTGGTAAAATCAATTTACCAAAGAATCGCACTCGGTTCACACAGGAAACCGAGGCTCTGCGACACAGCTGATCGGACACGGCCTCCGGCTTCGACGCGCACGCCACGCGTCGGGGCCGACGATGGAGGCTGTCCGGCTCGCGGCGAGGATCACGTCGTGCATTGGAGGGGGGACCGCACCATGAGCTGGAACCAAGTCTACGATCCGTTGGGAAATGCGTTCTGGTCGACGGCGCTCGCGGCGCTGCCGATCCTGGTGCTGCTGGGCGGCATCGGTCTTCTGCATCTCAAGGCGCATATCGCGGCGCTGCTCGGCCTCGCCGTGGCCCTGGCCGTGGCGGTGCTCGGCTTCGGGATGCCCGCCCCCATGGCCGGCGCGACGGCGGCCTACGGAGCCGCGTTCGGCCTCCTGCCGATCGGCTGGATCATCCTGAACGTGATCTTCCTGTACCGCTTGACCGAGCGGACCGGGCAGTTCGACATCCTGCGCGACTCGATCGCGGGCATCACGCCGGACCGGCGGCTGCAGCTGCTGTTCATCGCCTTCTCGTTCGGCGCCTTCTTCGAGGGGGCGGCGGGCTTCGGCACGCCGGTGGCGGTGACCGCCGCCATGCTGATGGGGCTCGGCTTCACGCCGCTCGCCGCCGCCGGCCTCTCGCTCATCGCCAACACGGCGCCGGTCGCCTACGGCGCGCTCGGCGCCCCCGTCATCGCCCTTGCCGCGGTCACGGGCCTCGACCTGATCGAACTCTCCGGCATGATCGGGCGTCAGCTCCCGTTCTTCTCGCTTCTCGTACCGTTCTGGCTGATCTGGGCGTTTGCCGGCCGCAAGGGCATGCTGGAAGTCTGGCCGGCGCTCCTCGTGGCCGGGCTCGCCTTCGCAGTTCCGCAATATCTCGTCTCGAACTTCCACGGTCCCTGGCTCGTCGACGTCGTCGCGGCGATCTGCTCGATGGCGGCGCTCGCGGGCTTCCTGCGGGTCTGGCAGCCGGCGCGCATCTGGACCGCGACGGACGGCGGCGCGCAGCCCGCCACGGTCGCACCGCGCCACGGCCACAGCGCCGGGACGGTGTTCCGGGCCTGGCTGCCCTGGCTGATCCTGTCGGTCTTCGTCTTCGCCTGGGGCGCACCGCAGTTCCGCGCTTGGCTCGACGCGATCTGGGTGTGGCGGATGCCGATCCCCGGCCTGCACAACCTCGTGTTCAAGATGCCGCCGGTCGTCGCCAGCGCCCATAGCGAGACGGCGGTCTACACCCTCAACCTGCTCTCGGCGACCGGAACCGGCATCCTCCTCTCGGCGATCGTCGGCGGCCTGATCCTCGGCTTCAACCCGCTCAAGCTGCTGCGCGAATACGGACGCACCGCCTGGCTCGTGCGCTACTCCCTGCTCACGATCTCGGCCATGCTGGCGCTCGGCTACGTCACCAAGTATTCGGGCACCGACGCCACCCTGGGGCTGGCCTTCGCCCAGACCGGTTTCATCTACCCCTTCTTCGGGGCGATGCTGGGTTGGCTCGGCGTGGCGCTGACGGGTTCGGACACCGCCTCGAACGTGCTGTTCGGCGGCCTGCAGAAGATCACGGCGGAGCAACTCGGCCTTTCGCCGATCCTGATGGCCGCCTCGAACTCGTCGGGCGGCGTGATGGGCAAGATGATCGACGCGCAATCGATTGTCGTCGCCTCCACCGCGACGCAGTGGTACGGCGGCGAGGCGAAGATCCTGCGCTACGTCTTCTTCCACTCGATCGCGCTCGCCGCCCTCGTCGGCGTGCTGGTGATGCTGCAGGCCTACGTGCCGCCCTTCACCGCCCTCGTCCCGGCCATGCCGGTTCCCGCCCTCGCGCACTGAGCCTTCCGGACCGGGGGCCCGCGGCGGCCCCCGGCCTTCCTTCCTCATCCGGCGCCGCCACGCTGCGCCAGCGGAGACCCGAGATGCGCTTGAAGAGCTGCCACAGCTTCCACGATTTCCGCCGCATGGCGCAGCAGCGCCTGCCGGGGCCGATCTTCGACTACATCGACGGCGCGGCCGACGACGAAGTCACCTATCGGCGCAACACCACCGCCTTCGAGACCTGCCAGCTCGTGCCCAACGTCCTGCGCGGCGTGGGCGAGATCGACATGTCGGTGACGGTGATGGGCCAGCGCCTGGCCATGCCCGTCTATTGCTCGCCCACCGCCCTGCAGCGGCTGTTCCACCATCAGGGCGAGCGGGCGGTCGCGGCGGCAGCGGGAAAATTCGGGACGATGTTCGGCGTCTCGTCGCTTGGAACCGTGAGCCTGGAGGAGGCGCGCCGCATCAGCGGCAGCCCCCAGGTCTACCAGTTCTACTTCCACAAGGATCGCGGCCTGAACCGCGCCATGATGGCCCGGGCCAAGCAGGCCGGCATCGAGGTCATGATGCTGACGGTGGACAGCATCACCGGCGGCAATCGCGAGCGCGACAAGCGCACCGGCTTCTCGATCCCCTTCCGGCTCACGCCGGCCGGGATGATGCAGTTCGCGCTGAAGCCGGCCTGGGCGATCAACTACCTGACCCACGAAGGCTTCAAGCTGCCGCAACTCGACGGTCACGTCGACATGGGCGGAGGCGCGCTCTCGATCAGCCGCTACTTCACCGAGATGCTCGATCCCAGCCTGTCATGGGACGACGTCGCCGCGATGGTGCGGGAATGGGGGGGCCAGTTCTGCCTGAAGGGCGTGATGTCGGTGGAGGATGCCAAGCGTGCGGTCGAGATCGGCTGCACCGGGATCATCCTGTCGAACCATGGCGGCCGGCAACTCGACGGATCGCGCTCGGCCTTCGACCAACTCGCCGAAATCGTCGATGCGGTCGGCGACCGGATCGACGTGATCATGGATGGCGGCGTCCAGCGCGGCACCCATGTGCTGAAGGCGCTGTCCCTCGGAGCCAAAGCCGTCGGCCTCGGCCGCTACTACCTGTTCCCCCTCGCGGCAGCCGGTCAGGCCGGCGTCGAACGTGCCCTCGAACTCATGCGATCCGAGATCGAACGCGATATGCGGCTGATGGGATGCGCGTCCATCGATCGGCTCACCCGGGCAAACCTGCGTTTTTCCTGAAGCGGCCATCGTCTCAGTCGAAGGTCAGGAAGCACAGCCAACATTCGATCATCGAACGCTTGCGACACGATCCCCCCAACGGCGTCCATCATTTCAGAGATCGGCATCACTCAGCCAGCGGAATCACAATGCGCGCGCTCAATGAGGACGAGAAGGCTGTTCTACAAGCCCTGACCGATGAATTCATCAGCACGTCGGTCATCAAAATACGATCCGGGTTCTCAAGCGGTGTGAAGAACGCGAGCACTCTCGCCGCCTGTTTGGAGCTGGAACGCCTGGAATTGGCGGAGTGCAGACGTTCCGGCCCAAGCGCGATGCAGCGCTGGCGGCGGGCTGCCGGCAAAATGGATCCTCCATGACGCCGGGACGGCATCGTTTCCGGCCGCCGTCGCGGGTCCATGCTCGGTCCCGGCCCGTGACGTGATGGGTCACCAGGGAGTCGTACGGGACCTCGTACGGGCCGAAGCCCGCCGCGCGGACGAGGACGGGCGACGCAAGCCGGCAAAGCGCGGTCTGCACGCGCACCGCTGACCAAGCGAAGCTGGCCCGTTCGGCCAGAAAAATCCCGTACCCGGTCACCTCGCGCGGGATCGAAACTTAGAAAACCAACGATCTCAACAACTTGGAGATCAGTTGGTGCCCAGGAAAGGACTGGGCGTTTTGGCAAGCACATTCAAGCAAATCAATGGGTTAGATCTGCCGCTAACAGGGCATGTGTAGCACCACTGTGTAGCATTTTCTAGACCTACCCAACGCAGTCGTCAGTAAAATTGACCACACCACTTGATGAAACTCATCACCCCACCCATCCTCAAGCCCTAGTTCGGCCTGTCGCTGATGCACCTGGCTTCGGCTGGTTGCCTGACACGTGACCCGGTGGCTCCGCCTTCCTGTGCAGCGCCAACGGAGAATTGCAGCCTCAAGGCACCCTCGCTGATCGGGGTGCCCTCAAAGCAGCATCACGGGCTTTTCCGAACGCAACCTTGGAAGAGCGACGATGCCACCATCCATCGGTCACAACTCTCGACGTACGCCCCCACCGCCTCGACTCGGGCTGGTCTGCGATGACCCAACCACGCCCGCTCAGCACGTGGCCGCTGGCCTCCTCCGCGCGATGCTGCGGCGGGGCCAGGGCTACGGCATCAAGGGGCCGACCTGGCGCCAGGGCCGTAACCATCGCCCGCCCGCGCGCCCGCGCGATGCAAAAGCAGCCGCTCGGAAGCTCACCAAGCGGCTGCGCAAGCACGCCGCGGGTGATCCTGAACTCCTCCGCATCGCCGCCCAGCTGCGCCGTTGCGACCGCCGCCACCGCTGCCTGCATCCGGCCTGTCCGCAGTGCGGCCGGGCGGTGCAGCGACTTATGGTGCGGATCATCGCGCGCTTCCATAAGGCGCACGCGGAACTTGGCCCCTGGCGGGTGCTGTCGATCATTCTGCCGGCGCGCCCGGGAGACGCGGCGATCGCGTTTGACAGATCGTGGGAAGGCTACGCCGCGTTGCTCCAGCAGGCCGGGCTGACTCGCGGCGTGTTTGGGCTCGACCTGAGCTTCAACGAGGACGATCGCCGTGCGCTCGACAAGGCGGACCGGTTCGAGCCGCACGCCTGCGTGCACCTCTACGGTCTTGCCCCGGCAGTGGATGTCGAGGCCGCAGCGCCGAAGTTGAAGCGGCTTGTGCCCGCGACGGACGCGGTCCGCCGCCCCGTTCGCTCGACGCCCTTCGATGGCGACCTCGCGGCGGTCGCCTACAGCTTCAAATCCGATTTCGCCCGGCGCCAGACCATCCAGCAAGACAAGCCGGGTCGGGCCAATCCGGTGCGAAACACTCGCGACCGCCCGCTCACCGTCGAACAACAGATCCGCACGGTTCGGGCGCTCGACCGAGCCGGGCTGAACGGCCGGATCATGCTGCTCGGCTTGAGCATGAAGGTCATCGCCTGAGCCTGGGCGGTCACAAAGCCCAAATCTGAGGGAGGAGCCCGGAAGCCAAAACGAAGGCCAGCAACCCCAAGCCCCCGAAACGAGCTCGAAGGAGGCGAGCCCCCAACGACGCCCATTGTCACCCGGCACAACCACTCGATGAGGGATGGTGCCGATGAAGCCGAGAAGGAGATCCTGCCCGCGGTCGCGGTGCCCTTCTGCACTGAACCATGCCGCCGACCGCTGCGCGGTCAGCGCCGAACCTAAGGAGCGCGAACGCAAATTCACTGCCCCCATCACGCGTGCACGACGCCTCTGCGAGGCCGCGTGCCGTTCGATGCGAAGGAGCCTGAAACCGAAGCCGATGTCGTCACCGAAACCCGTCCTTCCTCAACGACTGGCCTGGGGGGACTGCAGAGGAGTCTCCGACCACGAAAATGATGTGAACTGCAGCACGCTCATTTCACCGTGAAATGCACGACCGTAGCGCGCCCAGAGAGCGTGCCACCCGTGCCGGGCGTGCCACCCCCATTAAACCCAGCGCGCCCGCTCCCGGCACAGCCGGTACGCGCGGCACGCTAACAATGCGAGATTGCCCATGCCAGGCAAAGCTCTGATCCCCTACCGGAAGCCGGCGCGCCGCGACCGGCAGCGTAAAACAGTCAAGCTCGAACGGATCCAGTCGGCCCCACGTCCCGTCGTCGCCAAAGTTGCCCGTGTCGTCGATGAGGCGACCAATCTCGCGTTCGACCGCTTCGAAGCGATGTCCGACCTCGGCGAGCGCGTCCTCGCTGACGTGCCGTGCGAAAAATCGGAAAGGCCGACGGAGGTTCTGGCCGCGCTGCGCAAGCACAACGCCGCGCTTACGACCAAGGCGTCTGCGGACGCGATCCAAGCCGCCATCGACCAGCCGCCCCCGTGCTACGTGCGCCATGCTGCGCAGCCCGGGTGGTACAAGAACGGGCAGGATGCGTTCGTGCGCCCGACCCATGTCGTCGGGGCCATTCCCGGCATCGCGGAGGTGCTGCCGCCCCGGCCCGAGCCCGGCAAGAAGCGTCAGATCGTGTTCGGCAACGTCGGAACGATCGAGGGTTTTCAGCGTGATATCGCCCGCCGCGCGCGCTGGTCCACGCGGGCCACGCTGATGCTCGGGGTGCCCTTCGCCGGCCCGCTCCTGCGGCTGCTCGGGATGCAGTCGTGGGGCATCAACCTGTTTGGCAAGACGAAAACCGGCAAGTCCACGGCGCAGGTCATCGGGGGCTCTGTCATCGGCCTGGGTACGGAGGCGGCGCTGCCGAGCTTTAAGGCGACCATCACCGGGCTCGATCAGATCGCCATCACCAGCAACGACGGCGTGCTGTTCGTCAACGAGGCCGGCCTGCTCGGCCGGAACGCCTACGCCACCCTCAGCCCGATGATCTATGGACTGAGCGAGGGCAAGGACAAGGTCCGCGCCGGCGAGTCGGTCTACGCCAGCGATGCGGCCGCCTCAGGCTGGTCGCTCGTCTACGTGCTGTCCTCGGAGGAGGCCATTGAGGCGCTGGCCCTGCAGGCCGGAACGACGCGTCAGGGCGGCGAGGTAGCTCGCTGCCTCGACGTACCGGCGGTGCACAGCGGCAACTCCACGGTCTTCGACCGCCGGCCGCCCGCCCTGACGGACGAGGCGTTCACCCGCTGGGCGCACCGCCAAATGGCCGAGATGCGCGAGGCCTGCGCGGCGAACCACGGCGTTGTGTTCGACGCCTATCTGCGCGGACTGATCGACCTCGGCGAGGAGCTCAAGCCGCGTGCGCAGGCCTACGTCGATGAGTTCGTGAACAGCCTGTTTCTGAAGGACGCCGATGGAGCGGTGAACCACGCGGCGCGCAACTTCGGGACGGTCTACGCCGGCCTTCGACTGGCCATGGACATGGGGCTGCTGCCGCCGCCTTGGCGGGCCCTTGCTGCTCGGAAGGCGGTCAAGGCGTGCTTCCGCGACGGACTCAAGCTCAGCCGGCTGCGCGACACGACATTGGAGGAGGCCAAGGCGATCCTGCACCAGCGCCTCACCGAGATGCCGTTGCCGCGCAAGCAGGAGGCGCGGCTCGATACGGATGTCGGCTTCCGCACGACCGAGGGGCCCGACGAGTTGGTGGCGATCCGCTCGACGGAGTTCGTGCGCTGGTTCAAATCTGATTCGGCGCATCTTCAGGCTGTGTTGTCGTGGCTCGACGAGCAGGGCGCGCTGGTGAAGTCGGACGCGGCCAAGCGTCCGATGGGCCGGGGCTACGAGTGGGCGGTGACGACTCCGCGCGCGCCGGGCTGGAAGGGCAAGTGCATCGTGTTGCGCCTGCCGATCCCGAAGTAAGACCACCCGCCGACTTCCCTCCCCGGAGGGAAGTCGGCGGGGGCCGACATTCCGTTTAAGCCGATCATGACAGCGCGGTAGCAAACGCCTGCACTGCCTCCTACAGAGGAGGATGCGCGCTGGCGTAAGCACCTTGGTCGGCTGCGCAAGGACAAGAGCACCCGGAAGTGTGTTCCCTTGTCCGACGACGCCTCCAGGGCGGCCCTAACTCGAACTCGCAGAGGTCTCCGGTCGAGGCCTTGACCTCGTAGCGCCAGCGATCGCCGTTGGCCCGGACGGCCTCGAAATCATAACCCAGGCCGTCTTCGCCCCCGTCGCCGAGCAGGCTGACAGCACGGTTTGGAGAGCGCCACGCGGCTTCGGCCTGTTTGGGCATCAGCTTTTGCCGCCGAGCGATCCATCCCAGCGCCTTGGTCTTGCCGAGAAGTCCGATAGCGGACCGCTGCGCCTCGGACACCCTGAGAATCGGCGTGGAAAAAGGGTTCATCCGCACTTTCAGTGCTTTTGGGCTATCGTTTGCCGAAGCTCTGCCGGTCTCGGTTCATGCGACATGCAGGACGCGCTGGCGCAGAAGATCGAACTTGGCCCGGCCGTACATGCTGCGCTTGATCAGTTTGAGGCGGTTGACCTGCCCTTCGACCGGGCTGTTGCTCCGGGGTTCGACGATGGCTGCGCGCACGGCTGCTTCGTCCTGCCGGAGCCCGGCGACGAAGCCGCCGAGATCGGTTGCGGCTGCAGCCTCCAGCCATGGCGTCAGTCCGGTGGGATCTCTCTGCCGCTGGAGGTCGGCGAAGGCGCGTACATCCTCGGCGGCTTGCTTCAGCTTCGGCGCGGCGATGCAGACCGCGTCGGCGAAGGCGCGATCCTCCCGTGACAGCGCGGTCGGGTCGCAGGTGAGTCAGTGGGTGATGCGGCGTGTCGAGGGGATCCGGGCGGCCGGTGGTCGGGCCGGCGCACCCTGCCTCCGTCGCGCAGCCCAGCATCGGACGATGTCGGTGCCGGTGAAGCCCTGCGCGCGCAACTCGCGGTGAAGGACGGTGGCGCTGTGCTGGCCCTCCTGCCAGCGCGTCTCGACGAAGGGGAGATGGCGGTCGAGCCGGCTCGAACCCGGTGCTCGACGGTAGGGCATGAACCGGCCCGCCCGGAGCCAGCGGCGCACAGCGTCGCGTGACGCACCGATACGGCGAGCGATCTCCTTGGTCGACAGACCTTCGCCGTGGAGGCACAGGGCTGTCTCGCAGCGGTCGCGTCGCCGGCTGTTTACCTCTGGCGTGCGTGCGCTCTCCGTTAGGTCAGGGGAGGCAGAGCGATCGTGCATGCCGCGGTGGAACACGTCCCGGATCTAGAGGCTGGTGCCGTTCGACGATACCGCGCAGCGCCTCGGACGCGTTGACGAGCAGATGCCAGCGATCCGCGACCTGCGTCGCCGCCGGCGCTCACGTGCGCGCGGCCTCGGCGTAGGGTCCCGAGCGGTCACGGCTGATGAGGGTCACGCTCGGATGGGCGGCGAGCCAGTCCCGCACCGGCGCCGACGAGCGGCCGGGCAACAGGTCGATGACGCGCTTCCGTTCCAGGTCGCACACGATGGTGCCGTAGGATCGGCCGCGCCGCCAGGTCCAGTCGTCGATGCCGACTACGCGCGGCGGCGAGGACGGCACGGTCCCGCGGCGGCGGATCAGGCGCAGGACCGTGTCGCCGCTGACCGGCATGGCCAGCCGCCGCGACAACCGAGCGCCGGGCTCCCCGCCCAGCACCATACCGATATCGGTTTGCGCCTCGGCCAATCGGTCGCTGCGGCGCGCCTTGCGCGCGCCCAGCCCCGGCACGCGTTCGGCGAAGATCCGACCCGGGAAATGGCTGCACCGGAAGCGACACACCCTTCCTCGACCACGCGCTCGCGCAGGTCCTCGTGCGGGCACCGGATGGGCTTCGCGATATCGCGTACGCTTGTGCGACGCCACCAGAGCCGCGCCGGCGGCGCGAAGCCGAGGTCTAACGGCGCGGTCGCGGGCATCAGGCCGCCCGACGCAGGAACGACACTTTGACCTGTGAACGCCTGCCGTTGCGGGCTCGACCAAGGTCCGGCGGCCCTCGTCCGCCGACCGCCAGACGAACTGCGGAATGCCCTCCATGAGTATGCGCAGGCGCTCCTCGCTCTTGACCAACGCCTGCTGCACGCGACGGGTCTCGGTGACGTCTTGACCGATCTTGATGATCTCGCGGATCTAACCCCCGCCGCTCACGAGCGGCTGCATCAAGCCGTCGACGAAGATGCAAGAGCCGTCCTCCTGCAGCTGCCAGCGGACGTCCGGCCCGAGACCCTCACGGAAAGCGGTCTCCAGCTCCGCCTTCGGAGCGCCGCTGGCGATGTGTTGGGCGCAAACGTCAGATCATCGGAGCAATCCAAGATTTCAGCCGCCGACCAGCCGTAGACGGCCGCAGCACCCGCCGGCCGCGAGGAAATGATTTCCTAGTCTTCAAGGGTGAAAATGGCGTACTGATCCGGCGGCTCATGCTTCGCGCCGCGGTCCGCCGGTAGTACCGAGAAACAGGTCAGGCCGTCGATGCGGTCGCCCGACAAAACCGTCGGGGTACGCTCGCGTTGTGCATCGGTTCTGACCAAAACCGGAAGGTCTCCAGCGCCTAATCGGCGACGCAACTGGGAACACTGTTTGCTATAAGATGCCTACCTCTTGAGACTTGGACAGCAGCTTTAACAAAGCCGCACTTTGCGTCTCGTTCGGAACTTTTGCCGGAATCTGAATAGCAACGCGGAGCAAAGCAAGATCCCTCGGACCAAACAAGCAACGATTTGTGCCTTCGCGGAGTAGCAAAGACCACTGTTGCGGAGGCACAGATAGTACTCGCCGTTGAGCCTCGATACCGTTATCGATTTTCTGCGTCTGCTTGGCGGTTCTTACCTCATGCTTGTTATCCTCAGCACTTTCGAGCAGCTCCCAAAAATAATTAGGGAGATCCTCAGAGATACGATCAACCTGCGCAACCAGTCTATTCCAGCAGCCGTCCTTTTTACACCACTCCGAAATGTTGGAAATTCCAGCGGGCGGTTTAGTGATGTCCGCATGCACTGCACTAGCTATTACAACTATAGTTTCGAGAAGCGACTCATCGACGGCCTGTGTATTCCAAATGCGCAGAAAATCCAAAGCAGAAGAACGACGTTTGACGATTTCGGACAGCATAGAAAGCGTATATGCGACGATATTCGCTCGATAGCCACCATTGTACCAAGACTGAGCCGAGACAAGCTTTTCAGTTGCACGAAAGATAATGTTCCGCGCAATTGCTCTCTTGAAATACCATTCATTAAAATGGTCGGATGAACGCTCCCACTCCTTCCCTATCCTTAGCGCATAGCGCGCGAAATTTTTTTGACTTCCAAGATTGACCCATCTTGGATGTTCATCGAATACGTTTTCGAACTTAGCCAGATCGGTTTTGGTAAACATCTGGCTCTTAGGGTATTCTAACACAAAAAGCTTCTGCTCGCCAGATAATAATTTAAGCTGCTCGTCAGAATACTGTCCACGTGCCCGCTCGTAGAACCACTTTGTCTCGCGCTGAGCTCCCTGCTGTGCAGGCGCCCAGATCCGACGCGAGAAGTCGGCCATACGCAGATGGTATGGATGATTGGAAAAAAAGTCAGCCGCATTTACCCGATTCTGAGTGTTTGCATACTCCGAGATTCGCGGGACGATAATCTCACTTTGTTCACTATCAACAACGGAAAGTTTCATTTGAACGAATACTTGCGACAAATCAGCTTTGTCACGCCGCTGCGTGTGAAACAACGAGGCAGTGGTTTGGCCGCCATTCACGATTTGAAGATCGGTGATGCGAACTAACTGCAGCCCACCTGCGGAAAGAGACGTTTCAACTTCCTGAGCCGTTGCAGTGATGCCGTTGTTGTATGCAAAAAACATTTGTGGCTCGTTGATAATGGTCCCCCGGATCCCCTTATTTACTTGAGCGCGAGCTTGGAGGAACGTCCTTACGTTTTGCTCCAGTAGCCGGGCGCTAAATTTATCGTAGAGCGCAGCGAGTATCGTTGCTGGCATCACGGTCAAGTATGAAATATAAGTATCTGACCCGAGATTGGCCGGGAGGCAACTGATGCCGTGCCCAAACAACTCAATAAAATCAATATTAAGAGGCTCTTTGCGCCCGCGCGAGCTGTGTTGACGCTGAAACCTCGCCATATCCCAGACGTGATACGCGGAACGAACACCGCCAACATTTCCGTCGGGGAATGATTGGTTCCGAGTGCTGAACTCACGCTCTGACGTCAAATAGAAATTTACTTGACGCAGAACTGAACGTCGGGCCGCGATTTGTTGAACCAAGCTATACTCAGGCGTAGTCACGTCAGGCATTAAGGTGCCCTCAAGACTCGCCTCGAAAAAGTTTGCAGCTCGCTTGAACGCCGCAGTGGCTTCCGCGTGGGTAAGCCTCTCAAGCTGACGGCGACAATCGAAATCGGCAACGAAGATATCAATCGCACCTTCGTCGTTGAACCAATAGCCATCGACGCGCATGCCGCGCCGGGCTCGATAATGGCAGTGCTCAAATCCCTCAACGAAGCCTGTCTCGATCAGCTCCGTCGAGGTGGCTTCCATGAAAGCTTCGAGCGAAGAAGTACTGTTAGCCTCCGCATTGGCCAGAGTTCCTTGACGGAAGTTGTGAAAAAACTGCTCAACAAGCAGTTCTAACTGCTTACCCGAAGACGGTGGCGTTGTCGCATTCATAGGGCGCGATGCTTTCTAATCTGATATCGTATGCAACCGCATCAATGCCAGCGGGCAAGACGGCCCGTACGAGGCGCGGAAATTCTCCAGTTACATGGTAGCTGCGTACGTCACTTACGATGTATTTTGTGTTGTCGTAATCAGGAAGAGGAGCATAGCCGTAACTTTGAAGCTTGCTATCAATTATATCGGCTGAGTCCGCGAACTGAGCCTGTATGGACGCCACCATCTCATTGAGAGAGCGCGCGCCTACCGCTTCAGATAAGTTGCTCAAGCGATAGATGCGCAAAAACAAACGGTCATTGAGTGAACAAAGCTGGTCTTCTGAGGAAATGCAAACTGTATTTCGCTCGCTGCCGGAAACTGACTTGATCTCAATCGCCGTATTTCCGAAAATAAAATCTTGATGAGACCTTTCAGGGCCGAGCCAGGCTTCGGCTGCGTCGCTGGTTGACGCCTTTTGGTCGGCAAGCTCCGATAAGAAGGCGAGTTCAGCGAAAAGGCCCCGTATCTCCTCCGCTGACAATTTTCGCTTCTGCCCGGAAAGGAAAGCCTTCCACCGACGGATCTGTGTCAGGGTAATTGATAGCGCACTACTAGAGTCTGTCGCGCGTTCAAGGGAGGAAACGAGCGTGCGACAAAGACTTTCGAAGAGGTCGCGATCAGCTTGTTTTTCCAACGAAAGGACAAGGCGCTGTTGCCCGGGGTCGCCGCCACTAAGGTCAACCCTAATGCCATGAACTGTGACCGCGTTCTTTCTATACTGAAGGACATGATCGCCCTGAAGCTCCACTAAAAATAAGCAGGATCCGTCGCTGTCTCTTCCCCAAAAACAAGGAACAGTCGGTTCGCCGACTACCTGGCGAACGTTGAAGTCAGCATTTGGAATCGCGATATCATCCCAGGGCGCGGTCTTAGGCGTCATAATCTTCTTCCTCGTCCGGGGTATCGCCATAGCCCTGCATCTGCTGCAGCCAAACCTTGTTCACGACAACATTGATTGTGGTCGAGTAGTCGCCATACGGGAAACTGACACCAAATGCAGCGACCGGCCCAACGAGTGCTTCATTTCGAGGTGCGAGACTGTGGATCATGAGGAGGGGCTTATTCCGCACCATTCGGTAGTGGGTATCGGAAACAGTTTCGTTGCCGTTCTCCTCCGTTGCCAAAGCCTCCGCTTCCTTAAGCTGAGTGTCGCTGAGTCCAAGCTTTTCATCTCCACGGGACGCAACGCGGTCCTTGTTCAGGCGCCATGCCGTACCGTTCGCCTGATCCTTTCCAACGACACGCACTTGATTCTTGAGGGTGTAGGGTTGGTCGCCGCCCGATCCAGCCGAGGGTGAAATTAGGAGAACGTCAGCAAGCGGGCGTCTCTCCGCGATGCGCTCGAGATAGCTAACTACGTCCGCTTTAAGCCCAGCAAACGTCGAATGTGTCTCAAACCGCTTGAGAAAGTCCTCCACCACGCCAATCGGGACATCGCGGAAAATGACACCCTTATCAGTCTGCTCTTCGGGACGTCCTGCAAAACCGCTGCGCCAGTACTCCGCGATCAACGCGAAGTTGCGACCGTTAACATCAGGATTAGTCGATACAATGTAACTTTCCCTCAGGCGGCCACTGAAGCTTTGTTCAACTGTTAACTCTTCGCCGGAGCGCATTTTATTCGCGGCCGTGATAAGCAGGCTGTCTGGGTGAGCCCGAACGTAAAGTCCGAAATCTCTCGGGCTCATGCCGTCGCGCCGCATCCGCTTGATCTGCTGGGTAAGTTCTTCAGCAGCCTCGGCAATGTGCGAATACCAGTTGATAGATTCTCGTGAGAGATGAACTCGGCAGAGGTCTTGGAAGCCCGGACGATAACCGAACCAGCGCCCCATTTGCATCAACGTGTCGTACATTCTAGTATTGCGATACATGTAGCTGACGGTGAGGCCCTCAATAGTGAGACCGCGCGAAAGGCTTAGGCCACCGACGGCAACTGCGGTTAAGCCGATCCCTTCCCTCTCATATCGAGCATAATCGAGTGCTTCATCGCTTTTGCTGTTGATGACATATAGGTGAAGATGATCAAACACGCTGTTCAGATGAGATTTGACTTCAATCCAAGTATGGCCTACTTCGGCGTACTCGGCATCAAATGCCGTTCTGAGCGCCTGCATGTACAGGTTCGCAGAAGAGACGGACTCCGGCATAAGGTAGTTAGCCCGAACCGCCTCTCTCATTTTCTTCTCACGTAAGCTTATGAAGTCTCGCACCGCCTTCTGGATAGGCACAAAGCGGGAGACATTAATCATCATAGAGCAGTGTTTGGTTCTCTGTCCCCGTAGGTTTCGAATGGCACGGGCGACGATGAATTGATCGAACGCATGGTAGAGGCTTGGTGGGAGTTCAAGGATCAGCGCGTCACGTCTGTGCGAGTGAGGGAGGAAATCCTCGCAATCATCGATGGGTCTAACGACGGACTGACTTGTATCTTCATCGAGGAAGACTTTTTCTGCGCCAAAGTAAGTTGTAGGCGCGTCAAGGCAGTAGATAAAATCTCGGGGAAACAGCTCCTCGCGAACTTCCTCATCGTAGGCGTCATGGTTGATGAAAATGTTAGCGAAGGGTGTCGCTGTATACCCGACATAGCAGGATTTTGCGAACAAGCTTAGAATGCGCCGAAGCATCGCATTTGTGCGTGTTGGATTGAGATCTTCTTTATTGGTGTTGATAGATGCGTTGTCAGCTTCATCGTCAATAAGCAGCATTGGAACGTCTGCAATTCGACCGTCACCTTCGGCATTTAGCTCCTTTAGCCATTTGTGGAGAGCTGTCAAAGTTGTGACGTTTTTCTTAATGACGAGAATTATCGGCTTACTAAAGTCGTTGATTTTCCAGCCGCTTTTTGTAGCCGTATTTTTATTAAAATCCTCATTGATGTTGGTCAGAGTTGCGGGATTTGGGAACCCGGGAGTGAGGCCAACTCCGATTGCGCGGCGGTCGTCAGGATCACTGGATCGACCGATGAACGCCTCGTCAATTCGCTCTTGGGTCTGCTTGCGTAGATTGTTGTGGATGCCAGCTATTACAACGATGAATTTGTAGCCAGCATCTGCTGCCCGCGCGATCAGGCCGGTGTAATTTGCCGTTTTGCCTGATTGGACGTGACCGATAACGAGGCCTCGTCGACTCCAATTTGCTCCTTCACTGAGCGGGTCCTCCAAGTGCCCAAGGATACGAGCGGTGACATCGCTGAGCGACTGCACCATCTGAGGCGGCCAGCCGTCCTTCAATAAGAAGTTTTCGTAGGCGTTAGAATACGTCCAAGCGACGTCGCTGCGTTTGCGGACCCACTGATCATCGTGTTTTGCGGCAACATCAACTAGCGACACGCCAGCACCCATGCGCGTGTCTACCGAGATCATAGCCTCCGTGACAATGTTGCGGAGGTCGCCGGAGTAGCCGAAGATCCCAGCTATCTGCTTGGCCTTATCTTCTACTTCATCTCGCGTCGGCGGTTCGGCCAAGTTTGCCAGCCCCGATATCAGAGCATTCGCGATGTTTCTCTCTTCCGTAATCACGGTCGTGGTCATATGAAGCTCTCGCTGATAAAGTTTTCGACGATCTCGACATGGCCTTCGAATAGACGTGTCGAGCGTACAATCTGAAGAAACGCGTTTGCGTCACCTAGGCCGTCGCCGTATAGTGCCTTCTTGAGACCTTTAAGCCGCCGGAGTGCTTCCAGCGCATCCACTTCCGTTTGACGTACTATTGACGGATTTGTTGAGTAGTCGGAGTATATCATCTCCACAGGCAAAGAGGCAGCGACTGACTGGATCAGTAAGTCGAGCGAATGTGCGTCGTTTGGGGTGAGTCGAGAACGTAGTGCTGCGACAAGAGGATGTTCTGCGTTAAGCGCGAAGCGGATGCCCAGCTGATCGGCATAGCGTTCCCAAAACGGAGCCGGATCTTCCTGAAACAGCTTTTGGCCGCGGCCCCGATGAATGCTGACACTGCGGGCAGTGATCTGGTCGATAATTTGACGCAATCGATGACGCACTACAGGCGGCGGGCGAGCCCGGGATTTTTTTATGTCGATAGTCCAAGCTTCGTCGAGGCTGTTCGTGAAGTCGATCTGGACACGGGCGAGCTTGGTCGTTTCGCCTTTGGGTATAAGTCGGAACCAGTCTCCCCAGGCCATCAGGCGACCGTTCCGATAGATATATGCACCCTGATTTGATACAAAATCACTTCGATCCTGGTAGTATTTGTGTTCTGATGCGGTAAGTCGACTATGGTGAGGTAGTATAAAAGGTTGAATCGCTATTACCTCATTGCCAATCCAGACCTTTTCCTCTCGCAACACTTGGGTTGCCTCGTTCTTTCGACAGAACGGATCGAAAGGGGTGACTGGATGGCCGTTGATGCGGATAGCAAGCCTCCGCCGGCCTTTCACTTCGCCGGCGAGGAAGCGGTGGAAGACGAGTGATAGATGACGCTCGACTACGGCAAGCTTTTCGTTGACGATTTCGTCACGTCTTTCGCCAGTTTCATCCTCAAAAAGACGATCAAGATCGCGCCAGATCACTAGCGTTCCTGTATTCTTCAGTTCAGTAAGGTAGGGCTGTTCGGATATTTCTTTGCAATCGAGAATGTTGATGAACCAGTCGTCTTCCGCTTCGACCTGCGCGAGGTCCCACTCGGCACCGGCATACTCTCCACTTTGCGAGCTTATCACCGTCAGGCGGCGGCATTGCGAGAAAGAGGCAGTTTTCAATCCAAGGCCGAATCTTCCAAGATCTTTTGGCCCGCGGTCCTGCCGTGGGTCAGTTGATCCATGACGCATAGCTGAAATTACTTCAGCTTTAGTCATACCTCGCCCGTTATCGGCGACAACCAAGACAGCGGGGGTGCAGCTCAGATTGCAGAAAATTCGAACATCGGTTGCATCAGCCGTGATGCTGTTGTCAATTAGATCAGCAATTGCGGTTTCAAGTGCGTAACCAAGATCACGCAGAGACGCTGTCAGAGTAGCGGCGCTTGGTGGCAGATGATGGAGCGTGGCCATCGGAGCGTTTCCGTTATATATGTTGTTTTTTCTGGGCACTTCTTCGTGCCCTTTTGTTAAGATTTTGTCGTACATTAAAAAATGCGAACAAACAGTTGGCTCCTCAGCTCCTGCGGCGCGATATGTTGCTTAGTCTCCGCACGGCTTCATCATCTTGGGCGAATTGCCGTTTATCTCCGATTCGAGCTATGCTGCTAACCTCGTGATCAGATTTCGGAGCGACTGTGCTTCGGTATGCCGCAACGCTGAACCGGCCCTTATCCGACGCGGCTCTTAGGCTACAAGGATGACAAGCATGGTTCATCGCCCATTCCTCTCGGTTCTGCAGCATCAAGGCATGAATTTGGGTTGGAACGAAGCTGGTGCTCCACGGCGGTGTCAAACAATTTCCGGCTGTGTCTTTTCGAGCACGCTGTAGGATGTGCCGGCCGGTTGCTACCGGATCCGGGTGAGCCGGACTTATGCTGGGCAGTGATCGGGCGGGGCTGTGAATCTATCTTTCGGTTTGGGCTAAGCATGATGGGTTGGCCGCTCCCAAGGCATCGGGGCTCGACTTCGATGCCGAGCTTGAGCGCAGTCGTGGCCGGCTTCTCGCCGGTGTTGCCCTGATCGACGAAGGCGATCTCCACGCTGTCGTCGGAGGCTGCCTGCACGGCCTTGGCCAGATGCGCGAGTTGGAAACGGTCATGAGCGGGTCCGCCGCCATGTGCAGCTTCGAGCCTTGCTTGCGCTTTGCCCCGTCGTAGCCGGCCCGCTCGCCGCTCTAGGTGTTTGATCCCGTGGTGTGGTGGTACGTTTGACCACCACGCTGCGAGGGATGCGCTATGGGCCAAATTCTTCACGGAAGCGCCCGTACGACGGAGCGGCTGTGTTGAAGGTCAAGCGGTGAGTGGCTGCCAAGGCGTGCGGTCGCGGACGATGGCGTTGAGCGTCACCAAGAGCTTTCGCATCACCG
>NZ_FOSV01000028.1 GCF_900114375.1 Methylorubrum salsuginis | reverse complement strand
CGAAGGCGCTGCGCAAGTGGGTCGCCAAGGTCGGACCGCAGATCCAGTACATCGCACCCGGCTCGCCGTGGGAGAACGGGTACTGCGAAAGCTTCAACGGCAAGCTTCGTGATGAGTGCCTACGTCAAGAAATCTTCTACTCGTTGAGGGAGGCGCAGACTGTGATCGCCCTCTGGCAGAACACCTATAACCGCGTCCGGCCGCACTCGTCGCTGGGCTACCGGCCACCTGCGCCCGTCACCGTCCCGGATCGAGCCTTCCGGCTACCCATGGCCGCCACCATGCAGTAGCCTCTCAATCGGCTCGGTCCAAAATGCCGGTCAGGTCAGTTCTGTGCGTAATTCAGTAGCTCCCTTAGTGCCCTCTCTCTATCATTATCTTGGTCTTAGGGATCAATTTAATAAAGCTTCTATGGAAAGCTTGTTGTTTCGTTCTTTAAACAATTTGTTTGAAGAAGGTGCAAATGAAGCTCTCCGCAGGATTAACATCGGAGCTATATTTAGCTATCTTGAGCTTCAGCCTACTTTGACGGTGATATACCGCTTGCGAATACCATTCGCAATTCGCACATTGGTCGACGAAGATGCGCCGATTAATTTCGCGGAGGTTGTAACCGAATATGGGCAAAAAAAGCGCATTTCTGAAGTTATAGAAGCGGGCACAAGTGAAAATGAACTCAGTAATCTTCTGCGTTACGCAATAGAGCGAGCATCGCATGGGGTCGTTCGTGCATCGGCCGATTTTTCTAGCGGCGGTATGCTGGACGAGACATTCCATACTTTGCAGCCTCTTCGACGCGCAGGCTTCCTGACGTTAAGTGGTGTAGAAATAACACAGCGCAATGGCCTTGTCTCGGATCTAAGGCGGGCAAGCTCAGGACAGCTAAGCATAGTTGCCTCACTGCTATCGTTATCATCTGTGATAGTCAACGGAAGTCTGGTATTAATTGATGAGCCTGAGCTTAGTCTTCACCCTGAGTGGCAGATAGATTACGTGAATCTTCTGACTCGAACATTTTCGCGTTACAAAGGTTGTCATTTCGTAATTGCTACGCACTCACCAATGGTTATATCTGAGTTGCCCGATAACGCTCAGGTGATTGCCCTGGATAGGGAGGATCTGCCTCCGGTAGAGAAGATGACTGGACAATCAGCCGATTATTTACTTGCAGAAGTATTCGGCGCGCCTATGCAGGGAAACCTGTATATTCGCGAGCGTGTTGTGACTGCTATGCGATTAATCGCGTCCGGCCAAGCAAGATCAGTCGAGTTTGCCGCCATATTATCTGATTTGAAAAAGATTTCAGTCGACATGGAGAAGGACGACCCAATTCTAGGCACTATACGTCGCCTGGAAGATGTCGCCCGCGAGGCTGGTACAGAGGTTCGTTGATGGAACCCGTCAGGTATTCCCAGGCCAACCAAGCCTTGGTTGATGCATTTACTTGTCTCGATCCTGCTGACATGAAACCGGCATATTGGGGAGACGATGCTGTAACATCAGTCAGAAAGCAGGCAAAAGACCATTATATTTTCGCGCAGAACAGGAAGTGCTGTTACTGTAAGCGTGAATACCCAACTGGCAATAATGCCGTTTGGGACGGTGAGCATATTATACCGCGCAGCAAAGCTGTGAAGTTTTTATTTGAGCCAAGAAATTTGGCTGCGGCATGCAAGGACTGCAATATTGCCAAAGGTGAAGATGAGGTGAGGGTCAATCCGCAGCGCGTTTCATTTCCCGATCAGTCGCAGCATTACTTGATTGTTCATCCGCATTTCGATGAATATGAAGATCATATTCGTTGGTACGGCGAAGTCGTCAGGCCGCTCACCGATAAAGGAATTAAACTGACTCAAATGTGCAACCTCCACCGCTTTGGTTTGCTCAAGGTCGGTGAAAAGGTTCTCCCGATCAACTCCCACGCCGACAACATAGTTGGCAAGTTTATGGATCCCCATGCCTCCCCACTTGAGTTGGATATGGCACTAGCGGCATTTACTGTATACGTCAAAAGTGTTCCGCAGGCATAGAGTGTGCTTTGGACTGCCCTTTGGCGTGAGCGCCCCCGGGCCGGGCAAGCGCAGGAGCGCTTCGTCGTTCGGGTCCGGCTCGTACCTAGGTTCGATGCCTCGGCCGCCTCCGCGGTCACCGCCCAGTACGATCTTGGGACCGCGGCCGCCCCTCCTTGAGCAGGACGTTGACGTCTCGCTCTCCGACGATGAGAGACAGGGCTGGGAAGCCCTCCGCCGATAGCACGCCCGCCGACCGGCCGAGCTGCCGGAGATCCGTTGAGCTCGGAGTCGTGGAAGCCTGCGGCGGATGCGAGTGCCATTCCCCAACGTAGCGGACTTGGTCCATGACCCGTGCCATCCTGGCGGTCACGACCTCGGTCAGCCCGGCGATGCCGCGCTCGAAACCCGAGACCGAGCCGACGCTGTCCGATGGCGGCGCCAGCGCCTCGACGAGGTGAATACGACGTGCGCGAGCGTCCACCGTGCCGAGGAGCGCGCCCCCCGTCTCCTCTGGAAGCCGAGCTGCGCGCCGCGTGATAAGATTATCCTTTAGGTCGGCGTCGAGCGTTATGTTCCAATCGCCGCGACGGATTTGCTCGACCGGGGCGACCGTGGGACGCGTGAACTCGACCTCACCGTCAGGGCCGAGCAACCACAGGAGGATTGCGGGCTCCGGGCTGTCCAGGGCGCGCCCAAGCCCCTGCGCTGCCAGCGCGGACAGCAAGGCGGCGCGGCTCTCCGGGATACGGTTCGTCACCGCCCGGCACGCCCCGGTGTAGGCGAAGCGCTCGCCGACGGCGCTGAGGTGCCGTTCCAGAGCTGGCAGTCGCAGCACGGCTCCGTAATACTGCGCCTCCAGGTCTCGTAGGCTAACGGACCGGTCCTCGGCCTCGACGAGCACCACGACAGACTCCCCCGAGGGATTGAAGAATGCGCTCGCCCGACGCGCCGCGCCGCCTAGGTCCGAGAGATGGCGGGCGGCCGCGACCGATGCCGAGGCATCCAAGATGACCGCGGCTTCCGCGAGCAGGCTCCGAAGCGCCTCGGCGTGCTCGCCCGGACGCAGGACGTTGCAGGCCAGCACGGTCCGGACCACCGGTGGAGTGGTGGGCGCGAAGATGCCGTTGAGCCGGTCCTTGAGCGCGCTGGCCTTCAACCGGCCGACGTCCGGGTAGCTGAGCGTATGTCGGGCAAGGTTATGCGGGAGCAGGTGGTCGTCATCGACGATGTCCCAGACGAAGCGTCCCTCCCGCACGAGGCTCTCGGCGAGGTGTGAGCCTATCGCTCCTGCGCCGACCAAGACCGCTTGGCGGGGATCACGTCGAAACCCGGCGAGCTCGGCGGCCCGGTCCGGGTCGAAGGCGACGTGGACTTGCGCGAGTTCGATCCTGATGGCGCGTAGCGCCGGCTCGTCGACGGGCTGCTTGACGATGGCCGGAGCATAGCGCGAGGCGACCTCGTCGCTGGCTCCGGGCAGGAGAACGCCCAGGGCCACCCCGATGTCTCCGACGGGTCGCTCCGTAAGAAACATCCGAACGTCGGCTGCGCCAGACCCGCCTCCGTCGGGCCCGACCACCGGCATGTCGACGATGATCGCCAACAGGGAACCGAGCCGCTTTCCATCCGTCGCGGATGCGCCAGACCAGCCGAGGATGCGTTGGCGGAGATCATCGATCAGTTCGATGTCTCGTTCCTTAAGGAAGCCCGCGAGCGAGGCAAGGTCGGAAGGGGCTTTCCTCATGCGCCTCATGCGCTCGGGAGGTACCCGGTAGGCGAGGGGTAGGATGCGCCGACCGCGGACCTCGCTGCTTTCGGTCGTCGAGAGCGCGACCGCTTGGACGATCATCTGCTTGCCGGCCTCCACACCGAAGGCGGCGAGTTCCACGCTACTGCCTCCCTCGCCGAGGACGGCGCGCGGGAAGACGAAGCTGAACGGGCTCACCCCGAAGAATGGGTCGAGGGGTTGGTTGGGGTCATGCAACTCACCGCGAGCGGCACGATGAAACCAGGCGACGATACGCTGGAGAAGCTCGGCCGGTGTCCAGGTGAGCTGCGCTTCGTCCCAGGGTCGGTCATCGACGCAGATAGCGGCAGGGCATCCTTCCGGAACGAGTTGCTGGTGCTCGGTGTCCGGGAAATCCTCGCGAAGCGCCATCACGAGCGGCATGCTGCCCGCCTCGCCGAAGGCGATGCCGAGCGGCTCTACGGGCAGGATCGGCACCACCGGATGCTGGGGAACGTCGGTCCTCAGCTCAACGAGCAGGATCTCGGCCCCGTGGGCATTGCGATAGGCGTTTCCCACGTTCGCAATGTCGGCCGCCTCATCGGCCAAGTATGACGCGACCGCTCGTGCGGTCTCGTGCGCAAGCTCGGCTGGATCGAGCGCCGAGCCCCATTCGTCGATCCAGGCCATCGGCATCAGCCCTGGCGCGCCGGTGCCGACGTCGCCGTAGCGACGACGCTCGGCGCCGCGAGCGCCAAAGCCAGTCCGAACCGGCTGACCTCGAACCGGAGGGCTTCGGAGCATCCTTGCGAGGCTCCTCCATCGTGACCCTGAAGGTGCCACCCTTCTCGCGGGCTACCCGGCGATGGTGGTTGGCTGCCTGCCGATGCGGCGGCTGGGAGTCCTTGTCACCGTCGGTGCCGGCTATGGGGATCGGCCGGCTCGGGGAGACAATGGTGCAGTTCTTCTGGCCCTGGGTCTCAAAAAGCCACTTCACCTCGTCGACGGCCACCGTCTCGTCCTCTCCGCGTTCCGGCCCGAGGGACAGGTACGAGCAGTGGTGCGGGAGCTTCATCAAGTCCCAGCGGAGGCGGTCGGCGTTCCCGTAGCGGCGGGTGATCTTGACGATGTCCGACAGCGCGTCGTGGTCGAGGTCCGAGCCGAACAGCGCGTAGGTTTCGTGGGTCGCTTCCTTGAAGGTGACCTGGAACGCGACGGCGTCGCCGTTTCGGTCGACGACCGTGTTCTCGTCCTGACGCCAGGCGAAGGGGCTGTGCACGAAGAACTCGGCGCGTTCGGGTCCGTCCTTGCTGAAGCCGGGCACGAGCTTGCCGGCGTCGACGAACAGGTGCTTGCGCGTCTCGTAATCGAGTTCCTCCTGCTCCATCCAAGCCTTGAGCCGTTCGGCGCGGGAGAAGATGCGGATGCCCTTCTTCTCGCGGAGACGGTGCCGGGCCTCCGCCTGCACGAGGCGGGCGTCACCCTTTAGCCCTTCCTCGGTCAGGGCGCAGGCGGGCACCCAGAGCTCGTTAATCCTGATGCGGCCCTCGCCTTGGTACGCCTTGGCGTGGTCGAGCCAGAAGAACTCGCCCGTGCGGCAGCAATGGTCGTCGTCGAGGTGGGTGAAGCAGACGACGTCGAAGCTGTCGCGCCCTGCCTTTCTCAGGTTCGCCCGGAGTTCGGCGGCGAGATCGCAGCGGGGGTCGTCGGCCTTGTCTGGGTTGCGCTGGTTGCCAAAGTCCACGAGGACCTTGCGCTTATCGGCCAGGTCGATGAGAGCGCTGTCGGCGTCGCCGAGCGGATAGAAGGTGACGTAGGCGGTCATGGGATTACCTCGATTCGATGGGGTGTGGGCGGTCAGGCGACCGTGAGCTCCCGTTCGTGCTCAGGCGCCGCCGGCCAAGCGTGGCAGTTGGGAAATTCAGCGGGGGAGTGGGTGGTCAGGACGGTGTCCGCCATCTCGAAGCCATGGCGGGCGATCCGCTCGAAGACGGCCGGCGCCATTGCGGTGAGATCGGTCGGATGCAGGTGCGCGCGGCGCGCCTCCGCGTCCGATTGAAAGGCGTCGTACTCCTGGGCCGCGCGCTCGCGCCCGACCTGGATGTCGATCTCCCGCGTCGACCGGCCCATCTTGATGAGGGTGCCGCGCACGGTCTTGTCCAAGACGTCACGGAAGAACATGCGGGAGCGAAGCGCCCGGATCTGGTCGCTCGTGATGTCGAAGAGGCGAGGGCTCGCCAGACGGCCGCTGAGAAGGCCGAGGAGCGAAGGTCGACTATCCGGAGGCAGCTCGGCCGACGCGTCGCTGCAGATCAGGAAGTCGCAATGTCGAAGGGCCTGCCCAGGCTTGTAGAGGGCTTCCAGGCCGAGGTTCTCGTAGGCGCCCCCGTCCCAAAGACGCACCCGTTCCGTTGGGGGCCGCTCCCGCCGGGCTGACGCCTTATGGTTAAGTCTGTCGGCAACGAACCAGCCTTCCTTGGGCAGGTCGAGGGTCAGGGCACCGATAGCGTAGGGGACGGCGGCCGACGCAGCTGCCGCCTCGGCGAGCCGGTAGGGCGGTTCGTGGTGGAGGCCGAACTTCCAGTCGCCCATCTCCCGCCGGGCGAAACGCCAGTTCTTGCCGGTGTGCAGACAGGTCGTGTTGATCCACCAGACCGGCGCGTTCGGAAGGTCGCCGAGGCTCCCGGTCACGCCCCATCTCTCTTCGAGCAGATCCGCGAGCACGCTGGCCCGATGGGACAGGAGGCGATGGTTGAACCGGACAAGCCCACCTAGACCGATGGCGCGGAGCGAGAAGAGGTCGGCGGTTGTGAGAAGCTCTCTGACGCGGGGGTAGATTTCCCGCTCGTACCGGGCCGACGTCGGCCACTGCATCCCGGCCTGCGCCATGATGACCGCCGTGACCAAGCTGCCGCCTGATACGGTCGACAGGTGCGTCACCCGCTCCAGCGCCTCTTCGGCGGCAAGCCGACGAAGGACGCCCAGATGAAAAACCGCTGCCCGCGTGCCGCCGCCGGAAAGGGCTAAGCCGAGCCGAGGCGGGCCTGCGCCTCCTTCGCTTCGAGGAGGCGGGGTGTCTGTGAACGCCATGTTCGCATCCCTTTTGGAGACGAAGCATTCCCGTCGGCCAGGCTTGACCGTACCCGGTTTGTTCCAGGCATCGCCCGAGGACGTCTTTTTGACGTCCTCGGATGACCGGTTAGTAGATGGGGCCCGGCACGGCAGACCCCGCCGAAGAGCCTGGTGGGTTCGCCGACCGCTGACGGTATCGATCTACCGCCAGCGGTCACCGGAGCGTGATTTCACGCCAAACTCAGGGTGAAGTTCCAGGTGTCTTCACCGTAAGCATTGAAGTGGCCTTTCGACTTTGTGTCGCTCCCTCGAATTCGGCCTTGGAGGGGGCTGGGTCTGAACTTGCCTATGCCGAGGGTCCAATCTTCCCTCTTTTTGGGCCCAAACTCCCCTCTCCGTTACACCGTCCTCACCGGCAGGCCTGCGTTACGAGCACCCCGTCGTGCCGCCGCAGGTGTCGCACTTCAAACAGGTGCCGTTGCGGACCAGCGTGAAGTTCGCGCATTCCGGGCAGGCCTCGCCGACATAGCCCTTCATCTTCGCTTCGGCGCGGCGATCCGCGACGCTGCGCTCCGCCTTCGCTTCCGGCTTGGCGAAGGGCAGGGTCTCGATGCTGCCCAGAGCCTGCGGCTCTGCCTTGAGCGCGGTGGCACCCCGCACCGCGTGGACCGCGCCGCCGGCCGGGGCGGTCTGGCCGGTCGAGGCTGCCCCGACCCCCACCGTGGCCCCGGACGGACCGCCCTGGATCAGGGTGAGCCGGTCGGCCGAGCCGCGCAGAAGGCCGCGGGAGACCACCGCGGAGGCGGCCGGCGCCGGCTTGCCCGATTCGCGGGTGGTGTCGCCCTCGCCGCCGCCGAGCACCGTGCCGCCGATCTCGGCCGGGTTGACGTGGGCGAGGTCGGTGCGGCCGAGATAGGACACGGCCAGCTCGCGGAACACGTAATCGAGCAGCGAGGTCGCGTTCTTGATCGCGTCGTTGCCCTGCACGAAGCCCGCCGGCTCGAACCGTGTGAAGGTGAAGGCCTCGACGTATTCCTCCAGCGGCACGCCGTATTGGAGGCCGAGCGAGATCGCGATGGCGAAGTTGTTCATCAAGCTCCGGAAGGTCGCGCCCTCCTTGTGCATGTCGATGAAGATCTCGCCGAGCCGCCCGTCCTCGTACTCGCCGGTGCGCAGATAGACCTTGTGCCCGCCGACGACCGCCTTCTGGGTGTAGCCTTTCCGCCGGTCCGGCATCTTCTCCCGCGAGCGGATGCGCTCGATCCGCTCGATGACGCGCTCGACGATCTTCTCGGCTGCAATGGAGGCTTTGGCGGCGGCCGGGGCCTGGACGATCGCCTCGAGCGCGTCTTCGGCCTCGTCCTCCTCGTCGGCGATCAGCGCGGCGTTGAGCGGCTGCGACAGCTTGGAGCCGTCGCGGTAGAGGGCGTTCGCCTTCAGCGCCAAGCGCCAGGACATCAGGTAGGCCGACTTGCAGTCGTCCACCGTCGCGTCGTTGGGCATGTTGATGGTCTTGGAGATCGCCCCCGAGATGAAGGGCTGCGCCGCCGCCATCATGCGGATGTGGCTCTCGACCGAGAGGTAGCGCTTGCCGGTGCGCCCGCAGGGATTGGCGCAGTCGAACACCGCGTAGTGCTCCGGCTTGAGGCCAGGGGCACCCTCCAGCGTCATCGCCCCGCAGACATGGGTGTTGGCGGCCTCGATGTCCTTCTTCGAGAAGCCGAGGAACGGCAGCAGCTCGAAGGTCGGGTCGGCCAGCTTCTCGGCGGGCACCTTGAGGGTGTCCTTCAAGAAATCGTCGCCGAGCGTCCAGCGGTTGAACACGAACTTGATGTCGAAGGCCGACTTCAGTCCGGCTTCCACCGCCGCGATCTTCTCGTCGGTGAAGCCTTTGGCCCGGAGCGAGCCGGGGTTGATCGCGGGCGCCTGACCCATCGAGCCGTGGCCGACCGCGTAGGCCTCGATCTCGGCGATCTCGGCCTCGCGGTAGCCCAGCGCCCGCAGGGCGTCCGGGGCCGCTTGGTTGATGATCTTGAAGTAGCCGCCGCCGGCGAGCTTCTTGAACTTCACCAGGGCGAAGTCGGGCTCGATGCCGGTGGTGTCGCAATCCATCACGAGGCCGATCGTGCCGGTCGGCGCGATCACGGTGGCCTGCGCGTTGCGGTAGCCGTGCGCCTCGCCGAGCGACAGCGCCCGGTCCCAGGCCGCCTTGGCGTGCGCGCCGAGATCGCCCTGCGGGATGTTGGCGTGGTCGAGCGGCACGGGGGCGACGTTGAGCCCCTCGTAGCCGTGGGCCTCGCCGTGGGCCGCGCGGCGGTGGTTGCGGATCACCCGCAGCATGTGGGTGCTGTTCTCGGGATAGGCCTCGAAGGTGCCGAGCTCGGCCGCCATCTCGGCGGAGGTGGCATAGGCCACGCCCGTCATGATCGCGGTGAGCGCGCCGGCGAGCGCCCGGCCCTTGTCCGAGTCGTAGGGCAGACCCATCGTCATCAGCAGGCCGCCGATATTGGCGTAGCCGAGGCCCAGCGTGCGGTACTTGTAGGACAGCTCGGCGATTTCCTGGCTCGGGAACTGCGCCATCATCACCGAGATCTCGAGCACCACCGTCCAGAGGCGGTTGAGATGCTCGAACGCCTCCACGTCGAAGTGCTTCGTGGCGCGGTCGTACATCGTCAGCAGGTTGGCGCTGGCGAGGTTGCAGGCGGTGTCGTCGAGGAACATGTACTCCGAGCACGGGTTCGAGGCCCGGATCCGCCCGCCGGTCGGGCAGGTGTGCCAGTCGTTCATCGTCGTGTTGAAGTGCAGGCCCGGATCGGCCGACGCCCAGGCGGCCTCGCCGATCTTCTCCCACAGCTCACGGGCCTTGACGGTCTTGGTGACCTTGCCGGTGGTGCGGGCGGTGAGCGCCCAGTCCTCGTCGGCCTCGACGGCGCGCAGGAACTGGTCGGTCAGCGAGACCGAGTTGTTGGAGTTCTGGCCGGCGACGGTGAGATAGGCCTCCGAATCCCAATCGGTGTCGTAGACCGGGAACTCGATCTTGGTGAAGCCTTGCTTGGCGAACTGCACGACGCGCTTGATGTAGGCGTCGGGCACCATCGCCTTGCGGGCGGCCTTGATCTCGCGCTTGAGGGCCGGGTTGCGCTCGGCGTCGAAGCAGGCGTCGCCTTCGGCCTCGCACTGGGTGCAGGCCTTCATCACCGCGGTGAGGTGCTTGGAGACGACCTTGGAGCCGGTCACCAGGGCGGCGACCTTCTGCTCCTCCTTCACCTTCCAGTCGATAAAGGCCTCGATGTCCGGATGGTCGATATCGACGATCACCATCTTGGCGGCGCGCCGCGTGGTGCCGCCGGATTTGATCGCGCCCGCGGCCCGGTCGCCGATCTTGAGGAAGGACATCAGGCCCGACGACTTGCCGCCGCCGCCCAGCTTCTCGTTCTCGGCGCGCAGCATCGAGAAGTTCGAGCCGGTGCCGGAGCCGTACTTGAACAGGCGCGCCTCGCGCACCCACAGATCCATGATGCCGCCCTCGTTGACGAGGTCGTCCTGCACGCCCTGGATGAAGCAGGCATGCGGCTGCGGGTGCTCGTAGGACGAGGCCGACTTCGTCAGCTCACCCGTGCGGTAGTCGCAGTAATAGTGGCCCTGGCTCGGGCCATCGATGCCGTAGGCCCAGTGCAGGCCGGTGTTGAACCATTGCGGCGAGTTCGGCGCCACCATCTGCTTGGCCAGCATGAAGCGCAGCTCGTCCTGGAAGGCGGACGCGTCCTCTTCGGACGAGAAGTAGCCGCCCTTCCAGCCCCAATAGGTCCAGCAGCCGGCGAGCCGGTCGAACACCTGCGTCGAGGAGATTTCCGAGACGTAACGCTCGTCCTCGGGCAGCGCGGCGAGCGCGGCTTCATCCGGAATCGAGCGCCACAGGAACGAGGGAACGCTGTTCTCCTCCACCTTCTTCAGGCGGGCCGGGACGCCGGCCTTGCGAAAATACTTCTGGGCCAGCACGTCGGCGGCGACCTGGCTCCAGCTCTCGGGCACCGAGATGCCGGCGAGCCGGAAGACGACCGAGCCGTCGGGGTTACGGATCTCGCTCACCGCCTCGCGGAAGGCGATGGTGGCGTAGGGGGACTGGCCGGCCGTGGTGTAGCGCCGCTCGAACCGCATGAATCATTTCCCCATGAGACGCGTGGAAGCGCCCGGAGCGGATGGTGCCGCACCGTGTCAGGATGGAAAGCAGGATGTCCGCTCCGGCCGCGTGACTGAGCCCACGAAACCGATCGATCGATGTGCGGGCCAGGGTTTGAGACCCGGCGCCGACCCGTCCGAAGCGATGCCCGAACCTTAATGCCCGGCTGCCTCTCACGTCAATAACTAGTGCCGGCTACCCGTGTTCCGCGCTAGATGTAGTGGTTGGCGGCATAATCCTGTGGATATCGCGGCCATTCCGCTAAGTGCCGTTTTGGCCTGTCGGAATCGCCTGCGAAAAATTTTGGATTCACAGGCAGCGGCGCCGGCTCGCCGGGCGGCATGGTTAACCGGCGTTCGGAACTGGGCCGGGCGTGCCGAAAATGCGACAGATGCGCCGTCTCGCTGGACGCCGCGTCCGGGCTGCCGCATAACGCGCGCATCCGTGAACGAGCCGGCCTGCGCGCCGGGAGGAACCATGGCCCTCAAGGACACGCTGCTGCGCATCTTCACGTGGTGGAACGGGCAGACGGTGTCGCTCGCGCTCGTCACCGCGCGCAGCGGGCAGTTCGTCGGCGCGGACGAGCTCGGCAACAAGTACTACAAGGCGCTGGGCCCCCTGATCGACCGCTCGGTCGGCCCGGAGCGGCGCTGGGTGGTCTATAACGGCTACGCCGACGCCTCCCGCGTGCCCCCCGGCTGGCGTGCATGGCTGTGCCACAACGGCGACGTCCCCCCGAGCGAGGAGGATTATCGCCCGCGCGAGTGGCAGAAGCCCCACGAGGAGAACCTGACCGGCACGGCCGCGGCCTACCGGCCGAAGGGCTCGCAGCTCTCCTGGGGGGCCCGCCCCGCCGCGACCGGCGACTACGTGCCGTGGACGCCGGGGGAGTGAGCGATTCCGTGATCGCCCGGAGCCGGCCCTGAACTGAACCGATCCGGGGCTTCGACCTTTCCCTCCATGACCAAGGTGGAGGGAACTTCGATGCGGGCGATCACGATGGCGGCCCTGCTGTGCCTCGGCGCGGGCGTGGCGCAGGCGCAGGAGGCGGACACTCAGGCCCCGGCCGAGCTGACGCCGGTCCTGAAATCCGAAACCCTCGTCTTCAACGGCATCACCCGGACAAAGGACGGGCGGCTGTTCTCGCCGTTCCAGCGCCAGCAGAAGGACAAGGGCATCCAACTCGGCGAGTGGATCGACGGAAAGCCGCAGGCCTATCCCGACACCGCCTGGAACAGCTGGAAGACCGGCGACGACGCGTCGAAGGCGTTCGTGGGCGCCAACGCGATCCGCATCGGGCCCGACGGCGACCTGTGGGTGGTGGACAAGGGCGCGGCCGAACTCGGCGGGGCGCCGCTGCCCGGCGGGCCGAAGCTGGTGCAGATCGATCTGTCCGCCAACAAGGTCCGCAAGGTGTGGCCTCTTGAGGCCGCGACGACGCAGAAGAGCTTCATCGACGATTTCCGCTTCAACGGCCGCAAGGTCTATCTCACCGATGCCGGCCAGCCCGGCCTGATCGTGCTCGACCTCGACGACGGGTCGCTGCGGCGCGCCCTCGACGGGCATCCCTCCACGGTGTCCCAGCGCCCGCTCACCGGCGAGAACAAGGTGCTCCTGAGCGAGAAGGACCAGCCGATCGCGATCCACGCCGACCAGCTCGAAGTCTCGCCGGACGGGAAGTTCTTCTACTATCAGGCCTGCACTGGGCCGCTTTACCGGATCGAGACGAAGTGGCTCGACGACAAGAGCGTGAGCGACGCGGAGCGGGGCAAGCACGTGGCGCTGTTCGCCGCCACCGTCTCGACCGGCGGCACCGCGATCGATGCCGATGGCAACATCTACGCTTCCGACACCGACAACCTCCGCATCCTCAAGTTCGCGCCGGACGGCAGCCAGAGCACGCTGGTGCAGGATCCGCGGCTGGTGTGGGGCGACGCGATGTGGATCGACGAGGAGGGAGGCTTATGGATTCCCGCCGCGCAGATGAACCGCAGCAAGGCGATGAACGGCGGCACGAACCGAATCGCGTTCCCGACCACGATTTTTCGTATGGCGATCGGGGTGAAGCCGGTGCGGAATTGACGGGGAACCCGGCCACCGCCCTTTTTCCACCACCCTTCCGGTGTTGAGACGGCCGGACCTGTTTCTCGGGCTTCACCGGCCGTTCGAATGACTCAAGAGGGCGCCTTGAGCCGCATCTCCGCCCCATCGTTGCGCCGGACCGCGCTCGCCGTTTGCGCCATGTGCGTCGCCGCGCTGCCGGCCTCGGCCGACAAGATCAAGAACCCGACCGCGGTGTTTTCCGGTCTCGACAAGATCACCGGGCGGATCGTGACCTTCGAGGTCGCCATCGACGAGACGGTGCAGTTCGGCGCGCTGCAGATGACGCCGCGGGTCTGCTACTCGCGGCCCCCCACCGAGACGCCCAAGACCACCGCCTTCCTCGAAGTCGACGAGGTGACGCTCGACAGCAAGTACCGGCGCATCTTCACCGGGTGGATGTTCGCGTCGAGCCCGGGGCTGCACGCCATCGAGCATCCGATCTACGACGTGTGGCTGACCGATTGTAAGGGCGGCACCGACGTGATCGCCGAGGCGAAGGAGCAGGAGGACGTGCCCGCCCTCGCCTCGCGCCAGGAGAAGCCCGGCCGTAAGAAGGGCAGCGATCCGACCAAGACCGCGAGCCAGGTCAACCAGGCCGGTCAGGTCGATGTCGAGGGGCCGCGCGGCGTGCCGGTCCAGCCGAAGCAGAAGCCCTCGCGAAAGTTCTTCCCGAACAACGAAGGCCCGGCACCGGCCCCCCCGCCGCCGCGCGAGCCGCAGAACCTGTTCGACGCGCTGTTCCGGTAGTTGCTGCGATCTTGGGGTTTCGAAAGGGCGAGCCCTTTCGCGGGTGCAGGGTGGAACCCTGCAAGAGGGCCTTGTCCCGGATCTCAGATCCGGGAAGGCCCTCTCTTATTGTGCCGCATCGGCTTTTCCGAGAGCCGGTTCCCACCTCCCGGGCTGATGCTCTAACCTGCGAGCCGATGCCGCGAACTCATGAACGGCCCGACCGGCTTGCGCGAGCCGGCGAAGCGCGCGAGCCCGATGGGCTGGGGCAGGCCGACATAGATCGCCTCCATCCCGCCCGAGAGGCGGTAGGCCTCGTGCCAGAAGGCGGTGCCGCCCGAGCGGTCGCGCCCGAACTTCCGCCACCATATCCGGTGCGGGTCGGAGCGGGTGAAGGTCTCCAGGCTTTCCAGATCGCGCCAGTACTGGCGCATGCCGACATGGTTGAGGCCGAACACGAGGTTCTCGTGGACCAAGAGCCCCTCCGGCATCTCCCGCTGGATGCCGGCGATGCCGCGGGCGATGCCGAACAGCGCCAGCAGGCCCCGCCACGTGCCGACCCGGAAGCCGAGATAGACCACGACGAGATCGGGATAGCCGGAGAGATCGACCGATTCCCGGTCGTGTCGTGTCTCTTGCGCCGCATCCGCCCGCATGGCACCCCCTCCATGTTTACACCGTCATCATAGAAGTGGCGCGTACAGTGTCAACATCGCGGCCGGCGAAGGCCGGCTACCATCACGGCGAACTCCGGGAGGCCCTGGTCGCGGCCGGGCTCGCGATCCTGGAGGAGGGGGGCGATCCGGCCTCGCTCGGCCTGCGGGAGGCGGCGCGCCGGGCCGGCGTCTCGGCGATGGCGCCCTACCGACACTTTTCCGACAAGGACGCGCTGCTCGCCGCCGTCGCAACGGTCGGGTTCGAGCGGTTGCGGGCGGATCTGGAGGGGGCGGACCGCGGGGGAGGGGAGGGGCGGGCGGCGCTCATCGCCCAGGGCGTGGCCTACGTCGCCTTCGCTGCCTCGAATTCCGGCCTGTTCCGGCTGATGTTCAAAAGCTGCGCGGTCGCGCCGCCCGAGGCGCTGCCGAAGGCCTCAAGCGAGGCCTTCGGCGTGCTCGCTGCCCGCGTCGCGACTCTGGTGCCCGCTGAGCAGGCCCGGGACGAATCCTTGCGGTGCTGGTCGCTGGTCCACGGCATGGCGGTGCTGGCGCTCGACGGGGTGTTGGGCGCGGAGTTGAGCGGGAATGCCGAAGCCGTCCTGGCGCTGGCAGAGCGGCTGCTGCACTTGGATGCCCGCGGACGCTGAAGCGGCGTCCGATCGGGTTGGCTCATATGTGTCGTCGCCTGATCCGAATGCTCTTGGCCGAAGGCCGGTTCGAGGCTGCCGCCCATCTCCCCTCTGAAGCTCCGCCACCGGCCTGCTCGCTACTCTCGAGCGATGAGCACCGCGTCCTGCGGTCGAGGATCGCCGCCAAGGGCTTGGGCTCCCGTTCGATCGCTATGTTCAGCACCGCCCGCAGGTCGACGGCCACCTCCGCAAAGCTCTCCGCAGCCAACGCCGGATCATGCCGGTCGATGGGCGCCACGGCCCGCAGGCGAACGGGATCAGTCGCCAAGGTGTCCCATCTTCACAATGTAGCATAGGTCGTCGAACGCCTCACGTAGATCGAGGTCACGTGGGTATCCGCCCTCCATCGATAGCACGAGACAGGGCGCTGCCGGCGCCAATTTTGCATCGTAAGCGTTGGAATGAGGGTGCTGGAATGTTTTGCAATGAAAATCTGATGATTATTCTGCCAATAGATTTATTTCGAAACATGCAATAATAATTACAAAAATATAACATCAATTATACGAAATGATGCTCGATGAAATTGCCTGAACTGTTCTGGTGCAATCAAGTTGGATAAGGCCTAGCAAAGAAGGAGAACTTGGAAAGGCCAGACGGAGTGCGGATCGGCTAAGCCTGGGCCGTCGGAGGCGGGTGTGGATCGGGGCGGTCTTGCCGACCCGATTCCCTCGGTCTGCCGTCAGCAGGCGGCGACGTTGACCGCGAGACCGCCGAGGGAGGTCTCCTTGTACTTGTCCTGCATGTCGAGACCGGTCTGGCGCATGGTCTCGATGACCTCGTCGAGCGTCACGTAGTGGATGCCGTCCCCGCGGAGCGCGAGCGAAGCGGCCGCCACCGCCTTGTTGGCCCCGAAGGCGTTGCGCTCGATGCAGGGGATCTGCACGAGGCCGCCGATCGGATCGCAGGTCATGCCGAGATGGTGCTCCATGGCGATCTCGGCGGCGTTCTCCACTTGCAGCGCGTTGCCGCCGAGCACCGCGGCGAGGCCCGCCGCGGCCATGGCGGCGGCCGAGCCGACCTCGCCCTGGCAGCCGACCTCGGCGCCCGAGATCGAGGCGCGGCTCTTGATCAGGCCGCCGACGGCCGCCGCCGTGAGCAGGAAGTCGCGCCCGTGGGCGTCACACCAGCCGGGGCAGAACTCGACGACGTAGCGCAGGACCGCGGGCACGATGCCGGCGGCGCCGTTGGTCGGCGCGGTGACGACGCGGCCGCCCGCGGCGTTCTCCTCGTTCACCGCCAGCGCGAACAGGCTGATCCAGTCCATCACCTCGTGGGCCGGGCGGCTGTTGGAGAGCCGGCCCTCCTGAAGCTGGGCATGCAGGCGCTTGGCGCGGCGGCGCACCTTGAGGCCGCCGGGCAACTCGCCGTCCATGCGCAGGCCCCGGTCGATGCAGGACAGCATGGCGTCGCGGATCGCGTCGAGGCCGGATTCGATCTCGGATTCGGAGCGCAGCGCCCGCTCGTTCTCCCTCTGCACCTGAGCGATGCTGAGGCCCGTCTCGGCGCAGAACGCCAGCAGCTCGGCGGCGCTCGTATAGGGATAGGGCACCGGCTGGGCGACCAGCACGCTGTCCTCTCCCTCGCCCTCGTCCACGACGAAGCCGCCGCCGATCGAGTAGCAGGTGGTCTCGGTCAGCACCGCACCCGCCCCGTCATGGGCGCGGAAGCGCATGCCGTTGGTGTGGCGCGGCAGGATTTCGGTGAAGTTGAAGACGAGATCGTGCGCCGTGTCGAACGCCACCGGGGCATCCGCCCCCGGCAGGTCGAGGGCGCCGCGCTCGGTCAGTGCGTTGGTGTACTCGGCGACCCGATCCGGATCGAGAGTCGCCGGATCGTGTCCCAGCAGCCCCAGGAAAATCGCCACGTCGGTGCCGTGGCCGCGGCCGGTCCAGGCGAGCGATCCGAAGATCTCGGCGCTGATCCGGGCGGTGTCTGTCCGACCTGCGAGCCGCTCGCGGAAGCGGCGGGCGGCGACCATCGGGCCGACCGTGTGGGAGCTGGACGGTCCGATGCCGATCTTGAACAGGTCGAAGACGCTGATCATCCCTCGCCGATCCCTAGGCCCGCCTCCTTGAGGAAGTCGTGCACGTATGTGGCGAAGGAACGCCAGCATTCCACCCGGTAGCGCGGCTGCGCGCCGGCCCGGCGGATCAGCACGATCTCGGCCTTGCCGAGCAGGGTGCGGGTGGCGCTCCCCGCCGGGAAGGCGGCCTCACCCAGATCGAGGGGGCAGCCGGCGTTGAGGAGTTCGTCGGCCCGCGCCCCCTCGACGTCGATGCCGACATTGCGGTTCGAGACATCGACTAGGGAGTGGGCCCGGCCGGCGAGATCGCTCGCGGCGGAGGTCTGCAGCAGATCGGCCTCGCCCTCCGGCACGCCGATCAGCCACTCGTCCGGCCCGAGCCGGGCGATCCAGCGGCGGTCGTCGCCCGAGACCGTGTTGATCGGCCGGTTCAGCGGCAAGCCCGCGATCTCGCCCTCGGTGGAGCGGATGCGCAGGACGAAGCGGGCTTCAGCTTCGGCGGGGCGGATCGCGACGCCCGCGGGGCGGGCCTCGACCCGGCCGAGCGGGAGGGTGCGGGCGGTGCGGTAGCGAACCTCAAGCATTGACGCGTTCTCCCTTGGTGTCGAAGAAGACCGGCTCGCTCACGGTCGCGCGGGTGAAGCCGTCGGGCGTGGTGATGTGGAGCGTCTTGCCCATCAGGGCGCGCCCGTCCGCCACCAGAGCCAGCGCGATGGAGCGGTCGCAGTTCGGGCTCCAGTAGCTCGACGTGACGTGGCCAAGCATGCGCATCGGGATCGGCTGGTTCGGATCGGCGACGATCTGCGCGCCCTCGTCGAGGACGAGCTTCGGATCCTCGGTCATGAGGCCGATCAGCTGCTTGCGGCCGGTGGTGGCCACCACGTCCGGGCGGGCCAGCGAGCGTTTTCCCACGAAGTCGACCTTGGTCTTGGCGATCATGCCGGCCAGGCCCACGTCGTCGGGCGTCACCGTGCCGTCGGTCTCCTGACCGACGATGATGTAGCCCTTCTCGGCGCGCAGCACGTGCATCGTCTCGGTGCCGTAGGGCGTGATGCCGTGGGGCTGGCCCGCGGCATAGATCGCCTCCCAGACCGCCAGGGCGTGGTCGGTCGGCACGTTGATCTCGAAGCCGAGCTCGCCCGTGAACGAGACGCGGAACAGCCGGGTCGGCACGCCGCAGATCGTTCCCGTCCGCATCGCCATGTGCGGGAAGGCGTCCGGCGACAGGTCGATACCGTCTACGAGCGGCTCGATGACGTTGCGGGCCTTCGGGCCCTGCAGCGCGATCACCGCCCATTGCTCGGTGGTCGAGGTCAGGAACACCTGCAGGTCCGGCCACTCGGTCTGGAGGTAATCCTCCATGTGGCCGAGCACGCGGGCGGCCCCGCCCGTGGTCGTGGTGACGTGGAAGCACTCGTCGGAGACGCGGGCGACGACGCCGTCATCGAGGATGTAGCCGTCTTCCTTGAGCATCAGCCCGTAGCGGCAGCGGCCGTTGGCGAGCTTGGCCCAGGGGTTGACGTACATCCGGTTCATGAACTCGGCCGCATCCGGCCCGACCACCTCGATCTTGCCGAGCGTCGAGGCGTCGAAGATGCCGACGCCTTCGCGGACCGCCTTGCACTCGCGGGCGACCGCGGCGTGCAGGTCCTCGCCAGCCTTCGGGAAGTACCAGGCGCGGCGCCACAGGGCGACGTTCTCGAAGGTGGCGCCGTGGCTCTCGGCCCAGCCGTGGATCGGCGTGGTGCGGATCGGGTCGAACAGGGCGTGGCGCGCCGGCCCGACGAGCGCGCCGAAGGTGACGGGCGTGTAGGGCGGGCGGAACGTCGTGGTGCCGACCGCCGGCAGCGCCTTGTCGAGCTGCCCGGCGACGATGCCGAGCGCGTTCATGTTCGAGGTCTTGCCCTGGTCGGTCGCCATTCCGGTGGTGGTGTAGCGCTTGACGTGCTCGATCGACTGGAAGCCCTCGCGCACGGCGAGCTTGATGTCCTTGGCGGTGACGTCGTTCTGGTAATCGACGAAGGCCCGGACCTTCTTCGGGTCGGCGTCGGTGGGCATCACCCGCACCGGCTGGAAGCCGGTGAGCGTGGCGCTCGCCCCGAAGCTGTGGGTCTCGGACGAGCCCGAAGCGGCGGCGCCGGCGGCGAAGCCCTCGTTGAGGCAGGCGGCCAGATCGTAGGTGCCCTTCGCGGCGCCCGCCGAGCGCTCGGCCTGCGCCGAGGTGCCGGGGACGAAGGCGTCGAGGCCGTCGTCGTAGCGCAGCTTGCCGCGGGACTGCGAGAACAGGTGGACGGCGGGCGTCCAGCCGCCAGACATGCCGACGCAGTCGCAAGCGATGACGCGGCGGGCGCCGCAGCGGCCGTTGCTCTCCACCGGCGCCACGATGAGGCCGGAGACGCGCGTGCGGCCCTTCGAGCCGACCACGGTGTGGCCGGTCAGGACTTCGACGCCGGCCTGTCGCAGGCGGGTGACTTCCGGCCCGCAATCGGTCTCCAGCCGCAGATCGACCAGGGTGACGTCGAGGCCCGCCGACTTGGCGTCGAGGGCGACCTGATAGGCCGAGGCGCCGCTGGTGGCGACGACGAGCCGGTTGCCCGGGGCGACGCCGTAGCGGTTGAGGAACACCCGCACGCTCTCGGCGAGCAGGATGCCCGGACGGTCGTTGTCGGCGAAGACGAGAGGACGCTCGTGGGCGCCCCCGGCCAGCACCACCTCGCCGGCCCGCACCTGCCACAGGCGCTCACGCGGCGCCTGACCGGCGGCGGAGGGCAGGTGGTCGGTGACGCGCTCGGCCATCGCCACGTGGTTGTGGTTGTAATAGCCGAACACGGTGGTGCGCGGCAGCAGGATGACGTTCTCGCGGGCATCCAGATCGGCGAGCGTCTCGGCCAGCCACTCGGAAGCGAGGCGGCCGTCGATCTCGGCCTTGGGATCATGCAGCAGCGCGCCGCCCGGCTCCGGGCCCTCGTCGGCGATGATGACGCGCTTGCCGGTTCTCGCGGCGGCGAGCGCGGCGGCGAGACCCGTCGGGCCGGCGCCGACGATCAGCACGTCGCAATGGGCGTGGCGGTTGGCGTAGCGGTCGGGGTCGGCCTGCGTCGGCGCCTTGCCCAGGCCCGCGGCTGCGCGGATGAACGGCTCGTAGACACGATCCCAGAACTTCCGCGGCCACATGAAGGTCTTGTAGTAGAACCCCGCCACGAAGACCGGCGACAAGAGGTCGTTGACCGCGCCGATGTCGTATTCCAGCGACGGCCAGTGGTTCTGAGACTTCGTGCGCAGGCCGGCGCGGGCCTCGACCACCGAGGCGCGGTTGTTCGGATCGACCCGGCCGGGGCCGCGATCGACCGAGAGCAGCGCGCTCGGCTCGTCCGGGCCGTGGCTGAGGATGCCGCGGGGGCGGTGATACTTGAACGAGCGCCCGACGAGGTGGATGCCGTTGGCGATCAGCGCCGAGGCGACGGTATCGCCCTGGTAGCCGTGGATCGGCCGACCGTTGAACTCGAAGACGATGGGGCGGGAACGGTCGATCCGTCCGCCGCGGGACAATCTGAACGGCTGTGCCATCTCACGCCCTCGCCTCGCTCTGGATGTCGGAAGTCGCTGCCGGGGCCGTCGCGCCGCCCTGCTCGGAGCGCGGGCGCTCGCCCATCGGATAGGTCTCGATGAAGCGGTCGGTGACCGTGTCGCGCAGGGCGTTGAACCAGCGCCCGCAGCCATGGGCGTGGTTCCAGCGCTCGGCATGGACCCCGCGGGGGTTCTTGCGCACGAACAGGTACTCGGACCAGTTCTGGTCATCGAGGGCGCCCGGCTGCTCCGGCCGGGCGATGTGGGCTTGGCCGCCGCAGCGGAACTCGGTCTCGGGGCGGTTGCCGCAATAGGGACAGGCGATCAGCAGCATCGGTCGATCTCCGGGCGAAGGCGGATCAATGCGCGACGGCTGCCGCCGCCGCCTCGTCGATGAGGCGGCCGGTGCGGAAGCGGTCGAGCGAGAAGGGCGCGTTGATCGCGTGCGGCGTGCCGGTCGCGAGCGTGTGGGCGAAGACGTGGCCCGAGCCCGGCGTCGCCTTGAAGCCGCCGGTGCCCCAGCCGCAATTGACGAACAGGTTCTGGACCGGGGTCTTGCCGATGATCGGCGAGCGGTCGGGGGTGACGTCGACGATGCCGCCCCAGGAGCGCAGCATCCGCATGCGGGTGAATTGCGGGAACACCTCGCAGATGGCGTCCAGCGTGTGGGTGGTGATGTGGAGGCCGCCCTGCTGGCTGTAGGAGGTGTACTGGTCGGTGCCCGCGCCGATCACCAGCTCGCCCTTGTCGGATTGCGAGATGTAGGCGTGGACCGCGTTCGACATCACGACGCAGGGAAAGATCGGCTTGACCGGCTCGGAGACGAGCGCCTGGAGCGGGTAGCTCTCCAGCGGCATCGACACCCCGGCCATGTTCATCACGGTCGAGGTGTGGCCGGCGGCGACCACGCCGATCCGGCCCGCGCCGATATAGCCGCGGTTGGTCTCGACGCCGATGGCGGTGCCCGAGGCGTCGCGGCGGATGCCGGTGACCTCACAGTTCTGGATGATGTCGACGCCGCGGGCATCGGCGCCGCGGGCATAGCCCCAGGCCACCGCGTCGTGCCGGGCGGTGCCGGCCCGGCGCTGGAGCGCGCCGCCGAGCACCGGATAGCGCAGGTGGCTGCTGATATCGATCGGCGGGCAGAATTCCTTGCACTCTTCCTTCGACAGCCACTCGTTGTCGATGCCGTTGAGGCGGTTGGCGTAGACGTGCCGCTTGAAGCTCTGAACGTCGTGGATGTTGTGCGCGAGCATCAGGACGCCGCGCTGCGAGAACATCACGTTGTAGTTCAGCTCCTGGGAGAGGCCCTCCCACAGCTTGAGGGCGTGCTCGTAGAGCGCCGCGCTCTCGTCGTAGAGGTAGTTGGAGCGGATGATCGTGGTGTTGCGGCCGGTGTTGCCGCCGCCGATCCAGCCCTTCTCCAGCACCGCCACGTTGGTGATGCCGTGGACGGTGGCGAGGTAATAGGCCGTGGCGAGGCCATGGCCGCCGCCGCCGACGATGACGACGTCGTACCGGGGCTTCGGCTCGGGAGCGCGCCACTGGCGCCCCCAGCCGGTATGGCCCCGCATGGATTCGGAAAGCAGCGACGTGAGGGAGAAGCGGCGCATCGGTCGACCTCGCGGTGTTGACGGATCATGGTCCGGCCCCCGCGGGGGGGCTTGATCGACGGCGACCGCGAGTTTGGATTTTACGACTTTACGCGACGCGCCGGCGCACTAGGCGGCGGCGAGGGCGGCGGCCGGCACGATATTGCAGGTGGCGGGACGCCCCTGATGCGGGCGACCGATTCGCGGCCGCCTCGATCGGCATCGATGCGCCATCGCTCACAGGAAAGTCGGCCCCCTCCCGGTGCACGAGGAGCGTCCCGCTCGGGGGGACCGGGCTTCCCGCTCGAGCGCTCCGGCGGTGCGAAAAGCGAAGGGGGACCAAGGAGAGAGGATGTTGGCGGGCCCGGCCGCGAGCGCCCGAGGCGCCCCCAGCTTCACCCCCGACGGCCTCGAACAAGAATTATTCGATTGCGCCTGGGCGACATTCGGAGATTAACTTCCGTTATGGGCGCCGCTTCGGCGCACGGTCCGCCGACGGTCACCCGACCGGGACGATTCCCGAGCGAGGTAGGACGGGACGGCACGTGATTTGCCCATCACGCCACGGCAAAGGCCGGCAAATGGTGGTCGGGATGGAACAGATTGCAACGTTCTCGGAGGCGAGCCCCGTCAGTCCGGCGGCGGTCGGCGAGACGGTCTCGGGCAAGGCGATCACCGTCGGCTTCATGCTGGTCGAGCGCTTCTCGATGATCGCCTTCTCCTCGGCGATCGAGGCCCTGCGGCTCGCCAACCGCGCCGCCGGGCGCGATCTCTACCGTTACTCGCTCTGGTCCGAGGACGGGACCAAGTGCACCGCCTCGAACGGGATCGAGATCAAGGTCTCGGGCCGGTTCGGCGACGTGCAGGATTTCGACATGCTGATCGTGTGCGGCGGCCTGGACATCCAGAAGGCGGACCATCGGGCGCTGCACGCGGCCCTGCGCCGGGCCAGTGCCCGCGGCAGCGCCATCGGTGCCGTCTGCACCGGCACCTACGTGCTGGCCAAGGCGGGCCTGCTCGACGGCTACCGGGCGACGATCCACTGGGAGAACCTGCCGGGCCTGATGTCCGAGCACGAGGGGCTGGAGATCGGCTCCGACCTGTTCGAGATCGACCGGAACCGCTTCACCTGCGCGGGCGGCACGGCGGCGGCCGACATGATGCTGTCACTGATCATGCGCGAGCACGGGCCGACCGTGGCCTCCAACGTCGCCGACCAGCTCATCCACCACCGCATCCGCGATTCCTGCGAGCGCCAACGGATGGATCTTCGGATGCGCCTCGGCGTGGCGCATCCCAAGCTCCTCAAGGTGGTCGGGCTGATGGAAGCCTCGCTCGCCGAGCCGCTCGGCAGCCAGGAACTCGCCGAGGCGGTCCACCTCTCGACCCGCCAGCTCGAGCGGCTGTTCCTGAAATATCTCGGCCGCTCGCCGGCCAAGCACTATCTGCGCATCCGCCTGGAGCATGCCCGCGACCTGATCCGCCAGACGGCGATGCCGCTGCTCTCGGTGGCGATGGAATGCGGCTTCACCTCGGCCTCGCATTTCTCGAAGGCCTATCTCGACTGCTTCGGCCAGCCGCCGAGCGCGGAGCGGAAGGTGGTGCAGGCGCGGGCCCTCGCGCAGGCGTGATACCCATCGGCAATGATCCTGCCTCATCGCCGATTGCCCTCGCGAAGGCGGGGCGGCGGGCCTCCGCCGGATGCACGAAACAGGACCATCGGTCCTGTTTCGTGCCGGTTGGTATGAGACGCCGCGTCGCTGGCGACAGAGCCTTGCATTCGTAAGGAAAGGTCGCTTTCCGGCAAGATCGGGGGGCTTGCCGGGCCTAGTCTTCAGATCACGCAGTGGCGATCCGGCCCGGTTTCGCAGCTTCGTGAGCGTTTCCTCCCAAGGCCTCCGGCCGCCCCGTCCAGGGCGGCCTTTTTTTGTTTCGGCGTGTCCCTCAGCTCGCGGCGCGGACGTTCGAGAGGAACGTCATGACCTGGCTGCGCAACTCGTTCGATTTGTCCTGCAACACCATCGCGGCGGAGCTCACCACCTTCGCTGTCTCGCCGGTCTCGCCCGCCGAGCGCGACACCGCGGAGATGCTGGCCGAGACCTCGTGCGTGCCGGCGGACGCCTCCTGGATGTTGCGGGCCACCTCGTGCATCGCCAGCCCCTGCTGGGCCGCCGCCTCGCGGATCGACTGGGCGATGGCGCTCATCTGCTCGATCGTGCCGGACACGTCCTGGATGACGGCCACGGTGTCGCCGGTCCCGCTCTGCACCGCCGCGATCTGCACGGCGATCTCGTCGGTCGCCCGCGAGGTCTGGTTGGCGAGTTCCTTCACCTCCGAGGCGACCACGGCGAAGCCGCGGCCCGCCTCGCCCGCGCGGGCGGCCTCGATCGTGGCGTTGAGCGCCAGCAGGTTGGTCTGCGCCGCGATCGAGCTGATGAGCCGGACCACCTCGTCGATGCGGTTGGCCGCACCCGCCAGGGCATCGACCCTGGCGCGCGCCTCCCGCGCCTGCGTGACGGCGCTCGCGGCGATCTGCGTCGAATGGTCGATCTGGCGGCCGATCTCCTGCACCGAGGCGAGCAGTTCCTCGGCCGCGGACGCGACCGCGCCGACATTGGCGGAGGTCTGCTCGGAGGCCGCCGCCACGGAGGCGCTGCGCAGGCTCGTCGCCTCGGCGCCGCCCTTCAGGTTGGTCGAGGCCGAATCGAGGTCGCCGACGAGCCGCAGCACGGTCTCGGTCAGGTTCGAGACCGTGCTGTCGAAGCTCTGCGAGTGGTGACGGATGGTCTCGGCCCGCGACAGCTGCTGGCGCTGCTGCATCTCCTGCGCCTCGGCCAGGGTCTCGGCCTGGCGCGCCTTGTCGCGAAACACCTCCAGTGCCCGGGCGATGGCGCCGATCTCGTCCTTGCGGTCGGTGTCGGCGATGACGGTGTCGTAGCGCCGCTCGATCAGGCTCTCGATGGTGCGCACCGAGCGGGTCAGGGGCTTGTCGATCAGCGCCTTCGTCGTCGCGAAGAGGGTGACCAGCACGACGAGGAGGACGATGAGCCCGCCGGCCGCGGTCTCGGCGAGCTGCCGGTAGATCGGCTGCGTGATCACGGCCGCCGGCACGTCCATCACCACGGCCCAGGTCGTGTTCATGCCGGGCGCCGAGAACGGATAGATCAGCCGCAGGCCGCCATCGGGGCCGTCGGCGAGGGCGCGCCATTGCCCGTCGGCGAGCGCGGCCTTCACCGCGTCGGCGCCCGCGCCCTCATAGGCCTTCATCTCCAGGCCCTTGGCGGGCGGGGCCAGCCACTTGCCGCCCTGAGACAGCAGCATCACCCGGCCGCCGCCGAAGGGATGCAGCGCGCTGAGGCGTTCGGGCAAGGTGTCGAGCCGGATGTCGACGCCGCCGACGCCGACGACGCGGCCCGCCGGGGCGATCGGCGCGGTGATCGAGGTCACGAGGTCGCCGCGGGTGGTGAGATAGGGCTCGGTCACGAGGCTTTTGCCCGTGGCGACCGGCGCCTGGTACCATTGCTCGGAGCCGTCGAACTGGAAGGTCGAGAATTCCGGCGTCCCGGCGGCGTTCTTCGTCCAGTAGGGCGTGAAGAGCCCCTTCTGATTGACGGCGTCGGTGCCGGGCAGCGTCTTTTCCAGGGTGCGCTCGGTCGTGTCGCACATCCAGGCGCCGTAGAGGTTCGGGTAGCGCACAGCCGTGGCGCGCGCCACCGAGACGAGGTCGGCGCGCCGCGCCTGGCCGGTCTCGATCAGCCCGGAGAGGGCCGCCGTCATGGCGGTGCCCGCCGAGACCGCCTCGGTCAACTGGATGCCGACCTGGCTCGCCGCCCCGGACGCCTCCTTGATTGCGAGTTCGGTGACGTCGGAACGGACGCGGTCGGCGGTGCGCCACGCCGTGATGCCGAGGAATCCGACCAGGACGACGGTGACGGCCGTTCCGGTGACGAACATCAACTTGTTCGACAAGCCGTGCTGGGTGCTCATGAGGCTGCAGGTCCGGGTGGGGGGTACCCGGGACGATGGCGGTCGAGGATTGACGGCCCGTTAACTCAACTCGCAATGCGCTGACGGAGCGGCCAGAAAGCAGAATTCATGGCCGGTTCGATCCTTAAATCCGGATTCCGGCACAGCTTCCTTTGTCTTATCCCGAGTAGCGCCCGAAATTTTTTCGCTGCAACAATCTCGTCCGACCGTACGAATTCGTTCTCTCGAGGCGAGGCGCTGGCCGGTCGGTCGCCCCGGGGCACGAAGAAAGCCCCGAAGAAGTCCTCCTGAGCACCCGGCGGGCGCGGAAGGTCTTCGTCGGGGCTGTCCCTCGGGAAAGGGAGATGCGCCGGATCGATGGCTAGAAGTAGTAACCGATGTTCATGATGAAGCGCGACTTCCACTTGTTGTCGCCGCCTTGCGCCAGGCCGCTGGAGAATTGTCCGGCGCCGACATAGGGGTCGTTCCGGCCGATGACGCCCTCGGTGTAGATGATCAGGTTCGGGTCGGCGGTGAGCGTCCAGGCGCCGCCGATGATGAAGCGCTCGCTGTTCTGGAAGCTGGCCTTGTCCTTGAAGTAGGCGCTGTAGCCGGCATAGGGCACGACCGTGAACGGCCCGATCGGGTCGGCGACTTTGTAGCTGATTTCGCCCGAGACGAAGTTGCCGCGGGTGGCCATGTTGTAGGAGAAGTCGAAGCCGCCGATGCCGATCAGGTCGTTGCGGACCGGGTTGCGCGGGTCGATGTCCTGGCGGATGAAGATGCCCTTGAAGCCCCAGGGACCGTAGGTGCCGAGGGCGTGGATGCCTTCGAGCTGCTTGGTGCCGGTCTGGCGGGTGTCGGAATTGTAGATGTCCGAGTGCCAGATCGAGGCGCCGACCGCGAACGACGCGAGATCGTTCTTGAGGAAGAAGTACTCGGCCCGGCCGATGAACATGTTCTGTTCGGCGTTGCGCGTGGCGAACGGCGTGTAGGAATCGGCCCGGACGATGTTGGTCGAGTAGCGGGCGCTGTCGAGGCTCAGGCCGATGGCGTTCGGGTTGGCGCCCGGATAGTAGCCGACCTGATAGTTCAGGTCAGATTCGACGTGCGAGTACTTGACGCCGAAGTTGTAGACCTCTTCCAGGCCCATGGTGAAGCCCAGCGTCTCGATGAAGCTGTTGCCGAAATACGGCGTCAGGCCGAACGGCGCCTGATTGAGGCCGACGGTGACGCTGTCTTCCTTGGTCAGCTTGTAGCCGACATAGGCCCACATCGGGAAGCTGACCTCGCCCGGATAGCCGCGGTAGCCGTTGCGCGGCCCGTAGATCGAGCTGCCGCCGTAGAAGCGGTACTGCGCGGCGCCGAAGATCGTGTCCGAATCGTAGGCCGCCTTGAGCGAGAGCGTGTCGAAGTCGAAATGCTCGGACGCCTTGGGCTGACCGCCGAGGCTGACGTCGTTGAAGCGCCAGTCGTAGCGGGCCCGGATGGCGCCGCCGAAGGTGAAGGTGCCGAATTCGGTCTTACCCTTCGGCGGTGCGATGTCGAAGTTGCTGGCGGGCTTGGCGGCCTCGGGGGCGTAGGTGGGATCGGGCACCGCGATCGGCTGCACCCGGTTCACCTTGCTCGGCTCGGCATCGAGCTCCACCGTGCCCCGCGACTGTGCCAGCGCTGCCGATGAGCACAGCGCGGCCCCTGCGACGCACCCCAGGAGGGCGGCCGCCAAGCTTTTCATAGTCATGTAGCCCCCAGCTTCTACTTCACTGTAGTTTGATTCGACCCGTAAATTGTATCATTTGCTTGGATTGTGGCCAAGATATTATTTTATCCAGCCATCGACCGTCGCGCGATTCTTGGTGATCCATTTGGCGGCAGTTTCGGCGGGCTTGGCGCCTTTTTCCTCGTTCTCGGCCATCACGGCCTCTTCGTCCTTCACGGTGAGCTTGAACTTCTGGAGGACGGCGTAGACCTCGGGCATGTCGTCCTTCAGTCCCTTGCGGACGATGGTGTTGACGCTCTCGTCGTCACCGAAGGCCTTCTTCGGATCGGCGAGGTACTTCAGCTCGTAGCGGGCGAACATCCAGTGCGGCGTCCAGGCGGTGACGACGATGTCCTTCTTCTGGCGCACCGCGTCCTTGAGGGCGCTGGTCATCGTCGCGTCGCTGCCGTCCACGAGCTTGACCGGCAGGCCATAGGCCTTGATGGCGGCCTCCGAGCTCTTCATGATCCCGGCGCCGGGATCGATGCCGATCACCTGCCCGCCGACCTCGGCCGACTTGGTCTTGAGGTCCTCGATGGAGTTGAGGGGGGAGGAGGCCGGGACCGCCCAGCCGATCTTGGCGCCGGTGACGTTCGGGCCGACCAGTTCGAGGCGGTTCTTCAGCTTCTCGTAATAGGCTCCTTGCGTGACCGGCAGCCACGCCGCGACGCTGGCATCGGCGTCGCCGGTCGCCACGGCCTGCCACATGGCGGCGGCGGCGAGCGGGATCGTCTTCACCTCGTAGCCCTTCTCCTCCAGCGCGAGCTTGAGGATGTTGGTGGCGACCACCGCGTCGGCCCATTCGACATAGGCGATCCGCACCTGCTTGCTCGCCGCTTCCGCGGGCGTCTGGGTCAGGGCGAGGCAGAGGAGGGCACCGAGCGTGGTCGCGCGCATGATCGTCTCGTGGTCGGAGGAGAAACTAACAATTGTTGATGGTGCGGGGCTTGTGCGGGCCGTCCGGCAGGCGCGCCGCCGGACGGGTGCGGCTTCGGCTCAAGCCGAACCGTGGGGGCGGGCCTTGGCGGCGAGCGCCTGGGTCGCCCGGTCGAGGATGACCGCCACGATCACGATGCCGATCCCCGCCTCGAACCCGGCGCCGGCTTCCAGACGCTGGATCGACTGCCAGACCGCGCGGCCCAGTCCCCCGGCGCCGATCATCGCCGCGATGACCACCATGGACAGCGCCAGCATCATGGTCTGGTTGACGCCGGCCATGATCGTCGGCAGCGCCAGCGGCAGCTGGACCTTGAACAGCTTCTGCGTCGCCGAGCTGCCGAAGGCGTCGGAGGCCTCGACGAGTTCGGTCGGCACGTTGCGGATGCCGAGCGCGGTGAGCCGGATCACCGGCGGCACCGAGAAAACGATGGTGGCGAAGCACGCCGAGACCGCCCCGAGGCCGAAGAACGGCAGTGCCGGGATCAGATAGACGAAGCTCGGCAGCGTCTGCATCATGTCGAGGACGGGCGAGAAGGTCCGCCAGGCGCGCCGGCTCAGCGCGAACCAGATGCCGACCGGGATGCCGATCAGGAGCGCCGCGATCGTCGCCAGGATGACGAGCACCAGGGTCTCGACGGTCGCCTGCCACAGCCGCAGGTTCCAGAGGAACAGCAGGCCGCCGAGCGTCAGGAGCCCGACCTTGCGGCCGCCGATCTTGTAGGTCAGAGCTGAGGCGGCGATGATGGCCAGCCACGGCGGCACCGCGATCAGCGCGGTGGTCAGCGCCTCGATCCAGTCGGAGACCGTGCGGCTGACGGCGCGGGTCAGCCAACTGCCATGTTCGGTGAGCCAGTCGAGGCCGTTGTCGCTGAGCGTGTCGAGGGGGAATTTGGGGACGTTCCAGTCCATCGATCCGCTCCTGCCGGTTGGGCCTGTGTCGAAGAGTTGCCGGGACGTGCGGCGAGCGCACGCACCACGTCGCGGCTGGTGATCGGGCCGATCAGGCGCCCGTCCTCGGCCACGACCGCCACCGCGCCGCTCTGGGCGACCTGCGGCAGCACCGCGTCGAGGCGGGCCTCGGCCGAGACCGCGGCCGGATCGAGATCGAGCAGGCTCGCGACGGTCTCGCCGGTCCGGGCGGCGGCGAGGCGCTCGGCGCGCACGCGGCCGACGAAGCGCCCGCCCTGGTCGGCGACGAGCCAGCCGTCGCTGCCGCCGGCCGCCGTGCGCAGCCGCGCCTCGGCGACCGTGTCGGTGGGGGACAGCACGACCGCCGCGCGGTCGGCGACCTGACCGGCGCGCATCACCGCGGCGAGATCGATATGCTCGACGAAGCGGCGGACGTATTCGGTCGCCGGACGGGCCACGACCTCTTCGGGCTGGCCGATCTGGACCACCTCGCCGTCCTTCATCAGGACGATGCGGCCGCCGAGCGCCACGGCCTCGTCGAGGTCGTGCGAGACGAAGACGATGGTCTTCTTGAGGGAGCGCTGCAATTCGCGCAGTTCGGCCTGCATGTCGCGGCGGATCAGCGGATCGAGGGCGCTGAACGCCTCGTCCATCAGCAGGATGTCGGCATCGGCCGCGAGCGCGCGGGCGAGGCCGGCGCGCTGCTGCATGCCGCCCGACAACTCGTTCGGATACTTGCTTTCCCAGCCTTTCAGGCCGACGAGTTCGATCGCCCGCATCGCGGCGTCGATGCGTTGCTTGGCCGGGACGTTCTTGATCTCCAGGCCGAAGCCGACATTCGCCAGGATGGTGCGGTTCGGCAGCAGGGCGAAGTGCTGGAACACCATGCCGAAGGCCTTCTGGCGGAAGGCCAGGAGTTCCTTGCGGCCGAGCTTGGTCACGTCCACGTCGTCGACGAGGATGCGCCCGATCGTGGGCTCCACGAGGCGGTTCATGCACCGCAGCAGGGTGGACTTGCCCGAGCCCGAGAGGCCCATCAGGGTCAGGATCTCGCCCTCGTGCACGTCGAAGGAGATGTCGCGCAGGCCCACGACGGCGCCGCAGGCCTGGGCCACCTCGGCCTTGCGCTTGCCCTGGGAAATCAAGTTGATCGCCTCGGCGTGGTTGGCGCCGAAGACTTTGCTGACGCTCTCGAGAGTGATGCGGCCCATGTGCTTGCAACCTCTTCGGATCAGCGCATTACGGCATTCGCCTTTCGGCGCCGGCAGCAGTGCTTGTCTTGATTTGCTATGATCAAAAGCTAGTACGGACAGCCTCAGTGGCTTGTCCTGCGGCGACGCTTTTTGCCGCGAAGCCGACATGTCCGGAAGTTTACCGACAGATTCCGACGCTGCGCCGCAACATCGCGACGATTTTCGTCACGATGGCATAATATTGTGCACAGTCTGATCGCGGCGCGAGCAAAAGGCGCCGTCGGTTGAGCCGATATCGTCACGGCCCCGTCCGGTTCAAGACCGGACGCGGCGGAGGCGGGGTGCAGCTTCGATATGGGGCGGGGTGCCCGGCCCTCAGGCTGCCTCGGCGTCGGCGTAGGAGCGGCAATGTTCGAGGTAGCCGACCTCGTGGCGGCCGGCGAGTTCGACCACGCTCGACCACAGCCAGGATGGGGCGCCGTCCGCGGTGGCGCCGCGGGCGACGGCGCGGCGCCACTCGGCGCGCGCGCTGCGCGTCATCTGCCGGCCATGGGCCGCGCCGACCACGTGGGCGAGGTAGCGGGCGGCCCGTACCGCCTCGCCGCTGCTGAACTGATCGACGTCGAGCTTGAGGTCCTGCGGCAGCAGCTCGCGGACGACCACCGGCTTGCCGAGGATGCGGGCGGGCAGCATGCGCTCGCCGAGATGGGGCGAGAGCGCGCGGGCGCCGGCGACCACGCGCTCGGCCGGATCCTTGGGCATCTTCGCTTTCGGCGCCGGAGGGGCTGCGGCGGTGAGCGCCTCCTTCAGATCGACCAGCGCCAGCCGCGGCTTCTCGCCGTGCTCGTCGATGCGCAGCAGGGCGGCGTAGCGCAGGAAGCCCAGCGAGGAGCAGCCCTTCATCCAGTAGGCGGCGTCGAGCAGGCGCACCCGCGCCGCGTCGGCGTGGCGGCCGTCGATCGCCAGGACGAGTTCGCGCACCGCGTCCTCGTGGAACAGCGCGTCGAGGGCGGCGTACTCATCGTCGTCCAGCGCCCAGAATCGGCGGCCGCGGGGGATTTTGAGATCCTCGTCCTCCAGGCGCTCGCGGGCGAGGTGCTTCCAGCGCCGCCCCAGCGCCCGATGGCGCACGGTGCGCACCGCATCCGGCTCCCGCGGCTCCCCGTCGCCGTCCCGCGAGGCGAGCCCACCCGAATAGCCCCGCACCATTTCCTCCAGCATCCGCGAGGTGACGACGCCGGGCAGGTTGGAGCCGCGCGCCGCGCTCGCCAACGACAGGCCGAGCCGCACGAGGTCGTGGGCCGGATTGCCGATCACGGTCTGGTCGAGGTCGCGGATCTGGATCGCGACGTCCCCGTCCGCGTCGGCGAGCGGCCCGAGATTGCCCAGATGGCAATCGCCGCAGATCCAGATCGGCGGCCCCTCGGGCAGGGTGCCGCGGGGCAGGCCGTCGAGCCACTCGTAGAACTTCAGGGTGTTGCCGCGGACATAGGCATGGGCCGACTTCGCCATCTTGAGCGCCCGCTGCCGTTCCAGAACGGCCTCGCGATCCGCCCGCTCCACCGCTCGATGACGCGTCATCCGCTTTCCTTCGCCCTCTCGCACCGCGCCGCCATCGGGCCCGCCGCGCGAAACGTCAACGTCGCGTCGCCCCGAATCGGAGCGCGGCCCAACGTCCTAGGGTGGATGAAACGCCTTTCCGAAAACGTACCGGCCCCGCATCCGGTCTCGTTCGTCGGTACGAAGTCCGGGCCGACCGCTCATGGGGAATAGCCGCCGCAGGTTCGACGTTCAGTCTGACGAGCGCTTTTCGGCCGAGGGGCCAGCGGTCCGCGGTAGGCGTGCGCCGCTCGCAAATTTGCCGGACAGGGCTCGCAGGGGCCGCCCCGCACAGATCGACGCTTTCCCCGTCTGGCCCGGCCGTCCCGCGTCCGGGTATTGTACGCTCCATGACACTTTCGCCCGTATTCGGGCCGGCCAGGGGATTGATCACGCACCGGGGGGAACCATTCGGTCTCGACCCGCCTCGAAGCAGCGACGGAGTACACGGATGACCCCTGCACGAATCGCCGCTTCGGGCCCGACCCGGCTGCGGCTCACGGCCCGCTCGGAGGCCCGCCCTGACTCGCGGCGTCGCGGGGTGGCGCCATCGGCCGCCATCGAGCGCCACGCCCCCGCCGAAGACATCACGGTCGTCGACCTGACCGACGCGGCGGACTGGGACGAGCGCCTCGCCGACGAGCCGGGCGCCAATCTCTACGTCGCCCGGCCCTGGGGCACCTACAAGGCGCGCCTGAACTGGGCGGTCCGGCGGATCGCGATCCGCGACGGCCGGGGGCGCGACCTCGCCTTCGTGCAGGTTCAGGAGCGGCGGCTCGGGTTCGCCCGCTTCGTGCTGGCGCAGGGCTGTCCGGTGCTGACCGCCGCCGGCACGGCGCGGGCGGAAGCGACGCTCCGCGCCTTCCGCGACCACCTGGCGCTCGGACCCTTCGATCTGCTCGGCGTGAACTTCCACGAGTTCCAGGACAACGAGGCGGTGGCGGCATTGCTGGCGCTCGGCTTCGTGCCGGTGGTCTCGGCCCGCCAGCACACCCTCGAACTCGACCTGACCCGCGACATCGCGGCGATCGAGGCCGGGCTCGATTCGAAATGGCGGCGCAACCTCGCCAAGGCTCAGCGCAACCCCGACCTCGAGACCGCGATCCTGACCGATCCGGATGCGCGGCTCGCCGCCTTCGACACCTTCGCCGGGATGTACGCGGCGCTCCAGGCCCGCAAGGGCTTCTCGAATACCCTGGATCCGAAGGCGTTTCGCGACGTGGCCGCCACCGACCCGCGCCTCGTCATCCTGGAGGTGCGCGAGAACGGCGAACCGATCCTGGTGCGGATCGCCCACTGGGCGCCGGCACGCTGGACCGATTTCTTCGCCGCCTCGAACGAGCGCGGCCGGGCCACCAACGCCGCCGCGCTCTCGGTCTGGACCCTGATCGAGCGGGCCAAGGCCGAGGGCTGCCCGATCTACGATCTCGGCGGCATCGATCCGGCGGGCAATCGCGGCGTGTTCGACTTCAAGCGCGGCATCAGCCGCCGCGTCGTCCAGAGCACCCCCCTCTGGCTTTACGGCCGCCTCCCCCTCGTCCGCTCGCTCGCCGCCGGGCTGCTGGCGCAACGCTGAGGGTCGGTCCCGCGGCCCGAACGGCCGGGTCGGATTTCGAAACGAGGCGATGCGGCACGAGCCGCGGGCGCATCGTCCCGGCATCCTTCATCGCTTGGGACAATCGAGCGCATCCGCCGGATCGTTGGATTGATTTCGGCGGGGCGAATTATGGCCCCGTAAAGGTTGTCGCTACACCGGAATTTAGCCCGGGGCCGTGATGATCGGCTCCCGTCTCCACCCGAGGCGAGCCGTCGAATCCCGGAACATGTCACCCAGCCCCTCGCCGGCCCGAAGATCTCTTCGCCCCAGCCGAATCTGTCCTGCTCTGAGCCAAACATCCCGTTCCGGCGCAGTTTCCGGGGGCACACCGCTTGCTGGCGTGATCTCAATCTCACCTGTCCGTCCCGCTCATGCGAGAGTGGCGGCCGAATTTTCAGTTGGCGCGTACCGAGGGACACGATGAAGACTGCACTCATCACCGGCATCACGGGCCAGGACGGCGCCTATCTGGCCGAGATGCTGCTCGCCCGCGGCTATCAGGTCCACGGCCTCAAGCGGCGCTCGTCGAGCTTCAACACCGGCCGCATCGATCACCTGTATCAGGACCCGCACGACGAGGACGTGCGCCTGCGCCTGCATTACGGCGACATGACCGATTCCGCGGCGCTGACCCGCATCATCGCCGACGTACGCCCGGACGAGATCTACAACCTCGCCGCCCAGTCGCACGTCGCGGTCAGCTTCGAGACGCCGGAATACACCGCCAACGCGGATGCCGTCGGCCCGCTTCGCATCCTCGAGGCCCTGCGCCAACTGCGGCTGACCGAGACGACGCGCTTCTATCAGGCCTCGACCTCGGAGCTGTACGGCCTCGTCCAGGCGGTGCCCCAGCGCGAGACGACGCCGTTCTATCCGCGCTCGCCCTACGGCGTGGCCAAGCTCTACGCCTACTGGATCACGGTGAACTACCGCGAGGCCTACGGCATTCACGCCTCGAACGGCATCCTGTTCAACCACGAGAGCCCGATCCGCGGCGAGACCTTCGTGACCCGCAAGATCACCCGTGCGGTCGGCCGGATCGAGACCGGGCGCCAGGACTGCCTCTGGATCGGCAACATCGACGCCCAGCGCGACTGGGGCCACGCCCGCGACTACGTCGAGGCGATGTGGCTGATGCTGCAGCAGGACAAGCCCGACGACTACGTCATCGCCACCGGGCAGACCCGCAGCGTGCGCAGCTTCATCGAGGCGGCCTTCGCCGAGGTCGGCCGCACCATCGCCTGGGAAGGCCAGGGCGTGGACGAGGTCGGGCGCGACGCCCGCACCGGCGACACGCTGGTGCGCATCGATCCGCGCTTCTTCCGCCCGACCGAAGTCGACCTGCTCGTCGGCGACGGCACCAAGGCGCGCGAGGCCCTCGGCTGGGCGCCGCGCACGACCTTCGAGGAACTCGTGCGCGAGATGGTCGCGGCCGACCTGGAGGAGGCCCGGTTCGAGGCCGACACGGCGTCGCGCCGTCCGCACCAGCACGGCACCGCCCTGCGTCTGGCCGCCGAGTGAGGGCACCGATGCGCTACGACCTCTCGGGCAAGCGGGTCTTCGTCGCGGGCGCCCGCGGCATGGCCGGGGCGGCCCTGGTGCGCCGCCTCGCGAGCGAGGGGTGCGAGATCCTCGAACACGGCCGCGAGCGCGTGGACCTGCGCGACCTCGGCTCGGTCGAGGCCTATTTCGCCGATATCCGGCCGCAGGCGGTGTTCCATGCCGCCGGCACGGTCGGCGGCATCCAGGCCAACGACCGCTATCCGGCGACCTTCCTCTACGACAACCTCGCCATGGCGGCGAACGTGATCCACGCCGCGCACCATCACGGCGTGGAGAAGCTGCTCTATCTCGGCTCCTCGTGCATCTATCCGAAGCACGCGGCCCAGCCGATGACGGAGGACGCGCTGCTGACCGGCCCGCTCGAGCCGACCAACCAGTGGTACGCGGTCGCCAAGATCGCCGGGATCAAGCTGTGCCAGGCCTATCGCCGCCAGCACGGCCGCGACTTCGTCGCCGTGATGCCGACGAATCTCTACGGGCCCGGCGACAACTACCACCCCGAGAACGCGCATGTCGCCGCCGCGCTCCTGCGCCGCTTCCACGAGGCACGCGAGGCCGGCGCCCCCAGCGTCACGATCTGGGGCACCGGCACGCCCTGCCGCGAGTTCCTCTACGTCGACGATCTCGCCGACGCCTGCGTGTTCGCCATGCGGGAATGGTCGGGGGAGGACATCCTCAATGTCGGCACCGGCGAGGACGTGACCATCGCGGACTTCGCCCGCACGGTGGCCCGCGTCGTCGGCTACGAGGGCGAGCTGACGTTCGACGCCGGGAAGCCCGACGGCACCCCGCGCAAGCTCCTCGACGTGTCTCGTTTAGCCGGCTTGGGATGGCGGGCGACGACCGGCCTCGAAGCGGGTCTCGCCCGCGCCTATGCGGACTTCCTCGCGGGCGGGGGCCGCAACCGGTGAGCCGGCGCGTCCTCATCGTCCACAACCGCTATCAGATCCGCGGCGGCGAGGATGCCGTCGTGGAGCGCGAGGCGGCGGCGCTGGCCCGCGCCGGCTGCACGGTCGAGACGCTGTACTTTTCAAACGACGACATCCGGGGGCCGGTCGATCGCCTGCGCGTGGCCTTCGAGGCGCCGCATGCCCGCCGCGGCATCGCCCGCGTCGTCGAGGCGGTGCGCCGCTTCCGGCCCGACGTGGTGCATGCCCACAACACCTTCCCGCTGGTCTCGCCGGGGATGTTCGCGGCGGTGCGGGCGGAGGGCGCGGCCACCGTCCAGACGCTGCACAATTTCCGCCTCACCTGCGCCGGCGCCCTGCTGATGCGGGACGGCAAGCCGTGCGAGACCTGCGTCACCGGCTCGCCCTACGCGGCGGTGCGCCACCGCTGCTACCGCGGCTCGCGGCTCGGCAGCCTCGCCGTCGCCCGGATGATCGACCGGCACCGCCGCATCGGCACCTGGACCCGCGACGTCGACGCCTTCGTGGTGCTGACCCCCTTCGCCCGCGGTCGCTTCGTCGCCGCCGGCCTGCCGCCCGAGCGCATCGTGGTGAAGCCGAACGGCCTGCCCGATCCCGGCCCCCCCTCCGAGGCGTCGCGAGAGACGATCCTGTTCGCCGGGCGGCTCAGCCGCGAGAAGGGCGTCGAGACCCTGAAGGCGGCGGCCGGGCAGCTCGGCCGGGCGATCGACGTCGCCGGCGAAGGGCCGCTGCGCGAGAGCCTGGACGGTGCGCCCGGCCTGACCCTGCTCGGCACGCTCCCCGGCGCCGAGGTCCAGGCCCGGATGGCGCGGGCCGCGGCGCTCGTCGTGCCCTCGCTCTGGTACGAAGGCCTGCCGATGGTGGTGGCCGAGGCCTTCGCCGCCGGCACGCCCGTCATCGCCTCGCGCATCGGCGCGCTGGCCGATCTCGTCGAGGACGGCGTGACGGGGCTGCTCGTCACCCCCGGCGATCCCGCCGCGCTGGCGCAGGCCATGGCCCGCATCCTCGCCGATCCGCAGGCCGCCCGCCGGATGGGTCGGGCCGCGCGCGCCGCCTATCTCCGCGACTGGACCGAGGAGGCCACCACCGCGGCCCTCCTCTCGATCTACCGGCGGGCCTGCGCCGCCCGCGCCGCCGCTCCCCTTTCCCTCACGACACCCGTTCTGGAGATCGCCCGATGAGCCACGATCCCGCGGTCCCCCGGTTCCGCCTCGCCGGGACCGGCATTTCCGCCATCGACATGAAGGGCATGATCGGCGCGATCCGCCGTCGCCTCGATTCCGGGCGGACCCGGCCGGGCACCTTCGTGGTCTTCCGCGACGCCCACGGCATCGTGCGTGCCACCGAGGACGAGAAGCTGCTCGCCGCGCACGAGGCGGCGATGCTGGTCTGCCCGGACGGGCGCCCGCTCTACTGGCTCGGGCGGCTGCGCGGCGCCGACGGCATCGGCCAGGTGCCGGGTATCGAATCGGTCGAGGCGGTCTGCCGTGCCGGCCTCGTCCATGGCTGGCGCCACTACTTCCTCGGCGGCGGCGAGGGCGTCGCGGATGCCCTCGCCCGGACGATGCAGGCCCGCCTGCCGGGCTTGCAGGTCGTCGGCACCGAGACCCCGCCGTTCCGCCCGCTCGATGCGGCCGAAACCGACGCCATGCGGGCACGTATCCGGGAATCCGGCGCGCAGATCCTCTGGATCGGCCTGGGCACCCCGAAGCAGGAGCTGTTCATGGCCGAGCACGCCCCGCACCTGCCCGGCACCGTGGCGATGGGCGTCGGCGCCGCCTTCGACGTGCTGACCGGCCGCGTGCCCCGCGCGCCCGTGGCGTTCCAGGTCACCGGCCTCGAATGGGCCTACCGCCTGATGCGCGAGCCGCGCCGGCTGACCGGCCGCTACCTGCACACGATCCCGCGCTTCCTCGCGCTGGTCGCCACCGAGCACCGCCGCCGCCCGGCGGGTGCCGCGCGATCGTAGCCCCTGCGGAGTTCACCCGCGCCGCCGGCACTTGAGGATCGTCCCGGATCTCAAATCCGGGGCGATCCCCGACTTTCCCCGTATCCACGGACACTTTTCGAAAGCCAACATCCCCTTTTCGGGCCGATGCCCTCGGCGGTGGGTGATGTGGCTAAGGCTTCGGTAATCTGTCGGAATCACGTTGACGCGACACGTGGATTTCGGGCGAACGGATGCCGCGATTTCGAGAACTGCTCTATTCCCAGCCGCTGCCCGGCCATTGCCTGCTTCCGGACGGGCGTGAACAGGCCTGCATCGCGCGCCGCCTGTCACCTCTCGGCGCCGAGCTCGCGCTGCAGGCCCGAGCGCGTGCGGGCGATCCCGTCACCTGCCGGCTCGACCGGGTCGGCCTCCTGCACGGGCACGTCACCGACCCGTCGGAGCGTGGGTTCACGGTGGTCTTCGCCCTGACCGATGCACGCCGCGAGCGCTTGGCCGCCCGCATCGCGTGGCTCTCGGCCTGCGCGGACGGACGCGTCGAGCAGCGCGCCGCGCCGCGTATCGTCCCGGTCCATCCCGAGGTCGCCCTCGAATTCGAGGACGGGTTCCCGATCGAGGGGCGCATCCTCGACCTCTCGCCCTCCGGCGCGGCCATCGCCCTCGACGGTCGGTTGCGTCCCCTGGTCGGACAGAAGGTCAAGGTCGGCAAGCGCTACGCCGAGGTCGTCCGTATCCTGGAGGGCGATCGGGAGGGGGGCATGGCGGTGCGTTTCCGGCTGCCGTTCTCTCCGGAGACCTTCAACCCCTCGATCGTGCTGTGACGGCCTCGGGCCTCCACCCGAAGGGAACGCCCGCGCTTTCGCACCGTTACCCTGGCCACTGTCCCAAGGAGAGCGGCATGCGGATCATCGCGACGGCATCGGCCATGACGGTCGTGACTTTGCTGAGCGTCGGAACGGCGGAAGCGAAGGGGTGCATCAAGGGGGCGATCATCGGCGGCGTCGCCGGGCATTACCTCGCGGAGCGCGGCGTGGTCGGCGCGGTCGCGGGCTGCCTCGCGGGCCGCGCCCTGGCGAACCGTCAGGCGCGGCGCCAGCGCGAGATCGATTACGGCTCCCGCGTCCAGCCCCGCGGCGCCGGCTACGGCGCCCCGCAGGGCTACGGACAGCGCAGCTACGGCTACTGAGCGACCCGCGGGGGCGCCTTCTCGGCGCTCCCGTCCCACGGTGAGGCAAAGCTCTTGCTTGGGGAAACTCGCCATGGCCCCATGGGGCCAGCGGGGGACCCATCATGACGACGCCTTCGACCACGCTCGACAAGAGCCTCAACGCCTTCCACCTCTGGGGCATCGCCGTCGGGCTCGTCATCTCGGGCGAGTATTTCGGCTGGAGCTACGGCTGGGCGCAGGCCGGCACGCTGGGCTTCCTCGTCACCACCGTCGCGGTCGCCGCGATGTACGTGGCCTTCATCTTCAGCTTCACCGAACTCACCACCGCGATCCCGCAGGCGGGCGGCCCGTTCGCCTACGCGCTTCGCGCCTTCGGGCCCACGGGGGCGGCGGTGGCGGGCTACGCCACGCTGATCGAGTTCGTGTTCGCGCCCCCCGCCATCGCGCTTGCCATCGGGGCCTACCTGAACGTCCAGTTTCCCGGCCTCGACCCGAAGCACGCCGCCCTCGGCGCCTACCTCGTGTTCATGGGCCTCAACGTCGTCGGCGTGCAGATCGCCGCGACGTTCGAGCTCGTCGTCACCGTGCTGGCGGTGGCCGAACTCCTCGTGTTCATGGGCGTCGTCGCCCCGGCCTTCAGCGTGTCGCACTTCGTGGCCGGCGGCTGGGCCGGGCAGGACACGTTCAGCCTCCCTGCGCTCGGGGGCATCTTCGCCGCGATCCCCTTCGCGATCTGGTTCTTCCTCGCCATCGAGGGCGTCGCCATGGCGGCCGAAGAAGCCAAGGACCCCAAGCGCACCCTTCCCATCGCCTACATCACCGGCGTGCTGACGCTCACCGCGCTCGCCTTCGGCGTGATGCTGTTTGCCGGCGCCACCGGCGACTGGAAGGCGCTCTCCGACCTGAACGATCCGCTGCCGCAGGCGATGAAGCGGGTGGTCGGCGAGTCGAGCGGCTGGCTGCACATGCTGGTCTGGCTCGGCCTGTTCGGGCTCGTCGCCTCGTTCCACGGCATCATCATGGGCTATGCCCGCCAGATCTTCGCCCTGGCGCGGGCCGGCTTCCTGCCGCAGGTCTTCGCCCGGCTGCATCCGCGCTTCCAGACGCCGCATCTCGCCACGCTCGCGGGCGGCGTCGTCGGCATCGCGGCGATCTACAGCGACAGCCTCGTCAGCGTCGCCGGGCAGTCGCTCACCGCCAGCATCGTCACCATGGCGGTGTTCGGCGCGCTCACCATGTACGTGACGAGCATGCTCGCCCTGTTCCGCTTGCGCCGCAGCGAGCCGTCGCTGGCCCGGCCCTACCGGGCGCCGCTCTATCCCTACGCACCGGGCTTCGCGCTGGTGATGGCCGGAATCTGCCTTGTGGCCCTGATCGTCTACAACCCGCTGATCTTCGCCATCTTCGCCGCCGTGATGGTCGTCGCGGTCGGGCTGGCGCGGCTCGTCGCCAAGCCTGCGGCCGTGAAGCCGGTTTCGAGCTTCGATCCGGCGATCTAAACCCCGGACGACGATGAGACTTCCTCATCGTCGTCCGCCCGCGCAAATGCGCGGCGGCGGTCGTCCGCCGGGCGCGTCGAGCCCGACCAAGGGTCGGGATCGATGCACAATGAGAAAAAGCCCATGCAGATCGGCATCCTGGAAACCGGCTTCCCGCCGGAGCGGCTCGGCGGGCGCTTTCCCTCCTACGGCGCGATGGTCGAGGCCCTGATCGGCGACGGCCACGCCTATACGTGCTTCGACGTGACCGCGGGGCACTGGCCCGCGGCGTCCGACGCGTTCGAGGCCTACGTCATCACCGGCTCGCCCGCCTCGGTCTACGATGCGACGCCGTGGGTCGCCGACCTCCTGACCTTCCTGCGGGACCTCGACCGCACGACCAAGCTCGTGGGCCTGTGCTTCGGCCATCAGGCGCTGGCGCAGGCCTTCGGCGGCCGGGTCGAGCGCTCCGCGCGTGGCTGGGGCCTGGGGCTGCACGCCTACGAGGTGATCGAGCGGGCGCCCTTCATGGACGATGGCCGAGCGATCGCGATTCCCGTGAGCCACCAGGATCAGGTCGTGGCCCTGCCCCCCGGCGCCCGGGTGCTCGCGGGCAGCGCCTTCACCCCCTATGGCGTGCTGGCCTACGCCGACCGGCCCGCCCTCTCGTTCCAGTGCCACCCGGAGTTCCGCCCGGACTACGCCCGCGCGCTCACGGACGGGCACCGCGCGGGCGAGCGACATCCCGCCCTGGTGCGCGACGCGCTGGCCTCCCTGGAGGCAAGCGCCGACAACGACCGGGTGGCGGGCTGGATCCGCCGGTTCCTGAAATCTGATTGAGGGGAGATGGTGCGGGTAGAGGGAATCGAACCCCCACGCCTTGCGGCTGGCGATTTTGAGTCGCCCGCGTCTACCAATTCCGCCATACCCGCGACGCCCCCGCCTCATGGCACAGGCCGGGGCCTCAGGGCCAGCGCGAATTTCAGCCCACCGGCACACCCTCGCTTCCGCCGCCCTTCTGTGCTGAAAGGGCGACGCTTCCCGCCCGCGCCTCGTCTCGGATCGGAGATCCGAGCCGCGGCGCTCGATCCTTGTTTCTGCATCGTCTTTTTCCGAAAGCCGGAAGCCACCTTTCGGGCCGATGCTCTCGCGGATGAGGACCCATGATCCGCCGTCTCTACGAGTGGATACTCGCACTCGCCGCCAAGCCCTCGGCACCCTGGGCCCTCGGGGCGGTGGCGTTCGCCGAGAGCTCGTTCTTCCCCGTGCCGCCCGATGCCATGCTGGTGCCGATGGCGGTCAGCCGGCCCGACCGGGTCTGGCTCTACGCCGCCATCGCCACCGTCGCCTCCGTGCTCGGCGGGCTCGTCGGCTACGCCATCGGCGCGCTGCTGTTCGATTCGGTCGGGTTGTGGCTGTTCAACCTCTACGGGCTCGCCGACAAGGCCGAGACGTTCCAGGCCTCCTACGCCACCTACGGGCATTGGGTGATCCTGCTCAAAGGCCTCACGCCGATCCCCTACAAGCTCGTCACCATCACCTCGGGCTTCGCGCATTACTCGCTGTTCTGGTTCACCGTGCTGTCGGTCGTGACCCGCGGGGCGCGGTTCTTCCTGCTGGCCGCCCTGCTCGGGCGCTACGGCGTCGGCATCCGCGCGGTGCTCGATCGGCACCTGAACGTGGTGGCCGGCCTGTTCGCCGCGGTGGTGATCCTCGGCTTCGTCGCGTTCAAGGTGATGCTGTGAGCCTGCGTGCCCTCGCCCTGGCGCTCGCCGTCGCGGCGGCCGCGACCGTCGGCGCCGCGCTCGTGTTCGAGCACGGCCTCGGCTACGTGCCGTGCAAGCTCTGCCTGACCGAGCGGGTGCCCTATTATCTCGCGGCGCCGCTCGCGCTCGTCGCCGCGTTCCTGCCACCGCGGCCGGCCCGGTTCCTGCTGGGGCTAGTGGCCCTGGTGCTGCTCTACGGGGCGGGGCTCGGCGTCTATCACGCGGGCGCCGAATGGGGCTTCTGGCCCGGCCCGACCGATTGCGGCGGCGGCTCCGGCGCGGGGCCGGCGGATGTCGGCGATTTCCTCAAGAGCCTGGAGAGCGTGCGGCCGGTCGATTGCACGGCCGCCGCGTGGCGCTTCCTCGGCGTCTCGCTGGCGGGCTGGAACGCCGTGATCGCCGCCGCCCTCGCGTTGGTCGCGGCGGCGGCGGCCCTCGGTGGGACTCAGCCCTCGACCGGCCCGCACCAGCCGGGCAGATAGCCGGCGTCCGGCGACTTCGCGAAGCGCATGGCCCGCTCCAGAGCGGCGGAGAAGTCGTCGGCGATCAGCTTCGGCTTCACCTTGCGCCGCAGGAAGTCGGCCCAGAGGAACTCGCTGAACGGCGTCGTGTCCTTGGCAAAGCCCCCCGCTCGGCGCAGCTCGCCCGCGAGGCTGCGATAGGGGTCGTCGGCCAGATCCGAAATCTTCTTCGGGATGTCTTCGAAGCCGACCCGGACGCCCTTGGCGTCGTAGGGATGGACCCAGGACTTGTGGTCGGCCACCGTCCAGAACGCGTCCTTGCTCAGTTTGTGCAGGTCGGCCACCACCGTCACCAGCACGCTCTCGACGCCCTCCTCGTGCAGCGCGCGGGCGAGGTGGTGATGGTCGATGACGTAGTGGTGCTTCTTCGGCCCGAGCAGCACCGGGATCATGTGCGAGCCGAGGAAGGCGGCCTTCTTGTCCGCGTCGTGGTCGCGCCAGCGGCGGCGCTTCTCCGCCACTTCGCGGTAGCCGACCGTCATCTGGGTCGGCCGCAGCTCGGTGATCGGCACGGGTTTGAGCAGGGGTTCGCGCGGGGCCATCGTGGTGTCGTCCGTTCGTCGTGTCGCGGCAAAGCGAGTGCGCTTCGGCGCGACGGCAAGCTGCCGCGATTCACATATATGTGAATCTCACCCCGTATAGCCGCCCATGGCGCAGACCAAGGCCCATTCGGCCTCGGTGACCGGCTGGACCGAGAGGCGCGAGTTGACGACGAGCATCATGCCCTTGAGCGCGTCCTCGGCCTTGATGACGTCGAGGGGCACGGGGCGGGGCATCGGCGCCACCGCGCGGACATCGACCATGCCGAAGCGGCCGGTCTCGTCGGTGTGATCCGGGTAGTACGGCTTGATGATCTCGACGATGCCGACGACGGCCTTGCCCTCGTTCGAGTGGTAGAAGAAGCCGCGCTCCCCCACCTGCATCGCCTGCATCTGCTTCTTGGCGAGGTGGTTGCGCACCCCGTTCCAGAACGTGCCGGCCTCGCCCGCCGCGACCTGCTGCTCCCACGACCAGGTCGAGGGTTCGGACTTGAACAGCCAGTAGGCCATGGGGGAGGGGGCTCCGTGGAGGACGCTCCCGCTTACGGGAATTGCGGCCGCGCTTGAAGCGGGCGAAACCCCGCCCGCGCTCGACGCCGTCGATGTCGGTGGGGATGCTACGCGCCCTCGGCTTCGTAGGCCCCGAGTTCCTCCCGCAGATACGGCGCCGTGCGGCTCGCCGGCGCCGCGGCCACCGCTTCGGGGCGGCCCGCCGCCACGATGGTGCCGCCGAGATTTCCGGCGCCGGGGCCGACATCGATGACGTGATCGGCACCGGCCACGACGCGCATGTCGTGCTCGACCATGACGACGGTGTTGCCGGCATCGACCAGGCCGTTGAGCTGGAGCATCAGGCGGTCCACGTCGGTCGGGTGCAGCCCGGTCGTCGGCTCGTCGAGGACGTAGAGCGTGCCGCCGCGCTGGCCCCGCTGCAATTCGGTCGCGAGCTTGATGCGTTGCGCCTCCCCGCCGGAGAGTTCGGTCGCCGGCTGGCCCAGGCGCAGGTAGCCCAGCCCGAGATCCCGTAGCACGGCGAGCGGGCGCAGCACGGAGGGCTCGTCCGCGAAGGCCTCGCAGGCGCGCTCGACGGTGAGCCCGAGCACGTCGGCGATGGTCAGGCCGTTCCACGTCACCTCCAGCGTCTCCGGCGCGTAGCGGGTGCCGTGGCAGGTCGGGCAGGGGGCGTAGACGCTCGGCATGAACAGCAATTCGACGCTGACGAACCCCTCGCCCTCACAGGCCGGGCAGCGGCCCTTGGCGACGTTGAAGGAGAAGCGGCCGGCGTCGTAGCGCCGCCGCCGCGCCTCGGGGGTCGCGGCGAACAGCTTGCGGACGGCGTCGAACAGGCCGGTATAGGTCGCGAGGTTCGAGCGCGGCGTGCGCCCGATCGGCTTCTGATCGACCTTCACGAGGCGCCGGACGCCCTCCATCCCGCCGACGATGCGCCCCTCGGTCGGGCCCGGTGCGTCGTCGAGCGGATCCTCCGGCTCGTCGTCGGTCTCGACCGGCCGCCCGAGGCGGTCGCCGACGAGTTCGAGCAGCGCCTGGCTGACGAGGCTCGACTTGCCGGAGCCCGAGATGCCGGTCACGGCGGTGAGGCAGCCCAGCGGGAACGCGGCCTCGACCCCGTTCAGGTTGTTGCGGACGATGCCCTCCAGGCGCAGCCAACCCGAGGGTTCCCGCCGCGGGCGCCGGGGTGGCGTGGCGAGACCGAACAGATGCAGCCGCGTGCGCGACGCCTCCACGTCGCGAAGCCCGTCCGGCGGGCCGCTATAGAGCACGGTGCCGCCATGCTCGCCCGCTTCCGGGCCGACATCGACCAGCCAGTCGGCCCGGCGCATCGTGCCGATGTCGTGCTCGACGACGAACAGCGAATTGCCCGAGGCGAGGAGCCCGGCCAGCGCCTCGTGCATGGCGTCGCCGTCGGCGGGGTGCAGCCCGGCGGTCGGCTCGTCGAGCACGTAGGCGACGCCGAAGAGCTGCGAGCGCAGTTGGGTGGCCAGACGCAGGCGCTGCAATTCGCCCGAGGACAGGGTGGTGGTGACCCGGTCGAGCGACAGGTAGCCGAGGCCGAGTTCGGTCAGCGTCCCGATCCGGTCGATCAGGTCGGCGGCCAGCCGCTGGGCGGCCAGCCGCTTCTCGATGGAGAGGTTCGGGGTCACGCGCACGTCCGGCGCGCCCGTATGCGCCGAGGCGCCCGCGGCGGCGCGGCGGGCGCGGTCCTGCCGCCCGGCGTCGCGGTCGAGGGTCGCCGACAGGGCGTCCGCGTCGGGCAGGCGGTCCTCGGCCGCCGGGCGCATCGCCTCGGCGAGATCGGAGAGCGTCATGCGGGACAATTCGCCGATGTCGTACCCGGCGAAGGTGACCGAGAGCGCCTCGGGCTTCAGGCGCTTGCCGTGGCAGGCTGGGCAATCCTCGCTCACGAGATAGCGCGCGGCGCGGCGGCGCATGAGGGCGCTCTGCGAGTTGGTAAAGGTGCCGAGCACGTGGCGGCGGGCGCTCGTGAAGGTGCCCATGTAGCTCGGCTCCAGACGCCGCCGGCGGGCGAGTTGCGTCTGCTCCGGGGTGAGCCCGGCATAGACCGGCTCCTGCGGCTGCTCGTCGGTGAACAGGATCCAGTCCCGCAGCGCCCGCGGCAGATCCTTCCAGGGCGTGTCGACATCGACGCCCCGGCTCACGAGGATGTCGCGCAGGTTCTGCCCGCCCCAGGCCTGGGGCCAGGCCGCGACGGCGCGCTCGCGGATCGTCAGCGACGGATCGGGCACCATCGAGGCTTCGGTCGCCCGGTAGACCCGCCCGAGCCCGCCGCAGGACGGGCAGGCGCCCTGCGGCGTGTTGGGTGAGAAATCCTCCGCGTAGAGCATCGGCTGGCCCGGCGGGTAGGTGCCGGCGCGCGAGACCATCATCCGCACGAGGCTCGACAGGGTGGTGACGCTGCCGACCGAGGAACGCGCGCTCGGCGTGCCGCGCTGCTGCTGCAGGGCCACCGCCGGGGGCAGGCCCTCGATCGCGTCGACATCGGGCACGCCGACCTGATCGATCATCCGCCGGGCATAGGGCGCGACCGACTCGAAGTAGCGCCTTTGCGCCTCGGCATAGAGCGTGCCGAAGGCGAGCGAGGACTTGCCGGAGCCCGAGACCCCGGTGAACACCACGAGGGCGTCGCGGGGCAGTTCCACGTCCACGTCGCGCAGGTTGTGCTCGCGCGCGCCCCGCACCGTGACATAGCCCGGCCGCCCCGCCCCCGCCCGGGCGATCCTGACCCCGTCTCTCGGTTTCGGCTGATCCACTGTCGGTCCTCTCGCCGCATCCGTCGCGCGGGATGCCGGACGCCTCCGGCGCCGCCTAGAGGTTCGGGCGCACGGGCGCCACCCCTGCGGGGCCGCAATCGCCAGCCCAGGTCGCAGGCCAGCCGCTTAGCCGTCCGGCGGTGGGCTGTCGTCAGAGGCCAAGCCGCCGCTTGCCTCATGAAGAGGCTACAAAAGCTGGCTCATCCTCCGCAGCCAGCCAAGCGTGCCCCTCGCATCGAGCTCGATCTCGCCGAGCGAGCTTTCCGTGAGAAGCGCGGCTGGGATCACGACGACCAGTATATGCTTGGGAATCGGACCTGCTCCCTATCAGGTCGACCTGCGCTGACGTCACCGCCCGGTCGCAGCTTCCAGCGCCCGCTCGATGTAGGCGGAGCGGTTGAGGCCGCGAGCCTCAGCCGCCTCGTCGGCCACGCGCAACAGCCCTTTGTCGATGGTGATGTTGATCCGCACCCGCTCGGCCCGGGACGCGGCGCGGCGTGATGAGCTGGACGAAGGCCCCGTGCGCGGTCGCTTCGGGAATGGCCGACAGCTCCGTCCAAGTTCGGGGCCGCGGAATCGGATCACCGTCGGCGCGCAGGGCTGCGAGATGGCCGGACAGTGCCTCCCGCGCCGCTTGCGCCGCGTCCTCGAAGCTGTCGCCTGCCGACACGCAGCCGGGCAGATCGGGAAAGACGACGCCCCAGGAACTTGAACTCTCAGGTGGATAGAGGATGGCGAGGTAAGGCTGCATCGATCGAATCCGAGAGTTGCCGCGGGTTCATGGAATGTGCCGAGTCCGACCCGGCTTGCGCGGGCGAAGGTGTGCCAGCAGCAGGATCGGATCGCGCTGGACCGCACGGCATATCATCGCCACCGGCGTCGGGATGTTCGCGCTGGCCTTGTATGCGTTCCACGTGCTCAGAGACAGACCGAGGAAGTCGGCGGCCTCATTGTTGGACAGCCCGACCTCGCGCTGCCACGCCTCGGCATCGACTCAGCCGAAGGGGCGCTACTCGGCGGTGAGCAGGCGCAGATGGTGCGCGTCGATGGCGAGATCCCCGTCCTCCTCGCCCCAGGCGACGGACCCGCCGTAGAGGCCGATTCTGGCGGTGCCGAACACGGCCGGATCGCGCAGGGGCGCCAGCAGCGTGCCGCCAGTGGCGATCCACCCGGCGAGTTCGACCTGCGTCTCGGTGCCGTCATCGAACCGCACGGCCAGGGCCGAAGGAGCAGCGACGGTCACGGCGGCGATCCGGGGAATTTTGGTCGTCATGGCGGAGACCTCAGGCAATCGGGAAGCGAGGGTTGATGCGGTTCCACTCGGCGCGGATGCGATCGATGTTGGCGGCGGCCCAGGCCAGGGCTTCGCGCGCGATGCGGCTGGGCAGCGAACCGGCCAGGACTGCCAGCGTGGCGATCTCGACCAGGGCCTCGGCATCGGGCGAGAGGACGTGGAAGTGCGGCGGCAGATGGTCGTTGCCGTAGACCGTGATAACCACCTTGCCGAACTGATGAAGCCTGCCCGTCAGCGCCCCCGGCGATGGAATTAATATAGTCCAAAAATCGGATAGACTCGACAGATACCATTCAACTTTCGGACTATGTTTTTGGTGGTGCCGAGCCGTGGCCGGTGGGATCGATGCACCCTCGGCGCCTCCTCGCTGCAGGCGCGCGCCCACATGCGGGCGAGACGGTAGAGGAAGGTGATGCTGTAGGGATCTAAGCCGTTAGCCGGAAAGAAGCGCCCGTAGGCGGGTGGAAGACCGTCTTAAAAACAGTGACCGAAAATTAATAAAGTCCATATTTATGTCGAATGGTGCAATTTTTGTGCTTATATCTATCTTGTCCGGCGGCGGTCGCCGGACAAGTCCACAGGAGAGGTGCGCAACCTCTCAATCCCTTTCTAGTATAAGAGTTGGGTCCTGGTCATCACAGTTGCCCTGTTCTTGTAACCCTGGGGGCTGGGCGGGGTCTGGCCACCTCGCCCGGTTCCTAAAATCGAAGGTAGCGCCGGCTCGTGAGATCGACAATGGATATTGCACAGGAGCGCCGCGATCGATTGATGGCGGTCCGCAAAAACCTCGAGTTGACGCAGGCCGAGATGGCGACAGCGTTGGGTCTGTCACTGAAAGCCTGGAACGATCTTGAAAACGGCCGAAGCGAGGCTCGCAAGATCCACCAACTTGCTGCCGAGCGGGCGGCCCTCCGGTTGGCTGCCGAGTGCGGTACCATCGCGCGGGTGCCGCAGGCGATCATGGACGACCTGATGAGGTTGGCAAGCGACGTTCCATCCGCCGTGGCGCTAGCGGAGGCGATACTGACGCGCGCCTATCTCCGCTCGGACGAGGAGAGCGAGCCTGTTCGAGAGCGGGTGAAGGAAGCGCTGTTTCAGGCGGTCATCGCGGGCCGAGCCCTACGCGGCGAGCCAGACAACGGCCCCTGATGGACCGAGCCGTAGGCGCCCCATCGCGATCTTACGCCTCCTCCTTAACTAACCGGGGGGGCTACGCGTATATACTATGGCGATACGCCGTCTCCCTTCCAAGTAATATATATATTTATATGGCGGCGTCAGCTAATTTATATTAAAAATATTGTAATTAAATCTCATTTACCGTCGGTATAACAGTATTTGTGTTATATTAATCCAGATAAGTTCGGGATGTGGCATCAGGAAAGGTTAGTGCGGCAAAGTTGACGTATTTTCGAGAAAATTTGTCGATTAAAATATGATTGTAGGGCTGATATACGCTCGTTGAAATTTAATCTTCAGGTTTTATGAAGAAAGGTTATATGAAGAAACTCAATTTGCGGCCTTCGGTCGGCTCAAAATCTGGTGGCGCCGGTGCCTTCACTTCCGATGAGGACGATCTGATACATCTAGAATTTCCTCCCGCGAAGGGTGCTGAGAAATCGGGCCTGCGATGCGCACTCTTCATCGCGGATATAGGCTAAAACGGCAGAGTAGGCCGATGCTTTACCTGTCCGGCTACAGGCCAGTCGCCTATCTTTCTTGACGAAGTGGTCCTGCCTGTGAGCTTGAATGTTCATGGTAGAGTTTTGAGCAACTAGGGTCGGCCGATCGATTGGCGCGCGCAACGTGACCCTTATCGACACGGTGCCGCAATCCGTGCTCGATGACGTGTGGGCGAAGACCGGGGCCTTGCTGGAGATTGTCTGATCCGTCAGAGTGTTCACCAGGGCGCCGTGGCCTAGCCCTTCAACTCTTGCATGTGCGGATCGGAGCATGCGGTGCGTCCACTCCATCAGCCTCCGGAATGACAGGTGTCTTTCGGATTGGCGGGTGTTCCGCGGCCCCTGCATCATCCATCGACGGTGGGATCGCCGCGCTCTCCGCGAGATCGGGCCCGAGGATGCAACTTTCGACATGATCGCCTTCCGCGGGACGGTGCTGGGTGATGGCTCGGACGAGCGGCGGGCGCTTCTGTTCTAAGAGTGCCTCACAAAACTCCCGTTCACAGCCGGTGTCCTCTCCGGGCGCGACGGCGCAGGGGGAGTTTTGTGAGAGACACTAAGCCCGATAGAAGGCGACCGGCAGCGGGGGCGGCGGTTCGGTGGTGCCGTTCTGCAAGGACAACCGCATGAAGTGGAGGCGCTCCGCTTTCGACCGGGCGCGGATCCGCGCTTGCGAAACGATCGCAGAAGCGCAGAATGGTGAAGGCCGCCGCGTTGCACCATACAAGCTGCGCAACCACTTCCAACTGCCCGGCCTGTTGGGCTTATCTGCGGCCGACGACCTGAACGACCGCGCGGGAAGACGTGCGCCAGATCCCCGGCATCCGCTACAAGCTCGGGCGAGCGCCGACGAAGCAGAAGCTCACCGTCGATCTAATCATCTAGGTTGTCAGCAAGGCGCGGAGCCGGGATCTCGCCACGGTGCTTCGAGCGGGTCGGTCTCGATGTGCTCGATTCTCGAGCGCGATCGCCGCGGGCTGGTGGTGCATCTGCGCCGGTCGAAGACGGACCAAGCCGGCAAAGGCCAGACGATCGCCGTCCTCTACAGCAAGCTCAAGGTTCCGGCCGCGGTCGATGCTTGGTTCGAGTCATCGGGCATCACCGAAGGCCCGGTGTTTCGCGGCTGCGACCGCGGCCGGCTCAAAGCCGGATGGGCCGTCCCGGTGACGAGGGGGCGTATATCCGTTGCCTCCAAGTGATCTCTCGCGCGATCGAGAAGGTCTCAATCGCGCGAGAGATCGGCCGCGGCACCGCGACGTGGTCGAGCGTCTGCGCCAGCGCTTGACGGGCCTGCACGACCAGATCGATCGGCTCATCCCATCGCTACAGAACGCCAGGCGTGCGATCGAAGAGTCGGTCGGCCGGGTGCCGCCGATCCTGCCTGCCATGTCGGCCGAACTGGAGGAGGTGCGTGCGGCGGCCAATGGGAGCGTGATCGATTCCCAGCGGGCGGATGGCGGCAGCAGCCTCGCCGCTCTCACACAGGTCGATGTCGTCACCGCCACGAGCACGTGGACCAAGCCGCCCTGGGCGCGAGAGGTGACCTTCGACGTCGGCGGTGGTTGTGGACGGCGCTGGGCGGCAGGCAGCGTGCGAACGGGTGGGGGATGGGCGGGACCGATGGCAGTAGTGAGTTGACGTTCCAGATCAGCGTGCTGGCGACACCGATCTCCCTTGAGATCGGTGCGGCCGCCACGGTGGAGCCGCCGTCACGGCCGACGACACCAATGGCAATACAGGCGGACACCTGAGCACCCTGGCACTCGCCCACGTCCTCGGCTGGGTCTCGTTACAGATCGACCATCTCTGGCGCCGCGGCCCGCCCGAAGCCCGCCGCCTGCGCGCGGCCCTCCTCCCCCCCCTGACATAGTGAGGACGACCATGAACGTGGCTGCCATGCAGCGCGCGCTGATCGCCGACCCGAACACTGCGGCGCAGGTGACGATCCTGGTGAGCGGCGGCGGCGCAGCCCTCGTCAGCATCCTCGGCGGGGTCGAGAAGCCCTCCGATTAACCCTGTCGGCCGCCCGTCACCGGGCGGCCGCCTTATCCCGAGGGGCCGAATCGGGGCGCGCCATGACCAAAGACACTGAGACGGCCGGCGAGCTGCTGATCCGGATCGATGAGCGCACGGCCGGCATGGCCAAGCGCACCGAGGTGATCGAGGGCAAACTCGACGGCGTGGTCTACCGCCGCGACATCGAGCCGTTCATGTCCCGCAACGAGATCGTGGCGGCCGACGCAGCCCTGGCGGATCGCGTGACCAAGCTCGAAAGGGCGCTGAGCTGAGCCGCGGTGGGCATCATCACGACGTTCGGCGGTATGGTCGCGAGACTCTTCCACCTTAAGGTGGCTGGCTGACGCCCCGCCTCACCTTTCTCCTCAATCACCTTGGCGCCCCGGCTTCGGCCGGGGCGTTTTTTCGTTTCGGAGGCCGCCCGAGAGGGGAGCCGCCAAGGGCCAATTCCGTCGCCGAGTTGAAACGAAAACCGCCTGTTTCAACTCCCGTCGAAAAAAGTGGTGCCGGTTGCGGGACTTGAACTCGCGACCTACCGCTTACAAGGCGGTTGCTCTACCAACTGAGCTAAACCGGCTCTGCCCGTTTCGCTACCAGCCCGCTTTCCGGCGCGCAAGCCGGCGATGTTTCCGGACGTTTCCGGACGCTGACGTTCGGCTGAATGCCCGTTTCAGAGTGAATTCAACCAGCCCGGCCTAATTCCGCCCCGTCCCGCATACCGGGATGGGGGCGGCCGGTTCCGAAGTTTGCGGCGTCCCGGCCTCTCGCCACGGTGCACCGGTCCGTCCGAACGAGCCGATGCGGCCCGACCACCTGATCGCAGGGGAGGAGCCTCGCGATGGCGTCGATGCGTCCTGCCGGATTGCCGGCCGAACCCGATTTGCGGGCATGCCTGCTCGGGGCGATCCCGGCCCTGCGGGCCTTCGCCCATTCCCTGACCGACGACGGCGCCCGCGGCGACGACCTCGTTCAGGATACGCTCGTACGTGCCTGGAGCGACGCCGATGCCGCCGCCCGCGTCGATGTCATACCCTGGTTGTTCGCGATCCTGCACCGCCGGTTCCAGGCCGAACGCCCCTCAGGCCGCGGCCGAGCGGAGCGGGATGCCCTTCAGGACGCCCCCCGCACCGAGCCGCTGGCCTTTCGCGACGCCCTGCGCCGGCTGCCCGACGCCCAGCGCGAAGCATTGCTCCTCGTGGGCGCGCAGCGCTTCACCTACGGCGAGGCCGCAGCGATCTGCGGCGTGGCGGTGGGCACCCTCAAGAGCCGGGTCGCCCGCGCCCGCGCCCGCCTCGCCGCGGATCTGGATCCGCCCCCCTGAACGCCCGGCTCACGCTATCAGACCGTACGTCCCATCGGAATCGTGGCTTCGCCTCGGCCTTCATCGCGCGCCGAGAACGGTCCGGCCGCCATCGAAAGCCTATCGATGCTCGACGGCGCAGGGTCCGATGTCGTCATCCAGCCGAGCCTCACCGAACCGAACAGCCGCGAGCGGATGTAGGTCCGGTCCGGGGCGATGCGTGCGATCATCGGGTGTTAAGCTCGGCTGAGCGACCTTCGGACGGTCGAACGATTCATGCCGGTCGATTCGGGGCAGTCCGCCCGATCCCGTACGGCATCGATTCATCCCCGGGAGCGAGAGATGGCGGAGCCATCGCCATGGAATGCGGTTCCCGCCTCACGCCCGGTCAGTGTGCTGGCGGTGCCGGGGCGCTGCCTCTTGGAGGACGGCACGGAACATGCCTGCCTCGCCAGTGACCTCGACGCCGACGGCGCGGAGATCGCCTGCTCCGGCAAGCCGGGCCTGGGCGAGCGGGTGGTGTGCTATCTCGACGGCATCGGGGCTTTGCGCGGACGCGTCGAGCGCGTGCGGCCGTCGCGCTTCCGCATCCGCCTCGAGGTCGGCGCCGCGCGGCGGGCCCGCATCCTGGCGCGCATTGCGTGGCAGGAGGCCCGCACCGATGAGCAGCGCACCGCGCCGCGTCTCGTTCCCGTGAACGACCGGACCCAGATCCGCCTTCCCGACGGACGGGTCGTGGCGGCCCGCATCGTCGATCTGTCGATGGCCGGCGTCGCTCTCCAGTTGGAGGCGCCCGCCGACATCCCGCCGCCGGTCGGCGCCGTGGTCCGCGTCGGCCTGCGCTACGCCGCCGTCGTGCGCCCGACGGAGACCGGCTTCGCCGCCCGGTTCCGCCTGCCGTTCAGCCGCGAGACGTTCAGCCCCGAGGTCGTGCTCTGACCGCTTCCGGCGCGGCGTGGCCCTACGGACTCGAGGCCGGCGGTGTGATCCTCACGGTGCGCCTGACACCGCGGGCCGGCCGCGCCGCCCTCGACGGCGTGCGCGTGGAGGCGGACGGGCGGCCGGTCCTGGCCTTACGGGTGGCGGCGCCGCCGGTGGAGGGGGCGGCCAATGCGGCCCTCGTTGCCTTCGTGGCCAAGGAGCTCGGCCTGCGCCAAGGCGATGTCGCGCTGGCCTCCGGCGAGACCTCCCGCATCAAGCGCCTGCGCCTGTCCGGCGATCCGGCGGCGCTCGCCGCCCGGATCGAGGCGTGGATCACCGCCGGATAGAGCATCCTCCCGAAAGGTGGGAACCGGCTTTCGGAAAAGACGGTTCTCTCGACCGGAGGGGTTTGCCGATCTCGAAAGGGCTGGAGACATGTCCCTTTGCGTGTCCAGGCCAGAGCCGGTGAGGGGAGGCCGGGCCCCCGGCGCCCCGCCGAAGGGCTTGCTCCCTTGAGAGGCCCGGACTTCAGCGCATCGCGTCGCGCTGCGCCATCGCGGTGGCGGATTTCGACTTCTGCATCGTCGCCTCGATCTGGTCGCGCTGGCGCTTGAACTCGGCGAGCAGGCGCCCGTCGAGTTCGCGCCCGCGCGGCACGCGGATCTTCATCGGATCGACGAAGTGGCCGTTGATGACGACCTCGTAGTGCAGGTGGGCGCCGGTGGAGAGGCCGGTCGAGCCGACATAGCCGATCACCTGTCCCTGCCGCACCCGCGCCCCCGCCGTGACGCCGCGGGCGAAGCGGGACATGTGGTTGTAGGTGGTGACGTAGCCGTTGATGTGCTGGATCTCGACCCGGCGGCCGTAGCCCGAATCCCACTCGGCCTTGATGACCGTGCCGTTGCCCGCCGCGACGATGGGCGTGCCGATGGGGTTGGCCCAATCGACGCCGGTATGGAGCTTGGCGTAGCCGAGGATCGGATGGCGCCGGTAGCCGAAGCCGGAGCGCATGATGCCGTCGGCGATGGGCTTGCGGATCAGGAACTTCTTCAACGACCGCCCCTGGTCGTCGAGATAATCGATCGAGCCGTCGTCGGGGGACTGGAACCGGTAGACCTTGCGCCACTCGCCGCCGAGATTGAGCGCGGCGTAGAGCAGTTCCGGCCGCTCGGCCGCGGCGGGGCCGGCATCCTCGTCGTAGGTGTAGAACAGGTCGAGCCCGTCGCCCGCCGAGATGCGGCGCTGGAAATCGATGTCGTAGCTGAACACCCGGACGATATCCTCGACGGTCGCACGCGGGACGTCGTGGCGCGCGGCCGTCTCGTAGAGGCTCTGGTAGAGCCGCGGGCCGGTGCCCTCGTCCTCCTCGTCGTCGCCCTCCTGCGCCTCCGCCTGCGCGGCCGGCGTCCGGGCCTTGGTCTCGTCGACCGGGGGCGCCACGGGGACGAAGGCGCCCTTGTCGTTGATCGCGGCGATCGCCTGCACCCCGCTCTCGCCGTAGAGCACCACGCGCGTCACCTGTCGTCCGTCGCCGGGCTTCGGCCCCGGCGCGACCTGAACGCGGAACTGCTGGCCTTCCGAGAGGCCCGAGACCTTCGCCTTGCCGCCGAGCGCGGCGACGATGCCGGCAATCGCCGCGTCGGAGGCATGGCCGGTGGCCTTGAGCATCGCCTCGACGGTGTCCCCGCGCTTCAAGGCGAGGTCGCGCTCCTCCACCAGCGGCGCCTCGCCGGAGCGCAACTCGACCTTGGCCAGCTTGGTGACGTTCTCGGGGACGACCAGCACCTCGATCGACTTGAACGGACTGCCGTCCTCCGGCTTCTTCTCGTCGAAACCCGGGAAGCCCGAGCCCTGGCGCAGCGTGCGCGACAGCATGATCTGCGGCGCCAGCGGGAGCGCGGTACGTCGCCCGGCTTCCGCCGTGAGACGGCGCTCCTCCTCGACCTGCGCCGTCACGTCCTCGTCGGTGAGGGCGGGCGCGTTGGCGTCGAGGGCGATGTCGGCGAGATCGCGCTTGACCACGGTGACTTCGGCGCCGGGCGCGTCGGCCGCGCTCGGTTCGGGCGCGCGCTCCTGCGGCTCGTCGGAGACGAACTTCATCGGATCGAAGCGCGGCACGTCGGCGGCGAACACCCCGGTCTGCATCGACAGGGCCGAGGCGATCCGCACGAACGGTTTGACCTTGATGATCTCGCGATCACCGAGCCGCACGGTCACGGGCGTGCGGAAGGTCTGCTTGGCCGAGGCGATCATCAGATTGCGCACCAGCCGGTCGCCCTTGTGGGCGAGGGCCACGCCCGCCTCCTCGGCGGGCTGCGGCCGGGCGATCAGAGTCGGCTTGTCGGAGATCGCGGCGAGCGACACGTCGCCCTGCAGGGAGATGTGGATCGCCGCGCCGATCAGCAGCGCCCCGGTGATGCCGGTCAGGGCACTGGCGCAGAGCCAGCGCAGGTTGACATCCCGGCGGTCGATCTGGCGGGCATTCGCGCCGAGCAGGTTGAGCGGCGGCTCGACGCCCCGCGGCAGGTTGGCCGGGCGCCTCTGCGCTCCCGCCGCTCCTCCGATCTTCAGCCGCTCGCGCGTCACGGGCTTCCTCTGCATCGGCGCTTCGGACCGGATGTCTCGATGAGCAGGAGACTTACCAGAGTTGCCGCGAACCGGCGACCTGGACTTCGGCTTCGGGATGTCCGGGGCCAGCATGTCCACATTGAGGCGGACGGGCCCGACCGGCCGACACCCGCGCGCGAGCGTGCCGTCACACGGCCGTGATCCGCCCGTGATCGAATGCAGGGAACTTTTCTGGATTTTTCGATTGACGTGGGGGTTGGGGGCTCGTAGAAGCACCTCACCGACGGGGCGCCGCGGCCCACCCACTGGGTGGCACGGTGGTCTTGAGGTCTTCGGGACTGTTTTGGCGGCACGGCTGATCCGGGCGACTGGATCGGACGATCGCTGTCCTCGGTGTCTCGGATGTGTCAGCCGGATCGACGGTTGACAGGACGGTTCGCCGGCTCTAGACGCCACGGACCGCTCGGGCGGACTTCCCGGCGGCGACTGCGGTCGCTGCGTGAACGGGACCGCCGCGGTACTATCGCTGAAGACGGGGCTGATCGGGCCGGGCAACCGGAGCGATGGCGCGTTCTCGGC
>NZ_FOSV01000002.1 GCF_900114375.1 Methylorubrum salsuginis | reverse complement strand
TGCGGCATCGGGCCGTCGGCCGCCGACACTACCAGGATCGCGCCGTCCATCTGCGCCGCGCCCGTGATCATGTTCTTCACGTAGTCGGCGTGGCCGGGGCAGTCGACGTGGGCGTAGTGGCGGTTGTTGGTCTCGTACTCGACGTGGGCGGTCGAGATCGTGATGCCGCGCGCCTTCTCCTCGGGGGCCTTGTCGATCTGGTCGTAGGCCGTGAAGGTCGCCCCACCCGACTCCGCCAGCACCTTCGTGATCGCCGCCGTCAGAGACGTCTTGCCGTGATCGACGTGACCGATCGTGCCGATGTTGCAGTGCGGCTTCGTGCGGGAAAACTTTTCCTTGCCCATCGGGGCCTCCTCAATTCGAATACGGTTGCGTGAGTGGAAGTGCCTGAGGCGCGAACCTCAGGCATGAGCCTTAGGCGTACTTGGCGATGACCTTGTCGGCCTCGCCGCGCGGCACTTCCTCGTAGTGATCGAACTGCATCGTGAAGTTGGCGCGGCCCTGGGAGAAGGAGCGCAGCTGGTTCACGTAGCCGAACATGTTGGCCAGCGGCACCATCGCGTTGATGACGTTGGCGTTGCCCCGCATGTCCTGGCCCTGGATCTGGCCGCGGCGGGAGTTGAGATCGCCGATGACCGAGCCGGTATATTCTTCCGGCGAGACCACCTCGACCTTCATGACCGGCTCGAGCAGGACCGAGCCACCCTTCTGCAGCGCCTCGCGGAAGGCGGCGCGGGAGGCGATTTCGAAGGCGAGCGCCGAGGAGTCGACGTCGTGGTAGGCGCCGTCGATCAGTTCCACCTTCACGTCGACCACCGGGAAGCCCGCGAGCACGCCCGCGCCCAGGACCGAGTTGAGGCCCTTCTCGACGCCGGGGATGTACTCCTTCGGCACCGCGCCGCCGACGATCTTCGACTCGAACGAGAAACCGGCGCCCGGCTCGTTCGGCTCGACCACGAACTTCACCCGGGCGAACTGACCGGTACCGCCGGTCTGCTTCTTGTGGGTGTAGTCGATCTCCTGACGGCGGGTCAGCTTCTCGCGGTAGGCCACCTGCGGCTGGCCGATATTCGCGTCGACCTTGTAGGTGCGGCGCAGGATGTCGACCTTGATGTCGAGGTGGAGCTCGCCCATCCCCTTGAGGATGGTCTGGCCGGATTCCTGATCGGTCGAGACGCGGAAGGACGGATCCTCGGCGGCGAGCTTCGAGAGCGCGATGCCGAGCTTCTCCTGGTCGGCCTTCGACTTCGGCTCGACGGCGATCTCGATGACGGGCTCCGGGAACTCCATCTTCTCGAGGATGACGGCGTCCTTCGGGTCGCACAGCGTGTCGCCGGTGCGGGTGTCCTTGAGACCGGCGAGCGCGACGATGTCGCCGGCGAAGGCTTCCTTCACGTCCTCGCGGTTGTTGGCATGCATCAGCAGCATGCGGCCGACGCGCTCTTTCTTGTCGCGCGACGAGTTGATGACGTTGGCGCCCGATTCGACCTTGCCCGAATAGACGCGGCAGAAGGTGATCGTGCCGACGTGGGGGTCGTCCATGATCTTGAAGGCGAGCATGGAGAAGGGATCGCTGTCGCTCGGACGGCGGACCACCTCTTCCTCGGTCTTGAAGTCGAGGCCCTTGATCTCACCGCGATCGGCCGGCGAGGGCAGGTAGTCGACGACGGCGTCGAGGAGCGGCTGCACGCCCTTGTTCTTGAAGGCCGAGCCGCACAGGACCGGGTGGAAGGCGCGCAGCTGCACGGCGCGGCGGACGAGCTTGCGCAGCGTCTCCTCGTCCGGCTCCACGCCCTCGAGGTAGGCGGTCATAGCGTCGTCGTCGAGCTCGACGCAGGCCTCGATCATCTTGGTGCGGTACTCGGCGGCCTGATCGGCGAGATCGGCCGGGATCTCCTCCTCGGAGAAGTTGGCGCCGAGCGCCTCGCCCGACCACACGATCGCCTTCATCTTGATGAGGTCGATCACGCCCTTGAAGCTGGACTCCGCGCCGATCGGCAGCTGGAGGCAGACCGGCTTGCCGGCGACGCGGCCGATGATGTCGGCGACGCACTTGAAGAAGTCGGCGCCGATCTTGTCCATCTTGTTGACGAACACGACGCGCGGCACGTCGTACTTGTCGGCCTGACGCCACACGGTCTCGGTCTGGGGCTCGACGCCCTGGTTGCCGTCGAGCACGCACACGGCACCGTCGAGCACGCGGAGCGAGCGCTCCACCTCGATGGTGAAGTCGACGTGGCCGGGGGTGTCGATGATGTTCAGACGCTTCTCGCGCCAGAAGCAGGTCGTCGCCGCGGACGTGATGGTGATGCCGCGCTCCTGCTCCTGCTCCATCCAGTCCATCGTGGCGGCGCCCTCATGGACTTCGCCGATCTTGTGGGACTTTCCGGTGTAGTAGAGGATCCGCTCGGTCGTCGTGGTCTTGCCGGCATCGATGTGGGCCATGATGCCGAAGTTACGGTAGTCCTCGATCGCATGCGTGCGGGGCATCGGGGTCTCTCCGGAAGAAGGGCGGGCGAGGCGCGCCGCGGTCGGCGCGCCTGAAGCGAATTACCAGCGGTAGTGCGAGAAGGCGCGGTTGGCCTCGGCCATCCGGTGGGTGTCTTCGCGCTTCTTGACGGCGTTGCCGCGGTTGTTGGCGGCGTCGAGCAGCTCGGCCGACAGACGCTCGACCATGGTGCGGTCGTTGCGGCCGCGGGCGGCCTGGATCAGCCAGCGGATGGCCAGCGCCTGACGGCGCTCGGTGCGGACCTCGACCGGGACCTGGTAAGTCGCGCCGCCGACGCGGCGGGAGCGGACCTCGATCGCCGGGGCGACGTTGTCGAGGGCGGCGCGGAACACCTCGATCGGGTTGGCGCGGGCGCGGCTCTCGACGATGTCGAAGGCGCCGTACACGATCCGCTCGGCGGTCGACTTCTTGCCCTCGTACATGATCGAATTCATGAACTTGGTCAGGACGACATCGCCGTACTTCGGATCCGGGATGATCTCGCGCTTCTCGGCAGAGTGACGACGGGACATCTTCGTGCTCTCAGAAAAATTGGCTTAAGCACCTCGCGCAGGCCGCCTTGAGCATGACGCCGGCGACATCCTTGCGAGGCCGTGGAAACGACCGTCCGAAGAATCTTACTTCGGACGCTTGGCGCCGTACTTCGAACGGCGCTGCTTGCGGTTCTTGACGCCCTGCGTGTCGAGCACGCCGCGGAGGATGTGGTAGCGCACGCCCGGAAGATCCTTCACGCGGCCGCCGCGGATCATCACCACGGAGTGCTCCTGAAGGTTGTGGCCCTCGCCGGGGATGTAGCCGATCACCTCGAAGCCGTTGGTCAGGCGCACCTTGGCGACCTTACGAAGCGCCGAGTTCGGCTTCTTCGGGGTCGTGGTGTAGACGCGGGTGCAGACGCCGCGCTTCTGCGGGCAGGCGTTGAGCGCCGGCACCTTGTTGCGCGCCTTCTGCGCCTTGCGCGGCTGGGCGATCAGCTGGTTGATCGTCGGCATCCTGTGCCCTCTTCATCCGGCCGCGACCTGGCGGCCAAAGTCTGAACTCGTGCCCCTTGCGGGGCGCCCGTACCGCGAGCGAGCCCGCGGCAAAACGAATAGCGCCAGAGGCCGATAAGGGCCTTTGGCGATGGTGAGGCAGAGGATCACGCCGGAAACCGACGCGGTCTTACCCGCTGATCTGACGAAGTCGCCAGGATATGATGCCGGTATCGGTCTGACGACGGTCGCCGAAGCCCCTGGCTTCGACCCGAAAGCGACTCTCGATCCACCGGAGTGGCGCGCTTCTAGACGGGGGGCTCCGAGGCGTCAATGGCCGCGGGGCATAAAGTTCGATGAAGAACCGGCGGTTTTGCCGGCCAAGCCTGCGCTTTTCGCAGGTGCTGTTCTACTCAGCGGCGTCCGAGACGCGAAACGCTTCGACTCCCTGCCGCTCCGGATTGATCGCGGCGAGCGCGCGCTTGGCCGTTTCCAGCGGATGCTCCGATTCGATTCGCACCGAGGTCAGGTCCGGGCTCTTGTAGACCGTCACCACGGTGTCCATCACCTCGGTGAGCGTGGTGCGCTTGTCTTCGGGGGCGGCGATGAGGAGTTGCAGGCCCCAGCCGCCGAACAGATCGACCAGCGACTGGCTGTTGCGCACGTCGAGCTTGGAGAAGGCCTCGTCGAGCAGGCACAGGCCGAGCCCCGGGGCATCCTCGCCGGGTCGGTCGCCGGGATAATAGGCCGACGCCATGGAGGCCGCGATCGCCACGTAGAACGGCGCCTGCGCCTCGCCGCCCGATCCCCGCAGGGCCCGGCTCGACAGGGTGGTGCGGTTGCCCGCCCGATCCTTCATGCCGATCTCGTAGACGAAGTAGTTGCGGTAATCGGCCAAGCGCGCGGCGTTCTCCTCGCCCTCGATCAGCGCGGTGATCTCGGCGAGCGCCGCCGCGAGGTGGCCGCCCTCGGCCGCGGTGTCGTCGGCGCCCGGCAGCACCGCCTGCGCGGCATCGGGCGAGCGGGCGACTTCGGTCGCGAGCTGGTGGACGGCGGCGTAGCGGCGGTCCACCGCCGCCTCGAAGGCATAGGTCTGGCCCGTGAAGGTCTGGGACGACAGGCGCTCGTTCAGCGCATCGAGCCGCGCCTGCATCCGCTCGAACTTGTCGGCGAGCCGCGTCAGCAGATCTTCGGTCATGAGGCGGCGCATCTCGGCCTCCGCCCGCAACGATTGATCGCGGTAGCGGCGCAATTCGTGCCCGGCCACCTCGTCGCGGGCGCGCACCGCCCAGGCATAGCCGAAGGAGGCCGGCGTCTCCCCCGATCCCAACGGGTTTTCGACGCGCCACGCGGCGCAGTATTCGGCGAGGTCGCGCTCGGCGGCGCGGCCCTGGTGGCGGGCGGTCTCGGTCGCCTCGCGGGCGGCGTTGCGGGCCTGGGAGGCCAGAGCCGTGAGCGCCTTGGCATCGAGATCGGCCCGGTCGGCCCGCGCCCCGGCGATTCCCGCGAACACCCCCGGCGCGTCGGCCGGGGCCGGGCCGGCGAGCCGGATGCGCACCGTGTCGCCCGACGACCAGCGCTTCACCGCCGCACGATAGGCCGTGAGCGCCGAGCGGGCGGCCTCGCGGCCCTGGTTCAGGCGGGCCTTCAACCCGGCTTCCTCGGCGAGCAGGGCGTCGCGCTTGGGCTCCAGCACCTGCACCAGTTCGGTGAGATAGGCCGAGCGCTCTTTTGCGAGTTCCTTCAGCTCCGCCTCGATCGCGCCGTTATCGGCCTTGGCGACCGCCTCCTGCTCGGTGGTGAGCGTGCGGCGGCGGCCCTCGATGGCGTCGGCCTCGGCCCGGAGCGCGGCCACGTCGACCGGGGTCTCGGCGAGACGCGTGCGGAGCTGCGCGGCGATGCGGGCAGCCTCGCGCATCACGTTGGCCTCGGAGCGCAGCGCCTTGGCCTCGATCTCCGCTTCTTCCAGGCGGCGGCGCGTGTCCATGGTCGGCCCGCGCTGGCCGCGCGTCATCATCAGCGGAACCGGCCGCACCACCGAATAGGCCATGCCCGAGGTCGAGCGCCCGCTGGGCGCCACCGCCCGGCCCATGCGGGCGAGCGCGGCGTCGTCGGGTGCGAGATCGTAGCCGCCGAGGCGGGCGGCGAGGAAGGCTTCCGCGTGCGGGCTATCGGTCTCGATCAGGCCCATCGGCCCGTCGTCGATCCGCCGCGCGGCGCGCCGCGACGTGTCGGTGGTCTTCACCAGCAGGCAGCGGAAGAACTGGTTCTTCTTCGCGTCGAGCAGCGCGAACGCCCGGTCGAGGCGGTCGGGCTCGACCACCAGGGCTTCGCGGGCGCGCCCCAAAAGACCTTCGAGGGCCGGACCCCATTTCGGATCGACGATCTCGGCGAGTTCGCAGACCGGCACCGCCTCGATCCCGAGCCGGCTCAATTCCTCGCGGAACGCCTCCGTATCGGCCGAGAGCCGCGCCGCGCTGTTGCGGCCGGACTGGACTTGGCCCGCGAGGCTGCGCACCTCGTTCTCGCGCTCGCGCGCCCGGTAGCCGAGGTCTTCCGCCGCGCTCTCCAGCGAAAGCGTCACGTCGGGCATCTGGGCCAGAGCGTCGAGCAGCCCGGCTAAAGGCCCGCCGACTCGAAGAATCTCGTCCGGCGGAGCCTCGCGGCGGAGCCCCGAGCGGGCGCAGGCCTCGACGATGCGCACGGCATCGGGGGCGACCTTGCGCAGCGTCGCGCCGACGCTCGCCAGCCGCCCGGCCTCCTGCACGAGGCCGACGACGTGGCCGAGGCGCACCGTCAGGTCGCGCCGGTCGCGGGCCAGCATGGCGAGGCCGGCATTGGAGGCGGCAAGCCGCGCCTCCGCGGCGCTGCCCGAGAGCATCGCCTTGCGGGCGGCGATCTCGGCATCGATCTCGCGCACGAAGCCCTGGCTCGTGGCCACGCTCTCGCGGGCGATGCGCAGGCGCTCGGTGACGTCGGCGAGCGCCGCGCGGGTGCCGGCCCAATCGAGGACGCGGCGGCGCAGATCCGCGCCCGCGGCGCGCAGGTCGTCGAGGGCTGCCATGAGGCTCGCCCGCGCCCATTCCTCGTAGCGCCCGCACAGGCGGGTGAGGTGAGAAAGCCGCTTCTCCAACTCCTCGATGGTTTCAAGCAAGCGCCGCCACGTCTCGATCGACTGACGGATGCGGGCGACATCCAGCGGCTCGGGCTCCAGCACGAAGGAGCGGACGAAGGCGCTGGTGTCGAAGATCGGCTTGAACGCGACCGCGTTGGAGAAGGTGCGCAGGAACTGGCGCGGATCGGGCACCGGCGCGCCTTCGCGCAAAGTCGCCAGCACGGCCGCCGTGAAGCGCTCGCCGGAGGTGCGGTATTCCTCGAAGGTCTCTGAGCGGCGACGCAGATCGGCGGCGATCTCGGCCCAGGGCGCGACGAAGCTGCCCTGGTCCGTCTCGCGCACGTAGTCGGCGATCTCGAAGCGGTGGCCCACCGCGACGAAGCGCGAGAGCGTCTCCTCTTTCGGCTCCTCGGCCCGCGCCGCGAGCGCGAGGCCGACGGTGACGATGCGCCCGCTGCCGGGATGCTCGAACACCAGCGCGATGACGGTCTCGCAGGCCTCGCGGGTCGGGCGCCCGCCCTCGGCCGGGTCGCTGATCCAGCCGAGACAATAGTCGCGCACGGTGCGGGCGGAGCGGCCCGAGGCGGAGGCGTTGAGCGCGAGCCGGCTCGCGTTGTTGCCGGCCAGCACCGTGCCGACCGCGTCGAAGATCGTGGACTTGCCCGCGCCTGTCGGACCGACGAGCGCCGCCGCCCCCCGAATCCGGATCTGCTCGCGCCGGATGAGGTACCAGTTCGAGATCGCGATGTCGGTCAGGCGATACACAAGGAAGAGCCGCCGGGTCCCGAGATGCCAGTCGAGCGGGGGGAATGGACGCTGGGGCCCCGGCGCGCAAGGGCGGGCGAGGTCGGGCAGGGCTGCGCGGGGTCTTGTCCCTATCTTTCCCGAGGCGGGCTGCGCGCCATCAGCCCATCGATCGCCACCTCCACCTTCGCCCGCCCGGCGTAATGGATCATGTGACCCTGGCCGGGCAGGACGGTGAGCGTGCTGTCGGGCAACACGCCGTGCAGGCGCATCGACTGGGTGTGGTGATCGACGAGGCCGTCGGCGTCGCCGGTGAGGATCGCCACGGGCAGGGTGAGGCGGCCGTAGCTGGTCTGGAGTCGGGAGACGGCGGCGTTCATGGAGGCCGCGTCTTCGCTGACCGCCCGCAATTGCTGCGAGGCGACCGCGACCTCGACGGGAAAGCGCTCCGAGAACTTCGCGGGCACGGCTTGCGGCCAGAACACCTTGCGGAACGATTGCTCTGCCAGCGCCCGGTTGACCCGGTCGGGCACGAGGGCGCGGGCGGCATCGCCCAGGCCCGGCACGGCGAGCGCGCCCGCCAGCGTCGCGTCCGCCCGGTTTTCCGGAAAGTAGAACCCCGAGAGCAGCACCAGACCGCGCAAGGGCCGGCGCGGCTCGGCCGCCATGGCGAGCGCCACGATGGTCCCCCAGGAATGGCCGACGACGAGCGGCCGCTCGGCGTTGAGCGCGTCGAGCACGCGGTGGATCAGGGCGGCTTGCGCGGCGGCGCTCCAGATGCGGGCGCGCGGCCGGTCGGTGCGGCCGAAGCCCGGCCGGTCGAGGGCGATGACCCGGTAGCGGGCGGCCAACCGATCGATCAGACCGCTGATGGCGTAGTCCTCGGCCATGGTGCCGTTGCCATGGATCAGCACCACCGGTCGGCCGCGACCCTTGACGAGGACGTGGACCGGCAGGCCATCGACGGTGACGAAGCGCCCGGCTACCGCGCGCCGCACCGGCTTCGGAGCGGGCCGGGTCGCCTGCGCGACGGTCCGGCCGATCTCGCGGGCGGCGTCCTGCGCCACGTCGCGGGCGATGGCCTTCGCGGTCTTGTCGGCCTGCCGCAGGGCCGCCTGCGTGGTCCGCGTCGCGGCCTTGAGGGTCTTCTTGACCTGCGCCGCCTGCCGCCGCTGGAGGCTGGCCATCCCGCGCTTGGAGAGGAACGGGAACACGGCATCTCCTCGGCAATCGGCGCGCCCGGCTCCGGCCTTCCCTGCCATGCGGGCAGGCCGGAACTAGGGCGCGCCCTCAAGCGGCGCGGCTCTGCGTCAGCCTAGCAAGCCACGCGCCCGCCGCCGCGAGGTCGGCCTGCGACAGGTTGTGGCCGGCCGGCTGGACCGTATGGGTGACAGCCGCCCTCGCCGCTTCCAGCCCGGCGGCGAGGCGGGCGGCGTTGTCGGCGGGCACGATCGGATCGAGGGCGCCCGACAGCAGCAGCACCGGACGGCCGGCGAGGTCGGCGGCCGGCATCACCTTGAGCGGCACCATGGCCCGCAGCAGCACGGCGCCGGCCAGGGTCTCGGGGTGCAGGAACAGGGTCGCGGCGGCGATGTTGGCGCCGTTCGAGAAGCCGACCGCGACCGGCGCACCGATCCCGTAAGCCTCCCGCGCCTCAGCGACGAAAGCGGCCAGCTCGCCCGCGCGGCGGACGACGTCGGCCTCGTGGAACACGCCCTCAGATAGGCGCCGGAAGAAGCGGGGCATCCCGTTCTCCAGCACCGGCCCGCGCGGCGACAGCAGCGCCGAGCCGGGCGAGAGGGCGCGGCCGAGCCCGATCAGATCGTTCTCGTCGCCGCCGGTGCCGTGCAGGAGCAGGAGCGGCGGGGCGGCGGCGTCGGTGCCGGGCTCGAAACGGTGCTGGAAGCCGGCGAGGATGGGGGTGGTCATGGCGAACTCCTGAGCAGCAGTGTCATCGGGCGCGCTGTCCAATTTGTGTCACTCGAGGCGCGCCTTGATGTTCGGCCAATCATTTTTACTGTAACGGAGCGTAAATTTCTCGGCCAATGACAGGTATATCTCTCGCGGCGCGACACCCGGGAAATGCACGATCGTTGGATAAGCTAGAGTCTTACCTTTACGGAAATGCGGAAAACCCGAAAATGCATCGAGTTCGAACTCCCGACCGTTGATGGTCGTGAGCATCAGAGCCTGGCCCATCTCATCGATGACCGGCATCGGAACGATGCCAATCTTTCCAAGAGCCATCGCTAGGAACGGCTCGTCGGAGGGCGTTGTGCCATAATGGAGCAGTCCGGTGACGTTGCCGAGCGTGTCATGGAACTGCTTGGCTTCCGCGAAAACCGATTCGGCGACCTGACCCCGCTTAAAAAAGAATGCGCCGCTATTGATCTGGACAAGGCTCACGATCTCGGCCGCCCGGCACATCTCGGCAATCGGCATGTCGTACCAAGTTCCCGATTTCTTGACCTCGCCAGGGATGCCGAACTCGTAATCTTCCGAAAGATCCTCCCAGATACGGCGGATACGGCTCTTCAGGACAAAGCAATCTGTGTCGATGAACAAAGTTTCTGCGAAGGCGCTATAGCGATACGCCTCGAGCTTCAGCATGGGTCCGCAGGCGGCGCGCGGGACATCTATGGTCGAGATCAAGTCGAACACGCGATGGCCGTAATCCAACGCGCCAGCATCGACATCGGTTACGAGCTGGATCGGGCGCTCACGATCGTAGTGCCGGATCGACAAGGCGCATACATACGCCATGTCGAGATATTTCTTCGCTCCGAACGCCAAAAGAAGATAGCCCTGATCATGCGATATCTTCATTCCAGCCACCCGCAGAACTGTCGTTCGACCCGAATGTCGAACTATCCCAGCTGGGCAGCGTCCGCAATGCGCGGGACGGGGATGAGGACCGTCCGGGCGGATCCGGACGGCCGATTCTGTAGCGTTACGCGACCTTCGGCAGCACCGCCTCGATCCGCCCGCGATGCGGCTCGAGGAAGGGTGGGAGCTTGAGCGCCGTGCCGAGCGCCTCCGTCGGCTCGTCGACGGAGAAGCCCGGCGCGTCGGTGGCGATCTCGAACAGCACGCCGCCCGGCTCGCGGAAGTAGATCGAGCGGAAATACTGCCGGTCGCGCTGCTCGGTCACGTCGAGACCGTGGTCGCGGCGCAGCGCCGCCGCCATCGCTTCCTGCGCCGCGTCGTCCTTGGCCCGGAAGGCGATGTGGTGGACCGAGCCCGCCCCCTGGCGGCCGGGCAGGAAGTCGCCCACCGCCCGGATCGTCACGAAACCGCCGAGCACCGCGCTGCCCTTGAGCCGGACCGCGCTGCCCTCGGTGCCGACTTCCTCGAAGCCCAGCACACCCGTCAGGATCGCCGCGGTCGGCCCCGCCTCACGCAGGAGCAGGGTGACGCCGTGGAAGCCGCGGATCGCCTGTTCGGGGGCGATGTCGCCGGCCGCCCAGGCGGCTTCCGCCTCCGCGCCCTCGACGCCGACGAGCGCCAGCGGCATCCCGTCGGGATCGCGGAACCGCAGAGCCGTCTCGCCGAAGACCGTCACCGGGGCGTCGTGCGCCACGTTCATGGCGACGAAGCGGTGGGTCCAGGCGCCGATCGAGGCTTTCGGCACCCGGAACGCCGTCTCCGACACCTGACCGATGCCGACCCGGCCGGGGGCGGCGTGCGCGATGGGGAAGAAGGTCAGGATCGTGCCCGGCGTGCCGGCCTCGTCGCCGAAATAGAGATGGTAGGTGCCCGGATCGTCGAAGTTGACGGTCTTCTTCACGAGCCGCAGGCCGAGCGCGCGGGTGTAGAAATCGACGGTGCGGGCGGTCGGGCCGGAGAAGGCCGTGACGTGGTGGAGGCCGTGCTCGGACATGGGGGGAACTCCTCGGTTCGGATCTTGGCCTCAGAAATCTTGGCCGATCCGCGTGAGCCCAATCTGGTCCTTGCCAAGCCGCGATAAAACAGAAACGATCGAAACGCATCGTTTCGGATTTTTCCCATGGCGCGTCTTCCGGATTTCGAGGCCTGGGCGGTGTTCGCCTCCGTGGCCGAGAGCCTGTCCTTCTCCCGCGCTGCGGACGATCTCGGCCTGTCGAAGGCGACCGTTTCCAAGGCCGTCGCGCGGCTGGAAGAGCGGCTCGGCGCGAGGCTGTTCCACCGCACCTCGCGACGCCTCGCGCTGACGGAAGCGGGCCGCGCCGCCCGCGAGGACGCCGCCGCCCTGCTCGCGGCGGGCGAGGCCGCGGAGGCGCGCGCGCTCGACGCCAACGGCACGCCGCGGGGACGGGTGCGGCTGGCCGCCCCCATGTCGTTCGGGGTCGCCCACGTGGCGCCGGTCCTGCCGGAGTTTCTGGCAGCCCACCCCCAGGTCTCGGTCGATCTGCATCTGTCGGACGCCCAGGTCGATCTGGTCGGCGGCGGGTTCGATCTGGGCCTGCGGATCGCGGCGCTCGCCGATTCCTCCCTGCGGGTGCGGCGGCTCTGCGGCGTGCGCCGCTCGCTCGTCGCCACGCCGGCCTATCTCGACCGTCACGGGCGGCCGGAGCACCCGGACGACCTCAAGCGCCATGCCTGCCTCGGCTACGCCTATCTGCCGACGCCCGACCGCTGGCATTTTTCGGACGCGTCCGGGACTACCGCCTCGGTCGCACCGGAGGGGCCGCTGCGGGCCAACAACGCCGACGCCCTGGCGCCCGCGCTGCGGGCGGGGCTCGGTCTCGCGGTGCAGCCGGACTTCACGATCTGGGACGACCTCGGCGCCGGCCGGCTGGAACGGGTGATGCCCGATTGGCAACCGCCGCCGATCGCGCTGAACCTCGTGATGCCGCCGGGCCTGCCGCGGCCGGCGCGGGTGAGCGCTCTGATCTCATTCCTGGAAGGCGCGTTCGCGGCGGTGCCGTGGGCTCAGCCGCCCTTGCCTTCCCCTCGCCCATCCCCCGCCGCCGCCCAGGCCCGCACCTGATCCATCCAGGCATCCGGCGAGAGCACCGCGATGCCCGGCATCACGGTGAGCGGGGTCACGCGCTCCAGACGGTCGCGCTCGCCGAGCCGCAGCGCGCCCTTGCGGGCGAACAGGCGCAGGATCTCGATGAGGCGGGTCTCGTCGGGCGGGTCGGAGCGGGCGGCGGAGCGGATCGAATCGGCGATGTCGTCGGTGGTGCATTCCACTGTGCCGTCCGTGGCGACGCGGGAATCGCGCAGGCCCTCCTCGTAGGCGAGCCGCAGGGCCAGCAGCACCAGCGTCTCGTCCTTGCGCAGCCGTTCCCCCTGCGCGTCGTGGCGCACGCCGTCGGGCGGCAGGGACAAAAAGACCATCTGGTCGCGGTGGGCGACCTCGAAGCGGTAGCCGAGGCAGGCGAAGTAGTCGCGGAAGAACGGCGCGTAGTGGCGCGCCAGCTCGTAGGAGCGGCCGATGCCGGGCGTCGCCGCATAGACGCACTGACCTTTCAGCATCACCTGAAGCGCGCGGGTGAGTTCCTCCTCGCTCGGGGCGGGGCTGCCGGGCGGGGGCGGCTCGTCCCCGTCGAGGATGGCGCGGAAGGCGTCGAGCATGGGTCAGCGGGTGCCAGTTGCGGCGCGGCGGGTCTTAAGCTCATGACTTTTGGGCTCGACTACGCGCTCGATGGAGAAATCCGGGCAGTCGATCCAGCCGTTGGCGAGCCGGCCCTCGCCCGGCGCGAGGCGGTAGCGGGCGCGCAAGGCCCCGTCGAACAGCACGTCGATCTCACGCAGGCGCTGGAACACCACGAAGGCATCGACGTCGGTGATGGCGATGTCCGAGCCGCGTAAACGACGGCCGGGCTTCAGATGCGCGTCGAGGAAGGCGGTGATCCGCTCCGGCGTCACGGTGGTGCGGCGGCGGAAGGCATCCTTGGCGATGACGAAGGCCTCGATCACCGGATCGGTCTCGATCTCGGGCAGTGGCTCGGATTCGATGGCGCGGCGCGGCATCCGCGGGTTGGTGAGCTGCGGCGGGCCGATCGGGGGGCGCAGCAGCGACACCTCCGGGGCCGGCATGGCGGGAAAGGTGTCTTCGGGCGCCGCGCCGGCCGCGCGCAGGGCCGCGGCGGCCCGCTCGATCCGGGCGGAATCGCGCGGCTCGCGGTAGCGGAGCGTCGCCGCGATGCGTCGCTCCAGCCGGGCGACGACCGAGGCGACGGCATCGAGATGCGGATCGAGCCCCTCGAAGATCGCCAGGATCTCGACGAGGTCGGTGCGCACCATCCGCTCGGCGGCGGCGAGATCGCCGGCCCGACCCTCGCGCAGGTTGCCTTCCGCCAGCGCCCGCAGCGTCAGCGGATCGCGCAAGGCCCGCCCCGCCTCGCGGACGATGCCGGAGCGAAAGCGGAACGGATTGAAGCGGGTGTGCAGCGTCCGGTAATCGGAGACGAGGTGGCGCTCGACGAATTCCTCGAAGTAGAGCCGGAGCGCCGCGCCGACGTTCTGTTCCCGCAGGATGCGCTCTTCGACCTTGCGAAGCCCCCCGGCGAGCCCCCGCAGATGGGCCAGGAAGGTGCGGGCGGCCTTCGCCGCATTGCGCAGGGCCTCCGAGCGGTCCGCCGGGTTGGCGATGGCGCTTTCCAGCGCGCCCAGAACCTCCAGCACGGCGCCGCCGTAGGAGCGGGTCTCGCCCCGGTCGATCCGGGCCAGCTCCTCGATCAGCAGGCGGGCCTCGGGGTCGAAATCCACCACGGGCACGTAGCGCTCGCGCCGCTCCACCAGCCATCCGGCTTCCACCAGCCGGCGGTAGACGTAGGAGCGGCGCTCGATGGGATCGGCCGGCGCGGTCTCGTCGTCGGCGATCTCGGCTTGCGACCAGCCACCCGAGAACTCCCCGATGGCGACGATCAGGTCGGCCTTGCGCAGGGGCTCGGCGGCGTCGCCGAACACCGTGGCGTGCAGGTGCAGCAGCAGGGCCGCGTTGAACACGCGGCTCGGCGCGGCGAGCGGGCGGAAGAGGTCGTCGGCGAGGTGGGTGAAGAGCATGGCGGGCCTGAAGGGGAGCCAAAGCCCGGCCTTCCCCCCAGGTCAATGCCGCCCCGATGCATCGCCCCGGTCTGCCGCCCGTTGTCCCATGAGACTTCCGGAGGCTGCCATGCGCATCGAGACCGTCTTCCTGTTCGACCTCGACGGCACGCTCGTCGACAGTGTCTACCAGCACGTGCTGGCGTGGAAGGAGGCGCTGGACGAAGAGGGCATCGGACTCTCGGTCTGGCGCATCCACCGCAAGATCGGGATGAGCGGCGGGCTGTTCACGAACCAGCTCCTGCGCGAGACCGGCCTCGACATGGACCCGGCCCGCATCGACCGGCTGCGCCGCCTGCATGCCGAGGCCTATGGCCGGCTTTCGAAGGGCGTGGTGCCGCTGCCCGGCGCCAAGGAATTGCTGGCGACGCTCACCGACAACCGCATCCCCTGGGCGATCGCGACCAGCGGGCGGATGGAGACGGCGGGGCACAACCTCGTCGCGCTCGGCGTCGATCCCGAACGCGTGCCGGTGGTGACCCGCGATGACGTGAAATACGCCAAGCCCGATCCCGACCTGTTCCTCGCCGCCGCCGAGCGCCTGAACGCGCCGATCGAGCATTCGGTGATCGTCGGCGACTCGATCTGGGACATGCTGGCGGCACGGCGTTGCCGCGGCCTCGGGGTCGGCCTGCTGTCGGGCGGATACGGCACGGAGGAACTGGAGCGCTCCGGCGCGGTGCGGGTCTACGACGACCCGGCCATGCTGCTCGACCATCTCGACGAGGTCGGCGGACGGCGCTGAGGCTCGCTCGTACAGCCAAGGTTAATCCCGTGCGCAGGCGCACGTTTCGGTAGGTCGGAACTCTGTGCGAAATCCTGACGATTGGCTGAACGACCGGTTGAACGGTCATTCATGCGGCAGGACGTAGCATCAACTTCATCAACACGGGAGTGAACCGTTTCCGCTGCACCGCCGTTGGGGTGCCATCGGATCGATGATCCTCCCTCACGGAGAAAGTCTTCCAGATGAAGAAGCTCGCAGTCCTCTCCGCCGCCGCCGTGCTGGGCGTCGGCGCCCTCACCTCGACCGGCGCCGAGGCGCGCTGGCGCGGCGGTGGTGGCGGCGCGATCGCCGCCGGCGTGATCGGCGGCCTCGCCGCGGGCGCCCTGGTCGGCGCCGCCGCCTCCAACAGCTACGGCTACGGCGGTGGCTATTACGGCGGTTACGGTAGCGGCTACGGCTACGCCCCGGCCTACAGCTACGGCTATGCCCGTCCGGCCTACGGCTACCGCTCGGTCGGCTACTACGACGACGGCTACTACGCGCCGCGGACCTACTACCGCCGCAGCTACTACGCCCCGTCCTACGGTTACGGCTACGGCTGGTAAGACGGCTCACGCTCCGGCGTGAAGCAGGCCGCGTCCCGCAAGGGGCGCGGCCTTTTCGTGCCTTCAGGCCTTCGCGCCGGCGTCGCGGGCCGCGATGGTCTCCGACCACACCACCGAGCGGCGCGCCATGCCGATATGCTGGCGCTCGTACATGCGGCCTTCGACCTTGATCGCCGCGCGCTTGGCGTTTTCCGGCAGGTTGAAGGCGTCGATGACGAGGCGGGCGCGGCGCACCTCCTCCTCGGTCGGGGCAAAGGAAGTGTTGGCGGGCTCCAACTGGTTCGGATGGATCAGCGTCTTTCCGTCGAAGCCGAGGTCGCGCGCCTGGCGGCACTCCACGCGGCAGCCGTCCACGTCGGAGATGTCGTTCCACACGCCGTCGAGGATGGTCAGGCCCTCGGCGCGCGCTGCGGCCAGCGTCAGCATGATCCAGGGCAGCATCGGCACGCGGCCGGGCACGAGCTGCGCCCAGGTGTCCTTGGCCAGATCGTTGGTGCCGAGCACGAAGCAGGTCAGCCGGGTGCGCCGGTCGCGCCGGGCCTTGGCGATCTCGTGGATGTTGAGGATCGCGGCCGGGGTCTCGATCATCGCCCAGACGGCGATGGAATCGGGGGCGTCCAAGGCCTCCAGATGGTCGGCGATGCTCTCCAGCACGGCGGGCGACGACACCTTCGGCATCAGGATCGCGTCGGGCTTCGCCTCGATCGCAGCCCGCAGATCGCCCTCGCCCCAGGGGGTTTGCGGGGCGTTCACGCGGATCACGAGTTCGCGATGGCCGTAGCCGCCACCCTTCACCGCGGCGCAGACCTGCTCGCGGGCCAGCTCCTTTTCTTCCATCGACACCGCGTCCTCGAGATCGAGGATCAGCGAATCGGCCGGAAGGGTCTTGGCCTTCTCCAAAGCTCGCGCATTCGAGCCCGGCATGTAAAGCACGCTGCGGCGCAACCGCAAATCCGACATCTGAGGTCTCCTCCGTCAGGCCGGCGCCCTTGCCGCGCCGCACCATTTTGCATGCGGAATACGAGAGAACCGGTTCGGTTGGAAGCGGCAGGACGCGGCTCTACCTTACCGGCGCGGCCGGCGACCGCCAGAGGCCGCACGTTGATCTCACCTGCCGGAGTCTCCCCATGCCCCTCATGCGCTTCGACCTCTTGGAAGGCCGCAGCGACGCCGAGCTGAAGGCCCTGCTCGACGCGGCGCACGAGGCGATGCTGGAGGCGTTCAACGTGCCCCCCGGCGACCGCTACCAGATCGTCACCGAACACAAGCCGACCCGGATGATCGTGGAGGATACCGGCCTCGACATCCCCCGCACCAAGGACGTGGTCGTGGTGCAGATGATCACCCGCCCGCGCGGTCGCGAGAAGAAGGAGCTGTTCTATCGGCTGCTCACCGAAAAGCTCCAGGCCGCCTGCGGGATCGCGCCCGCCGACGTGATGGTCTCGACGGTGGAGAACACCGACGAGGATTGGTCGTTCGGCCACGGCCGGGCGCAGTTCCTCACCGGCGAATTGTGAGCGAGGTTTTTCCCTCCGCCACGAGCCAGTCGACGAAGGCGGAGAGCGCAGGCGATTTGTCGGCGTCGAACGGCGTCAGCACGAAGTAGCCCGGCCGCTCGACCACGATTTCGGGAAAAGGGGCGGCGAGCCGGCCCTCGCCCACCGCATGGTCGAGCACGGGGAACGGCCCGATCCCGAGCCCGGCCCCATCCTCCACCGCCTGAAGCGTCACGAAGAAGTGGTCGAAGACCCGCGGGCGGGCGCCCGCGGGTCGGTGCGCGTTCGCCGAGGCGAGCCACGCGCCCCAATCGTCCGGCCGGGTCTGGGTGCCGAGCAGGATGTGACCGTCGAGATCGCCGGGATTTTGGAGCGGGCGCCGCGCCAGGAGCGCCGGACTCGCCACCAGAGTGTCGAATTCGGGCAGGAACGGCACGGCGTGATGCTGCGGCCACGGCTCGGGGCCGCGCCGGATCGCGAGATCGAAGCCGCCGCGCAACTCCTCTTGCAGCGTGGTCGTGGTGGTGACCGTCACCTCGGTGTCGGGCCGCGCATTCCGAAAAACATCGAGCCGCGGGATCAGCCAGCGCATGGCGAAGGTCGTCGGCGCGCTGACCCGCAGGACCCGCGCCGCCGCGGGCCGACCGCAGGCTTGGGCGGCTTCCGTCAGCCGGTCGAAGGCGAGGCTGATCTCGGCGGCGAATACCCGCGCGGCTTGCGTGGCCACCATCCGCCGCCCGACGCGGGCGAACAGCGGCTGCCCGAGCCACGCCTCCAGCGCGGCCACCTGACGGCTGACCGCGCCGTGGGTCAGGCCGAGTTCGGCCGCGGCCGCGGCGTAGCTCCCGGCCCGCACGGCGACCTCGAACACGCGCAGGGCATTGAGCGGCGGCAGGCGGCGCATGCGTGAGGTTTTAGCACGGTATGCGTGAGATGGAGGGGGCTGATCGCGGAAAGCTCACGGGTCTAGAAGCGAAACCGACCGGATCGATCCGCTTCCGGTCGCGCCAATCGTGTCGGAGAAGCCCCGTGAGCCGAGCCCTGCCGCTCACCGCCCCCCCCTGCGACGACCGCACCGCCACCCAGCGGCGCAGCCTCGGCGGAGCCTGCCTCGCCCACGCCTTGCACGACGGCTACACCGATCTGCTCTACGTGCTGCTGCCGGTCTGGCAGGCGGAGTTCGGGCTGTCCTATGCCGGGGTGGCGGCGCTCCGCAGCCTCTATTATGGCACCATGGGCGGGCTGCAGATCCCCGCCGACCGGCTGGCCGGACGCCTCTCGATCCGCGCGGCGCTCGGTCTCTCGACGGTGGTCGCCGCAATGGGCTTCGTCGTGATGGGCCTGAGCGGCGGGCTGTTCGGGCTCTGCGCCGGCCTCGTGCTGGCCGGGATCGGATCGAGCATCCAGCATCCGCGGGCCTCGCTGCTGGTCTCGGACGCCTACGGGCGCGCCGCGCGGGGGCCGCTCGGCCTCTACAATTTCGCGGGTGACATCGGGAAGGCGACGTTTCCGGTCGCGGTCGCCCTCATGCTCGGGGTTCTGGCTTGGCGGCCGGTCGCCGGGCTGATGGCCCTCGCCGGGCTCGCGGCGGCGGTCGCCCTCGTCGCCGTGCTGCCGCGCCGCCCCCTGCCCCCAGCGCCGTCACGCGCTGCGGGCCGCGACACGGGCCAATCCCGAAAGAATTTTACGCTGCTGATGGCGGTCGGCGCGCTCGACACCGCGACCCGGATGGGCACGCTGCTGTTCCTGCCGTTCTTGCTGGAAGCCAAGGGCGGCACCGGTGCCGCCACCGGCCTCGCGCTGGCGCTCGTCTTCGCGGGCGGCGCCTTCGGCAAGGCGGTATGCGGCTGGCTCGGCGAGCGGGTCGGCGTGGTGCGCTGCGTGATCGCGACCGAACTCGTCACCGCCCTCCTCGCCGCCGCCCTGCTGCCGCTGCCGCTCGGGCCGACGCTGATGCTGCTGCCGCTCCTCGGGATCGCGCTCAACGGCACCTCCTCGGTGCTCTACGGGACGGTGCCGGACCTCGCGCCGCACGGCGACACCGGCCGGGCGTTCGCCCTGTTCTACACCGCGGTGATCGGCGCAGGCGGGCTCGCCCCCATCGCCTACGGTGCCTTCGCCGACCGCGCGGGCGAAACCGCGGGGCTCCTGATGGCGGCGGCGACCGCACTCGCCACCGTGCCGCCGGTGCTCGCCCTGCGCCGACCGCTGAAAGCCGCGCAAGCGCCGGTATAGCCAAGAACAAGCGCGACTCTTCAGGCTTCCTGAAGTTGCCGCGGGAGACCTGGGGTCACCCTTTCGTCAAGATCGACCGTCACAGGCGTCCCCATACTTCATCGAGGGGACGAACCTGATGCGAATGACCTGTCTCGGCCTCGCCGTGATCGCCGGCCTGTCGGTCTCCGCGCCCGCGCGGGCCGAGAGCCGCACCGCGGTGGGCGTCGGCGCAGGCGCCGTCGCGGGCGCGCTGGTGGCCGGGCCGATCGGCGCCGTGGTCGGCGCGGTGGCCGGCGGCGTCATCGGCTCGAACAGCGGGGCCCGCCCCCGCTCCGCCCGCCGGGTCCGCGCCGCGCGCCATCGTCAGGCCCGCCTGCGCGCCCCGGCCCCGCGCCGGTCGGCGATGGCCGAGCCCCCCGCCTCGGTCGAGCCGATCCGCACCGGCAGCACCGCGCCGGTCGCAGCCCCTGTCGCCGCCCCCGCCGCCTCGGGCTGGCGCGATCCGCGCTGAGGCGGGGCGCGGGAGGTCCCCAAAGGTGTCACTCCCGCGCCACAGCCAGGGAAATGCGCAAGCCAGACCGGTCGCTTGCCATTTTCATGACGCGTTGCGACGCGCAAATTCGCTCCACGCCATGTCCGTCAGCGAGGAAGCGATGGTCGATCCCGACAAGCCGGACAGATTTCCCTCCCCGACCCGCGAGGCCGACCTCTCGGTCGCCCGGGTCACCCGGGGGGTCGCCTACGCCATCGGCAAGCGCCTTTCGGTCGAGCGCGACGGCGCCCTGCCCGACCGTCTCGCCCGCCTCGTGGACCACCTCCATGCCGGCCCCCTCGGCCGCTCCGCCCTCAAGCCTCGTCGAGTCGCCTGAATGTCCAAGATCGAACGCGCCCTCACCGACGCCAACGTGGTCGCCTTCCCGGCCGCCGCCACCGAGGCGGTCGCCGACGAGAACGTCGCCTCGATCATCGAGGTGCTGCAGGACCAGCTCAAGCTCGCCCGCGAGGGCAAGCTGCGCTCGGTCGCGGTGGTCTCGGTCTCCCACGACGGCGGCGCCATCGGCACGCAATGGTCCTGCGCCCACGGCGACGTGGCGAGCCTCATCGGCAAGCTCACCGTCCTGTCCCACGACATGATGGCCGCCCGGAACTGACTTCTTCGGGGTCTTGCAGGTCCGAAAGAAAAGGCCGGCGTCTCGGGACGCCGGCCTTTTTCGTGTCCCATGCGGAGGCCGCTCAGGCCTCGGGAGCCTCGCGAAAATACGGCTCGACCGGGCCCTTCAGCTTCACCGTCATCGGATTGCCGGCCCGGTCGAGGGTCTTGCCGGCCGAGAGCCGCACCCAGCCCTCGCTGACGCAGTATTCCTCGACATTGTTCTTTTCGACGCCCTTGAAGCGGACGCCGACGCCGCGGGCGAGCACCGCCTCGTCGTAGAACGGGCTGTTCGGGTTGACCGAGAGGCGGTCGGGAAGCTGGTCGGACATCGGCGGCGGCTTCGTTTGTGAAGGGATGCGGGCCGGTTACGGCAATCGCGGCGGCGTCGCAACGGCCCGCTCCGCCCGCACCGCCGCGATCAGCTCCTCCACCCGCCCGCTTTGGAGAAGCGGCACCCACCGCGTCACCGTCGCGTGCGGAAACTCCCACCACGCCGTCTCGACCAGCGCGGCCACCGTCGCCTCGTCGAAGCGCCGCCGCACGATTTTGACCGGGTTGCCGGCGACCACCGCGTAGGGCGGCACGTCGCGGGTGACGACGGCATGGGCCGCCACCACGGCGCCGTGGCCGACCGTGACGCCCGACAGGATCAGGCAGCCCGAGCCGAGCCAGACATCGTGCCCGATCACGACATCGCCGCGGGAGGCTTGATAATCCTGCGATGCGTCGGCGCCCGGCCACAACCCCGGCATCGCCGCGAAGGGATAGGTCGAGACCCAGTCGAGCCGGTGATTGCCGCCGAGCAGGATTTCGACCTTGTCGGCGATGGAACAATAGCGGCCGATCGTCAGCCGCCGGCCGGATTCGGGGAAGCGCACCTTCGGGCGACCGTAAGAGTATGCGCCGATTGAGAAATTCCAGCGCCGCGCCAAGCCCGCGAGATGCAGCCGGGTCTCGTTGTGCGGGTTGCGCCCCCGCCTCAGCCGTTGCAACAGATGCCTCAACGATGCGCCCTCCGCGGAAGCGAAAGAGCGAGCGGCGCGGCACGAGCGGGAGAGGACGGCGTCATGGCCGACAACATGTCCGAGGATCTGAAGTCCGGGGCGCTCGTCTACCACCGCCTGCCCAAACCCGGAAAACTGGAGATCCAGGCGACCAAGCCGCTCGGCAACCAGCGCGACCTCGCGCTGGCCTATTCGCCCGGCGTGGCCGCCGCCTGCATGGCGATCCACGAGGATCCGCAGGAGGCCGCCACCCTCACGATCCGCCAGAATCTCGTCGCCGTGCTCACCAACGGCACCGCGGTGCTGGGCCTGGGCGACATCGGCCCGCTGGCCTCGAAGCCGGTGATGGAGGGCAAGGCGGTCCTGTTCAAGAAGTTCGCCGGCATCGACGTGTTCGACGTCGAGGTGAACGAGAAGGACGTGGACAAGCTCGTCGACGTCGTCTGCTCGCTGGAGCCGACTTTCGGGGGCATCAACCTCGAGGACATCAAGGCGCCGGAGTGCTTCGAGGTCGAGGAGCGCTGCCGCGAGCGGATGAACATCCCGGTCTTCCACGACGACCAGCACGGCACCGCCATCATCGTCGCGGCCGCCGTCCTCAACGCGCTGGAGCTTGCCGGCAAGCAGCTGTCGGATGCCAAGATCGTCACCTCGGGCGCGGGCGCCGCGGCACTCGCCTGTCTGAACCTCCTCGTGTCGCTCGGGGCGACGCGCGAAAACATCACGGTCACCGACATCAAGGGCGTGGTCTACAAGGGCCGCGCCGAGCTGATGGACCGCTGGAAGGACGTCTACGCGCAGGAGACCGAGGCGCGGACGCTCGCCGAGGTGATCGGCGGCGCCGACGTGTTCATCGGCCTCTCGGCCGGCGGCGTGCTGAAGCCCGAATATCTGGAGAAGATGGCCGACAAGCCGCTCATCATGGCGTTGGCCAACCCCTACCCGGAGATCATGCCGGATCTGGCGCAGGAGAAGCGCCCCGACGCGATGATCTGCACCGGGCGCTCGGACTTCCCGAACCAGGTCAACAACGTCCTCTGCTTCCCCTACATCTTCCGCGGCGCCCTCGATGTCGGCGCGCACGCGATCAACGAGGAGATGAAGAAGGCCGCGGTGAAGGCGATCGCCGCTCTGGCCCGCGAGACGCCCTCCGACGTGGTGGCCCGCGCCTATGGCGGCGAGGCGCGTCCCTTCGGGCCCCACTCGCTGATCCCGAGCCCGTTCGATCCGCGGCTGATCCTGCGCATCGCCCCGGCCGTGGCCCAGGCGGCGATGGATTCGGGCGTGGCCGGGCGCCCGGTCGAGAACATCCAGGCCTACGCGGATTCGCTCGACCGGTTCGTCCACCGCTCTGGCTTCATCATGAAGCCGATCTTCTCCAAGGCGAAGGAGAACCCCAAGCGCGTCGTCTACGCCGAGGGCGAGGACGAGCGGGTGCTGCGCGCCGCCCAGGCCTTGGTCGAGGACAAGGTCGCCCGGCCGATCCTGATCGGTCGCCCGCGGGTGATCGAGACCCGCATCAAGCGCTTCGGCCTCGCGATCCGCGCGAACGACGACTTCGACCTGATCGATCCCGAGGACGATCCCCGCTACCGCGCCTACGTCTCGACCTATCTCGAGGTGGCGGGACGGCGCGGCATCACACCCGATCTCGCCCGCACCCTGGTGCGCACCAACAACACGGTGATCGGCGCGCTCGCCGTCCGTCGCGGCGAAGCGGATGCGCTGATCTGCGGCCTGGAGGGCCGGTTCGAGACGCGCCTGCGGGTGATCCGCGACATCATCGGCCAGAGCCCCGACGTGCTCGACTTCGCGGCCATGAGCCTGATCGTGACGAAGAAGGGCGCGTTCTTCCTCGCCGACACCCATGTGCGCCCCGACCCGTCCGCCGAGGAGATCGCCGACGTGGCCTTGGCCTGCGCCAACCACGTCTCGCGCTTCGGCCTGACGCCGAAGATCGCGCTGCTCAGCCACTCGGATTTCGGCCAGTCGGATTCGGCGAGCGCCCGCAAGATGCGCGGCGCCCTCGAACGCATCCGCGCCCGCGCGCCGCAGCTTCAGGTCGACGGCGAGATGCAGGCGGATTCGGCCCTGTCCGAGCTGATCCGCGACCGGGTGCTGCCGGGATCGAGCTTCAAGGGCGCGGCCAACATCCTCGTCTTCCCGAACCTGGATGCCGCCAACATCGCCTTCCAGTTCGCCAAGGTGCTGGCCGACGCCCTCCCGGTCGGCCCGCTGCTGATCGGCCCGGCCAAGCCCGCCCACATCCTGACGCCGTCGGTGACGGCCCGCGGCATCGTCAACGTCACCGCCGCCGCGGTGGTGGAGGCCCAGGCCGGTTCGGTCGCCGAACTCGCCGCCGTCGCCGAGCCGGGCGCGGCGCCGGTTTCGGAGTAAGCCCGGCATCCGCGCATCGGTCGGGCGTGGGCGATCCACGCCAGATCGATGCGCGTGTCTTGCCGTACGGCTACGTTTCGATACCTTGCCCGATCATCACCGCAAGGCGAATCGCAAGCCCATGGATCGCGCCAGAGTCGCAGCCGCATCGAGGACCGGTTCGGTCACGCCGTGACGGGCACGGTCGAGCTTAAAACGGACGAACGAGACGTCCGCTCTCTGGCCCGCGCCTCCGTCGCTCGTGCGGTACGCCACGGCGAGATCACGCCCGAAACCCGGCTCGACGGGCCGGAGGCGGTCCGGGCCGGCGACGCCCATCCCCTGCTGTTCCTGGCTCCGCCCGCGCCCACCAGCCTCCCGGCCCGGCTCGATTGGCGCGATACCGCGCCGCATCCGTGGCGACGCTTCGCCGCCCGCATGGTCGATTCGGGGCTGATCGGCAACCTGCTGCTGACCCTCCTGATCGGAACCTTCGCCCTCTTCCGGCCCGACGAGGGTGGAGCGGCCCTGCGCTTCCTCGACACGAAGCTCGGCCTCGCCGTCTCCGCGATCGTGGAGACCGTCATGGCGATCCCGCTCTGCGCCCTCGCCGTGGCCCGATGCGGATCGACGCCCGGCAAGGCCTTGTTCGGCATCCGCCTGCGGCAGGACGGGCGCCGGCCGAACTTCCGGACGATGCTGCGGCGGGAATGGTCGGTCGCCGCACGCGGGCAAGCCTTCGGCCTGCTGCTCCTCGGCCTTGCGGCCAATGCGGCCGCCTATCGGCAGCTGAAGCGAGAGGGCCGCACGCCGTGGGACGCAGCGAACGGGCTGACGGTCCACCACCGGCCGGTGACGTGGGGAATGACGGCGTGGCTCCTGATCCTTCTCCTCCTCACCCTGACCGGCACGTTGGCCTTTCTGCCGTGGTGACGACGGACGGCCCCTGGTGGCGGATCGGCCCCGACGGGCAGCCGAAGGGCCCCTACGATGTCGACGAGATCTGCGCCCTGATCGAGCGCGGCCGAATCCTATGCTCCGACCCGGTCTGGTCGCCGGTCAGCGGCCAGTGGACGCCCCTCGATCGGACGCCGCTCCTCGACGGCGCCCCGTCCCTGCCTCCGCCGGTCCTCGCTCTCGCCGCCGCGGCCCTCGCCTATGCAGCGGTGGTCGGCAGCGTCGTCTTCATCGGAACGGGCGATCTGTTCGACCCGAAGAATCCGCCCTCGCTCTGGGGCCTGCGCTTCCTCTGGATCGGTCCCGCGCTGGCCCTGACGCTCGTCAGCGTCGCCCTCGTGCGGGTCGCGCGGCGCTCGGCGGCCCGCCTGCGGCGACGGCGGCTCGCGGCAGGCCTACGGATGGCCGCGACCTGCGCCGGCATCGTCGGGGGAATCATGGCGTACGGCTCGCTCATCGACGTGACGACCACACCGCAATCGCTGATCGAGACCGCACGGGCGCGCTACACCGTCGAGGTCGTCCCGGACACGAACCGGATCGTGGTGAGCGGCGGTATCGGCTACGGATTCGCCCAGGCGGTCCAGGCGGCGCTCGACAAGGTCGCCGACCCGGTCTGGATCGAGATCGACAGCACCGGCGGTCTCGTCGATGAAGCGTTGCAGGTGGCCCGAGCCATCGAGGCGCGTCCCGGCGCGACTGTCGTCGCCGGCATGGATTGCGACAGCGCCTGCATCCTCGTGCTCATGGGCGGCACGAACCGCCTCGCCTCCGAGGGCAATTTCCTCGGCTTCCACGCCAGTTCGAATGTGCGGGCCGAGGCCGAGCGGTTCATCGTGCTCGGCTTCGATCTGGATCTTTATCTCAACGAGGATCAGGCGGACGCCTACCTGCTCCGCCGGGGCATCCCGTCTGACATCGTCGCCGAGAGCAACCGGCGCGGTCCCCAATCCGTCTATTACGTTGCGGTCGAAACGCTTCTGGAGCGAGGCGTTCTCACCGGCTTGGCCGACCCACCGAAGGAGTGACCGGCGTCCCGGCGATCACGGCTCCGGCCGACTCTCTTCCTTCCTCAGCCGCAGGGCGAGGGGCCACCCCCTACTTCGCCACCGCCCCGACCAGCGGCCCGAGCGGGCGGCTGAGGTCGGAGCGGCCAAGGCCGGGGGCGTAGAGGCTCGACACGCTGCCGTCGAGGAACAGCGCGTTGCGGCAGCCGAGTTCGTTCTTGAACAGCCGGGCGAAGGCCCCGAACGTCACCGGCTGTTCGGAGATGGCGAAGATCGCCGTGCGGCCGTCGTCGCGCACGCCGACGCCGTTGCGGATTTTCTGACTGGGTCCGTCCTCGGAGATCTTGGGGTGGATCTTGCCCTCGATCACCAGCATCGGGCCGGATTGCGTCGCGAAATCGGGGTGGGGCTTGGCCTTCAGGTAGCGGGCGGTGTCCATCACGCCGGCCCGGTCGCCCTTCACGTAGAAGATGCCGTTGGGCTTGAGATGGAAGTTGCCCGGGCCGTTGGCGGTCGAAACGCCCTTCAGCTCGCGCCCCTCCTCGACATAGAGCCCGACCGGCGCCTGCCCCTTGTCGTACATGCCGGCATTCATCGCGAAGCTGAGGCGGGTGCCCTGGCGGTCGGCGAGGCTGCCGAGGGAGGAATAGGGTAGCCCGTCCGGCCCGAGCCAGAACAGCCGCACCCGCTCGCGCCGCAGATCGACGGTACAGACCGTGAAGGGCTGCCCCTCCGACTGTACCGCCCGGCACGGCCCCTTGCTGGCAGCCGGGGCCGGCTCGGCCGAGGCGACGAGCGGGGCGGACAGGAGGAGGCAGGCGGCGAGGAGGGCGAGGCGCGTCACGGGTTCCACGGTCCCTGTCGATCGGCGGGCCTCGCGGACGGATGATCCGGGGCGAGGCTCGTCCGGGCCGGCCCCTCCTCGCCCGAAAGCATGGCGGCATTCAAGCCGGGTGAGCCGCCCTTCGCGCGATGGCCCGGCCTGCCCGGCTTGCCGGTATCGACCTCGGACGCCGGGCCCGGCCCGACCGCCGACATGCGTCGGAGCGCGCCCCGGCGACGCCGGCTGCACGAGCCAGGCGCGGTTTTCATCCCACCTCACGCGATTGAGACCGCCGGTCGCATGAACCCTTCGCGTGCGCCGCACGTTCTGAGCGCACGGGGGAGTTACCCTTCCCTCTGTTGGAGATGGTTCGATGAAACGGATTGTTCTGGCATCGGCCGCCATGGCCGGCGCGCTGGCGATGATCCCGGCGACCGCCGACGCCCGCGGCTTCGGCGGTTTCCATGGCGGCGGTTTCCATGGCGGCGGCTTCCACGGCGGCGGCTTCGGTCGCGGCTTCGGCGGCCCCCGCTTCGGCGGCGGCTTCGGCGGCTTCGGTGGGCACCGCTTCGGCGGTGGCTTCGGCGGTTACCGGGCGGCGCGCTTCGGCTACGGCGGCTATGGCGGCGGCTACCGCGGGGCCCGCTTCGGCTATGGCGGCTACGGCTACCGTGGTTACGGCTATCGCCGCGGCTATGGCGGTCTCGGCCTAGGGCTGGGCCTCGGCCTCGCGACCGGCGCCGTCCTCGGTGCCGGCTATTACGGCGGCGGATACGGCGGATATTACGGGAGCCCCTACGGCTACTCCACCGTCGGCTACGACCCCTATTACGGCGGCGGCTGCTACACCGTCCCGCGCACCCGCTGGACTCCCTGGGGGCCGCGTCGGGTCTGGGTCGAGCGCTGCTACTGAGCGCCGAAATCAAAAAAACGATCGGAGAGGGGCCGCTGGCACAGCGGCCCCTTCTCGTTTCAACGCCGCATCTCGTTGCGGCGCATCGGCATGGCGTCGATGGTGGAGAAGAGCCGCTGGGGCGGGATCGGCTCAGACACGGTGAGCTTGACTCCACCATCCTTGCCGACGAGCACCGCCCGGAAGGCATCGGCGGGCAGCCCGAGTTTCCTGCGGATCGCGACCGCCTCCGCGGCCTTCCCCACTGCCTCGACGGTGACGAGGTCGCGCTCGGCCGAGCCCGCGCGGGCCGAGGCCAGGGCCTGTCGCTGGGCCACGAGCCGGGCGTCACGTCCGTCCGGCGCCGCCAGAACCAGAACCCGCGCCGTCCCGACATACGGCTCCAGCGGATGGCCCTCCGCCATCGCCGCGTCTCCCCTCGTCAGCATCGCCAGCGCGACGATCACAGCCTTCGCCCGCATCGTACAACTTCCATCCGATTGCCGGGACCGACGCCCGACCCATCTGCCCAGTTCCATTCTGACCCCGGAGACGCCCATGACCGTCGTCAACCGCCGGATCGTCCTGGCCGCGCGCCCGCATGGCGAGCCGAAGCCGGAGCATTTCCGCCTGGAAGAGAACCGCGTGAACGCGCTGCGGGACGGCGAGGTTCTGCTGCGCACCCGCTTCCTGTCGCTCGATCCCTACATGCGCGGGCGCATGAGCGCGGCCAAATCCTACGCCAAGCCGGTCGAGATCGGCGAGGTGATGGTCGGGCAGACGGTCAGCGCCGTCGAGGCCTCGCACAATCCGGCCTTCGCGGTCGGCGATCTCGTGCTGAGCCCGGCGGGCTGGCAGGACTACCTCGTCTCCGATGGACGCGGTCTGCACAAGCTCGATCCGGCGGACGGCCCGCCGAGCGCCTTCCTTGGGGCGCTCGGCATGCCGGGGATGACGGCCTATGCCGGCCTTCTCGAGATCGGCCGCCCGCAATCCGGCGAGACCGTCGTGGTCGCCGCCGCCGCCGGCCCGGTCGGCTCGATGGTCGGCCAGATCGCCCGGATCAAAGGCGCGCGGGCCGTCGGCATCGCGGGCGGGCCCGAGAAATGCGCCTACCTGACCGAGACGCTCGGCTTCGACGCGGCGGTCGATCACCGCGCCCCGGACTTTTCCGAGGCCCTGGCCCGCGCCTGCCCCGACGGCATCGACGTCTATTTCGAGAATGTCGGCGGGGCGGTGTTCGACGCGGTGCTGCCACTTCTCAACGATTTCGCCCGCGTGCCGGTCTGCGGCCTCGTCTCGGGCTACAACATGAGCGAGTTGCCGCCGGGGCCCGACCGCTCGGGCCTGCTGATGCGCAATGTGCTGACCAAGCGCCTGACGCTGCGCGGCTTCATCGTCTGGGATTTTGCGGATTTGCACGAGGCATTCCTGCGCGATGTCGGCGGCTGGCTGAAGGCCGGGCGGGTCAAGGCGCGCGAGGACGTGGTCGAGGGTCTGGAGAACGCTCCGGGCGCCTTCATCGGCATGCTGAAGGGCGCCAATTTCGGCAAGCTGGTGGTGAAGGTGTCGTGAGGCGGACCCTTGCCGGGGCCATCGAACAAAAGTAGAACATAACGACGTGGCGCGGCCCGGCGGTGGGAAGCGGGCACAAGCGGCACGGACGACTTGCTCCGGGATGACGGGACCGCCAAGGTTCGCGCCATCGCGGGCAAGGATGAGCCCTGTGAGATCGGATCGGATGGAGAGAGTGGGATGGCGGGCAGCGTCAACAAGGTGATCCTCGTCGGCAATCTCGGGCGCGATCCCGAGACCCGGCGCCTGTCCTCGGGCGACCCCGTGGTGAACCTGCGCATCGCGACGTCGGAGTCCTGGAAGGACAAGATGTCGGGCGAGCGCAAGGAGAAGACCGAGTGGCACTCGGTCGTGATCTACAACGACAACCTCGCCCGCGTGGCGGAACAGTACCTGCGCAAGGGTTCGAAGGTCTATATCGAGGGCCAGCTCCAGACCCGCAAATGGACCGACCAGTCGGGCGTGGAGAAGTACACGACCGAAGTCGTGCTCCAGCGCTTCCGCGGCGAGATGACGATCCTCGACGGGCGCGGCGGTGGCGGAGGCGGTGACTTCGCGGGCGACGACGACCAGGGCGGCGGCGGCCAGATCAGCCGCGGCGGCGACCGGGGTGGCGACCGCGGCGGACGCGACGATTACGGCTCGGGCCGCTCCTCGGGCGGCGGCGACCGTCGTCCTTCCGGCGGTGGCGGTGGCGGCGGTAAGCCGAACTACGATCTGGACGACGACATCCCGTTCTAGGGTTTCTCCCGAGTCGCACGCCGATTGTCGGCCGTGCCTCGTCATGGGACGAGGCACGGCCGCTTTCGCTCAGGGCCGCGCCCCATACACCAGTCCAGGGCGTGCTCTCTTTCGAAAAAGACGGAAACCGCCTTCCGGAGCGATCCTTTACCGGCAGCGCGTGGGCAGCGCGCGCAGATTGTCGATTCTGCCGCCCAGCATGTCCATCGACACGTTCGGCGCGCCCTTGCCCTCCAGGGCCTTGACAACATCCACCGCACTGAGCGGCAATTGTCGGCTCGATGCCTGCTCCGCAAGGAGCTGCTGGTTGGCCTCGAGCGTATCCAGCAATCCTTCGAGCCGCTGCATACGGTCGCTCTGTCGTGCGTCGAGACCGCCGCGGCAGCGCCGCAGCAGGTTTAAGCCGAGGAGCGGGATCGCGGTGAAGACATGGTAGTTCGACGCCCTGGGTCCGCGCGCGAGTTCCAGGGGCATGACCCCGTCGTCCCGAATTCGGTCGGTCACCATGGCCTCCCGTCCCATGGCCCAGCGCCACGCATCGTCATCGTGCAGAATGTAGGCCGCCGCCCCGACGGCGAGGGCAGCCCAGGCGGCATGGTTGTTCTTGATCGACCGGGCATCGTGATAGGCACGCACCTGATCGCTGACCGTCCGCAGCCAACTCTGGACCTCCGGCGGGATCCGCGCGCCGCCGGCCTGGGCCTTGATGATCGCGAGAGCGGTCGAGGCCAGGGACCATTGCTGAGAGAAGCGCGCCTGATCGGAGGTGGGCGCCGTCAGCGGATCGGTCGCGACCCATGCCGTCATCGCCGGGCCGAAGCAGCGGGCAACCGCGGCATCCCCGCTCATGGCGGCATCACCGAGGCTCCCGATCGTCTTGGTGAAGGCATCGAGGCCCGCAAGGGACTGGCGGTTGAACGCCTTCGCGTCCGGATCGCGCTCTTCGGTCCCACTCTTGTAAGTCCCCATCGCGTTGATTTCGGCCGTCACGGTCGGCAGGACGTGACAGCCCTGCCCCGTCCCCCCAGCGCTCGCCCGCTGAGGAGCGAGGGCGACGCCCCCGAGTAAGACGAGGGCAGCGATCGCGGTTCGCCCGTGATGAAGATCCGATCGTGCGTGGAAGCCCATCATCCTCTTCAGCCCCTTGCGGTCCTCTGCCGTTCGCGAGGGATGGCAGGCCGAGACTGAACGGAGACCGACCGCGCCCGAAGCCGACCGGCGCGCGGTGGCCGGACTCAGCAATCCAGCGTCGTATCCCGCTCCCACTGGGTGAGGTGGCGGCAATAGCTGTTCCACTCCTCGGTCTTGAGCTTGAGGTAGCTCGGCACGAAGGAGCCGAAGGCCTCGTTCAGCACATCGCAGCGCTCCAGCGCCCGCATGGCGTCGAGCATGTTGAGCGGCAGGCGCTTCACGCCCTCCACCGTGTGGCCGTCGGTGTACATGTTGATGTCGAGGCGCTTTCCCGGATCGCGACGGTTGCGGATGCCGTCCATGCCCGCGGCCAGGATCGCGGCCTGGAGCAGGTAGGGGTTGGCCGCGCCGTCCGCGAGACGGAATTCCAGGCGCCCGCCGTCCGGGATGCGGATCATGTGGGTGCGGTTGTTGCCCGTGTAGGTGACGGTGTTGGGCGCCCAGGTCGCGCCCGAGGTCGTGCGCGGCGCGTTGATGCGCTTGTAGGAGTTGACGCAGGGGTTGGTGATCGCGGCGAGCGCGTCGGCCGAATGGATCAGCCCGCCGATGAAGTGGTAGCCGTTCTGCGACATGCCGACCTCGTCGGACTTGTCGCTGAACACGTTATGGCCGTCGCGCCAGACCGAGACGTGGGCGTGGCAGCCGGAGCCCGTCAGGTCCATGAAGGGCTTGGGCATGAAGGTCGCGCGCAGGCCGTGCTTCTCGGCGATCGAGCGGGTCATGTACTTGAAGAAGGCGTGCCGGTCGGCGGTGACGAGGGCGTCGTCGTAGTCCCAGTTCATCTCGAACTGGCCGTTCGCGTCCTCGTGGTCGTTCTGGTACGGCTTCCAGCCGAGCGACAGCATCGCGTCGCAGATCTCGGTGATGACGTCGTAGCGGCGCATCAGGGCCGATTGATCGTAGCAGGGCTTGATCTGCTTGTCGGCCATGTCGGCGGGCTCGGAGCCACAGGGCGTGATCAGGAAGAACTCGCACTCGACGCCGGTCTTCATCTGGAGGCCGTCGCGGGCGGCGTCCTTGATCAGGCGCTTGAGGATGTTGCGCGGCCCCTGCTCGACGGGCTTGCCGTCCATCACGAGGTCGGCGGGCAGCCAGCCCACCTCGGGCTTCCAGGGCAGTTGGATCAGGCCGTCGGGATCGGGCACGGCCAGGAGGTCGGCATCGGCAGGGCTCATGTCGAGCCAGGTGGCGAAACCGGCAAAGCCCGCGCCGTTCTTGCAGGTGTTCTTGATGGCGGCGGCCGGGACCAGCTTGGCGCGCTGGGTGCCGAACAGGTCGGTGTAGGAAACGAGGAAGTACTTGATGCCGCGTTCCTTGGCGGCGTGTTCGAGATCGAGCGGCATGGTGCTGTTCTCCCGTCGGTGGGCCGAGCCACGCTCTAGGCCCCACATCCAAGAAAAAGGCCGCTCTTTCCTGGCGAGAGCGGCCTTGGTCGTCGTCTAGAGGCCGGTCTGACCGGGCACCCAGCTCGTGCCGGCGAGCGGCACCTGGGCCATGGCGGCGGCCTCGATGGTCAGCGCCACCAGATCCTCGGGTTCGAGGTTGTGCAGGTGGCTCTTGCCGCAGGCGCGGGCGATGGTCTGGGCCTCGAGCGTCATCACGGCGAGGTAGTTGGCCAGCCGCCGTCCCGCGAGTTCCGGATCGAGCCGCTTCATCAGCTCCGGATCCTGCGTGGTGATGCCCGCCGGATCCTTGCCCTCGTGCCAATCGTCGTAGGCACCGGCCGTGGTGCCGAGCGCCTGATACTCGTCCTCCCAGCGCGGATCGTTGTCGCCCAACGCGATCAGCGCACCGGTGCCGATGGCGACCGCATCCGCCCCGAGGGCCAGCACCTTGGCCACATCCGCGCCGGAGCGGATGCCGCCCGACACGATGAGCTGGACCTTCCGGTGCAGGCCGAGATCGCGCAGGGCCTGGACGGCGGGGCGGATCGCGGCGAGCGTGGGAAGGCCGACATGCTCGATGAACACGTCCTGCGTCGCGGCGGTGCCGCCCTGCATGCCGTCGAGGACGACCACGTCGGCGCCGGCTTTCGCCGCGAGCGCGGTGTCGTAATAGGGGCGGCTCGCACCGACCTTCACGTAGATCGGCTTCTCCCACTCGGTGACTTCGCGCAGCTCGCCGATCTTGATCTCGAGATCGTCCGGCCCGGTCCAGTCCGGGTGACGGCAGGCGGAGCGTTGATCGACGCCCGCGGGCAGGCAGCGCATACCGGCGACGCGCTCGGTGATTTTTTGGCCCAGCAGCATGCCGCCGCCGCCGGGCTTGGCGCCCTGGCCGATCACGACCTCGATGGCGTCGGCCCGGCGCAGGTCGTCCGGGTTCATGCCGTAGCGCGACGGCAGGTATTGGTAGACCAGCGTCTTGGAGTGGCCGCGCTCTTCCGGCGTCATGCCGCCGTCGCCCGTCGTGGTCGAGGTGCCGGCGATGGTGGCGCCGCGGCCGAGCGCCTCCTTGGCGTTGGCCGAGAGCGAGCCGAAGCTCATGCCGGCAATCGTAATCGGCGTCTTGAGATGGATCGGCTTCTTGGCGAAGCGCGAGCCGAGGATCACCTCGGTGCTGCACCGCTCGCGATACCCTTCGAGCGGGTAGCGGCTGATCGATGCGCCGAGGAAGAGCAGGTCGTCGAAGTGGGGGAGCTTGCGCTTCGCGCCGGCGCCGCGGATGTCGTAGATGCCGGTCGCCGCCGCGCGGCGGATCTCGGACATCACCTCGGGGGTGAAGGTCGCCGAATAGCGCGGCGCCGTGCGGGGGGCCTTAGCGTTCTCGGCCATCAGTAGGCTCCGGCGTTGTCGACGTGGAAGTGGTAGAGGGTGCGGGCCGAGCCGTAGCGGCGGAACTCGCCGGGATCGACTTCGCCCGCCAGCCCCGCGGCCTTCAGCTTGGCGTAGAGCTGCTCGCGGTGCTCGTCGCGCATCTCCTTCTCAATGCAGTCGGCGCCCAGGCTCTTCACCGAGCCGCGGACGTAGAGGCGGGCCTCGTAGAGCGAGTCACCCAAAGCCTCGCCCGCATCGCCCAGCACGGTGAGCGTGCCGGCTTGGGCCATGAAGGCCGACATGTGGCCGATCGACCCCTTCACGAGGATGTCGATGCCCTTCATCGAGATGCCGCAGCGGGCCCCCGCATTGCCGTCGACGACGAGCATGCCGCCATGCGAGGTGGCGCCGGCCGACTGGCTGACATCGCCCTTCACGTGGACGAAGCCGCTCATCATGTTCTCGGCGACCCCGGTGCCGGCACTGCCGTGGATCACCACGTTGGCCAGCTTGTTCATGCCGGCGCAGTAATAGCCGACATTCCCCTCGATCTCGACGGTGACCGGCGCATCGAGCCCGGCCGCGATGGCGTGCGCCCCGTCGGGGTTCTGCACCGTCCAGTGGGTCTCGTTGGTGTCGGGCCGGAGCGCGTGGAGCTGGCGGTTCAGATCACGCAGACCTGCGCTTCTCAGATCGTAGACGGGCATCAGTGGCGCTCCCAGGCATAGACCTTCGCGGGCTCGGGCTCGAAGACACGGGCCTTGTCGATGCCCGGCAGGCCGATCAGGGCCCGGTACTCGGAGCCGAAGGCGACGTAGTCGTCGGTCTCGGCCATCACGGCGGGCTTGCAGGCGATGGGATCGCGCACGACGGCGAAGCCCGATTCGGTGCCGACCACGAAGGTGAAGAAGCCGTCGAGGTCGGTCAGGCTCGATTCGAGCGCGTCCTTCAGGGAGGCGCCCTCGCGCATGCGCCAGCTGAGATAGCCGGCGGCGACCTCGGTGTCGTTCTTGGTGGCGAAGGTGATGCCCTCGTGCTGGAGGCGGCGGCGCATGTCGTTGTGGTTCGACAGCGAGCCGTTGTGAACGAGGCATTCGTCGAGGCCGGTCGAGAACGGGTGGGCGCCGTTCGTCGTCACGGCGCTCTCGGTCGCCATGCGGGTGTGGCCGATGCCGTGCGTGCCGGTCATCTTGGAGAGGTCGAAGCGCCGGGCGACGTTCTCAGGGAGCCCCGTCTCCTTGTAGATCTCCATCCGCTTGCCGGCGCTGACCACGTCGATGCCCGGCGCGTTGGCGGAGAGCCACGCGCGGGCCTTCTCCTCCTGATCGGAGGCCAGGGCGATGACGCTGTGGGTGTCGCGCGCCGTGGCCGAGACGGAGCCGCCGAGCGCGCCTTCGAGCCCGGACACGGCGGCCTCCAACGCCTTCGCATCGGGCCCGCGCAGGGTCAGCTTCACGCCCGCGCCGTCCGAGCCGTAGACCGCGAAGCCCGCGCTGTCGGGGCCGCGATCCGTCATGGTCTTGAGCATGTCGGCCAAGAGCGCGCCGAGCTGCGGCTCCAACTTCGGGTTCTTCAGGAAAAGTCCGACAATCCCGCACATCGCGTTCACCCTCGCGAGCCGCTTCGCCCGTTGCCGGATTGCTCGCATGGGCCGTGATCACTGTCAATTGAAGGGAACTAAAATTTCTTGATGAGAAACTCGCTCATCGGATCGCGCCTCGATCCGGTGGTGGAACCGGCCCGCTGCGACCGGTGCTTCACTGGCGGCCTGCCACGCCACGTTCCATAGTGCGGGCTTGCCGACCGGAGAGTGAGACGGTGACTGCGGGCCCCATACTGAACACCGCCTCGAACGCGCCGATTGCGGAAGAACGGCCGCTGGAGAAGGCGCTCGGCCATCAGGTGCGGGTGCTGCGGCGCGAGCGCGACCTGTCGGTGGCCGATCTGGGGGCCGCGGCGGGCATCTCGCCGGGCATGATCTCGAAGATCGAGAACGGGGCGATCTCGCCCTCGCTCGCCTCGATCAACGCCATCGCGCTGGCGCTCAACGTGCCGATCACGGCGCTGTTCGCCGCCTTCGAGGAGACGCGCGACTGCTCCCACGTGAAGAGCGGCCAGGGCGTGCTGATCGAGCGGCGCGGCACCAAGGTCGGCCACATCTACGAACTGCTCGGCGCGGGCATCCGCGGCGACGTGGTGGTCGAGCCCTACCTGATCACGCTGCAGGAAGAGGCCGAGGCCTATACCAGCTTCCGCCATGTCGGCACGGAGTTCATCTACATGCTGACCGGCGAGGTGGTGTATCACCATTCCGGCCTCGACTATCACCTCGGCCCCGGCGACGCGTTGATGTTCGATTCGAACGGTCTGCACGGTCCGGCGAAGCTGTTGAAGACGCCGACGACCTATCTGTCGATCATCGTCTATCCGCGGGGGTGAACGAGGCTCCGCCCGTTACAGCCGGCGCAGGCTTCCTCGGCTTCGCGGTCACCGGCCCGGCGGGGGCGCGGTAACGAACCGTTCACCATAAACTGCGACGGCTTCTTGGGTTCTTGCGCGGGGGAGCGGCGATGACGGGCGGGCGGTCGTGGGCGGTGGCCCTTCTCGTCCTGGCCGGCACGCCGGCGCAGGCCGCCGACCTGCTCGATCTCGGTCCGGTGCCCGGCCCGCCGGCGCCGCGGTTCTTCCCCCGCGCCGAGGGCGATTCCATCGGGGAGCGTCTGCCCCCGCCGCGGCGGCTCGCGGGTTGCGCGCCGCGAATGGCGCCGGTGCCGACCGATGCGCCCGACGATCCGAGCTATGTCGGCTCGGCCTATGGCCTGGGCAAGCCGAGCTATTACGGCTTCCGCCCCGGCCTCGGCTACGACGACCCGTTCGGCCGTCCGCTGCGCTATTGCCCGTGAGGCGCGGGCGTCAGAGCTTCGCCTGGATGCGCTTGGCGATCTCGCCCAGGCGCTGCTCCAGGAGCGTCGGCACCTCGCAGACGTAGGAAACCGACTGGTTGCGCTCGTCGAAGATGCGGCGGTCCCAGGCGAACTTGGTCTCCAGTTCCGCGACTTCCTTCGAGGCGACCTTGGTGGTGTCGTTGTCCGGCGCGTCCTTGAGCTCGCTGACCTTGTCGGCCTCGTCGCGGATGCGCTCGGCCAGCCGCCGCTGTCCCTGGGCGTAACGGACGATGCCGTTCATCACCGTCGAGCGCTCGCCGGTGATGATCTCGTAGACGCCGGCGAAGACGTGTGTGAGGCGCTTCTCCTTCTCGGCCGGATCGATCTTTTCAACGAACTCGTCGATCAGGGTGTCGGCCTCGCGCAGTTCCGTGCGGCGGGAGGCGAGCTTGCGGGCGAGTTGCGCCGCCTCGCGGTCGTTGCCCCAGTCGCTGGCGGCCGCGGTCGGGTCCGGCCCGGTCCAGACCGCACCGTAGCCGATGGTCGGCACCCGGCGCTGGGCGCAGGGCCAGTCGGGGTCCTGCTTCGGCTGGGCGAGCGCCGGCCCGGCGGCGAGCGCCAGCAGGAGGGTCAGCGGAAGGGTCGAGCGCATAAAAATCCTCTCACGGAGTTTCGCCGGCCGGTCCGCCGCGACGGGCCATGATTCCCCGGCCCGGGTCGTAGGCGATCACGGCGAGCGTGAAGAACAGGAGGCCGGTCCCGATCACGACCGCAAAGCTCAGCGGCTCGAACTTCCCGTAGAGAGCGAAGCGCACCAGCTCGACGGCGTGGGTGAACGGGTTGGCCTGGCAGATCCAGTAGAGCGAATCGCTCGATTCCCGGATGCGCCAGAGCGGATATAGGGCGGAAGAGGCAAAGAACATCGGGAAGATCACGAAGTTCATCACGCTGGCGAAGTTTTCCAGTTGCCGCACCAGCGAGGACAGGAACAGGCCGATGGCGCCGAGCATCATCCCGGCGGCCAGGAAGGCCGGCAGGGCGGTGAAGTAGCCGACCGTCGGGATGTCGGTTTCCCAGAAATACGCGATGGCGAGGAAGGCGTAGGCCTGGACGATGGAGACGCAGACGCCCGCGATCAGCTTGGCCAAGAGCAGCAGCCAGCGCGGATAGGGCGAGGTGAGCAGCACCTTCATCGAGCCGACCTCGCGGTCGTAGACCATCGACAGCGACGATTGCATGCCGTTGAACAGCTGGATCATCACCGCGAGCCCCGGCACGACGTAGACCTCGTAGAGCACGTAGGTCTCGTAAGGGGGCGTGATCGAAACGCCGAGCGTGTTGCGGAAACCCGCGGCGAAGATGAACAGCCAGACCAGCGGGCGCACCAGCGCGGAGAAGAACCGCTCCTTCTGATTGAAGAAGCGCAGCAGCTCGCGGCGGACGATTCCGCCGAGCGCGATCAGGTAGCCGACGGCGTCGAGCCGGCCGGCATGGGGCACCGGCTTGGCGCCTGCGTCCGCGGGCGCCGCCACGGCGGGGTTCGAAGGGGCGCTCATGCGGCAACCTTTCCGGTCGGCTTGCCCGGCTCGGAGACGAGGCGGCGGAAGGCGGCCTCCAGGGTCTCGCCCGGCGCGCCGATCTCGCCAGCCTTGCCCCGGGCGACGATGCGGCCCTTGTGCAGCACCACCGCGTCGTCTTCAGGCGAGATTTCCTCGAAAATGTGGGTCGCCCACAGCACCGACAGGCCCTCCTCGCGCACCAGGGCGCGGACGATGGCGACGATGTCGGCGCGGGATTCGAGATCGAGGCCCACCGTCGGCTCGTCGAGCAGCAGCAGGCGCGGCTCGTGGATCAGCGAGCGGGCGATCTCGATGCGCCGGGACTGGCCGCCCGACAGCGTCCGGATCTTGTCGTCGCGCCGCTCCGACAGGCCGACGCGGGCGAGCAACTGCTCGATGCGGGCGCGGGCCGCCTTGCGGGCGATGCCGTGCAGGCTCGCGTGGTAGTGCAGGTTCTGCGCGACGGTGAGGTCGGTGTCGAGGGTTCGCGCCTGGAACACCACGCCCAGCCGAGCGAGAGCGCGGGACGGCTCCCGGTCGAGGGGATGGCCGAGGATCGACACCCGGCCCTCCTGGTTGTTGTAGAGCCGCGTGATCACCGAGAACAGCGTGGTCTTGCCCGCGCCGTTGGGCCCGAGCAGCGCCATGAAGCGCCCGCGCTCCACCGTGATCGACACGTCCGAGAGCGCGGCACGCTGGCCGAAGCGGTGGCCGACGTTCGCGACCTCCAGGGCTGCGCTCATCGCGGCAGCGCCCGCTTGGCGTCGTCGAGGGCCTCCACGCACTCGTCGAACTCGCCCTCGCCCTGCTCGCGCTCGGCCACCCGCAGGGCCTTTTTCAGTTTTTGCGGGACGGCGTCGGGGGCAAGCGCCGCGACCTTGGCCTTGATGTCGGCGATGCCGGCCGCGCAGTCGGCCTTGTCGTCGGCGAGCGCGGGGGTGGCGAGCAGGACGAGCGCAATGCTGGTGATTTTGGCGAGGTTCATCATCTCACTTCACCGAAATCTTGCCGGCCATGCCCTTCTCCTCCAGCCCCTGCGCATACCACCGGTACTCGCCGGGCTTGATCGCCACGAACTCGATGGCGATCTCGCCGGGATCGTCGAATTCGAGGTGATCGGGCGGGCCGCCGCCGTGGATCTCCTTGTGCTCGATCACGATCTGATTGAGCCAGATGTAGCGGAAGAACTCGGGCGCGTAGAACTTGTATTCCTGCCGGCCCTTGGCGACGATCCGCAGGCGGTAGGCCTTGCCGGCCTCCAGCTCGATGTCCCGGTTCTCCACCACGAAGTCGTTGCCCTCCTCGTTGCCGAGAACGAGGTCGGGCAGGTTCTGGCGCTTCTTCGTCAGGTCGAGGGCGCTGGCGGGCGCGGCCGCCAGCATCAGGGCCGCGGCGGCGAGGCCGAGGCGCGTGGTCCATGCCATGTGGTTTCCTCCCAGAACGTTCTTTGCCGGCTTATTTCTTCGAGATCGCCACGCCCCAGGGCAGCAGGCCGACGGGGATGCTTTTCACCACCTTCAGCGCCTCGACATCGATCACCGAGACGTCGTTCGACGTGCCGTTGGTGGTGAAGAGCTGCTTCTCGTCGGGCGTGAAGGCGAGCTGCCAGACGCGCTGGCCGACCGGCAGGTACTTCTGCACCTCGTAGGTCTTGGCATCGATCACCGCCACGCGGTTGGCCGGGCCCAGCGCGACGAAGGCCTTGGCGCCGTCGCTGGTCAGCCGCACGCCGACCGGCTGGATCTGCTCGTCGGTGACGCCGGGGATCTTGAAGCTGATCTTCTTGATGACCTTGCGGGTGCCGGTGTCGATGATCGACACCGTGCCGCCGACCTCGGCCGAGACCCAGAGGATCTTGCCGTCGTTCGAGAACTCGGCGAAGCGGGGGCGCGCATCGACCAGCACGTTGTCGATCACCTCGAAGGTCTTGGTGTCGATGAAGTGGGCCATGTTGGTGGTCTCGGACGTGTTCACCAGGATCTTGCCGTCCGGCGACAGGCCCATGCCCTCCGGTTCGACGCCGACCGGGATCTCGGCGAGCACCTTGTTCTTCTCGATGTCGAGGATGGTGACCTGGCTGTCGTCCTCGTTGGCGACGTAGAGCGGGTTGCCGCTGCGATCGAGGATGAACTGCTCCGGATCGGGGCCGGAGCGCAGCGAGCGCACCACCTTGCCGGTGGCGGTGTCGAGCACGTCGATGCGGTCGTCGTCGCTGGCGCAGACGAACAGCTCCTTGTCGTCCTTCGACAGCGTCACGCCGCGGGGCCGGCGCCCGACCTTCCACGTCGCGGTCACCGCCATGGTCGTGGTGTCGATCACCGAGACGGTGTTGGCCTTCTCGTTGGTGACGTAGGCGGTGAAGGCCTGCGCGCCCTGCGCGCCCGCAAGCCAGACGCCTGCGAGCGCCGCCACACCCAGTCCCGCCCTGACGCGAGCGACCATCGGCTTCCTCCCTGTCGTTCCGGCGCTTGGACGCGCCTTGGTTCGAGTCGTTTCCTCAGGCCGAGATGGCGAAGTAGGGCGCCCGGCACAAAGGAAAAATTGGCGCGCCCACCCGCTTGGGCCGGGCGGTGGATTGCCACACCGTGGCGCGGATCAAGCCCGGCTCACTTCAGCTTGCACGTCGTCTCCGGCTCGTCGGTGCCCAGCGTGTCGAGAGGGGTGCGCTGGTGGATGAAGCCTTGTTCGGGAGCCACCGAGACCATGGCTTTCGGCTGCACCACGATCACCGGCTGGCGCAGCTGGTGGTCCCAGGGGCGGTAGGTGAGCGAGACGCCCTTGTAGGCCGGCAGCGAGAAGTCCGGCGTCGTCAGATAAGGGCGCAGCACGCCCACATCCGTGGTCTTCTTCTGCGTCGCCGCCTCGCCGACGGTGCGGATCGCCGCCCAGGCCTGATAATCGAGGGGCCGCATCAGCCGGCCGGTCTGGCGGCGGAAGCGGTTCTGCGCCTGGGCCGCGCCCCAGGTCTCCAGAGTCGGGTGCCAAGTGGTGGCGATCAGCCCCTGCGTGCCCCCCACAGGGCGCGGATCGACGGTGCGGAACGGGACGTAGTCGCCCCAGTCGCCCTCCTCGTCGGCGACGATCGCCATGTCGTAGTCGAGGCCGCGGGTGAACACCATCGCCTCGGCCCGGGTCGGCGTGTCGCCCCGTGCCTTGGCCAGCGGGCCGAAGGTCCAGGGCTTTTCCGCGGTGATCTTGAGGCCGAATTTCCTGGCCGAATTCTTCAACGCGTCGGCATAGGCCTTGTCGCGCTCGGTCGGGCCGACGATCAGGAAGATCTTCCGCCAGCGCATCAGTGTCATGTACTGCGCCAGCGCGTCGGTCTGCATGGCCCGGCTGGGGATCGTGTGGAAGACGTTGGCCCGGCAATCGGCTCCACGCAGGCGGTCGTCGGGGGCGCCCGCATTGAGGATCACGATGTCCTGATCCTTGAGGGCGTCGGCCACCGCCAGCACCTCCTCCGCCGGCAGGGTCAGGGCGAAGTACTTCACGCCCTTGGCCGCCAGATCCTTGGCCGCCGCGACCGCGTCCTGGCCCGCCTCCAGCGCCACCTCGTCGAGGGCGTAGGTCTGTTTGGTGAAGCGGCCGGTGGTGTTGTTGTCCTTCACCGCCATCCGGGCACCGGCGACGCCCAGATCCTCGGGTTCGGCCTCGGCGTCGTACGAAGACGGGGCCGGGACCGGCCGATAGATCATCGCGATATGCGTATCGCCGCCGGCCTGCGGGGCCGGGGCCGGCGGCGACGCACCGGCTGGCGCCTCCGGCTCCTGCGCCTGGGCGGTCGGGATTCCCGCGAGAAACGCGAGGGCGAGGAGGAGAGACGGGGAAACGCGCATGCGGGCACAACGCTAGCAACATTGCCCCGGCCGCCTCAACGGCGAAAACATAAGATTTTTCTAAGACATGGGCGGCGTACAAATGCGTGAGCCCGGCGGGACGAAGCACGCCGCCCGTTGCCAAATCCTCCGGTCGCCCGAGATATTTTGCCGTGCGGCCCCTCGCGCCGCGCCGAGACGTCGAGGCTTTCCCCATGAGACTGCGCGCCCGTTCGGCCGTCCGCTGTCACGCCCTGGCGGCTCTGGTGCTGTTGCCGGCGCTCACCGGCACCGCTCTCGCCGAGGAGGCTCGCAAGGCCGCGATCTTCCCCGCCGAGATGAACGACCCGACGCTCGCCTACGGCCGCAAGAACCCGCCGGCCGACCAGAAGCGGCTGGGCCTCGTCACCGACGTGCTGAAGGCGCAGCTCTCCGAGAAAGCCGGGATCGAGAGCGTCGATCTGGCGCCCCAGGCGGAGGAGCTTCGCAAGGAAAGCCCGCTCTACAAGTGCAACGGCTGCACCGGCCCGATCGCCAAGGCGCTCGGCGCCGAACTCGCCGTGACCTCGTTCGCCGACAAGGGCGCCAATCAGCTGTTCAACCTCGTGATCACCATCTCCGAGGCCGAGAGCGGCAAGGTGGTGCGCCAGGGGCAGGTGACGATCCGGGCCAACACCGACGACGACTGGTCGCACGCCGTGCGCTGGATCGTGAAGAACCGCCTGCTGGCCGAGCCGCTGCCGGGGCGGTCGTAACGCTTTTCGGCGAACCCCGTATGCTCCCGAGAGGACTTGCGCAGGCGCCCCGTCCGAGCGTTTAAGCGTTCCCGTGTCTCAGGATCGCCCCCCCGTCCGCCTCCTCGTCAGCGTCCGCGACGCCGCGGAGGCGCGCCTCGCCTTGCGCACGGGCGCCGACCTGATCGACGCCAAGGATCCCGAGCGCGGCGCGCTCGGCGCCCTGCCGGCCACGACGGTGCGGGCGATCGTCGCGACGATCGACGGGCGGGCGATCACCAGTGCGGTCGCGGGCGACGGCAGCGGGACCGACCTCGCGGGGGGGGTCGCCGCGATGGCGGAGGCCGGGCCGCGCTGGATCAAGATCGCGGTCGGCACCGCCTCCGACGCCGCCCTCGCGGAGGCCGCCGCCGCGGCGCCGGGCCGGCTGATCGGCGTCGTCTTCGCCGAGGATTTTTTCGAGGTGGACGATCTCCCGGCGCGCCTCGCGGCGGCGGGGTTTTCCGGGGCGATGATCGACACGCGGGGCAAGCGCGGCACCGGCCTGCGCGATGTCTTGTCGGTTGAGACCCTCGCCGCTTTCGTCGCCGCCTGCCGCGCCACCGGCCTGATCAGCGGCCTCGCCGGCTCCCTGCGGCTCGCCGACATCCCGGCGCTCGCCGCGCTCAGGCCGGACTATCTCGGTTTCCGCGGTGGCCTGTGCCGCGGCGGCGACCGGCGCCAGGGGCTGGACGAGGCCCGCATCCTTGAGGCCGTCGCCGCGCTGCGGATGCCGCGCCGCGCCGACGCCGCGTGATGAAGCACGACGCCCATAACCCTCCCCCCTCCGCGGGGGAGGGTGGCCCGCGAAGCGGATCGGGAGAGGGGAGCGACAGTGCCGCTCGGCCGCCATCGCAGGTGAATTCACCGGAAGCGGGGTTCCCCTCTCCCGCCTCGCATCCGCGAGGCACCCTCCCCCGCAGAGGGGGGAGGGTTTTTGCTGTCGTCAAACTCGGCGGCAGCCTTTTGACCGACAGCGCGCGCCTGCGCACCCTCCTCGGCGACTGCGCCATGATAAACGTCGCCATCGTCCCCGGCGGCGGCCCCTTCGCCGACGCGGTGCGCACGGCCCAATCCGCCCTCGGCTTCGACGACGCGCTGGCCCACCGCCTCGCCCTCGACGCCATGGGCCGCATGGCCGAGGTTTTTTGCTGTCTCGAACCGCGCCTCACCGTCGCCGCGAGCCTCGACGCCGTGGCCGACGCCCTCGCCCAAAGCCGATCCGTCGTCTGGGACCCAACCGCGCTGAAGGCAGGGTGCCCCGACATCCCGGAGAGCTGGGCGGTCACCTCCGACAGCCTCGCGCTCTGGCTCGCGACGCGGCTCGGCGCCGAGCGCTGCATCCTCGAAAAATCCGCGCCGGTGCCGGCCGCCGACCCGCAGGCACTCGCCGCCGCGGGGCTGGTGGACGCGGCCTTCCCGCTGTTTGCCGCCCGCTACCCCGGTCGAATCGTGGTGCGCGGCCCCGAATCCGTCAGTGAGGCCGCATGAGCGCGCCCGACCACCTCGTCTTCATCACCGGCAAGCTGGCCCATGCCCGCCTCGAAAAGGTCGCCGCGACCCTGCCGGCCGAGCGCTACGTCTGGTCGATCGCGGACGCCGGCGTGAAGGTCGCGGCGCTGATGACGGAAGAGATCATCAAGCGCCGCGTGACGATGCCCGAGGGCGCCACCCGCATCGTCCTGCCCGGCCGCTGCCGCGCGAACCCGGAAGCGCTGAGCCTGCATTTCGGCCTCCCCGTGGAGCGGGGCCCCGACGAGGTGGTCGATCTGCCGGCCTATCTCGGGCTCACCGCCCGCAAGGTCGATCTGACGCGTCACGACCTGCGCATCTTCTCCGAGATCGTCGATGCCTCGAAGATGACGCCGGACGAGATCGTCGCGAAGGGCCTGGCGCTCGCCGCCAAGGGCGCCGACGTGATCGATCTCGGCGGGCTGCCCGACACCGAGTTCCCCCATCTCGAAGAGAGCGTGCGCGGCCTCAAGGCCGCCGGGCTGAAGGTCAGCGTCGATTCCTTCTCGCTGGACGAACTCACCCGCGGGGCCAGGGCCGGAGCGGACTACCTGCTCAGCCTCAACGAGGAGACGCTGGACCTCGCCTTCGAGACCGAGGCGGTGCCCGTCCTCGTGCCGATGCGGCCCGACGACCTGCCCTCGCTGGATCGAGCCATCGAGCGGATGGTGAAGGCCGGAAAACCATTTCTGGCCGACCCGATCCTGGAGCCGATCCATTTCGGCTTCGTCGACTCGATCGTCCGCTACCGCGACATCCGCGCCCGCTGGCCCGACATCGCCATGATGATGGGCACCGGCAACCTCACCGAACTCACCGAGGCCGATAGCCTCGGCGTCACGGCTCTGCTTGTCGGCATGTGCTCGGAATTGTCCATCGGCAACGTGCTGATCGTGCAGGTCTCCAACCACACGCGCCGCACCGTCGAGGAGCACGATGCGGCGCGGCGCGTGATGTATGCGGCCAAAGCCGACGCGGCCCTGCCGAAGGGCTATGGGCGGGAACTCCTGGCCCTTCACGACAAGCGCCCCTTCGTCCAGACCCCCGACGAGATCGCCGCTCAGGCCGCCGAGGTCCGCGATCCGAACTACCGCATCGCGGTCGCCGAGGACGGCATCCACGTCTTCAACCGCGACATCCACAAGACCGGCACCGACGCCATGGCGTTCTTCCCCGATCTGAGCGTGGAGAGCGACGGCGCTCACGCCTTCTATCTCGGCGGCGAGTTGACCAAGGCCGAGACCGCGTTTCGGCTGGGCAAACGCTACGTGCAGGACGAGCCGCTCGATTGGGGCTGCGCCGCCGACCGCGAGGCGCAGGACACCACCGCCTTCAAGCAGGCCGGGCCGACCAAGAAGGCGGCGCATACGAGCCATAGCGGCCCCGCCGCGCCGGCGGCCGAGCGCGCCGCGGCGATCCCGGCCGAACAGGATGCGGCCCGGCCCGAGATCGAAACCGGCCGGGGCGAGGCCGCGCTGCGCGATCCGCTCAGCGAGCCGAAGGCTGCACGCATCGTCTGCGGCCGGCTGGTGCCGGACGAGGAGCGGAGCTGAACCGATGCCGCTGATTCTCGAGACCGTCGTCACCACCCTCTCGGCGGACGGCGCCATGCACCTCGTGCCGTTCGGCCTGATCCGCGAGGGCGAGGATTTCGTGCTCGCCCCGTTCCGGCCCTCGCCGACCATCACCAACCTGACCGAGCGGCCCTATTTCTGCGCCTCGGCCCCCAGCGACGTGCGGGTGATCGCCGGCGTCGTCACGGGGCGGCGCGACTGGCCGGTGGTGGATTGCGACCGGATTCCGGGCAAGCGCCTCGCGGAGTGCTTCGGCCATGCCGAGTTCGAGGTGGCGGGGATCGAGGACGACGAGACCCGCCCGCGTTACCGGGGCCGTATGGTCCACGCGCAGAGCCACGTGCCGTTCATCGGCTATAACCGGGCGCAAGGCGCGGTGATCGAGGCCGCGATCCTCTCGACCCGGCTCCACATGCTGGAACCCGACAAGATCCTGACCGAGATGGCCTACCACGCCATCGCCATCCAGAAGACCGCCGGTCCCGCCGAGCGCGAGGCCTGGGACTGGATCGAGGACAAGGTTGCCGCCGCCCTCGGGCGCAGCGAGCGGGTCCTCAAGGCGTGAGCAGGCCGGAGGAGCCTTCCATGATCAGAACCGTCTTCCTCGCCGCCGCAGCGCTGGCCGCCACCGCCACCGCGGCGAGCGCCCAGCACGCGCCGACCCGCCGCAAGGTGGTCGAGAGCGTCACGATCCAGGCCCCGGCCGACAAGGTCTGGGCGGTCGTCGGCAACCCGACCGACGCCACGTGGATCGCCCACGTGGTCAGGGCCGAGGCGGTGACCGAGGATCAGAAGAAGCCGACCTACCGGCTCACGCTGGACAACGGCCACACCCTGGTCGAGGAGAGCCGCAAGCTCGACGCCGAGGCGCGCAGCTTCGCCTATTACCTCACCAAGAACGACGTCGCGGACCTGCCGGCCAACGACTATTCGGCGACCGTTTCGGTCGTGCCCGAGGGCGAGGCGGCGTCCCGCGTCGAGTGGAAGGCCGCGTTCTATCGCGGCTACCCCAACAACGATCCCCCGCCCGCCCTCAACGACGAGAACTCGGAGAAGGCGGTGCGGGCCTGGATTCAGGCCAGCCTTGGGACCCTCAAGGCGCGGCTTGAGAAGGGCGGCTCCTGAGGGCCGGCCCGCCACCGCCCACAGATTTCACCGCGATCGCCGGGGCGCCCCCCTGGCGAAGCCGTCGCGGCGATCAATGTGTGGGTGACACTTCGTCAGAAGGGTGAGACCGCGCCGCACCTGCGGCGCTGGGGAGGAGACGAGAGATGCAGTTTCGGACGCTCGCCGCGGTCGCGGCGTTGGCCACGGTGACCTTCGCGGCCCAGGCCCACGGCCCGACCCGCCAGAAGGTCTCGGAGTCGATCGAGATCAACGCCCCGGCCGACAAGGTCTGGGCGATCGTCGGCAACTTCCAGGACGGCAGCTGGATCCCGGTCGTCGAGAAGACCGAGGGCAAGGGCGGCAACGAGGTCAAGGCGACCCGCACGCTGACCCTTAAGGGCGGCGCCACGGTCGACGAAGAGCTCGCCAAGTACGACGCCGAGAAGAAGACCTTCATGTACCGGATCGACAAGGTCGACGTGAAGGTGCTGCCGGTGAACGACTATTCCTCCACCATCGAGGTCGAGGGCGACGGCACCAAGTCCAAGATGACGTGGCGCGGCGCGTTCTACCGCGGCTACATGAACAACGATCCGCCGCCGGACCTGAGCGACGAGGCCGCCAAGAAGGCCGTGCTCGGCCTCTACAAGGCGGGTCTGGAGAACGTGAAGGCCAAGGCCGAGAAGGGCTCGTAGGTTCTCAGATGATGCAGGCGGCGCGCTCGATGACGATGCTCGGCCAAGCGCGCCGCCCCACGCCTCCCCCACCCGTGGGGAGGCGGTTGGTGCCGTCCATCGCCCTGTGCCTGCCCCTGATGGCTCTGCTTGCGGCCACCCCGTCTCCGGCCCAGGAAGCCCTCGTCACGACGCAGCTCGGCAACGCCGTCGAGATCGTCGATCTGGCGACCCGGACAATCCTGCACACGATCCCCGTCGCGGGTGCGCCCGCCGGCATCGCCCTCTCCCCCGACCGGAAGCGGGCCTACGTTACGCGGCCCGAGGGCCACGGCGTCACGGTGATCGACCTCGACGCGCAAAAGGTCCTGTCCGAACTCGGCCTGCCCGGCGGCCCCCTCGGCATCGGCGTCAATCCGATGAGCGGCGAGGTCTACGTCGCCGACTGGTTCGCCGAGCGGGTGTTCGTGCTGCGCCCCACGCCCGAGGGCCTGAGCCTCGACGGCGAGATCGCCACCGGCAAATCGCCTTCGGGCATCGCCGTGACGCCGGACGGGGCGACGCTGCTCGTGGCCAACCGCGAATCCGATTCGGTCTCGGTGATCGACGTGGCCACCCGCAAGGAGACGCGGCGCATCGCCGTCGGCACCCACCCGTTCGGCCTGACGCTCTCGCCCGACGGCACCCGCGCCTACACGGCCAACGTCCTGTCCGACGACGTCTCGGCCATCGACATCGCGGCGGGCCGCGAGACCGGGCGCGTCGGCACCGGCCAGCGACCCTACGTCATCGCCTTCGCCCAAGGCCGCGGTTTCGTGACCGACCAGTATTCCAACACCGTGACGGCCTTCGACCCCGCCACGATGACGAAACTCGGCACGGTCGATGTCGGCGACCATCCGGAAGGCATCGCCGCCACCCGCGACGGCCGGACCGTGGTGGTCGCCAACTGGGGCGACAACGCCCTGAGCCTGATCGACCCGTCGAGCCTCAAGGTGATCGCCACCATCGCGACCGGTGACGGGCCGCGCTCGTTCGGCGACTTCTTGCGATAGAGCCTCGGCCCGAAAGGTGGGACACCGGCTTTCGGAAAAGGCCGATGCGGCAGAACAACGGAGAGCCTCGGCCCGAAAGGTGGGACACCGGCTTTCGGGACGAGGCTCGATCGCTCAGGCGGCGGCGGGCGGCTCGCCGGAATCGTCCTCGCCGGGGGAGTTCAGGATGTCCTCCAACTCGTCCACCAGCCGATCGACCTGATCCTCGCTCGCCAGCACCTTCGTGGTGCGACCATCCTCTGTGACGAAGGCCAACTCGATCTCGGCACCCGTGCGCGTCGCCAGGATGCGGGTGAGTTTTTGGGCGACCGTCATTCTTCCCCTCTCCTCGTTTCGTCCCGCTCCACGCGCGGGACGGGACAACTTCCTCAAGAGGATCGTCTTGGATATCGGATCCAGGGCGATCCTCTCGATCCTTGTGCCGCATCGTCTTCTTCCGAAAGCCGGAAACCACCTTTCGGGACGATACTCCGGCAATCAACCCACCTCAGGCGATCAACCCGACCGCCACCGCCGGGCCGCAGGTGGACACCCATTCGGTCCCCTCGGCCGCCACGCGGTCGGCGATCAGGCCGGCAAGCGGCACCGCCGCGCGCCCGAGGCGACCGGCCAGCCGCTCGGCCAGGAAGCGGCCCGCCCCGCACACGACGAGCGGGGCGTCCGCCGGCAGATCGGGCCGCGACAGCAAGACCGAGGCGGCGTCGTGCAGCGGGCGCAGCTGCGCCTCGGCGAACCAGGCGGCCAAGGCGCGCCATTCCTCGCTCGTCCCCTCCCCCCGGTCGCGGCCGACCATGCGGGCCAGCCGCGTCTCGGTCTCGGCCAGCGACTTGCCCTTGAGGTCGGCGCTGTGCTGCTGGTCGGCGCCCTCCGGCAGGTCGCCGGTGAGGCGGTGGATGTCGGCCGCGGTGGCGAAGGTCTCGGCCATCAGCGCGGTGCGCCGCCCGCGCCAGGGCGCGTGGGTGGCGAAGGCCAGGATCGGCGTGCGGACGACGCCGGTATAGACGAGCTCGCCGGTCTCCAGCCGCTCGGCGTCGCTGTAGCCGGTGGCGGCGGGGTGCCCCTCGACGATCGGGATCAGGTCGGCGGTGGTCGAGCCGATATCGACCAGGAGCGCGCGCGGCAGGCAGCGGCCGACGAGGGCGGCCGTGGCGTGCCAGTTCGCGGAAGCGATCTTTTCGGCGACGCTCTTCGCGCCCTCAGCCGCGACGAAGCCGGCGCTCCCGGCATAGATGCACACGCGTCCCTTCAAGGTGGCGGCGGCCCATTCCGACAGCTTCTCGACGCCGTCCGCCCGATCCGCGAAGCAGTCGGTGAGCTCGCCCGTCATGGTGACGGCGTGGTCGGCCTCGCCGCGCGCCCACGCGGGCAGTTCCGAAAACGTCCGGTCGAGGGCCGGGATCCCGCGCCAGAGCGGACAGGCCGCCTGCACCGCCTCGATCACGCGGCCGCCCTCGATCAGCGCCGCCTTGACATGCACCCCGCCGAGGTCCCACCCGACGATTCTGGTCCCGTTCCGGTTCACGCGATGTCTCACGCTCTGCAAGGTCGGGCGGCGCCGTTCCGCCTGATCCCGGTGATCGATCTGCGCCACGGCGCGGTGGTGCGCGCCCGTGCGGGCGAGCGTGATGCCTATGCCCCGATCGTGACCCCCTTGGCCAGGGGTTCGGCGCCGGCGGACGTCGCCCGCGGCCTGCTCGATGCGGTGGACGCCGACCTCCTCTACGTCGCCGATCTCGACGCGATCATGGACGGGACCGAGCCCGACCGCGCCAGCCTGGAGGCGGTCGCCCGGGCCTGTCCCGGCGTCGGGCTGTGGGTCGATGCGGGGTTCTCGGAAACGGCTGCGGTCGAGCGGTTCCTCGCCACGGGGCTCGGGCGCCCGGTGATCGGCAGCGAGAGCCAGCGGGACGATTCGCTCGCGCGGGCCTTGGGAAACCGCGCCGTGCTCTCCCTCGACAGCCGCGGGGCGGAGCGGCTGGGCCCGGACGCTCTCCATGACGACGCCAGCGCGTGGCCCGAGGCGGTGATCGTGATGACGCTGGCCCGCGTCGGCACCGGCACCGGCCCCGATCTTTCGCGGGTTTCGCAGGCCGTGGCGCGGGCGGAAGGCCGAAGCGTCTACGCGGCGGGCGGCGTGCGCGGACCGCAGGACGTGGCGCGGCTGACGGCGGCCGGTGCGGCCGGCGCCCTGGTCGCCTCGGCGATCCATGACGGCCGGCTGCGCTGAGCGGCATCCGCCCAAAAAGAAAGGGACGGCCGAAGCCGTCCCAATCCATCAACGTCCAAGGAAGATCGAAGCCAGTCGCTGGAGCAGGCCCCGCGGTGCGGGCGGAGGCTCGCTCTGCCCAGGACTGTGTCCGATCTAAGCGTTGGCGGCGAAGGGGTGGGTCGCCGACTTGCGCTGCTCGGTCACGGTCGCGGCCTTCGGCTCGCCGTTCACGGCGCGCTGGATCGACAGCTTGGTGGCCTCGTAGTTGTACTTCTGGATCTTGGCGTCGTCGGCCGCTTCCCAGTGGATGAACACGCCGACGAGCACGAACACGTCGTCAGCCTCGTCCGCCGGGATGATGCCCTCGGCGACGGCGTCCTGAACGGCGAGCGCGACGCCGTGCTGGGCCGGGCCGAACATCTGGACGGCCTGACGGGCGTCGTTGATGGTGACCTTGTTGAACATCAGGGTGTTCGGCTTGCACGGCAGGTTCGGCGCGATCACGGCGAGCAGGCTGGTGAAGCCGTGCTTGTTGTTGACCAGGCCGTTGGCGAAGGCGGTCTCGGCGGCCGAACCACGCGGTCCGATGATGAGGTCGATGTGGGCGACTTCGTTGCCGTCACCGACGAGGGCTTCGCCGACCTGAAGCTTGTTGATCTTGGCCATTCGGGGTCTCTCCCTGAATTCATGGAAAAAAGGCCCGCCCTGAGAGGAGGCGGGGCCGAAGGCCATCCTTGTTCGCGGCGCCCGGCAGGGGGCCGAGCCGGTTAGCCCGGATAGCGGCGCGGACCCTACAGCGGGCCTTTGCCCCGAACAACCCGCGCCAGACCCGGAAATCGGCGATTTTTTGGACCCCGAGGGGCCTTGACGGGACCGAACATCGTTCCTTCGCGGGCGCGGGTCACGCAGCCTCGCCGCGGGCGCATAGCAGGGTCTCGAGGAACAGGGTCGCGACCGTGAAATCCGCGCTCGTTCCGGGGTTGAGGCCGGCGGCTTTCAGCGCGCGGTCGTAATCGAGCAGCACCGCGACGGCGTTGTCCTGCGCGAGGTCGAGCCCGCGCAATCGCGTCGCGGCCTCAGCCCGCACGGCCTCGGCGCGGTCGGGGCCGTGCTTGCGGGCGATGTGGCTGTCCGGGACCGTGGTCAGGTAGGCGAGATGCACCGCGGTGGTGGTCCAGGGTGCGGCGAGTCCTGTTTCGCGCGCCTTCGCGAGGGCCCGCAGGCCGATCGTGAAGAGGTCGGCGAAGCCGTCGGTATAGGCGCGGGCGATGCGGTCGCGCGGGGCCGCCTCCTCCATCGCGTCCCTGAGCGGCGGGACGGCGGCGGTGTCGGTCACGTCGTGGCGCGCGGCCTGGCCCAGGCCGCCGGGATTGGCGCGGCGGATCGCGGCGAAGACGTCCGATGCGTCCGAGGCATCGAAACCGGCGAGTACGGAGGACAACGCGTCGGACAGGGGCGCGTCCTCTTCCGCGGCGCGGGCCAGCGGCGCGCAGAGCAGCAGGATGCCGAGATTGGTGTTCTGGCCGACGGCTTCCATCGTCGCCTCGACGCCGCCGCGCACCCGCGCGCCGACCCGCGCTCCTCGGGCGGCGAGCGGGGGCGCCGACACCTCGGCGCTGGTGACGAAATCGGCCGTCACCATGCGGTGGCCGGGGGCGTAGGCGTGGACGTTGCCGGGCTTGAGCGCGTCGAGTTCGGCGAGGCAGGCGGCGCGGTAGAGGCCGGCCACCGTCGCGGCGGGCAGACCCGCGCTCATCCGAGCGCCGAGAGGAGCCGCGGCGGGCGGGCGGCACGCACGGCGTTGAGGAAGCCGCGGGCGACCGCGCTCGCGATGTCCACCTCGGTCACCTGCTGCAGGCCGGACCAGGCCGGCATGGAGTTGACCTCCAGCACGAGGAAGCCGCCCTCCCCGTCCTCGACGAGGTCGATGCCGGTGTAGTCGACGCCGACCGCGGCGGCGGCGGCCTCCGCGAGTTCGGCGGCGCGGGCCGGCACGTCCCAGGCGAAGGGGCGGCCGCCGAGATGGACGTTGGTGATCCAGCCGTCGCCCTCACGGATCATGCCGGCGATGGCCCGCCCCTCGCAGACGAAGACGCGGTAGTCGCGCCACAGCCCGTCGCGGCGCGGCACGTAGCGCTGGAGATAATAGACGCCGCTCACCGTCTCCGGAGACGGGAGGTCGTCGGGGCTTTCGAGGAGCATCAGCCCCTCGCCCTGCGAGCCGAACAGCGGCTTGAGCACGATCGGCCGGCCGGGCCGCGCCTCGCGGGCGACGATCTCGGCCGCCGCCTCGCGCTTCGAGACCACGAAGGTGTCCGGGGTCGGCAGGCCGGCGCGGGCGATCAGCAGCGAGGTCGCGGCCTTGTCCACCGAGCGCTCGATGGCCACGGGACCGTTCCAGACCGTGACGCCGGAGGCGACCAGGGCGTGGAGCACGCCGAGCCGCATGGTGGTGGCCTCGAACGTGCCGCCCGCGATGGTGCGCAGGAGGACGCCGTCGGGCAGGCCGTCGGCGAAGCCCGGCACCCGCAGGGGCTCGCCCCCGCCCGTCACCACGGCGACGTCGGCGAGGGAGAACAGCACCGGCTCGACGCCGAAGGATTGGAGCGCCACGCGCAGGCGCGCCTTGTGCCAATTGCCGTTGTCGGCCGCGAGCCCGATGCGCATTCTTTTTTCCGTTTTTCTCCCCCTCCCCCCTTCTGCGGGGGGAGCGTGGCCCCCGAAGGGAATCGGGAGAGGGGAGCGACGGCGCCGCTTGGCCGCATTCGACACGACTCTCCGGAAGCGTCGCTCCCCTCTCCCGCCTCGCATCCGCGAGGCCCCCTCCCCCCCTCAAGTCGGGCTGGCCCGACTTGGGCAGATATCTTGCGGATCTCGGGCAAGCCCGAGGTCCGCGGGGGAAAGGGTTATCGCCGTCGCTTCTTACGTGAACGACGCGTCCACCAGCGTCGGCTCCAGGCGGCCGCCGCGGAAGGTGTGGCCGGTCTTGACCGAGGTCACGATGGCTTCCGCCGGCGAGAACAGCGCGCCGTCGATCTTGTAGAAGTCGCCGTTCACACGGGAAAAGATCTCGGCGAAGGGGGCGCCGTGATCGGCCGAGGTGGTGGAGGGCAGCTGCTCGGCGAGCTGCTTGGCGTCGGCATCGTCGGCATCGACGAAGAGCTGGACCCGGCCGCCATAGATGATGGCGTCGTTGGTGCGGCCCATCGCCTGGATGAAGTCCGGGTGCTGCGGCGAGAGCGGGGCCGAGCCGATGCCGTCGAGGATGCGGTGTAGGTCGAAGCCGACGGTGTGGGCCTTGTGCAGGGCCACCTCCAGCACGCGGGCGACCACCTGGGTCGCGCCGGCCAGGCTCTGGGTCGGGGCGTAGATGAAGGTGACGTTCTCCGGGGCGATGCCGGTGGCGGCGGCGACCTTCTGGACGACCGAGGCCGGCGGGGCCGAGGCCGATTCGAGCACGAGGGCGGTCTGGCTCGCGTTGTCGCGGTAGTTCAGCTCCTTGTAGAGCTCCTCCACCACGGCGACCGCGCGGCCCGGGCCCGAGCCCAGGGCGAAGAAGCCGGAATCGCCCTCCTCGTCGGCGAGGCTCCAGCCGGCATACTGGCTGCCGAGGCAGGCCAGCACCGGATCGGCGGAATGGACGACGACCGAATAGGGCCACGAGGCGATCGGGCCGGTCGGCGCGATCGAGACGGTGCCCAGGCCGCCGAGGCAGATCTCGGCGATGCGCCGGCCGGCCTCGATCGAGCCGCGGGCGTTGGCGCCGGCATCGACCGTGCGCGCGCCGTTCTCCTGCGCGACGACGAGCCGGAGCTTGGCCGCGTCAGCGACGAGGCTCTCGACCAGCGGGCCCGCCAGCGCGTTGAGGCTCGGGACGGTCGTGTTGGAACTCATGCCTGTTCTCCGTGTCGTCGAGGCGGGCGCGGAGCGCATCCGCCCGTGCCCGCAAATTCCGTATCGCCGCCGCCGCATCCGGCCCGGTCGCCGTCACCGTGCAGAGCGGTGCGTCGCGCCCCACGCGGATGCCCGCTCGCGGCCGGTCCCGCACGTGATCCGGCCAGTCGAACGGCGGCAGCGCCGCGTAAGTCCGGGCCGCGTAACAGATCTCGGCGCCTGTTGCATCCGGGGGCGCGGCTTCGGGAATCGGCAGGCGGCCGAGGCTCGCCTCGATATGCGCCAGAAGCAGGGGTGTCGGGCGCCGGTCGAGCACGTCGAGAGTCGCGCCGGGGCGCGGGTTGATCTCGAGGAGACGCCAATCGTCGCCGTCGATCAGCAGGTCGGCGCTGGCGAGGCCGGCAAGACCGGTCGCGCGCACGATCCGGCCGACGGCCTCGATCACGGCCTCCCGCACGGGCGCGGCAACCGGGTGCGGCTCGTCCCGGCCGCGGGCGAGCGCGCCGCCGTAGCGGAACGGGCGCAGGCGGGAGGGCACCTGCCACTGCTCGGTCAGCGCCAGCGGTTCGATGCGGGTGCCGTCGCTGAGGAAATTCAGGGCAAAGGCGCGGCCGGGGGCTTTTTGCTGGAGGTAATGGCCGGGGGGCACCGTGCCGGTGGCACTGAGGCGGACATGCGAGCCACCGCAGCCGCCCGCACGCTTGAGGAGCCACGCTCCTCGTTCCGCCGATGCAAGACGAGCCGAAAGCGGCGCTTCCCCTCCCGCCCGTGGGGAGGAGGGAGGAGGTGGGGGTGGTGCCGGATGAGGCTCGGCGGTGCCTTCTGCACCACCCCCACCCCTGTCCCTCTCCACAAGGGGGAGGGGAACCCGCGTCCCACGCGGCCCATGGGTGATCGCCGGATGCGGGATCGCGAGGCGTTCGCACAGGGCGGCGAAGCCCGCGGGGTCCTTCAGGGCGGCGACCGCAGCCGGCGTCGCCCCAAGCAGGGGAAAGCGGCCGGCGATCTCGGCCATCAGGGCGGGCGCGCCCTCGAACCCGCTGCCGAGGACCACGCCGAGCGGCGCGCTTCCGGCCTCCGCAGCCAGGGCTTCGAGCCCCGCGAGCACCGCGCCCCGGTCCCGCCGCCCCGCACCGAAGCGGCCGGGAAGCGGGCGGTGGGCTTCGGCCAGCGCCAGGGTGTCCTCATCGCCGAACAGGTCGAGGACGAAGGGGCGCAAACCCGCCCGGCGCGCGGCCTGGGCCAGCGCCCGGCCGGACTGGGCGGCGATCAGGAGCGCGCCGCCCTCCCTCATGCGCGGCGTGGTCAGCCCGCGATCTCGACGGCGAGCGTGTAGGCGTCGCGGAAGTCGAGGCAGAGCGGCTCGTCGGCTTCCAGCATCTTGCGGAACAGGCGGCACTGGGTCTGGTACTTGACGTTGCCGACCGCCAGCGCGCCGATGCCGACGCCCTTGCCGACCGGGAGCGGCACGTCCTTGGCGTTGACGTCGATGCCGGCGATGCCGGCCGGCGGCACGGCGTTCACGTCCGAGGCGACCAGGAGCTTGGGCGCGGATTCGAGATCCTCGGCCGTCAGGATCGGGATGCCGGCGGGGCCGGCGGAGAGGATCACGTCGGCGTCGGTGATGGCGGCGCGGCGTGCCTCGGGCAGGGTGCCGTCGACGGCGCCGACCTCGATGCCGAAGCGCCACTTCATGGTGAAGGCGATCTTCGAGACGCGCTCCTCGCCGTCATGGCCGACCAGCACGGTCTGGGCGCCTTCCAGTGCACCGATCACCGCGGCGACGTAGGCGACGACGCCGGCGCCGCCGAAGATGACGATGCGCTTGCCCTTGAGATCGGTGCCGAACTTCGCCTTCAGCGCCCGGTTCACCTCGGCCACCATCGCGGCCCCGGTGGTGAAGGAGCCCGCCGGATCGGCGAAGACGTGGTTGACGAAGGGCGGCACGAACGCCTTCTTGGCCCGGTCCACCATGTCGAGGGCGTCCTCGGCGTTCTTGCCGCCGATGAAGATGCCGGTGCGCACGCCGTCCTGCGGGGCGCGGGAGAAGATCGAGTCCTGGGTCAGCGAGACCACGTCCGCCAGGGTGACGCCGGTATAGGGGATCAGGGTCTCGAAGCCGGCATCGATCGCCATGTTCACGTCGAACGGGCTCATGTGCTTGAGCGGCGTCAGCATGTGCAGGATCGAGCGGGCCATGGTGTTCGTCTCCCGTGATCGCGGTCTCAAAAGGCCGCTTCAGGTGCAAAGCGTATCGCACCGGCGCCCGTCAAGCGCGGGTTTATCTGGAACGGTTCTGGAGAAAAAAATCTAAAGATCGGTCACCGAGGCGCCGTCGTTGCGTCCGCGGGCGATGACGAAGCGGAGCCGCCCCGGCCGGGCGAGACTTGCCACCAGCCGCTCGGCCTCCGCCTGAGACGGCATCAGCGCGAAGCCGGTCGGGCCCCAGGAACTCTGGCCGTAGCCCGGCACGCCGCTCTGGGCGATGGTCGCCAGCGCCTCCGCCACCGCGGGGCTGGCGTAGCGCCCGCCCTGGTGCGGGGCGAAATGGTCGCCGATGCGCTTCTGGATCTCGGTGATGCCGGCGCCGAAGCCGGTGGGCTCGGCGGTCGCGGCGGCGGGCAGGATCTGCATCAGCACGATGCGGCAGATCTCGGCGGCCTGGGCGGCCTCGAAGGGCGGCAGATCGCGGAACGCTTCGGTCTCGCGCGAGCCATGCACGCCGGTCATGGCCTCGTCGAGGATCAGCACGACCCGCCAATCCTCCGGGTAGGGCAGCCGGGCGATCACCGGCGGCGGCGCGCCGGAATCGTCGCGCCCGCCATCGACGATCAGCCCGCCCTCGGTGAAGGCGGCGAGCCCCACGCCGGAGCGGTTGCCGCGGTCGAGCACGTCGGCGAAATCGGCGGGGGCGAAGGGCTGGCCGTTGAGACGCGCGAGGGCGGCGGCGACCGCCAGCGCGAGCTGCGTGCCCGAGCCGAAGCCGGCATGGGGCGGGATCGCCTCCTCGACCTCGACGGCCACCGTGTCGGGCACGTCGAGATAGGAGGCCGCCGCCAGGAGGTTGGCCCGCACCCGCTCGGCCTCCGGACCGGTCGCGGCGACGCGCTTGGCGGGGCGCGCGACGAGTTGCACCGCCGGCGCGTCGAGGGCGAGGCCGATGCTGCCGAAGCGGCGCCCGAGGCCGCCGTTGAGATCGAGAAAGCCGAAATGGAGGCGCGCCGGAGCACGGACGCGGACACCCGCGGCGGTTCCGGTCGCGGTCTCACCCGTACGTTGCGGGACCTCGGCCACCGTCGCTCCCCTCTTCCGATCCGAATATGGGCCGGCCGCGGCGCAGCGCCTCGATCCCGGCGGGCGGCTTGTCCCATGCGGCGGCGCCCACGACAACCTCGCTCGACAACCTCGCTCGACCGCACTCTTGCCCGAACCCTCGGCCCGCCCCCTGCCAGAACCCTTGCCCGCCCCCTGCCCGCAAGTCGGGCCGAAAATCCTGATCCGGAAAGCGTGGCGGGACCGGCAAGGGGACTTGCGGGCGCGGTGTCAGCGATGCAAAACCACGTCGCTCCCTCGCGGAGCCGGTCCGAGCATCTGCCCGCCGCCTGTGACGGCGCGGGACATCGAGGCTCCACCAAGGGCGTCCTCTCCGGCGTCCCTCGGACACGGCCGTCTTTCGCCCTGCTCATCCCGCGGGGATGCCCGAAGAAACGACGGTGAGGAATCATGGCAGCCTGGGTGAAGGGGGGCGCGGCGGATGTGGACGCGGCGGTTGCGGCCGCCGCCGACCTGCTCGCCGCCGCACGCGTGCCGGTGCTGACCGGCCTGAACGCGGATGTCGCGGGCCTGCGCGCGGCCTACCGGCTGGCCGAGACGCTCGGCGCCTCGCTCGATCCGGTCGCGGGGAAAAGCGTCTACGCCGAACTGGGCGCGCTCAGCGCGGGCGGGGCGATGACCACGACCCGGGCCGAGACGTCGGCGCGTGCCGACGTGGTGCTGGTTCTCGGCAACCGTCCCTGGGACGGCGACCTGATCGGCGAGATCGCCGCCGCCCCGATCCGCCGGGGCCGGGCGACCGGCTCCGAGCGCGCCCTGCTCTCCCTCGGCGGACCGCAGAACGGCGCGATCCGCCACGTCGCCTACGGTGCGGACGAGGGCGGGCTCGCGGTCTCGCTCGGGCATCTGCGCGCCTTCGCCAAGGGGCATCTGGCCGGTGAGGCGGCGTTCGCCGACCTCGCCCGGCGCCTGTTCGCGGCGCAATACGGCGTCGTCATCTACGATGCCGAGGAACTCGGCGAGATCGGCGTGGAGATGCTCCAGGGCCTGATCCGCGATCTCAACGAGACCACCCGCTTCTTTGCCCTGCCGCTCGCCGACCCGTTCCAGGGCCGCGCCGCGGTGCAGCTCTCCGCCTGGACCACGGGCCAAGCGCCCCGCGTCGGCTTCGGCCGGCATCTGCCCGAGCACGATCCCTGGCGCTTCGACAGCACCCGCCAGATCGAAGCGGGCGAGGCCGACGCCGCCCTCTGGCTCGCCGCGCTTCCCGCGCCGCGCCCGGACTGGCTCGGCACGCTCCCCACCGTCGCCATCGTCGGCGAGGGCTCGACCGAGGCCGCGGGCGAGACCGCGGAGGTCGTCATCACCGTCGGCGTGCCGGGCGAAACGGTCGGCGGCGCGCTGTGGAACCAGCGGCGCGGCGTCATCGCCTACGCGGAGGCGACCGCTCCGGCGGAAGGCCAGACCGCAGCCGACGTGCTCGCCCGCATCCGCGACCGCCTCATCGAGAAGGGTGTCTCATGCTGACGCGTATCCATGGCGGACGGGTGGTCGATCCGACCGCCGGGCGCGACGGCGTCGGCGACGTCTGGATCGAGGACGGCCGCGTCGTCGCCCCATCGGATCGTGCCCCCGACGAGACCATCGACGCCACCGGCTGCGTCGTGATGGCCGGCGGCGTCGAGGTCCACTCGCACATCGCGGGCGGCAACGTGGTGATGAGCCGCCTGCTCCTGCCCGACCTCTATGTCAGCGAATCGGCCCCGAACGGCCATCCCTTCGCCCATGCCGGCGGCTCGGGCAGCTGGGTCGGCGCGAACTACGCGCGGATGGGCTACACCACCGCGGTCGAGCCGGCCCTGCCGCCCTCGAACGCGCTCGCGACCCATCTCGAACTCGCCGACATCCCGCTGCTCGACCGCGGCGGCCTCGCGGTGCTGGGCAACGACGACCACCTGCTCCAGCTCCTGCGCGACGGCGAGGGCAAGGCGGCGGTGCGCGATCTCGTGCAGCAGACGCTGGCCCATTCGCGGGGCCTGGGCGTCAAGTGCATCAACGCGGGCGGCGCCTCGGCCTTCAAGGACGGCGTCCTCAAGCTCAGCCTCGACGACGAGATCCCCTGCTACGGTCTCTCGACCCGCAAGATCATGTCGGCGCTGCTCGACGCGGTGGAAGAGATCGGCGTTCCGCATCCGCTGCACGTCCACTGCAACAACCTCGGCCTGCCCGGCGCCGACGATTCCCTCGTCGCGACGCTGGAGGCCGCGGAAGGCCGGCGCATCCACTTCGCCCACGCCCAGTTCTACGCCTACGGCGTCGCCGATCCCGAGAACCCGATGACCGGCGGCTTCCGCTCGGCTGCGGAGCGGATCAACGCCGCGATGGAAGCCCACCCCAACGCGACCTACGACGTCGGTCAGGTGGTGTTCGGCCAGACCGTGACGATCTCGCTCGACATCCTGCGCCAGTTCGGCGGGCGCAAGGGCGCCAAGCCGAAGAAGTGGGTGCTGTCGGCGGGTGACGCCGAGGGCGGCGGCGTGGTGCCCTTCCTCTACCGGCCGCGCGGGCCCGTCTCCTCGCTGCAATGGGCGATCGGCCTGGAGCTGATGCTGCTCTCGTCGAACCCCGAGCGCACGATCCTCACCACCGACCACCCGAACGGCGGCGTCTTCACCGAGTATCCGCGCATCATCCACCTGCTGATGGATGCCGAGGAGCGGGCGAAGGAAATCGCGACGCTGCCGGCGGTCGTCGGCGAGCGCTCGGGCCTGCCCAAGATCGAGCGCGAATACTCCTTGAGCGAGATCGCCCAGCTGACCCGCTCGGGTCCGGCTAAGCTCCTCGGCCTGACCGACCGCGGCCACCTGCGCGAGGGCGCCAAGGCCGACATCGCGATCTACCGCGACCAGAAGGATCGCACGGCGATGTTCAGCCATGCCAAGCTGGTGCTGAAGGACGGCCGCCGCATCGTCGAGGACGGCGAGGTCGTGGCCTGGATCTCCGGCAAGACGCTCTCGCTGAACGTCGAGGCGGATGCCGGCATGGAAAAGCGCGCCGAGACCTACCTGCAGGACCGCTTCGGCGCCGGCCTCGACACCTTCGCGGTGCCGGATGCCGCGTTCCCGGAAAACACCGGGACGTTCGAAGACGTGGCGTGCCGGGCGTGAGGGAACTGATCTGATGGCTGACCTCACCCTCAACGGCATCAAGGTCGAGGACACCTTCGCCGAGGCCTTCGACGTCGCGGGCACCGCGATCATCGTGACCAACGACACGCCGAAATGGGCGATGATCGCGGCGACGGTGATGACGGGCTTCGCCACCTCGGTGATCGGCTGCGGCGCCGAGGCCGGCATCGACGCCGAACTCTCGCCCGACGAGACCCCGGACGGGCGCCCGGGCGTGCGCATCCTGCTGTTCGGCTTCGAGCCGAACGGGCTGAAGGAGCAGCTGCTCAAGCGCGTCGGCCAGTGCATCCTCACCTGCCCCGGCACGGCGTGCTTCGCCGGCGTCGAGGGCCCGCACAAGATCAAGCTCGGCGGCGCGATCCGCTATTTCGGTGACGGCTTCGCCGTCGCCAAGCGCCTGCCGGACGCGAACGGCAAGATGCGCCGCTACTGGCGCATCCCCGTCATGGACGGCGAGTTCCTGTGCGAGGATTCGACCCGCGCGGTCGACGGCGCGGTCGGCGGCGGCAACCTGCTGTTCCTCGGCCGCAAGCACTCGGACACGCTCATCGTCGCCGAGATCGCCGTGGAAGCTGCCAAGGCGATCCCCGGCGCGATCCTGCCCTTCCCCGGCGGCATCGTCCGCTCCGGCTCGAAGGTCGGCGGGCGCACCAAGGGCATGATGGCCTCGACCAACGATGCCTATTGCCCGACGCTCAAGGGCCGCGCCGGCTCCGCGCTGCCGCCCGAATGCGGCGTGGTGCTGGAGATCGTGATCGACGCGCTGACCTCGCAGGCGGTGGCCGAATCGATGCGCGCGGCGCTCCACGCCTCCACCGAGATCGGTGCCAAGTACGGGTTGGTGGCGGTCACCGCCGGCAATTACGGCGGCAACCTCGGCCGGCACCACTACCACCTCCGCGACCTGTTGGAGAAACCCGCCGCATGAGCACGCTGAGACTGCGCGGGGCGCCGCCGGAGCGGATCGACCTCCTCAACGTGACGCCGCTGGCGCTCAGGGGCCTGTCCGAATCGGAAGCCGGCAAGCTCGCCGTCGGCACCAGCCGCCGCGGCGTGAGCCTCGGCGACCTGTTCGAGATCCATCTCGACGGCTCCGACACGCTCGTGATCGAAGGCGGCTCCGACCGTCTCGACCGCGTCGGCGCGGCGCTCTCCGAGGGCACGATCCGGATCGAGGGCGATGTCGGCCAGCGCCTCGGCGAAGGCATGGCGGGCGGCACGCTGACCGTCACCGGCTCGGCCGGTCCGTTCGCGGCCACCGGCGCCACCGGCGGCACCATCACCATCGAGGGGGATGCCGGCGACCACGCGGGCGGGGCGGTCTACGCCGCCAAAGCCGGGCTCGACGGGGCGACGCTGGTCATCAAGGGCCGGGCGGGCGACCATCTCGGCGACCGCATGCGCCGCGGCCTCATCCTGGCGGGCTCCGCGGGGGCGCAGACCGCCTCGCGCATGATCGCCGGCACCATCGTGGTCTCGGGCGCCATCGGCGACCATCCGGGCTACGGCATGCGCCGCGGCACCCTGATCGCGGGCGGCCACGGCGCCCTGCTTCCGACCTTCGTCGAGACCGGCACCCCCGACCTCGTCTTCGTCCGGCTCCTGGCCCAGACGCTCAAGCGCCTCGGCGCGGCGCAGGCCGGACTGCTCGGCGGGACGCTGCGGCGCTACTCGGGCGATCTGGCGACGCTCGGCAAGGGCGAGATGTTCGTGCCGGCGTAAAGCCGGCACGATCCTGTGCCTGCGCCCATTCCACGCTGCACAAAATCACTTGCCGGCCTTCCGCTTCGTCCCACTTCTCCCGGATGCGGCGCGCAGGCGGAGGCCTCAGGCCGCGCTCATCCTGCGAGGTCGTGCGGCATGTTCCTGCTCCTGTCCGTCTGTCTCATCGCCGAGCCGACGAAGTGCCACGACGAGCGGATCAACCTCACCTTCGACAATCCCAATCCGTTCCTGTGCCTGCGCAACTCCCAGGCGACCCTGGCCGCGTGGCAGGAGGAGCATCCCGACCTGCACGTGAAGAGCTGGCGCTGCGCGGCGAAGGGGAGCGTGCGGGACAAGACGTAGGGGTCCGGGCGCTTGAGCCCCCCGCCGCGCGGTGGCAGGGTCCGCCCGCCGCCTTGAGCGGCGGGAACAATGCGGCTCATGCGTTCGCTCAAGGTCCGGTTCGCCCTGTTGCTCGGCGGCACGGCGCTCATCGCGCTGATGGCCGCCGGCGGCGTGCTGTGGTCGACGCGGCTGTCGGAACGCGTCATCGAGCGCACGCTGGCGGCCCAGCACCGGCTTGAGCTGATGGCCGAGTTGTCGGGCCGGCTCGCGCAGTACGGGCTGGCGGCGATCGAGAGCGTCAACAACCCCGACGCCCCGCCCGAGGCCCTCTCGGTGACCCGCGACCGGGTCGATCAGGCACTGACCGCCGTCGACGATGCGCTGGGCCGGGGGCTGGGGTCGAGCGACGACCCGCAGGACCGCATCCAGTACGTCGCCCGCACCCGGCCGCTCGCCAGCGTGCGCGCCGCCCGCGCCATGCTCGACCGGCAGGTGCAGATGGCCCAGCGCGAGAGCGAGCCGGAGCGGCGGCGCAACGCCATGCAGGGGGCGCTCAACGGCTTCGGCGCCATGACCGGCCCGCCGCTGTCGCTACTGATCGAGGCCGAGCGGCGCAGCATGAACGCGGGCTCCGAGGATGCCCGCACCCTCTCGCAACGGCTCACCGCCGCCTCGCTCGCCGCGATGGCGCTGGCGCTGGCCTTCGTCGGGCTGCTCTACCGCACGGTCACGCGGCCGACCCTGGCGCGCATCGACGAGATCCGCCGCGCCGCGGGCGCCGTCGGCAGCGGGGCGCTCGACACCCGCCTCACGGTCGAGACGCGCGACGAACTCGGCGTGCTGGTGGCGAACTTCAACCGCATGGTGGCGCGCCTGTCGCGGCGCGAGGGGCGGCTCGCCGCCGACCGGGCCGCCCTGGAGGACACGGTGCAGGCCCGCACCGCCGATCTGCGCGCCGCCAACGAGCGGCTGGAGATGGTGGACCGCTCGCGCCGCCGCTTCTTCGCCGACGTGAGCCACGAGCTGCGCACGCCGCTCACCGTCATCCTCGGCGAATGCGACCTCGCCCAGCGCTCGATCGAGCGCGGCAGCCCGCGGCCCGCCGACTTCACCCCCGTCTTCGGCACCATCCGCAAGCGGGCGCAGCGGCTCAAGCGGCGGGTGGAGGACCTGTTGCGGGTCGCCCGCTCGGAATCCGGCCAGATCGAACTCGACCGGCGCCCGGTCTCGGCGGTCGCCATCGCGAGCGACGCGGTGGACGACCTCGTCTCGGAGGCCGCCCGCCGCCGGATCGAGCTGGTGCTGGAACCGGGCGAGCGCGACATCGAACTCTCCGCGGACCCCGAATGGCTGCGTCAGGTCATCGAGAGCCTGATCGACAACGCCTTCCGCCACGCCGCCGGCCTGACCCGCGTCACCGTCTCGGTGGAGGAGCGCTTCGGGCCGCACGGCGAGCGCGCCCTCATCGCCATCGAGGATGACGGGCCGGGCTTCCCCGAGGATGCGGAGGGTCTGTTCGAGCGGTTCCGGCGCGAGTCTCCGACGGGAGAGCCGGGTTTCGGCATCGGTTTGGCTCTGGCGCGCTGGGTCGTTGAGCGTCATGATGGCCGGATCAGCCTCGGCAAGGCCGGGCGCGGCGCGGGCGCACGGGTGGTCCTCGACCTGCCCGCGTTCGATCTGGGCGCCGATCCGGCTGGACACGGGGCGACACGGGAGAGGATCGACGCCGCATGACGACGCGCGTTCTGATCGTCGAGGACGATATCGACATCCGCGGCATGCTGGCCCGCGGCCTGGAGGCGGAAGGGTTCGATGTGGGCGTGGCCGGCCGCGTCGAGGATGCGCTGAGCGCCGCCCGCGACGCGGCCCCCGAGGCGGTGGTGCTCGACATCACGCTCCCCGACGGCTCGGGCCACGACGTCTGCCGCAGCTTGCGCGAAGGCGGCTATCCCGGGGCGATCCTGTTCCTGAGCGCCCGCGACGAGGTGCGTGACCGGGCCGAGGGGCTGGCGCTCGGGGCCGACGACTACATCGTCAAGCCGTTCGTGTTCGACGAGCTTCTGGCCCGCCTTCAGGTCCACCTGCTGCGCCGCCGCGAGGCGGACACGCCGCGCACGGTCTTCACCGCGGGCCGCCTGACGCTCGACGTGAACATCCGCCAAGTCAGCTTCGGCGAGGCTTCGGCCCGGCTGACGCCGCGGGAGGCGGAACTGCTCGCCCTGCTGATGCAGGAGGTGAACCGCCCGATCTCGCGGGGCGAGATCTTCGACCGGCTGTGGGCGAGCCAGGGCGGGCTCTCGCTCAACGTGGTCGATGTCTATGTCGGCTACCTGCGCACGAAGCTCTCGGACTTCGTGCGGCTCGGCGGCCCGGTCATCACCACGGTGCGCGGCAAGGGCTTCATGCTCGATCTGAGGGGGCAGGACTTCAAGCACTAGAGCCGTGCTCGACCAAACGGAACCCTACGCGCGGCTCTAAGTTTTTGTTTTGCCGCGCATTCTTTCGACGAACCGGCATCCACTTCGTCGGAATGCGCTCTAAGTCTCTGGGTCCAGGTTTCGAAAGGACAAGTCCTTCCGCAGGGACCGGGGCAGCGCCCCGGACGGCGAAGGCGGCCCTCGCCCCCCGCGACCGGCGAGGCTACATAGCCCGGAGTTCAGCCTTCTCCGGGAGACCCGACATGTCCTTCTCGCCGCTCCGGCCGGCCGGCCTACTGTCCGTGCTGCTGCTCGCCGCGTCGCCCGCGGTGGCGCAAGAGAAGGCCTTCCAAGAGAAGACCTTCCAAGACAAGGCGGTGCCGCTCTCCAAGGGCGACGTGCAGCTCTCCCTCGCGCCCGTGGTGAAGCGGGCGGCGCCGTCCGTCGTCAACGTCTACGCCACCCATGTCGAGAAGCGCTCGGCGCGCTCGTCGGCCATGGACGAGTTCATGCGCCGCTTCTTCGGCGAGGACCGGCCCGGCGGCAGCGGGCGACCCGGCGGGGCGCCGGGCGAGCGGGCGCAGCGCTCGCTCGGCTCGGGCGTGATCGTCGATGGCTCCGGCCTCGTCATCACCAACAACCACGTCATCGCCGACATGAACGAGGTGAAGGTCTCGCTCGCCGACAAGCGCGAGTTCGAGGCGCAGATCGTGCTGCGCGACCCCCGCACCGATCTGGCGGTGCTCAAGATCAAGACGCCCGCCGACATCGCGCCGATGCCGATCGGCGATTCCGACCATCTCGAGGTCGGCGACTTCGTGCTGGCGATCGGCAACCCGTTCGGCGTCGGCCAGACGGTGACGCAGGGCATCGTCTCGGCGCTGGCGCGCACGCAGGTCGGCTCGTCGGACTACCAGTTCTTCATCCAGACCGACGCGGCGATCAATCCGGGGAATTCGGGCGGCGCGCTGGTCGATCTCCAGGGCCGCTTGGTCGGCGTCAACACCGCGATCTACTCGCAATCGGGCGGCAGCCACGGCATCGGCTTCGCGATTCCGGCCAGCATGATCCGCGCGGTGGTCGATGCGGCGAAAACCGGCGGCAGTCTCGTGCGCCGGCCCTGGCTCGGCGCGCGGGTGCAGAGCGTGACGCCGGACATCGCCGAGAGCGTCGGCCTCGACCGGCCGACCGGGGTGCTGGTGGCGAGCATGCAGGCCAAGAGCCCGGCGGAGGAGGCGGGCCTCAAGCGCGGCGACGTGATCCTCTCGATCGACGGACAGAACGTCGATGATCCGGAGGCGTTCGGCTACCGCTTCGCGCTGAAGGGCATCACCGGCACGGCGCAGTTCGGCATCCTGCGCGGCACGCGGCGGCAGACGATTCCGGTCAAGCTCGGCCCGGCCCCGGAGACGCGCCCGCGCGACGCCCTCAAGGTGAAGACCCGCACGCCGTTCGCGGGCGCCACGCTGGTCAACACCTCCCCCGCCGTCGGCGAGGAGCTGCAAGCGGACCTGCCCGAGGAGGGCGTGGCGGTGAGTTCGGTCGAGGACGGGTCGCTCGCCAACCGCGCCGGCTTCAAGAAGGGCGACGTGATCGTGGCGGTCAACGGCATGCCGGTCACCTCGACCAAGGATCTCGACCGGCTGACCCAGCGCAGCTTCGGCCTGTGGGAGGTCTCGATCAACCGCGGCGGCGAGACGCTGACCTCCGTGTTCGGGGGCTGAGCCCGCGGGCATGGCGATCCAAGAGGGCAATCAAGGGGGCATCCGAGGAACGGAGCACGTCCATGTCGGGCGGGACGGCTGGCTGTTCCTGACGGCGGGCAGCAACAACGTCGTCGGCCAGTTCAGCCGCTCGCGCCTGATGGCGCGGCGGGTGCGGGGCTGGAAGCGGCTGGTGATCGCGCGGGTGCGCGGCTGCGAGCGGCTCGGGAGCCGCTATCTGCACGTGATCGTGCCGGAGAAGCTGACGGTCTACGACCACAAGCTCGACGGGCTCGCCGTGAAGGTGCGGCTCTCGCCGGCTCTGCGCCTGCGCCGCGCCCTGTTCTGGCACCGGCGCGCCCGGCGCGCCTGTCTCGACCTCGTCGGCGCGTTCCGGGCCGTGCGGGATGCCCGCGACCTCTATTATCGCACCGACAGCCATTGGTCGTTCGAGGGCTGCGAGACCGCCTATCGCCTGATCTGCGACGCTTGCGGTGCGGCGCCGAAGGATCTGCACAACGCGCCGCACGAGTGGCTGGAGCGGGCGGGCGACCTCGGCGCCAAGCTGATCCCGCCGCAGAGCGAGCCCTGGCCGATCCGCCAGGTGCAGCGTGACGCCGTGCGGGTCCATGCGAGCCCGATCGTTGCCTTACGCGAGCGCACGGGCCGCGCCGACACGCTCCATGTCGGCTCGCACGTGATCTATCGCAACGAATCGCCGGGGACCGACCCGCGCAAGGTGGTGCTGTTCGGCGATTCCTACGCGCATTTCGCGCCGATCATGCTGACCGCGCTCATCGCCGAGACCTTCGCCGAGGTGCATTTCATCTGGTCGTCGTCGCTCGACTGGGGCTACCTCGAGCGGGTCCGGCCCGATCTCGTGATCGGGCAGGTGGCCGAGCGCTTCATGTTCCAGATGCCCGACGACCGCTTCGACCTCGACGCCTACGCGGCGGAACGGTTCGGGCCGGAGCTGGCGGAGGCCGAGCCCGCGCGGGCGCCGGCGAAGGCCTGAGCCCGAACGGGCAGGACATCCGTTCAGGATGCCCTGCCCTGCTCTCCTGGCGAAGGGCTCCCTGAGCCTTCGGGCCGCGGCGGGGGCGTTATGGCCCGCCCTCTCGCGACGACCGAGCCGATACGGCGGCAGGCCCGGAAAAGTTTCGTTCAGCCTGATTCGGAAATGTCGGGGCGGCGGCGCGTCCGGGCCGTCGCCATGTGCGCCCGCGCAAGGCGTCGGCAATCTGTCCAGCCTAGGTTCAGCCTCAGACGAGAGCCGGCAAGGCTCCGACGAGAGGGGCGGACATCATGCGGGACCTGTTCAAGATCGCGGCGGCCGGTGCGGTGCTCAGCGCCTACGCCGCCCTGGTGCCCTCGGTGGTCGAGGCGGTGCCGGCGCAGCCCGCGTCGAAGGCCTTCACCCATCGCCTGCCGCAGGCCGGCGCCACCGGCCCGGTCAGCGCCCGCATCGAGACGGCGGATGCGGCGGACGGTCTGTTTGTCGCCCGCCGGCCGCTCGTCGTCGGCATCTCGGCGGGCGGAGCCTCCCGTTGACCACCGCGGACGCGCCTCTTCTCGCCGCGGTGTTCGCCATCGGCCTGGGGGCGGCCGTGATCCTCAACGCCCTGCTGGCCTGACCCCTGTCGTCGGGCGGGCGGGCGCTGCTTCGTTGCGGAGGGCTCTTCAGCCTGTGGCGGCCAAAGCGTGCACGTTGCCGCGCAGGCCGGCGCAGAGGTCGTCGACCTCGGCCAGATCGAGGGCATCGCCGCTGGTGGCCGCGATGGTGTCGATCAGGTCGTCCTTCCGGGGGTCGAAGGGGTGACCCTGCATCCGGTAGAACTGATAGTAGCGCAACGCCGCCAGAAGCGTGTCGCGCTCGCGAGCGGTCACGGTGAGGTTCTGCGTGGTCATGGGAGTCCCCTTGGCTTGCAACGAACGCCTGGACGAGGCCGCGCGCGACTCGGCCAAGCTCGACCGTTGTAGCCCCGGGAGACGGGGGCCGTAAATGAATGGATGTTAAGGAAGCGCCGCCCGCTCAGGCCGCCCCCCCGTCCGCCCCGCCCCGATCCGCCGCGAAAGCCTTGCCCGGCAAGCCGTAATAATCCTCGAGGATGCGCGGATAGGCAGCCGGGCGGAAGGCCGGCTGCGCGGCCCGGAGCGCGTCGAGCGGCAGCGCCAGCAAGGCCGCGTTGAGCCGCTGCGGATCGCCGGCGAGCGCCGGATCGAGCCGATACCCCTGGCCCAAGTCCAAGAGCCGCTCGGCTTGCGCGCCGAGGTCGAACACCACAGGGGGAACGCCCGCGGCGAGCGCCAGCGAGAGCGTGTAGCAATAGGTCTCCGGCCAGATCGAGGGCAGCAGGATCAGGTCGGGATCGAGCCGGGCGATTTCGGCCAGAGCCGCCGCGTCGCTGCCGTAGCGACCGGTCTCGCGCACGCCCACCGCCTCCATCGCCTTGGTGGCGTAGCTGTGCCCGACCAGGGTGTATTGGATCGGCAGGTTCCGCAATTGCGCGTCGAGGGCGAGGTCGTGGACGACGTCGAAGCCCTTGTGGACGCCGATGGAGCCGATCACCGCCACCCGCAGCGGCCCCTCCCGGCGCTCGCTCGGACGCGGCGACGCCTCTGGCATGCTCTCCTCGTGCGGGCGCAGCACGATTCCGTCGAGACCGAGCCTGCCACCGATGCGCGCGGCGAGATCGTGCGAGGGCGCGTAGACGCGCCGCGCCGCGCCCAGAAAATCGGCCCAGGCGCGGCGGCGCGCCTCGGGATCGGGCGGCGGGCTCTCGGGATCGTCGTCGAGGCGGATGCAGTCGCGGCAGACGGACGGGGCCGGCAACCCGCAATAGACGCCTTCCGGCCGCACGAGATGGTTGCGGTGGCAGACCGCCGAATAGTCGTGCAGCGTCGCCTCGAAGCCGGTGGGCAGGTTGCGGATCAGGTCCATCAGGGCGAGCGTCGAGGGCCAGTCGAGCCCGGCCAGCGAATGGACGTGGACCAGGGCCGGATCGAGCCAGGAGATCAGTTCGGCGAGGAACGCGCGGTCGTGGGCGAGGGAGATCGGCTCCAGCACCGAGGCTGGGAAGTCGATCCGGCTCGCCTCGGGCAGGTCGGCCCGCAGGCCGGTGAGTTCGTCGGTGCGGAGGTAGACCGCGTCGAGCCCGGCTTGCGCCAGCCGCGCGCTCATCGCCTCGACATGGGTCTCGATGCCGCCGCCGAAATCGTGGGTGACGATCAGGGCGACGCGCCGGCCTTCCGCCACGGTCGCGCGGCGGGCGAAGCGGTAATGGTCGAGGCGGGCCCTCGCGAAGCGGGCCGGATCGACCTGGATATGGGTCTCGATCCGGCGCTGATAGTCGGCGTGCTTGGTCAGCACGGTGCGGAAGATGTCGGCGCCCTTGGTGGCGATGAGCGATCCGAACGAGACCGAGCCCGAGTGGAACACGAACACGTCGTGGGCGAGCACGTTGGAAAAGCCGGCCTTCAGCGCCCGCATGCAGAAGTCGTTCTCCTCGCCGTAGCCGCGCCCGAAGGTCTCGGCGTCGAGGGGGCCGACCGCGTCGATCACGGCCCGGCGCATGTAGAAGCAGAAGCCGACGCCGGTCGGCACGGTCGAGCGGGTGCCGGCGTTGCAGGCGGCCGCATAGGCGTCGATCTCGGCCGGGCCGATCTCCAGCTGCGCCTGGTTGTCGATGCAGAAGACCGGGTAGCTGCAGATCGTGGCGTTGTTGGAGAACGGCGTCACCGTGGCGATGGTCGGATCGTCGGCGGCGTGCCGGAGCAGGCGGTCGAGCCAGTCGCCGAAGACGACGATGTCGGCATTGAGCAGCACCACGTCGCGGGCCTCCGCAAGGGCGAGGCCGCGGTTGCAGGTGCGGACGAAGCCGAGGTTTTCGGCATTCCTTTCGACGACGAACAGGCCGCGCCCGGCTAGTTCCGCGAGCGCGGCCGACAGCACCGGCTCGGGGCTGCAATCGTCGATCACGAGGAGCGCGAAAGGCGTCGCCTGGGGGGCGCTCAACACCGAATGGATCGCGCGCAGGGTGTCGTCGATCCCCTTGTAGACCGGCATGATCAGGACGACCGACGCCCCCGCGAGATCGGCGGCGGGCCGCGCCTGCGCCCATTCGGCCTCGCTCGGCGCGACCTGCGCCGGCCACGGACCGCGGCCATACGCGTTCGGCTTGAAGCCCCGCTCCCGGCCGATTGCCAGATAGTGGAAGAACGGGTTCAGGCCGGGCGCAATCTCCCGGCGATACTGCGAGCGATAGAAGCGCAGCGAAAAGTGCGGGTTCGGGTCGCGGTCCTCGCGCACGCCGAAATCGAGGAAGTGGCGGATCGGATCGACGCCGGAATGGCGGATGTCGGCGTTGCGGTCGAGGTAATACGCCTTGTCGAATTCGGCCGCGACCACCTCGTAGATCTGCGCGTCGGTGGCGTCGGCCGGATCGGCCGGGAGCCGGGACCCCTCTCCCGGCACCCGCCGCTCGGGCAGGGACGCCTCGGCGGGGTTCAGCCGCCGGGTCGAGACGAAGTGGTAGAACGGGCTGACGTCGAGGCGGCGCACATGGGCGTGGGCCTGGAGATAGGCCGTGCCGTCGAAGGCCTCGTTCGGGGCCAGACCGCGGCGCCAGCCCTTCGTGACGTAGTGGTGAAGCGGGTCCTCGCCGCCCTCCTCCAGTCCGGCAAGGCGGGAATAGGAGCGCGCGTCGAAATACGGCGCGATCACCTCCGCCTGGAGCGCGACGAAATCCGGCCCCGGCCGGGTCGGAATGCGCAGACGCTCGGCGGGCGAGAGCCGGGCGTAATGGGTGAGCGGATTCTCCGGCACGCCGCCCGGCAGATGGCGGTCGGCGTAGTAGAGCGTCGCGAACACGGCGGACGGGTTGCGGCCCTCGCGCCAGCCGTGGTCGAGATAATGCAGCAGCGGGTCCATCCCGCCCGCGGCCACGTCGGGATATTCCGAGCGGTAGAACGCGGCATCGAAGAAGGGTCGTGCCAGCGCGGCATCGCGGCGTTTCGGCCGAAGCAGCCTCGGCAGCTTGATCACGATGGGTCCTTCGTCACGGTGGCCGGTCGGCGCCCGGTCCCTATACCGCGATGCCGGACCCTGGGAGCGAAAAGATGGCGCGAGGCCATCGCTTCGCCCCGAACCACGGACGATTGGCCCCGGCCCCCTTCCCCCGCCCCCGGGTTCGGCCTTAATTGCAGCCTGCCGCCGATGGGTGCGGTCGTTGATGCGGCATCGCCCCGGGAGGGCACGATTTCCGACGGTCTCTGGTCTTCGGCGCTCGGCTTGGTCGCCGTCGTCGTCCTCGTCCTCGCCAACGGCTTCTTCGTCGCGGCGGAATTCTCCCTCGTGGCGGTGCGGCGCAGCCGGATCGCCGAACTCGTCAACGAGGGCCGCCTCAACGCCAAGGCGCTCCAGCGCGCCACCGACCGGCTCGACGCGCATCTCGCCGCGACGCAGCTCGGCATCACCCTGTCCTCGCTTGCGCTCGGCTGGGTCGGCGAGCCGGCGCTGGCCCACCTGATCGAGCCCGCCTTCGCGTGGCTGCCGCCGATGGCGGCCGGCGTCACCACGCACACGCTGGCCGTCGTGCTGGCCTTCGCGATCATCACGACCCTGCACATCGTGCTGGGCGAGCTGGCGCCGAAGAGCCTCGCGCTTCAGCGCAGCGAGCGCACGGCGCTCGTCATCGTGCGCCCGCTCTCCCTGTTCCTGCTGGTGTTCGGCCCGGCGATCCACCTGCTCAACGGGCTCGGCAACGGCGTCCTGCGTCTGCTGGGCTTACGCCCCGGCGAGGGCGAGGGCCACCTGCCCTCGCCCGCCGAACTCAGCCTGCTCGTCACCGCCAGCCACGAGGCCGGTCTGCTGCACGAGGCGCAGGAGGACGCGGTGGCCCGCATCCTCGCCATCGGCGAGCGGCGCATCCGCGAGATCATGACGCCGCGAAACGAGGTCGATTGGGTCGATCTCGACGACACGCAAGAAGAGATGATCGAGGCGGTGCGCGCCTGCCGCCACGAGCAGATCGTGGTGAGCCGCGGCCAGATCGACGACGTGGTCGGCGTGCTGCGCAAGCAGGACCTTCTCGACCAGTTCCTCGACGGCAAGCCCCTCGACGTGAAGGCCGCGACCCGCGAGCCGATCGTGGTCCACGAGGGGCTGGCGATCCTGAAGGTCCTGGAGATGTTCCAGACCAAACCGGTGCGGATGGCGATCGTGGTGGACGAGTACGGCAGCCTGGAGGGCATCGTCACCCAGACCGACCTCCTGGAGGCCATGGCCGGCGAGATCCCCGAGCCCGGCGAGGAGAAGATGGTGGTCGAGCGCGAGGACGGCTCGCTCCTCATCGACGGCATGATGCCGGCCGCCGACGCCTTCGACCGCCTGGACTTTTCCGAGAAGCCGCGCTCGGACGATTTCTCGACCTTCGCCGGCTTCTTCATCGTCCAGCTCGGCCGCATCCCGACCGAGGGCGATTCCATCGAGGCGCAGGGCTGGCGCATCGAGGTCGTCGACATGGACGGGCGCCGCATCGACAAGGTGCTGGCGCAGAAGGTGGCGGCTTAACGGACAAAGGAGCGGAAGCGGCTCCGAGCGACGCCGCAGCGTGTTATCGAATAGTGCTGTCCGCAACCGTTCGGCCACAGCTGCAACCGGAGCGGCATGGTACCGGGGACCGGTCCTCTCTCGTCAGGCGTCCCTCTCGTGCTGCGAAAACTGCTTGTCCCCGGCGTCACCGCCGCGTTCCTCGGCGGCTGCGCCTCGACGCCGCTCGTGCCCTTCAACGCCGAGCAGACGAAAACCCGGGATCAGGAAATCAGACTGGGTTTCGCCAAGCTGGTCGCGCGCAGCAACGCCCTCGGCGTGGACAACTGGCTGGTCGGCAAGCGCTATTACAACACCGCGCAGATCAGCGTTCCGCCGCGAGAGGCCGGTATCAATCCCGTCTGCGTCAAGGTGACGGTCGCCAACGACGTCACCGGCGTTCGCAACCGCGGCATCTCGGGTGAGGTGGTCGAGGGGCCGAACGGCATGTCGGTCACCCTCAACAAATACACCGACGACTCCGACCAGCGCTGCAAGGCCCCGTATACGCCGTTCCCGGAGCTGGAAGCGCTGTCGCCGAAATAGCCGCGCAGCGGCTTGGTTCGGTCCCGAAGCCGGCGCGGTGAGACTTGCGGGTCCGTCTCAACTCCGTCAGCCTGTCGCCGGGTACGGCCAGAGGGCCGAATGCAATCTTCCGTCGCCGGGGCACGATGGACATCCAAAACATCTTCGTGCTGACGGGGGCCGGCATCTCGGCCGAGAGCGGGCTCGGCACGTTTCGCGACCGCGGCGGGGTGTGGAGCCGGTTCGATCCGATGAAGCTCGCCACGCCCGAAGCCTTCGCGGCCGATCCGGTGCTGGTCCACGATTTCTACAACATGCGCCGCCGCGACGCGATGAAGGCCGAGCCCAACCCGGCCCACGCGGCTCTGGCCCGGCTGGAAGCGGACCTCGCGAAGCGCGGCGGGGAACTGTTCCTGTGCACGCAGAACGTCGACGACCTGCACGAGCGGGCCGGCTCGCGCGCGGTGACGCATATCCACGGCGAGCTGTTGCGCGCCCGGTGTACGGCCTGCGGCGAGAGCAGACCCTGGCGCGAGGACCTGTCGGTCGCCACGTCCTGCCCGCATTGCGGCGCGACCGGCGGCATGCGCCCGGACGTGGTGTGGTTCGGTGAGATGCCCAAGCACCTCGTCGCCATCGAGGACGCGCTGCTCAAGGCCGATCTGTTCGTCGCCATCGGCACCTCGGGGGCGGTCTATCCGGCGGCGGGCTACGCCGCGCAGGCGCGGGAATTCGGTATCCCGACGCTCGCCCTGAACCTCGAGGCCGCCGACAATGCCGGGATGTTCGCCCGGACCCGCCTCGGTCCCGCGAGCGAGACCGTGCCGGCCTTCGTCGCCGACCTTTTGGCCGGCGGCGACGGGTCGGGCTGAATCGGCAACGTCGCCCGCGTCCCGCGGGGATGGGCCTTGGCGGCCGATCCACTAGTTCCCCCGAAACGTCGCCGCACGGAACACGCGCGCTGGGCCGGCGGGCGGGGCCTGACCCCAACCGTCGCCGTGGCCTGCCTCTTGCTCCGGACCGGCGGAAGACGATGGGAGGGGTGGCGCGGATGGCGCACACGGCGTTCGACGAGATGAACGGGGGTGGGATCGGCCAGGCCGATCCGGCCGCCGTGCGGCAGGCCTACGACATCCTCAAGGCTTGGCTCGACAAGACCTCCCCGGAGCATTTCAACACCCGCCGCAGCCAGGCCGAGATGCTGTTTCGGCGCATCGGCATCACGTTCGCGGTCTACGGCGCCAACGAATCGACCGAGCGGCTGATCCCGTTCGACATCATCCCCCGGGTGCTGACCAAGCCCGAATGGGATTTCTTGGAGCGCGGGCTGAAGCAGCGAGTCACCGCGCTCAACGCCTTCATCAACGACATCTACGGCGCCGAGGAATGCATCAAGGCCGGGATCATCCCGCCCGACCTCGTCTACCGCAACCCGCATTACCGGATGGAGATGCGCGCCTTCGACGTGCCGCACGACCTCTACGTCCACATCGCCGGCATCGACATCGTGCGGACCGGCGAGAACGATTTCTTCGTCCTCGAAGACAACGCCCGCACGCCCTCCGGCGTCTCCTACATGCTGGAGAACCGGGAAGTGATGATGCGGCTCTTCCCCGAGCTGTTCTCGCGCCACCGCGTCGCGCCGGTGGAGAACTATCCCGATGCCCTGCTGGCGACGCTGCGCAGCCTCGCGCCGCAATCGGCCACGCGTGATCCGACGGTCGTGCTGCTGACGCCGGGGCGCTACAACTCGGCCTTCTACGAGCACTCGTTCCTGGCCGACAAACTCGGCGTCGAACTGGTGGAGGCGGGCGACCTCTTCACCAAGGACGACGTGGTCTACATGCGCACCACCGAGGGGCCGCGCCGGGTCGACGTGATCTACCGCCGCCTCGACGACGACTTTTTGGATCCCCTCGTCTTCCGCCCGGACTCTGTCTTGGGTGTCCCCGGCCTGATGAACGCCTACGAGCGCGGGAACGTGACGCTGTCCAACGCCGTCGGCACCGGCATCTCCGACGACAAGGCCGTCTACAGCTACATGCCGGAGATCGTGAAGTTCTTCACCGGCGAAGAGCCGATCCTGCACAACGTGCCGACCTATCGCTGCCGCGAGCGGGAGGCGTTCTCCTACGTGATGGATAATCTGAAGGACCTCGTGGTGAAGGAGGTCAACGGCTCGGGCGGCTACGGCATGCTGGTGGGCCCGCACGCGACCCGGCGCGAGATCGACGAGTTCGCCAAGAAGCTGCGGCACGCGCCGGACAACTTCATCGCCCAGCCGACGCTGTCGCTCTCCACCTGTCCGACCTTCGTGGCCTCGGGCGTGGCCCCGCGCCACGTCGATCTCCGTCCCTTCGTGCTGGCGGGCGCCGACGAAATCCGCATCGTGCCGGGCGGGCTGACCCGCGTCGCCCTCAAGGAGGGCTCGCTCGTGGTCAATTCGAGCCAGGGCGGCGGCACCAAGGACACCTGGGTGCTGGATGCGTGAGCATCCCGACCACCCGCTGAGCAATCCATAAGCGGGGCGCTCCGGGCATCTGCCCCGAAAATGGGCAGATGCCGCACCGATCGCCGAATTGTCCAAGAGTTGGCCTGCGAGCTACACCCCATGCTGTCCCGGACCGCCGACAACCTTTACTGGCTCTCGCGCTACGCCGAGCGGGCCGACTTCCTCGCCCGCATCCTCGACGCGGCCCACCGGCTGGCGGCGCTGCCGTCGAGCTATGGCGGGCGCGAATCGAACGAGTGGGCCTCGGCCCTCTCGTCGGCGGGCGACCCTGAGCTGTTCCGCACGCTCTACGACACGGTCAACGAACACACGGTCTGCAACTTCCTGGCCTTCTCGGCCCAGAACCCGTCCTCGATCCGCTCCTGCATCGCCACCGCGCGGGAAAACGCCCGCTCGATCCGCACGGCGCTCACCACCGAGATGTGGGACACGATCAACGGCGCGTGGCTGGAGCTGCGCTCCTACGAAGGCCGCGACCTGAGCCGGGAGGAGTTCACGCAGTTCCTCGACTGGGTGAAGCGCGTCTCGCTCACCTTCGACGGCTCGGCCTACCGGACGATGCTGAGGAACGACGCCTACTGGTTCACCCGCGCCGGCACGGCGATCGAGCGGGCCGACAACACCGCCCGCATCCTCGACGTGAAGTACCAGATCCTGTTGCCGGCCTCCGAGCGGGTCGGCGGCTCGCTCGATTACTTCCAGTGGACCACGATCCTGCGCGAGGTCTCGGCCTTCAACGCCTATCACTGGGTCTATCGCGAGAGCATCAAGCCGCTGCTGGTGGCCGACCTCTTGATCCTCAACCCGGAGATGCCGCGCTCGCTGGCGAGCTGCTACCGCATGCTGGTGGAGCATCTCGACCTGATCGCCGACGCCTATGGCCGCCGCGGCGAGAGCCAGCGGCTCGCCAGCAAGATGCGGGCGAAGCTCGGCAGCGCCGACATCGAGCGCATCTTCGCCTCGGGGCTCCACGAGTTCATCCAGGGCTTCATCGCCGAGAACAACGCCCTCGGGGCGGCGATCAGCGAGCAGTATCTGGTGTGACGATGCCTCCGGCGTGATCGCGAGGGCGACCCACGCATCCCCTCTCCCCGCCCCGAAGTCGGGCGAGAACGGAATCCCTCGGACAGGGGGGAGCCGCCGACCCCGCCGTCCGTCCACCGGCACGGCGCTTTGCTGCACCGCACCTATAATGCTCAGCGCCGATCACCCGTCCGCGCTGTAAATCGCAAGAGAATGTCGCTCAGCGGCAACTCTCCTGGCCATAACGGGTCACACTGCGCATGGCTGCAGTCCAGCCTCGCGCGGGCTGCAATCCTCATGAACGAAAATGCGGGGCTTCGCGCCTCGGGAGGAAGCGATGGCCGGGCCCCGCGCCCGTGACGCCGCCTCCCGTCGCCGCCCCGGCACGCCACGGAGAGCCCTGAGGGATGCTGTCGCAGCACGTCGAGTCCGACAAGGAGTGGAAACCCTCCGATTGCACCGTCACCGAGCCGGCGACGGTCAACCGGGCGATCTCGGCGGCCTCCGTCGGCAACGTCGCCGAATGGTACGATTTCGGCGTCTACGCGTTCTTCGAGCCGGTGATCCAGAAGGTGTTCTTCTCCAACCTCTCCCATCCGATGGGCGAGATCGCGACCTTCGGCCTGTTCGCGGTGGCGTTCCTGATCCGGCCCCTCGGCGGCATGTTCTTCGGGCCGCTCGCCGACCGGATCGGCCGCAACAAGGTGCTGGCCGCCACCATGATCCTGATGGCGGTCGGCACCTTCGCCATCGGCTGCATCCCGAGCCAGGAGAGCATCGGCCTCTTCGCGCCGCTGCTGCTGCTCCTCGCCCGCCTCGTCCAGGGCTTCTCCACCGGCGGCGAGTACGGCAGCGCCATGACCTTCATCGCCGAGTACGCGCCGGACCGGAAGCGCGGCTTCCTCGGCAGCTGGCTCGAATTCGGCACCTTCACCGGCTACCTGCTCGGCGCCATCGTGGTGACGACCGCCCATATCGCGCTCACCGAGGAGCAGCTGCTCGACTGGGGCTGGCGCCTGCCGTTCTTCCTCGCCCTGCCGCTGGGCCTGATCGGCCTGTATCTCCGCTCGCAGCTCGCCGAGACGCCCGCCTTCGCCGCCCTCGAACAGGAGGCCGAGGAGCGCGAGAAGACCCAGCGCGCGACCCAGACCTACCGCGACGTGTTCGTGCTGTGGCCCTACGCGCTGGTCTGCATGGGGCTGGTGCTGGCCTGGAACGTGCCGAACTACATGCTGACCGCCTACATGCCGACCTACGTGACCCAGACCCTGCCGACGATGCAGGGCACCGGCGGCATCTCGGCCACGGCCTCGCAGATCCTGCAGATCGTCGTGATGGTGATCGCCCTGCTCGCGATCCCGCTGATCGGCCACCTGTCCGACCGGTTCGGCCGCAAGCCCTTCGCGCTGGCCGGCGCGGTCGGCCTCGTGGTGCTGGCGCTGCCGATGATCCTACTGATCCGCAGCCAGAGCGAATCGGCCGTGTTCCTCGGCCTCCTGATGATGGGCCTGCTGCTGATCTGCTTTTCCGCCACCATGCCCTCGACTCTGCCGGCCCTGTTCCCGACGAACATCCGGGCGACCGGGCTGTCGATCGCCTTCAACGTCTCCGTCTCGCTGTTCGCCGGCACGACCTCGCTGGTGGTCGGCTCGCTGGTGGCCTTCACCGGCGATCTCAACTGGCCGGCCTATTACCTGATGATCGCGGGCGCGATCGGCGTCGCCTCGGTGCTGGCGATCCGCGAGCCGAACGGCACCTGCATGTGGGGCTCGCCGCCCGCCGCCGCGAGCGAAGCGGAGGCGCGCGACCTCGTGGCGACCTACAACGCCGCCGCGAGCGAGAGCGCGCCCCTGGCGCCTTCGCCGCTCGCCCCCCTGCCGCGGCAGGTGGTGTGAGGCGAGCCTAAGCCTCATCCTGCCAACGCTTTGGGCAGGCGGTGCGATTTCCAAATCGCGCCGTCCGCCCTAGCTTGCCCCGAAGCGCCGAGGCAGGACTTCACGGCATGCGCATCCGCATCGTCCACGACACCGTCTACACCTACGAGCAGCCCGCCCGCGGCCTGATCCAGCTGATGCGGCTGACGCCGCGCGACCATGACGGGCAGCACGTGCGCGAATGGCGCATCGAGCCCTCCGTCAACGGCCGGCTGACCGCGCGGGAGGACGGCTTCGGCAACCTCGTCCACTGGTTTACGGCGGACGAGCCCACCGACGCGCTGACCGTGCGGGTGACCGGCGAGGTCGAGACCTTCGAGACCGACGGCATCGTCCGCGGCGCGGTCGAGCGCCTGCCCGATCTGTTCTACCTGCGCGACACGCCGCTCACCGAGGCGAGCCCGGAGATCCAGGCCTTCGCCAAGCGCGTCGCCCAAGAGGGCAAGGATGCGGGCGAGGGCAGCCCGCTCAGCGTGCTCCACCGCCTGCTCGCCGCCGTGCCGGAGGCCGTCGCCTTCACGCCGGGCCCGGCCAGCGCCAGCACGACCGCGGCGCAGGCGTTCGCGGCGGGCAGCGGCGTCTGCCAGGACCTCGCCCACGTCTTCGTCACCGCCGCGCGCCACCTCGAAATCCCGGCCCGCTACGTCTCCGGCTATGTCCGCCGCGACGACCTTGTCGAGGACGCCGCCCACGAGGATGCCGCGCATGCCTGGGCCGAGGCTTTGGTGCCCGATCTCGGCTGGGTCGGGTTCGATCCGGCCTACGGCCTCTCGACCACCGAGGCGCATGTCCGGGTCGCCACCGGCCTCGATTATCTCGGCGCCGCCCCGATCCGCGGCAGCCGCACCGGCGGCGGCACCGAGACGCTCACGGTGACGCTGCGGGTCGGCGAAGGCGCGGCGCAGCCCCAGCGCAGCCGGGGGGCGAGCCAGGGTCAAAGCCAGAGCCAGTCGCAGGGCGGGTAGGTCCGGCCGCCGCTGCCCGAAAGATCGGCTTGCAGGCCGAGGCCGCGCCGTGTCATCCGGCGAGCTCAAGCGTCCCTGCAAGGCCCCGTGCCGCCATGACCTACTGCGTCGGAGTGCTCGTCGAGGACGGGCTCGTGATGATCGCCGACACCCGCACCAATGCGGGGCTCGACAACATCTCGACCTACCGCAAGCTCCACATGTTCAATGCGCCGGGCGAGCGGGTGATGATGCTGGCCTCGGCCGGCAACCTGTCGATGACGCAGTCGGTCCTCTCCATGCTCCACGAGGGCGTGGACGACGAGGAATCGGAAGGGCCGCCCCCGCGCCTGCGCGACGCGCCCACCATGTTCAAGGCCGCCCAGCTCGTCGGCCGGGCGATCCGCCGCGTGCGCGAGATCGAGAAGGCCGGCTTCGAGGCGGCCAATCTCCGCATGGAGGTGTCGTTCCTGTTCGGCGGCCAGATCGGCACCGAGCCGATGCGGCTGTTCATGATCTACTCGGCGGGCAACTTCATCGAGTGCAGCCGCGACGCGCCGTTCCTGCAGATCGGCGAGCACAAATACGGCAAGCCGATCCTCGACCGCGCCGTCACCTTCGAGACCGACCTGTATGACGGGTTGAAGGTCGGCCTCGTCTCGATGGATTCGACCATGCGCTCGAATCTCGGCGTGGGGCTCCCCATCGACATCGCGGTCCTGCGCCGCGACGCCCTCGACCTCGAGGTGAATTACCGGATCGAGGCCGGCGAGAGCTATTTTCACGATCTGCGCGAGCGCTGGTCGGCGGCCTTGCGCGCCGCGCACCGGGCGATCCCGCGCCCGCCCTACGGGCCGCCGCGGTAGCTCTCAGCCCACCAGCCGCCCGACGATGGCCCGCACCGCCTCCCGGCCGGCCGGGGCGCGATCGACCGAGCGGTGGATCGACAGGCCCTCGATCATCGCGTCGAGCGCCTTTGCGGTCTCCGGCGGGAAGTGGCGCCCGAGCGCGGCGCGGCTCTTGTCCATCCAGTCGCGCATGACCTCCTGCAGAGCCGGTCGGCGGGCCGCGAAGGCGTAGAGCTCGTAGCTGAGCAGCATGGTGCGCGGGCTCGCCCAGCTCTCGCCCACCACGAGATCGACCACCGCCTCGCAGGCCTCTTCGTAGGTCGAGGCGGCGGCCATCCGCTCGGTGAAGCGGGCGGCGACCGTATCGGCCAGCAGCGTGAACGCCTCGGTGAGCAGCGGCTCCAGCCCCTCGAAATGATAGGTCATCGAGCCGAGCGGCACGTCGGCGGCAGCGGCGATCCGGCGGTGCGTCGCGCCGGCCACGCCGTGCTCGGCCACCACGTCGAGGGCGGCGTGCAGGATGCGGGCGCGGCGGTCCGGGTCATGACGGCGCGGGGCTTGGCGGCGCGGGGCTTGGCGGCGCGGGGCGGAGGGCAAGCGGGCCTCGGGCGGTTGGCTTTCTCGGGCGATGCGTACATACGTACACATCGCTTCCCGGAGCGGAAGCCCCGAGCAGGGAAAGCCCGCAATGACGACCAAGACGCAGAAGCAGCGGATGCTGGCGGGCGAACTCTACCTCGCCGACGATCCGGAACTCCACGCCGACCTCGCGCGCATCTCGGACTGGATGGAGCGTTACAACGCGAGCCGGACGCTGAGCCAGCCGGAGCGACAGAGGCTCCTGGAAGAGGCCTTCGCCCGCGTCGGCGAGGGCTGCACCATCCGCCCGCCCTTCACCTGCGATTACGGCTACAACATCAGCCTCGGCCGCGGCGTGTTCATGAACTTCAACTGCTGCATCCTCGACGTGGTCGCGGTCACCATCGGCGACATGACGCAGATCGGTCCCGGCGTGCAGATCCTCACCGCCGACCACCCGCGCGACCCGGCCGAACGGCGGCAGATGCTGGAATTCGGCCGCCCGATCACCATCGGGGCCAATGTCTGGATCGGCGGCGGCGCCCTGATCCTGCCCGGCGTCACCATCGGCGACGACGCCATCATCGGCGCGGGCAGCGTCGTCACCCGCGACGTTCCGCCGGGCGCCACCGCCGTCGGCAACCCGGCACGGCTGCGCTAGTCAGGGTTCCCAAAGGGATCATCCCTTTGGCGGGGCGCCGGGGCAGAGCCCCGGCATCCCGTCAAACCAGGGCTTTGCCCTGGACCCACGAAAGGACTCGTCCTTTCGAAACCCATGACCAAGGGCTCAGATCAGCTTCAGGCCCTTGAAGCTCGCGTGGCCGTCGCGGCCGAGGATGACGTGGTCGTGGACCACGATGCCGAGCGGATCGAGCACCGTGACGATCTCGCGGGTCATGCGGATGTCGGGGCCCGAAGGCGTCGGGTCGCCGGACGGGTGGTTATGCGCCAGGATGATCGCCGTGGAGGAGAGTTCGAGCGCCCGGCGCGCCACCTCGCGGGGATAGACCGGGGTGTGGTCGACGGTGCCGCGGCCCTGCACCTCGTCGGCGATCAGATGGTTGCGCCGGTCGAGGAACAGCACCCGGAACTCCTCGCGGGGCGAGAAGGCCATGGTGGCGCGCAGGTATTCGATCAGCGCGCTCCACGAAGCCAGGAGCGGCCGGGCCGCGATGGCGCCCTTGGCGAGGCGCCGGCCCGCCGCCTCCATCAGCTTGAGATCACCGATCACCCCCGCGCTGACACCCTCGACCTCGGCGAGGCGCGCCGGCTCGGCGGCGAGCACCTCGGCGAAAGAGCCGAACCGGCGGATCAGCGCCTTGGCGAGGGGCTTCACGTCCCGCCGGGGGATCGCCCGGAACAGAGCGAGTTCGAGCAGTTCGTAATCCGGCAAAGCATCGGCGCCGGCTTCCGCGAAACGGGCCCGCAGGCGCTCGCGGTGGCCGTGGTAATGCGGCGTCTCCGCGGGCATCGCCTCGGCGAGACCCGGCAGTTCGGCGGCGGGATCGGGCGGCCGGCGGGCCATCGCGGTCGGCGCGTCGTCGAGGCCGTCCTCAGTCCTGGGGTTTCGGCTGGTCGAGCCCCTTGGGCGAGAGCGTGAAGATCTCGAAGCCGGTCTCGGTGACGGCCACCGTGTGCTCGAACTGCGCCGAGAGCGAGCGGTCGCGGGTCACGGCGGTCCAGCCGTCGGCCAGCACCTTCACGGCCGGGCGGCCGAGATTGATCATCGGCTCGACGGTGAAGAACTGGCCGGGCTTGAGCGGCACGTCGTAGCTCGCCTCGACGTAGTGCAGGATGGTGGGCGCGTCGTGATAGACGCGGCCCAGGCCATGGCCGCAGAAGTCGCGCACCACCGAGCAGCGCTCGGCCTCGGCGAAGGTCTGGATCGCCCGGCCGATGTCGTTGGTCGAGCCGCCGGGGCGCACCGCCTGGATGCCGCGCATCAGCGCCTCGTAGGTGATCTCGCACAGGCGCTGCGCCTTGCGCGGCACCTCGCCGATATAGGCCATGCGGCTCGAATCGCCGTGCCAGCCGTCGAGGATCAGGCAGATGTCGAGATTGACGATGTCGCCCTCGCGCAGGGGCTTGTCGTTGGGGATGCCGTGGCAGACCACGTGGTTGATCGAGGTGCAGATCGACTTGCGGTAGCCGCGGTAGAACAGCGAGGCCGGATAGGCGCCGTTGTCCATCCCGAACTCGTAGGCGAGCTTGTCGAGTTCGTCCGTGGTGACGCCGGGCTGGGCCGCCTCCATCAGGAGGTCGAGCGCCTCGGCCGTGAGCCGCCCGGCGCGGCGCATGCCCTCGAAGCCCTCGGGCCCGTGGATCGGCGGCTCGGGCGCGCGGCGCCCGGCCTCGGCGGTCTGGTCTCGGCTCACGGGGCTCGGCTCTGTCGGGTTCGTGCGTGCGGGACGATCTGACGCCCGTTCTACGCTTCGTCGCCAGCGCCGCCAACCCGCCTCGCCCCCGCCGCGATGAGGGCTTGCCCGCGTTGCAGAGCCCCCGCGACCGTGCCAGACGGTCTGAAGGATCGGCGAGTGATCGGCGACGGATCGGGAGGCCCGCCGACGGCGTTGAGGGGCCACCCGGCGCTCAGCGGAGGAAGGGTATGGCGACGCGCGGTTTTACGGGGCGCCCCCCGGCGGCGGAGATCCGCGAACGGCTGCCCCCTGGGCAGTACCTCACCGACGACTTCCCCGTGCTGCAGATGGGGCCGACGCCGCGGGTCTCGACCGAGGGCTGGCGCTTCACCCTGCGCCAGGGCGCCAAGCCGCTGGCGAGCTGGAGCTGGGACGAGTTGCAGGCGCTGCCGCGCACCCGCTGGGGCGGCGACATCCACTGCGTCACCAAGTGGTCGAAGTTCGACACCGCGTGGGAGGGCGTCACCATCGACGACCTGCTCGCCGCCGCGGGGCTGGAGGCGCCGACGGGCTTCGTCCTGGCGGAGGGCCACGACGACTACACCACCAACATCCCGGTGCCGGACCTTCTCGGCGGCAAGGCGATGATCGCGACGCTCTACGAGGGTCAGCCGATCGAGCCCGACCACGGCGGCCCGGCGCGCCTCCTCGTGCCGCATCTCTATTTCTGGAAGAGCGCCAAGTGGGTGAAGTCCCTGCGCTTCACCGAGCGCGACGAGGCGGGGTTCTGGGAGCTGCGCGGCTATCACATGTACGGCGATCCCTGGCGCGAACAGCGCTTCACCGGCGATTGAGGTCTGTTCCGCAGGTGGCCGTGGCCGATCCCTTCCGCTGGCGCTCCACGACGATCCGGGCGATCACCCCCGCGACCGCGCGGGTGAAGAGCTTCCGCTTCGACGCGCTCGACGGCCCCCACCGGGCCGGCCAGCATGTCGACGTGCGGCTGACCGCGCCGGACGGCTATCAGGCGCAGCGCAGCTACTCCATCGCCTCCGTCCCCGGCGATCCGGCGGGCCTCGAACTGATGATCGAGCGGCTGGCGGACGGCGAGGTCTCGGGCTTCTTCGACGAGGTCGCCGAGATCGGCGACGCGATCGAGATGCGCGGCCCCGTCGGCGCCTTCGCCTGGGAGGCCGCGGATGGCGGCCCGGTGCTGCTCGTCGGCGGCGGCTCGGGCGTGGTGCCGCTGCTCGCCATGGTGCGCGAGCGGGCCCTGCGCGCGCCCGACGTGCCGATGCTGCTGATCTACTCGGCGCGCCGTGCCGCCGAGGTCATCGCGCGGGGCGAACTCTCCGCGCGCTCCCGCGACGAGACCGGCTTCGACCTGACCCTGCTTCTCACCCGCGAGGGTCCGACGGCGGGACGGCGCATCGACCGGGTGATGATCGACACCGCCATCGAGTGCCTGGGCATGCCGCGCCACAGCTTCGTCTGCGGCGGGAACGCCTTCGTCGGCACCGTCGCCGACCTCCTGGTCGATGCGGGTGTGCGGCCGAGTGCCATCCGCACCGAGCGCTTCGGCGGCTGAGCGCACCGACCGGGGAAACGCGAGCGCCCTTCCCGGCGCCGGAAACCGGTCTTCCTCGCAGCCCGGCCCCTCACGCCCCGAAGGCTACCACTCGAAGAACGAGTCGAGCCCCGGCAGGAGGCACATCAGGGTCGCGGCCGCGCCGACCACGCCCGCCATCATCACCGCCACCGCCACGCGCATATCCCTTGAACGACCTTGCCGGACGAAACGTCGCGGGGCCGCGGAAGTTCAAGCGCGCGCGATCACCATTTGATGAACCGGTCCGAACTCGGACGTGCCGCCAGGGTGAGGGCGATCGCCCCCACCGCCCCGGCGATCATGATGGCGACGGCCAGTGTCATGTCGGCTCCCCTCCGCACGGCATCTCGCGAAGCTGTCGAGATCAACGGGGGCGGGAGATGGTCTGTGCCGTGCGGCAGATTGGCCTTTTTTCGCCGAGGGCGCCCGTCAGCCCGGCTTGCGCCGGCTCACCCGCTTGGTCGCGGACGGCGCCTTGCGTCGCTTCGGCTTCCCCGCGGAACCGGTCGCGGCCTTGGTCATCTCGGCCAGCATCGCCCGCTGCTGGCGGCGGACGGCATTCGCGCCGTGGCCCATCGCCTGCCCCATCCACCAGCCGGCCGCGCTGTTGGCCGCGGAAAGCCACAGGCTGAGCGCGGGGTTCTTCATGGGGCGACGCCTTTTGCGGACGATGCGATCTCCGGTGATCAACGGCGTGCAGGCGGGATCGGTTTCGGCGGGGAGAGCCGCCCTGGGACACAATCGGCCCTAGCGGAGGTTTCCTCCGGGAAGCGCCGGCCGGTGCCGGCGCGCCCGACCCGGAGACCCATCATGAAGCGACTCGTGCTCACCTGCGCGCTGGCCCTGTCGGCGGCGAGCCTGTCGGCCTCGGCTCAGGCGCAAGGGACGATCCGCGGCGCCGAACGCGGCGCGGAGGACGGCAACCGCGCGGCCGGACCGGTCGGCGGCGTGGTCGGCGGTGCCGTGGGTGCGGCAACCGGGACGGTCGGCGGCGTCCTCGGCGTCGATCCCGACGCCCGTCGCGAGGAGCGCCGCGAGGAGCGCATCGAGCGCCGCACCGTGCGCGAGCGCGACGCGCGATGAGGACGATCCGGGGGCGGTTCGCCGCCCCCGGGCGGCCTCACGAACTCGAGACGAAGGGCTGCACCAGCACGCGCCGACCGGTGAGGTCGTGCACGCTCACGTGCCACTCGCCCCAATCCTCGCGGTCCTCAAGGGCGTGCATCACCTCGCGGGCGACCTCGCCGGCCCGCCGCGCCAGACGCTCCGGCAGCCGGATGTCCCGGCCGCGGGCATCGAACACGCACTCGTATCCATTGGTCGCATGGAAGCGGTAGCGAGCCATCGTTCTCCCTGTCCTCTTCGCCCGAATCGCTCAATCCATTCGTTCTTGATTCGTTCCATATGAGGACAAGCGGGGGATCAACGCAAGCGGGCGGATGCGCCCGGCGGGATGGAGCGGGAGCGCTTTCCGACGAAGTGGATGCCGGTTCGTCGAAAGAAAGCGCGGCCCAACAATGGTTTGGAGATGCGTCTCGACCCGATGGGGTCGGGCGCGGCTCGAGCGGGCTGTCACCTCCCGCCCGGAGAGCGGCAGACGAAGCGACGATGCGGCGGCGAAACCTTGAGGGCGTGAGCCGCATCGACGCGTCGAGGACAAGCCGAACGGAGCGCCGGGGCGGCGCCCCATCGCGGGGCGTTATACCAATCGGCGATGATCCTGACTCATTGCCGATTGCCCCCGCGACGGCGGGGCGGCGGGCGTCCGCCGGACGCACGGAACAGGACCATCGGTCCGGTTCCGTGCCGCTTGGTATTACAGGATCAGAAAATCGGTGTGATTCAGCGCGGCCTTGTTGTCGAGCACGGCGAACTTCACCGCCGCCCCCTGTCCCGAACCGTCCGCGTCGTAGAACAGCTCGCCGGTCGTCTGCTTGTACAGAATGCGATCGTCGGCATCGACCGTGCCCTTGCTAACGTTCTTGAACGCGCTCTCCGCCAGTTCCCCCGGCGCCAGCGCCGAAACGATGCTCTTGCCGAGCCGGATCGTGTCCTCGGCCGCGAAGTCGGCGATCCGATCGACGTTGCTCGCTTGGAGCGCCGTCGAGAACACGAAGGTGTCGCCGCCGCGCCCGCCGATCAGCAGGTCGCTCCCCAGCTTGCCGTCCAGGACGTTGGCGTTGGCGTTGCCGGTCAGCGTCTGGCCGAACTCGTTGCCGACCAGCGTGCGCCTGGCCGTGCCGGTCACTTCCAGGGCTTCGATCTCCTGGTTCGCCGCGAGCGCGTAGCTGGTCGAGGTCAGGATCGTGTCGGTGCCGCCCTTCCTCGCCTCGAAGACCCGGTCCCCCGCATCGTCGACAACGTAGATATCGTTGCCGAGGCCGCCGACGAGGCTGTCGGCCCCGGTGCCGCCGTCGAGCCGGTCGTTGCCGGCGCCGCTGTCGAGCCGATCGTTGCCGGCGCCGCCATTCAGCGCATCGGTGCCGCCCAGGGTCACGAAGGTGTCGTTGCCGGTGCCGCCCGTGAGCGTGACGTGTGCGAGGCCCGTCGCGGTCGTGCCGTCGCCCACGAGCGTCGTGACCGCCCCGACGCTCTTCATGACGAAGCTCAGGGCAATGGTGGCGCCGGCGCGGTCGATCACGGCACCGTTGCTGCCGGCGCCCCCGATCAGCACGTCGCGCCCGCCCGTGCTCACGAGGAGGTCGTCCCCGGCCCCGCCGTCGAGACGGTTGTCGCCGGCATTGTCGCGCAGGGTATTGGCCTCACCGTTCCCCGTCAGGTCGAAGTTGGTGCGGCCGGCGGCGAGTTCGAGGGTCTCGATGGCCTGACCGGCGGCGAGCACGTAGCTGACCGAGGCGCGCACCGTGTCTTTGCCCTCGCTGGCCTTCTCGAACACCCGGTCGCCCGCGTTGTCGACGAGATAGGTGTCGTTGCCGAGGCCGCCGTAGAGCTTGTCGGCCCCCAGATCGCCGTCGAGGATGTTGTTCCCGCCGTTGCCGTGCAGCGTGTTGGCCAACTCGTTGCCGGTGCCGTCGATATGGGCCTTTCCGGCGAGCGTCAGGTTCTCGAGGTTCGAGTAGTAGTAGCGGCCGAGCTTGTACGAGACCGAGGCGACGACGAGATCGACGCCGCCCGTGCTGCTGTATTCACTGCAGGTGTCGCCGACGTTGTCGACGATGTAGGTGTCGTTGCCGGCACCACCCACGAGCCAATCGGCGCCGCCCGATCCGTCGAGGATGTTGGCATGGGCATCGCCCCGAAGCGTGTCGGCGAAGGCGCTTCCCTTCAGATTCTCGATGCTGACATAGGTATCGTCCACCGCATCGCCCGAATTGGACGTCTGCGCAGAGAGGTCGGCCGCGACGCCGGCCTTGGCACGGGCATAGCTCACCGTGTCGGAGCCCTTGCCGCCGGAGAAGGTTTCGGCGGCCGGGCTCGCCAGCAGCGTGTCGTTGCCCGAGGTTCCGTTGACCGGGACCTTCGGATCGGTTCGGCCGTTGATGGTGATCCATAGACTGGAACCGTCCGACCCCTTGGCGTTACCGGCCTGGTAGCTGAAGAAATCGCTCAGGCTCTGGCCGTCCTTGAGCGCGTTGACCGCCGCATGGGTGTTGTCGAGGGCGTAGCTGTAGGCACCGTCCGCCCCAATGGTGAGTCGCCCGTAGGTGCCGACGACGACGGTGGTGCCGGTGGCAGCCACCGCCTTGCCCGCGACGGTCGTGACGGTGGCCAACGGGTCGTTGTCGTTGTCGAGCAGGTTGCCGCGCGCCGGGACGCCGCTGTCCTCCGTCACCACGACGTAATCGCTCGCGGCCTCGTAGGTCGGCACGGTCCGGGTCGCGGTGATGGTGCTGACGATACCGTTGATCGAGCTGCCCGACCCGGAGAAGTGGGTGCCGTCGCTGGTCGCCGCGTAGTCGATCCTGAGGCTGCCGAGCGACAGCGACTGGACCGTGATCGAGAGACCGGAGATCAGACCGGAACCATCGATCGTCCCGTCACTCAGTTTGCCCTGATAAGACCAGGGCAGATCGATGACGCCACTACGGCTGATGGTGAAGGTAATCGGGTCGCTGTAATTGAAATCAGCACAGTACGTATGAATCGTACCCGTATAGGTCCCTGCGTACAGCATCGCGCGCCCAAACCGCCCTTCGCCCAATAGGCATGAATTCGACACAAATCGCATCGGGCAAGAAAATTGGCAATGCGAAACCGCCTCGGATTTGTTTGGCGCGGAAAATTTGTTTTTCAATCTGAAAACTTCAACCGAAGTCGCCTTATGGTACAGCCCACGGCCCACAACTTCCAGCTGTTCGCTTCGTTGTCGAGACATAACTCAAATATCAGCCGGCCGATCGCTCCCCAATACGTGGACGCCGACCTTCGAAAACAGAGAACGAGGGCGAGATCGCCTCGCCGGACCGGTGGCCTGCTGCCGGCTTGACGGACATCCTCCTCGGCAATCGGGGCACGGCTGTCGACGCGGGCGATGGCATCGAACACCTCCGCGCAGGTCCCGTCCCGTGTACGGCCGGTCCGCCGCGTCGTCCCACACGTTGCCCGAACGGCTCATCGAGCCGGTCACACCGAGTTCGGCCATCCGCCGCCGGACGCCTTCGCTCGTGTCGAGCGCACCGGCGAAGCATCGCCGCACGAGCGTCGGGCTCGCCGCCGCCCCTTAGGCGCCGCTCCGCCTCGATCATCCGGCACGAACAACTGGTTGCGACTCCGCTCGCATTTGGATAAGGCACCGCCCGGTCAGCTTGAGCTTCAGCATGACCGGATAAATGCGGTCGGTACACCAGATTGGAATCGTTCGGAGCTGAATATGCACGAAACAATTCAAGGCGGCGGCGTCAAGCACCTGTTTCGTTCGCCGACTAAAATTGCCATCATGTCGGTCCTCGTGCTCGGCTTTGCGGCCATCCTCGGCTTCATCGCGGCTCAGCGTTATCTCAACCGAGCCAGCGTTCCCCTGGACCCGCCGTTTTACTGGATTGCGGGTCTTTCCGCCTTTGCCGTCGTTCTGTTCTGCCTGCGTGTCCTGCCGATGTGGCTGACACTCAAAAGACCGGTTCTCACTCTTTCGAAGGATGGCATTACAGTCACCGGGAAGCCGCCCATCGCCTGGAACGAGATCGTCGAGAACGAATGGCACCGTTTGTCGGCGGTTTTCATCACGGTCGGCGCGGCCTTGGTAATCAAGACCCCGTCGAGAGAAGTGAAATGCGATGTCTTGACCTTGGAATGTGGGCAGAAGACCTATTACGCCCTATGCACCATGTACAGCAAGCCGTCGCTACGCTGAACGATCGTCCCACGACACCAATCATATTTTGAGATCGATACGGCGTCGATCCATGCGGCGGCCTCGGCCGAGGCCGGCGCGGTCGGGCGCGGCTTCAGGTTCTGTCATTCCGCACAACTCGATCGACTCGGGAATTCGTCATGAAGTGGACGTCGTCGCTCTTCTTCGCCTTCGCGGCCTCTACCGGCGCTCTCGCGCAGGACAGCAACCGGGATTATCTCGAACACAGAAACGATCTCGGAATCATCGCGTATTGCAGCAGCAAGGGCATGCTCCCGGACGATTCGGCGCATTACTTCGCGATCGGGATCGACACGCTTTTCGGCAAGCAATCCTCGACCCCGAAGGGCGATCTTCATGAGAAGAAGGGCCGTGACGGGATCGTTCACCTCGACGGGGACGAGCAGACGCTCGCCGAGTTGGCGGCCGACAACAACGTTCCGGTGAGCGAGGTCTGCGATCAGTACAAGCTGAAGATCAAGCTGAGCAGGATCATCGCGAAGGGGAAGAAACCCCAGTGAAAGGCGTGTCATTCTCGAATCTTGAATACGCTCGTCGAGGATCGGATAAAATCGGAAACCCAATCTGATGGTGCCGAAATCGCTCTATGCCGCGACCGCCCTGTTCTGCGTGATCGCGACGGCGGCCTTCGGGCAGAGCCGCATCGACCGTGAGACCCTCGCGAAAGGGGAGGCGTTGTGGGCGAAGGCGAAGGCGGCCCCGGCCGCGCAACGGCCCGCCCTCCTCCAGACGTTCGGGCCCCTCGTGCAGACCGAAGGGTTGTCGAAGCCCTGCCGGACCGCGCTCGTCTCCATGCAGAGCGCGGCCGCCTCGGCGGTCCCGGACGAGGCCCTGGACGACATGCCGGACGCCATGAAAGCGACGCTGAAGGCGCAGGGCGCGGAGGCCGAGGGAAAGATCGCGGCGGAGCGCGCCGCCTGCCTGGCGCCGGCGCGGGCCGAGACCGCCCCCCCGGCCAAGCCCGTAGCCGCCACCCGTCCCGCTCCCGAGGCGGCGGAGACGGGCGAGGCGTCCGTTCCGATTCAGGAGCGCCTCGCGAAGATCCAGGCGGCTTCCAAAGCCGCCTTCGAGGCGAAAGACCGCTCCGCGCTCGACCGGCTGAACACGACGCTCGGCGTGCTGGCGAAGCAGCAAGAACACGATATGTCCTGCCGGCTCGCCGCCACCAACATGATGCGCAAAATCAAACACTACCATCAATCCATCGACGCCACCGATCCCGACATGCAGAAAATCGCGAGCGCCGGCATCAGGTTGGCGTCCTCGGCCGCCAAGAGAAACCTCGACGATTGCGAATAGGAGCATCCGCGGCCGGTCCCCGCCAGCCGGGCCCATCGGCTCGCGAGGACCGGCCGCCGGGGCGCGGAAGTTCCGCCGCCGGCCCCGAGCCGTCCGATGCAACAAGGCCGCCCGACCATTGACGAAGCGGGTCGTTTCGGTAGACATCCCTTCGTCGAGAAGAAGACAAACGAGGTTGCGCCCAATCTATCTCGTCGTATCGAGGGACTTTGTCCGGCCCGTTGCCTGTCCTGGCGCCGGACGATCTTTCGACTGTCCGGATCGTTACGAACGGCGTCGAGGCACGTCTTCCCTGCGCTTCAGGAGGTGACCATTCCCGAGGCAAGTTCCTCGCATGCGCCCGCGCGGACGCGCGCTCTTGCCCGTCTGGTCGCCGCCACCGTGCTGCTGCCGCTCGGCCTCCTGCTGCTCGGTGTCTGGGAGATGCGGCGCGGCGCCGACGACCGTGCCCTGTTCCACGCCGAGCGACAGCGGTTGGACGCCGTGGTGGCCGAGTGGGAGGCGCGGGCGCCGCCGGACGGACGCTTCGATCCCGGCCAGCAATTCCGCTCCGGTGGCCGGACCTATGGCGGGCCGCTCGCCCTGGCCAAGGCCCGGAGCGCCCGAGACGAGGCGGCCCACCTCGCCACCGTGATGGATTGGCGCGTCCTGCTGCCGCCGGTCGTCGTCGCGGGCGGCGCCCTGGCCGCCGGGCTCTCCCTCCTCATTCTGCTCGCCGGCGCGGTCCTCGGCCGGCTCGGCCGCGCCTCGCGCGACACGCTGGTGCGCGGCTTCTCCCTGATGCGCCGGCTGCTCCCCGTCGCGCTCTCGCTCCAGATCCTGGCGGCGACCGCGGCCTTCGTCGCCGCAATCGCCTTCGAGGCGGCCGTCCTCCTCCAGGGGCGCTTCGACGGCGGGGCGATGAAGCTCCTGGTCGTCGCCGCCGTGGCGGTCGGGGCCGCGGTTCTCGTAGCCGGCAGCACCGTGCTCGGCCTGCGCCGGGCGCTCGGGGCCTTCGAGCCCGATCCGCTGCCGATCCTCGGCCGGACGGTGACGCCCGCCGAGGCGCCGGGCCTGTGGCGCCTCGTCGAGGGGCTCGCCGCGCGGCTCGGGGCCCTGAAGCCCGAGGCGGTGGTGGTCGGGCTCACCGAGGGCTTCTTCGTCAGCGCCGGCCCGGCCGTGCTGGAGCCCGGCGGAACGCGGGTCGAGGGCCGGATCCTCTACCTGCCCCTCCCCTACCTCGCCCTCATGCGGGGCGACGAGGTGGCGGCGATCATCGGCCACGAACTCGCCCATTATGCCGGGGACGACACGACCTACAGCCAGCGCTTCCTGCCGATCTATGCCGGCGTCGAGCGCTCCCTCGGCGCGGTGGCCGAAGGCCATCAGGGCGCGCTCGGGCTGCTCGGCCCGTCGCTGCGCCTCGGCCTCTTCGTGATGGAGCGCTTCCACCTCGCCGTGCGCCACTGGAGCCGGACGCGCGAATTCGCGGCGGATGCGGCGGGGGCCGGTGCCACCTCGGCGGACGCCTCGGCGCGGGCCCTGCTGCGCACCGGCGCGGTGGCGCCCCGCATCCAAGAGACCCTTCAAGCCGCCTCGGAAGCGCCGGAAGCGGCGCCCGCCGATCTCGTGGCCGCCGCCCTCGACCGCACCGTCCGGCACGGCCTCGACGACCCGGCGGCGCATTGGCAGGAGCAGCAGGCCCACCCCACCGACACCCACCCCCCGACCCGCGAGCGCGTCGCCGCCCTCGGCCGGACGATCGACGCGGATCTCCTGGCCGCGGCCGGCGCGGTGCCGCCGCCGAGCGCACTGGGGGCCCTCGCGGCCTATTTCGCCGATCCGGCGGGCCTGAGCCGCGCGGCGAGTGCGGATTTCCTCGGCGTGCTGCGGGCGCGGGAGGCGGCCTTCCACGCGCATCTGGAAGCGACGGTGGCGGAGGTCGGCAGCGAGGAACGGGTCCTGCGGGCGCATCACCGACCGCGCGGGCTCGCCCTGGCGGTGGGCGGCGGCCTCCTCGCCGCCATCGGCGTGGCCATCGCCCTGTTCGGGGTGCCGGGCATCCACGCCAGGGACAACGGCCTTCTCCTCGCGGTCGCGCTCGGCCTCGGTGCGCTCCTGGCCGGCGCCGGCGCCCTGGTGCTGCGCAAGGGCGAGCCGGTGACCCTGGTCCTGAGCCCCGAGGGGCTGCGGTCGCCGGGCCTCGACCGGGCGATCGGCTGGGACGAGATCGCCGACCTCGACATGACCCTGCGCCAGAACGGCCTCGTCATGCGCCTCCTGCTGCCGCCCGAGGCGCCCTGGCCGCAGCGCCGGCCGGGCCGGCACGGCGTGAAGCTCGACACGAAGCACCGCATCGTCACCCTGGCCCTCGCCCTGCCGCGCGGGATGAAGCCGCCGGGTCTCGCCGATCTGATCGTGCGCTACCAGGATGCCGCCCAGGCCCGGCAGCTCCTCGCCGAGACCGGCGCCCGCGCCTCCTCCGAAACCGTCCCGGCCTGAGGCTCCATGACCGCATCGCCCGAACCTGCCCGCCTCCTTCGGCTGCCGCCGCAGCGCCAGGGCTGGCTCGCCGTCTTCTGGGTCCTGTTCGGCGCCGCGTCGCTCGGCGGCATGCTGGTGGCCTGCGCCCTGTACACCGCCCCGGTCGTGATTTCGGACTGGCAGGTCCGCGAGACCGCCCGGCCGGTGGCCGAGGCCCGGATCGGCGACGCCACCTGCAAGTCCAAGATCGTGATCCACATCTGCGACCTGACCCTGACCCTGCGCCGGCCCGCCGGCACGGTGACGCGGCGGGTGAACTACGTGTTCTCCGGCGTGCAGGTCGGCGATTTCAGCGTCAGCCCCATGGCCGATCCGGCGCGACCGGACCGCATCACCACCGATCTCGGCCTCGACCGGCTGTGGAACCGGACCGTCACCCTGCTGGTGATCATGGCCGCGCTCGCGGCGGCCGTCGTCGGGGCGCTGGTCTCGCTGCTGCGCAACCGGCGGGCCGGTTCCGTGACGGCGGGCTGAGCCCGCCGCGATCCGTTCCCCGGCCCTCCCGGCAGGGCCTTCGCAAGGAGACGCCGCTGCATGATCTCACGCCGACACGCTCTCGCCGCCGCCGCGACCCTGCTCTGGGCTTCCTCGGCCTGGGCCGAGCCCACCCTCGGGCTCGCCGAGCGCCGGGCGATCGCCGCCTACCGCGAGAGCCGCTATCCGGCGCAGGAGAAAGCGATCCAGGAGGCGGCGGGGTCCGCCGTGCCGGTCGAGGTGGCGTGGGACCAGCTCACGATGCCCGGCGACGCGCAATACTATGCCAATCCCGATTACTTCGAAAAAACCATCTTCGAGCCGCTCGCCGCCGGGCTGAAGGCGATCGGCACGGACAAGATCGGCCGCGAGGCGCTGCAGGCGAAGCTCAAGGCGATCCGGATCCGCTACGACGAGAAGACGGCCCCGGCCTCGAACTATGCCAACGGTCTCCGGTTCGAGAACGGCGTCCTCGACGTGAACTGGCGTCCGTTCGCCAACGTGGCCGACTTCGAGGACCGGGTGGCGGCCGTGACCGCGGTGCTGGAAAAGACGCTGTGATCCCAATCGGCGATGATCCCGACGCATCGCCGATGGCCCCCGCGACGGAGGGGCGGCGGGCGTCCGCCGGAGACACGGAACAGGACCATCGGTCCGGTTCCGTGCCGCTTGGTATGAGAGGCTCCCGATCCGGGCCCCGCATGCGGCTGCGCGCGCGCCCCGGGAAAGCTGTCCGGCGAGGCCATTCCCGGCAACCGCTCGATGCCCGTCAGCCGCGTCACGCCCCGCTGAACCGCCCTTCCCCGCTCGAGCGCTTTCCGACGAAGCGGATGCCGGTTCGTCGAAAGAAAGCGCGGCTCAACAAAGGCTTGGAGATGGGTCTCGACCCAACGCGGTCGGGCGCGGTTCTAGAGCATCGTCCCGATAAGGTGGTTTCCGGCTTTCGGAAACAGACGATGCGGCACAACAACGTAGAGCATCGTCCTGGATCCGATATCCGGGACGATGCTCTAGACCTGCCTCTTGAAGGAGTGTTCCGATGATCGACGGATCGTCCCTGCAGGCCCCGTTTGCCCGCTTGCGCCGGCTTTCGCTGCGCGGCTTCGTCGCCGGGCTCACCGGCGGCCTGGCCGCGATCCTCCCGGCACGGGCCGAGCCGGTCTTCCCGCCCGCCGGCTCGCTCGGTCTCGAACCGCCCGCGGGCATGAGCCCGGCCAAGGCGTTCTCGGGCTTCGAGCACCGCTCCGGCGCCTCGATCATCCTGATGGAGATGCCGCCGGAGGCCTGGGACCAGATCAGCGCCAAGTTCACGCCCGAGGCGCTGGCGGCGACCGGCTTCCGGGTGAAGGGGGGGCGCGCGGCGCTGCCGGTCCAGGGCGGCGAGGGCTTCGTGCTGCGCGGCAGCCAGAACGCCAACGGGCTCAACTACGCCAAGTGGGTGGCGGTGGTCCGCGGGCAGCCCGGCACCGGCCTCGTCACGGTGCAGGTGCCGGACGGCGCGGGCAAGGAGGTGCCCGCCAAGGCGGTCGAGGCGGCGCTCCGCACCATCGCCTTCCGGGGCAAGGCCAGCCTGGCCGATCAGGTCGCGGCCCTGCCCTACACGATCGGCGACACCGCGGGCTTCCGGCCGGCGCTCGTGTTCGCCGGCAACGGCCTGATCCTCACCGAAGGGCCGAAGGATCTCGATCCCGAACGCGAGCAACCCGCCATCGTCGTCACGCCGTCCCTCGGGCAGGCCGCGGTGCCGGCCGGCGCGGAAAGCGCCGTCGCCCGCAAGCTGTTCGCGAGCCAGAAGGATGCACGGGACGTCGTCGTCACGGACGAGGAGCGCACGACCCGCGGCGGGGCCGTCGTGGTGCGGCTGCGCGGGACCTTCACCGACGCGAAGATCGGCCGCCCGATGGCCGCGACCCAGACCATGGTGTTCGAGAACGACCGCTACCTGCGGGTGATGGGCTTCGCCGACCCGGCCAAGGCCGAGGCGCTCGCCCGCGCCGAGCGCGTCGCGGCCTCCGTGGCGATGCGCTGAGCCGACGGGGGGAATCGTCGCGCACGATGCTGATCCTGGGGCTCGCCGTCACGCTGATCGTCTGGACGCCCGCGCTGCTGCTCGGGCTCGGCATCGGGCTGGCCGTCCTCACCGGCTGCCATGTCGATGAGGGCAACCGGCACCCTTGCGTGATCTGCGGCCTCGATCTCGGCGGGCTGCTCTACACGCTCCACGTCATGGGCTGGCTGATGATCCCGATGCTGCCGTTCATGGGGATCACGATCCTGGTCGGGCTCTGGATGGGCCTGTCTGCGCTGGCGGGGGCTCGGTGGGCATGAGGCGCAGAGGAGCCTTCACGAGGCGCGCGATCCGGTGCCTCGGCCTGGCGCTGGTGCTGGCGGCGAGCTCCGCCTTTGCGCAGGACGCCGGACCGGTCACGCCGCTGCCCTTCGCCTCGACGCCGGATCTGCGTGCCGCCACGCTCGCCCGCGAAATCGAGGCCTTGCGCGCGACGAATCCGATCGCCGCCGCGGAGACCGCCCGCGAGATGGCGCGGCACGACTACGACACGATCTTCCGCGGCTTCCTCGACGGCACGCCCCTGCGCCCGGACGATGCCGGCGACGTGCTCGCGGCCTTCGTGGCGCTCCAGTGGATGGTCGCCAACGATTCCATGACCGAGCCGAGCCCCTCGGCGCTCCGAGCGATCCGCCAAACCTTCGTCGCGCCGCTGGCGGGCAAGCCGCCGCTGTCGCAGGCGGGTGCCCGCGCCGCCTTCGCCGAACGGGTGAAGCTGCGCATGGTGCTCCACCACGCCGGCTGGAAGGCCGCCAAGCAGCTCGGCGTGCTGCCGCGCTTCCTCGCCACCCTGTCGAACGAATTCATCCCGGCCGCCAAGCTCCAGGCGCTGGCGCTCACCGACGAGGGGCTGGTGGGCAAAGGCGCCCGCCGGTCGGCACCGCCGCCGAGGGAGGCGCCTCCGCCCGTCGCCGACGCCCGTCCGACACCGCCGCCGAACTCCGTCGCGCCGCCCCCGGACGCGGCGCAGCCGCCGCGCTTTGCTGCCAACTGGGACGCGGTCGAGGGCGTATATTTCCGCTCCACCACCGGCTTCGGCGTCGGTGGGATGATGACCATCGACTTCGAGCCGCTGATCTTCCTGCGCGACGGCACGACTTACGAGATCACCGACACGGCGCTCGAAGATGTCGATCTCGCGGCCGAGCGACTCGCCAAGCCGCGCCGGTTCGGGCGCTGGACGCGCACCGCCAAGGGCTTCGTGCTGACGGATCACAAGGGCCGTTCGAACGATTACGCGCTCGGCGACGGCAGCTTCTTCCGCGCCTTCCCGGCCGCCTCGGGCGAGACCGTGAAGCGGGCCTACCGGCGGCTCTCGGGCGGCGGCAACAGCGCCATGGGCGGCAGCGTCACGGTCGCGGTCGAGAGCCGCTACGACTTCCGCCCGGACGGCAGCTACGGCCGCGGCGGCTCGGTCGGCGCGATCAATTCGGGCGCCGACACCGGCGTCGGCACCGCGATCGGCCGGCGCCGCGCGCCGGAGGGCGGGCGCTACGCCCTCGACCGCCACACCCTAACCCTGACGGGGGCGGACGGGCGCAGCCGGCGCGTGTTCTTCGCCTATGGCTCGCAGAAGGAGCCGCCCGAGATCGACCGCGACATGATCTTCATCGGCAACGACGTGTTCTCGTCCGATGAGTGAAGCCCCCACCCGCCCCTCGGTCCGGAGGCCGGCATGAGACTCGTCCGCAAAGCCGCCCTCCACCTGCGCGAGGGCACCTCCGACAAGGTCTACGAGGTCGAGCTCGTCGAGAACGACGCGGTCGAGGGCCCCGCGCGCTTCCTCGTGAACACCCGCCACGGGCGCCGCGGCGCGTCGCTGCGCGAGGGCACGAAGACCGCGCAGGCCGTCTCCGCCGAGGCGGCCCAGAAGATCTTCGACAGCGTCGTCGTGTCGAAGCTCAACGGCGGCTACCGCCGCACCGATCTCCCCGCCGGCGACCTGCCGCCGGCCGCTGCGATGCCGGAGGGCCGCGACGGCGTGCTGCTGGCCCGGCTCGCGGCCTGTCGGCGGGAGCGGTGGTCCGAGCGCGACCGCGCCCGTCTGCTCTGGCGCATCGGTCAGCTGCGGATCGCGGCGGCGACGCCGGCGTTGATCGCCTTGGCCGCGGAACTCGGTCCGGCCCAAGCCCCCTACACCCTGGTCTGGGCGCTCGCCCGAGCCGGAGGCGAGGCCGCCCGGCCGGCGCTGAACGACATCGCCGCCGGCAGCGACAGCGTCGCGACCCGCGATCTCGCCCGCTTCGCCCTCGCGACGGAGGCCCCCGCGCAGGCCGATGCGGACCTGCCCGACGCGGTCGCCCGCGCGGCCGGGGCCGGCGACGTCGACGGTCTGTGCGACGCCCTCGATGCGCTCGCCTTCAGCAAGCCGGCCCGGGTCGGGCCCGCCCTGGTGGCGCTCGGGCGCCGGGCGCGCCGTGAACCGGGCCTGCACGCCGCGCTCTGCGCCGCGATCCCCCGCCTGCCGGCCCGGCCGCCCTACCTCATCGGCCTGCGCCGCCTGTTCAAGCAGGCCGAGATGGCCGACGATTCCGGCCTGTTCGCCGCCACCGCCTACCGCTTCGAGACGGCGGAACCGATGTACTGGCGCGGCCCGAACCACGTCTACGTGCCGGAGCGTCGCCAGTCCCTCCCCCGCGACAGCCTTCGCTACGGCTCCGACGCTTCGCTCGGCCTGTCGACGGCGACGCACGATTACCTGCGCCGCCGCATCTGGCGGGCCCTGCGCAAGCGCGGCGAGGTCGGCGATCCGGCCTTCGCCGCGATGGCGGCGGACTACCTCCTGTCCCTGCGCCCGGAGGATCTGAAGCCCCGACAGGCCTGGACCTCCTGGGTGCGCCGGCCGGGTCAGGCCTGGGGTCGCGAGCGCCGCGCCTACGGGCCGCTCGGTCATCACTGGACCGCGAGCCAACTCCTGTACCGGAACGCCCCCGGGGCGAGCCCGCGCCCCAAATCGCTGCGCTTCGTCGAGACGGCCGAGCCCGATCCGGAGAGCCGCGACGAGGCCTTCCCCGATCTGTGGAGCGCCCGGCCCGATCTCGCCCTGCGGCTCGCGGTGGAGACGGAAATCGCGCCCGTGGCGATGCTGGGCGTGCGGGTGCTGCGCGCCGACGCGTCCGCCCGCGAGGCCCTGACGCCGGCCGAACTCGGCCGCCTGCTCGCCGCGCCGGTCACCTCCGCGCAACGCCTCGGCTTCGACACCGCCCGCGACCGGCTCGCCCGCGGCGCGGCCGCGCCCGATCTGCTGGCGGCGCTGATCGCCGCCCGCCTGCCCGAGGCCCGCGACCTCGCACTCCAGCGGATCGAGACCGATCCCACCCTGCCGTGGTCGCACGAATCCCTCGCCTTCGCCTTGCTGACGAGCCCCGAGCCGGGGGTCGCGGCGGCGGTGGTTCGCCTCGCGGATCGCGGCGTCCCGACCGCGGCGGCCACCGCGCTCGGCGCACGGCTGACGGCCTGGCTCGCCACGATGCCGCCGGTGCCCGACGCGACGGCGCAAGCGGCGATCGGGGCCGTGCGCGCCGGTCTCGCGGCCCTCCGGCCGGCTCACGACTGGCCGCTGGCGCCCGACAGCGTCATGCCGCTGCTCCGCCATCCCGCGCCGGAGGTGGTGGCCGCCGGCCTCGATCTGCTGACGCGCTCCGGCACCGAGGCCGACCGCCTGCCCCCGGACCTCTGGGACGCGCTGATCGGATCGGATTCGGAAACGGTTCAGGCGGCGGCCCTCAGGCTGCTGGCGCGCTCCGACGATGCACGGCTCGCGGCGCAGGCCGCGCGCGTTCTGGCCGTGGCGAGCGGCCCGTCGCCCGCGCTCAGGGTCGCCGCCCGTCCCCTGGTCGTGCGCCTCGCAAGCCTCGATCCGGCCCTGGCCGAGCGCCTCGCGCGGGACCTGATCGACACCCTGTTCCGCACCGCGCCGGACGAGGCCTATCCGGGCGACATCGTCGCGCTCCTGACCGAAGCGATGCCGGGTCCGCTGGCCGCCCTCGATCCCGGCACGGTCTGGCGGCTCGCGCAAGGACGGGCCAAGGGCGCTCAGCTGCTCGGGGGGAGCGTGCTCGTCGAGCGCCCGCCCGGCCTGTTCAGCGTGCGCCAGATCGCCCGGCTCGGCGGCCATCCGCATGTCGCCGTGCGGCGTTGGGCGATGGCCGCCTACGAGGCCGAGCCCGCCCGCTTCCAGGCGCAGGCCGAGGACGCGGTGCTGCTGATCGAGAGCGACTGGCCCGACGTGACCGCCTTCGCCCGCGCCCATTTCGAGACCTGGCCCGAAGCGGCCTGGACGCCCGCCGCGCTGGCGATCGTCACCGACAGCGTCCGGCCGGAGGTGCTGGCCTTCGCCCGCACGCTGCTGCGCAGCCGCCTGCGGCCCGGCGACGCCGAGGCGCAGTTGCTCCGCCTGCTCGAACACCCCTCCCCCTCCATGCATCTCCTCGTCACCGAGATGCTGACCGAGGCGGCGATCGCGAGCGAGGCGGCCTTCGCCCGGCTGATCCCGCTCGCCCGCATCGTCATGCTGCAGGTGCTGAAGGGCCGGGTCGCCAAGGACCGGATGGCGGCCTTCCTGCGGGCGCAGGCCGTGGGACATCGCGAGCGGGCCGAGCGGCTGCTGCCGCTCTTTTCCGACCTGTCGCTGAGCGGCACCGCCCGCGACCGCGCCGCCGCGATCCTGGCGCTCCGCGACATCGCCGACGCCCATCCCGGCCTCGACACCCCGCTCGCCCGGCGCCCGCCGGAACAGCGGGTCGATGGCGCGCGCCCGGAGGCCGCCCGATGAACGTCGTCCACCGCTATCTCGGGCAGAGCCGGGCCGAGTCCGATGCGGGCGCGACCCGGCTCGACTTCGCCCCCGATACGTTGCGTCCACCGACCTTCTTCACCGGCAAGGTCGCCCGCCACCTGCCGTTCCGCGAGGCGATCTCGGCACTGCACCACGTCGTGGTGTCGGACCTGCGCTTCAAGCCGAAGGACCGCACGGCCTACCTCGCGTGGCTCCAGGCCAACGAGCAGCAATTGCTCGCCGAAGCGTTGATCGAGCGCGACGCGGTGCGAGCCGAGATCGAGGCCCTGCGTCGGGAAGCGCAGCAGATCGATCTGCGCTCCGGCGCCATCATGGGGCCGTTCTACCGAGCCCGGAAGCGCTACTTCGACCACCTCTACAAGGAGAACCTCGACGCCTGGATCGTGCTCGATCCGGTCATCACCGTGCATCCCGACGAGATTTTCTTCGAGGCGTTCAGCCTCGACGAATCGAGCTACGGGCGCCTGTCCTGCGACCACGACACGTTCGAGCGCGTCGGCGCCATGGCCTACGGCACCACCAACATCGATTACAGCCACGCCCTCTACGACGAATTCCAGAAGATCCGCAGCTACCGCGACACCGAGCTGTCGATCGATCCGACCGGCTTCGAGGTCCAGACCGGAGGCGAGGCCGCCTATCGCGAGGACAAGATCGAGCTGCCCGATTCGTGGATGCGCGGCTTCCTTCAGGTGTCGAGCGCGATGGCCCAGCCCGCCTTCACGGTCGATCTCCACCCCATGGACCTGCACGCGATCCTGACCCGGCTCGGTGCCCGGCGGGAGCGGCACGGGCCGCGCTCGCTGCGCTTCCTCTTGGAGCCCGACCGGCCGGTCAGCGTCGTGATCGAGCCCTGGAACGAGCGCCTGACCTTCCGCCGCTCGATCTACCGGGGCGGCGGCGCCGAGATCCGGCTCTGGGGCCGGCGGCGGCTCGCCATTCTGGCGCGTGCCCTGCCGCTCGCGAAATCCGTGCGGCTGCACCTGCTCGGCACCGGGATGCCGTCCTTTGCCGTTCTGGATTTCGGAGGCTTGCGCTTCACGCTGGGCCTGTCGGGCTGGACCGCCAACGACTGGTCGCGCGCCGGGCAGTTCGACCTGCTGGCCCCCCGCAAGGATGTCGATGCCGACACCGCCGCCCGCGTCTTCGCCGCGCTCGGACGGCGCCATCTCGCCAGCGCCGCGGTGCTGGCCGCCGATACCGGCCTCGCCCGCTCCACCGTCGAGGCGGCGCTCGGCGGATACGTCCAGGCCGGGCGCGCGATGTTCGACCTCGACAAGCGGGTCTACCGCCTGCGCGAACTCACCCGCGAGCCGCTGGATGCGGGCGCGCTGCGCTTCGCCTCGGAGCAGGAGGCCAAGGCCGACCGCTTCGTCGAGGCCGGGCTCGTCGCCCTCGATCCCGTCCGCCACGCCGACGGGCTGCGCTGGCTCACCGGCACGGTGCTCGACGACGGGTCGCCGCTGCGCCCCACCGTCGAGATCGATGCCGACGACCGCATGGTCGGCGGCTCCTGTGCTTGCGGCTTCTACCTCCGCAACCGGCTGATGCGCGGCCCCTGCGAGCACATGCTGGCGCTCCGCCGCTTCTTCCACGCACAGGTCGAGGGCAAGCCGATGGGGCGACAAGCGTGAGGGATCGGCGATTGATGCCGGCGCGCACCCGGTCTAGATTCACCGCCACGAGGGGCGCCGTGCCGGGCGGACCTTGCATCCTGGGCGGCGTTTCGCCGTCCCTGCACCCTGCCCGGCAAAGCGTCACCGGCCCGCTCTTCACTGGGCCGGCACTGACCACCCCGCACGGTTCGCGGTTTGGGTTCGCCGAACCCAAACCGTGCGGGGTGGTCGTGCCGGCATCGAGTGGAGCGCGCCGGTCCCGAGACTTGACGAAGGCATCCCGGCCGGCGTCCCTCGCACCGCTTCCCGCTTTCGGGGGCTGCCCATGAGCGCGCAGCCCGGCTCGCTGACCCGCCAGCAGCTCTACGACCGCATCCGTGAATCCTCGAAGGATGAGGTGATCCTCGAGGAGATGATCCGCCTCGGCTTCTGGCCGGACGGGGCGGACCAGCCGAACCTCCCCGACGACCTGATCCGCCGCCGCGGCGAGATTTCCCGAGAGCTCGCCGACCTGCACCGGCGCGAGGCGCTGTGGCGCGATCCCGACGCGGCGCTGAAGGAGATGCATCGCCGCCGCAAGAAGGCGGCCCTGGAGCGCCGCCGCGAGACCAAGCTGCGCAACGCCCGCACCCGTCACGAGCGGGCGCTGGCTTGGCACGCGCGGCGCGACGAGGACGTGCTCCATCTCGGCGAAGGCGTCTCCGGCGGGCTCTCCGCGAAGGACGAGGCGGGACGCGAGCCGGGACCGGGCCTGCCGAGGCTGGAGAGCCCGAAGGCGCTGGCGCAGGCCATGGGAATCCCGCTCGGCGAACTGCGCTTCCTCGCCTACGACCGGGCGGTCGCGACGGTGAGCCACTATCGGCGCTTCACCATCCCGAAGAAGACCGGCGGCACCCGCCTGATCTCGGCGCCGATGCCGCGGCTGAAGCGAGCGCAGTACTGGGTGCTCGACGCGCTGCTGGCCCACGCCCCCGTTCACGGGGCCGCCCACGGTTTCGTGCCGGGCCGCTCGATCGTGACGAATGCCAGCGCCCATGTCGGGCGCGACGTGGTGGTCAACCTCGACCTCAAGGACTTCTTCCCGACGCTCGACTATCGCCGGGTCAAGGGCAAGTTCCGGGGCCTCGGCTATGCCGAGCCGGTCGCGACCGTGCTGGCGCTCCTCTGCACCGAGCCGGACACCGACGCCATCGAGATCGACGGACAGCGCCTCCATGCCGCGCGCGGCCCCCGCCGCCTGCCGCAGGGCGCGCCGACGAGCCCGGCCCTGACCAACCTGATCTGTACCCGTCTCGACCGGCGCCTCACCGGCCTCGCGGAGAGCCTAGGCTTCACCTATACGCGCTACGCGGACGACCTCACCTTTTCGGCCTCCGGCGAGGCCGCGGACAAGGTCGGCCCTCTTCTCAAATATGTCGGCGCGATCGTCGCGGCCGAGGGTTTCACCGTCCATCCCGACAAGACCCGGGTGATGCGGCGGGGCCGCCATCAGGAGGTGACCGGGCTGACCGTGAACGAGCGGGTCGGCGTCCCCCGCGAGACCCTGCGCCGCTTCCGCGCGCTCCTGCACGCCCTCGACCGGCACGGGCCCGCCGGCCGCAGCTGGGGCCGCTCTTCCGGGGACGGCGTGTTCAGGGCTGCCCTGGGCTTTGCCCAATTCGTCCGGATGGTGACGCCCGAGACCGGGGCTCCGCTCGTGGCGCAGGCACGCCGTCTGGCCGAACGCCACGGCATGGCGCAGGGCGAAGCCGGTCGTCCGCCGCGCCCGGCGTTCCGCCAGCGATCCGCGCAAGGGCTCGCCCCCCTCGACCGCTGGTGGAGGCCGGCGGAGCCGCCCCTCCCGCTGCCCGATCCGATCCTCATCGAGGTCGAAGTCGAGAAACCCGAAGCCGCCGAGCGCCGCCCCGCTGCCCCGGGCCGCAGCGGCCTGCCCTCGATCGGCCGTCCGAGGCCCACGGACGGCGGAAGCTCGGGCGACACCCCCGCTCCCCTCTCGGAGACGGATCCCACGGACGGGCGCATGAAGCCGTGGATGGCCGTGCTCGGGGTGTTCGTCCTGTTCCAGGCCGGCGCCCTCGTGCATCCCGTCCTCGGCCTCCTCGTCCTCCTGACCGCCGTGGCGATCGGCGTGCGGCGCTGGCTCCGTCGCCGCTGAATATTCCGGCGCGCGGCCAATCGGGCGTGCCCCAAGGGTCACGTCCGGCCACAGCCCGCGCGAGGCGGTGGATGTGATCGGTCTCGCTACGTTCGGGCGGCGTGGCGGAGGGGCAAGGGAGCGCCGAAAAACACCGTGCGGCCAGCATGTTACTGGCGGCACTCGCAAATTCAAGAGATTGGTGCGGACGGCGGGACTCGAACCCGCATGGCCGTGGGGCCGCAAGATTTTAAGTCTCGTGCGTCTACCGGTTCCGCCACGTCCGCTCGGCCGCCAGCGGTAGCCGGGCGATGGCGCCAGATCAAGCGGCGGGCGGGGTCCAGCCGTAGAGCCACGCGTAGCGCGCGGCCATGCCCTCGGGGCCGAGCCGGGCCATCACCGCGTCGCGGGCGAGCCCGACGAGGCGGCCCGCATGGTAGACGCGGCCGTTGCGCCGCGCCGCCCGCTGCACCGCCGCGACCCGCTCGGCCCGGGCGGCGGCATAGGCCTTGAGCGCGGCCGGCACGTCGGCCTGGGCGGAGAGCTGGGCGGCCAGCACCGCCGCGTCCTCGATGGCGAGGGCCGCCCCCTGCGCCAGGAACGGCAGGACCGGATGGGCGGCGTCGCCCAGAAGCGCGATCCGGCCCCGCGCCATCGGCCGGGCGGCGGGGCGATCGACCAGCGACCACACCATCCAGGCATCCGGCGTTCGGAGCAAGTCGGCGAGCGGGGCGGCGGCATCGGGGAAATGGTCGCGCAGGGCCGCCGGGTCGCCGATGCGGCCCCAATCCTCGTCGCCGTCCCGCTCGGGGGCGATGGCGACGACGTTGAGGCGCTTGCCGCCGCCGACCGGGTAATGGACCACGTGCCGCCCGGCCCCGAGCCAGAGCCCGGTCTCGTCGCCCTGGAAGGCGTCCGGCGCGGCCTCCCGCGGGATCAGGGCGCGCCAGGCCGCCTGCCGGTGCAGCCGCAGCGGCCGTTGGTCGAAGCGGGCGCGCAGGGTCGAGCGCACCCCATCGGCCCCAACCAGCAGATCGGCCCGCAGGCGCTCGCTCTTGCCCCCGTCGATGCCCGACACGGTGAGGTCGATCCCGTCCGGCCCCTCGGACAAATCGGTGATCTCGCGGCCGACGCCGAGGCGGATGCCCGCGCGCCCGCGCACGGCGTCGAGGAGCAGCGTCTGCAGGTCGGCCCGGTGGATGACGTAATAGGGCGCGCCGTGCCGCTCGCGGATCGCGGCCCCCAGCCGGATGCCGCCGATCGTCTTGCCGGTGGTGAGCGCCCGCACCCGCACGCCCGGCGGCGCGTCGGCGGCCCGGCGCAGGGCCGCGCCAAGGCCGAGGCCGATCAGCACCGCGCTGGCATTGGGCGAGAGCTGGAGCCCCGCCCCCACCTCGGAGAAGCCGGTGCGCCGCTCGATCAGCGTGACGGTATGGCCCGCGCCCGCCAGCGCCAGCGACGCGGTGAGCCCGCCGATGCCGGCGCCCACGACCGCGATGGAAAGGCCGCTCACGGGCGGGGTCAGGCGGCCTGCGTGCCCCGGCCGATGCCGTCGGCCGCCTCGGTCCAGACGCAGGCCGCCGGCTCGGCCGCGCCGGCCTTCAGCCGGGCGTCGTAGCGGAACAGCGTCGAGCAGTACTGGCAGATGATCTCGGTGTCGGCGCCCATGTCGAGGAAGACGTGCGGATGGTCGAACGGCGGCAGCGCGCCGATGCACATGAACTCCTTCGAGCCCACCGCGACCACCCGCAGGCCGGGCTGGTTGTGGAAGTGCGGAACGCCCTTGTCGGCCATCTCAGGTCCCTGCTCTCGCCCCGCCCCTCGCCTCTCGGGACGGTCGGGTCCACGGTCTAACCCGCGCGCACGCTCCCGGCTAGAGCATCCTCCCGGAGACCGGATCGGGGCGATGCCCTAGCCCCTTGCGCCGCATCGGCTTTTCCCGAAAGCCGGAAATCCCCCTGCGGAACGGGGCTCTAGCGCGGCCGGTTCTCGCCGCAGGAGTCGCAGATGCTGTCGAGCACGCCGTCGAGCCGCTTCTGGCGCTCGGTGCGCGCGGTCGGGTCGTGATCGGGGGCGGCGTCGCGGCCCGGCGGCACGGTCTGGCCGCTGCCGGCGCGGTAGGGGGCGTTGACCGTGGTCTCCGGCCCGCCGCCGGTGCCGGTGATGGGCGCCGCGCCGGCCGATCCGAGGGCGACCACCCCGAAGACCGGCCCGGCCAGCGCCAGCCCCCACCGCGCTCCCAACCGCGCCCGCTGCCGCGCCCGCGCGCCCACACCCAAAACCGTCCGCGTCATCCCTCTCTCCGATCGTCCGCGCCTGAGGCGCCCGTGGAATCCGGCCGAGGCCTTCGAAGGGTTGACGGGTGGGGCGGCGCCGATGATCCGGATGCGCGGCGCGGGGCGTGCTACGGCGCACGGATGCGGGGCTCCCAGACCCGTGGCGCACCAGCCGCCCGCCCCGGCGCGAACGCCGCCGCGGTCCCGTGCGCCGCGCCGTGCGGGTCCGCGGGCCGAGCCCCCTGCGGGCCCCCCGGCCCCGCCGGCTCGCCCCCGGCGATCCCCTCGGCCCACGGATCGCCCGCCGCCCCGGTCCCGTCCCCGGCCGCCCGTCCGGTGTCCGATGCCCCTTCCAATGCCCCTTGCGATGCCCCTTGCGCCGCCGCCGCATTCCGGGCCGCGAACGCCGCGTAGCGCCGGACGAGGTCGGCGCGCAGGGCCACGAGGTCGAGCCGCCCGTCGCCGCCGCCCTCGTCGTCCCCCGCCCCCCGGCCCTCGGAGGGCGGCTCGACCTCGTCCAGCAGCTTCTTCAGGCCGACGAGGTTGCGCAGCATCTTGGCGGTGTCGAGCTTTCCGGCCCGTTCCAGCCGGACCAAGATATCCTGGCGCCCGCGGGCGGCGAGCAGCCCGTCGAGTTCGCCGATCTGCCGGGCGAGGTGGACGCGCAGAGCCGCCCGCAAGGAGCCGTCCGGCCCCGCCCGGCGCTGCGCCCGCCCGACCGCGGATTGCGGCGTGATCGTCTCCGACAGGCCGCAGGCGCGAAACAGCGATTCGGCCCGGTCGCGCCGCGCGCCCAAGGCCTCGGCGAGGTCCCCCGGATCGACGCCGGGCACCCGCGCCACCCGGGCGAGCGCGGCGACCCGCGCCTGCGACCATTTTTGCGGCCGATGCGCCTCCCGCGCCCGCAGCACCGCCGGCCGCCAGTTCTGCACGAGGTTCCACCGGCACACGGTGGAATAGGGCACGCCAGTGCGCGCCGCGATCTCCTGCGGGGTCAGATCGCTCCCCCGCATAAGATCGGCCACATCCCGGCGCACCGCCGGACCATGACGGGGAGCCCAGGCCATGGCTTTGGCCCTCTTTTGCGAGTTTGGATTTTTGGGATGGTACGGAGGTTAGCCGGAGGAGCGGGGCGCTGTCAAGGCATATTATCCTATTCAAGGAATTTTGATAGACGTAGCGTTCGCGATGAGGACTACCGCCGACTGTCCGGGTGCCAGCCCAAATCATTCTGCAACCATCGAGCAACCACTTGCGAACGACGGCTGTCTCTGGGAAGGTACATCCATGGCTTCCAACCTAGTTGGCACGCACAAACCGCAGAATGAAATAGCGACGATCTGATTTGGAGCTAAAATCGGATGCGAAAATTTGTGACAATAACCCCTATTGCGTGAGCTATCGCTCAAGATCGATTAAGCTAAGAGCCCATGATAGTTGATGTTGATATCCATTGGGAACGCGTACGGTGCCAAACCGCAGCCAACAAGATGAAGATCCTGATTATGCAATCAAAGCAACCTTCTGGGAAAAGGGTCAGGCGCTAGGTTTCCCTATCAATTTTAACCTTGTTCTCAAGCATCTGCGACAGGACATGAGGGATGACTGGTATTATGACTGCCTACAGTACGAAGATTTATTCAACAATCCAGACGAAACAAAGCGTATAATACTTTCTCTTTTGCAGGATTGGAACGGTATTTACTGCGGAACCCGTAGCGTTGTGAGAAATATCCCCAAAAAAGGGTATGGCGAAAGATATGGATTAGAGACGGATTTTTTTGATCGATTTCTATATCAGGCAATTTGTAGCTTTCTTATTCCATACTACGATAAAATCCTTAGTCATCGAGTTCTTAGCTACCGCTATGACCCCGCGCCGCCAAATCAAAAGTACTTATTTAAAAATAAGATCGACCGCTGGTTTACGTTTGAGGGAGTGACACTCACGTTTGCTCGATCCAATCAATATCTACTTGTAACAGATCTGAGCAACTTCTTCGAAAATATATCTCGCGTTCAGATTGTTAAATCACTGGAAGAGGCTATCCCAGAAATAATATCGACAGGACCAGAAAAACTTCACATCCGTAACGCAATTGCGACGCTAGAGCGCCTACTTGAACAATGGATGTTCAGCCGCGATCATGGCTTGCCGCAAAACCGAGATGCATCCGCTTTCTTGTCGAATATTTTACTTTCATCCGTCGACAAGGAAATGACGAGAAAAGGCTACGACTACTATAGATATGTAGATGATATTCGTGTACTAGCCAGCACAGAGCTTCAAGCGCGTCGCGCATTGCAAGATCTAATCAGAGAGCTCAGAAAGATTGGCTTAAACATAAATGCCAGTAAGACGGAAATATTACCGCCAAACGTTAACAAGAGCACGCTTTTCGAATATTTTCCATCACAAGACAGCTCGACGGTTGCCATAAATCAAATGTGGCAATCTAGAAGCCGCAGGATCGTAACACGTTCCATCGATTATATATTTAAGATGCTAACTAGCTGCATAGAATCGGGAGATACTCAGTCGCGACAATTTCGGTTTGCTGTGAATCGTGTGGCGCAGATCGTAGAATCGGGACTTTTCGAAATTGGCGACGCCCTTTCGAACACCCTCCTTGATACGCTTTCGCGCTCCCTATCAGAGCATGCCGTTTCTACCGATCAATACTGTAGGTTGATATCTACTCTCGATCGAGAAGGCCGGTGCCTACCAGCACTCGAAGCATTTCTCTTAGAGGAAGAGGGCGCAATTCACGACTGGCAAAACTACAATATATGGATGCTATTAGGAGCACAAAAGCATCACTCTAAACAATTAATTGAACTTGCTGATCGAAAGCTAAAAGAAGACGTAAGATCAGGAGAGGCTGGGAGCATTCTGATTTGGCTTCGCTGCATCGGAGAACTTAATTCTGTGCGAGGTTGCATTGAAAAATTTGGAACGTTACCCTATCAAAACGCACGTTATTTTTTGATCGCTTCTGCTGCTCTGCAAAAGGACGATTTGAAGCCCCTGCATGGTCACGTGCCAGCGCACCTCAAAGGCACTGCCGCAAGAGCCGAGCGACACACAAATGAAGAGGGCCTCCCTTTCGCAAGACGGGAAAAGCCCAACCTGATCAATCTTGTTGACGAGGTCAGCGAATATGACTGACATAACCTGGAAGATTTTTATTTTTTTAAAAGATTTCACCGGAAAGGGGGCGGATATCTTTTACTGGTATGATGGCGAACAACTAATTGATACCAATGCTCAGGGCGTTTCTGATTTCCAGGGAATCGTGGTCTGCCATGATTTTTGGATTATAAGGGACGAGATATATGACAAGACAGGCAAATTGCCAAATAGAATAGTAGATTTAGACGAGTTTCGCATATCAATTAGCGGCATACCAAGCGATCGTCTTGAACGCGAGAAAAATGATGTAACTGCGGTGCTAGGACAATATGGCGCTGAGCAAGATATTTGCTTAGCCTATAAACAGATTTTGAACAAAATCATACCGTTTGACTCGGCGATCGTGCTGAAAGCAGCAAAAGCCTTATCCAAAATGTATGAGAAATTAATCGAACAATCCGATGAGGCCGACGAAAAGGATCGCTTCTTCAATATAGAATTGCCGGTATATTGTCTTCTTCAAAGCTCAATGACTGCTGGAATTGCCATCAACAAGCATCTTTTGTCTAGTATGCGCGCAGAAGCGGAACATGAATACTTTTCAAGGCTTAAAGCGTACTCCGACAGGCACAACATGCCTTTGGAGACTCCCAGCAAATCAAGCTTAGAAGCAAAACTGCGCCTGGATGGATTTGAAATAGACGGCGTCTCGATCGACTACCTTCTGGAGTATGTTCCACACCAGCATGACTTCGGCAGCGACACCATAGCGCTACAGGCAGCCGATACTGCTCGACGAGTACTTGGCTCTCTCACCCTATCAACAGCAACCCTTAGGCCTGTCATTGATGTGTTCGGCTCACGAACATCTCGCATCCACCTGCGCAGCCCGAGCCTACAGAATATCCCTAAAAAATATCGCAGCATAATTACTGCGCATCGAGATAATAAATTGAGCTACGTCGACTTTGATCAATATGAAGTTGGTATAATGGCGGCGCTTTCCGACGACGCCGAACTGTTAAAACTTTATGAGGCGGGCGATATGTATGATATATTTGCCACCGAACATTTAGGGTTAATTAATAATAGGAAGGCAGCTAAGCAGCTATTTCTATCGTACGCCTATGGAATGAGCAGAAAAGCCCTCATTGATGCAGCGGTCTCATTAGGAGCCGATAGGACAAAAGCCAAGAATGCCCTTGGCCTATTTAAGCAATATGAGGCCTGGAAAAAGACAATATGGTCCGATTTCCAAGAAAAAAATTGCATAAAAACGTTGCTTGGCAATCGACATGTACGCGAAAGGAGTGGTGCGCTTTCAAGTAAAGAACAGAGGTCGTCAGTAAGCCAGGTCGTACAGGGCACAGCTTCACTTATTTTCAAACAAACCCTGCTGGATGTTGGGAGCATAGATGATGTTAAAATTGTCTTGCCGATGCATGACGCATTGCTGTTTGAGCACAAACTTGATGAAACTCCAACCACTGTGGTGCGAATATTTGAGAATACAATGACAACTCTACTCAATGGACGGATCAAAGGTAAAGCGTCAGTAGCTAACTTTTGCTAAAAATTTGGTACGTTCCGCCCCCATAAGGCGTTGTTACGATTTTGTAAAGCTCAGAAAAATTCGAAAATCCATATTTGAGCTGAGATTATATCACTGAACATTGGATCCCTCCCCCACCGCCTCCTCCGGAAACCGCATCAAAAACGTCGCCCCCCTCCCCGGCCCGTCCGAAAACGCCTCCGCCCGGCCGCCGTGCAGTTCGGCGATGCGTTTGACGATGGAGAGGCCCAATCCCGTCGAGCCCTCGCCGCCGGTGGGTTTGGCGGAGAGGCGTTGGAAGCGGCCGAACAGGCGGGCGGCGTCCTCCGGGGAGAGGCCGGGGCCCTCGTCGGTGACGGCGACGACGGGGGCGCCGGCCTCGCGGCGCACCGCCACCGTGATCGCGCCGCCGGGCTGCGAGTACTTGATCGCGTTCGAGACGAGGTTGTCGAGCGCCTCGCGCAGGCGCTCGGCGTCGCCGCTCAGCGGGAGGGCGTCGGGGAGCTGCGTCGTCAGGCGCTGGCCCTTGGCCTCGGCGAGCGGCCGGTTGGCCTCGCACACCTCGCGGGCCAGCCCCGCGAGGTCCACGGCCTCGCGCCGCAGGGTGATGTCGAGGGCGTCGTTCATCGCATCCGCCATCAGGCTGTCGATCATGCCGATCAGCCGGGTGGCGGAGGCGCGCACCTGCTCGACCTGCGTCGTCATCGCGGCCTTGGCCGGCGGCCCCGCCTCGGGCGCCAGGGCGATCAGGTCGGCCAGCATCTCGGAGCGGCCCAGGATGACCGCCAGGGGGTTTTTGAGGTCGTGGGCGACGGTGCCCAAAATCTCGGTCTTGAGGGTGTTGGCCCGGCGCAGGTCCGAGCGCTGCAGGGCCAGCCGCCGGTTCGCCCGGATCAGCTCGGCGGTGCGCTCCGTCACCCGCTGCTCCAGGGTGACGTTGGCCCGCTGCAATTGCTCGTAGAGGATCACGTTGTCGAAGGCGATGGAGAGCCGCCCGGTCAGCAGGGTGATCAGCGCCCGGTCGGTGTCGGAGAGCGGGCGGTCGGCGTCGATCAGCGCCACGATCTCGCGCCCGCTCGCGGTCCGGACGTAGAGCGTCGAGCCGCGCTCGCTGAAATGGTGTTGACGCGCCGCGAAGGCCGCCTCGACCACGGTGCGGATTTTTTCGTCAAGCGATTCGGGGGCGCCGCCGGCCGCGCCGCCGTAGAGCCCCGATCCGGCCAGCACGCTGAACCCGCCCGCGCCCGCGTCGGTGTCACCCTCGCGCAACACCAGGATTCCGGCGCATTCGGCGTTGAGCAGCGAGGCGACCTGCGTCAGCACCCCCTCGGCGAGGCGTTGCATCGACTTCTGATCGAGCAGCATCGGGGCCGCGTCGATGATGATCTCGAGCCCGCGGCGTGTCTCGTCCAGCCGCTTCAGCTGCTGGTAGGCCCTCAGCGCCGCGGTCAGGCTGGTGAACAGCCGGTCGGCGGTCAGCTCGGTCTTCGCCTTGTAATCGTTGATGTCGTAATCGACGATCACCCGCCGCTCCGGCGCCTGCCCCGGCTGCCCGGTGCGCAGGATGATGCGGGTGGTCTCCTCCTTCAGCTCCCGGCGGATATACTCGACGAGATCGAGCCCGGCCTCGTCCGTCTCCATCACCACGTCGAGCAGGACGATGGCGATATCTCGCCGCTGCGCCAACAGGTTACGGGCTTCCGCCGCGGAGTGGGCGGACAGGATCTCGAGGCCCCGCCCGTCGAGTTCGTAGCCGGCCAGGGCGTAGCGGGTGCCCTCGTGCACCGCCGGGTCGTCGTCGACCAGCGCGATGGTCCAGGGGCCGGCGCGGGGACCGGCGGGCGGCACCTCGTCGGGCATCAGTTCGAGCAGGTCGTCGTCCATGGTCGCCCCTCGGCCGCGCCTTCCGACGGCGCCGGCCCACCGCCGCGTCTCGCCCTAGCCTACCCCGCGCGCGGTTCGCGACCGCACCGAGCCGGACAGGCCGCGATTGAGCGAAGGAACCGTGGTGAAAGCGGGGCGGGCTCTTCGGATGTCACCGGCAAAGGGCGGCGCCAAGCATTGGTCGAGACGGCCGGATCGTCCGCCGGACGCGAGATGCGAGAGCGATCTTCTGTGCGAGAGCGGCGCGGATGCGTCGCCAAGCGTCGAGGCTTCGGGCATGGTGGCCAAAGAGTTGCAACACCGTCCCCGAACGGGCGGGCGACACCGACATTCGACCGAGGAAAGCTTCACGCCGATGGCGCAGGTCGTCCCTCCGGCCCCTCAAACCTTGCCGGCTCACGGAACCGCGCCACGATGACCGGAACCGCCGGATCCGGCCCGCACATCGTCGTGGTGGACGACGAGCCCGACGCCCGCGCCATGGTCGGCGACTACCTGCGCCTGCACGGCTTCGACGTGGCGCTCTGCGACGGCGGCCGCGCCCTGCGGGCGCATCTCTCTGAGCGCGCCCCCGCCCTGATCGTGCTCGACCTCAACATGCCGGAGGAGGACGGGCTGTCGATCGTGCGCGATCTGAAGGCGCGCAGCCGCATCCCGATCATCATGCTCACCGCCACCGCAAGCCCGATCGACCGGGTGGTCGGGCTCGAACTCGGCGCCGACGACTATCTGCCCAAGCCCTGCGAATTGCGCGAACTCGTCGCCCGGGTGCGCTCGGTGCTGCGCCGGGCGCAGGGAACGCCCGCCCCGCCCAGGGCCGAGGCGCCGGAACCGGCGGAGGCGCCCGCCCGGCGGGTGCGGTTCGGGACGAAGTGGCTCGAACTCGATGCCGTGCGCCTGCGCGACGACCACGGCGTCGAGCAGCCGCTGACCCGCTCGGAATTCGATCTGCTCAAGGCCTTCGCCGACCATCCGAAGCGCGCGCTCTCCCGCGAGCGCCTGCTCGACCTCGCCGACGCCCGCGACCCGGACGCCTTCGACCGGGCGATCGACGTGCGCATCAACCGCATCCGCAAGAAGGTCGAGCCCGATCCGGCCAACCCGCGCTTCATCCGCACGGTGCGGGGCCTCGGCTACGTCTTCCGCCCGGAGGGGGACTGAGGGCACCTGTTAACGAATTGTTACGTCGGTGCCCCGGCGACGCAACAGAAGGCTCTCGATCCCGTGATCCTGTGACGGACGACGAAAAACCCCGGACATGCGGGCTCCCTAGAAGGCTCCCATCGACGACGGCACGAGCCGCGGGGGGATGTCATGCAGGAATGGATTTCGATCGTCGCCGTGAGCGCCGTGCTCTCGGCGGGTCTGGTGGCCGGCCGCGCCGCGGCAGATTCGGTCGAGGCGGCCCCGTCCGCCACGGCGACCTGGAGCGAACCGCCGGCCAGGGCCGAGCCCAGGACGGTCGCCGAAGCCAGGGGCGAGGCCGCCATCGGGCCGGCCTGCACGGCCGACGCCTGGGCCTCGCTTCCTTCGATCTGCCACTCGCAGGGTCGCCCCGTGCGCGTCATCGCCCTCTCCCGGCGCTGAGGAGGGAGCGATGTCGCATTTCTCGAAGGACCTCCTCGACGCCGCCCCCGAGACCCTGGCGGCCCTGCGCGATCTCCTGCACGGCAGCGGCGCGGAGAACCGGCGGGGCGGGCGTGCCCCCTCCGTGCCGCCCGGCAAGGAAGGCCGCACCGTCGGCGGCAAGGCCGGCCGCGCGGCGCCGGTGCGCAGGCGCGGCTCCCCCGCCTCGATCCGGGCATGAGAGCGGGCGGCCCCATCGCCACACGACGAACCGGCGGATGACGGTTCGGGGTGGGCGGCGGGAAGCCCTTGTGGCGCCGCGCGTTTCCGGCAACGATCCGTCGCATCGGTCAACCGCTCGTCGAAGGGCATTGCGCGGGTCGAGGATGCGGGTCGGGCGGAAGATTGCCCTCGTCGGCGGTGTCCCGATCCTGGTCGCCGCGGCCATCGCGGCGGCGGGCTGGGTGCTGCTGGCCCAGGAGCAGCGCGCCCGCAGCGGCGCCTTGCTCGCGGTCCGCATCTACCACGATCTGACCGTCGCCCGGACCGAGCGCGAGGCCTATGTCGCGGCCCGCCCGGACGAGCGCGCGGCGCGGGAGACGCGCTTCTTCGCGCTCACCGGCGATGCGCGGCGCGGCCTCGACGCGCTGAAGAGCGATGTCCGCACCAGGGGCCAGGCCGAGCGGATCGCCTCGGCGCAACGGACGCTCGACCGCTCGACCGAGCGGATGCGGGCGCTGGCGGCCGTGACACGCGAGAACGACGACCTTGTCGCCGAGATGGTCCGGCGCACGGCTCGGCTGATCGCGTTGGCCGATCAGGCGCGGCTGCGCCAGCAGGATGCGAATGCCGACCTCGCCCGGACGCTGGCCCGGCAGGTGGAGCGATTGCGCACCGCCCGCGAGACGGTGGCGCGCATCAACGCCCTATCGGTCGTCCTGACGCGCCTCGACCTTGCCGAGGCACGCGTCGTCGCGGGCCAATCCGCCGATGCGCCCTCTCCCGGTCTGGCCCGGGCCGGGGCCGATCTCATAGCAGCCCTGGAAGCGTCGGGCCGGGACGGCGATGCGGCGGCACTGGCACCGCTGCTCGCGGCCCGCACAGATGGACGGGACACGGACGGAGCGCTGACGCGGCGCATCGAACATCTGCTCACGGTCGTCTCGTCGGAGCAGCGAGCGTTGCACGACGAGGTGACACGGCTCCTCGCCCAGGCGATCGCCGCCGACGAGGCGGGCGAGGCGACGCAGAACATCGGCATCAGCGCGCTCACGCTCGGCCAGCGCACCGCCGAGGCCCTGAACCGGCGCGATCCGCAGGAGGCGAGCGCCCTGCTGGCGGAGGGCGAGCGACTCGCGGGCCGAGCGGCCCATCTGCCGATCCCGCCGCGGATCCAGGGCGACATGATCGAGGCGATCGACGGCTGGCGCACCCGGCTCGCCACGACGGTCGAGGGCGTGACGCGCCAGAACGCGATGATCGCCGAGATGGACGCCCTGGCCCAGGCGATGAGCGACAGCGCCAACGCCCTCAACGACATCGCCCTGGAGGATGCCGACCGCTTCGGCGAGTTCCTGCGCCAGCTCCTCCTCGTCGGGGCGGCGGGCGGCCTGCTGATCGGCGCGGTCGTGGCCCTCGCCGTCGCCCGGTCGATCCTGGTCCCGTTGCGCCAGCTCCAGGGCGACATGATCGCGCTGGCCGCCGACCCGAAGGCGGCCGGGCTCTCCGGCACGCGGAGGGCGGACGAGCTCGGCGACATCGCCCGGGCCACCCACTTCTTCGTCACCGAGATCGGCCGGCGCGAGCGGGCGTTGCGCCGGGCCAAGGATCAGGCCGACGCGGCGCTCCAGGACCTGCGCCAGGCCCAGGACGACCTGATCCGCGCCGAAAAGCTCGCCTCCCTGGGCCAGCTGGTGGCGGGCGTGGCGCACGAGATCAACACGCCGCTCGGCATCGCGCTGACGACGGCGACGCTGGTGCGCGACGAGACGAAAGCCTTCCAGGCGGTGGTGGCCGCCGGCACCCTGTCGCGCTCGCGCCTGACCCACTTCGTCGACCGCGTCGGCGAGGGCGCCCAGCTCCTCGCCTCCAACCTGACCCGTGCAGCCGACCTCGTCCACGGCTTCAAGCAGGTCGCCGTGGATCGGGCGAGCGACGAGCGCCGCAGCTTCGCCCTCGACGTGTGGCTCGACGAGTTGCTGACGAGCCTGCAGCCGATGCTGCGCAAGGGCGGCCACCGCGTCCATCCGGATTGCCCGCCGGGCCTCACCGTCGATACCTATCCGGGCGTGCTGGCGCAGGTCGTCACCAACCTCGTCGCCAACGCCGTGGTGCACGGCTTCGCCGAGAGGAAGTCCGCCGCTCCCGGCAGCATCGTCGTGCGGGTCCAGGCTGCGGGCGCGCTCGTACGGATCGAGGTCGCCGATGACGGCGCCGGCATCCCGCCGGAGAATCTCGGACGCATCTTCGATCCGTTCTTCACCACCGCCCGCTCCCGCGGCAGCACCGGGCTCGGGATGCACATCGTCCACAACCTCGTCACGGTGAAGCTGCAGGGCCGCATCGCCGTCGAGAGCGAGCCCGGAATGGGCACGACGGTGCGAGTCGAGTTCCCCCGCGACGTGCCGGGAGGCGAGCGGCCGCCCCTGCGGGCGCCGGCCGGTGCGGGGGCGCCGTGAAACGTCTGTCTCTTGCCCTTCAGGCCGGACCGCTCGCCGTGCGCACTCGGCCGTCCTCGCCCCGGCGATGCGGCCGGGCCACCCGGCACCGATGCGCGGGAGCCCCCCACCGGCTTCGCGACGCCGGGCAGGCCCCCTATTGCCGCGCCCTGCTCCGGAGGCCGCTTGCCCCCGTCTCGGTCTGGATAGCGGCGCGGCGCACCGTCGCGGGCCTTCGCGTCGGATCCCTTCGGATGCTACCCTTCGAAGGCATCGGGCTCTCCGATCGGCTGCGGTCCCTCGCCGGGACCGGCCTCGTCGGTTCCGGTCAGGCGGGAGAAACCATCAAATATTTTATCCACCGCCGCGTTCGCATGGATGCCACGCCCGCGCTATGGGTTGCGAAGGCATGGCCATCGCGCCAGATGGGAATCTCGCTTTGCTGCATCTGCGAGATTCGGCCTGTGCATTGCGGCAGGCCTCGCCACGGGATTCGCGACCGGTTTGGGCACACGGTCTACGGGCGCATGGAGCGGACCATGAGTCGGGTATTCGGACGAGAGGTGGGTTGAGGCCATGACCGATGCGGCCCAACACGAGGCGGAGTTCCTGAACGAGCTGGGCCGGCGGGTGCGCCATGCCCGGACCGTGCGCGGACTCTCGCGCAAGCTGCTCTCCCAGACCTCCGGCCTGTCCGAGCGCTACATCGCCCAGCTCGAGGGCGGCCAGGGCAACGTCTCGATCATCCTGCTGCGGCGCGTGGCCAACGCCATGGGCATGCGCCTCGACGACCTCGTGGCGGCCCAGGAGACCTCTTCCGACTGGCGCGTGGTCCGCGATCTCCTGGAGCAGGCCAGTGCCGACCAGATCGCCCTCGCCAAGTCGGCGCTTGCGGGTTCGGCCAGCGTCGACAAACGCGTCGTGCGCCGCCGCGTGGCGGTGGTGGGCCTGCGCGGAGCCGGCAAGTCGACCCTCGGCCGCATGGCCGCGGCCCATCTCGGCTGGCGCTTCGTCGAGCTGAACACCGAGATCGAGCGCGAGAACGGCCTGTCCGTCGGCGAGATCTTCGCGATCTACGGCCAGGAAGGCTATCGCCGCCTGGAGCAGAAGGCCCTGCGCCAGCTCGCCGAGCATCCCGGCCCCATGGTGCTCGCCACCGGCGGCTCCATCGTCGCCGAGCCGCTGACCTACGATCTGCTGCTGTCCTCGTTCTACACCATTTGGCTGAAGGCGCGGCCCGAGGAGCATCTCCAGCGGGTGCGCGATCAGGGCCATGTCGAGGGCAAGGGCGACCCGACCTCGGTGCTGGAGGATCTACGCGCCGTGCTGCTCAGCCGCGAGCCGCTCTACGCCCGCGCCTCCGCCGTGGTGGACACCTCCGACGTGCCCGTGGACGTGATGGCCGGGCGTCTGATCGAGGTGATCGAATCGCGCTTCAGCGGCACCGACAACGGCGGCAAGCGGCCGGCGGCCTAGAGCACCGTCACGAAAGGTGGTTTCCGGCTTTCGGAAAAAGACGATGCGGCCCAAGAACGGGGAGCATCGTCCTGGATCCGATATCCAGGACGACGCTCTCAGTCGAGGTCCCAACGGTCTTGGCCTCGGCACGACCGAGGCCGCTGCGCCGGGCGCCCCTTCGCCCCGGATATCCGGCCGTGCCTCCTGTGAGCGATGGCGGGGTTGTCACGCGCGGGCTCTTGATGCGGGCGGCCCCGGACCCAAGCTGTACGACCATGCCGCGCCGCGTTAGGGATCGATCTCGCTCAGGCGCCGTCCGGGCGAGAGCGATCGTCCTTCAGCGAGTCGCCGAACAGGCCATTTGATCTCGCCTGCGCGAAAACCCGCTTCCGTCGAGGAGGAATGCATGTCCGCCAGTCCGTCGCTCAGCCCGGTCGGGCGCGAGGCGATCGCCGGCATCGTCGATCCGGTCTGGACGCGGATCCGGAGCGAGGCCGAAGCGGTCCTGCGCGACGAGCCGCAGCTCGCCTCCTTCTTCGTTGCCACGATCCTCAACCATCCGACGCTGGAGGCGGCCGTGGGCCACCGCGTCGCCGCGCGCCTCGGCCACGCCTCGCTCTCGACCGAACTCGTCGCCCACGGCTTCTACGAAGCGGTGAACGACGACCCCACCATCGGCCAGAGCATGCGCGCCGACATCCTCGCCGTGATGGACCGCGACCCGGCGACCACCCGGGCGATCGAGCCGCTGCTCTACTTCAAGGGCTTCCACGCCCTCCAGGCCCACCGCCTTGCCCATTGGTACTGGCACCAGGGCCGGCGCGACCTCGCCCTCTATCTCCAGAGCCGCTCGTCGGAGGTGTTCCAGACCGACATCCACCCCGCCGCCCGCATCGGCCGCGGCGTGTTCTTCGACCACGCCACCGGCGTCGTGGTCGGCTCGACCGCGGTGATCGAGGACGACGTGTCGATCCTGCACGCGGTGACGCTCGGCGGTACCGGCAAGCACGGCGGCGACCGCCACCCCAAGATCCGCCGCGGCGTGATGATCGGCGCGGGCGCCAAGATCCTGGGCAACATCGAGGTCGGCGCCTGCGCCCGTGTGGCCGCCGGCTCCGTGGTTTTGCGCCCGGTGCCGCCCCATACCACCGTCGTCGGCGTGCCGGCCCGCGTCGTCGGCGCGGCCGGCTGCGCCGAGCCCGCCCGCTCCATGGACCAGCTCGTGGCAATGAGCGAGTTCGTGGACATCGCCGGCGGGATCTGATCGCAGACCCGCGGCTCCGGAGCCTCGTCCCTCAAGGTGATTTCCGGCTTTCGGGAAAAGGACGATGCGGCACGAGCCCCTGGCGGATCGTGCCGGATACGGCATCCGGCACGATCCGCTCAGGCCGCGGGCCGCAGCCTCAAGCGCCGCGCAGGACCCTGACCGGGTTACCCCGCTCCAGGCCATCGTGACGCCTTTGCGCCTCGTCCTGGAGGGCGCCCCGCTCCAGGGCGGCGCGGATCTCGACGAGTTCGGCGAGCCGCTTCAGGGCGATGTCCCGGTTGCGGTGCTGCGAGCGCTCCTCCCGGGCGATGACCCGCAGGCCCGTCGGCCCGTGGATGGCGCGCACGGCGCTGTCGGTCGTGTTCTGGTGCTGCCCGCCGGGGCCGCCCGCCCGAAACGCCTCGAACCGCACATCCTGCGCCCGCACCGCCTCGGCCGCCGGGAGCGGCGGCAGGGCCGAGACCGAGACGAACCAGTTCTTGCGCCGATGGTGCGGGCGCACGGGACTCTGGGCGATCCACTGGATCGTCCCGGACCAAGCGGCGGCGACGCGCGCCGCCTCCGGCCCGTTCAGGACGAGCACGACCGAAGCCGGCCCGTGTCCCTGGGGATGGACCGGGCCGGCGATCTCGCACAGATCGAGGCCCACCGCCTCCGCCTCGCCGCGCAGCAGCCGCACGACCTTGCCCAGCGCGATCCGGCATTCCGCCGGCCCGCGCCCGCTGGTGATCAGGAGTTGCAGGCTCATCGGCCCCTCTCCTGTGCGCCCGCCCGCCGACCGATCGCGCTCAAGCCCGTCTTGAAGGTGACGAGCGGCCGGAACGTCGCCACCACTTCGACCAGGCCGAAGCGAACGAGGTCGTCGATCACCCGGTCGATCGCCTTGTAGGCATCGCCCGCCTCCTCGATCAGCAGGTTGCGGTCCTCGCAGACCACGAGCCCGCCGAAGGGGTTGCGCTTCAACCCCTCCCGCACCGAACGCACCCGCTCGATGCGGCCGTGCATCGAGCCCCGGTCGTGCTTACGGCCGGCGCCGTGGGCGAGGCAGGCCAGAGCGTCCGGGCTCGCTCCGGGGCGCGGGCGCACGAGATAGGAGAGCGTCTCCCGCGAGCCGGGGATCGGCACCAATCCCCGATCGGCCGGAGCCGCCCCCTTCCGGTGGAGGATGCCGCCCGCCGTCGGTTCCAGGAAGTTGTGGGGCAGGTCGGCCATCGGCTCGACCGCGCCGCGCAGGGCCTCGCCGGCCCGCTCGGCGATGATCGCCCGGTTCAGCCGCGCCCAGGCGACGGCGTGGTCGTGGGCGGCGCGATAGAGCTGCCCCGCCTCCGAGCCCGGCGCGAGCGGTCCGGCCTCCGTCCGGACCAGGGCTTCCAAGATCGAGGCGCCCAGCGCCCGTGAGCCGGAATGGACGAGAAGGTGGACCCGGTCGGGATCGATCCCCGCCTCCCGGCAGGCCGCCTCGTCCCGCAGCTCGTGGACGGCCTGCAGCTCGCAGAAGTGGTTGCCGGAGCCGATGCTGCCCAGGCCGACATCGTAGGGCGTCGGCGCGAGTCCGGCGGCCTCCATGCGCCCGGTTCGGTCTCCGTCCCAAGGCGCGTCGAGGGACTTGAGACGCTCGGCGACCTTGTCGGCGCGCAGCTTCTTCAGCTTCAGGTCGGTGCGGAATAGACCCATGCCGCAGCCGATATCCGACCCGACCAGGGGCGGATGGAGATCGGTCGCCAGCAGGCCCATGCCGACGGGACCGTACTTGCCCGGATGCAGGTCGGGCATCGCGGCGAGCGCGACGAGGTCCGGGATGGTTCGGGTGAGGTCTTCGAGTTGAGCGAGGGCGCTACCCTCAATCCATGCGCTTTCCGAGAAGAAGCGGTGAATGGTTCTGATCGTCAAATCGTCCGTGCTTTCATGTGGGAAGTCTCGGCGTGGCCGAGAACCCGCGGAGCGGGCGCGCGGCGGCTCGGTCGGTCGTCTGCCGGATTGCCTGGGTCATGCTCCGCCTCCATGAAAGCGTGTCGGGGATGCGCATCCTGCGCCGCGCGGCCTTAGCCGATTCGCGGGCCGCCGTCTGCGGCGCCCGGGTTGCCTGCCCCCCCGCGATCTGGCAAGCCGCCGTCATTCCCGCGCCGCGCCTCGCGCGTCCCTGCGCGGCGCCCCCCAACAAGAAGGTCGACGGCGTGAACAAGACCGAGATCGCCAAGCTGCAGGGTTACCTGCGCCGCAAGTTCGCCAACGCCAACATCCGCGTGGTCGCGATGAAGACCGGCGATTCCGCCGAGGTGTTCATCGGCGACGAGTCGATCGGCGTGCTCGCCGACGACAAGGAGGACGGCGACGATTCCTTCACCTTCCGGATGGCGATCCTCGACATCGACCTCGAGGAAGACGCCTGAACGGGCGCTTCGGCGCCGCCCCGGCACGAGGCTGTGGGCGGCGTTAACGTTGAGGAAAGGTATTCCTTAACAGGACGTAAACGATCGGTCAGTGTGCGCGTCTCATCCTGAGAAGGAGCGTCGCGTCATGGCCCTGAGCCCGTCCTCGATCGAATCCCTCCAGGCGCTCGTGATCGGTCTCGCGCTGTCGGGGCTGATGGCGAGCGCCTTCGAATTCGCCACCAACCGGCGGGCGAGTTTCCGCCTGCTGGAGGCCGGCGGCGTCTCGACGCTCGCGGCCCTGCCGATGCTGGCCTTCGTCGCCCCCTTCATCATCCTGCGCAACACCCTGCGCGGGCGGAAGCTGGAGCGCCGCCCGATCCCGTTCGTGATGATCGCAACGATGATCGCCTGCGGCTGGGGCCTGCTCTCGGGCCATATCGCCCTCGACGTGGCGCACCGGATCGCCGGGCAGTAGCGCCGACCTGCGCCCTCCTTACTGCCGCACCCACATCACCCGGGCCATCCAGCTCACCTCGGCCAGCGGCACCGTTCGGTCCTCGTAATCCGGGTTGAGCGAGATCAGCTCGACGGTGCGGGCGGTGCGGCGGCGCAGTTCCTTGGCGAGCACCTCGCCGTTGGTGAGCCGCGCCACCACCCGGTCGCCCTTGCGCACGCTGGCGCTGGGCGAGACGATCAACACGTCGCCGTCGCGGTAGAGCGGCCTCATCGAATCGCCCTGCACTTCCAGGGCGAAGGCCCGGTCCCCGCCGAGATCGGGGAACTCGATCTCGTCCCAGCCGGGTCCACCCGCCGGCATGCCCTCGTCGGTGAAGAGGCGGCCGGAGCCCGCCTGGGTCAGGCCGATCAACGGCACCATGGTGCGCACCGGCCCCTCGCGGGAATCGATCAGGCGCAGAAAATCGTCGAGGCTGGCGCCGGTGGCGGCGAGCACTTTCGAGACCGATTCGGTCGAGGGCCAGCGCTTGCGCCCGTCCGGTCCGATCCGCTTGGAGCGGTTGAAGCTCGTGGCGTCGAGCCCGGCCCGGCGGGCGAGCCCCGAGGCGGAATAGCCGTAGCGCTCGGCCAGACGGTCGATGGCAGCCCAGATCTGCTCGTGCGACAGCATGGCCTCGGCCCCCGGGCACGCCTGCGAATGGGACAGACGGCCTAGCAATAGGAAACTAGAACCAGCCGGAATCGATTGCAATCACGGCCGCGGCGACCCGGCACTGTCGCACCGCAAGGCCTGCGGGTGAAGGCGCCGCTCCGGCCGGTTGCGATGCCGGCGGGTGCGCCTTATCGCTCCCCCGTCCGAAGGATCCGGCAGGAGCCCCATGCCCCTCGTCTACAAGATCTGCCCGCGCCCGCTCTGGCGGGAAGCCGAGGCACAAGGGGAATTTCGCGGCGCGCCGGTCGATCTCGCCGACGGCTACATCCATTTCTCCACCGCGAGCCAAGCGGCCGAGACCGCCGCACGCCACTTCGCGGCCCAGGACGACCTGCTCCTCATCGCCGTCGAGACGGACGATCTCGGCGAGGCCCTGCGCTTCGAGCCGTCCCGCGGCGGCGCGCTGTTCCCGCATCTCTACGGCGCCCTGCCCTTGAGCGCCGTACGCTCGGTCGTGGAACTGCCCCTCGGCGCGGACGGGCGCCATATCTTCCCGGATTCTTTTCCCGAAGAGGTCGCCGGCCGATGATCGAGGCGCTGTTTCCCCTCGCGCGGCCGATCCTGCACGGCCTGGACGCCGAGACCGCCCACGACCTCACCCTGCGGGGTCTGAGCCTGCTGCCGCCCCGCAGTCCGGCGCCGGACGACGCCGCCCTCGCGGTCGAGCTGTTCGGCCGCCGCTTCCCCAATCCGGTCGGGCTGGCGGCAGGCTTCGACAAGGGTGCGCGGGTCGCCGACGCAATGCTCGGCCTCGGCTTCGGCTTCGTCGAGGTCGGCGGCGTGGTGCCGCGGCCCCAGCCCGGCAATCCGCGCCCGCGGGTGTTTCGGCTCACCCGCGACCGGGCGGTCATCAACCGCTTCGGCCTCAACAGCGAGGGCCTCGACGCGGTCGCCGACCGGCTCGCGGCGCGCGCCGGACGGCCGGGGATCGTCGGCGTCAACATCGGCGCCAACAAGGACGCGTCGGATCGGATCGCCGACTACGTCGCCTGCACCGCACGGCTCGCGCCCCACGTCGCCTTCCTCACCGTCAACGTCTCCTCGCCCAACACGCCAGGCCTGCGCGACCTCCAGGGCGAGGCCTTCCTCGACGACCTGCTGGCCCGCGTCGTCGCGGCCCGCGACGCCTCCGGCGCCCGCCCGGCCATCCTCCTCAAGATCGCCCCCGACATCGCGCTGGACGGCCTCGACGCCATGAGCGCCACGGCTCTGCGCCGCGGCATCGACGGCCTCGTCGTCTCCAACACCACGATCGCCCGCCCCCCGACGCTCGCCGAGACGGTGCTGGCCGAGGAGACCGGCGGCCTCTCGGGCCGCCCCCTCTTCGCGGCCTCGACCCGGCTTCTCGCCGAGACCTTTTTGCGGGTCGGCGACCGCATTCCCCTGATCGGCGTCGGCGGCATCGATTCGGCCGAGACCGCCTGGACCAAGATCCGCGCAGGCGCGCGCCTGCTCCAGCTCTACTCGGCACTCGTCTACGAGGGGCCGGGGCTCGTCGGGACGATCAAGCGCGGTCTGGCCGATCGGCTCCGGGCGGAGCGACTGACAAGCCTCGCGCCGGCCGTCGGGCGGGATGCAGCCGACATCGCGCGAAGCCTCTGACGATCCGCGCTCCGCCTCGCAACGACGGCGCGCGGTGGAACCGTCGAGCCTTGATCAGCCGTCTCATCACAGGGGCGGCCATCGCGGCCGACCCCGCTCCGCGCACTCGGCATTTTCCTGCATTGCAGCAAAATGCCGAGCCATTCACAGTCGTTTTCTCGCGTCCGCGCCCTTTAGCTATTCGAATTATGAACAATGCATCGGAACAAGGTGGCTTAGCCCGCGCCTGAAGCATGCCTCCCCCGGCAATCGCCGCTCATCCACTCGCAAATGCGAGATGGTAATTTGCGGCATCGACATTCGAGATCGCTCCGCCGTGCGGAGCCGAAGCACCGGATGGGCGAGGCGATTTCTCCGATAACGCGAAGACCGGGCTCTCGATGGACCGTTCGCAATCCCTTCCCAAGCGCTCCTCCGCCGCAGGCGGCTGGGGCGCGCTGAAGAGCTGCGGCAAGCACCTGCTCGGCAGCCGTGCGCCGCTCTCCGGGGCCCGCGCCCTGCTCTCGGCCAACCAGCCGGATGGCTTCGACTGTCCCGGCTGCGCCTGGGGCGACCCGGCCCACGGCTCCTCGTTCGAGTTCTGCGAGAACGGCGTGAAGGCGGTGTCCTGGGAGGCCACCGACAAGCGCGCCGCCCCGCGCTTCTTTGCCAAGCACACCGTCTCGGAACTGCGCGGCTGGACCGACTACGCCCTCGAGAGCGAGGGCCGCCTGACGCATCCGATGCGCTACGACGCGGCCAGCGACACCTATCGCCCGGTGGAGTGGACGCAAGCCTTCGACGAGATCGGCGCGACGCTCCGCAGCCTCGGCAACCCGGACCGGGCCGAGTTCTACACGTCCGGCCGCGCCTCGAACGAGGCGGCTTACCTCTACCAGCTCTTCGCCCGAACCTACGGCACCAACAACTTCCCCGATTGCTCGAACATGTGCCACGAGGCCAGCGGCATCGCGCTCGTCCAGGCCATCGGCATCGGCAAGGGCACGGTGCTGCTCGAAGACTTCGAGAAGGCCGACGCGGTCTTCGTCGTCGGGCAGAATCCCGGCACCAACCATCCGCGGATGCTGGGCGACCTGCGCCGCGCCGCCGAGCGCGGCGCCCAGATCGTCGTGCTCAATCCCGTGCGCGAGCGGGGCCTGGAGCGTTTCGCCGACCCGCAGAACAGCGTCGAGATGCTGCGCGGGGCGAGCCGCCCCATCGCCAGCCACTATCTCCAGCCCAAGCCCGGCGGCGACATGGCGGCCTTCCGCGGCATTGCCAAGGTGGTCTTCGCCCGCGACGCGGCGGCGCTCAATGAGGGCAAGCCCTCGCTCCTCGATCACGCCTTCCTCTCCACCCATACGCTGGCCTTCGAGGAGTACCGCGCCGCCGTCGAGGCGACGGAATGGAGCGCGATCCTCGACCAGTCCGGCCTGACCCGCGCGGAGATCGAGGCCGCCGCCGAGGTCTATCTCAACGCCGACAAGGTGATCGCCACCTGGGCGATGGGCGTGACGCAGCACCGCCACTCGGTGGCGACGATCCGCGAGATCGCCAACGTGCTGTTCCTGCGCGGCCATGTCGGGCGGCCCGGCACCGGCCTGTGCCCGGTGCGCGGCCATTCCAACGTGCAGGGCGACCGCACCGTCGGCATCAACGAGAAGCCGCCGCTGGCTCTCATCGAGGCGCTGGAGCGCGAGTTCGGGCTCGGCATGCCGCGCAAGCACGGCCACAACGTGCTCGGCGCCATCGGCGCGATGCTCGACGGCTCGTCGAAGGCCTTCATCGGGCTGGGCGGCAACTTTTTGCGCGCCACCCCCGATACGCCGCTCGTCGCCAAGGCACTGAGCGGCTGCGAGTTGACCGTCCACATCGCGACGAAGCTGAACCACTCGCACCTCGTCCCCGGCCGCGTCTCCTACGTACTGCCCTGCCTCGGCCGCACCGAGGTGGACCGCAACAGCCAGGGCAAGGTCCAGATCGTGACCGTCGAGGATTCGATGAGCATGGTCCACGGCTCGGGCGGCATCAACAAGCCGGCCTCGCCGCATCTGCGCTCCGAGGTCGCCATCATCGCCGGCATGGCCGCCGCCACGCTCGGTTCCGAGCGGATCGACTGGCTCACGCTGGCCGACGATCACGACCGCATCCGCGACCTGATCGAGCGGACGATCCCGGGCTTCACCGGCTTCAACACGCGTGTGCGAAAACCCCGCGGCTTCATGCTGCGCAACCTCGCCTCCGAGCGCGTGTTCGAGACGGCGACGGGCCGGGCCAACTTCTCCAGCTTTCCGCTGCCGGTGGCGACCGAGCACCAGCGCGCGAGCGCGTTGGCTGAGACCTTCGTGCTCCAGACGTTCCGCAGTCACGACCAGTACAACACCACCGTCTACGGCCTGGATGATCGCTACCGCGGCGTCTACGGCGAGCGGCGCGTGGTCTTCGCCCATCCGGATGATCTCGCCGCGCTGAAGGACCGCTTCGGCGAGCGGGTCGATCTCGTCGGCGTCGGCACCGATGACGGCGTGGAGCGTCTGGCGGAGGATTTCCGCCTCGTGCCGTTCGACATGCCGCGCGGATCGCTCGCCGGCTACTATCCGGAACTCAACGTGCTGGTGCCGCTCTCGGCCTTCGGCGAGTTCTCGGACACCCCGACCTCGAAATCTGTGCTGGTGCAGGTCCGCGCCCGCGGCACGGCAGCCCAGGCCGCATGAGCGCGCCTCCCGCCGACGCCGAGACGTTTCTGGCGACGACCGACACCATTGCGGCGCTGCGCCCCGAACTGAGCCTCTTGGAATCCGGCATCCTCGCCGGGCTCCATCTCGGACTGGCGGAGGACAGCCGGAGCTTCGCCCGCGTCTTCGGCGTCGAGCACGCCCTGGTGCTGCGGGCGGTCGAGACGCTCGCGGGCGAGACGCTGGTGAGCGTGACCGGGCGCGACGCCCGGACCCAGCGCACCCGCTACACCGCGAGCGAAGTCGGGCGCAGCGTGCTGGCGGTGCTGGCAGCTTAACGCCCATTGCCGCGCGCGCGGCCCGCCGCCACCCTGTGCGGGTGGAGAGCGCCCGAATGTCGTCCCGTGAAGCGCCCGGTCAACTCGGGCGCGCACCGAGCCTGCTGACCCGGCGCTGGCGCGTCGGGCTGTTCGCCGGCCTCTACCTCTACCAGGGCACGGTAGCGGGCTTCGCGACGCTGGCGCTCGCCAACCATCTGGCCGCAGACGGTCACGGCGCGGGCGCGGTCGGTTCGCTGCTGGCGCTGATCGGCCTGCCCTGGGTGCTGCAGCCGCTGCTGTGGGGGCCGCTGCTCGACCGGGCCGCGCCGCATCCGATGGGGGCGCACCGCGTCTGGCTCGTGCGCGGCCTGTTCGGCGGCCAGATCGCGCTGTGCCTGCTGCCGTTCCTCGGCGTGCGGCCGGACCCGAGCGTGCTCGGCGCGGTGCTCCTGCTCCACAGCCTCTGCGCCTCGCTCGCGGACACGGCGACCGACCGGATGATCGTGGCCAACGTGCCGGAGGGCGAACTCGGCCGCGTCAGCGCCTGCACCCGCGCCGGCTTCGTCACCGGTTCCGCCCTCGGCGCGGCGCTGTTCGGCTGGCTGCTGCCGGAGATCGGCCTCCCCGGCACCGCCGGCTTGCTGCTGGCCCTCACCAGCACCCTCGTGCTCGCCGCCGGCCTCGTGCGCGAGCGGCCGGGCGACGCGCTGCTGTGGGTCGGGCCGCCCCCGCGCTCGATCGTCTCCGAAGCGCCCCGCGTGCTGGCCGCGCATGGGCGGGGCGTCGTCCGGGTCCTCGCCGCCTTCCGCCATCGCGCGGCGCTTCTGCTGCTGGCCCTGTGCTTCGGGATCGATTTCGTCCTGGCGCTCTTTCAGGTGCCCTTCGCGGTGGCGATGGTGCGCGACCATGGCTGGGAGGCCGGGGCGCTGTCGCAGGTGCAGGCGCTGCTGGCGTTCCTCGGCGGCACCCTGGGGGCCGGGCTCGTCGGGTTCGCCGTCGATCGGATCGGCCCCGCCCCGGCCCTGCGACGACTGTGCCTTGCCTGCGCCGCAGCCTTCGCCGTCATCGCGCTGATCGTCGTGGGCGGGTTCGAGGCGCGGGGCGGGCCGGTCATCCTCGGGCTGGCGAGCGTGGTGCCGGCGCTCCTCTACGTCGCGCTCCAGCCCACCGTGGTGCTGGCGAGCCGGGCGGAGGGCGTGTCGGCGACGCAGTTCCAGATCTTCATGGCGGCGATGAATCTCGGCGACGTCGCGGGCGCCGCGCTGGCGGGCGCCGCCGAGCGCTGGGCCTCCCCCGCCGCCACGGCCTGCGGCGTCGCTCTCGTGTTCGGGCTCGCCGCGATGCGGCGTCAGTAGTCCTGCGCCTCCGGCTCGACCAGGATCTCGCGCTTGCCCGCGTGGTTGGCGGGGCCGACGAGGCCTTCGGTCTCCATCCGCTCCATCAGCGAGGCGGCGCGGTTGTAGCCGATCTGGAGGCGGCGCTGGATGTAGGAGGTCGAGGCCTTCTTGTCGCGCATCACCACTGCGACCGCCTGCTCGTAGAGATCGCCGCCCTCGGAGCCGCCGAACTGGCCGGCATCGAACACCGCGCCGTCCGCGGAGGCCGCCGCCGCACCGCCCGAAGGCAGTTCGCTCTCGTCCGCGGTGACGGCTTCGAGATACGAGGGCCGGCCCTGGCGCTTGAGATGGGCGACCACGCTCTCGACTTCCGAATCCGAGCAGAACGGGCCGTGGACGCGGGTGGTGCGGCCACCACCCGCCATGAACAGCATGTCGCCCTGACCGAGCAGCTGCTCGGCGCCCATCTCGCCCAGGATCGTGCGCGAATCGATCTTCGAGGTGACCTGGAAGCTCATCCGGGTCGGGAAGTTCGCCTTGATCGTGCCGGTGATGACATCGACCGAGGGACGCTGCGTCGCCATGATCAGGTGGATGCCCGCCGCGCGCGCCATCTGGGCGAGACGCTGGATCGCGCCCTCGATGTCCTTGCCGGCCACCATCATCAGGTCGGCCATCTCGTCGACCACGATGACGATGTAGGGGAGGGGGTTGAGGTCCATGTCCTGGTCCTCGTAGACCGCCTCGCCGGTGGTGCGGTCGAAGCCGGTCTGGACCGTGCGGGTGATGGTCTCGCCGCGGTTGCGGGCTTCCTTCATGCGGGCATTGTAGCCGTCGATGTTGCGCACGCTGATCTTGGACATCTTCTTGTAGCGCTCCTCCATCTCGCGCACGGCCCATTTGAGGGCGATGACCGCCTTCTTGGGGTCGGTGACGACGGGGGAGAGGAGGTGCGGGATGCCGTCGTAGACCGACAGTTCCAGCATCTTGGGATCGACCATGATCAGGCGGCACTCTTCGGGCTTGAGCCGGTAGAGCAGCGACAGGATCATGGTGTTGATGGCGACCGACTTGCCCGAGCCCGTGGTGCCGGCCACCAGCAGGTGCGGCATCCGGGCGAGGTCGGCGATGATCGGCTCGCCGCCGATGTTCTTGCCCAGACACAAAGCGAGCTTGTGCTTAGTTTCGGCGAAGTCGGACGAGGCGAGCAATTCGCGCAAAAAGACCGTCTCGCGCTTCATGTTCGGCAGCTCGATGCCGATGGCGTTGCGGCCCGGCACCACGGCGACGCGGGCGGAGACGGCGGCCATCGAGCGGGCGATGTCGTCGGCGAGCGCGATCACGCGCGAGGATTTGGTGCCCGGAGCCGGCTCCAGCTCGTAGAGGGTGACGACCGGGCCGGGGCGCACGGCGAGGATGTCGCCGCGCACGCCGAAATCCTGGAGGGTGGCCTCCAGCATGGTGGCGTTCTGCTCCAGCGCCTCGGCCGAGACCTCGGAGCCCGGCGCCGCCTCGCGCGGACGGGCCAGCAGTTCGAGGGCCGGGTGCTGGTAGGCGCCGGGCTCGGGGCGGAATTCGGGGGCCGGACGCGGCCGGGCCGGCTGCGGCTGGGGCGCGGGCCGCGACACGCGCGAGACCGGGGCCTCGGTCTCGGCCGCCTCGTCGTCCTCGAGGATCGCGGCCGGGCGCGGCGGCGCGGCGGCGCGGGCGAGGGGCACGGCGGGCGGCGCCTCGTCCGCGTCGATCTCCTCGTTGTCGAACACGGGCTCGCGGCGGGCGGCAGCGGGACGCGCCGGGGCATGGGCCGCCCAGGGGGCTTCCTCGTCCTCGAAGGCGCGGCGGGCCGCGAGCGCGGGCGAAGCACCGGCATAGGCGAGCCCGTCACGACCGTCCGCCGGCGCCTTCCAGGCCTCCACCCGGTCGCGCAGCGACGCGCGACCGCGCATCACCGCATGGGCGAGCGCACCGAGGGAAAGGATGCCGAGGCTCGGCTCGTCGGCATCGTGGCGCTCTTCGTAGGCGCGGGAGGGCGGGCGGGAGACCGGGCGGGCCGGGCTGTAGGCGACCTCCTCCTCGTCCTCCGGGTCGGGCTTGGCGACGCGGCAGGCGGCGGTGAGGCTCAGGATCGCGATCGCGGCGAAGGCGAAGCCGGCAAAGGCCGCGAACGGGCCGATCAGCCGCCGGGTGCCGGCGAGCAGGGCATCGCCCGCCACGCCGCCGAGCCCGGTCGGCAGCGGCCAGCGCGCCGTCGGCGGCAGGGCGCTTGCGACCGCGCTGACGCAGAGCACGCCGAGGATCCACAGGACGAGGCGCACGCCGCCATGCGGCAGGTCGCGCTCGCGCATCAGCCGCATGCCCCACAGGGCGGGCGGCAGCGCCAGCGCGATCGAGCCGAGGCCGAGGAGTTGCATGGCCAGGTCGGCCACCACGGCGCCCGCGCGGCCGAGCACGTTGTGCGCCCGGTGGTCGGTGGCGTGGTTGAGGCTCGGATCGTCGATCGACCACGTCGCCAGCGCGACGATCAGGGCGACGGCGCCGGCAAACAGGATGAGGCCGCCGCACTCCGTCAGCCGCTTGGCCAGGAACGGCCGCAGGCTGTCGACGAACGTATCGTAGGGCGACGCGGAGCGGCGAAGGGAACGCATGCAAACTACCGGACCAATGGCAACGGTACGGTAAGGCTAACGCGACCCCGTTAACGGCGGGCTAAGCAAACGCTCCCGGAAACGAAAGAAGCCCCGGACATGATCCGGGGCTTCGATCTTCGTCTCTTCATGTGCATGGAACCCGATCTGCGATCGGCTTCCATGCGCCCGGCGGACGCCCGCCGCCCCGCCGTCGCGGGGGCCGCCGTCGATGCCGATCAGGCATCGCCGACGGAATACGCGATCAGAAGGTGAAGCCGGTCTCGAGCAGGTAGCGCTCCTGCGAGTTCTTGAGGCCGTTGCGGCCGAAGCCGGAGCCGAAGCCGAGCCCGAAATCCTTGGCGACGTCGTAGGCCTGCACCGTCGCGAACTCGCCGCGGATGAAGTAGCGGTCCCAGGTGAAGGTCGGGGTGATCGTGAACGAGAAGGCCGAGCTGCCCGGGCCGTAGAGCACGTTGGTGGCGCTGATGCCGGCGAAGTCGCCGCGGGTGCCGGACTGCTTGATGTACTCGACGCGGCCGGCGAGGCCGAAGTTCTCGTTGAACGAGTAGCCCGCGAGCAGCGCGCCGCCGTAGGTCTCGGCGCCGACGATCGGGGAGAAGTAGTTCGGCTTGGAGGCGACGTTGGTGTACTGGAAGTACGGCGTCACGATCCACGGGCCATTGGCGTAGGTCCAGTTGACGCTGACGATGCTGCTGTTCTGCAGCGAGTTGATGGTCGCGAACTGGAACCGCGGGCTGCGGGTCGAGGAGTCGAAGTCGGCGAAGTGAGTACCGCCGTTGACGCCGATCGTGTTCGAATCGTCGATCTTGTAGGTGATGAGGCCGGTCACCCAGTTGAGCTGGCCCGAGTAGAAGCCGTCGTTGACCGACAGCGACGCCGCCCACGGGCCGCTGGCGTAGTTCACCTGGACGCCCTGGTTGATGAAGTTCTCCTGGTTGAACACCAGGCCGCGGGAGATGTTCAGGTTCTGGTAGGAGAACAGCAGCTCGGAGCCGATGTTGGTGAACATCCGGCCGCCCTGGATCGACCACTCGTCGTTGATCTGCCACTTGCCGTAGGCGACCGGGACCGGGCCGAACAGCGACTCGGTCTGCTCGAACGAGGAGTAGAGCGGGAGACCGAGCGCCGGGATTGAGTACAGGCCGGTATGGACGTAGAACTGGAGCGGGCCGTCGGCCTTCTGGATCCAGGCCTGGAGGTTCGAGAAGTCGACGCGGCCGTAACGGTCCTGCTCGCCGCCGGGGGAGAGGATGCCGAAGGCGTTGGTCTGGGTGTAGGCGAAGCCGGTGATCGCGCCGCCGACATAGATGTCGCCGATGCCGGTGGTGAAGCAGGCCGGGTTCGGGTTCGCTTTGATCAGGCCGCCGAAGGCCGGGGTCGAAATCGCGGCCTTGCAATGCTCGACGGCGATGACCGGCGGCACCTTCGCCGGGAGGTCGGCGGCGAGCGCCGAGCCGCCCGTGAAGGCGGCCAGTGCGGCCACGGAGGCCTTAAGTGTCAGTCGGACGGTCATCGCGTTCAGCCCCGGTTCGTTGATACGGCCAAGGTGCCGAAGACGGCGGTGCATCGCAAAACGAAGATTGAGGCAACTGCCCAAAACATAGGCAATTGCGGCCGAGCTTCGGCGATGCCACGGAACTGTTGCCGTGGAACCACATCTGTGGCAGCCGCCGGAACGACAGCTCTGAACCGTCCTGCCTCCCGACTACCATAAGTCCCACAAGACTTGGCGCATCGGCCTGGAGTGTGACCGCCGGCCCGTCGAATCAAATCGATGCGAGGCCGAGGCCTCGAGCGTCGGCCTGCCGACGACAGCTGCCCCCCCCCCGCGCGCCCGGCACCGCCGTCTCGCCGACGGCTCTCCCCCGAACGCGAAGGGCCCCGGCGCGGGATGCGCCGGGGCCCTCTTCGACTGGCCTCGTCCCGAGCGGGAGGCTCGGGACGAGGCTCGGTCCGATCGGACGATCAGTAGTTGTAGGCGCGCTCGCCGTGATCGGCGATGTCGAGGCCCTCGCGCTCCTCTTCCTGCGTGACGCGCAGGCCGATCGTCAGGTCGACGAGCTTGTAGAGGATCGCCGAGCCGATGCCCGACCACAGGATGGTGAAGCCGACCGCCTTGGCCTGGGTGATGAGCTGGGCGGTCATGTCGTAGGCGCCGAGCACCAGCTCGCCGGGCTTGGTGGTGTAGTCCGGGATGCCGGCGCCGCCGAGATCGGGCGAGACCAGGATGCCGGTGGCGAGCGCGCCGAGGATGCCGCCGACGCAGTGGACGCCGAACACGTCGAGGGAGTCGTCGTAGCCGAGCGCGTTCTTGACGGTCGAGCACATCACGAAGCAGGCGGCACCGGCGACGAGGCCGAGGACGATCGAGCCCATCGGGCCGGCGAAGCCCGCGGCCGGGGTGACGGCGACGAGGCCGGCGATGGCGCCCGAGAGCATGCCGAGCAGCGACGGCTTACCCTTGGCGGCCCACTCGACGAACAGCCAGGACACGGCGGCGGCGGCGGTGGCCACGAAGGTGTTGATCATGGCGAGCGTGGTGGTGCCGTTGGCCTCGAGGTTCGAGCCGGCGTTGAAGCCGAACCAACCCACCCAGAGCAGCGAGGCGCCGATGGTGGTCATGGTCAGCGAGTGCGGGGCGAGCAGGTCGCGGCCGTAGCCGATGCGCTTGCCGAGCATCAGGCAGCCGACGAGGCCGGCGATACCCGCGTTGATGTGCACGACGGTGCCGCCGGCGAAGTCGAGGGCGCCCCACTTGAACAGCAGGCCGGCGTCGGCGAGCGTCGCGTCGTACTCGGCCTGGGCGGCGGCGTTGGCGGCGCCACCGGCGGCGGCGAGCTTCTTCGCGGCCTCGGCGAACACGTCCGGGCCACCCCAGTACCAGACCATGTGGGCCATCGGGAAGTAGATCAGCGTGACCCAGAGGATCGTGAACACGATCAGCGCCGAGAACTTCATCCGCTCGGCGAAGGCGCCGACGATGAGGCCGGGGGTGATCATCGCGAACGTCATCTGGAAGCAGATGTAGACGTATTCGGGGATCACGACACCGTTGGAGAAGGTGGCCGCGACCGAGTTGGCGTCGACCCCCTTAAGGAAGGCCTTGGAGAAGCCGCCGATGAAGTCGTTGAGGCCGCCGCCGTTGGTGAAGGCGAGGCTGTAGCCGTAGGCGACCCACAGGAGGCAGACGATCGAGGCGATGGCGAAGACCTGGGTCAGCACCGAGAGCATGTTCTTGGTGCGCACGAGGCCGCCGTAGAACAGCGCGAGGCCCGGCACCGTCATCAGCAGGACGAGGACCGAGGAGAGCAGCATCCAGGCGGTGTCGCCCTTGTTCGGGACGGGCGCGGCGGCCGCGGCGGCCGGAACGGCCTCGGGAGCGGGAGTCTGGGCCAGCGACGGCTCGACGAGGAGGAGGCCGAGTGCGGCCCCTCCCAGCCCGAGCGCGAGAAGGGTACGAAGTTTCATGGGACGGGAAGCTCCTGATCGCGTTCTGCGAGAGCGTTGCGAAATGTTCTTCTCAGGCGGCCGCGCGGGCCGACGAAGCGCGTGAGGCTCTAGAGGGCGTCGACGTCGGTCTCGCCGGTGCGGATGCGGACGGCCTTCTCCAGCGGCATGACGAAGATCTTGCCGTCGCCGATCTGGCCGGTGCGGGCGGCGCCCGCGATGGCGTCGATGACGCTAGTGACGAGGTCGCCGGCCACCGCCACCTCGATCTTCAGCTTGGGCAGGAAGCTCACGGCGTATTCGGCGCCGCGGTAAATCTCGGTATGACCCTTCTGCCGGCCGTAGCCCTTGACCTCGGTCACGGTCAGGCCGTGGACCCCGATCCCGGTCAGGGCGTCGCGGACCTCCTCCAACTTGAACGGCTTGATGATCGCCATCACGATTTTCATGGGCGGCGCCCCCTGATTGTTCGTTCGTGCCGGCCGCGCACCGGCCGAGACCCACCGGCTCGCAGAAGTCGGGATGACCCTGCAGCCGGGCGCCTTCATTCAAGGACCATGCCAAGCGGAACCATTTTCGATCTGGCGTTTCTGCCCAAGGGCTGAGCGCGGATCGCGCGCCGGGCGGGCAGCTGCCGGATCCGCCGTGCCCTCGATTTAGGCATACGGGCGATCACAGAGGCAATTTCGGCCGCAAAACATGCGGCCGCGCTCCGATCGGCGCTGAAACGCCTCCAAGATGAGCGTTCTTCGGATGCTGCGCAAAATCCCGCTGGGCGCCGGCATTCCGCGGTCGCGACGGCACCGCCGGCGTTTCGCCGGAAAGGATTCAGCGGCGTCGGCGGATCAGCCCTTCCTGGGCGACGGAGGCGACGAGATTCCCCGCCTCGTCGTGCAGGGTGCCCCGCGCGAACCCCCGGGCCCCGGAGGCGCTCGGCGTGTCCTGCGAATAGAGCAGCCAGGAATCGGCCCGGAACGGCCGGTGGAACCACAGGGCGTGGTCCAGGCTCGCCGACTGGATGTCCGTATCGAACACGGTGCGGCCGTGCGGGATCAGCGTGGCGTCGAGCAGCGTCATGTCGGACGCGTAGGCCAGCACGGCGCGGTGCAGCGCCGGATCGTCCGGCAGCGCCTTCGTGGTGCGCATCCAGACATGGTAGCGCCCCGGCCGCGGGGTGCGGTCGCGGTAGCGGTCGGTCTCGACCGGGCGCAGTTCGATCGGCCAGGCCTGGGTGAAGTAGGCGAGCATCGGCGCGGGCACGATGCTGCCTTCGGCCTGCGCGAGCGTCCGGGCATCGGTGAGCGCGTCGGGGCCCGGCACGTCGGGCCGCTCGGCGGCATGGTCGAAGCCGTCCTCCGGCTCGTGGAACGAGACCGACATGGCGAAGATCGCCCGGCCCTTCTGGATCGCCTTGACGCGCCGCGTGGTGAAGCTGCCGCCGTCGCGGATGCGCTCGACCTCGTAGACGATCGGCACCGCCGGGTCGCCGCCGAGAAGGAAATAGGCATGCATCGAGTGCGGCACCCGCGCCGAGATCACCGTGCGCGAGGCGGCCACGAGGCTCTGGGCCACCACCTGCCCACCGAACACCCGCGGCCATCCGATCGGCGGCGAGACGCCGCGGAACAGGTCGGTTTCCAGGCGTTCCAGGTCGAGGATCGCGAGGAGTCCGTCGACGGGATCGGGCATGGGAGCTTCCAAGACGATGAAGGACCGGCAGTGACGAGGACAGGCCGCGGCGCGGCTATCACTCGACGCGGCCCCCCGGCAAGGGCATGGGAGAGCGGTATCGCTTGAGGAGAGACGCCGATGGGCGAGATGGGTCGCCGTTCCGGGAGCCGCAGCCTGCTCGTCGCGGGCGCCGGCCTGCCCGGCCTGACGCTGGCGGTGGCGCTGAAACGGGCGCACGGCCCGGCCCTCGACCTCGCGGTCTGCGATCCCGGCCTGCCGGCCGGCGCCGCGCGCCATCGCGGGCGCGCCTATGCGGTGGCGGCGGGGCCGCGGCGGATGCTGGAGCGGCTGGGCCTTTGGGAGGCCATCGCGCCCGTGGCCGAGCCGATGCGCCGCCTCGTCATCAGCGACAGCCGCGTGGGTGATCCGGTGCGGCCGGTCTTCCTCACCTTCGGCCACGATGCCGACGCGACACCCGACGGCGAGCCCTTCGCCCACATGGTCGAGGCCGAGCCGATGGCCGCCGCTTTGTTCGAGGCCGCCCGCGCGGCCGGGGTGCGGCTGGTGTCGCAGGGCGTGCGCGCGGCCGTGCCGGAGGCTGGCGGCATCCGCGCCGCGTTCGGCGACGGCACCTCCGAGAAGGTTTCGCTCGTGGTGGCCGCGGACGGCGCCCGCTCGGCCTTGCGCGAGGCGGCCGGGATCGGCTGGGTCGGCTGGTCCTACCCGCAATCCGGCATCGTCGCGACGGTCCGGCACGAACGCGACCACGAGGGCCGGGCCTTCGAGCATTTCCTGCCGAGCGGCCCGTTCGCGATCCTGCCGCTCAAGGCCGGCGGCGACCTCGGCCACCGCTCCTCCATCGTCTGGACCGAGCGCAGCGCCGACGTGCCGGCGCTGCTGGGCGGGGACGAGGCCGAGACGCTGGCCGAGATCGAGCGGCGGTTCGGGGCGGAGCTCGGGCGGATCGCCCTGGAACACGGCCCCTCAGCGCATCCGCTGGCCTTCGGCATCGCCCGCAGCTTCCGGGCGCCACGCCTCGCGCTGCTGGGCGACGCCGCCCACGTGATCCATCCGGTGGCGGGCCAGGGGCTCAATCTCGGGCTTGCCGGAGCGGCGGCCTTGGCGGAGGCCGTGACGGAGGCCCTGCGGCTCGGGCTCGATCCGGGGACCGACGACGTGCTGAAGGCCTACGAACGGGCGCGCCGGTTCGACACGGTGGCGATGGCGGCGGCCACCGACGGGCTCAACCGGCTGTTCTCGAACGACAGCCTGCCCTTGCGGCTCACCCGCGACTTCGGCCTCGGCCTCGTCGACCGCCTGCCGGGCCTGAAGGACTTCTTCATCGGCCAAGCCGCGGGCCGGCGGGCCCAAGGCCCCCGGCTGCTCCGCGGCGAAGCGTTGTAAACGTCCGGGATCGCAAGGGGATCATCCCTTCGCCGGGGCACCGGGGCAGAGCCCCGGCTTCCCTTCGAGTCCAGGGCTGCGCCCTGGACCCACGAAAGGACTTGTCCTTTCGAAACCTGGAATCACTTGGTCTTGTTGGCCTTCTCGCGCTCGATGCCTTCGAGGATCAGGCGGTAGGCTTCGTCCTTGTCGCCCCAGCGGACGACCTTGACCCACTTGCCCGGCTCCAGATCCTTGTAGTGCTCGAAGAAGTGCTGGATCTGGTGCAGCGTGATGTCGGGCAGGTCGGTGTAGTTCTCGATCCGGTCGTAGCGCTTGGTCAGGTGGCGCGAGGGGACGGCGATGATCTTCTCGTCCTCGCCGGCATTGTCCTCCATCACCAGCACGCCGACGGGGCGCACGCTGATGATCGCGCCCGGCGCGATGGCGCGGGTGTTGGCTACCAGCACGTCGCAGGGGTCGCCGTCACCCGACAGGGTGTGTGGGATGAAGCCGTAATTGCCCGGGTAATGCATCGCCGTATAGAGGAAGCGATCGACGACGAGGGCGCCGGCCTCCTTATCCATCTCGTACTTGATCGGCTCGCCGCCGATCGGAACCTCGATGATCACGTTGACGTCGTGCGGCGGGGTCTTGCCGATCGAGATGGCGTTGATGTCCATAGCGTCTGCTTTCTAGATTTTCGGCCGCATCGGCCCGACCCGGTCGGGGACGGCAACGGTTCGCTGTCTTAGGGCGAGCGCGCGCGAAAGAAAATCGGCCGTTCGGACAGGAGCGGCCGAGTGTTGCCGCCTTGCCGTTGCCGCCTCGCCAAAGCTTTCAGGTGAAGAGGTAGGCGGTCTTCGGCAGGCTGAAGCCCGAGACGCGCTCGAACCCCTCCGGTCCCGCCACGCCGCCGAGCCTCTCGTAGAAGGCGCAGGCGCGGGCATTGTCGGCCAGCGCCCAGACGCCGATGCGGGTCAGCCCGCGGTCGATCAGGTCGTTGCGCACCGCCCGGAACAGCCGCGTGCCGAAGCCGAGCCCCTGGAACTCGGGAGCGATGTAGAGTTCGTCGATCTCGCCGTCCGCCCGGATCGTCCGCTCGCGGGCCCGGCCATAGGCGGCGTAGCCCGCGATCCGCTCGCCGAACTCCACCACGGCGAGGCCGCGCCCGCCACCGATCATCGCCCGCCATGCCGCCCCGCCCCGCCGCGCCAGGAAGCGCTCCAGCGCGACGCCGGGGATCACGCCCTGATAGGCCTCGCGCCAGGACGCGTCGAACACGCCGGCGAGGCCGGTCGCGTCGGCGGACCGGGCGCGGCGGATGCTCACCGTGTTCGTTGCCATGGCCGGCTCCGCTAAGGGAATTGCCTGGCATGATGCCGGCAAAGGTCGCGGTTCGGCAACGGGAAACGGGGGATGGACCCGCTCGCGTTGTCGGCCGAATGGCAGCCTGTTAGACGGACATTCCGTCAGGCCAGCCCCGCGTCCCGTGTTCAACCGCTTCCTTCCCCCCGAGACGCGCTACGCGCGGCGCATGGCGCGCATCGCGAAGTTCGAGAAGCCGATCGCCGGCCCCGTCTCCCGCGCCAAGGCGTGGGCGAACATGCTGCTCGTCGATCACGGCGTGTTCCGGCTGGCCTATCTCAACCGGCATCGCATCGGGACCGGCCTCGTCTGGCGCTCGGCCCAGCCGACGCCCCACCAGCTCGCCTGGTTCAAGCGCCAGGGCGTGCGCACCGTGGTCTCCCTGCGCGGCGGTCGCGAGCACGGCTCCTGGCCGCTGCAGCGGGAGGCGTGCGAGCGGCAGGGGCTGCGGCTGGTCGAGTTCGTGCTGCGCTCCCGCGAAGCGCCCTCGCGCGAGACCCTGATGGCCGCCAAGGCCTTCTTCGCCGGCATCGAGTACCCGGCGGTGATGCATTGCAAATCCGGCGCGGACCGGGCCGGGCTCGCCGCCGCCCTGTTCCTGATCCTGCACGAGGACCGCCCGGTGCGGGAGGCCCTGCGCCAGCTCTCGCCGCGCTACGGCCATTTCCGCTTCGCCAAGACCGGCATCCTCGATGCGTTCTTCGCCGCCTATCTCCGCGAGGGCGAGCCGCGCGGCCAGACCTTTCTGGACTGGGTCGAGCACAGCTACGACCCGGAGGCGCTGAAGCGGGACTTTCGCGCGGGGTTCTGGTCCGATCTCGTCGTCGATCGGTTGCTGCGAAGAGAGTGACATGCAGGGGCTCTGCCCCTGCACCCCGCCGAAGGACTTGTCCTTCGGGAACCTCTACTTTTCGTCCTTGGAATCGCTGCCGGAGCGCTCGGCCAAGCGGGCGAGCGTCGTCAGTTCGCGGAACCATGCCCGCACGGGCTTGGCCGGCGTACCGCCCCAGCGCGAGCCCGGCGGAACGTCGCGGTTGACGTTTGAGGAGCCGGCGATCTGCGAGCCCATGCCGATGCGCAGGTGGCCGACGACGCCGACCTGCCCGCCGAGCACGACATAATCCTCCAAGGTGGTCGAGCCGGAGATGCCGACGCCGGAGACGATCACGCAGTGGCGGCCGATCACCACGTTGTGGGCGATCTGCACGAGGTTGTCGATCTTGGTGCCCTCCCCGATCACCGTGTCGCGCGAGGCGCCCCGGTCGATCGTGGTGTTGGCGCCGATCTCGACATCGTCCTGGACGATCACCCGGCCGATCTGCGGCACCTTGAGATGGCCGCCCGGCCCCATGGCGAAGCCGAACCCGTCCTGGCCGATGCGGGCGCCTGGGTGAACGATGACACGGTTGCCCACCAGCGCGTGGGTCAGCGTGCTGCCCGCCCCGATCGAGCAGTCGCGGCCGATCCGGACATTCGGCCCGATCACGGCGTTGGGCCCGATCACCGAGCCCGAGCCGATTTCGGCGCCGGGACCCACGACGGCGCCGGGATCGATCCGGACGTCGTCCTCCAGCCGGGCCTGCGGATGGATGTGGGCGCCGGGAGAGATGCCGGCGGCGGCGAACAGCGAGCCCGGCCGCATCGCCTCGCCGTAGAGGCGGGCGAGCAGGCCGGCATAGGCGCGATAGGGATCGCGCAGCACGAGCGCCACCGTGCCCTCGGGCACGCGGGCGGCAAAGCGCGGCGAGACGAGGCAGGCGAGCGCCCGGGTGGCGGAGAGCGCCTCGCCGTAGCGGGCGTTGTCCATGTAGGCGATCTCGGACGGTCCCGCCGATTCGAGCGGGGCCGCGCCGGTGACGGGACGGGACGGATCGGCGCCCTCGGGCAGCGAAACGCCGCAAGCCCCGGCGACATCGCCGAGGCTCAGACCGCCTTGCGGCGTGATGAAGATGGGATCTGACATGAGACGATAACGCGGCGGCCCGCCAAGGGTCGCCGCGTCATGGGATCAGAAGCGCGAGCCGCCGGAGAAGCGGAACGCCTGGAGCTGGTCCTTGCCGACCCGGCCGAAGCCGTTGTTGATGCCCTCGTCCTTGGTCAGGGCGTAGGCGTAGTCGAAGCGGATCGGGCCCAGCGGCGAGTTCCACAGGATCGAGGCACCGACCGAGGAACGGATCGTCGCCTTGTCGCGGACGTTCACGCATTCGGGCTCGACGTTGATCGCGCCCGCGCCGAAGCTGGAATAGGTGCAGCCCGTCGGCCCCTGACCGTTGATGAAGGCATCGCCGTTCACGTTGAAGGTGCGCCGGCCGGAATAGCCGAACAGCGTACCGGCATCGGCGAAGACCGCGCCCTTCAGGCCGAGATCCTTCGGGATACCCCAGATCGGGAACTGAACTTCGACCGTGGCGCCGACATAGGTCGTGCCGCCGATGGCGTTGGAGCGGGCATCGGCGCTGCCGACGTCGCGCGGGCCGAGACCGTTCGGGGCGAAGCCGCGGACCAACGACGGGCCGAGAAAGAACTGGTCGGTGATGCGCAGCGGGTTGCCGTCGAGCGCCGAGATGTGACCGCCCTGGAGGCGGACGAAGCCGATCACGTCCTCCCAGAGTTCCTTGTAGTAACGGGCGTCGCCCGTCACGCGGAAGAACTTGGAGTCGCCGCCGATGCCGGCCACGTCGGGCTTCAGCTCGCCGTAGAAGCCGTTGGTCGGCCGCTGCAGGTTGTCGAGCGTCGAGTAGGCCAGCGTCACGCCCGCGAGCGAGGTGAGGGTCGAGCCGGTCGAGCCCTTGAGCGCGATCGAGGCCTCGCCGTCATAAGCGCAGTTCGGATAGGCCGGCAGTCCGGCCACGGAACGACCCGTCGTCGGATCGACCGCATTGGCGGGGTTCAGCTGCGTATAGCCCGGGATCGGGATCGAGCAGTCGTTGTAGGGCCGCTTGACCGTGTTCGGGATCGTCAGCTCGGTGTTGTAGAGCGAGTAGCGGAAGGTGACGCCGAAATCCTCGGTGATCGGTAGACCGACGCGGAGCTGGCCGCCGTAGACGGTCGTCTCGTAGCGCGAGTAGCGGGTCAGGTCCGAGTACTTGTAGAAGGCGTCGAAGCCGGCCGCCATGCGGTAGCCGAGGAAGTACGGCTCCGTGAACGAGAAGTCGAAGCCCTTGGCGTACTGGCCGCCCTGGGCGGCGACGCGGACGTACTGACCGCGACCGAGGAAGTTGGACTCGGAGACCGAGACCTCGCCGATGATGCCGTCCTGGGTGGAGTAGCCGCCCGCCACCGAGAACGAGCCCGTGGGCTGATCCTCAACGTCGATGTTCACGATCACGCGGTCGGGCGAGGAGCCCGGCTCGTTGGAGAAGCGGACCTTTTTGAAGAAGCCCAGGCCGTTGAGGCGGCGCTCGGCGCGGTCGACCAGCACGCGGTTGTAGGCATCGCCCTCGGTGAGGTCGAGCTCGCGGCGGATGACGTAGTCGCGGGTGCGGGTGTTGCCGCGGATATTGATGCGCTCGACGTAGACGCGCGGGCCGTCCTCGACCACGAAGCCGAGGGAGACCTGACGGGTGGCCGGGTCGCGCTGGCCGGTGGGGCGCACCTGCGCGAAGGGATGGCCCTGGCGGTTGACCTCGTTGGTCACGCCGACCAGCGACTTCTCCACGTCCTCGGCGTTGTAGACGTCGCCGACGCGGGCGCGGATCTCGCCGTCGAGGGCCTCGCGGTCGACGCCGGGGATGCGCGGATCCACGGCGACGGCGCCGACGGTGTATTGCTCACCCTCGTCCACCGTGATGGTGACGACCCAGCCGGCATCCTCGGGGGTCTCGACGTAGCGCGCATCGGCGTTGACGACGCGGAAGTCGGCATAGCCGTTCTTGAGATAGTAGCGACGCACCAGCTCCACGTCCGCCGCGATGCGGTCCGGATCGTAGACGTCGGAGGTCTTGATGAACGACAGGAAGTTCATCTGCGTCGAGGTCATCAGCCCACGCAGCGTCGATTCGGAATAGGCGCGGTTGCCGACGAAGTTGATCGAGCGGATGCCGGTCTTGTCGCCCTCGTCGATGGTGAAGACGACGTCGGAGCGGCCATTCGGGAGATCGACGAGGCGGTAGCTGACCTTGGCGGTGCCGCGGCCATAGCGCTTGTAGACGTCGCGGATGCGCTCGACATCGGCCGCGATGACCGCCTGGCTGAGGGCGCCGCGCTCCTTCGACTCGACGACGCCTTCGAGCGTGGCCTTCTCGACCTTCTTGTTGCCCTCGAAGAAGACACGGCCGACGATGCTGTTCTCGCGCACCCGCACCACGGTCGTGCCGCCGCGCGCCGAGACCTGCACGTCGGAGAAGAGGCCGGTGGAGAGGAGATTGCGCCGCGCCTCTTCGGGCGAACCGGAGGCGGTGCCGGTGACGTAGGAGCGGATCGTGCCGGAATCGACCCGCTTGTTGCCTTCAACGACGATCTGCTGGGCGTGAGCGACCTCACCGCCGAGGATCACACCGGCGGCGGTGGCGACCAGAACGATGGCCCGCTCCGCCGACTTGCGCCGGCGCTTTCCCGTCATCGACATCATGTAATCGCCCGTCTCTTTTTATCTCAGCACGGGTTCGCACCCGCGGGCCGCCGTCCTTGTCAGAGACGGGCCGCCCTCTGGTCCCAGCCACGCTTGTATCGGGATTCCCCTGCGACGCAACGCGGGGGAGGTCCGCCGTTAAGGGATTTTGGGGGGTCGTGGCCTTCGCGCCACTTAACGGCGCAGCACTTGCCCACAGGATCGTGGATCAAGGTGAATAGGGCGTAAATGCGGCCCCGATCACGGCTTTTCGGAGCGGAGCCGGATCACCGCAACACCCTGTTAACCATGGCTTCGAATCGGAAGTGGGGCCTTCATCCACGAAAAAGGCCCGGTCGAAGGACCGGGCCTTGTGGCGCTGCCGCGAGGGCGCTGCGCTGGAGCATCGTCCCGAAAGTCGGCTTCCGGCCTTCGGACCGATGCTCTAGGTTCCGCGGCTGAAGGAGGCACCGAGATTGAGGATGTCGTTCCAGGCGGCGAACAGCATCAGCATCAGCACGAAGGCCAAGCCGATGCGGAAGCCGATTTCCTGGGCGCGCTCACTCAGGGGGCGACCGCGCACCACCTCGAAGGCGTAGAACAGCAGGTGGCCGCCATCGAGCAGCGGGATCGGGAACAGGTTGAGCAGGCCGATCGAGACCGAGAGCAGCGCGATCAGCCCGATCAGGCCGCCGACGCCGCCGACGCGGGCGACCTCACCCGAGACGCGGGCGATGCCGATCGGCCCGGAGAGCTGGTCGGCGGATTCGCGGCCCGTCACCAGCTTGCCGATATAGTCGAAGGTGCGCTCGACCACGAAGTAGGTCTCGGCGACGCCGAGCTTGAGCGACTCGTAGGGGCCGTAATGCACGAGCTTGGCCGCATCGCCCCGCGGCCCGTTGATGCCGAGCCGGCCGAAGCGGTGGCGGCCGAACGGGGTGCGGTCCTCGATCTTGTCGGGCACCGCCGTCAGCGTCGTTTCCGTGCCGCCCCGATCGACGGTGACCGAGAGCGAGGAGCCGGCGGCCCCCGAGACGACGCGCTGCATCTCGCCGAAGGTCGCGATGGCCTGCCCGTCGATGGAGCGGATCACGTCGCCGGGCCGGAAGCCGGCGCGCTCGGCGGCACTGCCGGGCTGAACCGCCTCGACGCGGGCCGGCGTCTCGTAGCGGCCGTTGAGGTAGATCGCGCCCGCGAACACCGCGATGGCCAGAATGAAGTTGGCGATGGGTCCGGCGGCGACGATGGCGGCGCGCTTGGCCACCGGCTGGGCCGGGAAGCTGATCGCGCGCTCGTGCGGGTTCATCCGGGCGACGGCCTCGGGATCGGGCACGCTGGCGCCGTTGGCGTCGCCCACGAACTTGACGTAGCCGCCGAGCGGGATCGCGCACAGCTTCCAGCGGGTACCGCGCCGGTCGTTGAAGCCGACGAGTTCCGGCCCGAAGCCGATCGAGAAGGCGTTGACGCCGACGCCGCACCAGCGGCCGACGAGGAAGTGCCCCATCTCGTGGACGAAGACCACGATGGTCAGCACGAACAGGAACGGGATCACCGCGCCGAAGAAACCGGCCGCGTTGCCGCCCATGCTGCTGAGGAAATCCATTCCGGCACCCTTTTGGCCGCGATCGTCTCGTCTCCGCCCTGACAGGGCGGCCCCCCGAGCCGCAAGTCGCGGATCGTCGCACGCCGCGCGGCCCGGCGCGAGAGCTTTTGGTTATTTCGTTGCAGGCCCGGCCGGCCGCTCCCCGGCAAGCCCGAACCAGGGTTAACCGGCGGCGCGCGCCTGTGGGACCGCCTCCAGGCTCCAGGCCCGGACCTCTGCGTCGATGGCCAGCGCTTCCTCGACGTCCTCGGGCGCGCGGACATAGACCGGTGCGAAGCGCTCGCAGGCCCGCTCGACCAGTTCAGCGATGCCGTAGAAGGGGATCGCGCCGCGGATGAAGGCTGCGACCGCGATCTCGTTGGCGGCGTTCATCACGGTCGGGGCCGCGCCCCCCTCGGCCAGCGCCGCGCGGGCGACGCGCAGGCAGGGGAAGCGGGCCTCGTCAGCCGGCTCGAAGGTGAGGCTGCCCGTCGTCGCGAGATCGAGCGGGCGCCCGCGGGCGATCTCCAGCCGGTCGCCGAGGCCGAGGCAATGGGCGATCGGCACCCGCATGTCCGGCATGGCCAGGCCGGCGGTGACCGCGCCGTCGCGCCACGCGATCAGCCCGTGCACGATCGATTGCGGATGGACGATCACGTCGAGCCGGGCCGCCTCAATGCCGAAGAGGTGGTGGGCCTCGATCAGTTCCAGCCCCTTGTTCATCAGCGAGGCGGAATCGATGTTGATCTTCATGCCCATCGACCACGTCGGATGGGCGGCGGCCTCGGCGGGGCTCGCGGCGGCGATGCGCTCCTGCGCCCAGGTGCGGAACGGGCCGCCGGACGCCGTGAGCGTCATCTTGGCGATGTCGGAGACGCGGCCGTCGCCCATCGCTTGCGCGAGCGCGTTGTGCTCGGAATCGACCGGCAGGATTCTGGCGCCGTAGCGGGCGGCATCGCGCATGAAGGCGTCGCCAGCGCAGACGAGGCTCTCCTTGTTGGCGAGCGCGATCGTGCGGCCGAGCCGGAGCGCCGCGTGGGTGGGCTTGAGGCCCGCCGCCCCGCTCACCGCGGCGACGACGATGTCGGCCTCGCGGGCGACCGCCTCCAGCACCGCGTCCTCCCCCGCCCCGTTGGGGATGCCGGAACCCGTCAGCGCCTCGGCGAGCGCCGGGCCGGCGCTCTCGTCGGCGAGCGCGGCGAAGTCGGGGCGCATCTCCAGGGCGAGCTTGGCGAGCGCCGCCGCATCCTTGCCGCCGACCAGCGCGCCGACGCGGAAGCGGCCGGCATGCTGGGCGAGCAGGTCGGTGGTCGAGCGGCCGATCGATCCGGTGGCGCCGAGGACGGTGACGGTGAGGCTCACGAGAAACGTTCCTTGGATAGCGGCCGGCGCTCAGGCAGTGAGCCGCATCACGGCAAAGCACAGGCCGGCCAGCAACGCCACGGCGAAGAAGCCGTCGAGCCGGTCCATGACACCGCCATGGCCGGGGATCGAGCGGCCGGAATCCTTCACGCCGTAGCGCCGCTTGAGCGAGGATTCGACGAGGTCGCCGCCCTGGCTGAGCACCGAGGCGATCCCGCTGAACAGAGCGACGACCGGCAGCGAGATGGCGGGCAGCGCGTCCCAGCCGTGGCCCCGGGCGATGGCCGCCGTCACGGTGCCGGCGACGATGCCGGCGGTGAGCCCACCGATCGCCCCCGACCAGGTCTTGTTCGGGCTCACCCGCGGCATCAGCTTCGGCCCGCCGACGAGGCGGCCGGTGATGTAGGCCAGGATGTCGGTGGACCAGACCACGGCGAACATCCAGGCCGGGCCGACGAGGCCGATGGCGGGGTCGATCCGCAGCAGCGTCGGCACCAGCGCGACGACGGCGCCGCCCAGCAGACCGCAGACCGCCTTACGCCGGGTGATGCCGCGCCCCAGCACGACGAGGCCGACGCAGCCGGCGATGAGAATGAGAAGGAAGGTCAGGGCTGGCGCGCCGAGGAGCGCGGCGGCGGCGAGCCCGGCGAGCGTCGCTCCGGTGACGCCGAGCAGCGGCAGCAACGGCTCCGAGCGGGTCATGGCCAGCCACTCGGCGGCCCCGACGGTGCCGGCGATGAGCCAGACCAGGGCGAAGGCCCAGCCGCCGATCAGCAAAGTGCCGATCACCGCCGTGCCCAGCACCAGGGCCGAGACCGTGCGAAGCCGGAACTCGCGGGTGGCAAAGGGCGAGCGCGCCGCCCGCACGGGTGGGGATTCCGCCATCAGCCGGCCCCGCTGCCGAGGCCGCCGAAGCGGCGGTCGCGACGATGATACTCGGTCAGCGCCGCCACGAAGGCCGCGTGGTCGAAATCCGGCCAGAAGCCCGGCTCGATCACGTACTCGGCGTAAGCCGTCTGCCACGTCAGGAAGTTCGACAGGCGCTGCTCGCCGGAGGTGCGGATCACGAGGTCGGGATCGGGAATCCCGGCCGTGTCGAGGGCGTCCGCGATCGTCGGCAGATCGATGTCTTCCGGGCGCAGCCGGCCTTCCGCAACCGATGCGGCAAGGCGCTGGACGGCGCGCAGGATCTCCTGGCGACCGCCGTAGTTGAACGCGACGACCAGCGTGAGGCCGGTGTTGTCGCGGGTGCGCGTCTCGGCCTCGTCGAGCAGGGCGGCGATGTCGGCGGAGAGGCTTTGGCGCTCGCCGATCACCCGGACGCGGACGTTGTTGGCGTGGAGGTCGGCGAGGTCGCCGCGCACGAACAGGCGCAGCAGGCCCATCAGTTCCATGATCTCCGTCGGCGGGCGGCGCCAGTTCTCGGAGGAGAAGCTGTAGATCGTGAGGTAGGCGACACCGAGTTCGATCGCCGAGCGCACCGCACGGCGCACCGCCTCGACCCCGCGGCGATGGCCCTCGAAGCGGGGCAGCCCCTTGCGGGCGGCCCAGCGCCCGTTGCCGTCCATGATGATGGCGACGTGGCGGGGAGCTTCGGGTGAGGCTTGGCGCGCCGTCCCGTCGGCGGCGGCATCCGCCCCGATCTGCCGCGCGCCCTCCGAGCGAACCACCCGCGTCTCCCCGTATCGTCATGGTTTCGAAAGGACCAAGACCTTTCGCGGGTCCAGGGCGGAGCCCCGGTCGGCGAAGCCATCTCGGGGCTCCGCGCCCCGAGACCCCGCCAAAGGGCTTGCCCTTTGGGAACCCCTTACGAACGATCAGACAGGTTCTCAGACCTGCATGATTTCCTTTTCCTTGCCGGCCAGCACCTGATCGACTTCCGCGATGGCGTCGTCGGTGGCCTTCTGCACGTCGCCGGCCTGACGCTTCTCGTCGTCCTGGCTGATGGCGCCGTCCTTCTCCAGCTTCTTGAGGATGTCGAGACCGTCGCGGCGCACGTGGCGCACGGCGATACGGGCCTCCTCGGCATATTTGTGGGCGACCTTCACCATCTCCTTGCGGCGCTGCTCGTTCATCTCGGGGATGCGCAGGCGGATGGTCTGGCCCTCGGTCATCGGGTTGAGGCCGAGGTCGGATTCGCGGATCGCCTTCTCGACGGCGGTGACCATCGAGCGGTCCCAGACCGAGATCGAGAGCAGGCGCGGCTCGGGCACGCTGACGGTGGCGACGCCCGCCATCGGCATCATCGATCCGTAAGCTTCGACGTTGATCGGCTCGACCAGGCTCGGCGTCGCCCGCCCCGTGCGCAGCGAGCCCAGATCCTTGCTGAGCGAGGCGATGGCGCCCTGCATGCGGCGCTTGATATCGCCGAGATCGAAATCCGGTGTGGCCATGGCTTTGAAAATCCCGACGCGTTCGGGTGGCAGATCGGCGCGAAGGCGCGAGGCCTCCGTCGCGGTGGCGCTACATGAACGAAAAACCCCGGGGCCGCAAATAGAGGAGGCGGAGGTTTCGCCTACGGCACAACGCGGGTCGAGACCGAGCGGCCGGTGAGAATCGCCGTGACCGAACTCGGCGCGTGGACCGAACCGACCACGAGGGTCAGCTTGCTCTCGCGGGCCAGCGCGAAGGCGGCGGTGTCCATCACCTTGAGGTCGCGGGCGATGGCCTCGTCGTGGGTGATGGTGTCGTAGCGGATCGCCTCCGGATCGCGCTTCGGATCCGCCGAGTAGACGCCATCGACCTGCGTCGCCTTCAGAACCGCGTCGCAGCGCAGTTCGGCGGCGCGCAGGACGGCGGCGGTGTCGGTGGTGAAGTACGGGTTGCCGGTGCCGCCCGCGAGGACCACGACCTGCCCCTTGTCGAGGTGGTGCAGCGCCGGCTGGCGCGCATAGGTCTCGCAGATCGTCGGCATCGACACCGCCGACATGGTGCGCGCCTGGACGCCGGCGGCGTTGAGCGCGGTCTCGATGGCGAGGGAGTTCATCACGGTCGCCATCATGCCGAGCGAATCGCCGGTCGCCCGGTCGATCCAGCCGGCCTGCGAGATGCGCGCGCCCCGGATCAGATTGCCGCCGCCGACCACGATGGCGATCTCGATGCCGTGGCCGATGGCCTCGCGGATGTCCTCGGCCAGAGCCGCCAGCATCGGCGGATGCAGCCAGAACCCGTCGGGGGCGGCGAGCGCCTCGCCCGAGAGTTTGACCAGGACACGGCGGTAGGGCGTCGTCTCCGGCATCGGATCCTCGTCGGCTTGGCTGCTGGCGCCGGCTTCTAGCAAGACGAGGGCCCGAACGTCGAGGGGCGGCGGCATCGCTGCCGTCGCCCCTGACAAGACTTGACCTCAAACCGACCGGCTCGCCGGTCGCTCCTGCAACGGCAGGGCAGCAGGCATCCGCCGGACGCGAGGGCTTCGACCCAAGGTCGGAGCCCTCGCACCGAGGGAGAAAAATTACCGCGACATGCTCGCGACTTCCGCCGCGAAGTCCGGGCCCTCTTCCTTCTCGATGCCCTCGCCGAGGGCGTAGCGGACGAAGCTCTTGATGGCGACCTCGCCGCCGGCCTTGCCCGCAGCTTCCTTGAGCACCTGGGAGATGGTCTTGGAGCCGTCGTGAACGAAGGGCTGCTCCAGGAGGGTGACCTCCTTGTAGTAGCTCTTCAGGCCGCTCTCGACGATCTTGGCCATCACATGGTCCGGCTTGCCGGCGTTCTTCTCGCGCAGGATGTTCGACTCGCGCTCGACCACGGCCGGGTCGATGCCCGAGGCGTCGAGCGCCGCCGGGTTGGTCGCCGCGATATGCATGGCGATCTGGCGGCCCAGCGTGGAGAGCACCTCGACGTCGCCCTCGGACTCGAGCGCGACGAGCACGCCGATCTTGCCGAGGCCTTCGCTGATCTGGCCGTGGACGTAGGAGGCGATTACGCCCTTGGCCACTTCCAGCTTGGCGACGCGACGGAGCGTCATGTTCTCGCCGATGGTGGCGATGAGGTTCGAGAGCGTGTCCTTCACGGTCGCGGACGAGCCGGGGAAGGTCGCGGCCTCGAGGCCCTCCAGGGTGCCGTCGGTGTTGAGCGTGAGCTTGGCGGCCTCGCGGGCGAAGGACTGGAAGCCGTCGTTGCGGGCGACGAAGTCGGTCTCGGAGTTCACCTCGACGATGGCGGCGTGGCGGCCGGCGGACTCGACGGCCACGAGGCCTTCGGCGGCGACGCGACCGGCCTTCTTGGCCGCCTTGGCGAGACCCTTCTTACGCAGCCAATCGACCGCCGCCTCGAGGTCGCCGTTCGTCTCGTTGAGCGCGCCCTTGCAATCCATCATGCCGGCGCCGGTCTTTTCGCGAAGCTCCTTCACGAGTGCGGCGGTGATGTTGGCCATGGCGATCCTCTCAAGGTCTGGAAGCGAGTGAGCCCGGCGCTCGTTGAAAGCACCGGGCTTTGCAGGTTTATGACAGTGCCGCCGCCGAGAAGGTCCCGGCGGCGAACATATGGGCGGTTCAGGCCGCGGCGGCCTCGACGAAGCCGCGGGACTGAGCAATCCAGCCGTCGCGCTCGATGCGGCCGTTCAGCTTCAGGTCGGCGTCGAGCTTGGCCACGTCCTCGGGCTGCATGGCGGCGATCTGCCAGTAGTGCCACACGCCGGCGTCGTTGAGCTTCTGCACCAGCTGCGGGCCGACGCCGTTGAGCTTGGTCAGGTCGTCGGGCGCGCCGCGCGGGGCGGCGAGCTGCTCGAAATGCTCGGTCGACTCGGCGAGCGCCGCGACGTCGGCCGGGGCGATGGCGTCGGAGGCGACGGAGACCGCGGCATCGTCGTCGTTGGCCGTGGGAAGCTCCTCGGCGGTCGGCTCCTCGGAGGCGCCGACATCGATGCCGAGCGCACCCTGGCCGCGGCCGATGCCCTCGATCGCCGCGCGGGCGATCAGGTCGCAGTAGAGCGCGATGGCGCGGCCGGCGTCGTCGTTGGCCGGGACGATGTAGGAGATGCCGTCCGGGTTGCAGTTCGTGTCGACGATGGCGGCGACCGGGATGCCGAGGCGCTGGGCCTCCTTGATCGCGAGCTGCTCCTTGTTGGTGTCGATCACGAACAGGAGGTCCGGCACGCCGCCCATGTCCTTGATGCCGCCGAGCGCCTTCTCGAGCTTGTCCTTCTCACGGGTCAGCATGAGGCGCTCCTTCTTGGTGAGGCCGACGGCCCCGCCCTCGAGCGTCTCGTCGACCTTGCGCAGGCGCTGGATCGAGCCGGAGATGGTCTTCCAGTTGGTCAGCATGCCGCCGAGCCAACGGGAGTTGACGTAGTACTGGGCCGAGCGCTTGGCGGCCTCGGCGATCGAATCGGCCGCCTGGCGCTTGGTGCCGACGAACAGCACGCGACCGCCGCGGGCGACCGTGTCGCTCACCGCCTGCAGCGCGGCGTGGAGCGCCGGCACGGTCTGGGCGAGATCGATGATGTGGATGTTGTTGCGGGTACCGAAGATGTAGGGCTGCATCTTCGGGTTCCAGCGATGCGACTGATGCCCGAAATGGGCGCCGGCCTCGAGGAGCTGGCGCATAGAGAAATCGACGGCCATGGTCTTTGTGCTCTCCGGTTATACCGCCGCGGAGGGTGCAGCCGGCTGAGTGCCGGCCACCGGGGACGCCTCATTCAGGCATGAGGCCACTCCGCGTGTGGAATGGGCCGGGGCGTTAGCAGAGAGCGGCGGATCGCGCAAGGCGGAGGCGGGCTTTCGTCCGTGTCACCGGGGAAGGAAGACGCCTTGCGACGATCGAACGGACCGAGGGATCGGCCATCACCGCAAGATGACGGACGCCTCTCTCAAACCTACGTTCCGCCCGAGAGACTTTTCGACTCCAATCTGTTATAATATCGAGATATTACAGCTCCACAGACCGATTTTTCGAGATAAAGCCCGCGATCGAATGTCGTTGCATTTCCATTCCGCTCATTATATAGCATAAATTGATATAGAGGCACCTGCATGCCCCCATTGATCGCGCCAGAAGCCGCTTAAGAGTCGTTGCATTTGAGACATGATCAATCCGCCATAGGCATGAACTCCCATGGCCAGGACCAATAAAGATATACACTTTGAACGGGCATTGGAATCGTATGGCAGTCAGAATCGAACAGTATACAGACCCGGATGGCGTGGCGATCGAGCAGGGCACGGGCGCAAAGCCCATTTTCGTCATTCCATTCCCCAAAGGCTGTCTTTGCCGGGCTGAAATTCTCGACGCCGACACGGTGCTTTTCGTCGGCCGCGAGCATCATAATGATCCACAAGATGTGCTCCTTCTGGGCGTCTACGACCTACGCTTGAAGCGCTTTACACGGCGTGCAGAGTTTCCCGGCGTCTTACGAATGCACCATTTGCTCTCGCGCAACAGGAATCGACTGTTCATAGCGGGCAAAGGCATTACAATCATTGATCTCCATTATTTTACGATCCTTAAGCATTACGAATGCTATAAGATCGACGCACATGCAGGCCGAGCCGCCTCCTACGGCGACTGGGAAGGCGGCTTCAGCGATGCGCAGCAGCAAGGATGGAAACATATCAATATCCAATACGCCCATCAGTTCGGGGAGATCAAAGACGGCGAAATCATACTTGTGAAAGGATTGGTGCCTCGTCGCCGATCCGATGCGCCTGGAGACATTCAGCAGGCGCTGACCATCGATATCCGATCCGATCAGGTTCATGCCCGCGTCCTTCTCGACGCCAACAGCACGAGTCCTCTGAGCCGGATCGACCCCCAAGCAGATCTTGCCTTTGTCGACAGCAGGCAAACCGCAATCTATCGCGCGTTCGCACCGTCGCCTCCGAACGCGAGACGCGAAGGAATCCTACAGCCTCACACAGCCTCAACCGAAGACTCGAATACCGGCGAGCCCTGCTATGGGCTTTCCGTGCATCTTTGGTCTCTTGCCGATGTCAACGCCTCTCCAATAACGGTCGTAGTGCGGTCGGAGCCTGCTTCAAATTGGAAGCGTGGACTGGAAGTAGGAAACTTCTACGATTCAGAGGCAACCTCCGCACGCAACCGAGCCCTGCGGATGCTCGACACTTTGCCGTCGGTCCTGAGCTTGCAGGATGACGCAAGTTGGTCACTGGCCGCACACGCCTTCATCACCCAGATCACAGAAAGTCCAAGCGATGGAACGATCTGGATATCATTCGCGGACGATTGCCTAAGAAGCCTGGATCGTAACGGCCGGCTCGGCCCGCTGATCCGGCTCGCAGGAGAGCCAAGTCACCGTCATGGTCCGAATGTGACACACTTGAGTGATGGGTCCATTTCTGTGCATCGGTTCACCTTCAGCGGACATCTGCCGGTACTCAAAATCTACCGCTTCGATCCCGGGCAATTTGACGACATCGCGGGCCCGGTCTCGATTGAGCCCTTGGCACCGGATACTCCGATGCACCACCATGAGAAAGCCTTCGCGGCTTTCGCGCGCCGACAGACGCGCAAGCGCTTTACGATGTCAGACTGGACGCCGGAAAGCTGCGCCGCTGCGTTGCAAAAGCAAACAAAGTTGCTACGCAACGGCTTCAACGACATGGTCATCGCGAGCACAGGACGGCTTAATTTTACTTATAGGGTCGGCAAATCGACCATGGACGAAGCGTCATTCTTCGCCGGCCTCGTCGAGCGCAACGTCCCCGTGGTGCCCGAACTTCGAGCCTTGTTGAACGCCTACCTCGAAGCAATGGGCGACGGTGGCGAGGACGTACAACCCTGGGAAGACCCGGACGAGGGGATCGGCGCCCTCGGCTCCGCACTGCACGCGCTGGCGGTCTTGGATTCCGACGCACTCGATATCGTCCGCGTGTATCTGGAGAAACGCGACGGCGAACACGAAGGCTATTGCTGGGGCACGGTGCTGCCGGCCTATTTCAACCGGCAAGGCTGGCATGATGCCGAGACCGTACGATTCGGAATCTATGCTGTGCTCAACCGCTTCTGGGGTGGCGCACATCCATACGACCTCGACGGGCTGCGCGAAGCGATGGAAAAGCTCATGACGCCGGCTGACGTCGCCGAAACGGTGCGCCGCGAGGCCGACGCTTTTGGCCGCAAGCCAGAGTGGAATTACGATGCAGCAGCCTACCGCGCGGCCTTCTGCACTATACTAGACCCAGCAATCAACTTTGAAGCAGCCGTGCTGGATGAGTTGCGAGATTAGGTCGTGAACTCATAACGGCGGCACGGTTGAGCGGCTGTGTCGTTGGTCCTTCAGGACTGGAGGATCACGAATGGCGCGGTTTGACCTGACGGATGCGGAGTGGGCGGCGATCGAGCCGGTTCTTCCGACGGACGTTCGCGGCAAGGAGCGGGCGGACGACCGGCGGGTGCTGAACGGGATCTTCTGGCGGCTGCGCACGGGCGCGCCCTGGGCCGACATCCCGGCGCGCTACGGCCCGCACACGACGTGCGGCAACCGTTTCCGGCGTTGGCGCAAGCGCGGGGTCTGGGATCGACTTCTGAAAGCCGTGTCAGAGACTTACGAGGGCGACCTGCAGATGATCGACGCCACCAGCGTGCGGGTGCATCAGCACGCGGGCTGCGCTAAAAAAAAGACGACCGATCCCGTGGCATAGGTCGCTCGCGCGGCGGCCTGACGAGCAAGATCCACGCGCTGGTGGATGCCGAGGGCCGGCCCATCGCGCTCAAGATCACCGAAGGCCAAGCGCATGACGGTCGGGCGGCCGACGACATGCTCGGCGATCTCGGCCCAGGGCAGACCCTTCTGGGTGATCGCGCCTACGACAGTGATGCGCGGCGCGAGCGCTTGGCCGAGCAGGGAGCGTGGGCCAACGTGAAGCCGATGCCCAACCGCAAGAACGTGCTCGCCTTCAGCGCCTTCCTGTACAAGTACCGCAATCTGGTCGAGCGGTTCTTCAGCAAGATCAAGCACTTCCGCGCGGTCGCGACCCGATACGACAAGGATCCGGAAAACTTCCTCGCCAGCGTCAAGCTCGCAGCTGTCCGCGTCTGGCTCCGAGCTTAATGAGTCTGCGACCTAGACCGCGCATTTCGATACCGATCGCCGTCCCGGCGTTAATTTCGGCAACATCAAGCGACAGTATATTGTCGGGCCGCCGCTTGCCAAAACCGTGGCGGCGGCCCGCTCAATGCTGCCATGAAGCAGCGTGCGCTCACGCCGCCGAAGCCACCGCCGGCGAGATCTTCTTGCGGGCGCGCTTGTCCTCGGTGGTGCCGACGAAGGCCTGGGCCTCCTCCTTGCGCTCGAAGACGTGGGGGGCGACGCCGCGCTTGGTCAGGGCCTCCTCCATCTTGAGACGCAGGAAGGCGCTGGTCGCGTAGCGGGTCGTGGTCGCGTAGTAGTTCGCCTGGAGATACTGCACCATCCCGGCGTAATCGTCGTAGAGGTTCTCGTTGAGACGGAAGCCGTCGTGGTTGATCACCGCGTTGACGCGCTGGCCGGCCTTGCGGCACGCCTCGACGATGGTCATGCGCAGCTCGTCCATGTCGCTCTTCACCCGGCAATACCAGCCTTCGAGGTTGATGAAGAGGATGTTGCGCTCGCCATCGTAGCTGACGCGGGACTTCAGATCGAGGTTGAGCAGATCGGAGATCAGCTCCATCGGCTCCTCGCGGAAGATGCGGGCATCCATCGGCACCGGATTGCGCACCACCGGCTTGAAATCCATGTGAGCGAGGATGTCGCGCTCGATGTCGATGCCCGGCGCCACCTCGATCAGCTCCAGGCCCTCGCGGGTCAGCTGGAACACGCAGCGCTCGGTCACGTAGATCACCGGCTGCGAGCGCTCGACCGCGTAGGGCCCCGAGAAGGTGTTCTGCTGGACCGCGGTGACGAATTTGCGGGCCCGCCCCTCCTGGACGATCTTCACCTGACCGTCCTGCACGGCGATCTCCAGGCCGCCCGCCGTGAAGGTGCCGGCGAAGACGACCGAGCGGGCGTTCTGCGAGATGTTGATGAAGCCGCCGCAGCCGTTGAGCTTGCCGCCGAACTTCGAGGTGTTGACGTTGCCGGCCTCGTCGCACTCGGCCATGCCGAGACAGGTCATGTCGAGGCCGCCGCCGTCGTAGAAGTCGAACATCTGGTTCTGGTCGATGATGCAGTCGGCATTGGTCGCCGCGCCGAAGCTCGAGCCCGAGGCCAGCACGCCGCCGACGGCACCGGCCTCCGTCGTCAGCGTGATGTAGGGGGTGATCTTCTCCTCGTTGGCGACCGACGAGATGCCCTCCGGCGCGCCGACGCCGAGATTGACCACGCCGTTCGGCGGCAGCTCGAAGGCGGCGCGGCGCGCGATGATCTTGCGCTCGTTGAGCGCCATCCGCTTGATACCCGTCACCGGCACGCGGATCTGCCCGGCGAGCGCGGGATCGTGCATCACGCCGTAGTTCATGCGGTGCATCTCGGGCTCGGCCAGCACCACGCAATCGACGAGGATGCCCGGTACGCGGACGTCCTTCGGCAGCAGGAAGCCGTCATCGACGATGCGCTCGACCTGGGCGATGACGATGCCGCCGTTGTTGCGCGCCGCCATCGCCTGGGCGAGGCAGTCGAGGGTCAGGGCCTCCTTCTCGAAGGAAAGGTTGCCCGACGGGTCGGACGAGGTGGCGCGGATGAAGGCCACGTCGATCTTGGTGGCGGTGTAGAACAGCCACTCCTCGCCATCGACCTCGACGAGCTTGACGATGTCCTCCGTGGTCAGTTCGTTGACCTTGGCGCCGCCGTGGCGCGGATCGACATAGGTCTTCAGGCCGACCTTCGAGAACAGACCCGGCTGGCCGGCGGCGCAGGCGCGGTAGAGCTGCGAGATCACGCCCTGGGGCAGGTTGTAGCCGCGGATCCGGTTGGCCTGCGCAGCCTGCGCGACCTTGGGCATGCGCCCGAAATTGGCGGCGATGACCCGCGACAGCAGGCCGTCATGGTGCAGGCGCCCGGTGCCGAGCCCCTTCGAATCGCCCGCGCCCGCGGTCATGATCAGGGTGAGACCGCGGGGGCTTCCGGTCTCGACGAAGCGCTTCTCCAGCGCGGCGTGCAGGGCCTCCGGGATGCAGCTCTGGACGAAGCCCGTGGTGGTCACGACGTCGTTCTCGCGGATCAGCGCGATCGCCTCTTCCGCCGTGATGACCTTGTTCTTCTTCATGGAAACCGCTGTCCTCCGCGTCTTCCGGCCCGGCGGGGCGGTTGATCCCGCCCCTCCCCGTTCCACCCGAAACGATGCAGGCCGACACCGCAGGCCGGAAGGTTCCGGCCTGCGGTGTCGGCTGGATTTTGAATGCATTTGATATTGCAGTGCATCGAAAATGCTTCGGCACTGCAAGAAAATGCATCTCTTACTGCCGACAATACCGCAAAACTCTGCTGCCGCGCCTGAAAAACTCTTCTACCCCCGATCAGAAAAATTGCGTGACCCGCCGAATCGGTCCTTCCGCTCACGGGCGCTCGCCGCAAGGGGGCTTCAAAGGGAGCTTTTGCGGAAGGGGGCACGTGCCGGAGACGGATATCGGCAAAGGACCCGCGGGGCTCGTGTGAGCGGTATCACGGACACGGTTCCGTGTTTAGGCTCGATGGGACCGCACCGCCCGCACTCCGAGTCGTCGCGCGGCCCGCGCCCCAGGAGATCCGAGCATGGACGCGCCGCGCACTTGCCCCGAAGAGGTTGGGCCCGGCGACCTCGGGCGGCTCCTATCGGTCAATCCGTTCTTCGCGAGTCTCGGGGCCGAATCGGTCGCCGCGCTGGCGGGCCTGTGCGTGACGCGGCGGCTCGAGGCCGGGCGCACGTTGTTCAGCCAAGGCGATCCGGGCGACGCCCTCTACGCGGTCCGGCGCGGCCAGATCCGGATCGTCGCGGAGGGTCCCGACGGAGAGAACGCGACCCTCAACCTGCTCGGCCCCGGCGACGTGTTCGGCGAGGTGGCGCTGCTGGACGGTGAACCCCGCACCGCGAGCGCCGTCGCGGTGGAGGCGACCGAGCTGTTCGCGATCCTGCGGCGCGACTTCCTCGCCCTCATCGAGCGGCGCCCACAGGTGGCGATCCGGCTCATCGCTTTCCTGTGCGCACGCATCCGCTGGCTGAGCCGGCGGGCGGAGGAGGCTTCCTTCCTCAGCCTGGAGGACCGGCTTCTGCGCCGCCTCGCCGGGCTCCATGAGGATTACGGCAGCCCGATCACGGTCTCGCAGGAGGAGCTGGCCCGGTTCGTCGACGCCGCGCGCGAGAGCGTCAACCGCCAGCTCCAGATCTGGAAGCGGGAGGGCCTGATCGGCCTCGGTCGCGGCCGGATCGACATCCTCGACCCCGATGCCCTGATGCGGCGGGCGGGCGCCGTAACGGGAGAGTGAGCATGCGAAAGACGATGCGAGGGACGACGCGGCGATGGGCCGGAATGCGGGTCCTGACGATCGGCGGACTCGGTGTCGCCCTGGCGGCGGCGGCGGCTGTGCCGGCCGCCGCGCAGACCCGTGACGGTTGCCGGGTGACGACCTTCACCGACCCGCCGCGGGACGTGCTCGACTGCCCCGGTGGCGTGTCGGTGACCGCCGAGAAGGGCGCGGCCTACCGCTTGATCGACGCCAACCGCGACGGCCGGCCTGAAGCGGTCGAACTCGACGGCAAGGCGCTCCTGATCGAGGTCGCCCCCCGTCGCTCCGGATTCCAGATCCGGACGCCCCATGCCGTCGCCTCGGTGCGGGGCACCATCTGGGCGGTGGAGGCGGGCGCGGCGGCCACCGCCGTCTTCGTCGAGGAGGGCGCCGTGCAGGTCGTTCGCCGGGGCGAGCCGGCTTCGGTGACGCTGCGGGCCGGCGACGGTGTCGATGTCGCGGCGGGCGGTGGGGCGCTCGACGTGAAGCGCTGGTCGCGGGAGCGGCGCCTCCACCTCCTCGCCCGCTTCGGCCGCTGATGCGGCGGGCGGCTCCGCGGCCGGCGCTCACGGCGTTCGCCCTCCTGGCCTCGCTCGGCTTCGGCCTGTTCCTGTCCCTGTCGCACCTGTCGGGCGAAGCCTCCGTCCTCGACCGGGCCGAGGCGATGCTGGCCGACCTGCGCTTCCTCGTCGCCGGTCCGCGCCCGGTGCCGGTGGGTGTGGTGATCGTGGCCATCGACGAGCGCACCGTGTCGGCGGCCGGCGGATATCCGCTGCCGCGCGCCTCCCTGGCGCGGTTGATGGAGGCGCTCCACCAGGGGGCGCCGCGGGCGGTCGCCCTCGACATGCTGCTCCTCGATCCCGGCCCCGAGGCAGCGGATGTGGCCCTCGCCGCCGCGCTCGCCGATCTGCCCGCGGCGTTCGGCATGGCGGCGACCTTTTCCCGAACCGACCCCGGCCGACAGGCGAGCCTCGGACCGCTGACCGGCCTGCCGGTGGCCGGGACCCTGGCCCGGCCGACCGAGCGGCTGCGCGCGGCGGCGCAGGCAGGACTCGTCAACGTCGCGACCGATGCCGGCGGCACGCCCCGGCACATCCCGCTGCTCGTGGCGCATGCAGGCGCCGTGCTGCCGAGCCTGCCCCTGCGGGCGGCGATGTTGGCCACCGGGCGCAGGCCCGAATGGGAGGCCGATGCCGTGCGCCTCGGCGAAACCCGCACGCCGCTCGATCTCGGTGCGGCGCTGGCCCTGCGGTTCTACGGCCCACAGGGCAGCGTGCCGACGGTGAGCGGCGCCGCGGTGCTGACGGGCGAAGCCGATGCGGCCATCCGCGAGAAGATCGTCGTCGTCGGCGCAACGGCGCTCGGCAGCGGCGACAGCCTGAGCACGCCGTTCGATCCGGTGCTGCCGGGTGTCGAGGTGCTGGCCACCGGCCTGTCGCATCTGATCCACGGAGATGCCCTGCGCCGCGACACGGCCGTGCGAAGGGCAGATGCCGTGATCACCCTTGCCTTGCCGGCGCTGATGCTCGCCGCCCTCTCCCTGACTCGGGTGGGTCTGGGACTCGCGCTGGCGGCCCTGCCGCTGGCGGTGTTCCTCGTGGCATCCGTCGTGTCGTTCGCCCACGGGATCTGGCTGTCGATGTCCCTGCCGCTCGCCGGCCTCGCCCCGCTCGGCCCTTATCTCGGCGCCCGCCTCTGGCTCGACCGAGCGGAGGCGCGGAGGCTGACGGAGTCACGCGACGGGCTGCTGCGCTTCCTGCCGCCCGCGGTCGCCGAAAAACTCACCGAGGCGCCGGACTTCCTCGCCGTGCCGGTGCAGCAGCGGGCGGCGGTGCTGTTCCTCGACCTGTCGGGTTTCACCTCGGCGAGCGAGGGTCTGGGCCCGGTCCGGACGCAGGCGATGCTCAAGGCGATGCACGACCGGGTCGAGGAGGCGGTGACGGCCCGCGGCGGCGCGGTGACGAGCTTCATGGGCGACGGGGCCATGGCCTTGTTCGGCCTGCCCGAAATGCGCCCCGACGATGCGGACAGGGCGGTCGCGGCGGCGTTCGACCTCGCGGACACGATGCGCGCGTGGCTCGCGGGGCTGGCGCCCGGCGAGGCGCCCGCGGGCGTGCGGATCGGCGCCCATGCCGGACCGGTCGTGCTGTCGCGGCTCGGCGGGGCGCGCAACCAGCACATCACCGCGACCGGCGACACGGTGAACACGACCGCGCGACTCCTCGACGTGGCCAAGGCCGAGGGCGCCGTCGTGGTGCTCTCCGCAGCCCTCCTGGCCGCCCGCGCCGCGCAGACTCCCCTCCCCGGCCCGGCGACCGAGAAGACGGTGGCGATCCGCGGCCGGCAGGCCCCCCTCGACGTGGTGCTGGCGGACGTTTGAGCCGCCCACCGGGCTTGTGTGACCCGGATCACGGAAGGTCCCCGGCTGCGGGGGCACAGTGCCTCTCACGGGACCGGCGCTTCGGACCCGGCGAGCACAGGAGGCACACATGGCGACCATCCGCGGCGACCAGAACTGGTTCTTCCGGGACGACGAACTGACCGGCACGAGCCGCCAGGACTTCATCTACGGCCTTGAGGGCAACGACCTCATCCTCGGCGGCGGCGGCAACGACCGGCTCTTCGGCGGCAACGGCGAGGACCGCCTGCACGGCGGCGAAGGCGCCGACATCCTCGACGGCGGCAACCACAACGATGTGCTGTACGGCGGCGCCGACAACGACACCCTGCTCGGTGGTGCCGGCAACGACCGGATGTATGGCGGGGACAACAACGACACGTTTCGCGATCTCATCGGCAACGACCGCATGGACGGCGGCACCGGAACCGACACGGTCGATTATTCCGAGTTCTATGGCCAGGTGATCGCCAACCTCGCCCGCGGCACCGCCACGCAGGAAGAGGGCATCTACCGGGTCAATTCGGGCATGGAGTTCCACTCCATCGGTACCGACACCCTGGTCTCGATCGAGAACATCAAGGGCGCACGCTTCGACGACCGCATCACCGGTTCGAGCGCCGACAACCGGATCGAGGGCGGCCAGGGCAACGACACCCTGAGCGGCGCGGGCGGCAACGACGTGCTCGTGGGCGGCCTCGGCCGGGACATCCTGAGCGGCGGCACCGGCTCCGACACCTTCCTGTTCAACACAGCGCCGAACGGCCCGGCCAATCCCGACAAGATCACCGACTTCCGCCCGGTCGACGACGTGATCCATCTCGACGACGCGATTTTTACGGCGCTGGAGCGCGGCGCCCTCGATGCGAGCGCCTTCAAGATCGTCGATACCGCGATGCCGACGGGCCTCGACGCCGACGACCGCATCATCGTCTCGTCCTGGAACGGCTACGTCTATTACGACGCCGACGGCTCCGGCTCGAAGGCTGCCGTGGCGGTCGCCGATCTCGATCTCAGCCAGCCGGGCGTGCTGAGCGGCGTGTCGGCCTCGGACTTCTTCGTGGTGTGAAGAATGCCAGGATCGGGGGACGGGTATCCGTTCCCCGGTCTTGTCGCTCCGGCACGGCGGGACTAGGACGGCCGCGCAATCCGGGCCGACACCCGGAGCCCGGCAGCAACCGTCAGAATTCTCGGAGATTTCCCATGGGCTTTCTCGCCGACGCCCTCTCCCGCGTGAAGCCGTCCGCGACCATCGCGATGACGCAGAAGGCCCGCGAGCTGAAAGCCAAGGGCGTCGACGTGATCAGCCTCTCGGTCGGCGAACCGGACTTCGACACGCCCGACCACATCAAGGAAGCGGCGATCGACGCGATCCGCCGCGGCGAGACGAAGTATCCGCCCGTCTCCGGCATCGTGCCCCTGCGCGAGGCCATCGTGAAGAAGTTCAAGCGCGAGAACGGCCTCGACTACAAGGCCTCGCAGACCATCGTCGGCACCGGCGGCAAGCACGTCATCTACAACGCCCTGCTGGCCACCCTGAACCCCGGCGACGAGGTGGTGATCCCGCGCCCCTACTGGGTGTCCTACCCGGAGATGGTCGTGCTGTGCGGCGGCACCCCGGTCTTCGTCGAGACCGACATGGCCCACGACTTCAAGCTCCAGCCGGAGGATCTGGAGCGGGCGATCACGCCGAAGACCAAGTGGATCATCCTCAACTCGCCCTCGAACCCCTCGGGCGCCGCCTACAGCCGCGACGAGTTGAAGAAGGTGACGGACGTGCTGATGCGGCACCCCCATGTCTGGGTGCTGACCGACGACATGTACGAGCACCTGACCTACGGCGCCTTCGAGTTCGTGACCCCGGCCCAGGTCGAGCCCGGCCTCTACGAGCGCACGCTCACCATGAACGGGGTATCGAAGGCCTATGCCATGACCGGCTGGCGCATCGGCTACGCCGCCGGCCCGGAGCCGCTCATCAAGGCGATGGACTTCGTCCAGGGCCAGCAGACGTCGGGCGCTTCCTCGATCTCGCAATGGGCGGCGGTGGCGGCGCTGGACGGCACGCAGGAGCATCTGGCCCGCTTCAAGGCGGCGTTCCAGGAGCGGCGCGACCTCGTCGTCTCGATGCTCAACCAGACGAGCGGCCTGAAGTGCCCGACCCCGGAGGGCGCCTTCTACGTCTACCCGTCCTGCGCCGAGTTGATCGGCCGCAAGACCGAGACCGGCAAGACGCTGGAGACCGACGAGGATTTCGTGACCGAACTGCTTCAGGCGGAAGGGGTCGCGGCGGTCCACGGCTCGGCCTTCGGTCTGGGCCCGAACCTGCGCATCTCCTACGCCACCTCGAACACGGTTCTCGAGGAAGCCTGCCGCCGCATCCAGCGCTTCTGCGGCTCGCTGCGGTAGGCTTTGCGAGCGGACGAAGCGCCGCAACGGACCAAAGGTCGCCGCGGCGAAGGTTGCCCGCGGCGGCGCAGCCCTCTACATCGGCCCTCCCCGCGGCCGAGGCGCCCGATGGTTTCGCGAGCCCTCTCGGGCCGGCGTGGCAGCGGGGCCGGCAGTGACGGGACGGTGCGGACCAGTTCTCTGCACCGCACCTGTGAGGCTTAGTGGGCCGAGTGGCTGCAGGCGTGTCGGAGGCGCGGGGAACAGGAACCGCGATTCCGGCGCATGGCCCACCTGAACCTCGGGGGCGCCCCGCGCGCCTGCGGCCAAGCCAAAGGGTCGCGACCGCATCCTGGTTTTTCGTGGGTGCCGGAAACGAAACGCTGACGCATCGTCGGCTATCCTGCCTCCGTCGATGGCAGGAAGCCCCGTCCCATGTCCCGTCCCGGCCACCGTACCGCGGCCCGTAACTACCTTCCGGAATCGAAGCTCGAAGATCTGGCGATCCGGCTGCGGCGGCTCGCGAACCATCGCGGCCTCGTGCGTCGGGAGATCACCAGCCCGCTGCTGCTGCGGCTCCTGCCGGCCCCCCTGCGTGGCGACGCGGGCACCTATGAGAGCGACCTGCGCCGCACGCTCAAGGATGCCAATTTGGACGCGGACCGCGTCGCCTACCTGCTGGCCCATGCCGAGCAGGAGATCCACGTCGCCCACGCGCGTCTCGCCGGCTGAGTCCGGCGAGAGCACCGTCTTTCGGGACGATGCTCCAGACCCGTGCGCCGCATCGTCGTTTTCCGAAAGCCGGACGCCACCTTTCAGGACGATGCTCTACGGCCCCCGGGCCGGGAAAGGGGCGAGCCGCACCGTCTCGACCTCGACCGAACGCCCCCGCGCGGTCGCGACTTCGATCCGCACCCGCAACGGCAGCCAGCGGGGGCCCTCCTGCGCCGGCTGCGGCGGTGGGGCGGCACCGGTTTCCGGCTCCGGCGGATTCGGCAGCGGCAGGTCGAGGGTCTGGAGGCCGATGCGCCAGCGGCGGCCGTCGGTGACACCCTCGCGCCCCCCCGCGGCGACGGCGGCGGGCGTCAGGGGTTCTTCGAGGAGGGAGCGGGCGAGGCGCTCGGCGCCGGTGCGGTCCTCCACCGCGGCCCAGCCGACCCGCGACTGGATCAGCCCGCGCTGCACGACGAGGCTCAGCGCCGCCACGATCGCGAAGGCGACGAGCGCCTCGATCAGGGTGAAGCCGTCCTGCCGGCCGGCCATGCCCGCGAAAACCTAGTCCTTGCCGATCATGCCGGCACCGCGCTGGCCGTCGGCGCCCAGCGAGACGATGGCGTAGGGGCCGGACTTGCCCGGCGCCCGGTACTCGTAGGGACGGCCCCAGGGGTCGGCCGGCACGTTCGACTGCTTGAGATAGGGCCCGCTCCAGGCCTCCGCCGCCGGCGGGCGCTTCACGAGCGCCTCCAGTCCTTCGCTGGTGGAGGGATAGCGGCCGTTGTCGAGGAAGTAGAGGTCGAGCGCCGAGGAGAACGACTCGATCTGGAGCCGCGCGGTCTTCTCCCGGGAGCTGCCGAGATAGCCGAGGACGCGGGGACCGGCGAGGCCCATGACGAGGCCGAGGATCACGAGCACGACGAGGAGTTCGACCAGGGTGAAGCCGCCCCGGCGATCGCGGACGACGCGCCGGTCGCGGCGGAATGCGGTGAGGAAGGAGCGCATGGGAACCTCGAAACCACCCGTCACATCAGCATGTCGTTGATGCTCATCAGCGCGGTCATCACCGAAATGATCAGCCACGCGATCAGCACGCTCACCACCACCATCACCGCCGGGCCGACCACCGCGATCACCCGGCCGAGCGCGGCGTCGAGCTTGGCCTCGTAGAACAGGGCGACCCGGCTCGCACTGTCGGCGAGGTCGCCCGCCTCCTCGCCGACGCGCAGCATCTGCACGACGTGGCGCGGAAACAGCTTTCCGCGGGTCAGCGCCTCGGACAGGCGCTTGCCCTGGCGCACGTCCGCCGTCACCCGGTCGATCTCGACCCCGGCTCCGGGCAGGCGCACGACGCCGCGGATCAGGCGTAAGCCCGTCGAGATGTCGACTCCGTTGCGCACCAGGATGGCGAGCGTGCGGCAGAAGGTGACGGTGAGTTCGTGCGCCAGCACGGTCTTCGACAGCGGCAGCGCCGCGACCAGCCGCAGCCACAGGCCGCGCTCGCGCCCGAAGCGGTTGACCAGCATCGCGCCCCCGAGGAGCGCCGCCATGCCGATCACGACGGCATCGAGGTTGCGGTTGAGGAAGGCCGACATGTTGAAGACGACGAGTGCGCTCGGATCGATCCGCTCGCGGAAGCCCTGAAGCGCCACCTCGAATTTCGGGATCAGGTAGATCAGCACGAAGAACAGCACCGCGATCGCCGCGCCGACGAGGAAGAGCGGGTAGGAAATAGCCGAGACGAAGCGTTTCTTAAGCCGCTCGCCGCGCTGGCGCTCGGCGGCAAGCGCCGTCAGCGCCTCCTCCAGGCGGCCCGCGGTCTCGGCGACCTCGACCATCTTCACGTAGATCGGCGGGAACAGTGTCGGGTGCTGGGCCAGCGCCTGCGACAGGCTCTTGCCGTGGGAAAGCGCGACGTTGAGTTCGCGCAGGACCGCGGCGAGCCAGCGCTTTCCCTCCATCTGGACCAAGATCGCCAGCGCCTCGTTCAGCGCCACGCCGCCCTTCAGCAGCATGGCCAGATCGAGGGTCATGGCGGTGATCTCTTCCGGGCGCGGCTCCGGCGTCAGTAGGTCGCGCAGCGAGCGCCCCGTGGCAGCGGGCTTCGGCTTGGCCGCGATCGGCGTCCAGCCGCTGCGGTCGAGTTGCGCCATCACCTCGGCGCGCGACTCCGCCTCCATGGTGCCGGAAAGGAGCTTACCGGTCGCATCCAGCGCCTGATACTCGAAGGCGGGCATCAGCCGACCGGGATCGCGGCCACGAGCCAGCCGAACGCCAGAGCGGGGGCCAGCACCGCACCGAAGGCGAGGCGCGCCTCGGTGGTTCCGTCGGGGACCGCCAGCCCCCGGCGCCCGAGAAGCAGCACGATCCCGAAAACACTCGCGCCGAGCAGGCACCACGCGAAGCCGCCGGTGCCGACGAGGATGCCTCCGGCGGCGGCGAGCTTCACGTCGCCGAGCCCGATCCCGTCATGCCCGCGGCGGCGGAAATAGGCCTCGCGCAGGACCAGCAGCGCGCCGCCGCAGAGCAAGCCGTCGAGGGCGATCAGGGTGAGTTCGGCGACGACGCCCTCGCCGGCCTCGCCCGCGACGGCCACGCGCCACGCGAGGCCGAGGAGAGCGAGCGACAGCGTGGCGCTGTCGGGAATCGTGAAGTCGGTCAGATCCTGCCACGCGATCCGGGCCACGAGCAGGGCGAGCGCGCTACCCAGGGCCGCGAGCCCGAGCGCCCCGGTGCCGAGGGGCAGGAGGGCGAGCGCCCCGGTGCCCGCCAGGATCAGGCAGGCCGGGCCGTGATCGTCCGCACTGACGGGCCGGGCCATTCCGGCCTCACGGCTTCACGACCGCGGGCCGCGCGGCGGCGGGGACGCGCCCGCCGCGGCGGGCGGCGGCGTCGTAGAGCTGTCCGCGGTAATCCTCGGCGACGCGCTGGGCGTCGCGGCCCGAGCGCACCACGACGGGGCGGATGAACACGACGAGTTCGGTGCGGTCGGCGGCGTTGTCGGTGGAGGAGAACAGCTCGCCGACATTGGCGAGCCGGCTCAGGAAGGGGATGCCGTCGCGCCCGCGCTTGTTGCGCTCCTGGATCAGGCCGGCGAGCAGCACGGTCTGGCCGTTGGGCACCGAGATCATGCTGGCGACGCGCCGCTTCGAGATCGTCGGCGTCAGCGTCTTGACCGTGTCGACGACCGCCGAGATCTCCTGCTCGACCTGCATCGTCACCGCACCGTTCTGGCCGATGCGGGGGATGACGTTGAGGATGATGCCGGTGTCGCGCATCTCGACCTGGTTGACGAGCGGGGCGCCCGGCACCGTCACGCTGGTCGCCTGGGTCGTGGTGATCGGCACGGAATCGCCGACCTGAAGGGTGGCCGGCTGGTTCTCCAGCACCACGAGCGAGGGCGAGGACAGGATCTTCACGTCGGTGAAGCCGTCGAGCGCGTTGATGACGATGTCGGGCCCGCCGTAGCGGCCGGAGAGGAAGTTGAAGCCGGCACCGGGCGGCGTCAGGACGTTCATGGTGCCATTGCTCGCCGCCGCGGCGGCGCTGAGCAGACCGATCGAGCCCTTGTTGTTGCCGAGGCCGAGCCGGGTCGAGTCGAGGAAGTACTGCACGCCGTATTTCAGCTGGTCGGTCAGCCGCACCTCGGCGATGGTGACGTTGATGGCGACCTGCACCGGGGTCGCATCGAGGCGCTGGAGCGCCGCGTGAATCTTCCGGTAGGTCTCGCCGTCGGTATAGGTGACGACCGCGTTCTGGGCCGGGTCGGCGCTGATCGAGACGCGCTTGGTGCCGGAGCGCTGCGTCAGGTCGAGGCTGCCGCCGCCCATCATCGCGCCGTCGACGCCGCTTCCGCCACCCTGCCCGGTGGGATCGCCGAAGGCCGAAGCGAAGCGCGCCTTGAGGAGGTCGGCGCCGCTGCCGCCGCTCTGGTTCAACCCGCCGCCGGAGCCGCTGCCGACGCCCGTGCCGCCGAGACCGGAGCCGCCGGACGACATCCCCCCCGACGACATCCCGCCGCCGATGCCACCACCCAGGCCGCTGTCCGAGCCGCCGAGGCCGGAACCCGCTTGGTTCGACAGACCCGAGCGGGCGCCGCCGAGCCCACTGCCGGGCAGGCCGGCGCCGAGTCCGCTCGTCAGGCCGGAGCCGCCACCGCCGCCGAACAGGCCGTTGACGACGCGGGCGAGTTCCACCGCGTTGCGGTAGCGCGCCTTGTAGACGAAGACCGTCTCCTCGGCGGCCTCCGCCGTGCCGTCGAGTTCGCGCACGAACCCTTCCGCGCGGCGCAGCAGGCCGGCATTCTTCGAGGTCGCCAGCACGGCGCGCAGGCGGCCGATCGGCTTGAACTGGATCAGCCCCTGGCCCGAACCGTTCTCGCCGGTGTCGAACAGCTGGGTCAGCTCGGCCACCACCGCCTCCGGCCGCGCCCTCTTGAGCTCGAACAGGCTGACCGTCTGGCCGCGCATCCAGTCGGCGTCGAAGGCCAGGATCGCGCTCACCGCCTCCTGCCGCTTCGGGCCCGGGCCCTTGACGATCATGGTGTTGCGGGTCGCATCGAACCGCAGGCCGTCGGCATCGGCCACGAAGCCGGAGACGAGCTTCGACATCGTCGCCGCGGAGACGTAGCGCAACGGCACGACCGAGACGCCGTAACCCGGCCCGCCCGCACCGAGATTCACGGTGCCGAGCCCGGCGGCGGACGGGACGATGCGGTAGCCGGTGCCGGCCTTGCTCATCGAGAAGCCCTGGCCGGCGAGCACGCTTTCCAGCGAGGCCAGAAGCTCGTTGCGCGAGAGCGGACGGGGCGAGGAGATGGTGATCTGGCCCGAGACGTCGGCGCCCATGGTGTAGTTGAGGCCGAGCGTGTCCGAGAGGATCGCGTGGACGACGTCCTTGATCTCGGCTCGCTCGAAGTTGAGACGGAAGCCGCCGCCGTTCACCGCGTCCTGCGCCGGCCCGCCGCCGATCTCGATCGCCTCGGCCTGCTCGGGCAGCCCGCCGAGGCCGGTGCCCGCGGTGCCGTCGACATCGTCGGGGCGGAAATAGCGGCTGCGCCCCACGCCCCGGGCCGGCTGGGTCACCGCATCCGCGGCCGGGCGGACGGCGCCCCCGCGGATCGGCTTCGCGGAGAGGTCCATGGCGACCTCCGGCCCGGTCAGGCCGGTCCGCGGCAAGGTCTGTCCGGCGGCGGGCGCGAGGGCGGCCAGCACCAGCAGCAGGGACGGAAGCAAGGCGCGCCGGAGCGAAGGCATCGGGTTCTCTGGATGAGTCCGATTTTCAACTTACCGGTGGGTTGCGCTCCTGCCCATCTCGGCTGTGCCCCGAACCACCGCTTTCAACCGCGCAGTGCTCGATATGACACACAATTTAGTAAATTTTGGTTAACGCGTTGAGAACTCGTTAACTTCAATGCACGGCAGCGCATCCGACCCCGAATGCAGTCACGGGATCGCGACCCGCCGGTTCAGGGAACGCGGACGACGGCGCCGGCGGGAAGATGGGCGCCCGGCGCGGCGGCGGGCGGCAGGGCGAACAGGCGGTAGGTCTGCTCGCGCTCGCCTTCGCGCAGAACGACCCGGTCCGGCGCGATCCGGTCCACCCGCCACGCATCGACCTGATCGCCGACCCGCAGGCTGAGCGAGGGGCCCTCCTGCCGGCTGACGAGCGCCACCGCCCGATCGACGCCGGCCACGATCCCGACGAGGCGCAGTTCCGGCGGCGGGCTCGCCGGAGCCTCGATCGGCGGTGGCGGCGGCGGGGGCATGTAGGCCACGGGCCGGTCCGGGCGGCGACGCGAGGGCGCGAAGAGCGGGCGATGCCGGAAGCCGCCGAGATCCTTGAACGCCATGCGGCTCAAGGGATTGGCGGACGGGGCGATCGACGGCAGCGGAAGGTCCGGCTCCGGCGGAGGCTCGGTCGGAACGGTTTCGGCGGCGGCCTCCGGCTCGGACGGCGCGACGGCCGCCGCTTCGGGGCGGGCCACCGGAGACGGGGCATCGGGGGAAGCGGGCGCCGGCGCGGGCGGCGCAACGGGTTTGCGCCCGCGACGCGCGTCCTCGACCTGCCGCAGGGCCTCCTGCTCGCGGACCCAGGCGGGCGAACCGAACGGGCTATCGGCCAGGGCAGGGCCCGCCACGGCGATAAGGACGGCCGAGGTGCTCAGGGCGCGCAGCACGCAAAACGTCACGTGCGGCCCTCCCGGCGATGGCCGCGGATCGCCAGCGCCACCCGCAGGGTCGGCTGGGGGTCTTCGACCGCGGCGCCGCGGCCGGCCTGGGTGCGGATGTTGATCGATTCGACCGTCAGCAGCGGCATCCCGGCCTCGAGCGTGGCCAGGAGATCGAACAGCCCGTCATTGGCGATGTCGAGGCTCGCCCGCAGCAGCACGCTGCGGCCGTCATCGGCCTCGTCCTCGCCGCGCACCTCGATGAGGCGACCGCCCGCGGCATCGACCAGCGCGCTCAGGCGGCGCTGCATCTCGGCCCGGGCGAGGCCCGGCGCGGCGGCATCGAGATAGATCGAATGGGTCCGGGTCGCCTCCGCGCCCTCCGTTTCCCGCGCCTTGGCCTGCTCGGCGGCGAGGCGGCGGATGCGGGCCTCGATCTGGCCGATCCGGGCGCGGCTCTCCTCGATCGTGCCGGTGGCGTCCCACCATGCGGACAGCCGGTCGAAGGTCAGCGCGGCCAGAAGCAGCGGCAGGCCGACGAAGACCGCGATCGAGAGCGGCCCGAGCCAGCGGCGCAGGGCGGCGGGAACGCGCGGGTCGGCGCTCATCGCCCGGCCTCCGCCCGCTGGCCCGGCACTGTGCCGGGGACCCGGCTCGCCACGATGTCGAAGGCCTCGCGGCGCTCGGCGTCGCGGATCACCGGGGCGGCGAAGCGCACCGCCGACAGCCCGCCCTGGCCTTCGAGCAGGCCGATGAGCGCGGCGGCGTCGTCCGAGCGGCCGACGAGCCGGACCTTCGTCGCGTCGGCGTCGAGTTCGCGCAGCACCGTGCCGTCGGGGAGCGCCGTACTGAGCCGGTCGATCAGCACGAGGATGCTGGAATCCGGCTGCTTGGCGGCCAGCAAGGCGGCTTCGCGGGTCCCGCCGGTGCCGGACCGGGCGGCGAGCCGCGAGCGCAGGGCCGCGAGATGGGCCCCGGCCTCGGCCTGCTCTGCTTCGGCCGAGGCCGCCAGCAGCGCGGCCGCGAGACAGGCCGGGACGAGGAGACCGAAGGCGAGGGCGGCGGCCAGGGCCACCGGGCGACGCAGCGGACTGCCCCCGCTTGCGCCGGGTCGACCGCGATAGAGGTCGATGGCGAGCGGCGTATCGAGGGGCGCCGCCGCGCTGCCGAGCGCCGTCACCTTGAGGCCGGCCGCATTCAGCGCATCGAGATGGGGCGCGACGAGGTCGGACGAGGTGGCCAGCAGATCGACCGCGATGGTGCCGTCGGGGCCGGCGGGCTCCGGCACGTCGTAGCCGTAGAGCACCCGGTCGGGCCGCCAGGGCGTCAGGCGCTCCAGGCGGTGGGACAGGATCGGTCCGAGATAGTCGCGACCGGCATCCGGCAGGCGCAGGGTGCGGGCGAGGAAGACATGGGGCGGCAGGCGCAGTTCGAGGCCGCGCCCGGCGAAGTTTTGGGGCGCCGCACCGTCGAAGAGGCCGCGAGCGCTCACGCGTCCGTCGCGCACCTCGTAGAGCGCGAGCCCGTCGCCCTCCACCACCGCGATCCGGCGGCTGCGGTCGAGGAAGCGGCCGAGGCGCGGCTCGATGGCGGCGACGAAAGCGTCGAGCAGGAGCGAGACCGCGCCGCCCGCCTGGGCGACGAGCGGCGAGCCGCCGAGGCGCCGTTTCAGGGCCGCGGCCTGTGCCGAAAACCCAGCCATGCGGATCGAGGCCGTCATCGCCGCCTCGCTAGCCGGTGATCCGCATCACTTCGTCGAGGGAGGTGAGACCCTGCCCCGCCTTGGTGATGCCGTCGTCGAGCATGGTGGTCATGCCGCGGGCGCGCGCCGCCTCCAGGATGCGGGACGGGTCGGGCTCGCGCCGCACCAGCGGCTCGATCTCCGTGTCGATCGTCAGCACCTCGAACACGCCGACCCGGCCGCGATAGCCGGTGCCGCCGCAATGCGGGCAGCCCACCGCCTTGAAGAAATCGCGCCGCTCCGGGGCCGGCGTGCCGCGCCGGGCGCAGATGTCGAGGGCGGCGTCCGCGGCCCGCGGATCGGGCGCCTTGCACTTCTCGCACAGCCGCCGCACCAGCCGCTGGCCGAGCACGCCGCGCAAGGAGGCCGCGATCAGGTACGGCTCGACGCCCATATCGGCCAAGCGCACCACTGCGTCGGCGGCGGTGTTGGTGTGGAGCGTGGTGAGCACGAGGTGGCCGGTGAGTGCGGCCTGGATGCCGATCGCCGCCGTCTCGCGATCACGCATCTCGCCGACCATGATCACGTCGGGGTCGTGGCGCAGGAACGAGCGGAGCGCGGTCGCGAAGGTGAGCCCGATCTGCGGCTTCACCTGGGTCTGGTGGATGCCCGCCAACTGGTACTCGACCGGGTCCTCCACCGTCACGATCTTGCGCGAGGGGTCGTTGAGCATCGAGATCGCGGTGGCGAGCGTCGTGGTCTTGCCGGAGCCGGTGGGGCCGGTGACGATCAGGATGCCGTGCGGCTCGGCGAGCAGGCGCTCCATCGCGGCTTGATCGCGCAGCGACATGCCGATGCGCTTGAATTCGAGCAGGCGGGTGTCCTTGAGCAGGATACGCAGCACCGCCGTCTCGCCGTAGAGGGTCGGCATCACGGCGACGCGCAGATCCGCTTCCTGCGAGCCGACCTTGACGTTGGTGCGCCCGTCCTGCGGCAGGCGCCGCTCGGCGATGTCGAGCCCGGCCAGGATTTTGACGCGCGAGAGGATGGCGGGCGCCATGTGCTTGGCCAGCGTCTGCTGGGCACGCAGATGCCCGTCGATGCGGAAGCGGACGCGCAGGTCCTCGCGGCCGGTCTCGATATGGATGTCGGTGGCGCCCTGCTCGACGGCGCGCTCCAGCATCGTGTCGATGGCACGCACGATCGGGGCGCCGCGGGCGAGGTCCTGCAGCGTCTCGACATCGTCGGAAAAAGCGATCTCGGCCGGGACGTCTTCAGGCTCCGGCGAGGCTTCCATGCCGCCGCGTTCGAACAGGGCCTCGATCTCCTCGAACGAGAGCACCGCGAGCGAAACGGATGCGCCGAGCGCCAGACTCGTGGCCTGGATCGGCTCGGCGAGCGAGGGGTCGGCGACGCACAGCAGCGGGCGCCCCGCCTCGGAGACCGGATAGAGGAAGGCTTCGCGCAGGAAGCGGCGCGACAGCCCGTCGAGGAGGTGGGGCCATTCGGCGACGCGCTTGATGTCGGCGCGCGGCAGGCGGTGGAAGGCCGCGATGGCGTCGGCCAGATCGCCGGGGGGAAGCCGGCCCTCACGCCAGATCGCTTCCGCTGCGCCCGCGCCGGCCCGCGTGCCGCGCGCCTCGCCGGATTCGGCGCCGTGGCGGGCGCGCAGGAAGGCGAGGAGGTCGCCGCCCCCGGTCGCGTCCGTGCTGTGCGCCCCTGCCTGCACCGTCGTCTTCCGCTCGGGCCCGCTTGCGCTTCCCAAGAAGCGCGAAGCCGGGGGTCCGTCCAGCACCGGGCCGCCGCGAGAGACAGCCGGGCCTCAGGAAGCGGTGGAGATGTGGCGGATTGACGACAGGGAACCGAGCCCAGAGCATCGTTCCGGATCTCGGATCCGGAACGATGCTCTGTTTGGTTGTGCCGCATCGGCTTTTCCGAAAGCCGGTTCCCACCTTTCGGGCCGATGCTTCAGAGCCGCAGGGCGCCCGCCGCGATCTGTCCGTACAGCGCCGGATCGAGGGGGCGGTAGGCGCCGTCGCGGTCGATATAGAGCGGGTCGGCGGTGCGGGCCGGGTCGTAGCCTTCCTCCGCCAGCACCGCCTTCTTCTGCTTGAACGTCTCGGTGTGGCCGAGTTCCTCGGTGAGGCGCAGGAACAGCGGCCGGGCGTAGGCCGGCAGCCGCTCGGCCATGTCGGCGTGGAGCCGGGCGAGATCGAAGCCGGGTTCGACCGTGAGCGCCGCCATGCCGGCGCGGCCGTCCGTACCCGGCACCGCGACGCCGTAGACGCAGGCCTCCATGACGCCCTCGGTGCGGCCGAGCGCCTCGGCGACCTCGGTGGTGGCGACGTTCTCGCCCTTCCAGCGGAAGGTGTCGCCGATGCGATCGACGAAGAAGTAGTAGCCCTGCGCGTCGCGCCGCATCAGGTCGCCGGTGCGCATCCAGGCGTCACCCGGTTTCAGCACGTCGCGCAGCACCTTGCGGTCGCTCTCGGCGGCGCTGGTATAGCCCTCGAAGGTGTATTCCGCCTTGTCCGACAGACGCCCGAGGAGTTCGCCGGCCTCGCCGAATTCGGTGGGAACGCAGCGCCCCTCGGCATCCCGCAAGGGAAGGCCGGTGGCGACATCGTGCTTGACGATCAGGGCGGGCGAGCGCCGCGCCATGAAGCTCGGCACGCGGCCGACCGCGCCGACCTTGCCCTCGACATTGTAGAGCGAGAGCGTGCCCTCGGTGGCGGCGTAGAACTCCAAGATGCGGGGAATGCCGAACCGCTCCTGGAAGCGCTCCCACACCTCCGGGCGCAGGCCGTTGCCGGTGCAGAGACGCAGGCTGTGCGCCCGCTCCTGCGGGTCGGGCGGCGCCAGCGTCAGGTAGCGGCACAGCTCGCCGATATACTGGAACAGGGTCGCGCCGGTTTCCGCCACGTCCGACCAGAACCGGCTCGCCGAGAATTTTTCGCGGATCACCACCGAGCCGCCGCCGAGCAGGACGCTGCCCGGCGCCACGACGCCGCCGACGCTGTGGTAGAGCGGCAGGCAATCGTACATGCGGTCGTCCGGCCCCGGATCGGCCAGCCCCGCGAACCAGTGGGTCCACATCATGATGCGATGGTGGCTCACGCGGGCGGCCTTCGGCAGACCGGTGGTGCCGGAGGTGTAGATCAGCAGCGCCGGGTCGCGCAGCGTGACGGCGGGCGCTTCGTCGGCGCTCAAAGGCTCACCGCTAAACCGCGCGGCCTGCGCCGCGAGCGAGGCCTCGGCCCCCTCCCCCTGCCAGCAGAGTTCGGGCGGCGACGCGAGATGGGGCCACGCGCCCTCGACCGCCTCGGCGAGGTTGGTCGCGGCGATCAGGATGCGCGGCGCGGCGGCCTGGATGCAGTGGGCGAGCCCGCGCTCGCGTAGATTCGTATTGAGCAGCGCGACCCGCACGCCGATTCGGGTCAGCCCGAGCCAGATCGCGAGATAATCGGGCCGGTTGCGCATCATCAGCGCGACGGTGTCGCCCTTGGCCAAGCCTTCGGCCAGCGCCCAGCGGGCGTAACGGTGGCGGCGCGCGGCGAGATCGCCGTGAGTCAGGGTCTCGTCGGTGCCGATGAGCGCCGGGGCGCCGGCCCGCTCGGCGGCGACCGCGTCGAGGACCAGCGGAAAGATGCGTTCCGGGTTGGCGTCGATGCGCGCGGTGCGCTCCAGCGCGCCGATCCAGCCGGCGGTGGAGGAGGCACGCGGCGGGGGGGCGGCGGATACGGCAGAGGCGCTATCGAGGGTCGTCATGGGAGTTTCCGATTCATCGCGCCGTTGGCCGCCGGGCCTCTCCTCCCCATGCGGGGAGGAGGTGGGAAGCGGAGGTGGTGCCGGAGGAAGCGGAACGCTCGATCCTGCCCGCCCCCTGCCCCTCCCCGCAAGGGAAAGGAGAAGTGCGTTACGCCACCGCCTCGCTCGCCATCCGCAGGGCGCGGTTGGCCGCCACCAGCGCGAGCCAGTTCCTGAACAGCCGCGCCGCGCCGTCCTGCCACGCGGCCGGGCGGGGTGGGGTGGCGTCCATGGCGGGGAAGTCGGCGTGGAGCGCGGGGGCGCGGTGCCGGCGGGCGCGGTCGGCGAAGGCGTCCAACTGCGCGGCCGCATCGTCGGTGTAGTAGTTCTCCGGCAGGTCCGGGAAGGTGTCGCGGCTGCCGTCGAGGAAGCGGCCGATGTCGCGGCGGTACTCTCGGGCGAGCGTATCGGTCTCGTATTCCGGGTGCCCCTGGAGGAACACCATCAGGCTCGAAGCGTCGCGCACGAACAGGTCGACGCCGATGGCGTCCGAGCGGCGCAGGACCGCGTAGCCCTTGGCGAGGAGTCCGGCCTCGGGCAGGTCGTTCCAGCGGGAATGCGGCACCGGCATCACCGGGCTCAGGCCGGCGAGCAGCGGATGCACCCTCGATGTGGCGCAGGAATAGACGCCCGAGAGCTTGGTCGCCATCGGCCGGCGCTCGATGCCATCGAGGTGCAGCACCGCGGCATGCGCGGCCAGGCACGAGAACAGCGTCGAGACGGTGCCTTGCGCCACCCAATCCACCACTCCGGTGAAGTCGGCGTAATAGGGCTCGGCGTCGAGGCGGGCGGCCTTGGGCTCGGAGCCGGTGATCACGAGGGCGTCGAGCCCGGCCGAGGCGAGCGCGGTGTGGGGCGCGTAGAACCGGTCGAGATGGGCGCGTGCCAGCGGCCCGCGCGGCACCGAGGCGAGGCTGAAGAAGCTCAACTCCACGTCCCCGCCGATGAGGCGCCGGAACTGCCGCTCGGTCTGGACCAAAGCGGTGTCCGGCATGTTGTTGAGGAGCCCGATCCGCAGGCGCGGCGCGGGGGCCGCCGCTTCGAACCGGGGCGGCGGAGCGGTCTCGGCGAAGCCGGCCTCGCCGGAGGCAGCGTGTTCCAGCATGCGTCACTCCTCTCGAACGGGATGGGACCGGGCGCGCCCGGCTAGAGCGCATTCCGACGAACTGGATGCCGGTTCGTCGAAAGAATGCGCGGCAAAACAAGACCTTAGAGACGCCGACCTGATGCAGTCAGGTCGGCGTCTCTGGCGTGTCAGGCCGCGCGCGCCAGGGTGCGAGCGGCGGCGAGCGCCTGATCGAGGTCGGCGACGATGTCGTCGATGTGCTCGATGCCGACGCTGATCCGGATGGTCTCGGGCAGGACGCCGGCGACGCGCTGCTCGTCCGGCGTCATCTGGCGGTGGGTGGTCGAGGCCGGGTGGCAGGCGAGCGACTTGGCGTCGCCGATGTTGACGAGGCGCTTCACCAGCTTCAGCGCGTCGTAGACGGTCTTGCCGGCCTCGAACCCGCCCTTCACGCCGAAGGTCAGTAGCGACGAGCCCTCGCCGCCGAGATACTTCTGGGCCATCGCGTGGTTGGGGCTGTCGGGGAAGCCCGCATAGTTCACCCACTCGATGCCGGGATGCGCCCGGAGATACTCGGCGACCTTGCGGGCGTTCTGGACATGGCGCTCGACGCGCAGGGCCACCGTCTCGATGCCCTGGAGCAGCAGGAAGGCCGACATCGCCGGCAGCACCGCACCGGTGGTGCGCTGGTAGACGCTGCGGGCGCGGGCCGCGAACGCGCCGCGGCCGAAGCGCTCGGTGTAGACGAGGCCGTGATAGGACACGTCCGGCGTCGAGAATTGCGGAAAGCGCTCAGGGTACGCGGCCCAGTCGAAATTGCCGGAATCGACGACGATGCCGCCGAGGGTGGTGCCGTGCCCGCCCATGAACTTGGTGAGCGAGGCGATGACGATGTCGGCCCCGTAATCGATCGGCCGCATCAGGATCGGCGTCGGCACGGTGTTGTCGACGACGAGCGGCACGCCGTGAGCGTGGGCCACCTTCGCCAGCGCCTCGATATCGCAGATGTTGCCGGCCGGGTTGCCGATCGACTCGCAGTAGACGGCCCGCGTCTCGCCATCGATCAGCCGCTCGATGTCTTCGGGCCGGTCGCTCGCGGCGAAGCGGGTGACGATGCCCTGGCGCGGCAGCACGTGGGCGAGCAGCGTGTGGGTGGTGCCGTAGAGCTGGGGCACGCAGACGATGTTGCCGCCGTGGTCGGCCAGCGTCGCGATGGCGTAGTGGAGCGCGGCCTGCCCCGTGGCGACGGCGAGCGCCGAATGGCCGCCCTCCAGCTCCGCCACCCGCCGCTCCAGCACGTTCACCGTCGGGTTGGCGATTCGGCTGTAGCGGAAACCTTCCTCCTCCAGATTGAAAAGGGCGGCACCGTGATCGGCGCTGTCGAAGGCGTAGGCGACGCTCTGGTAGATCGGCACGGCGACCGCGTGGGTGGTCGGATCGTGCTCGAAGCCGGCGTGGACCGCGATCGTTTCGCTGCGCATGGTGCTGTGTCGTCCTACGGAACCCGAGGGTCGGCGGGCCTGCCGCAAGGCCGGGACCACGCCGGGATGTGCCGAAACGGCACGCGATCGGCAGTGCCCGGCAAGGCCCGCAGGATCGCGGCCGCCGGTTGATTTTGTTGAAAGATCAGAGGGATGGCCGCCGGGCGCACCGCCCCGGACCCAACTTTCCCGCCGCATGGTTGCGGAATTCTACGTAGAAGCGGTGTCTCGGGGTGAAGCGAACGTGCCGTTTCGACCACTCTACTTTAAAGCCAAGTCACGCTTTGGCCCGAATTCCAGTCCTGGCGTTTGCCGCGTTAGCCATATGATAAAGACGACCTTGCCAGATCAAGTCATCTGTGGTGCTGCTGAATCGGGGCGCCTCCGGAGTGGTCCTGGACGTCCCCGACGACTCGAAGCGAGGATGACGTGTCTACGACCCCGATGATTGCGTCCGTGACGACGGGCGACCTGCGGCCGGCTCCGATCGAGCCGAGCTGGATTCACGAGGGGATGCCGATCGCGCGCAACACCATGCTGTCGCGCAGCGCCGACCGCCTGGCCTGGACGCTGGTCTGGGATTGCACCGCGGGCAAGTTCGAGTGGCACTACGACATCGACGAGACGATCCACTTCCTCGAAGGTTCGGCCACGATCAGCGACGGCATCAACCCGGCCAAGACGTTCGTCGCCGGCGACGTGCTGTTCATCCCCCGCGGCGCGGTCTGCCACTGGCATGTCGAAAGCTACGTGCGGAAGGTCGCCTTCTGCCGCCAGACCCAGCCGAAATATCTCGCCCTGGCCCTGCGGGCGTTCAACAAGGTCAAGAAGCTGCTGCGCCGCAAGTCCGCGCCGACGGTCGGCGGCGGCCTGCTCGAAGCGGCCTGAGTCAGCGTCGGGGCCGCTCATCGGCCCCGCTTCCCCATCCTTCGAGGCGCGCCATGACGCAGGACACCGACACCTGGACCTTCTTCGAGGGCGCGTGGCATCCCGGCAACGTCCGGATCATGGGCCCGCGCAGCCACGGCGCGTGGCTCGGCTCGACGGTGTTCGATGGCGCCCGCGCCTTCGAGGGCGTCACCCCCGACCTCGACCTGCATCTCGCCCGCGTCAACCGCTCGGCGGTGGCGCTCGGCCTCGAAGCGAAGGTGTCGGTGTCGGAGTGGAGCGACCTCGTCGCGCAAGGGCTGTCGCGCTTCGCACCGGATGCCGAGCTCTACATCCGGCCGATGTACTGGGCCGAGAGCGGATTCGCCGGCGGCGTCCGGTTCGATCCCGCCTCCACCAACTGGTGCCTATCGATCTACACCGCGCCGATGCCGCTGCCGTCGGGCGTGCGGGCGACGCTCTCCCCCTTCCGCCGCCCCTCGATCGAGGTCGCCCCGGTCGATGCCAAGGCGGGCTGCCTCTATCCGAACGGGGCCCGCGCCCTGACCGAGGCGCTGTCGCGCGGCTTCGGCAATTGCCTGATGCTCGACGGGCTCGGCAACGTCGCCGAATTCGCCAACGCCAACGCCTTCCTGGCCCGCGACGGCGTGGTCTACACCCCCGTCCCCAACGGCGTGTTCCTGGCCGGCATCACCCGCGCGCGGGTCATCGCGCTCCTGCGGGGCGCGGGCGTCGAGGTGGTGGAGAAGACGCTGCGCTACGACGACTTTCTGAGCGCCGACGAGGTGTTCACCGCGGGCAACTTCGCCAAGGTCGCGCCGGTGACCGGGCTCGATGATGTCCGGTTCGAGCCGGGACCGGTCTTCCGGCAGGCGCGGCAGCTGTATTGGGATTTTGCGCACGGGCGCCTGGGTTAAGCGCGCCGCCAAGCCCTCTCCCCTCTGCGAGAGGGTGGCCCCCGAAGGGGGTCGGGAGAGGGGAGCGACGGTGCCGCTTGGCCGCCGTCGCCCGTGAAGTCTCCGGAAGCGTGGCTCCCCTCTCCCGCCTCGCATCCGCGAGGCACCCTCCCCCGCGGAGGGGGAGGGTTTTTATTGCCCCGCCAGCGCCTTCTCTCGGATCGCCGTCAGAGTCAGGCCCGGCGCGATGGCATCGACCGCGATCTTGACGTGGATGATCGCCGGGCGTTTCGCGGCCAAAGCCGCGTCGAGCGCGGCCGAAAAATCCTCCGTCCGCTCGACCGTGAACCCCACCCCGCCGAAGGCGCGGGCGTAGGCCGCAAAATCCGGGTTCACGAGATCGGTGGCGCAGACGCGGCCGGGGAAATCGCGCTCCTGATGCATCCGGATCGTGCCGTAGCTCGCATTGTCGGCGACGATGCAGACGATGTTGAGCCCGTACTGCACGGCGGTCGCGAATTCCTGGCCGTTCATCAGGAAGTCGCCGTCGCCGTTGAGCGAGATGACGATGCGCTCGGGGTAGAGCCGCTTCATCGCCACGGCGACCGGCACGCCGTAGCCCATCGAGCCGGAGGTCGGCGCCATGTGGGTGGCGAGCCGCCGGAAGCGATAGAAGCGGTGGATCCAGGCGGCGTAGTTGCCCGCGCCGTTGCACAGGATCGCGTCCGAGGGCAGCGCCTCGCGCAACGCGATCATCACCTCGCCGAAATTGACCGCGCCGGGCTGCGGCGTCGCCGTCTCGCTCCAGGCGAGGTACTCGGCATGGCCCGCCCGCGCACGCTCCGACCACGGCGTCGCGGCGGGGGCGGGCAGGCGCGCCAGCGCGGCGGCCGTGCGGGTCGGGCCGGCGTTGATGGCCAGATGCGGGACGTAGACCCGGCCGAGTTCCTCCGGGCCCGGATGGATGTGGACGAGCCGCGTGCGCGGAGCCGGGATGTCGAGGAGCGAGTACATCTGGCTCGCCACCTCACCGAGCCGCCCGCCGAGCACGATCAGCAGGTCGGCGGCCTTCACCCGCGCGACGAGCTTGGGGTTGGCGGCCAGCCCCAGGTCGCCGGCGTAGTTCGGATGCAGCGGGTCGAACAGCGGCAGGCGGCGGTAGCTCGTCGCCACCGGCAGATCGAAGCGCTCCACGAAGGCGCGGATGTCGGAATAGGCCCGCTCGTCCCAGCGGCTGCCGCCGAGCACGAGGAACGGATTTTCCGCCTCCGCCAGGAGTTCGGCCAGCCGCTCCAGATCCTCGACGCCCGGCGCCGCCTCGACCGGCACGAAGGCCGGCGCGATCGGCCCGGAGACGGGATCCTTCAGCATGTCTTTCGGCAACGCCATCACCACCGGGCCGGGGCGACCGCCACAGGCCACGTGGAAGGCGCGGGAGACGTATTCGGGCACCCGCGCGCCGGTCTCGATCTCGGTCGCCCATTTGGAGATCGGCCCGAAGGCGGCGCGGTAATCGACCTCCTGCCACGCCTCGCGGTCGCGCAAGCCCCGCTCGATCTGGCCGACGAACAGGATCATCGGCGTCGAATCCTGCTGGGCGATGTGGATGCCCGCCGAGGCGTTGGTGGCGCCGGGGCCGCGGGTGACGAAGCAGATGCCCGGACGGCCCGTCGCCTTGCCGTGAGCCTCGGCCATCATCGCCGCGCCCCCCTCCTGGCGGCAGACGGTGATCTTGATGCCGGATTCGTGCAGCGCGTCGAGCACCGGCAGGTAGCTCTCGCCGGGCACCGCGAAGACGTGGCCGACGCCGTTGGCGACGAGCTGGTCCACGAGCGCCTGGGCGGCGGTACGGGAGATCGGATCGGACATCGCGCGCACCTCGGATTGGGGCGACATCCGCCCGAAAAGCTGTTCCGGATCGGGACCGGCCCTGCGCCCGCAACCGGAATCGTGCCGCGGGTGAACAGGTTTCGGCCCCTTCGAGCAGGCCTCTCCTTTGCAGAAGATCCTGCGAGGACCGCATCGGGCATAGGCGCCAACCGATAACGTCCGGTTTCGAACCGGACCTGAGGCGGGCGTCATCCGGTCGGACCTCGAACGAAATCCACGCTCTTTCGGATGGTCGATGCCATGGCCGCGTACCGGAGCTCTCTTGCCACCGACCTTCGGCTCGAGCCGCCGGAAGCCACACTCATGAGCCTCACGCCCGATGCCCCGCCCCCGCCTTTCGCGGATGCCGGCCTGCTGAAGCAGGCGATGCGCCGCCTCGTCGGCGGGGTCGTCGTGGTCACCGCCGGCAGCGGCGAGGACCGGGTCGGGCTCACCGCCACCTCGGCGGTCTCGCTCTCGGTCGATCCGCCGACCATGCTGGTCTGCGTCAACCGCGCCTCCTCGACCTGGCCGGTGATCGTCAAGCGCCAGCATTTCTGCGTCAGCATCCTGGCCGCCGGGCACCGCCCCGTCGCCGAGCGCTTCGCCGGGATCGGGGCGCTGCGCGGCCCCGCCCGCTACGCCGGCGCCGAATGGACCACCATGGCGTCGGGCGCCTCCGGCCTCACCGAGGCGCAGGCGATCATCGATTGCGACCTCGAAGAGGTCATCGAGCGGCACAGCCACGCCATCCTGCTCGGCGCCGTGCGCGAGGTGCGGCTGGGTGGCGAGGCGGCCGGCGCGCTGGTCTACGGCCGCGGCAGCTTCATCGACCTGTCACCACCGTGAGGATGACAGTGTTCGATTAACTGAACAACCATTTAACGATCACATTCAGATTGATTCGAAAATCCGGAAGAGACCTTATCGCGGCGATGATTGTATCGCCATCAGATGGGTCGCAGCCCCTCCAACAGACTGCAACAGACAAGAGGCGCGAGACACCATGTCGGAGACGATGACGCAGAGCGTGGCCAACCGGACGATGGGTCTGGCCTATGAGATCGCCGGGCGGCACGCGATCAAGCCGGTATTCGGCCCTGGCGATGCGCTGGTCGATGTCGGGCTGTCCTCGCTCGATCTCGTCAACCTGATGATCGCAGTCGAGGCGGAGTTCGACATCATGATCCCGCCCGCGGCGCTCACCCCGAAGAACTTCTACTCGATCGAGACCATCGCCCGGATGGTCGAGACCGTGAAGGCGGCCCCGTCCGCCTGACCTGACGAGAACGAAAGAACTGCCGGCACGGCCGGCTTCAGATCTGGGGAGCCACGCCATGACCATCCAGCCGATGACCGGTCCCGACGACACCGCCCTCGCCACCGACCTCACCGCCCGCGCCGCGGCTGTCGCTGCGGTGGCCGCCCTCCACGCCGAGGCGGTGGACCGCGACGGGCGCTTCCCCGAGGAGGCGGTCTCCGCCCTGAAATCCCAGCGCCTGCTCGGCGCGGCGGTGCCGATCGAACTCGGCGGCGAGGGCGCCACGATCCGGGCGCTCGCCGACATCTGCTACACCCTCGGCCGTGCCTGCGCCTCGACCGCGATGATCTTCGCCATGCACCAGACCAAGGTCGCCTGCCTGACCCGGCACGGCCGCGGCGACGTGTGGCGCGACGGCCTGATCCGCCGCATCGCCGACGAGCAGCTGCTGCTGGCCTCCTCCACCACGGAAGGCCAGGGCGGCGGCAACGTCCGCTCCTCGGCCGCCGCCATCGAGACCGACGGCGCGAGCGTCAGCCTGGAGCGGGCCGCCACGGTGATCTCCTACGGCGCCCAGGCCGACGGCGTCGTCACCGTCGCCCGCCGCAACGCCGAGGCCGCCGCCTCCGATCAGGTGCTCTGCGTCTTCCTCAAGGAGGACTACGTCCTGGAGCGCCTGAGCGGCTGGGAGACACTCGGGATGCGCGGCACCTGCAGCAGCGGCTTCCGCCTCGTCGCCAAGGGCCGCCCCGAGCAGGTGCTCTCCGCCCGCTACGGCGATGTCCACAATCAGACCATGACGCCGGTCTCGCACATCCTCTGGTCGAGCGCCTGGGCCGGCATCGCGGCCAGCGCCGTGGATCGGGCTCAAGCCTTCACCCGCACCGCCATGCGGGGCGCGGGCGGCGTCGCCCCGCCCGGCGCGCTCCACTACGCCCGCGCCGTCTCCAGCCTGAAGCAGGCCCGTGCGCTCATCGTCCAGGGGCTCGACCGGTTCGAGGCCGCGGGCGACGACGCGACGGCCCTGGCCGCCCTCGATTTTCAGACCGCGATCACGATGCTCAAGGTCGAGGTCTCCGAACTCGCCGTCGCGGCGGTGTCGAGCGCGCTGCGGGCCAACGGGCTCGCCGGCTACCGCCAGGACGGCGCCTTCAGCGTCGGCCGGGCCCTGCGCGACATCCTCTCGGCGCCGATCATGATCCACAACGACCGCATCGTCGCCAACCTCGCCACCGCGACCCTGATGTCCCCGGTCGCCGCCTCCCTCGGCGCCTGATCCCTCCTCTTCCGCCCTCTTCCGAAGAGTCTCCCGCCATGAACATGCCCGTGATGAACGCGCCGGCCGCCCCGCCCGCGACCGATCCGCTCGACTCCCTGTTCGACGCGATGTTCAAGCCGATGGACGCCCTCGGCGTCTACGCCCGCACCGGCGCCTACGAGTCGGTGGTCGAGGCGCTGGCCGCCTTCATCTCGGCCCGCCGCGACGAGGGCACCGAGGTGTTCCGCTTCCCGCCGGTGATGAGCCGCGCCCATCTCGAGCGCCACGGCTACCTCAAGAGCTTTCCGAATCTTTTGGGATGTGTCTCGTGCCTGGAGGGGTCGGAGACCGAGATCCGCGGCTATGCCGACCGTCACCTGAACGGCGGCGACTGGACCGAGGGCCTGGAGACCGCCGACCTCGTCCTGACGCCGGCTGCCTGCTACCCGGTCTACCCGATCGCCGCCGCCCGTGGGCCAGTGCCGGAGGCCGGCTACCGCTTCGACGTGGCCTGCGACTGCTTCCGCCGCGAGCCCTCGCGCCATCTCGACCGGCTGCAATCCTTCCGGATGCGCGAATACGTCCGCATCGGCACGCCGGAGCAGATCGTCGCCTTCCGTGAAAGCTGGATCAAGACCGCCACCGCCATGGCCGACGAACTCGGGCTCACCTACACGGTCGAGACCGCGAGCGATCCGTTCTTCGGGCGGCTGGGCCAGATCATGGCCTTCAGCCAGCTCGAACAGGCGCTGAAGTTCGAGCTGCTGATCCCGCTCCGCGGGGCCGCCGCCGGCACCGCCTGCATGAGCTTCAACTATCACCGCGAGCATTTCGGCACGACCTGGGGCCTCCATCTCGCCGACGGCGAGCCGGCCCATACCGGCTGCGTCGCCTTCGGCATGGACCGTCTGGCGGTGGCGATGTTCGCCACCCACGGCGCGGCTCTCGCCGACTGGCCGGCCGCGATCCGCGCCGCGCTCAAGCTCTGAGGACGCCGCCGCGATGGCCCTCGACCCGCATGTCAGCCGCTTCCTCGACATGATGGCGCTCGGGGGCTCGAACGGCATCGATCTGCCCGCCCGGCGCGAGGGACTGCGCGGGCTCTCGAAGCTCGCCGCCGCCGGTCTCGCGACCGGGCCGGTGCGCGTGCGCGACCTCACCATGCCCGGTCCCGGCGGCGCGCTGGCACTTCGCCTCTACGCGCCGGAGGGCGAGGCGCCAGAGGGCGAGACACCCGGCCCCGGCCTCGTCTTCCTGCATGGCGGCGGCCTCGTCACCGGCGATCTCGACACCCACGACGCACTATGCCGCACGCTCTGCGACGCGGGCCGGATGCGGGTGGTCGCGGTCGAGTACCGGCTCGCCCCCGAGCATCCGTTTCCGGCCGGCCTCGACGACGCGCTCGCCGCGACCCGCTGGGTGACGGAGCACGCGGCCGACCTCGGCATCGATCCGACGCGGCTCGCCGTCGGCGGCGAGTCGGCCGGCGCCGGCCTGGCCGCCCGCGTCTGCCAGGAGTTTTTGGGAGCCGGCAAAGCACTCGCCGCCCAGCTCCTGATCTGCCCGGTCCTCGACGTGCACGGCGTCGGCGCCTCGCGCCGCGACTTCGCCCGCGGCTATTTCCTCGACGAGGCGACGATCCAGGGCGACCTGATCGCCTGCGGACCCGACGCCCTGCCGAACCCGCGCTTCTGCCCGCTGCGCGAGACCGATCTCACCGGCCTGCCGCCGGCCCACATCCACACCGCCGAGTACGACCCCGTGCGCGACGACGGCGAGACCTACGCCGAGCGCCTGACCCGCGCGGGCGTGCCGGTCGTCCACGCCCGCCACGCCGGCATGATCCACTTCTTCTACGGCCTCGGGCGCCTCGTGCCCCGCTCCCGGCCGATCCTGTCCGAGATCGCGCGCGATTTTTCGGATTTGCTGCGCGCGCCCACCCCGACCGTCTGACCTCACCTTTCGACCTGTGGAGTCTCCCATGTCCCTGCGTTCCACCGTCCACGCCGAGATCGCCGCCGTCGCCGCCGAGCAGGAGAAGCGGATGCCGCCGATCACCGACGATCTCGTGATGCTGGAGACCGAGTTCGACTCGCTCTGCTTCGCCCTGCTGGTCGCCCGGATGGAGGATCTGACCGGGGCCGATCCGTTCTCCGAGATGGAGGCCGACGACCTGCCCGTGACGGTCGGCGACCTCGTCGCTCTCTACGACCGCGCCGCGGCCAAGAAGGCGGCGTAAGCGCCATGATCCTGCGCGAGACACTCCTTGCGGCGGGCGGGCTGGAGGGCCTGTTCCTGTCCGACCCTCGCGAGAAAAGGGATCTCGCCGGGATCGTCGGCGGACCGCGCGACGCGTCGGTGAGCGAGCGGCTTGCCGGCAAACGCGTGCTGCTCGCCGTCGGCGGGCAGATGGCGGCGGCCCGCGCGATGCTGGCCCTCGACGGCCTCGTCGCGCGCCTCGCCCTGGTGCCGCCGGGCCTCGCGCCGGAGCACGTCGCCCGCATCGCCTCGGATTCCGAGGCCGAGATCGCGGTCTGCGACGCCGACGGCCTGCCCGAGGGCGATCTGCCGGGCCTCCCCCGCATCGCTGTCGAAGCAGCCGCCCAAGCCGCTGCGGAGAAGGGCCAGGAAACCGAGTGGGCGCTCGCCACCTCCGGCACCACCGGCGCCCCGAAGCTCGTCGCCCACACCCTCGACGGGCTGGCCGGCGGCATCAACACGGCGGCCGCGCCCGAACCCGGCACGGTCTGGTCGACCTTCTACGACATCCGCCGCTACGGCGGCCTCCAGGTCTTCTTGCGCGCGATGCTGGCGCCGGCCTCGCTGGTGCTGTCCGACCGGCACGAGCCGGTGCGCGACTATCTGATCCGCGCGAGCGAGCGGCAAGTGACCCACATCCTCGGCACGCCCTCGCATTGGCGGCTCGCCCTGATGAGCAATGCGCTGAGCCGGCTCGCGCCGCGCTACGTCCGGCTCTCGGGCGAGATCGCCGACCAGACCGTGCTCGATCTGCTGCGCGCCGCCTTCCCGGAGGCCCGCATGGCCCATGCCTACGCCTCGACCGAGGGCGGCGTCGGCTTCACCGTCGAGGACGGGTGCGAGGGGTTCCCCGCCGCGCTGATCGGCGCACGCGCCGGCATCGAGATCGCGGTGCGCGACGACGCGCTCTACGTCCGCTCCGGCCGCACCGGCCGGCGCTATCTCGGCGCCACGCCCGAGCCGCTGATGGCGGAGGACGGCTTCGTCGATACCGGCGACCTCGTCGAGCGCCGGGGCGAGCGCTACCACTTCCTGGGGCGGCGCAGCGGCGTCATCAATGTCGGCGGCGCCAAGGTGCAGCCGGAAGAGGTCGAGGCCGTCGTCAACCTGCATTCCAGCGTGTCGATGTCCCGCGTGCGGGCGCGGCCCAACCCGATCCTCGGCGCCGTGGTCGAGGCGGAAGTCGTGCTGCGCGCCGGCACCGACGCCACCGATCCGGCGGCGCTGAAGAAGGCGATCATCGCCCATTGCCGCCCGCGGCTCTCCGGCCACAAGGTGCCGGCGAGCGTGCGCTTCGTCGAGGACCTGCCGCTCACCTCGGGCGGCAAGCTGGTGCGGAGGATGCCGTGACCGAAATCCGTGAAGGCCGCCTCGTCGTCGTCACCGGAGCGAGCCGGGGCTTGGGCCTCGCCATGGCCTCGACGCTGGCGAACGAAGGGTTCCGCGTGATCGCCCTGGCCCGCCGCCCGAGCGAAGCTTTGGAGGCGGCCTGCGAGGTCGCGCCCTTCGGCGCGATCCGGTTCATGGCCGCCGATCTCGGCGAGATCGACGCGCTGCAAGGGCTCGTCCAGCGGATCAAGGCAGAGCACGGGCCGGTCTATGGCCTCGTCAACAATGCCGCGATCGGCACGCCGGGCCTGCTCACCACCATGCCGGCGAAAAAGATCGCCGAACTGGTCCATCTCAACACCGTCGCCCCGATGGTGCTCACCAAGTATCTCGCCCGCGGGATGATGACGGCCGGCGCCGGCCGCATCGTCAATGTCAGCTCGATCATCGCCTTCACGGGATACAACGCGCTCTCGGTCTACGCCGCCACCAAGGCCTCGATGATCGGCTTCACCAAGTCCCTCGCCCGCGAGGTCGGTCGCCTCGGGGTCACGGTGAACGCGGTGGCGCCCGGCTTCATCGAGACGGCCCTGACGGAGGGGATGGACGAGGCCGAGCGATCGCGCGTCGCCAACCGCAGCGCCCTCAAGCGCCTGGCCGAACCGCAGGACGTAGCCGACGCCGTCGCCTACCTGATGTCGGACAAAGCCCGCAACATCACCGGCACGGTGCTCACGATCGACGCCGGAAGCACCGCCTGAGCCTTCGGCTCGGGCCGATCCCCTCCCCTCGCCCCCCTCCTTCCGCCGACCTGACTCCCGATCCGAACGGACGCGGCCCACGCATCCGCCCCGGCCTCAAGCTCAGCGAAGCTCCGAGAGTGTCGCCGATGTTCGCCCTGTCCGAATCCGAAGAAGTCCCCCTCGTCTCCGCGTCCGATCCCGCCCCGGCGACGCCGAAGCGCGAGCGTCCGAAGACGCGCTGCCGGACCATCGAGGAGGACGACCTCGACGCGGTGATCGCGCTGCTGCGCACCGGATTCGCCGACCGTTCGGAGGGCTATTGGCGCCGGGGTCTGGCGCGGCACCGCGCCCAACCCCTACCCGACGGCGTGCCGCGCTACGGCTATCTCGTCGAGCGGGACGGCGAGGCGGTCGGCGTGCTGCTGGCGCTCTACCGCGTGGTCGAGGACGAAGCCGGCCCATCTCTGCGCTGCAACCTGTCGAGCTGGTACGTGAAGCCGGAATTCCGCTCGCTCGGCACCCTGCTCGACGGCTTCGCCATGCGCGACCGGACGGTGACCTATGTCAACGTCTCACCCGCGCCCCAGACCTGGGCGATGCACAAGGCCCGCGGCTTCAGGACGATCTGCGCCGGCCAGATGCTGACCCTGCCGATCCTCGGCCGCCACCGGGGCCGGGCGCGCCCCGTCTCGCCCGAGACGCTTGCGCTGCTACCCGAGGCAGAAGCCCGGCTGGTCGCCGACCACGTCTCCTACGGCTGCCTCGGCCTCGTCTGGTCGGACGGCGCGAAGGCCGGCGCGCTGCTGTTCCAGCGCCGCGCCATCAAGGTGCTGCCGGGCCGGCTCGGCTGGCTGCGCTTTCCCGGCCTCCAGCTGGTCTATCACTCGCCCGGCCTCGATCTGGCGTCCTGCCTCGGCGCGGTCGGCCGCGCCCTGCTGCTGCGCCGGGCGATGCCCTGGTTCGTCCTCGACGCCGTCGAGCGCCGCGCCGACCTCCCCGGCCGCTACTTTCCTGGGCGCGCGCCCAAATTCGCCCGCGGCCCCAACCCGCCGATGGCGGGGGATCTGTCCTATACGGAGATCGTTCTGTTCGGAGCGTAAGGCGCCCATAGCGCTGCGCCGGAGTGGTCATGCCGCCTTCGACACCGATCCTCGACCGCCGCCGCTTCGGCCTGGGCCTGCTGGCCGCGGGCTTTGCCGGGCGGGCCGAAGCCGCGGCCGCGCCGATCGTCTGCTGGGGCGACAGCCTGACCTTCGGCGCCGGGGTGCAGACGAATGGCGGACGCTACCCGACCGTCCTGGGTCGGCTCTTCGCCCCACCGCGTGCCGTGCGCAATGCCGGGATCGGCGGGGAAACCTCCACGCAGGTCGCCCGCCGGATGCTGTCCGATCCGCGCTCGCGCGAGGGCGTCGCGGTGATCTGGGCGGGCCGCAACAATTACGACGATCCCAACCGGGTCCGGGCCGATCTGAAGGCGATGGCGGCGCGCTGCGAACGCAGCCTCGTCCTGTCGATCATCAACGCCGACGTGCCCGAGGAACATCGGGGGCGCCCCGGCTACCGGGCGATCCGCGCGCTCAACGACGCCCTGCGCGACGACCACGGCTTTCGCTTCCTCGACGTGCGCGGCCCCCTGGTCGAGCGCGGCCTCGCGATGAACGGGCTGAACCCGACCGCACGGGACCGGGCCGACATCGTGGATGACGTGCCGGCCCAGACGCTGAGAGCCGACCACATCCACCTCAACGACGCCGGTCAGGCCGTCATCGCCGTGCTGGTGCACGACGCGCTCGTCGCCCGCGGCTGGTGAACCGGCGTCAGCGCGCCGGGGCCGCCAGCGGCGCTTCTCGTGCCGGCACGCCGGCGCCGGGCGCGTCGAGGCGGCGACGCAACCGGGCGAACGGGCGCTCGACGAGGCGGTGCATCAGCGCCGCGTAGACGAAGGTCAGCGCGGCCCCCGCGATGCCCTGGACGAGGTGGGAATCCGTGAACTCCGCCATCGCCTCGATCATCGCCGCGTGCACGAGGTAGATCGTGTACGAGTAGAGGCCGATCCGGGTCAGCAGCGGCGCCGACAGAAGCCGGGCCGCGCGACCGCAGGCGCTCCCCCGCGCCGGCTGCAGGATGCAGGCGAACAGCACGAACAGGGCGCCGCCCTGGACCGTGTAGCGCAGGGTCTGCCGGAAGGTCTCGTCCCGCACCACCAGGGTGGCGCCGATCACACCGAGCGCGGCCAGAGCCTGCCAGCCGCCCGGACGGTAGCCGGCCTCGCCGTCGAGGAGCGGGTTGCGCCAGAGCGCGAGGCAGCAGCCGAACAGGATCGAGTCCGCGCGGGTATGGGTCCAGATGTAGGTGTCGGAGGCATCCGCCAGCGTCATCACCGCGGCGACCCGGAACGACAGGACGACGAAGCAGGCGATCAGGCAGAAGAGCGCGAGCCGCGCCGCCGAGATCCGGCCGACCGCGAGCAGGAAGACGAGGGGGAAGAGCAGGTAGAAATGCTCCTCCACGGCGAGCGACCACAGCGGCACCGGCAGGGCGTGGGCGATGTCGCCGCCCAGCATCGTGACGTAGTTGCCGGCGAACGTCGCCTGCATCAGCACCACGCCGGCGTCGTAGGGCCCCTTGAGCAGGCCTAAGGCGTAGAGCGCACCGCAGAACAGGAGCGTCAGGTAGAGCGGCGGGAAGATGCGGAAGACGCGGCGCAGATAGAAATTCCGCAGGCTGACGCCGCCGGTGTTCAGCGCCTCGAACCGCAGCAGCGTGGTGATGAGGTAGCCGCTCAGGAAGAAGAAGATCGTGACCCCGAGCCCGCCCGGCACGATATGCCCGAGCCCGGCATGGGACAGGAACACCAGCCCGACCGCGAGCGCACGGATGCCGTCGAGCTGCGGCAGATGCGGCATGCTGCTGGGTTTCAACGTCGGGCTCCTGTCGCGGTCCTGCATGTCGTGGGCGCGCTCCCATCCGCGCAGGGCTGGATCGGTGCGCCGCATCGGCGTCTTTCGAAAGCCGGCGGCCCCCTTTCGGGTCGATGCGTCCTCATCGGACGGCACCGCGGAGGGGCGGGACGAGGCCGACCCACAAGCCCGGCGGAGCCGATCGGTAGCTGCGGCACAGCACGAACAGGCAGTAGAACTGGAAGATCGCCGGCAGCCGGTTATGCGCCAAGAAGATGTAGTTCGTGGCGCTGTTGAGGATGAACAGGATCAGGATCGCCGAGAGCAGGAAGGCGCAGCGGCGCTCCAAGGTCGGATGAGCGAAGACGGCGGACGAGACGAACAGCAAGCCGAGGTAGAGGACGCCGCCGACCAGCCCCAGTGCGATGAGGATGTCGAGGAAGGTATTGTGGAACTCGGGCGTGAAGAAATACAGCTCCTGCTCCCACAGCCGCCACACCTTCGAGAACGGGTCGGTGCTGAAGAAGCTCAGGTAACCGTAGCCGAACAGGGGGCGCTCCTTGATGGCTTCGATGCCGTAGGGCCAGAAGCTGGTGCGGCCGGTGAAGTCGGCGCTGCGGCCGAGGGCGGTGGCGATCTCGCCGATGCCGACGAAGGGCAGGCTGAGGGCGAACAGGATCGACAGGCCGGTGACGCCTGCGAAGATCGGGCGGCCGAACCGCGGCAGGAGCCGGGCGGCGAACAGCGTCGCCCCCGCCGCGAGGGTCCCGCCGACCGAGGCGGCCGAGTTCGACAGGATCAGGCCCAGCGTCAGGATGCCGAGCGCCGGCCAGCGCAGGCCGCGGGGGCTCGAACCCGGCAGGAACAACAGCACGAGGATCGCGATCGAGGCCGACATGCCGTGGATGGTCTTGTTGGGGTAGGCCCCGAACAATTCGCCCGTCATCAGGAGGCCCGGCCGGTTGATGTCGGTACGCACCGTGTCCGGGGTGATCACCACCAGGGCCAGCGAGATCGCGACGAGGATCACGTTGGTCCAGGCAAAGATGCGCAGGAACCGCGCCGGATGGACCACCGAGGCGAGAGCGGCGGCGATGACCATGTTGAGCGCCAGCATCGTGGCCGGCACGATCGAGGCCCAGGGGTCGTACGACCACGTGGACGAGAGCATGATGTAGCCGGCGAGCGGCATGATCCCGACGAGGCACAGATCGAGCCCGTTGCGCAGGAAATCGCGGAACACCACCCAGGCGGAGCAGCCATAGAGGGCGAGCCAGAGGCCGACATAGAGCAGGTTGCCGCGGTTCGACGGCACGTGGGCCTTGTCGCCGCCGAGTTCGTCGCTGCCGCCCGCAAACGTCGCGTAGAAGGCGTTCACGCACATCAGCACGGCGAAGACGACGAACAGCGTGCGCCACAGCTCGCCGGTGGTGCGGCGCGGCGCGGCCGACATCGGGGCGGCCAGGGCCGGCGCGGTGGAAGACGGAAAGGCCGTGTCGCTCATGGTCGTGGCGCTCGTGATCGTCGCGCTCGTGATTGTGGCGCTTTCGGCCGCACGCGTGGGCGGGCGGACCGGTGTGCGAGCAGCCTTTCACGGAACTCCTGCCGCACCGTCGCCTCGGAGGCCGAAACGGCGGGCGGCCGGGGAGTTTCGCCGGACAGGCTTAACCGAGCCGGTGTCAGCGGAAGTCGCGCGGGGTCCAGGCGACGGTCTCGCGCGGCGGCTCGGTCGCGGCCGGGCGGGGGCCGGGCGCCTCGCTCGCCGGGCGCGCCTCGCCGCGCAGGACGCCGAGGGCGATGGCGGCGAGGATGCCGAGGACGCCGCCGATCAGGGTGCCGAGCGCGAGGATGACCGCCTTGCTCAGGTTGGCCGCCTGGTCGGGCGGGATCGCGGCGCCGATCGCCCGGACGTTGTTGAGATCGACCTGGGTCTGCTCGGCCAGTTCGCGGGCGCGGGCGAGGTACTGCGAGTACAAAGTGCGGCGGGTCTCGGCCTCGCGCTCCAGCTCGCGCAGCTCGGTCAGCGCCCGGCTGTCGGCGAAGGAGGCCCGCGACATCGACTCCACGGTGCGGCGCAGCTGCTCCTCGGTCTGCTTGGCGCGGCGGTAATCGTTGCGGGCGGCCTCGCCGATGCGGCGCAGCTCCTGATCGAGCTGGTCCTGCAGCACGTCGATCTCGCGGCCGACCGAGGCCAGATCGGGATGGCGCGGCCCCAGCACGTTGGCGAGGTTGGCCCGGCGGCGGCGCGCCTCGGCGATCTGGCCGCGCAGTTGCAGCACGGCTTGCGACTGCACCGCCTCGGTCAGGCCGTCGAGCTTGCCGTGCAGCGCGGTCACCTGCTCCATCCGGGCGAGCGCCTCGGTCGAGCGGGCGCGGGCGGTGACGAGCTGGGCGTTGAGGTCGCGCAGGCGCCGGTCGCGGGTGAGGGTACCGTCGGCGCTGACGAGGTCGTTCTTGCTCTTGAAGGTCTCGACCTTGTCCTCCGCCTTGCGCACGGCGGCGCGCAGTTCCGCCAGCCGGTCGTCGAGGGAGGCGCCGGAGCGGCGGGCGAGGTCGGCGCGGGTCTTGTTCGCCTGCTCGGTGTAGATCGCGACGAGGTCGTTGGCGATGCGGGCCGACTTGTCGGGGTCGCGGGTGGCGACGGTCACCTCGATGACGAAGCTGCGCTCGGCGCGGCGCACGGCGACCTTGCGCTCCAGGGCCTGGAGCGCGCTCCGGCGCGGGTCCGGCGTGCGGGCCGGGGCGGCGCCGAGGAAATCCGTGATCGCGCCGCGCATCCGGCGCAGCAATCCCGGCGGGTTTCCGACGAATTCGGGATCCTGATCGAGCCCTTCGCGGGTGATCAGCGCGTCGAACACCGCGCTGGAGCGCAGCACCCGCATCTCGTTCTCGACGGTGGCGATCTGGGCGTCGGCATTGTCGACGCTCGGTGTCACCTCGCGCTCGACCACGCGCAGGCCGCGCGGATCGATGATGACCTGGGCGGTGGCGACGTAGCGCGGCTCCATCGTGGCCACGACGCCCACGGCGCCGAGGAGGCCGAGGACGAGGGCGAAGCCGATCAGCCAGCGCCGCCGACGGAGCATCCCCATGACCTGAGCGGGGCTGACCGACCGCGATTGCCCGGCGGTCTCGGCGCGCCAGTCGAAGGAGGACAGCGGCACGGCTCCACGCATGCTGAGGTGGCTCGTCATTCCACAAAACCGGCCCTGGTCCGGTTCCTCTCATCTCGGCGACCGCAAGCGACCGCCCGTCCGTTCCGCCCGGGACAGGCCCGAGTATTGACCGGAGGAAGTGCAAGGGTGTTGCCGGTTGCGATGTGCCGTCCAGGGACAGAAATGGGAGCGTCAGGCGTTTGCGCCCGGGAGTCGGCCCGAACGGCGGATACCGAGTTTCGGAAAAAAGCCGATGCGGCACAAGCACCTGGGGGGTCTGCCGGGATCCGGTACCCAGGACAATTCGCAATGAGACCCGGCGCCGCGCCCGGATCTTGCCGAGCGGGACCGTGCCGATCCGGGAGAGTCTGGCGGGCGGGAGCGATCGGTGCCGAAGCGGGCCGTGTCGCGGCCGGAGGGCCAGCCGGCGGGGATCGCCGCGGCGAAAGCGGCCCAGCCTGTCCGGGCCAAGGAGGCCACCGGCGGGCGAATCAACCGCCGTAGCCCGGCCCGAACGACGGAGAGGAGGCGGGGACGGGTTCGGGATTGAAGGCCGGAGCGCCGCCCGAGCGCCTCCGGCTTCAGGTCCATCGATCGGACCGGACGGATCCCGGGGGGGCCCGAGACCCGTTGACGAGACGAGGCGGGCCTCAGCCCTCTTCGTCGTTGTCGGAATCGTTGTCGATCAGATCCGAGACGTCGTCGTCGCCGTCTTCCTCTTCCAGGAAGGTGTCGTCGTCGCCGCCGGTGCCGGCGTCGTCGCCGCTCTCGTCGTCGTCCACGCTGATGTCGTCGGCGTCGTCGTTCGACTCGGCCTCATCCAGGGAGACGATCTCCGGGCCGGCCTTCTCCTCTTCCTCCTCGTCGTCGTCCGCCGCGCGGCTGGCGATCGGCGGGGCGACGCGGCTGGTGGCGACCTGATAGATCGTACCGCATTTCGGGCAGGTCGCCGGATCGCGGTCGAGGTCGTAGAACTTGGCACCGCAATTCATGCACTGGCGCTTGACGCCGAGTTCCGGTCTAGCCACGGCAGCGAACCTCTGGGCAGATGTCGAAGGGGGTCGGGGAGGAGCGGCCCCGTTAGTCGCAGCCTCAGCCCATGTCAAATAGACCCGTGCCCGGGCCGGCGGCCGCGCGAAAAAGCAAGGCGCGCCATCCCGGATGGATGTGCGCGCCTTCAGGTGGTTCCGGGTCTCATCAAGGAACTGACGAAAGCGTTACCGTTTCGCTCCGAGCTTCGCTGTGCCCGAGATGCAACAGGCTCACGGGGTGCCGCCGTCATCGATCCGTCACAGAGGATTGGCCTGCAGCGACGCGGTCGGCCGAAGGGCTTGCGGGGCGACACGCGGGGCGGCGGAGCGGGCCAAGTCTCCCTGGCGCCGATCGATGGCCACGCGCAGGAGCCGGCCGAGCCACGCGTTTTCAGCCAGATGGCTATGCTCGAATCCATGAAGGAGGGCTTCGAGGGCGACGATGCGCTCGCTGGGGCGGAGATAGGCCGCCTCCAACTCGTCCAAGGCTTCGCGGATGCGCTCGGCGAGAGCCGGATCGGCGGCCGCAGCGGCTTGTTCGACCTTGCGGAGACAGCGACGCATGTGGGTCATGCGCCGAACAATAAACATATGTTGGGTCCTGTCGAGTCGTCGGTACGCTCACCCCATCCCTTGGTAAACCCGTCGCTCACGGAGGGGCTTACGGATGACGCCGCCGGGCCCGCATGGTAACGGGCCGCAACTCGGCCGGGCCCCGCGCTCGGCAACGGCCCCGTGTCTACGAACACATCGTGCGGGGCCGTCCCGCCCTCTCGCCGGAAGCCCTGGCCTCCCCGTGTCGCACGATTCCGCTCCGCAGCCCCTCACCGCGCGTCCGGGCCACGCGCTTGCCGGCGAACTCAAGCCGCCGGGCGACAAGTCGATCTCGCACCGGGCGATGATCTTCGGGCTGCTCTCCATCGGCGAGACCCGGGTCGAAGGCCTCTTGGAGGGCGACGACGTGCTGCGCACGGTCGAGGCCGCCCGCGCGCTCGGCGCCACGATCACCCGCGAGGGCGAGGGGCGCTGGCGCGTCGTCGGCACCGGCATCGGCGGGCTGCAGGACCCGGCGGACGTGCTCGATTTCGGCAATGCCGGCACCGGCTCGCGGCTGATGATGGGCGTGGTCGGCGGCCAGCCCGTGACCGCGACCTTCGACGGCGACGCCTCCCTCCGCAAGCGGCCGATGCGGCGCATCCTCGATCCGCTGCTGCAGATGGGGGCGCGGGTCGTCTCCGAAGCCGAGGGCGGGCGCGTGCCGCTGACGATCAAGGGCCCGCCCGAGGGCATCCCGATCCGCTACGAGCTTCCCGTCGCCTCGGCGCAGATCAAGTCGGCGGTTCTGCTCGCCGGCCTCAACGCGCCGGGCGTGACGACGGTGATCGAGAAGGCCGCCTCGCGCGACCACACCGAGCGGATGCTGCGCCTGTTCGGCGCCGAGGTCAGGGTGGAGCCCCATGGCGAGGGCGGCCACGGCCGGAGCATCGCGCTCACCGGCCAGCCGACCCTGCGCGGCACCGAGGTGATCGTGCCCGCCGACCCGTCCTCGGCGGCCTTCCCGCTGGTGGCGGCGCTGATCGTGCCGGGCTCCGAGGTAACCTTGCGCGGCGTCATGATGAACCCGCTGCGCACCGGCCTCATCACTACGCTGATCGAGATGGGCGCCGACATCGAACGCCTCGACGAGCGCGAGGAGGGCGGCGAGACCGTGGCCGACCTTCGCGTGCGGGCGAGCCGCCTGCACGGCATCGACGTGCCGGCCGAGCGCGCGCCGTCGATGATCGACGAGTATCCGGTGCTCGCCGTCGCCGCGGCCTTCGCCGAGGGCACCACTCGGATGAACGGCCTGCACGAGTTGCGGGTGAAGGAATCGGATCGCCTGGCCGCGGTCGCGGCGGGACTCGCGGAGAACGGCGTGGACCATGTCATCGAGGGCGACGACCTGATCGTCACCGGCACGGGCGCGGCGGCGCGCGGCGGCGGCACGGTCGAGACCTATCTCGACCACCGCATTGCCATGGCCTTTCTCGTCATGGGCATGGCCTCGGAAAACCCGGTCACGGTCGATGACGGGGCGATGATCGCCACGAGCTTCCCGACCTTCCGCCCGACCATGGCGGCTCTGGGCGCCGAGATCGTCGAGGGAGCGAACCGCTGATGGGCGCCCCCCTCGTCATCGCCATCGACGGCCCGGCCGCCTCCGGCAAGGGCACGCTCGCCAAGCGGCTCGCCGCGCATTTCGGCCTGCCGCATCTCGACACCGGCCTGCTCTACCGCGCGGTCGCCCTCGCCCTCATCGATGCCGGCACCGATCTCGGCGACGAGGCGGCCGCCGCCCGCGCCGCCGCCGCGCTCTCGGCCGAGGGCTTGAACGATCCGCGCCTGCGCGAGCGGGCGATGGGCGAGGCCGCCTCGCGGGTCTCCTCGGTGCCGCAGGTGCGCGCCGCGCTCCTCTCCTGGCAGCAGCGCTTCGCCGGGGGGCCCGAGGGCGCCGTCCTCGACGGGCGCGACATCGGCACGGTGGTCTGCCCCGACGCGCGGGTGAAGCTGTTCATCACCGCGACCCCCGAGGAACGGGCGCGGCGGCGCCATCGCGAACTCGCCGGCCGGGGCGAGGCCGCCGCGCCGGAGGCGATCCTCGCCGACATCCGCGCCCGCGACGCCCGCGATTCGAGCCGCACCGCCGCCCCGCTCAAGGCCGCCGCCGACGCGGTGGTGCTGGACACGACCGACCTCGACGCCGACGCCGCCTTCGCCGAAGCGCTCGCCCTCGTGATCCGGCTCGGCTCCCTTTAGGGCGTCGTCCCGAAAGGCGGTTATCGGCTTTCGGGGCGACGTATGGGAAGCCGGGTTCCGACGGGGATTTCGACCGCCTGCCCGAACTCGCGCGTCAGGCGAAGCCCAGCATGGCGCGCACGGCACCCGGGGTGACGCCGCGGGCGCGCAGGTCCGCCAGCGATTCCGAGCCCTTCGACTTGGCGAGCTTGTCGCCGGTCTCGTCGCGGATCAGCCCGTGGTGGTGATAGGCCGGGCTCGGCAGGCCGAGCAGGTGCTGCAACAGGACGTGCAGGTCGGTCGCCGCCTCCAGATCCTGGCCGCGGACCACGTGGCTGATGCCCTGCTCCGCATCGTCCCAGACCACGGCGAGATGATAGCTCGTCGGCACGTCGCGGCGGGCGATCACCGCGTCGCCCCAGCGGGCCGGGTCGGCCGGGACGGTATCCTGCGAGCCGTCCGGGGCGAAACGACGGATGACGAGAGGAGCGGTGATCTCGGCCAGGGCCGCCGCGCTGTCGAGACGCCACGTATGCGGCGCGCCACCGTCGATGCGGGCCCGGACTTCGTCGCCGGGGAGCGCGTGGCAGGTGCCCGGATAGAGCGGCGCGCCGTCGGGATCGCGCGCGACCCGCGCGCCTGACGCCTCGCGCTCGGTAATGGCCGCCGCGATCCGCCCGCGCGAGCAGAAGCACGGATAAAGGAGTTTTCGCACGGCGAGCGCATCCCGCGCCCGAACATATTCCGAAAAATGCCCGGACTGGCGCCGCACCGGGCCGTCGAAGTTCAGGCCGAGCCACGCCAGGTCGTCGAAGATCGCCTGCACGAATTCGGGTCGGGTCCGGCCGAGATCGATGTCCTCGATCCGCAGCAGGAGCCTTCCGCCGAGATTTTGGGCGATGCGGGCGTTGGTCAGGGCGGAGAAGGCATGGCCGAGATGGAGACGACCGTTCGGGCTCGGCGCGAAGCGAAGGGTCGGCCGGCTCACGGCTCTCCGGTGCCGCGCAGGCAGGCGACCTTTCCCGGCGTGCAGGCAATGCCCGGCAGCGAGCAGGCGGGTCCGGTCTCGAGGCGGCGGCAGACCTTGCAGCCGTCGCCCCACTCGGCGCAGGCCGGATCGTCGGCGGGCGCCAGCACGGCGGCCTTATGCCCCGCGGACTGTCCCATCGGCGCGAGCGCACCGATCAGCACGGTCGCGCCGACGAGGCCGAGGATGCCGAGGGCGATCCGCTTGTCGCGGCGGGCGGTCTGCGGATCGCGGGAAGGGTCGGCGGTCATGCGTCGCTGTTCGCTTGAGGAGAGCGAGGCTGTCAACGTCGGGCGCCGGAGCCGGTTGCATCATCCGAGATGTTGCAGCGCGACAACAGCAATCCACCAGTGCAATTCCGGCAAGGTGCAGCGGAACCTTCGGCACGCCGATTGCGATGTGCTTTCTCGGCAAACCATCAAGAAACGACACGGCCCGGGAGGCGATGCTCACGACGTCACGGAGCCTCACCGCATGCTCTACGGCCTCTACTTCATGACCTGCATGGTCGCCAACCCCACCCATTGCGTGATGCGGGTCCACCGCTTCAACGAAGACATCGTCACGCCGCAGCAATGCCTCGCGGTGGCCCAGCCGCAGATGGCGGCGTGGCAGAACCAGCACGGCGACCGCTGGCGGGTCGCCCGCTTTCGCTGCGGCTCCCCGCCGAGGGACGACGGGACGCGGATCTGATCCGCGCCCCATCCTTCCTCACGCCGACGGTACCGATGTCCCCGCGAGCGCGGCCGCGACCGCGCGGGCGAAGGCGACCGGATCGCGTGGGGTGTCGCCGTCCTGCACGCGGGCGAGGTCGAGCAGGGTGCCGGCCTCGGAGGCGAGGTCGTCGCCGGCCTCGGCGCGGGCGTCGAGCGCGCGGATCAGGGCGTGGCGCGGGTTGATCTCCAGGATCGGCGCGCCGCCCCCGAAGCCGCGCCCGGCCCGGCGCAGCAGACGCTGCATCTGAAGGTCGGGCCCCGAACCAGAGGCGGCGAGCACCACCGCGCTGTCGACGAGGCGGTCGGTCGTGCGCACGTCCGACACGTCGGCGCCGAGCGCGAGCTTGAGCGCGGCCACCAGCTTGTCGGCGGCCGGCGCCTCGCCGGTCTCACCCTCGGGCTTGAACTTCGACAGGTCGGCCGCGCCCTGCGTGACCGAGCGCAGCGGCTTGTCCTCGAACTTACCGAGTTGCTCGGGCCAGAACGCATCCACGTGGTCGGAGAGCAAGAGCACCTCCACGCCGCGGGCGCGAAAACCTTCGAGCTGGGCGGAGTTCTTGAGCGCCTCCACGTCGTCGGCGACGAGGTAGTAGATCGCCTCCTGCTCGGGCTTCATCCGCGACACGTAGTCGGGCAGCGAGGTCCAGCCGGCTTCCGTGGACGAGCGGAAGCGCAGCAGCGGCGCGATCTCGGCCCGGCGCTCGTAATCCTCGTAGATGCCCTCCTTGAGGATCGGGCCGAAATTCTCGAAGAATTTCTGGTAGTCCTCGGCCTTCTCGGCGTTCTTGGAGCGGTTCGACAGCTCGTTGATGACGCGGGTCGTCACCGCGCGGCGAATCTTCTGCAGCGTCGGCGTCGATTGCAGCATCTCGCGCGAGACGTTGAGCGGCAGGTCGTCGGTGTCGACCACGCCGTGGACGAAGCGCAGCCAGTTCGGCAGCAGCTCGGCCTCGTCGGTGATGAACATGCGGCGCACGTGCAGCCGCACCTTGGACCGGCGGTCGTCCTCCACCGCCATGAACGGCTTCATGCTCGGCACGAACAGGAGGCCGGTGAATTCCAGCGCGCCCTCGGCCCGCCAGTGCAGGGTCGCCCAGGGCTCGTCGAAGCCGTGGCTGACGGTGCGGTAGAATTCCTTGTACTGCTCGTCCGTCACCTCGGACTTGGGCTTGCGCCAGAGCGCGGTGCCGCGGTTGGCCGCCTCCTCCTTGCCCTCCTCGTCGCGGATCGCGATCGGCACGGCGATGTTGTCGGCCCATTTGCGCACGACGTGGTCGAGCCGGTAGCTCTCCAGATACTCGTCGGCGTCGTCCTTCATGTGGAGGACGATGTCGGTGCCGGCCTGTTCGCGGGCGGCGGGTTCCAGGGTGTAGCTGCCCTTGCCGTCGGAGGCCCAGGTCCAGGCCTCGTCGGTGCCGGCGCGGCGCGAGGTGACGGTGACCCGGTCGGCCACCATGAAGGCCGAGTAGAAGCCGACGCCGAACTGGCCGATCAGGCTCGGGCGCAGGTCCTCGCCCTCACCCGCCTTCTCGCCGAGCGCCTGCGAGAAGGCGCGGGTGCCGGAACGGGCGATGGTGCCCAAGTTTTGGGCAAGATCCTCCTTGGCCATGCCGATGCCGGCATCGGAAATGGTCAGGGTGCGCGCCGCCTTGTCGGGGGCGATCAGCACCTTGGCGTCGGAGGGAAGCGCCAGGGCCTCGTTGGTCAGCGCCTCGAACCGGCGCCGGTCGGTCGCGTCCGCCGCGTTGGCGACGAGTTCGCGCAGAAAGATCTCGCGGTCGGAATAGAGCGCGTGGACGACCAGATCCAACAGGCGCCCGACCTCGGCACCGAACTCGTGCCGCTCCACCGTCTCGCTCACGCAGATGCCTCCCGCTTCGCAAAAAAAGCGGGGGCGATATGCGCATGACGGCGCGGCAATTCAATCGCCGCGCGCGGATGGAGCGATGGAAAGTTTCGGACGCCTCAGGCCGCGAGGGCCGGGGCCGGCGCGACCTCGACGGCCTGATGCACCGTATCGAAGGCGGCGCGGACGACCGCGACGGCATCCTCGACCGCGACCAGGGTGGCGAGCTTCACGTCGCCCGGCATCTCGCCCACCCGGCGGGTCGCGCCGACGATGGCGTGTTCGAGTTTCAAAAGGTCTTCCTCGGCGCGAAAGCCGGACAGTTCGGCAACACGCTGAAGCGCTGCTTCGAGTGCGTGACGCAAGACAAGTGTTCTCACGCGCTCCTGAAGAAGCGCCCGCTCATTCTGCTTCATGTGGGGAAGTGCCCGCCGATTCGCCGCGAATCATCATGTCATTCGGCGGGCTGTTGCACAGTCCCATTTCCGCCACACGGCGAAAATCGCGAGGCTTGCGCGGAACCTTTCCCAAGCCTCGTGCAAGCCAGCCGGCACGGCGGCGATGCCGCGAAGGTTGTTGCCGTCGCGGCCGCCCCGTGGTCCTGATCCTGCCTTCCGTGCCGTTCCCGTATCGACACCCCGAGTTCCGTTCATGCCTGAGACCCCCGTCTTCGCCCACGCGGCCGTCGCCGCGCCCCACGCGCTCGCGGCCAAGGCGGGCCAGAGCGTGCTGGCCCAGGGCGGCAACGCCATCGAGGCGATGGTCGCGATGGCGTCCACCATCGCCGTGGTCTACCCGCACATGAATGGCATCGGCGGCGACGGCTTCTGGCTGATCCGCGAGAAGAGCGGGCGGGTGCGCGGCATCGAGGCCTGCGGCCCGGCGGGTAGCCTCGCGACGCGGGCGCGCTACCGCGAGCGGGAACTCGAGGCGATCCCTTCCCGCGGCCCGGACGCCGCCGTGACGGTGGCCGGCACGATCGGCGGCTGGGAGCTGGCGCTCGCCATGTCGCGCGCCTTCGGCGGGCGGCTGCCGCTCGACGCGATCCTCGGCGACGCGATCCGCCATGCCCGCGAGGGCTGCCCGGTCTCGGCCTCCGAGGCCCGCTACGTGCCGAAGGAACTCGACACGCTCCACGACCAGCCGAATTTTGCCGCGACCTACCTCACCGAGGGCAAGCCCCACGCGGTCGGCGCGCTGCGGCGCCAGCCCAAGCTCGCCGACACGCTGGCGCAGCTGGCCCATGCGGGCCTGGCCGACTTCTACCGCGGCGACATCGCCCGCGAGATCGCCGCCGACCTGGAGCGTCTCGGCGCGCCGGTGACGCGGGCCGACCTCCAGGCCTACGCGGCGCGGGAGCGGGCGCCCCTGTCGCTGCGGCGGCGCGACGCCACGCTCTACAACTTCCCCCCGCCCACCCAGGGGCTCGCGGCTTTGATCATCCTCGGGCTCTTCGAGCGGCTCAACGTGCGGCAGGCCGAGAGCACGGCGCATTACCACGGGCTGATCGAGGCGACGAAGCGGGCCTTCGCGATCCGCGACCGGTTCGTGACCGATTTCGACCGCCTCAAGGGCGATCCGTCCGCCTTCCTCGACCCGCGCCGGCTCGACCGCGAGGCGGCGCTGATCGACATGAATCGTGCCGCCAGCATCCCGGTGCGCTCTGGCGAAGGCGACACGGTGTGGATGGGCGCCATCGATGCGGACGGGATGGCCGTGTCCTTCATCCAATCGGTCTATTGGGAATACGGCTCGGGCTGCGTCCTACCCGCGACCGGCATCTGCTGGCAGAACCGCGGCATGTCGTTCTCGCTCGATCCGAACGCGGTGAACCCGCTGGAGCCGGGGCGCCGCCCGTTCCACACCCTGATCCCGGCTCTGGCCGCCTTCGACGATGGGCGCATCATGTCCTACGGCTCGATGGGGGGCGACGGGCAGCCGCAATTCCAGGCGCAGATCTTCACGCGCTACGCCGATTACGGGATGTCGGTCGCCGACGCGGTGGATGCCCCGCGCCTGCTCTACGGCCGGACCTGGGGCGCGGAATCGCTCTCGGTGAAGGTTGAGGACCGGTTCGATCCGGCCTGCATCAGCGCGCTCAAGCGCATGGGCCACGACATCGAGGAGTTGGGCGGCGCCTATATCGACTCCCTCGGCCACGCCGGCATGCTGGTGCGCCACCCGGGCAACCGCCGCATCGAGGCCGCCCACGATCCGCGCTCCGACGGCGGCGCCGAGGGCCTGTAACGGGGTCTCGAAGGACAAGGGCGTGCTGCTTCTGCGGAAACAGCACGCTCTATCTCCCTGTCTTCGCACGATGCTCTCGGAAAGCCGGCTCTACGTTTCCGCATCGTGCCCGAGCCCTCCGGCAGGCCCAGGGCAGAGCCCTTGAGGAAACAGGACGCTTTCCATGGAAACCGGCAACCAACCCCAGATCGATTACTGGAACGGCGAGGTCGGGCAGCGCTGGGCCGAGCATCGCGGCGCGCTCGACGCCGCGTTCGCGCCGCTCACCCAGGCCCTGTTCGCGGCCTCCGGCCTCGCACCCGGCGACCGCGTGCTCGATATCGGCTGCGGCGCGGGCGAGACGACGCTTCTCGCCGCGCGGCAGGTCGCCCCTTCGGGCCGCGTCACCGGGGCCGACGTGTCCGAGCCGCTGCTCGACGCGGCCCGAGCGCGGGAGGCGGCGGAACCGGTCGGAGCGGCGATCGAATGGCTCAAGGCCGACGTGCAGAGCCACGCCTTCGAGGCGCGGTTCGACCACGCCCTGTCGCGCTTCGGCGTGATGTTCTTCGACGATTCGGCCGCCGCCTTCGCCAATATCCGGGCGAATCTCGTCGAGGGCGGGCGGCTGCGCTTCCTCTGCTGGCGGGCCATGGCCGAGAACCCCTGGGTCGCCCTGCCCCGGGCGGCGGTGATGCCGCTCCTGCCCGACTCCGAGGCCCCTTCGCCCGACGCGCCGGGCCCGTTCCGCTTCGCCCTGCGCGAGACCCTGCGGCCGCTCCTGGAGGGCGCGGGCTTTCGCGACATCGTCTTCGAGCCGGTCAACCGCACCATGCGGGTGGGCCGGACACCGGAGGAGGCCGCCGGGTTCGTCGTCACGCGCGGGCCCATCGCCCGGCTGCTGCGCGAGCGCGACCCGGCCGTGCAGGAGGCGGCCCTGCGGACCGTCGTCGATCTGTTCGCGAAGCTCTCGGGCGGCGGCCCCGTCGAACTCGGTGCCGCCTGCTGGCTGGTCTCGGCGCGGGCTTGAACCTCAACGGCCAAGTCTTGCCCGGCCCTGGAACCGAGACCCGAGGCAACACAGGTCAAACCGCAGCCTCACCCAAGATGACGGAGGACGATGCGAACGTAGAGTTTGGCACACCCCTTGCTCAGGCCCGGAGCCGTCAAGGAGTGAATGATGGATACGAAATCCAATCGGACCCGCTGGATCCAGCTCGCGCTGGGCCTGATCGTGATGATGACGATCTCCAGCCCGCAATATGTCTGGACGCTCTTCGTGAAGCCGTTCCAGGCGACCACCGGGGCGAGCCTGCCCGCCGTGCAGGTCGCCTTCACGCTGCTCATCGTGCTCCAGACCTTCTTCTCGCCGGTCCAGGGCTGGCTGATCGAGCGGTTCAGCGCCAAGGCGATGATCGCGCTCGGCGCCGCGCTGTCCGGCCTCGGCTGGGTCGCGGCCTCGAAGGTCGATAGCCTGTGGGGCCTCTACGCCACCTACGGCCTGCTCTGCGGGCTCGGCACCGGCATCGTCTATGTCGGCGTGGTCGGCCTCGTGGTGCGCTGGTTTCCCGAGCGGCGCGGCTTCGCGGCGGGCGTCGTCGCGGCGGGCTACGGCATGGGCGCCATCGCCACCACCTTCCCGATCACCGACATGATGGCGGCCTCCGGCTACCGCCACACGCTCTTCGTGTTCGGTGCGATCATGGCGGTCGTCGGCGTCGTGGCGGCGCTGGGCCTGCGCAGCCCGAAGGCCGGCGAGACGCCCGCGATCCCCGCCCACAAGGTCGCGAGCGCGGCCCGCGACGTCGCCCCTTCCGCGATGCTCAAGACCCCGCTGTTCTGGCTGATGTTCGCCATGATGGCGATGATGTCGACCGGCGGCCTGATGGTGGTGGCGCAGTTCGCAGCCTTCGCCAAGGAATTCGGCGTCGCCGACGCGATGGTGTTCGGCTTCGCCGCGCTGCCCTTCGCCCTCACCTTCGACCGCATCACCAACGGCCTGACCCGCCCGTTCTTCGGCTGGGTCTCGGACCATGTCGGCCGCGAGAACACCATGGCGGTCGCCTTCGCGCTCGAGGCGGTGGCAATCGGCCTGCTGCTGATGTTCCGCGAGAACGCCTACGCCTTCGCGCTCCTGTCGGGCGTCGTGTTCTTCGCCTGGGGCGAGATCTTTTCGCTCTTCCCCTCGACGCTGACCGACACCTTTGGGACCAAGCACGCCACGACCAATTACGGCTTCCTCTACATGGCGCAGGGCGTCGGCTCGCTGCTCGGCGGCCCCGTGGCGGCGCTGATCCACGACGCGGTGGGCAGCTGGGTGCCGGTCTTCGGCATCGCCATCGTCCTCGATCTGGTCGTGGCGGCGCTCGCGTGGTTCGTCCTGAAGCCCGCCCGCCGCGCCTATCTCGGCGTCGAAGGCCCGGCCGTGCCGGCCGTCGCCGCCCCGCTGACCGTCCGGACGGCGATGTAACGAGGAGGCGGGCCGGCCCCGGTGCCGGCCCGCCACTTCGCCTCGCGCCGATTTGACGGGCCGGATCGGTTCGCGGCAGGGAGGACGCCCCGATCCTCCCTCCCGCACAGTTCCGGCCATGACGGACCCCCTCGCGCCCGAGCCGGCCCTTGCCCCCTGGCTCACCATCGTCGGCATCGGCGAGGACGGCCGCGCCGGGCTCTCGCCCGCCGCCGCCGCCGCCCTCGACGCCGCGGAGGTGGTCTATGGCGGGCGGCGCCATTTCGCCCTGGCCGCACCGCTGACGGCGGAGGAACGGCCCTGGCCGAGCCCCATCGGGCAAGCCTATCCCGGCATCCTCGCCCGGCGCGGACGGCCGACCTGCCTCATCGCCACCGGCGATCCCTTCCATTTCGGCATCGGCGCCGAGATCGCCCGGCTGGTACCGGCGGCGGAAATCCGCGCCTTCCTCCAGCCCTCAGCCTTCAGCCTCGCTGCGGCTCGGCTGGGCTGGTCGCTGCCCGAGACCGCGTGCATCACCCTGCACGGCCGCGATTCTCTTGGACTTGTCCCCCATCTCCAGCCCGGCGCGCGGATCCTGGCTCTCTCCTGGGACGGGTCGACGCCCGCCACGGTCGCGGCCCTGCTGACCGAGCGGGGCATGGGCGCCTCGCGCCTGACGGTGCTCGAAGCCATGGGCGGCCCGCGCGAACGGCTGCGCAGGGCGGTCGCCAAAACCTTCGCACTCTCCGACATCGATCCGCTCAACACCCTCGCGATCGAGGTCGAGGCGACGCCCGAGGCCCGGATCGTCTCCCTGAGCCCCGGCCTCGACGATGCGTGGTTCGAGAACGATGGGCAGCTCACCAAGGCGGAGATTCGCGCCGTGACGCTTGCGGCCCTGCGCCCGCGGGCGGGCGAAACCCTGTGGGATCTCGGAGCCGGCGCCGGCTCGATCTCGATCGAGTGGTGCCTGCGCCATCCGGCCAACCGCGCGGTCGCGGTCGAGCGGCGCGACGACCGCGCCGAGCGGATCGGGCGCAACGCCCGGCATCTCGGCGTCGGGGCGCGGGTCACGGTGGTGCGCGGCGCTTCCGCGGCGTCCCTCGCCAATCTGCCCGCCCCGCAGGCGGTGTTCGTCGGCGGCGGCGTGGCCGAGTCCGGCCTGCTCGCCGCCTGCCGCGCGGCGCTGCCTCCGGCCGGTCGACTCGTGGCCAACGCCGTGACCCTCGAAGGCGAGGCGGCTCTCCTCGCGGCCCATGCCGAGACCGGCGGACGCCTGCGGCGGCTCTCGGTCGCCCATGCCGCGCCGGTCGGCGGGCTCACCGGCTGGCGCCCGGCCATGCCGGTGACGCAGTGGGTCTGGACCAAGCCGTGACCGGCCTCGTCGCGGGCGTCGGCTTTCGCGCCGCCACGACACCGGAAGAAATCGTCGCCCTGGTGCGCCGGGCCCTTCACGAGGCCGGGCTCGCCCCGGATGCCCTCACCGCGCTCGCCACCGCGGCCGACCGGGCCGGCGCGCCGAATTTTCTGGACGTTGCGGCAGCCCTCGACCTGGCCCCCGTCGGGATCGAGCCGACGGCGCTCGCCGCCGCCGATGCGCAGGTCGTCACCCGCTCGGCCCGGATCGCGGCGAGCCGGGGCGTCGGCTCGGTCGCCGAGGCCGCCGCGCTCGCCGCCGCGGGGCCGGGCGCGCGGCTCGTCCTGCCCCGCATCGCCAGCGCGGGCGCGACCTGCGCCCTCGCTCGGGTTCCCGACCAGGACGGTCGACGGTGAGGCTTCGTTCACCTCGTTTCTTCATTGTCCGGGAAACGAAGGGAACCTTTCAGGCTGCGGAGCCCAGCGTCGCCGCTCCCGCCGGCCCGCGACTACGATGGATTTCTCGGTCCCCACCCTCCAATTCACCGACTTCCTGGTGTTCGGCTCCTGTGGGGCGATCTTCCTCTGCGCGTGGTGGCTGCAGCGGCAGAAAACCTATTTCCTGCTGTTTGGCCTGAGCTACGCCGTCTGCGCGTTCATGGCCGTCTGGTTCGTCGATTTCGGCGCCTATGGCAGCGTCTGGTCGCCGCTCGGCTGGTCGCTTGCCGGCTCGACCTTCTGGGTTGGGCTGCGGCTGTTCGACGGCCGCCGGGGGACGACGGGGCCGATGCTCGCCCTGTTCGTGCTGCCGACCGCCACGCATATCCTGCTCTCGCTCGCCGGGTTCGGACCGGTCGCGGTCAATGTCGGCAGCACGCTCACCTACGCCCTGCACGAGGGCGCGATGGCCCTCGACGTGTTCGTGCATGCCCGCACGCTCCCGGCCCCGCGCTCGCCTCTGCGCCGCCTGATCGGCCTCGCCCTGCTGGCGACGGCGGTGGCGATCGTCCTGCCCGTGCTGCCGTTGAGCGAGGCGGGGACCCAATCCACCATCGTCCTCATCTTCGTCGTCGATCACGTCGCCTCGATCATCCTGACGACTTCGATCCTGGCGCTGGAGGCCGAGAAGGCGCATGCCGTCGTCGCCCGGATGGCCCGCACCGACCCGCTGACCGGCGCCCTCAACCGGGAGGGCCTGTCGCTGGCCGAGACCGGGGCCGCAGGCGGGGTGATCCTGGCCGATCTCGATCACTTCAAGGCGGTCAACGACCGGTTCGGCCATGCCGGCGGTGACGCCGTGCTCCGGGAATTCGCCCGGCGGGCGGGCACCGTCCTGCCCGGAGGCGGCCATCTCGCCCGGCTCGGGGGCGAGGAATTCGCGATCCTGCTGCCCGACCACGATCGATCCGCAACGGAGGCGCTCGCCGAGCGCCTGCGCCACGGCGTCGGCCGCGCCCCCGTTCCCTGGAAGGCGGCGGCGATCCCGGTGACGGTCAGCCTCGGCGTGGCGATGCGCCGCCGCGGCGAGAGCCTGGACGCCGCCCTGGAGCGCGCCGACGCGGCCCTCTACGCGGCCAAGGCGGCGGGGCGGAACCGGGTGCGCGTGGCGTGATACTCCCCAATGCCGGGTCCGATGCTGTAAGCGGGCCGTCATGACCGTCCATTTCATCGGCGCCGGCCCCGGTGCGGCCGACCTCATCACCGTGCGCGGGCGCGACCGCGTCGCCGCCTGCCCGGTCTGCCTCTATGCGGGGTCCCTCGTCGCCCCCGAGATCCTGTCGTGGTGCCCGGAGGGCGCCCGCATCGTCGACACGGCGCCCCTCGATCTCGACGCGATCATGGCCGAGATCTCCGCCGCCCATGAGCGCGGCCACGACGTGGCGCGGCTGCATTCGGGCGACCTGTCGATCTGGAGCGCGCTCGCCGAGCAGACCCGGCGGCTCGATGCGCTCGGCATCCCCTACACGGTGACGCCGGGCGTGCCCTCCTTCGCCGCCGCCGCCGCGGTGCTGGGCCGCGAGCTGACCGTGCCGGGGCTGGCGCAATCGCTGGTCCTGACCCGCACCTCCGGCCGGGCCAGCCCGATGCCGGAACGGGAGCGGCTCGCGGCCTTCGCGGCCACGGGAGCGACGCTGGCGCTGCACCTGTCGATCCACGTGATCGAGGCGGTCGCGGCCGAACTCGCGCCCTTCTACGGCGCCGATTGCCCGGCGGCGGTGGTGTTCCGCGCCACATGGCCCGACGAGCGGGTGCTGACCGGCCCCCTCGCCTCGCTCCCCGAGCGGGTGAAGACGGAGAAGATCGAGCGGACCGCGCTGATCCTGGTCGGGCCGGCGCTCGACCCGTCGGATTTCCGCGAGAGCGCCCTCTACGCTCCCGATTACGATCGCCGCTTCCGGCCCCACGGTGCCGTCAACGCGCCGGGAGACGCGTCGTGAGCGCCCCCGGCCTCCTCATCGCGGCGCCCCGCTCCGGCTCGGGCAAGACCACGGTGACGCTGGCGCTCATGCGGGCGCTGCGGCGGCGGGGCATGGTCGTGCGCGGCGCGAAATGCGGGCCGGATTACATCGATCCGGCCTTCCACGAGGCCGCGACGGGCCATCCGAGCCTCAACCTCGACAGCTTCGCGATGCCCGACCCGCTGCTCGACGCCTGCGCCGGGCTGAGCACCCGGGACGCCGCCCTGGTGATCGCGGAAGGCTCGATGGGCCTGCATGACGGGATCGTGGCGGGCGAAGGCCGCACGGGGGCCAACGCCGACATCGCCGCGCGTTACGGCTGGCCGGTGCTGCTCGTGCTCGACGTGTCGGGGGCGGCGCAATCGGCCGCCGCGGTCGCTCTGGGCTGCGCCGCCTACGATCCCCGCATCCGCGTGGCCGGCGTGGTGCTGAACAAGGTCGCGAGCCCGCGCCATCGCCGCCTCGTCGAGGCGGGCCTCAGTCGAATCGGCATGAAGGTGCTCGGAGCCTTTCCCCGCGAGGCCGGGCTCGTCCTGCCCGAGCGCCATCTCGGCCTCGTCCAGGCCGGCGAGACCGCCGATCTGGAAGCCCGGCTCGACCGGCTCGCCGACCTGGCGGAGGCCTCCCTCGACCTCGACGGGATCGTGGCCGCCGCGGGCGGACGCGCGGAAGCCGGCACGGGCGCCCTCCCCTCCCCGCCGGCCCAGCGGGTCGCGGTGGCGCGGGACGCCGCCTTCTCGTTTCTCTATCCGCACATGCTGGCGGGCTGGCGCGCGGCGGGCGCCGAGATCGTGCCGTTCTCGCCCCTGGCCGACGAAGCCCCCGACCTGTCCTGCGGTGCCTGCTGGCTGCCCGGCGGCTATCCCGAACTCCATGCCGGGCGCCTCGCCGCCGCATCCCGTTTCCGCGAGGGCCTGCGGCGTTTCGCGGAAGATCGGCCGGTCCACGGCGAGTGCGGCGGCTACATGGTGCTCGGGGAAAGCCTGGAGGATGCCGACGGGATCACCCACCCGATGGCGGGACTGCTGCCGGTGGCGACCTCATACGCGAAGCGTCGGCTCCATCTCGGCTACCGGGTGGCGCGCGTGGTCGAGGCGGGGCTCCTCGGCGCGGCGGGCACGCGGCTCGTCGGCCACGAATTCCACTACGCCAGCGAACTGACGCCGCCCCCCGACGCGGCGAACGCGCTGGCGCGGGTGACGGATGCGGAGGGCACGCCGCTGGGCTTCGCCGGCCATCGCCGCGGGCGCGTGACCGGGACCTTCTTCCACCTCATCGCCGAGGCGGACGGCGCCTAGAGCCTCGTCCCGAAAGGTGGTTTCCGGTTTTCGGAAACAGACGACGCGGCACAGGGACGGAGAGGATCGTCCTGGATCCGGCATCCAGGACGATCCTCTCAGCCGCCGTCATCCGGGGGCCAGGAGGGAGGCCGGGATGGAGGCCCGGCGGCCTCAGCCGAAGGTGGCGGCGGGCCCGTCGCGAAACGCCGACCCAGCACAAAAGACGAAAGCCGTGCCCGACCCGACGGGTCCGGCACGGCTCTCATTCTCGGGAGGACGACCCTCGGCCTCAGGCGTCGAGGGGCGCGTCCTTCTTGCGGCCGAGGCGGGCGGCGCTGCGCACGATCGCCAGGACCTCGCGGCGGACTTGGTCGTCCTCGATCGAGGCGAAGGCGCGCAGCAGGTCCACGGCGCCGTGGGCGCGCAGGAAGCCGAACACCTCGGCCTGTTCCTGCCCCCCGGCCGCGTTGTCCTCGTCGAAGAAGGCGGAGACCGGCACTTCGAGGAGGCGGGCGATCTCGCGCAGGCGGCCGGCGCCGACGCGGTTCTGACCCTTCTCGTACTTCTGGACCTGCTGGAAGGTCACGCCGACGGCGGTGCCCAGAGCGGTCTGGCTCAGGCCTCGCGCCTTCCTGAGCGCGGTGATCCGGAGGCCGACGAGGCGGTCAACATCGGTGGTCTGTTTGGGCATCATCTTACGGTACGGTCCCCTGACGATATCGCGGCCAGCCCAAGGACCTCAGGTGGACCGCGCTCGGACTCCCGGCAGCAATTCCGCGACGTCTCATCTCGGGTCTCAGCGCCGGAGCGGACCGGGTTTGCAGATCGGGAGACAATCGTATCGCTGTGGAGCAGCCTCGGCTTAGCTTCACCATGAGATGCATGTTGAATGCAAGGGCTTCGTTGTTGATGGCCGGGAGTTTTCAGCAATTGCCGACGCTACGTTCACGAAATGTACCTATGGCGAAATCATGCGGCGCGGCATGATTTCGCCAATATCGTACATTCCCCCTCCTCGCGCAGGGCGCGGCGATGAACCGCCGGCTCCGGGCTTCAGCCTTCGGGCAAGACTACGTAGAGTCGGATTGAATGCGTCCCTCGGCCGGTCGTCACAGGCGTGACGGCGGCGTTCCAACCGGGACGCGAACGGCGGCAGGACACGGAAGCGAGACGGCGCCGGGCCGGCGCCCCAACGGATCGGGAGTTGATCGAGCATGTTCATCGCGATGAACCGCTTCAAGGTGGTGAAGGACGCGGCGCAGGATTTCGAGCAGGTCTGGCTCGGACGCGACAGCCATCTCGGCGAGATGGACGGCTTCGTCGAGTTCCATCTCCTGAAGGGGCCGGAGGCCGAGGACCACATCCTCTACGCCTCGCACACGATCTGGCGCTCGAAGGCCGATTTCGAGGCCTGGACGCGCTCGGAGCAGTTCCGCAAGGCCCATGGCCGGGTGCCGGGCACCAAGCCGCTCTATCTCGGCCATCCCCAGTTCGAGGGCTTCGAATCGATCCAGACCGTGGCGCGCCCGGACGCCGAGCAGGCGGCCTGATCGTGCCTCCGCCGCGGCGGCCTCAGCGCAGCCGCGGCAGGAAGACGGCCAGGAGCCCGATGAAGGGCAGGTAGGCGCAAATCGCGTAGACCTGCTCGATGCCGACCCGGTCGGCGAGTTCGCCGAGCAGGGCCGCGCCGAGGCCGCCCATGCCGAAGGCGAAGCCGAAGAACAGCCCGCCCACGAGCCCGACCCGTCCCGGCAGCAGATCCTGCGCGTAGACCAGGATCGCCGGCATCGCCGAGGCCAGGATCAGGCCGATCGGCACCGAGAGCGCCACCGTCCAGAACAGGTCGGCATGCGGCAGGGCCAGGGTGAAGGGCAGCACTCCCAGGATCGAGCCCCAGATCACCAGCTTGCGGCCGAACCGGTCGCCGATCGGCCCACCGAGCAGCGTTCCGGCCGCCACGGAGCCGAGGAACACGAACAGGTAGAGCTGCGACTGCGCCACCGGCACGCCGAAGCGGTGGATCAGGTAGAACGTGTAGTAGGACGAGAAACTCGCGGTGTAGAAGAATTTGGAGAAGATCAGGGCCAGCAGGATCGCGATGGTGGCCACGACCCGCGCCCGGCCGAGCCCCCCGGCGGCGGCACCGCTGCGCGGACGGGCCGCCCGCGGCGCTGCGGCGAGCCGGCCCGCGTACCAGCGACCGACGAGGCCGAGCACGGCGAGGCCGACGAGCGCGGCGAGGCCGAACCACGCGACGCTGCCCTGGCCGTGGGGCACCACCACGAAAGCGGCGAGCAGCGGCCCGAGCGCGGTGCCGGCATTGCCGCCGACCTGGAACACCGATTGCGCCAAGCCGTAGCGCCCGCCGGAGGCGAGGCGCGCCACCCGGCTGGCCTCGGGATGGAAGATCGCGGAGCCGAGCCCGACGAGGGCGGCCGCCGCGAGCAAGGCACCGTAGGTCGGGGCGGCGGCGAGCAGCGCCAGACCGAAGAGCGACAGCACCATGCCGCCGGCAAGGGAGAAGGGCAGCGGGTGCCGGTCGGTGTAGAGCCCGACCAGGGGCTGGAGCAGCGAGGCGGTCGCCTGGAACGCGAGGGTGAGGAGCCCGATCTGCCCGAAATCGAGGTGGAAGCTCTGCTTGAGCAACGGGTAGATCGCCGGTAGCAGCGACTGTACGAGATCGTTCAAGAGATGCGATAGACTGAGTCCCATGAGCACGGCGAGCGCCGGCCCCGTGCCCGGCACTGCCGCATCGCCTCCCGGCACGGTCGAACCCCGTCGAGATGAGACTGCTTCCGCCTCCGGCGCCTCGGCCCCCGCCCCCATCGCGCTCTCCGTCCGTCCCGCCTCCGCTCCCCGCCGCGCTCCATGGCAGCCCGGCCGGGGCTGGGCAATCGCCGTCTCGCTTTCGGTACGGCCGATCGGTGCGTCGCTTGCGCCGATGCCCCTCAGAAGGGGCGGGACGGCCGTAAGGCGTTCCGCTTCGGGACAGACTTCGCCCAGGCCGGCACTTCGGCGCCGCCTCGGGCAAAACCCGCGCGAGACACATGTTTCACGAGCGTCCTCCCGAGAAGTTCCAGCGCCTCCCCCTGGCGCGGGCGCGGCGTGCCGTCTGGGCGGCCCTGATGCCGCGGCGCGAGCGCACGGCCCTGCGCCTCGCCATCTCCTCGGCCCTGCTCGCCGCCGACCTGCTGGCGATCCTGGCGACGGGCTACGCGGTGGACGCCGCCTATTACGCCTACAGCACGGGCGGCGCGTTGCTGCCGCTCGCAGCCAGCCGCAACCTGCAGACCGCGGGCGTTCTGGCCCTGATCGTCCTGCTGACCAACGTCGTCCGCGGCGAGTACAGCATCGAGCACTGCCTCGCGCCGGTTCCCCTCCGGCGGCGCACCGCGACCCTGTGGCTCCTGGCCTGGGCGATCGCCCTGCTGATCGGCTTCGCCACCAAGGTCTCGACGGACTTCTCCCGCGTCGCCTCGGCGGCCTTCTTCGTCGTCGGCCTGCCCGCCATCCTGTTCGTGCGTGCCCGGATGGTGGCGCTGGTGCGCCGCCACGTGACGCCGGCCTCCGCCTCGGCGAGCCGGGTCCACCTCGTCGGCTACGAGGAGGACATCGCCAATTTCTACGCCAACAACGACGTCGAGGCCCTGGGGCTCAGGGTCGTCGGCACGAGCTACCTGCGCCGCTTCAACGCCAGCACCGGCGCGGCCAGCGCCGAGGCCCTGCTCGGGGAAGACCTCGACCTCGCCGTCTCGGTGGTGCGCTTCCTGCGGCCCGACGACGTGTTCGTTCTGGTGCCGTGGTCGGAGACCGCCGACATCGAGCGCTGCATCGACGCCTTCCTGCGGGTGCCCGCCGCCCTGCACCTGCGCCCCGGCGTGATGATGGACCGCTTCCCCGACCTGCAGGTCGCCCGCGTCGGACGCCTGTCGGGCATCAATATCGGCCGCCGCCCCCTCTCGACGGGCGAGGTGATGCTCAAGCGCGCCTTCGACGTGACGCTGGCCGGCATCGCGCTGGTGCTGCTGGCGCCGCTGTTCCTCGCGGTCGCCGTCCTGATCAAGCTCGACAGCCCCGGCCCGGTCTTCTTCCGGCAGCGCCGCTACGGCTTCAACCAGCAGGCCTTCGGGGTCTACAAGTTCCGCAGCATGAAGGTGCAGGCCGACGCGCCGTTCCGGCAGGCCTCGCGCGGCGACGACCGCATCACCCGCATCGGCGCGCTCCTGCGCAAGACCAACATCGACGAGTTGCCCCAGCTCCTCAACGTGATCCTCGGCGACATGTCGCTGGTCGGCCCCCGCCCGCACGCGCTCGCCCACGACCGCAGCTTCGAGCGGCGCATCGCCCTCTATGCGCGGCGCCACAACGTGAAGCCGGGCATCACCGGCTGGGCCCAGGTCAACGGCTTCCGCGGCGAGACCCGCACGGACGCGGCGATGGAGGCCCGGGTCCAGGCCGACCTGCACTACATCGACAACTGGTCGATCTGGCTCGACATCAGCATCATCATCCAGACGGTGATCTCGCCGCGCGCCTACCGCAACGCCTTTTGAGACGCAGCTCACCACCCGTCATTCCGGGTCGCCGCGGGCGAACCCGGCCCCGGAGGGGCGCGCCGGAGGCGTGAAATCCGGCGACGGGGCGCGACGCTTCGTGAGGCCGCGCATCACGGGTGGATCCCGAGTTCCGCTGCGCGGCCCCAGGATAACGGCGCGGAAGAACAGAGCCCCGTCGAAACGTCAGCTCCCCGGCGCGCCCGCGCGCTCCCGACAAGCTCCGCACTCCCCCTCGACCTCCAGGATGCGGCTCGTCGGGGTGAAGCCGGCCTGCGCGAGCGTCTTGTCGAGCGCGCTCTCGACCGCGGGCGCGGTCATCTCGTCGATGCCGCCGCACTGGCGGCAGATCAGGAAGACGAGGCTCGCGCCTTCGCCGTGGTCGTGCCCGCAGGAGACGAAGGCGTTGCGGCTGGAAATGCGGTGAACGAGCCCCTGCTCGGTCAGGAAGTCGAGCGCCCGGTAGACCGAAACCGCCGCGACGCGCCGCCCCCCCTGCCCGCTCATCCGCTCGGCGATGTCGTAGGCGCCGAGCGGGCGCCCTTCCGCCGCCACCACCGCCAGCACGTCGCGGCGCAGCGGCGTGAATTGCAGGCCGCGCTGCCGGCACAGCCGCTCGGCCCGCTCGGTCGCGCCCTCGGCGCATTGCCCGCAGCCGTGCCGGCCGTGCGACCCCTCGTGGTGATGATGCTCATGCAGAGGATCGTGACGTGGGTCGTGCTGCGCGTCTGCGCGCATCCCGGCCTCCTCATCCGGCCCGATTGAAACGAGGCCGTGTTACAGTGTATCAGCCGCCTCAAGATAGGCGCCCGCCCGCCATCGGGCAACGACGGCGCGGCGCCCGCTTCGACACCGCTCACATGTCCGGGAAAGCCCCATGATCCGTGCCGGCGGGGCCGACCGTCTCCCGCGCCGCTCCCTGTTCCGCAGCGGGGCGTCCTTACGGCTCGCCGCGGCCCTCGTTCTGGCGGGGCTGCTCTGGGCCGTGATCCTGTGGGCGATGGCCGCGTGAGCGCAATCCGCTTCCGCGGCCTGACGCTCGGCTACGACCGGCATCCGGCCGTCCATCATCTCGACGGCACGGTCGCCTCCGGCGACCTGCTGGCGCTGGTGGGGCCGAACGGGGCCGGCAAGTCGACCCTGCTCAAGGGCATCGTCGGCGAGGTCGGGGCTCTGGACGGCGCGGTCGAGACGGGCACCAAGGCCATCGCCTACCTGCCCCAGGCCGCCGAGATCGACCGCAGCTTCCCGGTCAGCGTGCTGGACCTCGCCGCGATGGGCCTTTGGCGGCCCTTCGGCGCCTGGGCGAGCCTCAAGCGCCACCGCCCGAGACTGCTCGACGCCCTCGCCGCGGTCGGCCTCTCCGGCTTCGAGGACCGGCCGATCGGCACGCTCTCGGGCGGCCAGTTCCAGCGGGCGCTGTTCGCCCGGCTGATCCTGCAGGACGCGCGGCTGATCCTGCTCGACGAGCCCTTCACCGGCATCGACGAGCGCACCACCGCCGACCTTTTGGCCCTGATCCGCGGCTGGCACGGGGAAGGCCGCACCGTGGTGGCGGCCCTGCACGACCTGCATCAGGTGCGCGCGCATTTCCCCTCGACCCTGGTGCTGGCCCGACGCCCCATCGCCTGGGGCTCGACCGCGGAGGTGCTGACGCCGCCGGTGCTCGCCCGCGCGCTCGCCCTGTCGGAAGCCTGGGACGAGGCCGCCGCGATCTGCCGGCATGGGACCAGGGCTGGGACCGGGGATGAGGCCGCCTCCGCGGCGGCGCACGATCATCACGGCCACCGGCATGACGACGGGCATGACCACGCTCACGCCCACAGCCCCTCTCACGGCCATGCCGGCCATGGAGCCGCCCCGTGACGCTCGCCGGCCTGTCCGATCTTCTCGTCGGCCCCTTCGTCGAATTCGGCTTCATGCGACGGGCCCTGGCGGGATGCCTCGCCCTGTCGCTGTCGGCGCCCCCCCTCGGGGTCTTCCTGATGCTGCGCCGGATGAGCCTGATGAGCGAGGCGATGAGCCACGCCATCCTGCCCGGCGCCGCCGCGGGCTTCCTCGTCGCCGGCCTGTCCCTGCCGGCGATGACGCTGGGCGGGTTGATCGCCGGCCTCGCGGTCGCACTGGCCGCGGGCTTCGTCACCCGCTCGACGGTGCTGAAGGAGGATGCGAGTCTGGCCGCCTTCTATCTGATCTCCCTGGCCGGCGGCGTCTTTCTCGTGTCGCTGCGCGGCTCGCAGATCGACCTGCTGCACATCCTGTTCGGCACCGTGCTGGCGCTCGACGACGACGCCCTGGTGCTGCTCGGCGGCATCGCGAGCCTGACGCTGGCGGCGCTCGCCGTCCTCTACCGGCCGCTCGTGATCGAATGCGTCGATCCGCTGTTCCTGCGCAGCGTCGGACGGGTCGGCGGGCCGGTCCACTCGGCTTTCCTGGCGCTCGTGGTGATCAACCTCGTCGGCGGCTTCCAGGCGCTCGGCACGCTGCTCGCCGTCGGGCTGATGCTGCTGCCGGCCATCGCCGCCCGGTTCTGGGCCGCCGACCTCTCGGGGCTGATCCCGGTCTCGATGCTGATCTCGATGCTGGCGAGCGTGACGGGGCTGCTGGTCTCCTACCACGCTGGCATCCGCCTCCCGACCGGGCCGGCGATCGTGCTGGCGGCGGGCGCGCTCTATCTCGTCTCGATGCTGATCGGCCCCCGTGGCGGGCTGCTCCACCGCCTCGTCCGGCGGCGGCATCTGGAGGCGTGAACAGCATTCTTGGGTTGCGTAAATCGCCGTCCGACGGCCATCGATTTACGCACTCGGCGGACGCCCGCCGCCACGCAGTCGCGGGGGCGATGAGGCATCGCCGATCGTCTTACGAAGCCAGCCCCGGGATCGCCTGGCTGAGCCAGTGCAGCGCGCTCATCACGCTGGCGAACAGGGTGTAGACGAAACCGATCGAGATGCCGACGCCGACGCCGCCGATGGCGACGCCGATCAGGACGACGATGCCGTCGCGCTCCACCAAGCCGAGCCCGATCAGTGAGACGGCGAGTCCGAGGGGGATCTGACCGAAGAAGGGCGGCGCCACGATCAGGGCCAGCGCCATCGCCAGGATCAGCACGCCGGTGCTGCGCATGCCGATGGCGGTCTCGAACACGCTCATGCGCGGCTTCGACCAGCGCTCCAGCCGCCGCAGCAGCGGCACCGCGCGGGTGACCGCCTTGGCCACCGTCGCGCGGGCGACCGACTGGCCGAGCACGCGCTGGGGCAGCCAGGGCGAGGACATGCCGGCCACGATCTGCACCGCGATGAGCAGCAGCAGCAGGCCGCAGACCAGCGGGATCGGCGGCGGCATCGGCAGGCAGTTGGGCAGGCCGAGCAGCACCACGAGCAGCGCGAACGCCCGGTCGCGCAGGACGGCGATGATATCGCCGACCGTCAGCCGCTCGCTCTCCTGGCTCGCAAGCAAGGTGAGAACATCGGAGGTGCGCGCAGCGGAGGACAAACCGGCTCGGCCATTGGCTTCGGACAGGCGCGGCTCTAGCCCAACCGGAAGGTTCCGCCAAGCGGGTGCGAATGCGGGTCCCCCTTGTGGCCCCTTGCCCGCGTGCGGCGAATCACATGAGCGACGGTTCGATTCTCAGTCGAAACCCTGAGGTTGGCCGCCCCTTCGATTGACAAACCTCAAGATGATCCGCGCAGGAAAAACATCGAATATTTGATAAACTTGTGGCCACAGCCTGAGATTGCGCCAGAGATTGGCCCCTTCGACACGAACCCATGCGACGACCGATGGGGAGGGGCACCGAGACAGGGCGGGGAGACGGCGCGCCGCCGAGGGCGCGGCGCGTGGCCGGAGGCTTCGTTCGCCGATGGCTGTCGGCGCTGACCCTGACCGCAGCCGCGAGCCCGGCCGCCGCCGAGGATGCGGGCCTGCGCAGCATCCTGTTCAGCAGCCTAGAGGCCGGCGCCTCGACCTTCTCGACCAGCGGCGCCAAGGTCGCCTTCGACCGGTTCGACCGCGATGGGCCGGTCGTGCTGGTGAGCGGCGGCAGCGGGATGCGCCTGGAGGGGGGCGGCCGCCTGCCGGTGCTGGTGCGGACCACGCTGCTTGGCGCGGCACTCGGCGGCTACCAGTTCGTGCAGCCCTGGGGCGTGGTGACGATCCTGGCCGGGCCCGAACTCTCGGTCGAGATGCTCACGACCGGGAGCGGCGCGGCGCTGCTGCCGCTGCGCAGCGGGTTGCGTCTGCACGGCGAAGTCTGGGCGCGGCCCACCGAATCCACGCTGGCCACCGCGACCGTGATCCTCGGCTCGGGCCGGGGCGACGCCTGGGGCCGCCTGTCCTGGGGCTATGCCCTGTTCGGCGCCTATATCGGCCCCGAGGCCGCCCTCTCCCTCGACCGCACCGGCTACCGCAAATGGAGTTTCGGGCTCCACGCCACGGACTACGCGCTCGGCGGCTACCGATTCCGCCTGTCGGCGGGCTGCCAGTTCGAGGGGCAGGCGAACGGGCGGGCCCGCCCCGGCCCCTATCTCGGCTTGGCGATCTGGAACGCTCTGTAGAGCATCGTCCTGGATATCGGATCCACGACGACGCTCTCCGTCATTGGGCCGCATCGTCTTTTTCCGAAAGCCGGAAACCACCTTTCGGGACGATGCTCTAACTCGTCGCCAGCGAATCGAGGAAGCGGCCCGCATCCGCCGCGATCTCGGCCCGGCGCTTGGGTCCGAACCGCTCCAGGGTGCGGTAGGGCATGCTCATCCGGGGATTGCCCGACAGGCGCTCCGCGTTCTCGATCAGAAAATTCCAGTAGAGATAATTGAACGGGCACGCCGTCGGCCCCGCCTTGGCCTTCACGTCGTAGGCGCATCCCCGGCAGTAATCCGACATCCGGTCGATATAGGCGCCGGACGCCGCGTAGGGTTTCGAGCCCATCACCCCGCCATCGGCCCACAGCACCATGCCGTGGACGTTGGGCAGCTCGACCCATTCGTAGGCGTCGGCATAGACCACGAGGTACCATTCCTCGACCTGCGCCGGCGCGATCCCGGCGATCAGGGCGAAGTTGCCGAGCACCATCAGGCGCTGGATGTGGTGGGCGTAGGCGTGGTCGCGGGTCTGACCGACGCAGGCCTTCAGGCAGGCCATCTCGGTCTCGCCCGACCAGTAGAACCACGGCAGGTCGCGTTTCGCCGAGAGCGCGTTGGTGCGGGCGTAGTCGGGCATGCGCGCCCAGTAGAGGCCGCGCACGTATTCGCGCCAACCGAGGATCTGGCGGATGAAGCCCTCGGCGCAGTTCAGCGGCACCCCGCCCTCCCGATAGGCACGCTCGGCGGCGCGGCAGACCTCGTCCGCGTCGAGGAGGCCGGCGTTGAGCATCGGCGAGATCAGCGAATGGTAGAGGAACGGCTCGCCGTCACGCATGGCGTCCTGATAGTCGCCGAAGCGCGGCAGCCCTTCTTTCAGGAAGCCGGCCAGGACGGTCAGCGCGTCGGCGCGGGTGACGGGCCAGGCAAAACCGTCGAGCCGGCCGAAATGCGCGCCGAATTCGGCCTCGACCAGTTCGATCACCTCTCGCGTGATCGCGTCCGGCGGGAAGGCGAGGCGTTCCGGCGGCTCCAGCGATTTCGGCAGAGCCTTGCGGTTCTCCGTATCAAAGTTCCAGCGCCCGCCCTCGGGCTCGGCCCCCTCCATCAGCAGACCGGTGCGCTTGCGCATGTCGCGGTAGAACGTCTCCATCCGCAGGCTCTTGCGCCCCTCCGCCCAGGCCTCGAACCGGGCACGCGAGCAGAGGAAGCGGTTGTCCTCGCGGATCTCCAGGGGCAGGCTTTCGCGCCAGTCCTGCATCATCTCCCAGACCCGCCACTCGCCGGGCTCGGTGACGACGACGCGATCCGGCTTGTGCCGGTCGAAGGCCCGCTCCAGCTCGCCCGTGAACGAGCCGGTATTGGCGGGATCGTCGAGGCGGACGTAATCGACGCCGACGCCCTCCGCCTCGAGATCTTGGGCGAAGTGGCGCATCGCCGCGAACAGGAAGGCGATCTTCTGCTTGTGATGGCGGACATAGGTCGCCTCCGCCCGGACCTCGACCATCAGGACGATGTCGGCCTCGGGATCGAGGTCGGAGAGCGTCGCGATGCGGCGGTGAAGCTGGTCGCCGAGGATCAGGCGAAGGGTTCCCACGCCCCCTCAGCCCTTGGTGCGCAGGCGCGAGCGCCCGCCATCGACACCGATGACCTGACCGGTGACGTAGCCGGCCTGCGGGCCGACCAGGAAGGCGGCGAGTTCGGCGACGTCCTCCGGCTCGCCGATGCGCTGGAGGGCGTGCATGCCGGCAATCCCTGAGGCCAGCGCCTCGTTGCGGGTGATGGCCTCGGAGAGCGGCGTGCGGGTGAGGGAGGGCGCGACCACGTTGACCCGGATCGTAGGCGCGAGTTCGGCCGCCAGCGACAGGGCGAGCCCCTCGACGGCCCCCTTGGCCATGGCGACGGAGGCGTGGTTGGCAAAACCCTGCGCGGCCGCGACCGTGGAGAACAGCACGACGCCCGCCGTCCCCTCCCCGACTCCGGCCTTGAGCGCTTTGGCCGAGGCCTGCACCGCCAGGAAGGCGCCGAGCGCATTGATGCGGAAATCCGCCTCGATCCGCTCCGGAGCGAGCTTGGCGACGGGCGCGAGCTGGATCGTGCCGACCGCGTAGACGAGGCCGCTCAGGCGATCCCCCGCCTCCTGCGCCACGCGGGCGAACAGGCCCGGATCCGTCACGTCGCCGGCGGTGAAGCCGGTCTCGCCGAGTTCGGAGGCCGCCCGCTCCAGGCGCCCGGCATCGCGGCCGACGAGGTGGAGCGGCACGCCGCGGGCCCGCAGCAGCCGAGCCGTGGCGCCGCCGATGCCGCCCGTCCCCCCGTAGATCACCACGCGATCCATCTGACGCCCACCTTTCCGACTTCACCTCTGTTCCGGATCGGCTAGCTAAGGTCCGGCGGCCCGCCGTGGAGTTGGATGGAGCCGCTCCGCCCCGGCACGTAAGGTCGCAGGCGGACGGAAGAGGCGAGACCCGAGATGAAATTCGCGTTTGCCGGCATCGACTTCCTCGGCTCCGTGTTCGACGGGCTGGTCGAGGCGGGCTGGACGCCGGTCAAGCTGTTCACGCGGCCCTGCGACGCGATCTACGATCACAACGACGTCGTCGTCGCCCAGGCCCGGCGCCACCGCATCCCGATCCAGCTCTCGCGCATCCTGCCCGACGACATCGAGCGTCTGGCCAAGGAACACGGGCGCGACGTGGCCCTCGTCGTGGCGGGCTATCCCTGGCTGGTGCGGGGCTGGCACGGGCGGGTTCGCTACGCCCTCAACATCCATCCCTCACCGCTGCCGACCGGACGGGGCCCCTACCCGCTGTTTCGCGCCGTGCTCGACCGCTACGAGAGCTGGGGCGTGACCGCCCACGTGCTGGCCGAGCAGGGCTTCGACACCGGCGACATCCTGGCCCAGGACCTCTTCCCGACCGACCCGCGGGAGAGCCATGAGACCCTGCTGATCAAGTGCCAGATGGCGGCGCGCCGCCTCGCCCTCGGGCCGATCGGCCGAGACCTCACGGAGCGCTGGCGCCGGCCCGAGCCGCAGGGCGACGGCTCCTACTGGCCGCGGGTGTCCGATGCCGACCGCACCCTCGACTTCCGCCAGGACGTGGAGGCGGTGCTGCGCCGCATCCGCGCCTTCGGCCGGATCGAGACGATCGCCAAGCTCGGCGACAACCGGGTCTTCGTCGCGGAGGCGGAAGGCTGGTGCGAGGCCCACCGCCACGCGCCGGGGACGGTGATCCATCGTCACCGCCGCCAGGTCGTGATCGCCGCCCGCGACGGCTACGTGCTGCTCACCCGCTGGAGCCCGCTGCCGCTGTCGGAAGTGCCGCATCTCGGGCGGTGAGGCGAAACGCGGCGGGGACGCGAATGGGGGCGGCCGACGGCGGCGCCCTCAATGCGCCTCCTCCCAATTGCCCGCCGCCCGCGCCTCCACCACCAGCGGCACGCTGAGCGTGAGCGCCGGCGCGGGCGCCTCTTCCATCACCCGGGCGATGACGGGGATCGCCCGCTCGACCTCGTCGTCGTGGACCTCGAACACCAGTTCGTCGTGCACCTGCAGCAGCATCTTCACGTCGAGCCGTTCGGCCGTGAGCGCATCCTCCATCCGCGTCATGGCGCGGCGGATGATGTCGGCGGCGGTGCCCTGGATCGGGGCATTGATGGCCTGGCGCTCGACGCTCGCCCGCTCGGACGGGTTGTTCGAGCGGATCTGCGGATAGTGGCAGACGCGGCCGAACAGGGTCGTGACGTAGCCCTTGTCGCGGCACGCGCGCTTCGTCGTGTCGATGTAGTCGCGGATGCCGGGAAAGCGCTCGAAATACTGCTTGATGAAGGCGGACGCCTCCTCGCGGCCGATGCCGAGGCGGTCGGCCAGCCCGAAGGCCGAGATGCCGTAGATGATGCCGAAATTGATGGTCTTGGCCCGGCGCCTGAGATCCCCGGTCATCTGGTCGAGCGGCACGCCGAACATGGCCGAAGCGGTCGCCGCGTGAATGTCGAGCCCCTGCTCGAAGGCCTCCCGCAGCTGCGGGATGTCGGCGATGTGGGCGAGCAGCCGCAGCTCGATCTGCGAATAATCGGCCGAGATCAGCTTCTTGCCCTCCGGCGCCACGAAGGCGCGGCGGATGCGCCGGCCCTCCTCGGTGCGGATCGGGATGTTCTGCAGGTTCGGGTCCGAGGAGGAGAGCCGGCCCGTGGTGGTGGCGGCGAGGGCGAACGAGGTGTGGACCCGGTTGGTCTCGCGGTCGGCGTGTTCCTGGAGCGAGTCGGTATAGGTCGATTTCAGCTTCGCGAGCTGGCGCCAGTTCAGGATTTTCTTGGGGAGCTCGTGGCCGCTTTGCGCCAGTTCCTCCAGCAGCGTGGCGGGCGTGGCCCATTGGCCGGAGGGCGTCTTCTTCGCGCCGGGCAGGCCCATCTTGCCGAACAGGACGTCGCCGATCTGCTTGGGCGAGGAGACCTGGAATTTCTCCCCGGCGTCCTCCTGAATTTCCTCTTCGAGCCGCGCCAGGATTTGCGAGAAATCGCCCGAGAGGCGGCTCAGCATCTCGCGGTCGATGCGGATGCCGGCCCGCTCCATCCGGGCCAGCACCGGCACCAGCGGGCGCTCCAGGGTCTCGTAGACGGTGACGCGGCGCTCGGCGACGAGGCGCGGCTTCATCATCCGCCACAGCCGCAGCGTCACGTCGGCGTCCTCGGCCGCGTAGGCGGTGGCACGATCCAGCGCCACCCGCTCGAAGGTGATCTTGTTGCGGCCGGTGCCGCACACGTCCGTGAAGGTGATGGGCTGGTGGCCGAGATGGCGCCGCGCCAGCTCGTCCATGCCGTGCCCGCCCTTGCCGGCATCGAGCACGTAGGAGATCAGCATCGTGTCGTCGAACGGCGTCACGTCGATGCCGTAGCGATGCAGCACCGAGAGATCGTATTTGAGGTTCTGGCCCACTTTGAGCGTGCCGGCATCCTCCAACAGCGGCTTGAGCAGCCTGAGGGCCGTGTCGAGCGGGATCTGCTCCGGTGCCTTGGCGGCCTCCGCACCGTCGCCGAACAGGTCGCCGCCCTTCCCTTCGGCCGCCACGTGGGCCAGCGGGATGTAGCAGGCCCGCCCCGGCGCGGTGGCGAGCGAGACGCCCACCAGCCCGGCCTTGGCGGCGTCGAGCGCGTCGGTCTCGGTGTCGACCGCGATTGTTCCCGCCTCGTAGCTCTCGGCGATCCAGGCTTCCAGTTGGGCGAGCGTGGTGACGGTCTCGTAGGCCGCCGTATCGAACGGCTTGACGGCTTCCGCCGCGCGGGCGGCGACCAGCGTCGAGGGGGTGGGCTCCGAGGGACCGCGCTTTTTTTTCGTACTCGCGTCCGGAAGATCGAAATCGGCGAACGGATCGGCTTCGCCCGACTCAGGGGGCGCCGCCCCGTCCCTGCGCTCGGGGGCAGCTTCCGTCTCCGGATCAATGGGCAAGGTGTCGTCGCCGAAGAACGGCACCGCGTCCGAGCCGCCCGCCGCGTTGGTGTAGGCGTGGGGCTGTGCGCCCGGCAGCAGCGCGGGATCCGGCTTCACGGCTTCCGGATCGACATGGAGCATCTGGGCGATGCGCCGCGTCAGGGTGTTGAACTCCATCGCCTTGAGGAAGCCGACGAGTTTTTGCGGGTCGGGCTTCGGCACGCCGAGATCGTCGAGCGGCACCGGCACCGGCACGCTCTCTTCCAGCGCGACGAGGCGGCGGGAGAGCTTGGCCTGATCGATGTTGGCCAGAAGCGTCTCGCGGCGCTTGGGCTGCTTGATCTCGGCGGCCCGCTCCAGAAGCTGGGCGAGGCTGCCGTATTCCTTGATCAGCGCGGCGGCAGTCTTGAGGCCGATGCCCGGCACGCCCGGCACGTTGTCCGAGGTGTCGCCGATCAGCGCCAGGGCGTCGCCGATCTGCTCCGGCGCCAGCCCCTCCCACTTGGCGATGATCGCGTCGCGGTCGAGGTTGCGCTCGGGCCGGTAGCCGGGCTTGCCCTTGGCGCCGGATTCGAAGTCGTAGAACCGGATCTTGTCCGAGACGAGCTGCATCAGGTCCTTGTCGGAGGACACGATGATCACCTCGGCGCCCCGCGCCTCGGCCTGCCGCGCGTAGGTGGCGATCAGGTCGTCGGCCTCGTAGCGGATCAGCTCGACCGCATGCAGGCCGAAGGCGCGCACCGCGTCGCGCATCAGCGGCATCTGCCGCTTCAGGTCGTCGGGCGCGTCGGGGCGGTGGCCCTTGTAGTCCGGAAACAGCTCCTTGCGGAACGAGCCCTCGGACTTGTCGAAGACGATGCCGAGATGGGTCGGCTTCACGCCGGCCGCGCCGTCCTGCAGGAACTGCGCGATCTTGGTGCAGAACAGCCGCACCGCCCCGGTCGGCAGGCCGTCGGAGGGCCGGGTGTTGTACTTCTGGTCCTGGTTGATCGACTGGAAATAGGCCCGGAAGATGAAGGACGAGCCATCGACAAGAATCACCCGGTCGTCGGCTCCGACGGGCTTGGCCGCTTGAGGCTGGTTCTCGTCGGTCATCGGGCGGGCCATCATCGGCGAGGCGGAACGGGAGGGCGAAGCCATAAAGCATTTTCGCCGTCCCCGGCCATCGCCGGGGCCACCGGAAATGCCGCAGGCCACCGCTTCTCACACGCACCCCACTACCCGGGCGGCCGTGCCGGCGAGAAATGTGCGGCGTCCCCCCAACCCTGTGCGCCGGCGCACGCACCGAAAGTGCGACGCAGCAATCCCGCAACCAGCTGATAATGCTTCATAATTTTCGACGCGCATCCTGTCGCGGCATCAAAGTTCATTGTCTCAAGTTGATTTCGAAACATAGTGATGGTGCGGTGCGACAAACCGTGCATTGCCCGGCCGACGATCGATACCAGATCTGGCTCATCGCAAACGAGCGGTGATGATGCGGACGCGATTACGCAGACTGCACCAGACGATCCGCTCAAGGCCCTTAGTCAAAGGATCGATCATGAACACCCTGACCAAGATCACCGCCGCTGCCGCCCTCTCGCTCGGCATGGCCGCCACCCCGTCGCTGGCCCAGGGCGTCTACGGCGGCACCTACGGCAACGTCTACGACAGCCCCAGCTACAACCGCGACGGCACGCTCAACGTATGGGGCGCGCATATCGAGCCGACCCGTCCGGGCACCGGCCTCCTCGGCGGCGTCGGCTCCGTGGTCGGCGGCGTGACCAACGCGGCCGGAACCATCGTCACCGGCACCGTGGGCGCGGCGGGCAACGTCGTGGGCGGCGTGGTCGGCGGCACGGTCCGCGCGACCGACGACATCGTCACCGGCTCGGTCAACGCGCGCCCCGGCCGCTACACCGATTACTCGGCCCGCGCCGGCAACGCCGAGCAGCTCGACCGCACCGTACCGCAGTACGGCCGCGTGAGCGGCGGCCCGGCCTACTAATACCGATCGGCGAGGATCCCGACGCATCGCCGATTGCGCCCGCGACTGCGACTTACCTCCGCAATGGCGGGGCGGCGGGCGTCCGCCGGACGCACGGAACAGGTCCATTGGTCCTGAGCGACCAACGGGGGAGCGGCGGGGCGATCAGCCTCGCCGTTCCCTTTTGCGTGAACGGCGGGCGCTCCGGCAACGATGCGGACGACCGGGCGTTGGGCCGCGAAACTGCCCGACCCCGTCGCTCAATCCAGTCCGAGGCTGTGGAATGCCCGTTCGAATCCCTCTGGCCATCGCGGGTCTCTCCGCACTGCTCGCCGCTCCCGCCATCGCGGCGGGCGAGCACGCGCATCCCGCCGCCGTGACCCTACCGGAGGGCAGCGCCGTGCCGTGGCAGCCGGGGCCGCCGAACCTGCCCCAGGGCACGCAGATCGCAGCGCTGGCGGGCGATCCGGCCAAACCCGGCCCGTTCGTCCTGCGGGTGAGGTTTCCGGCCAACACCGTGATCGCGCCGCACACCCACTCCAAGGACGAGACGCTGACGATCCTGTCGGGCTCGATCTATCACCAGCACGGCACGACGATGGACAAGAGCAAGGGCGAGCCCCTGAGGGCCGGCGGCTTCGTCTATCTGCCGGAAGCCATGCCGCACGCGCTCTGGACCACCGACGAGGAAGTGGTGCTGCAGGTCAACGGCAGCGGGCCGTTCGGCGTCGATTACATCAACCCCGCCGACGATCCGAGCCGCGCCGGGAACTGAATTTTTCGGATCTCAGGCCGCCGCGCCGACCGTATCGGCCATCTTCGCGTCGCGCTCACCCAGGGGCTTGGGCGCGCCGACGGTGGTGTCCTGGGCGGTCTGGTGCTCGGTCTCGGCATTGATCTGGGCGCCGAGCAGCACGATCGTGGTCGAGAGCCAGATCCACGTCATGAAGCCGATGGCGGCGCCCAGCGAGCCGTAGGTCTTGTCGTACGAGCCGAAATTCGAGACGTACCACGAGAACAGCAGCGAACCGGCGAGCCACAGGAAGGCGGCCAGCGTGCCGCCGGGCGTGACCCAGCGCCAGCGCGGCGCGTCGCGGCTCGGGCCGTAGCGGTAGAGCACGGCGAGCATGCCGAGCACGACGACGAAGAGCGCGGGCCAGCGCAGCAGCGCCAGCCACCAGCCCTCGGCGCTGAGGCCGAGCGTCTGGATCGCCACCGGCACGGCGACGATGCCGACGAGCGCCAGCACGACGAAGAGCAGGGCGCCGGCCGTGAAGGCGAGCGAGACGAGGTTGAGCCGGAAGAAGCCCCGCCGCTCCCGCTCGTTGTAGACGAGGTTGAGCGCGTCGAAGACGTGTTTCACGCCGCCGTTGGCGCTCCAGACCGAGAGCGCGATGCCGGTGAATGCGGTGAGCCCGAGGGTGGTGTCGCCCTTCTCGGTCACGCGCTTGACCTGCTCGGCGACGATGTCGAGTCCGCCCGAGGGCAGGATGCCGCGCAACGCCTCGATCTGCTCGTTGATGGTCGAGACGTCGGCGATCAGTCCGTAGACCGAGACCAGGGCGGCAATCGCCGGGAAGATCGCCAGCAGCACGAAGAAGGTCACGCCCGCCGAGACCAGCATCAGCCGGTTCTCGCCGACATCGCGATAGGCCCGCTTGAGGATGTCCCACCAGCCGACGGCCGGGATTTGTTCCGGGCTGTCGGCCGTGCGCCCCCGATGCTTTTCGGCCCGCGCCACCCGGTGCGCGTCCGCGCCCTCGTGCGAGGGAGACTCTTGGCGCGCGCTGTCCGCGTCTCCGGTCGGCGAGGCCCCGCCCGCTCGCGGGGCGGGCCGGCGCGGCAGGGCGACGAGGCCCAACAAGGCCGCCGAGACGGCGAGCGTCCACAAGGTGGCGTGGCGCGGATCGGGCTGGGGCACCGGGAGGGCGGGCTCTGGCGTCGGCATCGGTCGGCTCCGGCCGCTGCGGATGGGCGGCGCGACGAGGCAACCGGCCCTCGCGGCACCCGGTTCACATCGGCGTGAGACCGGAAAATCGGTGCCTTGAAAAATTCACAATTCAGTCACCGTTCCGCCGGAACCGCATAGCTCGGCCCCATGTTGAGTGCGCATCGGTCGAACGCGACCAACCTCGCCGAGTGTCTTTCACGACTTTTCCGCCCACGGCGGAAAACGGACTCCCGAGGCCCGGGAGCGTCGTGAAGCAGCTTCAGGAGCCGCCGATGCCCTCGATCCTGCCCCGCTCCGGACGGCGTGCCGCGCTCGTCCTGGCTTCCTCCGCCCTCGTGCTGTCGACCGTCGTCGGCGTCCATGCCCAGGAGGCCGGCCTCGGCGGCCTGTTCGGACATCTGTTCGGCGGCACCCCGCGGCAGGCCGCGCCGGCGCCCGTCCAGACGCAGGCGGCGCCCCCCGCTTATTACGGCGGGGCCGAAGTGAACGAGCGCTACCGCTGGCGCCGCAACGCCCGCGGGGCCGAGCGTCGCGCCAAGCCCAAGGTGCGCTACGCGGCGCTGCCCAAGGCCGAGGACGTCTCCGGGGTCAGCGGCAAGCAGCCGGTCGATCAGAAGGCGATCGCGGCCAACCCCACCGCCGCCATCTTACGCGACGAGACCCTGCGCCCCGGCGACATCGTGGTGATGCCGACCGGCCCGAAGGTCTTCATGGGCCACGAGGAGCGCGGACGCGGCGCCAAGGCCGCCCGCCACCGGATGAGCGACTTCGAGGACGTGCGCAACGCCCGCTCCCTCGACTCGAAGACCCGCAAGCAGCTCCTCGCCATGATGGTCCCCCACGGCGCGATGCCGGCCGAGGAGGCCCGCAAGGCGCTCGCCAAGGCCCGCCGCCTTGCGCCGAAGGAGGACATCGAGACCCTGACCCGCCAGGCCCGCAACGAGACCGGCGAGGGGACGCGGGTGATCAGCCTGTGGCAGGCGGCGCGCTGAGGCGGCGCGGCGCGCAAAGGAAAATCCACCTCGGCGGGAACACGCCCGGTCGCGCATGGTTGGCCGGCCGTCTCCCCTGTCCGGCCAAGCCATTGCACGCCCGTTGCATGGCGGAGCCTTCCGACCTTCCGCCGAGAACCGCGCCTCGATGAAGCTCTTCCGCTGCCAGTCCTGCGACAACATCCTGTATTTCGAGAACCGTACCTGTCAGCGCTGCGGCCATCGGCTCGGCTACCTGCCGCAGGCCGGCACGCTCTCGGCGCTGGAGCCCGCGGGCGACAACAACGCCTGGACCCCGCTGGCGCTGCCGGAGAGCCGGAGCTTCCTCTGCACCAACGCGGCGCACGATACCTGCAATTGGCTGGTGCCGCCGGGCTCGACCGACGCCTTCTGCCTCGCCTGCCGCCACAACGGCACGGTGCCGGACGTGTCCGACCCGAAGAACCTGCATTTCTGGCAGGAGATGGAACTGGCCAAGCATCGGCTGTTCTACACGCTGTTGCGCTGGAACCTGCCGCTGAAGACCCGTGCCGAGGACCCCGAGCACGGCCTGATCTTCAATTTCCTGGCCGACCCGCCCGCGACCGAGGGCCCGAAGGTGATGACCGGCCACGAGAACGGCGTCGTCACCATCGCGCTGATCGAGGCCGACCCGGCCGAACGCGAGAAGCGCCGGACCAGCATGGGCGAGCCCTACCGGACGCTGCTCGGCCATTTCCGTCACGAGGTCGGCCATCATTACTGGGACATCCTCGTGCGCGACGGCGGGAAGCTCGATGCCTGCCGGGCGATGTTCGGCGACGATTCGCAGGATTACGGCGCGGCGCTCCAACGCCACTACGACCAGGGCCCGCCCGGCAACTGGCAGGAGAACTTCGTCTCCGCCTACGCCACCACCCACCCCTGGGAGGATTTCGCCGAGACCTGGGCCCACTATCTCCACATCGTCGACACGCTGGAGATGGCCTCGGCCTTCGGGATGCAGGTGAAGCCCGATGTCGACCGCTCCGGCGAGATCTCCGCGCAGATCACCTTCGATCCCTACGCGGCGCAGACCGTCGAGCAGATCGTGGATGCGTGGCTGCCGCTGGTCTTCGCCCTCAACAGCATGAACCGGGCGATGGGCGAGGGCGACCTCTACCCCTTCGTCATCGCCCCGCCGGTGGTCCGCAAGCTCGGCTTCATCCACGACCTCGTGCACGGGCGGGTGTGAGGGCCTCGCCCTACCCCGCCATCGTGGTCTTCACCGTCTCCACCAACTGCTTTAGGCTGAAGGGCTTGGGCAGGAAGTTGAAGGCCTCGCCCTCGGGCAGGTTCTTGCGGAAGGCGTCTTCGGCATAGCCGGAGACGAAGATCACCTTCAGGTCGGGCCGGTGCTTGCGCAGCTCCCGCAGCAGGGTCGGCCCGTCCATCTCGGGCATGACCACGTCGGAGACGACGACGTCGATGCCGTCGGCATGCTCCTCGATGAGCCGCAGCGCCTCGACGCCGGAGGCGGCCTCCAGCACCGTGTAGCCGCGGGCCGAGAGGGCGCGGGAATTGACCGCGCGCACCGGATCCTCGTCCTCGACGAGCAGCACCGTGCCCTGGCCGGTATGGTCGGCGGCGGGTTTCTGGGGTTCCGGCTTGGGGGCCGGCTTCGGCTCCGGCTTGGCCTCCAGCGCGGCGGGCTCGCCCACGGTCGGCGTCGCCTCGCTCGGCTCGGAGGTTGTCCGCTCGGGCTTGGGCAGGGCCGCGACGGGCTCCGGCTCCGGCAGGGTCTCGACGCCGGGCACGTGGCGCGGCAGGTAGATGCGGAAGGTCGTGCCCTCCCCCACCGTCGACTGCACGTCGATGGCCCCGCCCGACTGGTTGACGATGCCGAACACCGTCGAGAGGCCGAGGCCCGTGCCCTTGCCGATCTCCTTCGTGGTGAAGAACGGCTCGAAGATCTTCTGCAGCACCGCGGGCGGGATGCCCTCGCCGGTATCGGCGACCTCGATCATCACGTGGTCGCCCGGCGGGATGCCGACGGGGCGCTCGGCATCGGCCGCGCAGTTCGTCGTGCGGATCGACAGGCGCCCGCCGCCGGGCATGGCGTCGCGGGCGTTGACCGCGAGGTTCACGATCACCTGCTCGAACTGGTTCACGTCGGCCTTGATCGGCCAGATCTCGCGGCCGTGGCGGAAATCGAGCTGCACCCGCTCGCCGAGGAGCCGCTTCAAGAGCAGCGTCAGGTCGGACAGGGCCTCGCCGACATCCATCACCTCCGGCCGCAGGGTCTGGCGGCGGGAGAAGGCCAGCAGCTGGCGAACGAGCGAGGCCGCCCGGTTCGCGTTCTGCTTGATCTGCATGATGTCTTGGAAGGCGTGGTCGGTCGGCCGGTGGCTCGCGAGCAGGAGGTCCGAGTAGCCGATGATCGCCTGGAGCACGTTGTTGAAGTCGTGGGCGATGCCGCCCGCGAGCTGGCCCACCGTGTCCATCTTCTGGGTCTGGGCGATCTGCTGCTCCAGCTGGCGCTGGGCCGTGGTGTCGAGGGCGTAGAGGATCACCCGCTCGCGGTCGGCGTCCGACTCGGCGCGTTGCGTCCCGTCGGCGTCGGCCGGGCTCATCCAGACGCGGGCCGAGCGCTCGCCCTCGCCCGACAGGCCGACCTCGATCGGGTCGAGTCCGCCGAAGCCGTTGGCGGCCCGCGCCAAAGCCGCCTCGATGGCGTGGCGGTCGCGCTCCAGCACGGCCTCGCGCATCAGCGGCTCGTGCGCGTCGCGGCCGGCCTCGGCCGAGGGCTGGCGCGGCATGCCGGAGAACAGGCGCACGAACGAGGCGTTGGCGCGGATGACGCGGCCGTCGCCGTCCAGCGTCGCGATGGCGATCGGGCTGGTGTTGAGGAAGCGGGCGAGCCGCACCTCCGCCGCGCGCTGCGGCTCGTCGGAATCCGAACCCGCCGAGCGGTTGAGCACGAAGGTGCGCGACGGGCCCGGCGCGCCGTCCTGGCCGTAGGCGACGCGATGGTAGAGCCGCGTCGGCAGCGGCTGGCCGTTGCGGCGGCGCAGGTCGATGTCGAAGCGGTCGGTGCGGACCTCGCCGGGGAGGCCGGGGGCGGCCGACAGCACGTCGGCGCCGGGGGCGATCTCGAGGAGCTTCAAGCCGCCCGATCCGACGGTGGCGAGGTCGTAGCCGAGCCAGGAGGCCAGCGTGGCGTTCATGTAGACGATCGCGCCCGCGGCATCGATCGACAGGAAGCCCGCGGGGGCGTGGTCGAGATAGTCGATCGCGTGCTGGAGCTCTTGGAAGACGTTTTCCTGGCGCTCGCGCTCGTGGGTGATGTCGCTCACCGTCCAGAGCGCCGCCGCGCCGCGGGGGCGCGGGATCGGCCGCACGGCGATGCGGTACCACGCGAAGTCGCGCTCGGCGGCCCCACCGGGCGGCGGCGACATGCGGATCTCTTCGGTGTAGGCGCGCTCGTCGCGGGCGGCCTGCGCCAAGCGGTAGACTGCCTCGGACACCTCGGGGGCGCCGACGAAAATCCGCTCGATCGGCCGCAGGTTCGAAAAGCTGTCACCGCCCGCGAGGCGCATATAGGCCTCGTTGGCGTAGATCATCCGCCCGCCGTCCTCGACGACGAGCTTGCCCTCGGGGGCGGCATCGACGATGGCGCGGGTGATGTCGTCGCGCGAGGCCGGGCCCGCGAGCTGGATCGCCCCGATGGCGAGCGCGAACAGGAAGAACACGCCGGCCATGGCGAGCAGCGCCAGGAGGCCGAGGATGAGCGGCTGGGCCTGTTCGTTCGCCACGAACGACAGGCCGACGGCCGCCCCCACGAGGAGCCCGGCCAGCATCAGCAGGAGCCCGACCCGGCCCGGGCGCTCCGAGCGGTCGATCGAGCCCGACGCCGGCACCGCTGGTCCGCTGACCTCAGCCATCAGGCCCTACCCATTCCCTCACGCCCGTCTCCGGCGCGCCGTGGGGCCAGATGTGCCGGACAATGGTGCATAAACCGTGGCATTTGAGGGACTTCGCCGTCTCGGGACGAAGCGTCTCCTTACGCCGCCCGGCGGCGCAGGCGAAGCACGAAACCGATCACCTCCGCAACCGCGCGATAATGCTCGGCCGGAATCTCGTCGTCGACCTCGACGGTGGCGTAGAGGGCGCGGGCCAGCGGCGGGTTCTCCATCACCGGCACGTCGTGGTCCTTGGCGACCGCGCGGATGCGAAGGGCCAGGGAGTCCACGCCCTTGGCGACGCAGACCGGCGCGGCCATGCCGGCCTCGTAGCGCAGAGCCACGGCGAAGTGGGTCGGGTTCGTCACCACCACGGTGGCGGTGGGCACGGCGGCCATCATCCGCTTCTTGACCTTCGCCTGGCGCAGCTGGCGCTGGCGGGCCTTCACCTCGGGGCTGCCCTCGCTCTCCTTGTGCTCCTGCTTCAGCTCCTCCTTGGACATGCGCAGGCGCGCCTTCCAGCGGTGGCGCTGGTAGAGGGCGTCGGCGAGCGCGATGGCCGCGTAGATCGCCAGCATCCCGCCCATCATCTTCACGGCGAGCGAAAGCGTCGCGGCGAGCGCCGCGCCGGGCTCCAGCTGCGCGAAGGATTCCGCCCGGTCGTGCTCGGCCCAGAGGATGGCGCCGGCCACGACGCCGACGAGGATGAGCTTGGCCAGGCCCTTGCCGAAATTGATCCAGGACTCCATCCCGAACAGCCGCTTCATGCCGGCCATCGGCGAGATGCGCGAGAATTGCGGCACCAGGCTCTGCGCCGTCAGGATCGGCCGGTGCTGGAGGAAGCCCGCGGCGAGCGCGGCGACCACGGCGAGGCCGAGCGGCACGGCAAGCGCCTTCAGCCCGATCCAGGCGGCGCGCATGGCGACCCCCAGGAACGTACCGGGATCGGCCGGCACCTCGCCGGCATGGAGCAGGAAGCCGCGCATGTCCCGCGACAACCCTTCCGCAATGGGCTTGGCCGAGAGGATCAGGGCCAGCGTCAGCGCCGCCAGGATGAAGAAGGTGTAGATTTCCGAACTGTTCGGCACGTCGCCGCGCTCGATCGCCTGTTCGATGCGGCGGAAGGTCGGTTCTTCGGTCTTGTCTTCCTGGTCGGTCTCCTCGGCCATGGCCCTAGCGCCTCACCGCCCGACGAGTTGGCCGAGATAGCGGCCGAGATCGTCCAGAAACAGGCTCATGAGCAGCCCCAGCGCCCCAGCGAGCAGCAGCATCCCGATGATCACCGAGGCCGGCACCGCGAGGAAGAACACCTGCAATTGCGGCATCAGCCGCGACAGCACGCCGAGCCCGAGATTGAACAGGATCGCGAAGACGATGAACGGGCCGGCGATCCGCACGCCGAGCGCGAAGCTGCGGGCGAAGGCGTCCAGCGCGAGCTTGGCCGCGTCCCCCATCGCCGGCAGGCCGGTCGGCGGCAGCACGACGTAGCTGCGGGCGATCCCCTCCAGGGCGAGGTGGTGCAGGTCGGTCGCCATCACGAGCGTGATGCCGAGGAGCGACAGGAAATTGCCGACCGCCGCCTGCTGCCCGCCCATCGTCGGGTCCACCGTCATGGCGTAGGACAGGCCGAGTTGCTGCGAGATGACGTTGCCCGCGGTCGTCAGCGCGGCGAGCACCATCCGCACGCACAGGCCGAGCATCAGCCCGATCAGGATTTCGCTGAACAGCAGCCCGATCAGCACCGGCGGGGCGAGCGTGCCGTTCACCGCCGGCAGCATCGGCCGCACCACGGGAAACAGCACCAGCGTGACGAGGAGCGCGAGCGCCAGCCGGACCCGTGCCGAGACGAGCTGTTCGCCCACCCCCGGCATCAGCATGATCAGCGTGCCGACCCGGGCGAAGGTGAGGATGAAGGCCGCGGCGAGGCCCGGCAGCAGCAGGTTGAGCGAGGCGTTCATGCGCCTCCACCCTACACCGCTCCGCGCGGGGCATCAGCCGCCCGCCGCGATGCGGGCGGCGATGCGGGCCATGTAGGCCGCCATGGCATCGCCCATGAAGGGCAGCATCAGCAGCAGCACGCCGAACACGGTGACGATCTTGGGCACGTAGATCAGCGTCTGTTCCTGGATCTGCGTCAGCGCCTGGAACAGCGACACGACGAGGCCGACCAGCAGGGCCACCAGCATCAGGGGCCCGGCCACCTTGAGGAAGACGAAGATGCCGTCGCGGGCGACGTCGAGGATGGCGAGGCCGGTCATGTTTTTCGGGACTTCGCTTTGCCGGAGATCAGATCGTCGGAGCGCGCATCCCCCCTCCCCGCGGGCGGGGAGAGGGGACAAAAAACTAGATCGGCATCCGCATGATCTCTTCGTAGGCCGAGATCACCCGGTCGCGCACGGCCACCAGGGTCTGGAGCGCGGTCTCGCTCTCGGCGACCGCGGTGACGACATCGACCACGTTGGCCTTGCCGGCGGCGGCCGAGAGGGCGGCGCGGTCGGCCTTCTCGCCGGACTGGGCGACGCTGTCCAAGGTCTGCTGGAGGAGGCCGGTGAACCCGGAGGCGCCCGTCGCCTGGACCGGCTTGGGGCCGGTCGGACGCGCGATCCCTTGAGCGGCGGCGTAGGCGCCCGCGGCGAAGGCGGAACTCGGCATGGTCAGGCCTTCAGGATCTCGAGGGTCTTGGAGATCATCCGCCGGGTTGCGGTGACCATGTTGAGGTTGGCCTCGTAGGAGCGCTGGGCCTCGCGCATGTCCATGTTCTCGATCAGGCCGTTGACGTTGGGCAGGCGCACCTCGCCGCGGGCGTCGGCCGCCGGATTGCCGGGGTCGTACTTGGTGCGGAACGGGGAAGGGTCGCGCCGCACGCGCCCGGCCTCGACGACGTGGGCGTTCAGCTCCCGGTCGAGGCGGCTCGAAAAGGTCGGGATCTTGCGGCGATAGGGCTCGCCGCCCGCGGTCGAGGCGGTGGAATCCGCATTGGCGATGTTCTCGGCGATGATGCGCATCCGCCCGGACTGCGCCTTGAGGCCGGAGGCGGCGATGCCGAGGCTCTTCAGGAAGTCCATGGCCTAACCCCTATCAACGTTTGCCGACGGCGATCTTCAGGGCGTCGAGGCTCTTCTGGTAGAGCGAGGCGACGAGCTGATAGTCCGACTGGTTGTCGCCGGCCTTCATCATCTCCTCCTCGAGATTCACGCCGTTGCCCGAGGGACGCACCTCGAAGCCCTTGAAGCGGCGCGGGTCGGCATTCGGCCCGTCCTGGGTCGAGAGCCCGAAATGGGCCGGCTCGGTGCGGGCCAGCCCGTCGCCGCCGACCGAGGCGCCGAGCGGGGCCGCGAGCCCGGCGGCGGAGCCGTTGCCGGCGGGCTCGGCGAGGTCGCGCGGGCGAAAGCCCGGCAGGTCGGCGTTGGCGACGTTCTCGGCGAGCAGCGCCTGGCGGGCCTGATGCCAGTGCATCCGGGTGCGCAGCATGCCGAGGATGGGCAGGTCGGTGAGGGACATGGGGAGGACGTGCCCTGGAATCCGGCCGAAGAATCCGGCGGCACGCGGTGTGGGGACGCGGGATCCGGACCCGGCAGAAAATGCCGCCGCCATGGTTAAAAACCCGTTAATCCGGCAAATCCTGCCCGGTGACCGCCGGCCCTGCACCGGAATGGGACAGGATGGACCGCACGGGCCTGTTAACGAACGATTCGGATTTGTTGCGGGCGCAACCGACGGCAGCGATAATCGCGCGGTCTCACGAGCGGGCCGGGCAAGAGCAAGCTCGGACCAGGCCCCGACGGCGAAAGACACGAGTCTTGCAAGCGTTCTTCGGTTCCGACGGTTCGGTCGTCGTCCAGTTCTTGGTGATCTTCCTCGTCATCCTCGTTCTGATGATCGGGGCGGTTCTGCTGTACCGGCGGTTCGCCGGGCGCGGCCTGTCGTTGACGGCGGGGGCGAACGGGCGCGGGCGCCAGCCCCGGCTCGGCATCGTCGACATTTACGAGCTCGACCGGCAGCGACAGCTCATCCTGCTGCGGCGGGACAACGTGGAGCACCTGCTCCTCGTCGGCGGCCCCAACGACGTTGTGATCGAGCGCAACATCCAGCGCGGCGCGGGCGCCCGCTACGCCCCCGAGCCCGACCACGCCGTCGACCCCGGCCTCGAGGCCGCCCAGGAAACCCGGCGGGCGGACAAATTCCTCGACAGCCCCGCACCGCCCGCCTTCGCGATGCCGGAAGTCGTACCTCCCGCGATGCCCGGCGCCGAGCCGCCCCATCCCGAGCGCACGCCGCCGCTCGATCCCGGCCTGTTCGAACCGGAGGTCATCGCCCCGGCTTCCGCGCCGGCTCGCACCCGCCCGGCCTCGCCGGTGAGCCGCCTGATCCGGCGCACGCTGCCCCCGCTCGGCGGAACGCAGCCGGAGGCCGCGCCGGCCGTGCCGAGCCCCGCTCCCGCCGATCCGGAACCCGCCGTGCCGCCGGCCTCCGAGCCGGTCCCCGAGACGCCGCCGGTCATCGCCGGGCGCGGGCCGCGGCCGGTCGATCCGGCGGTCCTGTCCGACATGGCCCGCCAGCTTCAGGTCGCGCTCAAGCGCCCGTCTTCCGCGGTGACGCCGCCGCCGGGCGGCGCCGAGGCGCCGCCGCTGCCGCCCGCTCCGGACCTGCGGCCCGACCCGCTCGCCGCCGCGATGGCCGCCGCCCAGGCCGAGCCGCCGGCTCCCGCGCCTGCGCCGCCCCCCGCCAAGCTGGCCACCGCACCCAAGCCCACCGCGGACGCGAACCCCGCTCCGGAGACGAAATCCGAGGCCGCGCCGAAGCCCGCCCCGGCGGAGCCGGTCCCCGCCGCGCCGCCCGCTCCGCCCAAGCCCGCTCCGGTGCTTCCTGCACCCGCCAAGCCGGCCGAGGCCGCGCCCAAGCCGGAAGCGAGGCCCGCGGATACCAAACCCGCATCCCAGGCGACGCCGCCCAAGTCCGAGGCCCCGAAGCCCGAGGCTCCGAAGCCGGACGCCGCGAAGCCCGAGGCCGCCTCGACCTCGGCGCAGAACCCGTTCTCGGTCGAGGAGATCGAGGCCGAGTTCGCCCGCCTGCTCGGCCGCCCGCTCGACACCAAGAACTGAGCGGCCGATGGAGGCGCTCGTCGTCGGGGCCGGAGTGGTGGGCCTCGCGGTCGGGCGGGCGCTCGCCCTTCGCGGGGCCTCCGTCATCGTCGCCGAGGCGGCGGACGCGTTCGGCACCGGCGTCTCGGCCCGAAGCTCGGAGGTGATCCATGGCGGCATGTACTACCCGCCGGATTCGCTGCGCGCCCGCCACTGCGTCGAGGGGCGCCGCCGCCTCGTCGCCTTCTGCGCGAGCCACGGCGTGCCGCACCGCCTCTGCGGCAAGCTGATCGTCGCCACGGGCGAGGACGAGCGGGCCGCCTTGGAGGGCATCTTTTCACGCGGTCGGGCCAACGGCGTCGAAGATCTGGCCTTCCTGGAACGCCGAGAGGCCCTCGCGCTGGAGCCGGCTTTGTCGTGCGTCGCGGCCCTGCATTCGCCCGCCACCGGCATCGTCGACAGCCATGCGTTGATGCTGGCGCTGCTCGGCGAGATCGAGGATGCGGGCGGGGCGCTGGCGCTGCGCACACCGATTCTCTCGGCCGAGCGCCGCGACGGGCGCTGGCAGGTCCACTTCGGCGGCGCGGCGCCGGACAGGCTCATCGTCGACGTGCTCGTGAACGCCGCCGGGCTCGGGGCGCAGGCGCTGGCCCGCCGGATCGAAGGCTTTGCGCCGGAGCGGGTGCCGCGTCAGGTGCTCGCCAAGGGCAGCTATTTCGGCTGCACCGGGCGGCCCGCCTTCTCGCGGCTGATCTACCCGGCGCCGGTCGAGGGGGGCTTGGGCATCCACCTCACCCTCGATCTCGCCGGCCGCATGCGGTTCGGCCCCGATGTCGCGTGGGTCGAAGCCGAGGATTACACGGTCGATCCCGGCCGCGCCCGAACCTTCGCCGAGGCGATCCGGCGCTATTGGCCGGCGCTGACCGAGGACCGCCTGACGCCGGACTATGCCGGCATCCGCCCCAAGCTGACCGGTCCCGGCGAGCCGGCCGCCGATTTCCGCATCGACGGCCCGGCCGAGCACGGCCTGCCCGGCCTCGTTCACCTCTTCGGCATCGAGAGTCCGGGGCTGACGGCGTCGCTGTCGCTGGCCGAGGCGGTCGCGGACCGGCTCGACGCCTGAACCGACGGGCGGCTCGCGCATTGGGCACGGATCGCGCATAGACGGCGTGGATTGACGTGCCGGACGGGACCGATTCGATGCAGATCGCCACGCCCTACCTGATGTTCCTCGGCGACGTGCCGGACACGCTGGCGGCCAAGACCGCCTACGGCATCAACGACTGGCGGCCCGAATGGTGCGTCGGGCAGCGCCGCATGGCGGGCTGCGCCGCCGATCTCGGCATTCCGGACCTGACGCTCGCAGAGGCGGTGGCGAAGGGCTGCAGGACCATGGTGGTCGGCGTCGTCAACGCGGGCGGCGTGCTGCCGGAGCACTGGGTGGCCGAGATCGTCGCCGCGCTGGAGGCCGGGCTCGACGTGGCGAGCGGCCTTCACGCGCGCCTCGGCTCGATCCCGCAGATCGCGCAGGCCGCGGAGCGCCACGGCCGCGCCCTCCACGATGTCCGCCACAGCTCGGAAACGTTCCCGACCGGCAAGGGGACCAAGCGCCCCGGCCGCCGGCTGCTCACCGTGGGCACCGATTGTTCGGTCGGCAAGAAGTACACCGCGCTGGCGCTCGAAAAGGGCATGCGCGAGCGCGGGCTCGACGCGGATTTCCGTGCCACCGGACAGACCGGGGTGTTCATCTCCGGCCGGGGCGTGGCCATCGACGCGGTGGTGGCCGACTTCATCTCGGGCGCGGTCGAGTGGGTCTCGCCCGCCGCCGACCCTCACCATTGGGACCTGATCGAGGGCCAGGGCTCGTTGTTCCATCCCTCCTTCGCCGGCGTCAGCCTCGGCCTGCTGCACGGGGCGCAGGCCGATGCCTTCGTGGTGTGCCACGAACCGACCCGCACCCGCATGCGCGGCGTCGAGGCCTCGCTTCCGACCATCCGGCAGGTGATCGACCTGACGGTGCAGCTCGGCCGTCTCACCAATCCGGATATCCGCCCCGTCGGCATCGCGGTGAACACGCAGGCCCTGCCCGAGCCGCAGGCCCGTGCGCTTCTCCAGGAAGCGGAATCCGCCCACGGCCTGCCCGCGACCGACCCGGTGCGCTTCGGGGTGGACGGCATCCTCGACCGGCTCGCCGCCGAGTTCCCGGCCTGAGAGAGGTCCCAGAACAATGCCGCGCCGCCTCACCGTCGCCGTCGAGCGCTTTCCCATCGCGGGCGCCTTCACCATCGCCCGCGGCAGCCGCACCGAGGCCGTCGTCGTCACCGCCATGATCGAGGACGGCGAGATCCGCGGCCGGGGCGAGTGCGTGCCCTATGCCCGCTACGGCGAGAGCGTCGAGAGCGTCGCCGACGCGATCCGGAGCCAAGCCGAGTGGCTCGCCGAGGGGGGCGCCCGCTCGGATCTGTTCGCGCGGCTGGGGCCGGGCGCGGCGCGCAACGCCATCGACTGCGCCCTTTGGGATTTCGAGGCCAAGCGCCAGGGCCGCCCGGCCTGGGCGCTCGCGGGGCTCTCCGAACCCGGCCCCGTCACCACCGCCTACACCCTCAGCCTCGGCGAACCGGAGACGATGGAGGAGGCCGCCCGGACGGCCGCGCACCGGCCGCTGCTGAAGGTGAAGCTCGGCGGCGAGGGCGACCCCGAGCGGATCGCCGCCGTGCGCCGCGGCGCGCCGGATTCGCGCCTCATCGTCGATGCCAACGAGGCGTGGCGGGCCGAGACCATCGAGTCCAACCTCGCGGCCTGCGAGGCGGCGGGCGTGGCCCTCATCGAGCAGCCGCTGCCCGCCGACGACGACGGCCTTCTCGCCGACATCTCCCGAAGGATCCCGATCTGCGCCGACGAGAGCCTGCACGACCGGGCCGGGCTCGATGCGCTGGCCAAGCGCTACGACGCGATCAACATCAAGCTCGACAAGGCCGGCGGCCTCACCGAGGCGATCCGGCTGGCGCACGAGGCCCGCGCCCGCGGCTTCGAGATCATGGTCGGCTGCATGGTCGGCACGTCGCTGGCCATGGCGCCCGCGATGCTGATCGCCCACCACGCGGCTTACGTCGATCTCGACGGGCCGCTGCTGCTGGCCCGGGACCGCGAACCGGCCCTGCTCTACGAGGGCAGCACCGTGCATCCGCCGCTGGCGGAACTGTGGGGGTGACGGATCGAGGCGCCGCGCGGCGCCTCAATGCCCGCCCGCGCCCCGCCAAGCGGGCGCCCGGTCGCTGGCCGAGAGCGTGTCGGCGGAAATCGGCTGACCGGCGATCCGGCGCGCCATCGCCTCGCCGCCGAGCCGCAGCGCTTCCGTCCGCGCCTCCGGCGGGAGCGAGGCGGCAAGGCCCGCGAGGCTGCCCGTCATCTCCACGGTCGAGCGCAGGGCCGCACTGTCCACCGAGCCGGGGCCCGCGCCCTGGCGCGTGGCGGCGAGGTAGGAGAGGACGCCGATCACCAGGGCGGCGCGCAGGAGGAAGGTCATGGGTCCGGTCCGGGCATGCGGCCGGGGCCGCTTCGGGAACGCCGTCGAGAATGCCACCGCCGGGTGCGCGAACCGACCGGGTCCGAACGCAAAACTGTTCCGATGCGCGGACGTGGTGAACGAAGGCTTGCCCGGCCCCTCCTCCCCTTCACGATGCGCTCTTGGGGGCCCTGTGGACAGCGGCGGACAACGCCCCTGAATCGGGCCGTCCGAGGCGCTCCGGGCGGCGCGATGGACGGTAAGCGAGCGACCCTTTTCATCCTCGCTTAAACCGCCTCTGCGACGGTTCGGGTGTTCGAAACGAGCAGTCGAGGGGCGCGGGACCAAGGGCCGGATACGGTCCGACATCCGGCGCTGTGCGTGGTGGTGTTGCGTAACGACGGTACCCTTGCCTCCCTCTTCGACGCCCGGCTCGCCGGGCTCGTCCACGCCTCGGCCCTGTCGGAGCCGGGCGTCCGCTTCCGCCACGAGCGCTTCCTCGTCTCCCGGCTCGCCACCGGCGCCGTGATGATGGCGGCGCTCCCGCCCTATCTCGTCTGGCGCGGGGTCCCGAGCGGCGTCGAGGCGGTGGCGATCGCCAGCCTGTTCCTGCCGGTGCTGGCCGCCGTCGTGCTGTCGCGCACCGGCTCGCTCTGGGTCGCCCACGCCCTGTCCTCGGCCGGCCTCACCGGGCTCCTCGTGTGCCTGGCCGCGCTGACCGGCGGCCCGAGCTCGGCCGCCGCGATCTGGCTCGTGGCGGTGCCGCTGGAGGCGATGGTGTCCGGCTCGCGCCGGGCCACGCTGGCCGCGGCGATCATCGCCGGCCTCGGCGCCATCGCGGTGGCGATCTCCGGCCACTTTCCGATCGACGGCCCGGCCCTCGACTGGCCGAACGCGGTGGCGCTGCCGGTCTTCGCCATCACGGCCATCGGCCACATCACCGCGCAGGCGATCGAGCACATCCGCCGCGAGGGCGAGTGGCGCACGCGGATGCAGGACAACGAAGCCCGCGACCGCCTGCTGCTCTCGGCCATCGACGACCTCGTGACGTGGCACGACGCCAACGGCCGGGTGCTGGAAGCGAGCGGCTCCTCGGCCCGCTTCGTCGGCGCCGATCCCGGACGCCTGCGCGGCCACGGCCTGCTCGACCGCGTCCATATCGGCGACCGTCCGGCCCTGCTCCAGGCGATCAGCGACGTCGCCGCCAGCGGCATCCCCGCCACCGTCCCGTTCCGCCTCCATCTCGACGCCCCCCGCGCCGATGGCGACCGCACGATCCACGCCGAGATGCGCGCCCACCGGATCGAGGCGGCTTTGGCCGGCGCCAACGGCGGCACGGTCGTGGCCGTGACCCGCGACGTGTCCGAGCACCGCCGCCGCGCGGCGGAACTCGACCGCGCCCGCACCGAGGCCGAGCGCGCCGACGAGGTGAAGACCCACTTCCTCGCCACCGTGAGCCACGAGCTGCGCACGCCGCTCAACGCCATCATCGGCTTCTCCGACGTGCTGGCGGGCGAAGGCGCCCTGACCCTCTCGGCCGAACGGGCGCAGGAATATGCCGGCATCATCGGCAATTCGGGTCGTCACCTCCTCGACGTGGTCAACACGCTGCTGGACATCTCGCGCATCCGCAGCGGCCATTTCGACTTCCAGCCCGAGCCGATCGACGTCGAGGCGCTGATCCGCGGCTGCTGCGACCTGATGCGGCTCAAGGCCGACGCCTCCGGCGTGGCGCTGAGCTACGCCCCGGTCCCGGCCGGCAGCGCGCTGATCGCCGACGCCCGCGCCTGCCGCCAGATGCTGATCAACCTGATCTCCAACGCGGTGAAGTTCACGCCGCGGGGCGGACGGGTCGAGGTGCTGGTCCGCCGCGGCGGCGGCTATCTCGACTTCGTCGTGGCCGACGACGGGATCGGCGTCGCCGAGGCCGACCTGCCGCGGCTCGGCGATCCCTTCTTCCAGGTCGGCGGCGGCTACGGCCGCAGCCACGAGGGGACCGGCCTCGGCCTCTCCGTGGTGCGCGGGCTCGCCGGGCTGCACGGCGGCTCGGTCTCGGTCGAGAGCGCGCCGGGCAAGGGCACGCTGGTCGCCGTGACGCTGCCGCTCGATTGCAGCCGCGCCCGCGGCACCGACCAGCCGGCGCCTATCCGCACCTCCGTGCGCGGCGCCGCCCCCGAGATCGCGCCGGAACCGATCCGCCTGCCGGTCGGCCTGTTCGACCCGGCGCCCGTCGCCCGCGCGCCGATGCGGCGAGCCGGGTAACACCGCAAAGGAGTACCGGACGGCAATGGGCCACGCTCGTTGCCGTCCGGCGCACTTGAGGACGAAACCGAAAGGGAGTTCGCGTGATGCGGGAGACACCCGCCGGACGGGATCGGCGCGATATCGTGGTGCCGGGCGACATGCGGGGCGGCCGGGCGGCCCCGCGCCGGGCGAAGCCGAAGGCGGCGGCGCACGGCATCACCGATTCCGCGAAGGCTTTCGCCCATGCGGCGGCGGCCCTGTGCCTGCGCCATCCGGGCGGTGCGCTCGGCACGCTCGCGGGATGCGGCGCGGCGATCTATGTCTGCCTCAACGCCGTCGGCTTCCAGGACGGCCGCCACCCGGCGCCGATCCTGCCGACCGTCGAGTCCCGATCGACCGCCGCCAAGTCGTCGGACACGAAGGCCTCAGACACGAAGTCGTCGGACGCGAAGCTGGCCGAGGCGAAGCCGCAACCCGCCCCCTTGGCGGCCCGCCCCGTTCCGGCGCGGGAGGTGCGCGCGGAAGCCCCCGCCCCGGCGCCCCGCGACGCGATCGCCGACATGATCCGCTCCGGGGAGACCACCGCCTCGGTGACGCCGAAGCCGTCCGCGAAGATGGCGGCCAAGCTGGATCCAGCCAAGATCGATGCGACCAAGATCGACCCGTCCAAGTCCGATCCGGCCAAGCCCGACCCGGCGGTGGCCCGCGCCCAGCGCGCCCTGGTCAAGCTCGGCTACGGCCCGCTCAAGGACGACGGCCTGATGGGTCCCGGTACCCGGGCCGCCATCGAGCGGTTCGAGCGCGACCGCAAGCTCCCGGTGAAGGGCGAGGCCGCCGGCCGGACCTTGCGCGAGCTGACCGCCAAGGCCGGCGCGGCGCAGGGCTAGAGCGTCGTCCTGGATACCGGATCCAGGACGACGCTCTACGTTATTGTGCCGCATCGGCTTTTTTCCGAAAGCCGCTCCGCACCTTTCGGGCCGATGCTCTAGGGCCGTCCGGACACCCGCTCGACCGGCGCATCCGACCCCGATCCCGTCACCCTGAAGGGCCCGCGCGAGGGAGCCTCGGCGGACGGGTTGGGGCCTTCAGGTGCGCGCGGGCAGGCGTGGGATCAGTCCGACCTTCGGCCGGCTGTGGCGGAACTGGCCGCGCTCCACCGCGACGAAGGTGAGGATCGTCAGAGCGAGCGTCGTCAGCCACCACACCACGGTGAGGCCGACGCCGACGCAGCCGACTGCGAAGGCGGTGGCGAAGGCCGCCATGGCGCAGGGCACCAGTGCGGTGGCGTCGCGGCCCGACCGCTGGATCGCCCGGTAGAGCGCGAAGGCGGCGGCGAAGGCGCCGACGATGCCGAGTTCGTACCAGAACTCGAACAGCATCGTGGTCGGCGCGTTGGCCGGCACGATGCCGAAGATGCGCCCGCGGGCCGCCGTCTCCAGGCCGTGGCCGGTGATGAGGCGCGCCGGCTCCAGAGCCACGAGCTTCTGCCACGCCTTGAGCGCCAGCACGCCGGGGGCGATCGGGCCGAACAGGGCCGCGCCGACCGGCCGGGCCAGGAAGGGCAGCAGCGGGGCGACCGCGAGCAGGCCCGCGGCGGCGAGGCCCGTCACCTTCACGCCGAGCGAGAGGCGCCAGTTCGTCAGCGCGAAGACGAGCGCGCCGACGGCAAGCGCGAAGAGCGGCGTCGAGCCCGGTGCCGTCAGCAGCGCTCCCGCGACCAGCACCGCCACCACCAGGGATTCCGTGTCGCGCCGCCGCGAGCGCAGCCACGCCACCGCGGGCCAGACGAGGAGCGCCAGCACCACGCCGCCGCGCTCCAGCGCGCTGTCGCCGTCCGGGTTGCCCTTGAGCATCGCGTCGCCGACGAGGCCGATCAGGATCGCGACGACGGACGCCGCGCCGACGCCGAGGGGCAGCAGGTAGAGATTAGCCGAGCGCATCCGGTCGGGCAGCGCCAGATAGGCCAGCAGCGTCATCGCCACCGTGAAGATCAGGTTGCCGAAGCGCTCGCTCGCCGGCCCGGGGAACGGCGTCCAGACCAGGGAGAGGCCGCACCAGAACACCACCAGCAGCCCGGCCAGGAAGGCGGGCGCGGTGAGGAGGCGGCGCACGGAGGGCTGCACCGCGCGCTGGCGCCGGTCGATGGCGCTCGCGGTGATGAGCAGGACGACGGCGATGGGGGCGAGGACCACCGTGGCGCGGCGCGACACCTGCGCGGCCACCGGCACGGCCACGAACAGCCCGAAGAAGCCCATGCGGCGCAACAAAGCCGCCGCGTCGAGGGCGGGATCCACATTCGTGTTGGTCGAGCGCGGCATGCGAAGGGTCCGGCGAAGGCGCGCGGCGCGCCCGCCCTGCCCCTACCTAGTGCAGCCACGCTTGGGCGGCTGTAGGCCCCGTGCAACACATTTCGGAGTCAGCCGGGCCTCGGACCGGCGTCGTCTCCGCCCTTCCCCCGCCCGGCGGGGGCGGGAGCGGCGGGCCATGGGGCGTCCGAGATCGGCGGTGACGCGCCCGCCGGCTCGAGGCGGCGAGGAAGCCGAGGAGCCCAGCCACGGCGCCGTCGACGGGGAGAGTGTCGCCGCTCAAGCCCCCGCGGAAACCGCCGCCGCCACCGTCGCCTCGTCCAGTGCGTCCACCGCCCCGGCCACCTTCACGGCCCGCGTCGGCCGCCCCGGCGCCAGGACCAGGATCACGGTCTCGAAGCCGGGGCAGGCCGGGTCGGCGCAGACGATCTCGCTCACCGTCATCGCCGTGTCCGGGCCGAAGCCGCCCGCCGCCCGCGCCCAGGCCTCGACCCGGCGCCGGGCTTCCGCCTCGGGGCGCGGGCGGCGTCCGAACAGGGCCATGCCGGATCAGGCCGGGAGCGTGAGGCAGCCGGCCTGACCGCCGGCGCTGCCGAAGGCGAGGCGACGGCCGGCCGCGTCCCAGGCGAGCGCCGAGATGGCGCCCCCCCTGGTGGCCGGGCGCACCAGCAGCTCGGCGGCATCGGTGAAGCGGACCAAGAGCACGCAACCGTCCTCGTAGCCGATGGCGAGAACGGGGGATTTCGGGTGGAACGCCACCTGCGAGACCCGGGCCGGGCGCACGCCGCATTCCCGCGGGGCCTTGCCGGTCGGCCCCTCCTTCGAGTCGAACGGCCAGACGATGGCGGCCTCAGCCCCGCTGGTGGCGAGCCACTTGCCGTCGGACGACCACGACAGCGAGCGCACCTTGGCGGGGTAGCCCGACATCCGCATGTGGCCCTTGTCGGGCTGGAGGCGCCAGCCGTGCAGCGCATTCTCCTGCATGGTCGAGACGACGAAGCGCCCGTCGAGGGACCACGTCACGTCGAGATGCGAGCCCTTCCACTCGATGAATTCCGGCGGGGTCTCGAGATTGGGGTACCAGAGGCTGACGCCGTTGTAGTGGGCGACCGCCAGCCGGTAGCCCTTCGGGGCGAAGGCGAGGCCCCGCGCGGTCGAGGGAGCGGCAAACGTCTTCTCGCGGCCCTTGGCGTCGCGGGCGACGACGTTGCGCCCGCTTGCATAGGCGAGGGCGCCGTCCGGATGGAGCGCCAGCGCATCGACCCAGCCCTTGACGCTCGCCAGCTCCGCGGCGGCGCCCCTGGCGTCGGTGGCGACGACGCGCCCGTCGTCGCCCGCGCTCACGAGCCGCTTGCCGTCGCCGACGGCCGACAGGATCGCGCCCTCGGGATGGGCCGCGACCGCCTCGGGGGCGCCGTCGCGCACGAGCAGCACCCGCCCGTCACCCAGGGCGAGAGCCAGACCGTCGCCGAGCCAGTGGGCGGCGGTGACGTGGGCCTCTGCCGCGATGCCCACGACGTGCTCGGCCAGCGTTGGGGCGGAGACGCTCATTCGGATCGACCTTCCTGCGGATGAATCGTTAACGGGCGCGACCGGCGGCGGGCCGGTTCGCGAGGATGATGAGGCCGGCGCCGAGGCAGAGCGTCCCGGCGACGGCGGCCGGAATCGCCAGGGCCGCGACGCCGAGATGCGTATGGGCGAGCGTGCCGGCAACCGCCCCGATCAAGAGGGCAGTCCAGACCGCGGCGTCGCCGAACCAGCCGAAGCGCGGAGCGCGTCCCGCCAGCGCCAGGGCCGCCTTCTGCCCGAACGAGAACAAAGCCCCGGTGATGAAGGTGGTGCCGGCGCGAAACCCCTGCACATGGGCGAGGACCGCGTTCTGCCCGCCCATGGCCAGCGCCAGGAACAGCGAGGCGGTGCCGATATGGACGTCCTCGACCGCCACCGCGAGGGCCGCCGTGACCGTGACGGTCTCATAGGCCAGCACCGCGGGCGTGACCCAGCGGGCGGGGGTCAGCGCCGCGATGGCGCCGCCGGTCACCGCGCCGGTGAGGAAGGCCGCGATCAGCAGCGCGGGCAGCACCGCGTGGAGCCCGTCGCCCCGGCCCAGCGCGACCGCGAACTGCGTCGTGTTTCCGCTCATGAACGACGTGTAGAAGCCGCCCAGGCGGATGAAGCCCAGCGCATCGATGAAGCCGGCGAGCATCGTCAGGACCACGCCGAAACCGAGCAGCCAGGGGCGCGTCACGATCCGCGCCCCTCGCGGGCCGCGCCCGTTTCGACCGTCCCGTCAAGGTTAACCAATCGGTTACCAATTGCGCGCAAATCGAAGCAATCACGGTGAACGCGGCCCTCCACGGTCCCGTTGATCCGGCGATCCGCAAGCTCGGCCGTTGCCCGAGCCCGGGTGAGTTGGAGTTCTGCCATGATCCCCTTCGCCTGCGCCCCCGCCGCCCTTCCCGCCTTCCCGTTCGCGCCGCATACCGGCACGATCCTGGTCGTCGAGGACGAGGCCTTCGTCTGCGAGCTCGCCGCCGAGGCCCTGCTCGACGAGGGGTACCGCGTGCTGACCGCCGCCGACGCCGACGAGGCCGAGGCGATCCTGTCGAGCGAACAGGTCGATCTGCTCTTCACCGATATCGATCTCGCCCGCAACACGAACGGAATCGCGCTCGCCCACCGCGCCCGCCGCGCCCTGCCGCGCCTGCCGGTGGTCTACACCTCGGGCGGCCGCGACGGCCTGTCGCCGACCGAAGCCGTGTCCCGCTCGGTGTTCGTGCCCAAGCCCTATCGCACCGCCCAGATCGTGGCCGTGACCCACGACCTGCTGCGCGACCGCGCCTGACCTTTCTCGCGCCCCACCCAACCACGAGCCCCGACGATGCGCCGCCCCCTCGCCTGCGCCCTCCTTCTGCTCGCGCTGACCCCCGCCTTGTCTCCCGCGGCGCAGGCCGCCTGCGCCGTCGAGGATGCCGGGCTGGAGCCGGCCATCGCCGAGAAGAAGGAGCTGCAGGAGGCCAAGAACGCCCAGATCGTGCGCGACCTGCGGACGCTGCGCGACGCCGCGATCGTGCTCGAATCCTACGGCTTCCCGAAGGAGTGCAAGGAGCTGGTCGCCATCCTCAAGGAGCTGACCGCCAAGCCCGAGACCACGATCAAGCGCAGCGGCGACACCGACGAGGAGAAGGCCGAGGAGATTCAGGAGTCCCGCGAGCCGAAGGCCGGTCCGAAGGATCCGCGGGCGCGCTGAGCCGCCCGCTCAGGCGAGATCGTTCGGGAAGCCGCCGCCGCGGGGGACGATCCCGACCGTCACGCCGCCATGCCGGGCGATGGCGTCGGCCACCGTCTCCGGCGGGGTCGGGGCGCCCTCGCTCTCGCTGACGACGACGCCCACCAGCGCCACGCCGTGGGCCTGCAGGGTTTCGACCGCGGTGAGTGCGTGGCTGATCGCGCCGAGATAGCTGCCCGAGACGAGCAAGGCCGGCAGCCCAAGCGCCTTGAGCCAATCGAGGCCGGTCGCGCCCCCCGTTACCGGGCTCATCAGCCCGCCGACGCCCTCGATCAGCACCGTCTCATCCCTATCCGCTTCCGCCAGCCGCGCCCCGCACCAGCCGACGAGGTCGGAGAGCGCGAGGCTGCGTCCCTCGCGCGCGGCGGCGAGATCGGGGGCGAGGGGCGCGGTGAAGCGCCAGGGCGAGCAGGCCGCGACCGAATCGGGCGTGATCGCGAGGTCTTGGGCGGCGAGCAGCCGGCCGGTGTCGCTCTCGGCGAAGGTGGGATCGTCGAGCGGCGGCACGCCGCTGGCCAGCGGCTTCAGGGCGCGGACGCGGCGGCCTTCCGCGCGCAGGTGCCGGACGAGGGCGGCGGTGACGTAGGTCTTGCCGATCTCGGTGCCGGCGCCGGCGATGAACAGGGCGGGCGGAAGCGGCATGGCGGCTCGGAGGGACACGGACGCCTCATAAACATCCCACCCACAGCCTTCCGCTTCGAGGCCTTCGCTTCGCTCCGGCATCTCAGGATGAGGGGGATGGGTCGGATCGACGGAGGGGACGGCGCGCCGTCCCCTCTCAAACGATCACTTCTCGACGAAGGCCTTCTCGATCACGTAGTGGGCCGCCTCGCCGTGGTTGCCCTCCTCGTAGCCCAGCCCGGTCAGCATCTCGCGGGTGTCCTTGATCATCTCCGGCGAGCCGCAGAGCATGAAGCGGTCGTTCTCGATCGCCATGGGCGGCAGGCCGATATCCTCGAACAGCTTGCCCGAGGTCATCAGGTCGGTGATCCGGCCGCGGTTGCGGAACGGCTCGCGGGTGACGGTCGGGTAGTAGATCAGCTGGTTCGAGATCATCTCGCCGAGGAATTCGTGCTTCGGCAGGGTCTCGGTGATGGTCTCGCCGTAGGCCAGTTCCTGAACCTGGCGGCAGCCATGGACCAGCACGACCTTCTCGAAGCGGTCGTAGGTCTCCGGGTCCTTGATGATCGACAGGAACGGGGCCAACCCCGTGCCGGTGCCGAGCAGGTAGAGGTGGCGGCCGGGCAGCAGGTTGTCGAGCACCAGCGTGCCGGTCGGCTTCTTGCCGATCATGATCGGGTCGCCGACCTTGAGGTGCTGGAGCTTCGAGGTGAGCGGGCCGTTCGGCACCTTGATCGAGAAGAACTCCAGCTCCTCCTCGTAATTGGCCGACACCACGGAGTAGGCGCGCAGGAGCGGACGCCCCTCGACCTCGATGCCGATCATCGTGAACTCGCCGTTGCGGAAGCGGAACGAGGGATCGCGCGTGGTGCGGAAGGAGAAGAGGGTGTCGGTCCAGTGATGGACGGAGAGGACGCGCTCCTCGTTGTACTTGCTCATCGTTCTAAAGAGCCCGATCGCGTGAATGGGGATGCTGCGCGTGCTCTTCTCGCAAGTGCGGGACTCCCGTCAAGCCGACCTTCCGCGCAGGCGGTCTGAGGACAGCGCATCGACTTCGTCGAGGCGACGGAAGGAGTCGCTGCGGTGCGACGTGGGCCGTTCCGATTTCGTTGACGATAGGTTGATTTATTCAAATCAATTCACTTAGAGTTATTCCATTACAAAAATGATTCGCGCGCCGGTCCGGCGTGGCGATTGCGCGATAGTGTGTTTCAAGGCGGGAGCATGAAGATGCCGATTGATATCGCTCGGCCATTGTCATGGAAGAATGCCAATGACGATGAATTGCTGATGCTGCAATGCCTTCAGGGCAACATTCTCAAGGGGCATGGGCGTCATTTCACCGCGAATATCTTCTTCACGCTGGATCCGGCCAAAGCAAGCGCCGCGAGGCGGATGCTGCGTGACCTTGCCAACTTTCATCTCGTCAGCGCCTATCGGCAGTTGCTCGATGCCGAAGCGTTCAAGAACGCCGGCAAGAAGGAAGAGGGCGGGCGCGGCGGCGGCGCCTTCGCCCATCTCGCGCTGTCGGTGGACGGCTACACGGCGATCGAGAAGGCGGACGTCGCCCCGGCCGATCCGGAATTTCGCCGCGGCATGAAAGACGCCGGCAGCCTCCGCGACCTCGCGGACCCGGATGTCGGCACGTGGGAGCCGGAATTCCGGGCAACGATCCACGGCGTGGTGATCGCCGCGCACGAGACCGCGAGCGAAACGGCCAAATTGGCCGACCGCATCCGCGGCCTGATCGAGAAGGCCGGCGGCACGGTCTTCATCCAGCGCGGCGCCACGCTTCGCAACGCGGCCGGTGAGGGCATCGAGCATTTCGGCTACGTGGACGGCCGCAGCCAGCCGCTGATGCTGGCGGAGGACATCGAGGAGGAACGCAAGCGCACCGGGACCAACCGATGGAATCCGGCCTTCCCGCTCTCCCTCGCCCTCGTGCCCGATCCCGGCGTCGAGAACGATCCGACCGCCTTCGGCAGCTATCTCGTCTTTCGCAAGCTCGAGCAGCGGGTCCGGGCGTTCAAGACCCGCGAGCAGACGATCGCGGACAAGCTGGGCCTCAAGGGAGCCGAGGCGCGCGAAAGGGCCGGCGCGCTCTTGGTCGGGCGTTTCGAGGACGGGACGCCGGTGACGCTGTCGGACGAGGCGCGCGGCGCCAAGCCGCCGAACAACTTCGACTACACGGGCGATCCGGGCACGCGCTGCCCGTTCCACGCCCATATCCGCAAGACCAATCCGCGGGGTTCCGGCGGCACCGATCCGGATCTGAAAAAGGGAGAGGCCCAGGAGCGCCTTCACCTCATGCCCCGTCGCGGCATCCCCTACGAGGATGCGCGGCGCGAGGTGCATCCTGCGGAGTTACCCGCGGCCAAGGACTCCAAGGAATTCGCCAGGAAAGTCGCCCCCAAGTTGCCCGAGAAGGGCGTCGGGCTGCTGTTCATGGCCTACAATTCCGATCTCGGCCGGCAATTCAAGTTCACGCAGGCCGCTTGGGCGAACGCGACGGACTTTCCCGTAGATCCGAAGGGTCCGCACGGCCTCGATCCGGTGATCGGCCAGGGACCGCTGACCCCCAACGAGCAGAAACTGCCGAAGGTGTGGGACGGGAAGGACATGACGGATGGCGTCGATTTCGGCGGCTTCGTCCACATGAAGGGCGGCGAGTACTTCTTCTCCCCGAGCCTCACCTTCCTGCTCGATCTCTGACGCGACCGGACGAAAGCGCCGTGGGGACCGTCCCCGCGGCGATGGGGCTCACAGCGGCTTCAGCCCTGCCTCGATCTCGGCCCGGCGCGGCTCGAGGAACGGCGGCAGGGCGAGGCGCTCGCCCAAGGTTTCCATCGGCTCGTCGGTGGCGAAGCCCGGCCCGTCGGTGGCGATCTCGAACAGGATGCCGTTGGGCTCACGGAAATAGAGGCTGCGGAAGTAGTAGCGGTCGACCGGGCCGCTGGAGGGCACGCGGCGCTGCTTCAACCGGTCGGCCCAGGCCCCGTAATCGGCATCCGGCACCCGGAAGGCGACGTGATGGACGCCGCCCGCGCCCTGGCGCGCGGGCGCACGCGTGTCGCGCAGGAGATGGACCTCCGCCGCCGGGCCGCCGGGGCCGGTCTCGAACACCGTCACCTCGCCCTCGGGCAGCTCGAAGGTACGGGCGCGGGTGAAGCCCATGATGTCGGTCAGCACGGCCTCCGTGCGCTCGGGCGCCGCAACCGCGAGGCGGATGGGCCCGAGGCCGCGGATCTGGTGGGCGGCCGGCACCGGGCTTTCGTCCCACGGATGGGCCTCGCCCGCGCCGCCATCGTCGATGAGGCTGAGGCGCTGGCCCTCGCCGTCCTCGAAATCGAGGGTGAGGCGCCCGTCGCGCTCCACCGCCGGATGGTGGCTCACGCCCTGGCGACCGAGATGCTCGCGCCACCAGTCGAAGGTCCCCTCCCCCGACACGCGGAACGCGGTGCGCGCGATGCTGTTGCTGCCGCGGCGCTCGGGCGGGGCCGGCCAGTCGAAGAAGGTGAGGTCCGAGCCCGGCGAGGCGCGCCCGTCGGCATAGAACAGGTGATAGGCCGAGACATCGTCCTGATTGACCGTCTTCTTGACGAGCCGCAGCCCCAGCACACGAGTGTAGAAGGCGAGGTTGTCGGCCGCGCGCGCCGTGACGGCGGTGACGTGGTGAAGACCGGTGAGCTGCATCGCGGAGCCTTGAGGCGGAAAGGGCCGGGTGGCCTCCAGATAGGGGCTCCGGGCGCTGGCCCAAGGATCGGCGCCGCATCCGCGATGACGACGCGCATGAAAAGGCCGGCCCCGCGTCCCCGCGTGCCGGCCCCCCTGGACGCCCGAAAGCGCGTCGCGTCACATCCCGGTCGGCCGCCCGGCGGCCACCACCAGCATCTTGCCGTCGCCGAGGGTGCGGGCGCCGGCCCGGCGGATGTCGGCCTGGGTGACGTTGGCCACCATGTCGTTGCGGCGGGCGATGTAGTCCATGCCGAGCCCCTCGAAAGCGATCTGCACGAGCTGGCCGGCGATCTTGGTCGAGGTGTCGAAGCCGAGCGCGTAGGAGCCGGTGAGGTAGTCCTTGGCCTTCTGCAGCTCCTCGTCGCAGGGGCCGTCGGTGATCAGGCGGGCGATCTCGTCGCCGATCACGTCGAGGGCTTCGGTGACGCGCTCGTTCTTGGTGGCGGTGTAGCCCCAGGTCATGGCGACCGCGCGATGCGAGGTCAGCGAGGTGCCGACCGAGTAGGCCAGCCCGCGCTTCTCGCGCACCTCCTGGAACAGGCGCGAGGTGAAGGCGCCGCCGCCGAGAATGTGGTTCAGCACGTAGGCCGGGATGAAGTCGGGGTCGCGCCACGCGATGCCCGGCAGGCCGAAGCGGATCACCGATTGCGGCACGTCGAGGTCGACCACGATGCGGCTGCCGAGTTCGCGGATGCTCGTCGGGGGCACGGGCTTGAGCGGTCCGGCCTCGGGCAGGCCGCCGAAGGCGCGCTGGATCATGGCGGCGATGCCATCGGCATCGAAGGCGCCGACGGCGGCGACCTTCAGGCCGCCGCGGCCGATCAGGGTACGGTGCATCGCCACGAGGTCGTCGCGGGTGATGGCCGAAACGCTCTCGATCGTACCCGAGGAGGGGCGGCCGTAGGGATGGTCGGGGAAGGCGGTGCGGAAGTAGCGGCGGGAGGCCAGCACGCCGGGATCGTTCTGCTGGTAGCGCAGGCTCGCGATCATCTGCGCCCGCACCCGCTCGATGGCGGGCGCGTCGAAGCGCGGCTCGGCCAGCGCCAGCGCCAGGAGGCGGATCGCCTCGTCGGCATGGGTCAGCAGGGTCTTGAGCGAGCCGCCGATGGAATCGGGGCCGGTGTGGAAGCTCAGCTCGATCGCCCGCGCTGCCAGCGCCTCCTGGAAGGCGTTGGAATCGAGGTCGCCCGCGCCCTCGTCGAGCAGGCGGCTGAGCATCTGCGCGGTGCCGGACTTGCCCTCGGGATCCTGCGCCGCGCCGCCCTCGAAGGTGAAGGACAGGGCGATCATCGGCACCACGGGCGAGGCGACGTGCCAGGCCTCGATGCCGGGGGCGGCCGCGACCGGCAGCGCCTGGGTCGGCGAGGTCGCGGTGCGGGTGCCAGTCTCGGCGAGGTTCATCGGATGGTTCCTACTATTTCGGGCAACCGGCGCCGGCCCCCTTGGGCCGCGCCGTCAAAGGGCGAAATCCGGCGTCAGGCGACCGCGATGTCGGGGTCGCGGGCCTTGGTGAGGTAGCCGGTCACCGAGCGGGCGGGCACGAGATAGCGCGCGGCCACCGCGGCGAGCCGGTCGCGGGTCACCGCCTCGATATCGGTGGGCCAGCGGCGCACCTCCTCCACGCTCTCGCCGATGGCGAGCGCCGAACCGTAGATGCGGGCGAGCGAGGATTGCGAATCGGAGGAATAGACCGTCTCGGCGACCAACCGGATCTTGGCCCGCTCGATCGCCTCCGGATCGAGGGCCTCGGCCGCGCGGCGCAGCACGCGGTCGACATGCTCCTCCAGCGCCTCCAGGCTCACGCCCTCGGCGGGCACGGCGTAGACGGCGAACCGCGTGTCGTCCATCGCCGAGCCCATGTACCAAGCGCCGGCATTCACGGCGACGCCGAGTTCGAGCACGAGTTGGCGGTAGAGGAACGAGGTCGCGCCGCCGCCGATCACCTCGGCCAGCAGTTCGAGCGCGTGGCCCTCGCCGTCGCGGGCGGTCATGCAGGAGGGGGTGAGGTAGAGCCGCTGCAGCGTCGGCTGCTCGACCTTCGGGTCGGCCACCGCGATGCGGCGCATCGCCCGCGGCTCCGGCTCGCGCGGGCGCAGGCGCTTGGGCCGCGCGCCCTGGGGCGTCACCCGGCCGTAGGTCTCCTCGGCCAGGCGGCGCACCTCGTCCGGCGTCACGTCGCCGGCCACCACGAGGATCGCGTTCTCGGGGGTGTAGAAGCGGCGGTAATAGTCGATCGCGTGGGTGCGGTTCAGCTCCTCGATCTCGTGCATCCAGCCGATGATCGGGATGCCGTAGGGATGGTGCACGAACAGCGAGGCCGCCATCGCCTCGGAGAGCTGAGCCGACGGGTCGGTCTCGACCCGCATGCGGCGCTCCTCCAGCACCACGTCGCGCTCGGGCGCCACCACGGCGTCGTCGAGGACGAGGCCGCTCATCCGGTCGGCCTCGAAGCCCATCATCGTGCCGAGATGGTCGCGGGCGACGCGCTGGAAATAGGCGGTGTAGTCGTAGCTGGTGAAGGCGTTCTCCTGGCCACCCAGGCCCGAGACCGCCTTGGAGAAGGCGCCGGCCGGGTGCCGGTCCGTGCCCTTGAACATCAGATGTTCGAGGAAGTGGGCGATGCCCGACTGGCCGAGCGGATCGTCGGCCGAGCCGTTGCGGTACCAGATCATGTGGGTCGCGACCGGGGCGCGGTGGTCGGGCACCACCACCACGTCGAGTCCGTTGTCGAGGGCGAAGGCGGACACCTCCGGCCCGCCGGCCTCCGATCGCCCGAACGGGGCCGCCTCCACCCGGCCGGCATGCGCGAAGCCGCGCTGCGGTCCCAGAGGGGGGGTGGCCTTCCGGTAGAGGTGCATTGTCTGTCCCTGTGCGGGGGCTCTTCCGCCCGTCCGCGCTTTCCGTCCCGATTGCCCGGCATTCTCCCGAGAATGCGTGCCGGGCGCAAATACCGTACCGCGCGGCGTGTCCGCGCGGCCACTCCCGATCGTCGTCACGGTGAATCGCCGCCCCGGCGGGGCGGCGTCCCCGAGGGCCTCAGTAGCGTCCCGGATTCCTCAGATAGGCACGCGGGTCGGCTTCTTCACGGTCGCTGATCGGCCCGCCCACGGGGGTGCCCTGGGGCTTGGCGACCTTGACCGGGGCCTTGCGGTAGCCGGTCGGCGGATCGGTCAGCGTGTCGCGGTCGGGCTCGGCCACGGACGGCTCGGTCTTCTCGGCCTTGCCGCTGAACATCTCGAACGGGTTGAGCCACGTGGAGTCGCGGGTGTCGCCCTGGCCGGGGCTGCCCGCCGGCCCGGTGACCGCACCCGCGCCAGCGCGGCGGCCGGCGTCCATCTCGTAGACCGAGAGCGTCTCGTTGTTGTCGTTCATCCGCCCTTGCGCGCCGCGCACGATCGGCTTCTTGGCCTCCACGGCGGCGCGCTCGCGGGCGATCACCTCCGGATCCTTCGGCCAAGCGGGGTCCGCCTGGCGGGCGCGGGGCACCGGCAGACCGGCGGTGAGATCCTGCTGGCCGCCGAGCTTGGGCGGCATGGCGAGCGGGGCACGCTCGCGGTAATTGATGGCCGGGCGCTCGGGCTCGATCAGGCCGATGCCGCTGAGCGCGTCGCGCATCAGTTCGCCCTCCGCGCGGGCGGCCGTGGCGGCCAGTCCGGCGGACAACGCCGTGCCGACGATCAACGAACGGATGACCGGAGAGGTCCGGCTCCCAGACACACCGCGCCGACCGTTCATCTCGCCCTCTCCCGTCGTCGGGCCGGCCCTCTGTCGGAGCCGGTTGGCCGGACCGTTCCCGGACGCCATCGCCCCGATCCCCAGGGACGGCGTGAGCCGGGTTTCGGGCGATCGTAAGGCGGGGGCGCGCTTTGTCGCAGCCTCGGGCGGGGAACGTGTGGGCTCAGGCCTTCGCCCGCGCACCCGGGCGCAGGCTGTCGAGGATCAGGCCGACGACGCCGGCCACGATCGCGGCATCCGCCACGTTGAACACGTACCAGGACCACGTGCCGGCATGGAGGTGGACGAAATCGAACACCGCGCCGTAGGCGGCCCGGTCGATGGCGTTGCCGAGTGCGCCGCCGACGATGAGGCCGAGCGCCACCGCGAGCAGCCGCGTCGCCGCCCGGCGCATCCACACCGTGAGGCCGACCGAGGCCGCCAGCGAGAGCGCCACCAGCAGCCAGCGGCCGAGCCCTCCCTCCTGCTGGAACAGGCCGTAGGAGATGCCCCGGTTCCACACCACGACGAGGTCGGCGAAGGGCGCGACCCGCCACGGCCCGGTCATCACCAGATCGGTGCCGAAATAGAGGCCGAGCTTGCTCGCTTGGTCGAGCAGGAGGGTGACGAGGGCGGCCAGGAGGCCGGCGCGGAAGGGGGTCATCTGAAAGGCTCGACGCGTCCCTCCCCCCTCTGCGGGGGAGGGTGGCCCCCGAAGGGGGTCGGGAGAGGGGAACCCGGCTTCCGGAGAATTCGGGTCGAGTGCGGCCAAGCGGAAGCGTCGCTCCCCTTTCCCGCCTGCGCCGCAGGCACCCTCCCCCGCAGAGGGGGGAGGGTCGGTCCGCGGTCGGCGACGAGGATCACGCGGCAGCCGAGTTGGCGGCGTCCCACTCGCGCAACGCCTGCGCGTCGCGCGGCGTCACGTCGGGATATTCGGCGTCGGCGCCGACCGTCTCGGTCACCCGCCAGGAGCGAGCGCATTTGCGCCCCTCCGCCCGCTGCGGCACCACGGCCACGCCCTTCACCTCATCGAGGCGGAAGGCATCGGCCGGTCCCTCGCCGTCGCGAACGGTGATCGCGGAGGAGATGCAGACTTCGGCGAAGTCGACGCCGTCGAGGGCGCCGAGCAGGTCGGAATCCGACACGTAGACCAAAGGCGCCGCCTCCAGGCTCGCACCGATGCGCTTGGCCGCGCGCTCGATCTCCAGCGCCCCGGTCACGACCCGGCGCACCCTTCTGATTTTCTGCCAGCGCTCCGCGAGGGGGGCGTTTCGCCACTCGGACGGTGTCTCGGGCAAGGTCTGGAGATGCACCGAGCCGCCCTCCGACGGGTAGCGCTCCAGCCACGCCTCTTCCGCCGTGAAGGCCAGGACCGGCGCGAGCCAGATCGTGACGCGCCGAAAAGCCTCGTCGATGACCTGCAGCGAGGCCCGGCGCGTCACCGAAGAAATCGGATCGCAGTAGAGCGCGTCCTTGCGGACATCGAAGTAGAAGGCCGAGAGGTCACCCGTCATGAAGCCGTTGAGCAGTGCCACGATCCGCTTGGTGTCGTAGGTCGCGTAGGCCTCGCGGATCTCGCCGTCGAGCTGGGCCAGCCGATGCAGGATCAGCCGCTCCAACTCCGGCATGTCTTGGAAGGGGACGTCGTCGCCCGGCACGCGATGGGCGAGCGAGCCGAGCATCCAGCGCAGGGAATTGCGGAGCTTGCGGTAGGTCTCGGCGAACGTTTTTACGATTTCGGGCCCGATCCGGAGGTCGTCGGAGTAATCCGAGGCCGCCACCCAAAGTCGCAAAATATCGGCGCCGGATTCCTTGATGACGGTCTGCGGGGCGACGACGTTGCCCTTCGACTTCGACATCTTCTCCCCCTTGGGGTCGAGGACGAAGCCGTGGGTGAGCACCACGTCGTAGGGCGCGTGGCCGCGCGTGCCGCAGGATTCGAGCAGCGAGGACTGGAACCAGCCGCGATGCTGGTCGGAGCCCTCCAGATACATCACCCGGTCGGGCCCACCGTCCACCGCGCGGCGGATGCCGGCAAGGCCCGGGAAGGCTGCCGCGTCATCGAGCACGAACGCGTGGGTCGAGCCGGAATCGAACCAGACGTCGAGGACGTCGGTCACCTTCTCGTAGGCCGCCGGATCGTGCTCGGGGGCGAGGAAGCGCGCGGTGGCGTCGTCCTTGAACCACGCATCGGCGCCCTCCGCCGCGAAGGCCTCGGCGATCCGGGCATTCACCGCCTCGTCGCGCAGCACCTCGCCGGTCTCCCGATGGACGAACACCGTGATCGGCACGCCCCAGGCGCGCTGGCGCGAGACCACCCAATCGGGCCGGCCCGAGACCATGCCGTTGATGCGGTTCTTGCCCTGCGGCGGCACCCACTGGGTCTGCTCGATGGCGTTCAGCGCCGTCTCGCGCAGGGTCCGGTTGCCGAGGGAATCCACCGCCCGGTCCATGGCGATGAACCATTGCGGCGTGTTGCGGAAGATCACCGGCTTCTTCGAACGCCAGGAATGCGGGTATTGGTGGCGCAGCACGCCGCGCGCCACGAGCGCACCGGCCTCCGTCAGCGCCGCGATCACCGCCTTGTTGGCGTCGCCCTTGTCACCCTTGTCGTTGAAGACGCGCTTGCCCGTGAAGCCCGGCGCCTCCTTGGTGAGCGCGCCGTCGGCATCCACCGTGTAGGGGATGCGGGTCTCGATGCCGGCTTCCGCGAGGCGACGGCCGTTGGCCATCCAGACCTCGAAATCCTCGCGGCCATGACCGGGCGCCGTGTGGACGAAGCCGGTGCCGGCCTCGTCGGTCACGTGCTCGCCGTCCATCATCGGAACGGCGAAACCGTAGCCCGGATCGAATTTTTCTAAGGGATGCGACAGCGTCAGCCCGGCGAGCGCCGCGTTCGGCACGTCGCCGACGCGCTCGAAACCCTCGACGCGGGCGGCCTTGAACACACCCTCGGCGAGCGCGTCGGCGAGCAGATAGGTGTCGCCGACCTTGGCCCAGTTGTCCTCGGCGGCGGCGGTGACGCGGTAGAGCCCGTAGGCGACCTTCTTGGAGTAGGCGACGGCCCGGTTGCCCGGCAGCGTCCAGGGGGTCGTCGTCCAGATGACGACGCGGGCGCCGGCGAGCTCCGGGGTGGCACCGTCACGGATCGGGAACGCCACGAACACCGTGTCGCTGACATGCTCCTCGTACTCGACCTCCGCTTCGGCCAGCGCGGTCTTCTCCACCACCGACCACATCACCGGCTTCGAGCCGCGATAGAGCTGGCCCGAGGCGGCGAACTTCATCAGTTCTGCGGCGATGCGGCTTTCCGCCGGATAAGCCATGGTCGAGTAGGGCCGGCCCCAATCGCCGGTGACGCCCAGCCGCTTGAACTCGTCGCGCTGGACGTTGAGCCAATCGGCGGCAAAGGCCCGGCATTGCTGGCGGAATTCCAGCACCGGCACCTCGTCCTTGTTCCGGCCCTTGGCCCGGTACTGCTCCTCGATCTTCCACTCGATCGGCAGGCCGTGGCAGTCCCAGCCCGGCACGTAATCGGCATCCTTCCCGAGCGCGCCTTGCGAGCGGACGATCACGTCCTTGAGGATCTTGTTGAGCGCGTGCCCGATATGGATGTTGCCGTTGGCGTAGGGCGGGCCGTCGTGGAGCACGAAGCGCGGACGGCCCTTCGCCGCCTCGCGGATTTTTTCGTACAGGCCGATCTGATTCCAGCGCTCCAGCAGGAGCGGCTCGCGGGCCGGCAGGCCGGCGCGCATGGGGAACTCGGTCTTCGGCAGGAAGAGGGTCTTGGAATAGTCTCGGGCGGCCGCGGGGGCAGCGTCTTGCTGGTCGCTCATGGCGGGTTCGGCGTCTTCAACGGGCAAAAGGGGACGGGGCGAAACGGTCACCCGGCATCCGGCGGCCGCCAGGAGGCGGTGCCTACGCGGAAGCCGGGCCCGTAATTCGCCGCACCGAGGAGATCATGCCGAACATGCGAGCGCTTCTAGAGCGCGGCCCGAAAAAGGGGAAGTGGTTCTTGCCCGGGCCGCTCAGTTCCGGATCACCACCCGCGCGCCGCCATAGGCCCGCGTGAGCCCGAACAGCTCGCGGGCATGCGCCGGGTGCAGGCGGATGCAGCCGTGGCTCGCCCGCCGCCCGAGCGCACCGACCGCATAGGTCCCGTGGATGGCGTAGCCGCCGCTGTAGAACATCGCGTAGGGCATCGGCGCACCGTGATACTTGCGCGAGCGCCACATCGGCGCCATGAGCCCGACCCGGTAGCGGCCGTTCGGCGTCACGAACCCGCGCCGCGCCGTCGAGACCGGCCAATCGTAAGCGAGAACGCCGCGAACATAGACCTGCATCCGCTGGGCCGTCTGATCGACCCGCGCGACGACCGAGGCCGCGGCGGGCCGCACCGACAACGCGAGGACGAGAGCAACGAGGACGACGGACAGGACGCGGACGATCGACACGGGGCGGGCCTCCGCAGCCGAGGGCGCCCGGACGGGACTTGGGTTCGGCCGCTTCCCCTTGATCGCGCTCGCGTTTCGGTTGCGATAGGCCCCTCGTCGCGTTGTCGACAGCCGTGTTGGGTTACAAAGCCCCGGCCGACTACCGAGACGCGATTGAGGGCACGGATTAAACGGATTAGCGTCGCGCCAAGCCGCCCGGGACGAGGCCGCGCGACACGGTATCGGTGAGGAAACATGGCCCATTCCGCTCACGCCGCGCCCCATGGTGCGGGCGCGCCCGCAGCGCACACACCCTGGTACAAGGTGCTCTACATCCAAGTGCTGATCGCCATCGCGCTCGGCATCCTGGTCGGCTGGCTCTCGCCGGACTGGGGCAAGTCGTTCAAGTGGATGGGCGACGCCTTCATCGCGCTGATCAAGATGATGATCGCGCCGATCATCTTCTGCACCATCGTCCACGGCATCGCCTCGATCGGCGACCTCAAGAAGGTCGGCCGCGTCGGCCTGAAGGCGCTGATCTATTTCGAGGTGGTCTCCTCCGTCGCGCTCCTCGTCGGCATCCTGGTCGGCGAGATCATCCAGCCCGGCGCCGGCTTCGGCGCCGACGTGACCAAGCTCGATGCCAAGGCGGTCGAGGGCTATGCCAGCAAGGCGGCGGCCGATTCGACCATCGCCCACCTGATGGCGATCATCCCCAAGAGCTTCTTCGACGCCTTCGCCACCGGCGACCTGCTGCAGGTGCTGCTGATCTCGATCCTCACCGGCGTCGTGCTGACCGGCATGGGCAAGAAGGGCGAGAGCATCACCCACGGCATCGACGCGGCCGGTCAGGTGTTCTTCCGCATCATCGGCATCATCGTGAAGCTCGCCCCCCTCGGCGCCTTCGGCGCGATGGCCTTCACGGTCGGCCAGTACGGCATCGGCAAGGTCATCGACCTCGCCTGGCTGGTCGGCACCTTCTACACCACCTCGCTGCTGTTCGTGTTCGTGGTCCTCGGCGGCATCGCGGCCTTCGCCGGCTTCTCGATCCTCAAGTTCCTCGCCTACATCAAGGACGAGCTCCTGATCGTGCTCGGCACCTCGTCGTCCGAGACGGTGCTGCCGCACATGATGACCAAGATGAAGCGTCTGGGCGCCTCGGACTCGGTCGTCGGCCTCGTGATCCCGACGGGCTACTCGTTCAACCTCGACGGCACCAACATCTACATGACGCTCACCACGCTGTTCCTGGCGCAAGCCGTGGGCGCGGACCTCACGATCGGCCAGTACGCCACGATCTTCCTCGTCGCGATGCTGACCTCGAAGGGAGCCTCGGGCGTCACCGGCGCCGGCTTCATCACGCTGGCCGCGACGCTCGCCGCCATCCCGGGCAACCCGGTGCCGGTCGCGGCGATGACCCTGGTGCTCGGCGTCGACAAGTTCATGTCGGAATGCCGCGCGCTGACCAACCTCATCGGCAACGGCGTGGCCACCGTCGTCGTCTCCCGCTGGGAGGGCGAGCTCGACCGGGAGAAGCTCGCGCAGGTGATGGCGCATCCGGTCGCGATCGGCACCGAGATCTCGGACGAGGACCCGGTCGGCCCCGGCGACGACGCCCCCGCCCCGAAGGTCGTGGCGGCGCAGTAAGGGCTTGAGCGAACGAACACTTCGCATCGGGATCGATCTCGGCGGCACCAAGATCGCCGGGATCGCGCTGGCGCCCGACGGGACGACGCGAGCGGAAGCGCGCGTGCCGACCCCGCGGGGTGACTATGCCGGCACCCTCGATTCCATCGCCGGCCTCGTCGCCGCCCTCGAATCCGAAGCCGGTGCCCAAGGGGCGGATATCCCGGCGAGCGTCGGCATCGGCATGCCCGGCGCCGTCTCGCGTCATAACGGCCTGATCAAGAACGCCAACTCGGTCTGGCTCAACGGCAGGCCGTTCGCGCAGGACCTCGCGGCCCGGCTCGCGCGACCGGTGCGGGTCGAGAACGACGCCAACTGCCTCGCGGTGTCGGAGGCCGTCGATGGGGCGGGCGCAGGCGAGGAGATCGTCTGGGCGGTGATCCTCGGCACCGGCGTCGGCTCCGGCATCGCCCTGCGGGGACAGGCGCTCACCGGCCGCAATGCCATCGCGGGCGAGTGGGGCCACAACCCCCTCCCCTGGCCCCGCGACGACGAGCGCCCCGGCCCGGCCTGCTATTGCGGCCGCCACGGCTGCATCGAAACCTGGCTCTCCGGCCCCGGCCTCGCCGCCGACCATTTTTCGCAGACCGGCGAGCGGCAGGCGGGCGAGCAGATCGTCGCCGCCGCGCTGACCGGAGAACCGGGCGCCGCCGCCACGATGGCGCGCTACCTCGACCGCCTCGCCCGCGGCCTCGCGCACGTGGTCAATGTCATCGATCCCGACGTGATCGTGCTGGGCGGCGGGCTCTCGCGCATCGCGAGCGTCGTGGCGGCGCTGCCGGAAAAAATCGCGCCGCACGTCTTCTCCGACGCGTTCGACACACCGGTTCGGGCGAGCCTCCACGGCGATGCCTCGGGCGTGCGCGGGGCGGCGTGGCTGTGGGGTCCGGAATCGTAGAGCATCGTCCTGGATATCGGATCCGGGACGATGCTCTCCGTTATTGTGCCGCATCGTCTTTTTTCGAAAGCCGGAAACCAGCTTTCGGGACGCTGCTCTCAGCGGCACCCCACACCGACGTCTGGCCCGGCCCCGTCGCCGTGCTGTCGTTCGCTCCAAAGGCTCGGAATGCCCCGTGCCGTCATTGCTTCGGCTCCGCCTTGCAAGGACGGCACGAGGTGGATCGCGTTGCGACCCAGCGGCATCGCCTCAGAGAAATCTAAGAAATCCGCGCCGGAAACGCGCTTCCGCCAGCACTGCGGCAGGCTATATCGCTGTGCTCAAACAGTAAGCTCAGCCTCATCAAGTCAAAAGCGCCATCTTTCATCAGAAAAATCAGAAAAAATCATCGGGAGAAAATCGCATGATGCGTCGCCTGATCGTCCCCACCCTCGCCGCCGCCCTGCTGACGCCCGGCGCCGCCCACGCCCTGTCGATGACCGACACGCTCCAGGCGTGGCGGGAAAGCTCGGCGATGGACCGGCTCCAGCTCGCCACCCGCTTCGGCAAGTCGTTCGTCTCCGTCAACGAGAGCTTCACCGCGGGCTACTTCGTGAAGTGCATCGACGAGGTGGCCGGCTACTCGAACGCCCAGAAGGCCCGGATCGAGGACGCGATGCGCGAATGCGTCGCCTCGCAGTTGCGGATGAAGGCGCAGCCGGAGGATTGAGGACTGACAGCATTAAACAATTCAATACGGGCGCCAATTTTCGCAAAGTGACCATGCCCCCAATTTGCAGGACTCGCACCAGCCGTCCGAGGATCATGACAGTGGCCAGGCCAAAGAAGTCGACGGCTGAAGGCGGGGTTGTTTCGTGATCACGAACGAGGCGGTGGCATCGGACAATCCAACTGAAGGTTCGCTCGATCGCTCAGCGTCGGTGCTGCACGGCGAGGCTCTCAACGCCCTTGTCTGACCGAATAATCTCGACCGTCGTGCTGGAGCCGGCCTGCCCTCCGATGGCAGGCGAAGCATTGCGCTAGGATCGGCCAGAGGCGCCGAGCGGCCCGCAGCAGGCGAGGCTTAGGGTGCTGGTCGGCTGTCGAGACGGTGGCCCGTCACAGGCAGCCATCGGTGTCGGTGAGGGTGTTGCGTTTGAGCCCAACCACGCGCCGGACCGGATCGCAGCCGCGCTTGCCCTTGACGCCAGCCACGCCCAAGCGTGCGAGCTGGGCATAGAGAATGGAGCCTGTCGGGCTGGCTTCGCGCCCGACAGGCTGGCGATCGCGAGGGCCATGGGCGTGGCGCTTCGCCATGCCCGCCTTCAATGACAGCGGGAACCAGCAGTGAACGGGGACCAAGGCGGAAAGTCCGGCGGCAGATGCCGTCACGCACAGCGGTAGGCTGAACGTACGGAATGCCGTCCAAGGTCGCCTGCGGCGGCCAGCACCAGGTACGACTGATGCGGGAAGACCGGGCAGCGACGGCGGGTTGCCGGCACGATTCGTGTCGATCCGGAAGGCGCATCGGATCGCGTCCTGGCTCTTCGTCCGGCCGTAGAGGTCGCTCGTCCCGGCACCATTCTGTCGCGGTGACCAACGCGGACCCGGCACGTTAGCCGAGACCGCAGAAGGAACCCGCGATGACGACCGATCCGCGCGAAGCAGGCCCGCGTCCGCCCTTTCCCGGCGAGCAGCAGCAGGAGCGGCCCGGCCTCACCTCGAAGATGACGCCCGCGCCGGATCACGGTGAGACCAGTTATGTCGGCAAGGGCCTCCTGACCGACCGGGTCGCCCTGATCACCGGGGGCGATTCCGGCATCGGGCGGGCGGTGTCCATTGCCTATGCCCGCGAGGGCGCGGACGTGGCAATCTCCTACCTCGACGCCGAGCAGTCGGATGCCGAGGAGACCGCGCGCTGGGTGGAGCAGGCCGGGCGGCGCGCCCTGCTGCTGCCGGGCGACCTGCGCGACGAGGATCATTGCCGTGCGCTCGTCGCGCGCACGGTGGCGGAACTCGGCCGCATCGACATCCTGGTCAACAACGCGGCGGCGCAGACCATCAACGACGGGCTCGACGACGTGACCGCGCACGACCTCGAAGGCGCGTTCCGCGCCAACGTCTTCGCGATGTACTACCTGGCCCAGGCCGCGGTGCCGCACATGCGGCCGGGCTCGGCCATCGTCAACTCGACGAGCCAGCAGGCCAAGGTGGCCGACAGCACGATGCTGATCTACGCCGCGACCAAGGGCGCCATCGCCAGCCTGACGATCGGTCTGTCGAACCTGCTGGCGCCGAAGGGCATCCGGGTGAACTGCGTGGCGCCCGGCCCGATCTGGACGCCGATCCAGCCGATCGCGAAGACGCCCGAGCAGATCGAGCAGCTCGGGGCCGACACGCCGCTCGGTCGGGCCGGGCAACCGGCCGAACTCGCGCCAGCCTACGTGCTGCTCGCCTCGCGCGAGGGCAGCTACATGTCGGGCGCGCTGGTGCCCGTCACGGGCGGTACGCCGATGTACTGATCGGCGCATGTCCGGAGCCACGATCCGCGCGGGGCGGGCCGTGATCCGGTGGTACCGGTGTATCGCCCTCCGAACCGCACGACTATCTTGATCGGGCCGGGCTGCGACCTGCCGGGGTGCCGGGCCGCCTCGGACCGGTTGCCGGCGGTCTCCGCCCACGCCTCGCGCAGCCTGGAGGCCTCCGGCGCCGGAAGGGCTTCGATGTCCCCGGCCTCGTCGGCGGTGGAGCGGACGGGGCCGGTCCCACCCCGCTCAGGCCGCGCGGGCGGGTGCCTGACGGACCGGGCTGTCGCCCGCGACATGGTAGGGCGCCTGGCTGCGCGGCAGCGGGGCGCGGCCGCGAATGCGGTCGGCGATCTTCTCCGCGATCATGATCGTCGGCGCGTTGAGGTTGCCGGTGACGATGGCCGGCATGATCGAGGCGTCGATCACCCGCAGGCCCTCCAGCCCGTGAACGCAGCCCTGGCCGTCGACCACCGCCATCGGGTCCTCGCCCATCCGACAGGAGCAGGAGGGGTGATAGGCGGTCTCGGCGTGCTCGCGCACGAAGGCGTCGAGCTCGGCGTCGGTCCGGCGGTCCCGGCCGGGGCTGATCTCGCGGCCGCGATACGGGTCGAGGGCCGACTGGCCGATGATCTCGCGGGTGATGCGGATCGCGTCGCGGAACTCGCGCCAATCCTGCTCCGTCGACATGTAGTTGAACAGGATGCTCGGATGGGCGTGCGGATCGCGCGAGGTCAGGCGCACGCGGCCCCGGCTCGGCGAGCGCATCGAGCCGACATGGGCCTGGAAGCCGTGCGCCTTGACCGCGTTGGTGCCGTTGTAGCTGATCGCCACCGGCAGGAAGTGGTATTGCAGGTTCGGCCACGTGAAGTCGGGACTCGAGCGGATGAAGCCGCCGGCCTCGAACTGGTTGCTCGCGCCGATGCCGGTGCCGAGGAACATCCATTCCGCGCCGATCGCCGGCTGGTTCCAGGGGCGTAAGGCCGGAGCCAGCGAGACCGGCTTCAGGCACTCGTACTGCACGTACATCTCGAGATGGTCCTGCAGGTTCTGCCCGACGCCGGGCAGATCGAGCACCACCGGCACGTCGAGGTCGCGCAGCCACGCCGCCGGACCGACACCGGAGCGCTGGAGGATCTGCGGCGAGGCGATGGCGCCCGAGCACAGCAGCACTTCGCGCCGCGCCCGCACCGTGGTCGCTTCCGTCGCCTTGCCCTTGAGATAGGCGACGCCGACGGCGCGCTTTCCCTCGAACAGGATGCGGTCGGTCACCGCGTGCGTGACGATGGTGAGGTTCGGGCGTCCCTTCGCCCGATCGAGATAGCCCCGCGCCGTCGAGGAGCGGCGGCCCTTCGGGGTGACGCTCCGGTCCATCGGCCCGAAACCTTCCTGGCGGTAGCCGTTGAGGTCGTCGGTGCGGGGATAGCCGGCCTGGACGCCCGCCTCGACCATCGCCTCGAACAGGACGTTGCGGCCGGGCTTCGCCGTGGTGACGTTCAGGGGCCCGTCGCCGCCGTGATAATCGTCGGGGCCGATGTCGCGGGTCTCGGCCTTGCGGAAATAGGGCAGGCAATCGTGGTAGGACCAGTCGCCAAGGCCCGGCGCCTGCGCCCAGGAATCGTAGTCCATGGCGTTGCCGCGGATGTAGCACATGCCGTTGATGAGCGAGGAGCCGCCGAGCCCCTTGCCGCGGCCGCATTCCATCCGCCGCCCGCCCATGTGGGGTTCGGGATCGGTGAGGTAGGCCCAATTGTAGCGCCGGCCCTGGAGCGGGAAGGCGAGCGCGGCCGGCATCTGGGTGCGGAAGTCGAAGCGGTAATCCGGCCCGCCGGCCTCCAGCAGCAGGACGGTGGTGTCCGCGTCCTCGGTCAGCCGCGTGGCCAGCACGTTCCCGGCCGAGCCGGCGCCGACGATGATGAAATCGTATTCCTGCGTCATGATCGGTTGTCCGTGAAATGGGGCGCGGGCATTCTCAGAAGACAGGCGCGAAATCCGACAATTCGACCTGAATCGATTTGACCTGCGTGTAGCGCTCCAGGGTCTCGACGCCGTTCTCGCGGCCGATCCCCGATTGCTTGTATCCGCCGACCGGCATTTCGGGGGGCGACTCGCCCCAAGTGTTGATCCAGCAGATGCCGGCCTGGAGCCCGTGGACGAGGCGGTGGGCACGCTCCAGCCGCGTCGTCACCACGCCCGCGGCGAGGCCGTATTCGGTGGCGTTGGCGCGGGCGAGGACCTCGTCCTCGCGCTCGTAGGCCAGGATGCTCATCACCGGCCCGAAGATTTCCTCACGCACGATCGTCATGGCGTCGGTGCAATCGGTGAAGACGGTGGGCGCGACGTAGGCGCCCCTGGCCAGTGCTCCGCCGGGCGCTTCGCCGCCGGCGAGCAGGCGCGCGCCCTCCGCGAGACCGGCGCGGATGAAGCCGAGAACCTTGTCGCGATGGGAAAAGCTCGCCAGCGGCCCGAAATTCGTGGCCTCGTCGAGCGGGTCGCCGACGCGGATGCGGGCGACACGGGCGAGCACCCGCTCCTCGAAGGCGGCCTTGAGGCCGGCCGGGACGAAGACCCGCGTGCCGTTGGTGCAGACCTGGCCCGAACTGAAGAAGTTCGCGGCCACCGCGATGTCGGCGGCCCGCTCCAGATCGGCGTCGTCGAGCACGATGAGGGGCGACTTTCCGCCGAGTTCGAGCGTCACCTCGCGCAGGGGCGCCGCGGCGGCCCCGGCCATGATCCGCGCGCCCGTGGCGGTGCCGCCGGTGAACGAGATTTTTGCGATGTTCGGGTGGCCCGTCAGCCATGTGCCGACTTCCGGACCGAGGCCGGCGAGCACGTTGAACACCCCGTCGGGCAGGCCCGCCTCCCTGTAGATCTCGGCGAGCGCGAAGGCGGTGAGCGGGGTCACCTCGCTCGGCTTGAAGATCATCGCGTTGCCGGCCGCCAGCGCCGGCGCCGACTTCCAGAGCGCGATCTGGATCGGATAGTTCCAGGCCCCGATGCCGGCGACGATGCCGAGCGGCTCGCGCCGCGTGTAGACGAAGGCGGTCTCCCGCAGCGGAATCTGCCGTCCCTCCAGGGCCGGGGCCAATCCGGCATAATATTCGAGCACGTCGGCGCCGGTGGCGATGTCGACGCTGCGGGTCTCGGAAATCGGCTTGCCGGTGTCGAGGGTTTCGAGACGCGCCAGCGCGTCGTTGCGTTCGCGCAGGAGCGCGACCGCCCGGTGCAGCACCCGGCTGCGCTCGCGGGCCGGGACGCGCGCCCACACGGCCTGCCCCTCGGCCGCGCTGGCCACCGCCGCCTCGACGTCGGCGCGGGTCGCGTGCTCGATCTCGGCCAACACCGTGCCGTCGGCGGGGTTGACCGAGGTGAAGGTGCGGCGCCCGTCGTCGCGGGCGGGGGCGCCGCTGATATGGGGGCGGAGGGGCTGGTTCAGATTCATGGCCAGGGTCCTGGCATCGCGGGGTTGAGCGGAAGGGGCCGGCCGGGGCGGCGCGTCAGGCGTTTTTCTGGAGCAGCGCCCGGTAGATCTCGCCATGGTCGCAAACGCCTGCGAGCCGGCCGCTCTCGCTCACGAACACGAGCGGATGGCGGGTGCGGTCGCGCAGGTCGATCACTGCCTTGAGCGGCAGATCGGACGGGGCGACGACGAGCCCCTCGGCCCCACCGTCGCGGGTGAGCGGTACCGGCCGTCCGGCGATCTGCGCCGCCTCCGGCCGGCCACAGGCATCGAGCATCAGGAGCAGGCCGGACGCGGCGTCGAGCACGACCGCGTCGCCCTCGCGCGGGAGGTCGCGATGTGCGCGCATCACCGCTTCCGCGGTCAGCACGTCGAGCGGATTCATGTGCTTGACGAACTCGGCGACGTAATCGTTCGCCGGCCGCAGCAGGATGTCGGCGGCGGTGCCGAACTGGACGACGTGGCCGCCCTCCATGATGGCGATGCGGTTGCCGATCTTGAGTGCCTCGGACAGGTCGTGGCTGACGAAGACGATGGTCTTGTGCAGCTTCCTCTGCAGGTCGAGCAGGTCGTCCTGAAGCTTGTCGCGGATCAGCGGATCGAGGGCCGAGAACGGCTCGTCCATCAGCAGGATGTCGGCATCGGTGGCGAAGGCGCGGGCGAGGCCGACCCGCTGCTGCATGCCGCCGGAGAGTTCCTGCACCGTCTTGTCGGCCCAGCCCGACAACCCGACCATGGCGAGCTTCTCGTCGACGATGCGGGTGCGTTCCGCGGCCCCCATGCCCCGCAATTCGAGCCCGAAGCCGACATTGTCGCGCACGCTGCGCCAGGGCAGCAGGCCGAACTGCTGGAACACCATCGAGACGGTGTTGAGCCGGATGTCGCGCAACGTCGCGGCCTTGCAGGCGGTGACGTCCACGGGCTCGCCGCGGTGATGCACGAGGACGCGGCCGCGGGCGACGGGGTTGAGCCCGTTGATCGCCCGCAGGACCGTCGACTTGCCCGAGCCCGACAGGCCCATCAGCACGCAGATCTCGCCGCGGCGGATGTCGAGGTTGACCTTGAAGGTGCCCATCAGGGCGCCGACCTGCTCGCGGATGCGCTCGCGGCCCTCGCCCCGGTCGGAGAGGGCCAGCGCCTTGGCGATGTTGCGGCCGAAGACGATGTCCACGTCCCGCAGCTCGACCGCGTTGCCGGCGTGCTCGGCGGAAACCAGCGGCGTGGCGGCGTCGAGGACGAAGGCGTCGTCGAAGGCTTTCATGGGCGCGACCGTCATCGGGCAGCCTTTCGGGCACGGGGCGCGGGCCGCTTGCACACGCGATCGAGGATGATCGCGAGCACCACGATGGAGAGGCCCGCCTCGAAGCCCATCGCAATGTTGACCGTGTTGAGGGCGCGCACCACCGGTTTGCCGAGGCCGTCGGCGCCGACGAGGGCGGCGATCACCACCATCGACAGGCTGAGCATGATGCATTGGGTGACGCCGGCCAGGATCGTCGGCAGGGCGTGCGGCAGCTCGACCTTGAACAGCATCTGCATCCGGGTCGCGCCGTAGGCGAGCGCGGCCTCGCGCAGGCTCACGGGCACCGAGGCGATGCCGAGCTGCGTCAGGCGGATCGGCGCGGGCAGCGCGAAGATCACCGTCGAGATGATGCCCGGCACGGTGCCCAGCCCGAACAGGACAAGCGTCGGGATCAGGTAGACGAAGGTCGGGATCGTCTGCATCAGGTCCAGGATCGGCCGGATCGCCGCGTAGAACATCGGGCGATGCGCCGCCGCGATGCCGACCGGCACCCCGATCAGCACGCAGGTGAGCGTGGACCACAGGACGAGGGAGAGCGTCTCCATCGTCGCCTCCCAGTAGCCGAGATTGACCACCAGCAGCAGCGACAGAACGATGAACAGCGCGAGCGCGAGCGACCGGTGAAGCCAGTAGGCGGCCGCCGCGAAGGCCCCGATCAGGCCGAGCGGCGGCACCGCCTGGAGCGCTTGGGTCAGCCCGTCCACCGTCGCGCTGAGCACGACGGAGATGAAGTCGAACAGAGCCTGCGCGTGCAGGTTCAGGAAGTCGACCAGGGCCTTGAGCCAGATCCCGAGGGAGAGCTTGTGATCGACGAGCCAGTCGTACATAGGCCGCTCCGCGTCTCGGATGCGTGGATGGATTGCCGGGCGTTCAGCGCTTCAGGGCGGCCTGCGCCGCAGGCAGGGCCGGCTTGCCGTCGAAGGTCTCGACGCCGTCGAGCCAGCGCGCCCAGACCTCGGGATTGTCCTTCAGCCACGCCACGGCGGCCTTCTCGGGCAGCATCCCGTCGAACAGGATCTTGCCCATCACCACGTTCTCGGTTTTCAGGTCGAAGGTGAGGTTCTTGAAGAACCGTCCGAGATTGGGGCATTCCGCGGCGTAGCCGGCGCGGAGATTGGTGAAGATCTCGGCCCCGCCGAAATTCGGACCGAAGGTGTCGTCGCCACCGGCGAGATATTTGATCTTGAACTTGGTGTTCATCGGGTGCGGCTCCCAGCCGAGGAACAGAACCGGTTCCTTGCGCTGGATCGCCCGTTCGACCTGGGCCAGCATGCCCTGCTCGCTCGATTCGACGATGTCGAAGTTGCCCAGGCCGTAGGTGTTGTCCTTGATGATGCCGAGGATCGTCCGGTTGCCGTCGTTGCCGGGCTCGATGCCGTAGATCTTGCCCTTGAGCTGGCGGCGGAACTTGGCGATGTCGGCAAAGCTCTGCAGGCCCTGGTCGTAGAGATAGTCCGGTACCGCGAGGCTGTACTTCGCCCCCGTCAGGTTGGGCCCGAGCACCTCGACCTTGCCCTGATCGAGATAGGGCTTCCGGTCCGCCTCCATGGTCGGCATCCAGTTGCCGAGGAAGGCGTCGATGTTCTTCGAGCCCATCGAGGCATAGGTCACCGGCACCGACAGGATCTGGGTCTTCGGCGCGTAACCCAGACTCTCCAGAAGGCCCGAGGCGAGGGCGGTCGTCGCCGAGATGTCGGTCCAGCCCACGTCGGAGAAGCGGACGTTGCGGCAGGCGGCCGGGTCGGCGGCGGCGGCCGTCGCGACGGCGGCGAGAGCAAGACCGGTACAGAGGGCGCGGGCAGGGAAGCGTGTCATGCGAGCCTTCCGTGGATTGACCCGATTCGGGCGGGACATCTCTTGAATGACCGTTCAATACCAATTTACGTTCGGGTGTCACGCAAAAAATTTCAACAGACGCCGTCGATCAGGAGGCAATGTGCCGTTATATGCTGCATTGCGGCATCCGCGACGGGTCGTTTCGGCGCTGCGACAGGCGGGACAGGGATGGCTCGGCTCTTGCCAGCGCCATGCATTTGAACGAGCATTCAACCACAGACCCGGAGACGACGATGACCGCCGCGCCATCCGCCGAGAGCTTCGAGGAGGCGCGCCGCCGCCACCTGATCCAGGCGACGATCGAGACCCTGGGCGATGTCGGCTTCCGCGCCGCTTCGCTGAGCGAGATCGCCCGGCGGGCGAAGGTCTCGACCGGGCTGTTCGCCCATTACTTCGGCGACAAGGACGGACTCTTGGAGGCGACGCTCCGGTTCATGGCCGGCAGCCTGACCCGTGCCACCGCCGAGGGCCTGCGCGCGGCCGGAACCCGCCGGGAGCGCCTGTTCGCGGTCAGCGACGCCGCCCTCTCCGACGAGCAGTTCGAGAGCCGCACCAGTGCGGTCTGGCTCGCCTTCTGGGGCCAGCTCACCCATTCGGAGCGCTACAAGCGCGTCCAACGCATCTATCAGCGCCGCATGACGGCCAATCTCCGCCACGGTCTCAAGGGGATGGTCGCCGCCGATTGCGTGCCCGCCTACGCCGCGATGATCGCCGCGATGATCGACGGCCTATGGCTGCGCTCGCATATCGGCGACGGCGCGGTGGGCAGCGACGGGTCGAGCGCCCGCGCGCTGGTCCGCTCCTTCATCGACGGCCTCCTGGCCGGCGCCGCCGCGGACGATGCGGCCGAGCCGGTCCGGCCGCTTCCGGTCTCGCGCCCCGAGGCGCCGCCGGAGCCGCTCCACGTCGTCAGCCCGGTCACCGGAGCCGACATCGCCCGCCTCGTGCCCGCGCGCGACACCGAGATCCGGCGCGGCGTGCAGGACGCCAAGCGCGGCTTCGCGGAATGGGCCGGGACGCATCCGGCGGAGCGCGCCGCGATTCTGCGCCGATGCGCCGAGGCCCTGCGGCGGGACGGCGCCGCGCTCACCCGCGGCGAGAGCCTGGAGACCGGCCGCCCGCTGCGGAACACCGGCGGGCCCGACCTCGCCCGCGCCATCGCCCTGGTGGAGCGGGCGGCCGGGCTCGCCGCCGGGCTTGCGCCGTCTCGGATCGAGGTGGCGGGCGGGCGCGAATGCCGGACGCTTCATCGCCCCGCCGGTCTCGTCGCGGCCCACATCCCGTGGAGCCGCGGCCTGCTCGACCTGTGCCGCTCTGCCGCCTGGCTCGCGCAGGGCAACGCGGTGATCGCCTGCGTCGACGGGCAGGTGGGCGAGACCGCCGCGCGCCTGCTCGGGCTGTTTCGCGAAGCGGGCCTGCCCGAAGGAGCGCTGGTGCTGCTGCCCGGCGACGCGCAGACCCTACGGCGGCTCGAAGCGCAGGCCGATCTGCTCGGGCGCGAAGCCATGCGCCTCGTGGACGGCACGGCGGATCCGGAGACGAGCCTCTGGGCGACGCGGCCCAAGAGCACCGCCCTCGTCCTTCCGGGCGCCGATCCGGAGCGCACCGCCGCGCGCCTCCTCGACACGACGGGCGCGTGGCGCGCCTCGGACTTTCTGAGCGAGACCATCGTCCACGTCCATGAGGCCGCTCGCGCCGACCTCGCGAAAACCCTCGCCGCGCAGGCGGCCCGGCTTAGGGCCGGCGATCCCTTCGATCCCGCGACCGATCTCGGCCCGCTGCTGTCGGAACGGCACCGCGCCTTCGTGCTCGACCTGATCGCCGCCGACTGCACCTCGGGCGCCCGCCTGCTCACGGGCGGCCGCGCCCTGACGCAACGGGACGGCGCACTCGCCTGTCTCTCCCCGACCGTGCTCGACGGCTGTGCGGAGACCTCGGCGCTGGTGCGGACCTCCACCTTCGCCCCGGTGGTGACGCTGGTCCCCTTCGCCGATACGGACGCGCTCGTGGCACGGCTCCGGCGCGGGCCGGCTGAGGGGGGCGTCGCACTGTTCGCGGGCGAGGCGGACCGACCCCATGCCGTCGCGGAGCGACTCGACCGTCGCCTCGTGGTCGTCAACGACGACGGAGTGGGCGCCCTTCCCTGCGCGGCCGGAGAAGCACCGGTCCACACCGCTCCGCGCCACATCCTGGCGCCGCGCGGCTGAGCCGCTACCGCACCGCCGGCCCTTCCGCGTCACTGGTCCGGGCCGGCACGGAGGGGGCGAGCGTCTCCTGGCTGGCGAAGATGCCGGGGTCCTTCGAGGTGACGTCGAAGGATAGGGTCGCGACGATCGCCTTCCCGCACCACTTCGAGGTGAAGCTGCCATTGGCGATGCCGCGCGGATCGGCGGTGATGAGGCCGCACTCGGTCTTGTTCATCGACGTGTCGTGGTAGCGGAGATCGAGCGTGAAGTTCTTGGCCGTGTAGGCGATGCCGACATTGCCGTAGGTGTAGTCGGGCAGATTGAACCGCCCGAACGAGGCCCGCGTCGTGCCGATGAAGTAGTGGCCGACCTCCGCCGAGAGCAGGAAACCCGACGGCATGAGACCGAACAGGCCCTCCGGGACGACGTATTTGGCGATGCCGGAAATGTAGGTGCCCGGCGCATGCGTGCCGAAGTAGCTCGGCGTGTAATAGGCGTTGAAGCCGAGCGTCAGGGCGTCGTTCACGGCGTAGGCGGCCTTGCCGGCGAACTCGTAGTAATCGGCGTTGTTGGCGGTGTAGATCGTGCCGTCGGTGCCGATGAGCGCCCGCTCGCCGGGATAATTGTAGAACAGGTATCCGAGGTCGAAGCTCCACGCCCCGAAGGTGGGGCGGATGCCGGCGGAGAAATCCATCTCCATGGTGGGCCGGTTCGGCAGATCGACCTGCTCGCCGGCGATGCCGACATAGTACAGGCCGTCGAGCATCTGGAACTCCAGATAGCCCTGCGCACCCGGATTGCGGTTGGTCTGCGAGATGCCGCGCGAGATGTAGTCGGTCACGTAGCGGAAGCCGAAGGTGGCCGAGACGGCCTGCGGATCGACCGGCGGCGCGGAGGGTGCCGGTGCATCGGCGGCCCGAGCGAGGCTCGGCGCGGCGAGCGCCAGGAGTGCGATTTTCCATGCGTGAGGCAGCGCCATCGGACATCCGATCGTAGGCAAGAGCACGATACGGGTCTTCGCGAGACAATGCGATCCTCGACCGGCGCCGGTCTCGGCGCCGATACACAGCATCATCAAGTAGAATGCCGCATCTGGAGCCGATGATTGCGCTCGTCTTGCTTCCTGTCACGCGTTCAACAGGATAACCGGCCGGAGTCGAGGTGTCGATGTAAATTTGCAACACCGCAACACCCGGCAATGAATTCATCGGATTAAATCGAGATATCGTCGCTCAAACCGCGCCCTGATCGAAGGCTCGACTGCTGAGCCCTATTCAATTGCCGGCAACATAACATGCACCCAAGAGCCGACGCAGCGACTTAGCCTCAGACGAACACCCAATTCTCGGACACCACGGAAATCGAGATCGGCGGCGTATCGGCGCGACGGCGCGACGGGCCTCAGACCGCTACAGCTCGAAGCGGCCGATCTCGCCGAGCAGGGTCACGAAGGCGCGCGCGCCGTGCTCCAGGGCGGCGCGGCCCTTCTCGGCCGTGCCGAGGCGTGCGTCACCGAGCGCGCCCGAGGAATGGAGGTCCTGCGTCTTCCAGGCGAAGGCCGCCGGCCGGCCGGCCCGCAGCAGCGAGAAATCCTGCTCCATGGCGACCATGCGCGGCTCGAAATCCGCGATGGCGTCTGTGCGCACGAGATCGGGCCGCAGGGCCAGCATCAGGGCCGTCTCGATCCCGCCGGCATGGATGCCGTGGCGGATCTCGGCCTCCGGAAACATCCCCTCGGGCAGGCCGAGGCGGCTCCAGGCGGTCGTCACGGCGATCATGCCGAAGCGGCCACGCAGCTCGCCCGCCACGAGGTCCATCAGCGGGCTGTTGCCACCATGCGAGGAGACGATGACGAGTTTCCGGCAACCCGCCCGGTGCAGGCCGGTGCCGATCTCGGTCCAGGCGGTCAGCGCGGTGGCGGCCGTCAGCGTCAGGGTGCCGGGAAAGGCATCGTGCTCGTCCGACTTGCCGACCGCCTGCACCGGCAGGAGCCAGACGTCGAGCGTCTCGGGCACGAGCGCCGCGACCCGGTCGAGATAGCCCTGCGCGATGAAGGTGTCTGTGCCGAGCGGCAGGTGCGGCCCGTGCTGCTCCACCGCCGCCACCGGCAGCACCGCGATGGCGCGGCCCATGTCGCGGGTGCGGACTTCCTCGGTCGTGAGGTCGAGCCAGGATCGTGCCGGCATCGTCTTCCGGTTTGCCTCTGCCGTTTCGCCCTCCCTTGGGACGGCAAGACGGCGTCGGCGTCAACGTTCGGCAGCCCCGCGCGGGGCGCGCGGGGCTTGGCCGCGGGGCTTGGCCGCGGGGCTTGGCCGCGGGGCTTGGCCGCGGGGCTTGGCCGCGGGGCTTGGCCGCGGCACTTGGCCATGGGAGCGACTCGACCGGCCTCAGCGCCCGCGGCTCACCAACCAGCCGAGGCCGAAGGCCGCCGCCGCCACGAGGGCCAGCGTGGTGCCGCGGTTGTCCTCGGCCCGGGCGATCAGGGCGCGGCCCTGGCGGCGGGCCTCGCTGCGGTAGTGGCGGCTGCGATCGGTGGCCTCGTCGCGCAGCGAGCGGCCGCGGCTCACGGCCTCGTCGGCGAAGTGGCGCCCGTCGCGGTGCAGCCCCTCGGCCTGGGCATGGATTCGGCCGTAGGTCGATTGCGCGACGCCGGCGACCTGCTCGTAGGCGCCCTCGACCTGCGGCCGGGCGCGACCGGTCACGGCGCCGAGCGCGCTGCGTCCACGGCCCCTGATGTTGCGAATGCCGCCTTCGATCTGATCACGATTCATTGAAGTGTTCTCCGATGGTGAGGCGCTCGGATCGGCGCCGGAAAAGAAAGAGCCGCACCCGGCAGGGGTGCGGCTCCGGTTGTCAGAACCTGAAACCCTTACGGATCAGATGCTGCGCTTGATCTTGTCGGCGGCGTTCTTCACGCCGTCCTTGGCTTCGCCGACGGTGCGCTGGGTCTTGCCTTCGACTTCCTGCGCCTTGCCTTCGGCCTGAAGCTTCTCGTTGCCGGTTACCTTGCCGACGGACTGCTTGATGTTGCCGGCAGCTTCGTTGGCGAGGCCCTTGAGCTTGTCGGTGGTGCTGCTCATCGGATGTCTCCCTTCGTTGGCTGTGCGCCGGATTACGGCGCCTTCGGCAAGCGGAACGGTGGGCGCGGCCATTGGTTCCAAGCATAGGTTACGGGCATCCCTGGCCTGCGCGATCCGCATCGGGCTCGAGCCGCGCCCTCTGCTTCAAAAAATTTCTGCGCACCGGCCAAATATTTTCCAGTCAACCTTCGCGGCTCGATGGGTCAAGGATGCTGTATCCAAAATACCGGCCGGCATAGCGTCCGGCCGTTCGCAGAGATTCGGCACGCCGACGGCGCCGAAACGAGAGGATCAGGGACAGCTCGATGGCCGCTGACGCCGCCCCGCTCGACATTTCCGCCATTACGGCACCCAGCCGATGAGCGCGACCGTGACCCGCTGGATCGGCTTCCGCCACGATGGCGCGGCCGGCTTCGGCCGCCTCGACGGCGAGACCATCACGGTGTTCGAAGGCGACCTGTTCGGCGCGCCGACCGAGACGGGGCGGACGCTGCCGCTCGCCGAGGTGACGCTCGACCTGCCGTGCCGGCCCTCGAAGCTGATCGCCCTGTGGAACAATTTCGGGGCGCTCGCCGAGAAGCTGGAGCTGTCCCGGCCCGAGGCGCCCCTGTTCCTGATCAAGCCGGCCAACACCTATCGCCCGTCGGGGGCGACCATTCCGGTGCCGGAGGCTTCGGGCCGGGCGCTCTACGAGGGCGAACTCGCGATCGTGATCGGCAAGGCCGCCCGCGACGTCTCCGAGGCCGAGGCGATGGACCACGTCTTCGGCTTCACCTGCATCAACGACGTGACCTCGGCCGCGATCCTGAAGGCGGATGCGAGCTTCACCCAATGGGCGCGGGCCAAGGGCCTCGACGGGTTCGGTCCGTTCGGACCCGTCGTCGCCACCGGCCTCGATCCCGAGACCTTGACCGTGCGGACCCTGGTGAACGGCCGCGAGCGCCAGAACTTCCCGATCAGCGACATGCTGATGCCGGTGGCCCGGCTGGTCTCGCTCCTCTCTCAGGGGATGACCCTGGAGCCCGGCGACCTCATCGCCTGCGGCACCTCGGTCGGCTCCGGGCCAATTCCGAAGGGCGCGACGGTGGAGGTCGTGATCGACGGCATCGGCACGCTGACGAACCGGTTCGATTAGAGCATCGGCCCGAACATCGGACGCACCGAACCGTGTGCGCGCAACGGCGGTCACGCCGCCCCGGTGAGGGCACTGCGGGACGGCCAAGGCACTTGTAGAGGCGGACGGCCCGCGGAGCGACGAACCCGCGGGCCGTCCTGAACGACCATCACGCGGACGAGCCCGAGAGGGGCTTTTCCCGCGAAACACGGATGAGAGACATGAGCATCGCGATCGTCGGCGCCGGCGCCATCGGCGGCTATCTCGGGGTCAGGCTGGCGGAGGCCGGCGAGGACGTGACCTTCATCGCCCGCTCCAACGCGGACGCGATCCGCGAGAACGGCATGCGCCTGATCGAGGAGGACGGCACCGAGATCCACTCGAAGTCCGTGAAGGCGACCCGCTCGATGCAGGAGGCGGGCGTCCACGACATCGTGCTGCTCACCGTCAAGGCGCATCAGGTCGGCCCCATCGCGGCCGACATCAAGCACCTGATCGGCCCCGACACCGTCGTGGTGACGATGCAGAACGGCATTCCGTGGTGGTACTTCCTGGGCGGGCACGGCGGCGAGCACGCCGGCACCCGTCTGGAGAGCGCCGATCCGGGCGGCCTCATCGCCGATAACCTCGATCCGAAGCACGTCATCGGCTCGGTGGTGTATCCGGCGACCGTACTGACCGATCCCGGTACCGTGAAGGTGATCGAGGGCAACCGCTTCGGCCTCGGCGAACTCGACGGCTCGAAGTCCGAGCGCGTGCTGGCTTTGTCGCAGCGTCTCGCCAAGGCGGGCTTTCGCGCGCCGGTCACCAGCGACATCCGCGCCGAGATCTGGCTCAAGCTGTGGGGCAATCTCAGCTTCAACCCGATCTCCGCGCTGACCCACGCGACGCTCGAGGACATCTGCCGCTTCCCCGACACCCGGGCGATCGCCGCCGAGATGATGCGCGAGGCCGAGACCATCGCGAATCGGCTCGGCGTCACCTTCCGGCTCGGCATCGAGAAGCGCATCGCGGGCGCCGAGAAGGTCGGCCCGCACAAGACCTCGATGCTGCAGGATGTCGAGGCCGGTCGTCCGATCGAGCTGGAAGCGCTGGTGGGTTCGGTGATCGAACTCGGCCGCCTCACCCAGACGCCGACGCCGCACATCGACACCGTCTTCGCCCTGATGCGCCTGCTCGCCCAGAGCCTGGAGCGCGCCAACGGGCGCCTCGCGATCCAGGAAGCGTGACCCGATGCGTATGCCCGACGATTCCGCCTCTTCCCCCCTCGACGCCAAGGAGACCCCCGTGGCCGCCACGACCCTCTACGACCTGATCCGGGCCGGTGACGACGCGGCCACCGCCCTGTCGAGCCCCGGCGGCGTGCCGCTGACCTTCCAGGCGCTCCGCGCGCTCACCGACCGCACGGTCGCCGAACTCAACGCCCGCGGCATCGGCCGCGGCGACCGGGTCGCGATCGTGCTGCCGAACGGGCCGGAGATGGCCGCCGCCTTCATCGCGGTCGCCGCGGGCACCACCTCGGCCCCGCTCAATCCGAGCTACAAGGCCGACGAGTTCGAGTTCTACCTCACCGATCTCAACGCCAAGCTGCTGATCGCCGCCGACGGCTCGGCGACGCCCGCTGCGGCGGTGGCCGAAAAGCTCGGCCTGCCGGTCGCCCGCCTGAAGCCGACCCCCGAAGAGGGCGCGGGAAGCTTCACGCTGGCCTTCGCCGACGAGGCCGCCGAGCCCACGGCCAAGGGCGGCCCGGCGGCTTCGGAAGACATCGCGCTGGTGCTGCACACCTCCGGCACCACCTCGCGGCCCAAGATCGTGCCGCTGACGCAGACCAATGTCTGCGCCTCGGCCCGCAACATCCGCACCGCGCTGCAATTCACGGCGGAGGATCGCGGCCTCAACATCATGCCGCTGTTCCACATCCACGGCCTGATCGCCGGCATCCTGGCCCCGCTCTCGGCGGGCGGTCAGGTCTCCTGCACGCCGGGCTTCAACGCGCTGAAGTTCTTCGCCTGGATGGATGAGGTGCGCCCCACTTGGTACACCGGTGTGCCGACGATGCATCAGGCGATCCTGGGCCGCGCCGGGCGCAATGCCGAGATCATCGCCCGCAACCCGCTGCGCTTCATCCGCTCCTCGTCCTCCTCCCTGCCGCCGCAGGTGATGAAGGAGTTGGAGGAGACGTTCTCGGCCCCCGTCATCGAGGCCTACGGCATGACCGAGGCCGCTCACCAGATGGCCTCGAACCCGCTGCCGCCCAAGCCGCATTACGCCGGCTCGGTCGGCCTCGCGGCGGGCCCGGAGATCGCCATCGTCGATCTCGCCGGCGAGCCGGTGCCGGCAGGCGAGACCGGCGAGATCGTCATTCGCGGCGACAACGTGATGAAGGGCTACGAGAACAACGACAAAGCCAACGCCGAGGCCTTCACCCGGCAGGGCTGGTTCCGCACCGGCGACCAAGGCACGCTCTCGCCCGAGGGCTATCTCTCGATCACCGGACGCCTCAAGGAGATCATCAACCGCGGCGGCGAGAAGATCTCGCCGCGCGAGGTCGACGAAATCCTGATGGACCATCCGGCGGTGTCGCAATGCGTCACCTTCGCGATGCCGCACGACAAGCTCGGCGAGGACGTCGCCGCCGCGATCGTGCTGCGCGAAGGCGTCCACGCCGCCGAGAAGGACATCAAGGGCTTCGCCTCGGAGCGGCTCGCCGCCTTCAAGGTCCCGGCCAAGATCCTGATCCTCGACGAGATCCCCAAGGGCGCGACCGGCAAGCTCCAGCGCATCGGCCTGGCGCAGAAGCTCGGTCTGGCGTAGTTTTTCGTCGTCTTTTGTGATGCCCCGCGGCCACACCGGCCGCGGGGCTTCTTCTTGCTTCGCTCAACGCTCGTCATTCCGGGGCGCCGCAGGCACCCCCGGAATCCACGACTGGCCGCGACGGTCCGACTTCGGCCGGGTATCCCGCATCACGGGTGGATTCCGGGTTCCGCTGCGCGGCCCCGGAATGACGGGGCGGTTCGAAAGAGCGAGCTGCCCCCCATCGCTTCTGGCGTGCAGTGCCGCTGGGCGAGCGACCTCATTCCCCAGTCCCCGCCGGAAACAAAAAACCCCGCCGGAGCGGGGTTTTTGTCGTCGTCCGTCCGTTCGGCGTCAGACCGCCATGCGGTCCTCGCCCTCGACCGGCTCGCGCAGCACGTAGCCGCGACCCCACACCGTCTCGATGTAGTTCTTGCCTTCGGAGGCGTTGGCGAGCTTCTTGCGCAGCTTGCAGATGAACACGTCGATGATCTTCAGTTCCGGCTCGTCCATGCCGCCGTAGAGATGGTTGAGGAACATCTCCTTGGTGAGCGTCGTGCCCTTCCGGAGCGAGAGGAGTTCCAGCATCTGGTACTCCTTGCCGGTGAGGTGGACGCGCGAGCCCGAGACCTCGACGGTCTTCTGATCGAGGTTCACGATCAGGTCGCCGGTGGTGATGACCGACTGGGCGTGGCCCTTCGACCGGCGCACGATGGCGTGGATGCGGGCCACCAGTTCGTCCTTGTGGAACGGCTTGGTGAGGTAGTCGTCGGCGCCGAAGCCGAGGCCCTTCACCTTGTCCTCGATGCCGGCCATGCCCGACAGGATCAGGATCGGCGTCTTCACCTTCGCGACGCGAAGGGAGCGCAGTACCTCGTAGCCCGACATGTCGGGCAGATTGAGGTCGAGAAGGATGATGTCGTAATCGTACAGCTTGCCGAGATCGACGCCCTCCTCGCCGAGGTCGGTCGTGTACGTGTTGAAGTTCTCGGATTTGAGCATCAACTCGATGCTCTGCGCCGTGGCGCTGTCGTCCTCGATCAGAAGTACGCGCATCGTCGGTCCCCACCCCGGCCAGGCCGTATCAGGGCGCTTGAGACAAGCCGCCGCCGGGCGCCTACCGACGGCCTCGGCAGACGCTCCCTCATTCCCACTTCAGAAACGCTATTCCTTAACCGTTAACAAAAGCCGAATCCCGCTTGCAAGGTTCATCTCATTCGAGTCCGCAGGCGATTCTCATTAGGGTTGGCAATCCGTTCTCAAGGAACCGTCGCCCGGGCCGTGCTGCGCCTGTGCCGATGAGGGTAAGCCTCTCATTTCCTTACGGTTGCGGGATTTGTTGCAGATGGGAGACAGGGTGCGATCCTTACCGCTCAAGCTTTCGCGGGCCTTACCATGACGAGACGGATTGCAGCGGTCCGTGCCGAAACGGCCACCGGGGTGTTAAGACATCGGCCCGATCGATGGCGCGAGGAAGGGACGGGCCGATGACGCAGAGGCGGCCGGCATGACGGGCGGGCCGGGAACCGGAACCGGCGGGTTCGCGGCGGCGCTCGCCGCGCTCTCCACCGTCGAGACCCTGGAGGTGTTCGGGCGGGTGACCGCGATCCGCGGACTCCTCGTCGAGGTCGCCGGGCCCGTCGCCGCCATGCGGCTCGGCGGGCGGCTCGACGTGGTGGTCGAAGCGAGCGGGGCCGGCACGGTCCCCTGCGAGGTGATCGGCTTTTCCGGCGACCGGGCCCTCGCCATGCCATTCGGCTCGCTGGAAGGCGTCCGCCGTGGCTGCCCGGTGCTGGTGCGCGACGAGGCGGCGGGCGCCGTGCGGCCGTCTCAAGGCTGGCTCGGGCGCACGGTCGATGCGTTGGGCCGCCCCATCGACGGGCTCGGCCCCCTCCCCCAGGGACCGGCGATCTACCCGCTCCGGGCCGACCCGCCGCCTGCCCACGGGCGCCGCCGCGTCGGGCCGCCGCTCGATCTGGGCGTGCGCTGCATCAACACCTTCCTCACCATGTGCCGCGGCCAGCGCATGGGCATCTTCGCCGGCTCCGGGGTCGGCAAGTCGGTGCTGCTCTCCATGCTGGCCCGCTACACCGCCGCCGACGTCGCCGTGATCGGCCTCGTCGGCGAGCGCGGCCGCGAGGTGCAGGAATTCCTGCAGGACGATCTCGGGGCCGCCGGTCTCGCGCGCTCGGTCGTCGTGGTGGCGACCTCCGACGAGCCGGTGCTGATGCGCCGCAACGCCGCCTACGTGACGCTGGCGGTCGCCGAGTATTTTCGCGACCAGGGCGCGCAGGTGCTGTGCATGATCGATTCGATCACCCGCTTCGCCATGGCCCAGCGCGACATCGGGCTGGCCGGCGGCGAGCCGCCGACCGCCAAGGGCTACACCCCCACCGTCTTCTCCGAATTGCCGCGCCTGCTGGAGCGCGCCGGCCCCGGCACCGGCGAGGGAGCGATCTCGGGCCTCTTCACCGTGCTGGTCGAGGGCGACGACCACAACGAGCCGGTGGCGGATGCCGTGCGCGGCATCCTCGACGGCCACATCGTGATGGAGCGGCGCATCGCCGAGCAGGGACGCTACCCGGCGATCAACGTGCTGCGCTCGGTCTCGCGCACCATGCCGCGCTCCTGCGACCCGGCCCATCTGCCGACGGTGCGTCGCGCCAGAAAGGTGCTGGCGACCTATGCCGACATGGAAGAGCTGATCCGGCTCGGCGCCTACCGGGCGGGTTCGTCCCCGGAGGTCGACGAAGCGGTCGCGCTCATGCCGGATCTGACGGCTTTTCTGGGGCAGGGTAAGGAAGAAGCAACCTCCATCGGCGAGGGTTACGAACGGCTGGCCGCCATCGTGGGCGGCGGGTGAGGCGTCATCGCGTCGGGGGCGGGTCTGTCGAAGGCCCGGCGAACGCGTCCGGCCCTTTCGCCAGCGTAGCGTAGGAGTGGATGGCCCGACATGAAATCGCGTGACACGCTGATCCGGCTGCGGCGGTTCCAGGTGGACGAGAAGCGCCGCCGGGTGGCGCAGATCGAGATGATGATGGCCGACTTCAACCGGATGGCGTCCGAGTTGGAGCGCGAGGTCGCCCAGGAAGAGGCCCGCGCCGGCATCTCCGATCCGGCCCACTTCGCCTACCCGACCTATGCCCGCGCCGCGACCACGCGCCGGGACAACATGCGCCAGTCGGCGGCCGCCCTGGAGGGCCAGCTCGCCGAGGCCAAGGCCGAACTCGGCGAGGCGTTCGAGGAACTCAAGAAGGTCGAGATCCTGGAGGACCGCGAGCGCTCCGCCGAGCGCGCCGCGGAAGCCGCCCGCGAGCAGGCCGAGATGGACGCGATCGGCCTGCGCGCCCGGGCCTGATTTTTTCGGATTTTCAGGACCGCTCATTCGGATCGTCGAGCCGCATCAGTGGCTCGGCGATTTTTGCGTTGCGCCCGGATAACCGCAATTACCCGCGAGTTCATGGCCGAACCGACGCCTCCGTCGGCATGAAACCGTCACGATCGGCGGGCAAGAGCCCGCCGCATCGACCCGGTCGCCCCGGTCCCGCTTGCGATGCGTGCGGCCCTGGCGCAGGAGGGACCGGTTTCGAGGGAGGCGGCCGGTATCCATGAAGAAGATCAGTGAAATCTTTTGGGGCTTGGTCGGCCTCGCGGCGGTGGCGGCCTCCTGCTACCTGCTCTGGGGCAAGCTGAAGGATCAGTCCTGGGCGAGCATCGAAGCCGCCTTCCTGGCGATTCCGCCGCATCACGTCCTCTTCGCCGCCCTCTCGACGCTGGTCGCCTACGCCGCACTCGCTTGGTACGACCGGATCGCGCTGATGCATCTGGGCGTGCGCGGCATCTCGTGGCGGTTCGTGTCGCTGTGCTCGTTCACCACCTACGCGCTCTCGCACAATATCGGTGCCTCGGTCTTCTCCGGCGCCCTGGTGCGCTACCGGGCCTACACCGCGAAGGGACTCTCGGCGGCGCAGGTCGCGGTGCTGGTGGCGCTCTGCTCCTTCACCTTCGGCCTCGGTACGATCCTGCTCGGCGGCTTCGTGCTGGTCTACGATCCGGGCCTGCTGGCCCGCCTCGACAGCCTGCTGCCCGCGGCGCTGACCAACCCGCACACCGCCCGCCTCGTCGGCTTCGCGCTGCTCGCGTTCGTCGCCCTCTACGTGCTCGGCTCGGTGCTGCGCTTCCGCCCGCTGACAATCCGCTCGTTCAAGATCGAGTATCCCCGGCCGCAGATCATGGTGCGCCAGCTCATCGCGGCGCCGCTGGAGCTGCTGGGCGCGGCCGGCATCATCTACTTCGCGCTCCCCGACGCCCTGAATCCCGGCTTCATCGCCGTGCTCGGCATCTTCCTCGCCTCGTTCTCGGTGGCTTTGGCCTCGCACGCGCCGGGGGGCCTCGGCGTGTTCGAGCTGGTGTTCTTCACCGCCATGCAGCTCCAGACCGATGCCGAGAAAGCGCCGGTGCTCGCGGCCCTGCTGATCTTCCGCCTGTTCTACCTGTTGATCCCCTTCGCCATCGCCATCGTGGTGGTGGTGCTGTTCGAGCGCTCGCGCCTGTCGAAGGCGCTCTCCGACAAGGCCAATCCGAACCCGCCCGAGCCCCCGCTGGTGGCGCCGGGCCTCGACAACCACGTCATCGAGAAGCGCCTGGAAAAGAAGGCGGTCTGAGCCTTCCTTCTCGCCTCGCTCGCCCGGCCTCCGGCGACGTGAGGCCCACTCCCCTCGAGGCCTCGGCGGATGCCGGGGCCCACAGCGGGCTTCGACCGGCGCCGGCCCTCGCGGGTCGGTGCCGTTCGGCCATGCACCGCGAGCGAAGCTGCGGACCGTTTCCCGCAGGATGACGCCGCGTTCGTAAAGGATTAACTGCCGCCATCGTGGATGGCGGGACGAGCGCGCTTGCCCAGCCTTCACGAACGGTTAAGCTTGCAGTGTGGGCGCAGCTTCCGCGCTCGGATCATCGAACATCATGGCTTCCATCAAGGTGCGGGTTTCCGAGGACGGAACCTGCTCGATCTGCCGTAACGGCACCGTCATCAGCACGGGTCTCACGCGCCATCAGGCCGACCAGCTGGTCGCGGTCCTGCGCGCCATCGAGGGCCACGACTGAAGGCCGCTCCCGGCCTCCCATCGTCCGCTCTTCCTTCTTCACACCGAACCGATCGTCCGCAGCCGTGCCCGCGGATGGATCTCCGCTTGGCTCATCACCGGGGTCTCGCGGCGGAAGCGCTCGATGATCGAGCGCACGAACGGCCGCGCCTGCACCGAGGTGACGAGCACCGGCATCTCGCCCATGCGCGCGGCCTGCTCGAAGCGGTCGCGTACGGTGTTGACGAACTCGCTGAGCCGGGACGGCTGCATCGCGAGGTAGCGCTCCTCGCGCTCGCCGACGATCGATTCGAGGAAGGCCTGCTCCCAGGCGGGCGACAGGGTGATGATCGGCAGCGTGCCGTCCGGACCCTGGTACTGGGCGCAGATCTGGCGCCCGAGCCGGGCGCGGACATGCTCGACGATGTCGCGCGGATTCTTCACGTGGCCCGCCACCTCGGCGATGCCCTCGACGATGGCGCCGAGATCGCGCACCGAGACCCGCTCGGCCAGCAGCAATTGCAGCACCCGCTGGATGCCGGTGGTGGCGATCTGCGAGGGCACCACCTCCTTCAGCAGTTCGGTGTGCTCCTTGGGCAGTTCGCGCAGCAACTTCTGCACCTCGACGTGGTTGAGCAGCTCCGAGACATGCGCCTTGATCACCTCGGTGAGGTGGGTCGAGATGACGGTGGCGGCATCGACCACGGTGTAGCCCTTGAGCTGGGCCTGATCCCGCAGGCTCGCATCGACCCAGGTCGCGGGCAGGCCGAAGGTCGGCTCCATCAGGTGCAGGCCGGGGAGTTGCACCTGCCCGCCCATCGGATCCATCGCCATGAACTGGCCGGGGAACACCTGGCCCGTGCCGGCCTCGATCTCCTTGACCCGCACCGTGTAGGTGTTGGCCTCTAGGCTCACGTTGTCGAGGATGCGCACCGACGGCATGACGATGCCGAGTTCCGCCGCGAGCTGGCGGCGCAGCGCCTTGATCTGGTCGGTGAGCCGGTCCTGGCCCTCGCCGTTGACGAGGGCGAGAAGCGCGTAGCCCATCTCGAGCTTGAGGTCGTCGAGCTTCAGGAGATCGGTGACGGTCTCCTCCGCGGGCGCGGCGCCGGGGGCAGCGGGCGTGCCGTCGGCATTGGTGACGACGGGGGGCGCCTCGGCTTGCGTCTTGGCGATGCGCCACGCCGCATAGCCGGCCGCCGCACCGAGGCCGAGGAAGGGCAGCATCGGCATGCCGGGGAGCAGCGCGATCAACCCCATCACGCCCGCCGACATGCCGAGCGCCTTGGGGTAGTTGGCCATCTGCTTGCCGAGCGCCTTGTCGGCCGAGCCCTTCACGCCCGCTTTCGAGACGAGGATGCCGGCCGCGGTCGAGACGATCAGCGCCGGCACCTGAGAGGCGAGGCCGTCGCCGATGGTCAGCAGCGTGTAGGTCTTGGCAGCCTCCGCGAAGCCCAAGCCCTGCTGGGCGACGCCGATGATGATGCCGCCCACGACGTTGATGCCGGTGATGAGCAGCGCCGCCACCGCGTCGCCGCGCACGAATTTCGAGGCGCCGTCCATGGCGCCGAAGAACGAGGATTCCTCTTCGAGCGCGGAACGGCGGGCCTTCGCCACCTTCTCGTCGATGAGGCCGGCCGAGAGGTCGGCGTCGATGGCCATCTGCTTGCCGGGCATCGCGTCGAGGGTGAAGCGGGCGGCCACTTCCGCGATACGGCCCGACCCCTTCGTGATGACGACGAAGTTCACGATGATCAGGATCGCGAAGACGATGATCCCGATGACGAAGTTGCCGCCCATCACGAAGTGGCCGAAGGCCTCGATGACGTGGCCGGCCGCCGCCGTACCCTCGTGGCCGTGACCGAGGATGAGGCGGGTCGAGGCGAGGTTGAGGGCGAGCCGCAGCAGGGTCGCGACGAGCAGCAGCGTCGGGAAGACCGTGAATTCGAGCGGGTTGTCGATGAACAGACCCGTCATCATGATCAGCACCGACATGATGATCGAGACCGCGAGGAGCAGGTCGAGCAATACCGCGGGCAGCGGAAAGATCAGCACCGTGAGGATGCCCATCACCGCGGTGGCGAAGAACAGGTCGGTGCGCTTCGTCAGCGCCTGGAGGCTGGCGCGGCTCGGCACGAAGGCCGCGAGGGCGCCCAATCCTCCCGCCGGGGCGGCGCCCGCCGTCTCGCTCATGTCGCCGAAACTCCCGCACGGGCCGGCAGGCCCACCCGGCAGGATTTGCCGGGTTCAGGGTTAGCGACCGGTTAACGCCGGCGCCGCGACAGGAACCAAGCCGAACGAAGCGGGCTTGGTGAAGCAGTTCGTCGAAAGCCTCAGAGGACCACCGCCATGGCAGGCCGCGCCGTGACCGCGCTGTTCGACAGCCACGAGGACGCCGCCCGGGTCGTCGACCGCATCGAGGCCGAGGGCGTGCCGCATGCCGAGATCGGCATTCTCTCCCTCAAGGAGGGCGGGCCGCTGCCCCCCACCACCGCCGAACCCGGCCCGGCACGGGCCGGCGAGGCCGAGGCCGCCGACGGCGCGGGGGCGGGCGCCACCGTCGGCACCGTGCTCGGCGGGGGAGCGGGCCTGCTTGCGGGGCTCGGCCTGATCGCGCTCCCCGGCCTCGGGCCGCTCGTGGCCGCGGGCTGGCTGGTCACGGCCCTGTCGGGGGCGGGCGTCGGCGCGGCCGCGGGCGGACTCATCGGAGCGCTGACCGGCGCGGGCCTCAGCGGCACCGACGCCGAGACCTACGCCGAGGGCGTGCGCCGGGGCGGCACCCTGGTGACGGTGCGGGCCGACGGCGATCTCGCCGAGCGGGTCGTCGCGCTGATGCGCCGCGGCGGCGCGGTCGATCTCGACGAGCGGGCGGAAGGCTGGCGAGCTCAAGGCTGGAGCGGAAGCCCAGCCGCACCGGTCGCGACCGCCACGCCCGCGCCCGACCCGGAACCGACGCTCGCCCCCGATCCGGCCAGTCCGGCCGATCCCACCGCCGCGTCGCCGACCCGGCGCCCGCCCGGCGCGATCGGCTGACCGCAAGCCGCCCTCCCCGCGCAGATCGCGACGGACGGCCCGGACTCGCATGCCGGGCGGACGACCTCAGCTGAAGACGTATTTGCGGATCACCACCGAGAGTCCGAACAGCGCCATTGCGGCCAGGGCGCAGATGCTGGACCACAGGGCCCGCTTGGGCTCTGTCGAGGAAACCGGCACGATCGGCTCGACCACGGGCGTGAAGAACTCGATTTGCCGAGCCGCCAGGATACGGGCGGCCTCGTTGGCGGCCAGCACCTTGCTGTAATAATCCTCCGCATCCTTGCGCTGGTTGTCGTAGGCTTCGAACTGGCTGAGCAGGTCCGCCAGCACCTTCTTCTGGTTCGGATCGGTGGTCGCCATCTGGCGCTCGATCTTTTCGATGTTCTCGTCGAGGTCGCGGATCTGTGTCTTGATGTCCCGGATCGGGCGCGTGTCCGGCCCGAGGTCGCGCAGGCCCAGGGTGAGCTGCACCGCCAGATCGATGCGTTGCTTGCGCAGCTCCGAGATCATCGTCAGGTTGGTGGTGTTCGTCGCCGCCGCATCGAGGACGCCGCCGGCATTGCGCAGTTCTCGCACCGCCATGCGGGTCTTGATCATGCGCTGCTCGGCGTGCGCCAGTTCGCGGTTGGTTTCGCCGACCGCTGCGTTCCGAGCCCGAATGCTCAGTTCGTTCATCTTCCGCTCGCTCTCGGCGAGCAACGCCTGGGCGAGCTTGTAGGACTCTTCCGGATCGAAGGCCGAGACGGTGAGCGTGACGATGCCCGAATGGGTGTCGATCGAGGTGGCGACGCGTTTGCTCCAGTAGCGCATGAAGCGCTCGATCGGAGCGTCCTGCGGCCCCCGGGAGAACATGTCGATGCTGTCCCGGGTGAACATCTCCCGCACCGGCAGCTGCTTTTCCAGAGTCTCGACCATCTGCCGACTGTCGATGTAGTTCGCCGTGATGATCGTATCCTGGATGATCATCTGCTTGGGCAGACTCGAATCCTCGCCGGTTTTTTCGGACTGGACCTTGTCGACGTTGCCCAGCGCCGGCCGCAGGGCGAATCGGGCCTCGGTCACGTAGCGGTCCGAGGCGACGAGGTAGAGGTAGCCGACCATCGTGAGGGTCGGCAGCACGAACACCAGCAGGAACAGCAGCGGGATCACGGGATCGCGCTTGACGTGGGTCCGGTAGGCGCGGATCCCCTGCTTGCGGTCCGATTGGCGGGCGATGCGGGCGAAGCGCTTGAGCGACTCGGTGACCGCCTTCGACCGTTCCCCGGTGGTCAGGTTCGCACCGGACGGATTGGTGATTTCGGTGCTCATTCGCCCTCGGTTGCGCCCTCGATTGCGTTGGCGATGGATCGACGCCACAGACGGTTTCGCGCGGGCACGCGGCGAAACCGTGTCCGCCGTCAGCCGTTCAGGCGGCGATAGGCCAGAATCGCGTCGTCGACCTTGTCGTAGATGATCGCTTGACCATTCACGAGGATGATGGCCTGACTGCAATACTGCCGGATCTGCTCCATCGAGTGCGAGATCAAAATGATGTTCGCGGTCTGGCGCCGCATGTCGAACAGCTCCTTGCAGCGCCGTTGCAGGCGCGCGTCACCGACCGCGAGCGTCTCGTCGATGAGGTAGGTGTCGAACGGGATCGCCATGCTCACGCCGAAGGCCAGACGCGAGCCCATGCCTGACGAGTAGGTATGAACCGGCATGTTGAGGTAGCTGCCCAGTTCGGCGAAGTCCTCGACGAATTCCAGCACCTTGCGCGGATCCTCGCCGTGGATGCGCGAGACGAAGATGACGTTGTCGCGGCCCGTCATCTTCGAGTTGAAGCCGCCCGAGAAGCCGATCGGCCAGGACACCCGTAATCCACTACGGGTGATGCGACCGCGACTCGGCTCCTCGACGCCCGCGAGCAGGCGCAGGGTCGTCGACTTGCCTGCGCCGTTGATCCCCATGACGCCGTAGTTGATGTCCGGCCTCAGGGTAAAATTCACCCGGTCGAGGATGACGCGTCGCTTGCCGTAGACGGAATAGAATTTCGAGACGTTATCGAAGCGGATCACGGTTGTCAGACCCCGCCGGTCGCAAACACGGCTCGCCCGCGCCCGAACGGGCGGGAGACGGGACGCCGCGGCGGAGAAGCCCGAAGAAAGCGGCGAATCTGAGGATGCCGGGATCGCCCGTCATCTTCGCCCAAATAGGGCCGCGGCGGCGAGCAGGCGGTACAGAACCAGGGCGTTGAGGGCGTGCCAGAGGAAGTGCGTCCCGAGCGGCAAGGCGGCGCAGACCCGCGCATCCAGCGTGCGGAAGGCAAGCGAGGCGAGGAAGACGCCTCCCGTCGCGAGGATCGAGCGGCCGGCCCAGGGGACGCGCCTCCGCAGCGCGAGGCCGACGCCGAGCAGCGCCAGCAATGCGGGCCCGTAATCGGCCGAGCCGTTGGTGAGCGCCGCGACGTCCCGGCCGGTCAACGCGTCCAGCGCCGGCGACAGCCCGAAGCCGAGGCCGGCGAAGGCGAGCGTCCCGAGCACCGCGCCCCGGACCGGGAGGCCGAAGAAGCGGGCGAGTGCGAGTCCGAAATAGCCGTGGATGAACAGCGCGATCGGGATCACGTCGGCGAGCATCGACCAGCGGTTGGCCAGCGTGTGGAACAGGAACGAGCCGATCCCGACCACGCCCACCACGCCGGAGAGCGCCAGCACCGGCCGGTCGCCCCGCGCCGTGAGCGCCGCGGCCAACGCGGCGACCAGGAAGGCGGCGTTGGTCACGGCATTCACCGGCTCGGACCAGAACGCCGCGTCGGTCCGCTCGCAATAGGCCCGTACCGGCTCGAACCAGGAGGGATTCATTTCTTTCGTCGAGCCTCCAACGTCGGCGCCCGCGGGTTCAGGCTTCTCGCCCCGCGCAGCCGCCGCACGATCCGAGAGGTCGTCCGTGTCTGCCGGTGCCGGCGATCGCCTTCCTCACCGATCGCCTTGCCAGCGGACCGCGAAGGCCCGATGACGACGGCTCCCGGCCCCGCCGATCGAGCCTTCGCCCCATGCGGATCACCACCTGGAACGTCAACTCGATCAAGCAGCGGGTCGGACACCTGCTCGGCTTCCTCGACGAAGCGCGGCCCGACGTGGTGTGCCTGCAGGAGCTGAAATGCCAGGACGCCGCCTTGCCCCGCGCCGAGATCGAGGCGGCGGGCTATGCCGTCGAGACGCTGGGGCAGAAGGCCTATAACGGCGTCGCCCTGCTGGTGCGCCAGCCGCTGACCTACACCCAACTCCTGCGCGGCCTGCCGGGCGACGAGCAGGACGAGCAGGCCCGCTACATCGAGGCCCTCGTGCACGGGGACGGTGTCGCACCGGTGCGGGTCGCCTCGATCTACCTGCCGAACGGCAACCCGGCGCCGGGACCGAAATACGATTACAAGCTCGCCTTCATCGAGCGCCTGCGCCGCCATGCCCGCGCCCTCATGGCGACCGAGGACGCCCTGGTGCTGGCCGGCGACTACAACGTGATCCCCGAGCCCATGGACGCCGCCGATCCGGCCGCCTGGACCCAGGACGCCCTGTTCCTGCCCGAGACCCGAAAGGCCTTCCGGGCGCTGCTGGCGGAGGGCTTCACAGAGGCGCTGCGCGCCTGCGACCCGAGCCCCGGGCTCTACACCTTCTGGGACTATCAGGCCGGCTGCTGGCCGCGGAACCAAGGCATCCGCATCGATCACCTGCTGCTCTCGCCCCAGGCCGCCGACCGCCTCGTCTCGGCCTCGGTCCAGCGCCACCTGCGCGGCCTCGAAAAGCCCTCCGACCACGTGCCGGTCACGGTGGAGCTGAGCGACGGCTGAGGCCGACGCTCCCCGCTACGGGACAGGCGGACGGCACAGCCCTTAAAGGTCGATTCACGCAGAACCGCTCTACTCGGATCCAGTAGCGTTCCGCGTCAACGAAGTGCCATGCCCGCATCGGTCTCCGCCGTGCCGGACCTGTCCGGTCTCATCGAGCTGTCGCGCGATCCCGCGCTCGACCTCAAGCCCGTGATCCTGCGGGTGCAGACCGACATGTTCGTCGCCGCGCCCAACCGTGACCGGGCGATGATCCACGCCTTCGAATCGCTCGCGGCGGGCCTGATCCCGACGGTGGACGAGGCGACTGCGGGAATCGTCGCGGACAAGCTCGGCGGCTGCCCCGACCTGCCCGAGGCGGTGCGCGCCGCGCTTCGAGCCCGCGGCCTCGACGTCGCCCCGCCGCGCCCGGCCCCGGATCAGGCGGAGGCCGACCGGCAACTCGCCGAGAATCCGGGCGTTCTGATCGGATTGCGGGCGCTGGAGCGGCTGCTCGCCCGCGCCCGGCGCGACGCGGACCTCGCCCGCATCCTCCTCGCCCGCCCCGATATCCCCGCCGCCGACCTCGCTCCGCTCTGGCTGCATGCTGACACGGAGGCGCGCCGCGCGATCGGCGAGGCGGTGGAAGCCACCGCGGCCCTGCGCCCCTGCCCCGCCGCACCCCGCGCCCTCGCCTCGGCCCTGGTCGAGCGCTCCCACGCCCGCGACGTGCCGGGCTTCCTCGCGACGTTGGGCGAGGGGCTCGGCCTGCCGCAGGACTATCTGAGCGCCGCCCCCGATCCGGCCTCCCGCTACGACTTGCTGACGCTGGCGCTCCGCGCCGCGGATCTGCGCGAGGGCGAGGCGGTGTTCGTGTTCCTCACCCTCAACGACGCCGTGGCGCGCTCGGTCGATCGCGTCTTTTCCCTCGTGACGCTGTTTCGCGAGACCAGCCGGGCCGGCGCCCGCGACCTGCTGGTGGCGATCCTCGGCGCCCCCGTGCTGGAACGGGCCGGCACGACGGAGCACAGACCCTTCCACGGCCCGGAAACCGCCAAGCCCCGCGCCGCCGCTGCCTTGCGCCCCGCCCTCCCCTCGCGCCTGCGCCGCACGAACTGAGCCCCGATACCCATCGGCGATGATTCTAACGCATCGCCGATGGCCCCCGCAACGGCGGGGCGGCGTGCGTCCGCCTAACGCACCGAACAGGACCATCGGTCCGGTTCCGGGCCGCTCGGTATAAGCCTCACTCGGCGAGCGGGAGCGCGTGGCGGTCCTGCGCGTCGTCGATCTCGACGATCCAGAGATCGGAATCGAAGCGCATTTCACGCGTCAGCCGCTCCTCGACCTCGTAGGACGGCAAGGCCGCCATCAGCCGGCTGAAGCGACGCTCGCCGCTGTCCTCGGCGTCGAAGAGAGCTTGCGGGGCCGGGCCGAACAGGTCGGCGCTGCCGTCGAGCCGGTCCACTTTCACGAAGATCGCCCCCGCCTCCGCCGAACCCCGCCGCCGCAGCACCGCCGGGACGCCCGCGTCGTTCAGGCGGCGCAGATGGGCCGAGACCCAGAAATCGGAGCGCAGGCGCGTCATGGCGCCGTGATAGGCCCCTGGCCTCGCCGCGTCGATGGCGGCGTGCGCCGCGCCCCGGGTGGACGCCATCCTCCGTCGATCGCCACCGCATGAAGGTTTTATGACGCTATTTTTCCGACATTTCCGGGATTATTATCGAAATAAAGTATGTATACTTATTATGACGTCGATTTTCTTAGTTTTTGTTCTCCGAAACCTTTCTCGCTCATTATCCGAATGCTATCGGCGCGCCGGATGAAGCGCGGCCGTTACGGGAATACTCCGTGGCGTCGGATGCCGCGCGGCCTGGGAAAGCCGAGCGATGAAGCGACATCTCCTTGCGACGAAGCTGGGACTGGGGGCGCTGATGCTGCCGCTCGCACCGGCCGAGGCCCAGACGGTGGCCGAGCTGCAGCGGCAGATCGACGAGCTGAAGGCGATGATCCGGGCGCAGTCCGCCGAGCGCGAGGCACGCCGTCCGGGCGGGGCCGCCCCGAAGCCAAAGCCCGCCCGCATCGCCGTGCGCAGCGATGCCGGCACCCTGCCGGCGGCGGGCCGGCCGGTGGAATCGGCGGTCAACCCGCCGCTGAACACCCGTCAGGCCGCCGTCGCGGACGAGCCGGACGTGTGGTGGCGGGCCCTGCTGCCGCCCGCGCCCGAATTGTTGGCGGACGATCCGGACAAGCCGAAGCGTCCGAAGACCTGGTTCGAGCGGCTGTCGCTGCGCGGCTACACGCAGCTGCGCGTCAACGAGTTCCTGTCCGGCGACGACACCGCGCCGGCGGGCGTCTCGCGCCTGCGCTCGGTCCACGACGGCGGCATCACCCAGGCCAACAACTTCACCTTCCGCCGTGTCCGCCTCGTCATCCAGGGCGACATCCACGAGCGGGTGTTCCTCTACATCCAGCCCGACTTCGCCGTGAGCGTGAACAATCAGGCCGGCCCCGAGCCGCGCCAGCACTTCGCGCAGCTGCGAGACGCCTTCGCCGACGTCTTCCTCGACGAGGAGCGGCGCTCCAAGCTGCGCTTCGGCCAGCAGAAGGTGCCCTATGGCTGGGAGAACCTGCAATCCTCGCAGAACCGCCTGACGCTCGACCGCTCGGACGCGATCAACAGCGGCATCCCGGGCGAGCGCGACATCGGCATCACCTACTACTTCACGCCGTGGCACGTGCAGCGGATCTGGGATCGGCTGGCCAAGGGCGGCCAGAAGCTGTTCGGCAATTACGGGGCGTTCGGCCTCGGCGTCTACAACGGCCAGACCATCAACCGGATCGAGCGCAACAACGGCGTGATGGTCGCCGGCATGGTGACGTGGCCGTTCGCGCTCGACGGCCTGGGCTCGGCCTTCAAGGATCAGGTGCTCGAGGTCGGCGCCTCGGCCTATCACAACCGGTTCAACCCTGAGACCCGCGCGGGCGGCGTCACCGCGACGAGCTTCGACGACGCCCGCGTCGGCCTGCACGCGATCCTCTATCCCCAGCCCTTCGGCCTCCAGGCCGAGTGGAACTGGGGCCGCGGCCCGGAATTCGACCCCGTCGCCCAGGCGATCACGACGAAGCCGCTGGAGGGCGGCTACGTCCAGGCGATGTACAAGGTCGACCATTCCTGGGTCGGGCCGTTCATGCCCTATGCCCGCTGGCAGACCTATCGCGGCGGCTGGAAGGTCGGCACCAACGCGCCGGCGCTGGACACCGACGAGGTCGAGGTCGGCATCGAGTTCCAGCCGATCAAGCCGATCGAGATCACCCTGGCCTATGCCCGCATGAACCGCCGCGAGGCCGACGAGCGTCGCCTCGGCCGGGCCGAGGGCGACCTGTTCCGGGCGCAGTTGCAGGTCAACTACTGAGGGCGGCCGCCCCGCCCTCGCGGGGGCAATCGGCGATGCGTCAGGATCATCGCCGATTGGTCTCAGGCGCCGTGCTTCGCGTCGAACTCGGCCGCGAAGCGCGCGCCCGGCCGGTCCATGCAGCGCTCGACCCAGGCATCGATCTCCGGCACGCCGGGCTTGCCGAACCACGCATAGGGCGAGTGCAGCAGGAGGTCGGCGGCGGTGTATCGGTCGCCGAGCAGATAGGGCCGGTCGCTCAGCGCCGCGGCGAGCCGGGCCTTGAGGTCGTCGTGGGTCCGAAACGTCTTGGCGATCCCCGGATGGTCGATGCCGAGGAATTGCAGCACCAGCACCGGCTCCACCACGCCGGCATACCACGCGAGCCAGCTCAGGTAGGCGCCCCGGCGCGGATCGCCGACCGGCACGTTCAGCCCCGCCTCGGGAAACAGCTCGGCGAGATACTGGATGATCGCGCTCGATTCCCAGATCAGGTTGCCGTCGTGCACGAGGAGGGGCACCTTCCCGTCCGGGTGGGGGTTGCGCGGATCGCGCGCGCCGCTGCCGTCCTCCCGCTGGATCGTGACGACCTCGATGGCGACCCGGTCCAGGGCGTCGAGCTCCTTCAGCAGGCCGGCGATCCGGGTCGAGCGGCTGTTGGGCGAGTGGTAGAGCGTGATCATCGGAGGGCTCCTGCTTGGCCGTTCGGCGCGTCGTGATGTAGCCCACCCCACCTGCCAGTTTCCGTCAGCTGCCCGATGGCCCGCACCGACCGTCTGTTCCGCCTCCTCCACGCCATGCGCGTCTTGCCCGCGCCCGTCACGGCCGCGCGGCTCGCCGAGGAGACCGGCGTCTCGCTGCGCTCGCTCTATCGCGACATCGACGCGCTGCGCGCCGCCGGCGCCCGGATCGAGGGCGAGCGCGGCTACGGCTACCGCCTGATCGAGGACGTGGCCCTGCCGCCCCAGACCTTCGAACGGATCGAGATCGAGGCCCTGGTGCTGGGCCTGTCCGAAGTGCGCCAGATGGGCGACCCGGCGCTGGCGCAAGCGGCGGCCTCGGTGCTCGCCAAGGTCGCCGCGACCCTGCCGGATCGGGCCGAGCAACACCTGCTCCATGCGGCCTCCCGCGTCCGCCGTTTCCAGGCGCGCTTTCCCACGATGCCCGGCATGGAGACGCTGATGGAGACGATCCGGGGCGGATGCTGGCGCGAGGAGGCGCTCGCCCTCCACTATTCCGACAAGGACGGGACGCTCTCCGAGCGGACCATCCTGCCGCTCTCCATCGTCTACCTCGACAGCAAGATGACGCTGCTGGCGTGGTGCGGCTTGCGCAGCGCCTACCGGATGTTCCGGATCGACCGCATCCGCGCGGCGGCGGCGACGGGCACGAGCTTCCGGCCGCGGCGGGCCACGCTGCTGCGCGGCTATCTCGCCGAACTCGAAGCGGAGTGCGCCCCGTCGCTTGCATCTCCGCAGGACGTGCCGACGTGACTCGCACGGCATCGGCCCGTATGAGGGCCGGATGCGGCCGCGCTCGCCCGAGCCGGCCTCCCGACGCGACTTGATTCCCGAGCCTATCCGATGAGCGGCGTCAACGAGATCCGATCGACCTTCCTGGACTACTTCCGGGATGCCGGGCACGCGGTGGTGCCGTCGTCCTCGCTCGTTCCGAAGAACGATCCGACGCTGATGTTCACGAACGCCGGCATGGTGCAGTTCAAGAACGTGTTCACGGGCGTCGAGAAGCGCCCCTACGTGAAGGCGACCTCCTCGCAAAAGTGCGTCCGGGCCGGCGGCAAGCACAACGATTTGGACAACGTCGGCTACACCGCCCGGCACCACACCTTCTTCGAGATGCTCGGCAACTTCTCGTTCGGCGATTATTTCAAGGCCGACGCGATCGAGCTGGCGTGGAAACTCATCACCAAGGAGTTCGGCCTCTCGCCGGAAAAGCTGCTCGTCACGGTCTACGCCGACGATGACGAAGCCGCTGGTCTGTGGAAAAAAATCGCCGGGTTCGGCGACGAAAAGATCATCCGCATCGGCACCTCGGACAATTTCTGGCAGATGGGTGACACCGGCCCCTGCGGCCCGTGCTCCGAGATCTTCATCGACCAGGGCCCGGCGCTGCAGGGCGGCCCGCCCGGCTCCCCGGACGAGGACGGCGACCGCTTCCTCGAATTCTGGAACCTCGTGTTCATGCAATACGAGCAGATCGAGCCGGGCGTGCGCAATCCGCTGCCGCGGCCCTCGATCGACACCGGCATGGGCCTTGAGCGCATGGCCGCGATCCTCCAGGGGGTGCATTCCAACTACGACACCGACCTGTTCCGTGCGCTGATCGATGCGGTGGCGCATGCGGTGTCGAAGGCGCCGGAGCCCGCGACGCGCGCCTCCTACCGGGTGATCGCCGACCACCTGCGCTCGACCTCGTTCCTCATCGCCGATGGCGTGCTGCCCTCGAACGAGGGCCGCGGCTACGTGCTGCGCCGGATCATGCGGCGGGCCATGCGCCATCTCGAACTGCTCGGCGCCCGCGAGCCGGTGATGTATCGCCTCGTGCCCGCGCTGATGCGCGAGATGGGTCAGGCCTTCCCCGAACTCACCCGCAACGAGGCTCTCATCTCGGAGACCCTGCGGCTGGAGGAGGGACGCTTCCGCAAGACTCTGGAGCGGGGCCTCGCCATTCTCGACGCCGAGACCCGCGATCTCGGCGATGGGCAGAATCTCTCGGGCGAGACCGCCTTCACCCTCTACGACACCTACGGCTTCCCCCTCGACCTGACGCAGGATGCGCTCAAGTCCCGCGGCATCGGCGTCGACACGGAGGCGTTCTCCGCCGCGATGCAGCGCCAGAAGCAGGCCGCGCGCGCCGCGTGGCAGGGCTCGGGCGAGGCCGCGACCGAGACGGTCTGGTTCGGCATCAAGGAGCGCACCGGCGCCACCGAGTTTTTAGGCTACGATTCCGAAGTCGCGGAAGCCGTGGTCGGCGCGGTTCTGCGCGAGGGCGCCGAGGTCGAGGCGCTCAAGGCCGGCGAGAGCGGCCTCGTCGTCGTCAACCAGACGCCGTTCTACGGCGAGTCCGGCGGTCAGGTCGGCGACACCGGCAGCATCGCCGGCCCCGGCCTCAAGGCGCGCGTGACCGGCACCGAGAAGAAGCTCGGCGACCTGTTCGTCCATCACGTGACCGTGGACGAAGGCACGCTGGCCCTCGATGCCGCGGTCGAGCTGAAGGTCGATCACGCCCGCCGCGCCGCGATCCGCGCCAACCACTCGGCGACCCACCTGCTGCACGAGGCCCTGCGGCAGGTGCTGGGCGACCATGTCGCGCAGAAGGGCTCGCTCGTGGCGCCCGAGCGCCTGCGCTTCGACATCAGCCATCCCAAGCCCATCGACGAGGCCGAGCTGACCCGCGTGGAAGACATCGCCAACGCGGTGCTGCTCCAGAACGCGCCGGTCGTGACCAAGCTGATGGCGGTGGACGAGGCGATCGAGTCCGGGGCGCGTGCCCTGTTCGGCGAGAAGTACGGCGACGAGGTGCGCGTCGTCTCCATGGGCCGGCCCGTGGACGACGATGGGCTAGAGGTCGAGGGCGGGCGCCTGCCGAACTTCTCGATCGAGCTGTGCGGCGGCACCCACGTGTCGCATCTCGGCCAGATCGGCCAGATCACCGTGCTCGGCGAGAGCGCGGTCGGTGCCGGCGTGCGCCGCATCGAGGCAATGACCGGAAACGCGGCCCGCCGCCATCGGCAGGCCGAGAGCCGCACGCTCAGCCAGCTCGCCGGCCTGATCAAGGCCCCGGTCGCCGACGTGCCGGACCGCCTCGCGACGTTGATCGAGGAGCGCCGCCGCCTGGAAAAGGAACTGGCGGATGCGCGGAAAAAGATCGCCATGGGCGGTGCTGCCGGCGGGGGCGACGAGGCCCGCGAGGTCAACGGCGTGAAGCTGATGGCCCGCGTGGTCGAGGGCGTCGAGATGCGCGACCTGAAAGGGCTCGCCGACGAGGGCAAGACCCGCCTGGGGTCGGGGATCGTCGCCATCGTCGGCGTCGCGCCGGACGGCAAGGCCGGCCTCGTCGTCGGCGTCACCGAGGACCTGATCGGGCGCTACGACGCGGTCGGCCTCGTGCGGGCGGGCGCGGGCCATCTCGGCGGCAAGGGCGGCGGCGGACGCCGCGACATGGCCCAGGCCGGCGGCCCCGACGGCAAGGGCGCCGACGCCGCGCTCGCGGCCATCGCCGAGGCGCTGGCCGCGGCCTGACGGCCCGCCCCCTCCCCCGAAGCGCGCGCCTCACCGGATCGGACAGCCTCGATCCGGGTGGGACAAGAGTGCTTTCCAAAGCGCCCGCTCACTGCCGGTGCCCTCTCCGGGTGCGGCGGCGCAGCGGGCGTTTTGTGAAAGACACCAAGTCGGCGCGGAAAAGGGGCTCACACCCGAGGGAATGAGCGCCGCCGGCCGACGCCGCTCTTGCACAAAAAGAACAAAACAAGTACGAAATGCATCGGCCCGGGCGCATTGAGCCTCGCGCCCCTCCCATGCATAAGGAGCCTCACGCGATGGCCCAGCCTGCGCTGAAGATGGTGGAATCCACGACGATGGCTGCTGCGGACAAGGACAAGGCGAAGGCGATCGATGCGGCGCTGACGCAGATCGAGCGGGCCTTCGGCAAGGGCTCGATCATGCGCCTCGGCAAGTCCGACAAGGTGCAGGAGGTCGAGACCGTCTCCACCGGCTCGCTCGGGCTCGACATCGCGCTCGGCGTCGGCGGCCTGCCGCGGGGCCGCGTCATCGAGATCTACGGGCCGGAATCCTCGGGAAAAACGACGCTGGCGCTCCACACCATCGCCGAGGCCCAGAAGAAGGGCGGCGTCTGCGCCTTCGTCGATGCCGAGCACGCCCTCGATCCGGTCTATGCGAGGAAGCTCGGCGTCAATCTCGACGACCTCCTGATCTCGCAGCCCGATACCGGCGAGCAGGCCCTGGAGATCACCGACACGCTGGTACGCTCGGGCGCCATCGACGTGCTCGTGGTCGATTCGGTCGCGGCCCTCACCCCGCGGGCCGAAATCGAGGGCGAGATGGGCGAGAGCCAGCCCGGCCTCCAGGCCCGCCTGATGAGCCAGGCGCTGCGCAAGCTCACGGGCTCGATCTCGCGCTCGAACTGCATGGTCATCTTCATCAACCAGATCCGGATGAAGATCGGCGTGATGTACGGCAGCCCCGAGACCACGACGGGCGGCAACGCGCTCAAGTTCTACGCTTCGGTGCGCCTCGACATCCGCCGCGTCTCGACCCTGAAGGACCGCGACGAGGCGATCGGCAACCAAGTCCGCGTCAAGGTCGTCAAGAACAAGGTCGCACCGCCGTTCAAGCAGGTCGAGTTCGACATCATGTTCGGCGAGGGCGTGTCCAAGGTCGGCGAGCTGGTCGATCTCGGCGTGAAGGCCGGCATCGTCGACAAGTCGGGCGCGTGGTTCTCCTACGACAGCCAACGCCTCGGCCAGGGCCGCGAGAACGCCAAGGGCTTCCTGCGCGACAACCCGGACATCGCCAACAAGATCGAGGCGTCGATCCGGCAGAACTCGGGACTGGTCGCCGACCGCATTCTCGAGAACGCCAAGCCGACGGCGGACGACCTCGACGAGGGCGAGGCCTGACGGATCGCGTCCTGGGCCTGAGGTCCGGGACGATGCCTTAGATCGCTGGGGCGCGTCGGCTTTTTCCGAAAGCCGCCCCTTCGCGCCGATGCCCTGCAGCGGCCCATCGACATCGCCAGCACGATCCGCGGGGCGGGAGGTTCGACCTCCCGCCCTTTTTCGTGCCCGTCGCAACTTTGGGACGCCGCCCGAGGAAATCGTCCGTCGCAAGCGGCCCTTTTCGGCGCGCGGCCTGCGCCAGCGCACATCATCGCAAGCCGAACAAAGCTGGCATACCAGATACATGGATTAAACAAACAAGATGACTGGCATAGAATAGTCCCAAGGCAATATTTATCTGCCAAAACCGCTTTCTTGGATTAAACATCTCCACGCATCGTCCGTCTTAATAGCTGCAGACGATGCAGCGCCTCCAGAAATGACTTGGCCCGCCTCAGGCGGCGGGCCTCTTTCTGCGCGATCAGAGATGAATCAGACGATTTCGACGCTGAACCAGAGACAGATGCGGGCCTTGCAATGGCTGGCGGACCAGGAGGCGCACCAATGGATCCCGGTCCATGACAGCGGCCCCTGCCGCACCACCCTCAACGCTCTCGTCCGCCGCGGTCTCGCGGTGCGCTCCTCGGCCAATGCCGATTACTACCGGATCACGATGCACGGCCGCGCCGTGAGCCCGATGGTGTAGGGCCGGTCCGCGGTCGATCGCCCCCTCGGAAGGCTTCTGCCCTCCTCCGCTCATTCCATGACGCGGGAAGGAGGGGGAAGGACGATCAGGCTTCGCCCGGATCGCCGCCGATCTCGTCCGCGGCGGCCTCGATCCCGGCCATGTCGTCGTCGGACAGGCCGAAATGGTGGCCGATCTCGTGGACGAGGACGTGCGTGACGAGGTGCCCCAGGCTCTCGTCGTGCTCGGCCCAGTAATCGAGCAGCGGGCGCCGGTAGAGCCAGACGGCGTTGGGCATCTGCCCCGTGGCGACCTCGCCGGACTGAGCCAGCCCGACGCCGCGGAACAGGCCGAGCAGGTCGAACTCCGACTCGCATTCCATCTCGGTCAGCGTCTCCTCGTCGGGGAAGTCGTCGACGTGGATGCGGATGCCATGGCAGAGGCGGCGGAATTCCTCCGGCAGCGCGGCGAAGGCGGCGTCCGCGAGCGCCTCGATCTCGGCGAGGCTCGGCGCCCTTAGATCCGCCCAGTCGGCCGTCGCGCTCACGGCGTCGCGGTTCCGGCGACCGGCAGCACGCAGCCGCGCAGGAAGGCCGCGAGATCGCTGGTGATGTGGTCGATATGCGGCTCCTTGACCGCTTCCTGCTCGAACCGCTCGCGGAACGGATCGGGCGTCGGCGGCACGACCAGCACCGTGCCCATGCCGAGATCGTGCGGCACGACGAGGTTGCGGGCGATGTCCTCGAACAGCACCGCCCGCCGCGGATCGACGCCGTGCCGGTCGAGGAAGCGCTGGTAGGTGACCCGCTCGGGCTTCGGCACGAAGTCGGCCGCCGCGATGTCGAACACGTCCTCGAAATGGTCGAGGATGCCGAGCTTTTCCGCCACCCGCTCGGCGTGGCGGCGCGAACCGTTGGTGAGGATCAGCTTTCGCCCCGGCAGACGCTCGATCGCCGCGCCCAGAGCCTCATCCAGCAGGATGGTCGAGTGGTCGATGTCGTGGGCGAAGTCGAGGAAGGCGTGCGGATCGATCCGGTCCTCGATCATCAGCGCCTTCAGGGTCGTGCCGTAGCGGTGGTAGAAATATTTCTGCAGGGCGCGGGCCGAGAGCCCGTCGAGCCCGTAGAGCCCCATCACGTAGAGGGTGATGCGCTCGTCCACCTGCGGCCAGACCCGCGCGTCGCTCGGATAGAGCGTGTTGTCGAGGTCGAACACCCAGGTGTCGATATGGGCGAAGCCCGGGGCGTCGGGTGCGGTGAGGTGGGTCTCTGGGGACAGAAGCACGAGGCGGAGCCTGCTGGCGGAACGGGGGCGAAGGGCGCCCCCATCCATCATGTAGGAAGCGGAGCGCGGCGCAACACCGCCGCGCTCCGACGAACGGCTCAGGTCCGCCGGATCAGGGTGCCGGCACCGAAATCGGTGAACAGCTCCAAGAGGGCGGCGTGCGCGACCTTGCCGTTGAGGATGACCACCGCCTCGACGCCCTGCTCGATGGCGTAGATGCAGGTCTCGACCTTCGGGATCATGCCCGCCGTGATGGTGCCGTCGGCGATCAGGCGGCGGCAATCCTCGACCGAGAGTTCGGGGATCAGGTTCTTGTCCTTGTCGAGCACGCCCGGCACGTCGGTGAGCAGCAGGAGCCGCTTGGCTCGGAGCGCCCCGGCGATGGCGCCGGCGAAGGTGTCGGCGTTGACGTTGTAGGTCTTGCCGTCGGCGCCGTAGGCCACGGGGGCCAGCACCGGGATCAGCTCGGCCTTCAGCACCGCGTCGAGCACGCCGCGCTCGACATGCTCGGGCTCGCCGACCAGACCGAGATCGACCGCCTGCTCGGTGTTGCTGTTCGGATCCTTGATCGTGCGCAGGGCCCGCTTGGCGCGGACCATGTTGCCGTCCTTGCCGCACAGGCCGATGGCGCGGCCGCCCTCGGCGGCGATCCAGCCGACGATCTGCTTGTTGATCGAGCCGGCGAGCACCATCTCGACCACCTCGACGGTGGCCTCGTCGGTGACGCGCAAGCCGCCCTTGAACTCGGACTCGATACCGAGCCGCGCCAGCATCCGGCCGATCTGCGGCCCGCCGCCGTGGACGACGATGGGCTTCAGGCCGGACTGCTCCAAGAGCACGATGTCCTCGGCGAAGTCCTCCGCCGCCGCCGGGTCGCCCATGGCGTGGCCGCCGTACTTGATGACGACGATCTCCTGATCGTAGCGCTGCATGTGGGGCAGCGCCTGGGTCAGGATCTCGGCGCGCACGTGTACGTTCGGCAGCGGATCGGTCATCGGCTCGCTCGTTCGCCTTCAGTCTGGTGTCCCGCGGGAGGACGCCCTCCGCGGGAGACATGCTCCATCGGATTCGCGCCCGGCTTCTAGCCCAGCCCGCCCGCGGCGCGAAGCCACCGGGACGAAGCGGTTGCAGCCCCCGAAGTCGTGAACGCCTAAGGGGCGATTGCAACAATTCGTTAACCACGCCGCGCCGATGATGGCCCCGTCACCAGGGGGCGACACGCCATGCTCAACGCCGATCTTCCGGAACCCCGTCCCAGCCTCACGAATCCCGGCCTGATCGCCCGCGCCGTCGCGCACCTCGGCCAGGGCGCCGGCTCCTCGGCCGATGTCTGGCGCAAGCTGACCGATTCCTACGCCGTCGATCTCGACGCGGTCGCCGCGCTCCTGCCCTGCGCCGAGCCCGAGCCGCTCTGGCTCACCGTCCGCGCCGGCCAGCGCCGCCGGGGCTGACCGCTCAGCCGACCAAGCCCAGCGCCTCGCCCGCCCGCACCGTGCCGCCGTTCAGCACCTCGGCGTAGACGCCGCAATCGCTGTGGCCGAGGCTTTTCGCCAGCGCCGAGGGGATCGCGAGATCGCGGATGCCGGTCTCGGGATCGACGTTGACCGCCGCACACCGCACCGTGCGCCGCGCCAGCTTCAGCCGCACCCCGCCCGGCGTCTCCAGCACCTTGCCGAGCAGGTCGTTCTCCGCCCAAGGCGCCAGCCCGTCGAGATAGAGGTTGGCGCGGAAACGTAGCGGATCGACGGGGGCGCCGACCATGTCCTCGACCGCCTGCACGCTCGCCCGGTTGACGAGGGAGACATAGCCGTCGCGGGCGTCGGTGAAGCGGTAGCCGGGCGGCGAGGCCAGCACCCGCGGCGCGCCGCGCAACTCGTGCGGTACGAACCCCTTCATGAAGTCGGCGACCGCCTCCCGGCCTGCTTCCGTGCTCAGATCGGCCGAGACCGCCTCCGCGCCGTTCTCCTCGATCGTCAGGCGATGGGTCTCCACGTCGAAGCGGGTGCGCAGGCGGGCCAGCGCCTCGTTGCGCATCAGCATCAGGTAGGCGACCTTGGGCAGATGGCGCGGCGCCACTTCGTTGAAGCCCGATGGGCCGTTCTCGATGGCGTAGAGCCGGTCGCCGGGAAAGTAGGCGCTCGTCTCCAACTCGGCGCTCTCCAGCGCCTCCGGCGAGAGGCCCTTGACGGGGTAGCGGTAGAGGGCGGCGATGCGGATGTCGGGCGCGATGCTCATGCCCTCTGGCTAGCTCCGCCTGGAGCGGTCGGCAAGCATGCGCACCGGTGGGCCCTCACCCCTTGTGTTACGAAAAGGCAACACCCAATTCAGCCCTACCGGCGGCTGCCAAAGCGCCGGTGCTCCGGCGGGGCCGACCCCGCGGGGCAACGCATCGGACTCTTCGCGCTGCCAACGCGGGCGGAGACATTCGATCCGGGGAAGGATACGCGAATGAATTTCGAAAAATACACCGAGCGCGCCCGCGGCTTCGTCCAGGCCGCGCAGAACCTCGCCGTCCGCGAGGGCAATCCGCAGCTCGCGCCCGGCCATCTCCTCAAGGTCCTGCTCGACGATTCCGAAGGCCTCTGCGCCGGTCTGATCGACCGCGCGGGCGGTCAGTCGCGGGTCGCGCTGGCGCAGGCCGAGCAGTGGCTGGCCAAGCAGCCGAAGGTATCGGGCAACAGCGCGCAGCCGCAAGCGACGCGCGATCTCGTGCGCCTGTTCGACACGGCGGAAAAAGCCGCCGAGAAGGCCGGCGATTCCTACGTCACCGTCGAGCGGCTGCTGCTTGCCTTCGCGGTCGAGAAGGACTCGGATGCCGGCCGCATCCTGACGGCGGCGGGCGTCACCGCGGCCTCGCTCAACGGCGCGATCAATGCCCTGCGCAAGGGCCGCACCGCCGACAACGCTTCGGCCGAGAACGCCTACGACGCGCTGAAGAAATACGCCCGCGACCTCACGGAAGCCGCCCGCGAGGGCAAGCTCGATCCGGTGATCGGCCGCGATGAGGAGATCCGCCGCACCATCCAGGTGCTGTCGCGGCGGACCAAGAACAATCCCGTGCTGATCGGCGAGCCCGGCGTCGGCAAGACCGCCATCGTCGAGGGACTGGCCCTGCGCATCGTCAACGGCGACGTGCCCGAGAGCCTGAAGGAGAAGAGCCTTCTGGCGCTCGACATGGGCGCGCTGATCGCCGGCGCGAAGTATCGCGGCGAGTTCGAGGAGCGGCTCAAAGGGGTGCTGTCCGAGGTGACCGCGGCGGAGGGGCGGATCATCCTGTTCATCGACGAGATGCACACGCTGGTCGGGGCCGGAAAGGCCGACGGCGCCATGGACGCCTCCAACCTCCTGAAGCCCGCGCTCGCCCGCGGCGAGTTGCACTGCGTCGGCGCGACCACGCTCGACGAGTACCGCAAGCATGTCGAGAAGGACGCGGCGCTCGCCCGGCGCTTCCAGCCCGTCTTCGTGTCCGAGCCGACCGTCGAGGACACCGTGTCGATCCTGCGCGGCATCAAGGAGAAGTACGAGCAGCACCACGGCGTCCGCATCCAGGATTCGGCCCTGGTGGCGGCGGCGACGTTGTCGAACCGCTACATCACCGACCGCTTCCTGCCCGACAAGGCGATCGACCTCGTCGACGAGGCTGGCTCGCGCCTGCGCATGCAGGTCGACTCAAAGCCGGAAGAGCTCGACTCGATCGACCGCGAGATCGTGCGCCTGAAGATCGAGGCCGAGGCGCTGAAGAAGGAGAGCGATTCCGCCTCCCGAGACCGCCTCGTGCGGCTGGAAGGGGAACTGGCCAATTTGGAGGAGCAGTCCGCCTCGATCACCGCCCGCTGGAAGGCCGAGAAGGACAAGCTCGGCGCCGCCGCCGAGCTGAAGAAGAAGCTCGACGAGGCCCGCAACGACCTCGCCGCAGCGCAGCGCCAGGGCCAGTACCAGCGTGCGGGCGAACTCGCCTACGGCGTCATCCCCGGCCTGGAGAAGCGGCTGGCCGAGATCGAGGCCGCGGGTGAGGGGGCCACCTCCCGTGACGGCATGGTCGAGGAGGCGGTGACGCCGGCCCATATCGCGGGTGTCGTCTCGCGCTGGACCGGCGTGCCCGTCGACAAGATGCTGGAGGGCGAGCGCGAGAAGCTGCTGGCGATGGAGGAGACGCTGGCCAAACGCGTCGTCGGCCAGCGCGAGGCGGTGGAGGCGGTCTCGACCGCGGTGCGCCGGGCGCGAGCCGGCCTTCAGGACCCGAACCGGCCGATCGGCTCGTTCATGTTCCTCGGGCCGACCGGCGTCGGCAAGACCGAGCTGACCAAGGCATTGGCCGGCTTCCTGTTCGATGACGACACGGCGTTGGTCCGCATCGACATGTCCGAGTACATGGAGAAGCACGCGGTCGCCCGCCTCATCGGCGCGCCTCCGGGCTATGTCGGCTACGAGGAGGGCGGTGCGCTGACCGAGGCCGTGCGGCGCCGGCCCTATCAGGTCGTGCTGTTCGACGAGGTCGAGAAGGCGCATCCGGACGTGTTCAACGTCCTGCTTCAGGTGCTCGACGACGGGCGCCTGACCGACGGGCAGGGCCGCACGGTCGATTTCCGCAACACGCTGCTGATCATGACCTCGAACCTGGGTGCCGAATATCTGGTGAACCAGCCGGCCGGCCAGGACACCGATGCGGTGCGCGACGAGGTGATGGGCGTGGTGCGGGGGCACTTCCGGCCGGAATTCCTCAACCGGGTCGATGAGATCATCCTGTTCCACCGCCTCGCGCGCTCGGAGATGGGGGCGATCGTCGACATCCAGCTCGGGCGCCTCGCCAAGCTCTTGGAGGATCGCAAGATCGCCCTCGACCTCGACGAGGAGGCCCGCACCTGGCTCGCCGACAAGGGCTACGACCCGGCCTACGGGGCGCGCCCGCTCAAGCGGGTGATCCAGAAGAACGTGCAGGACCCGCTCGCCGAGGCCCTGCTCTCGGGCACGATCCACGACGGCGAGACGGTGCCGGTGCGGGTCGGCCCGTCGGGCTTGATGATCGGCGACGTCACCGCCGAGCGCCGGCCGGCGGGGGTGTTGTTGAACTGATCCTTCGCCGGGGCTCAGCTCAGTGAAGGGCCGGGATGGCTTCGGAGCCCATCCCGGCCCTTCGCGTTTGTATGGACACTGTCCATACGCTGTGCGAAGGTTGCGCCATGGCGAAGGCACCCGCTTCATCGTCCGAGACTGCGCTGGCCGAGCGGCTTCCGCCCACGGAGGCGAAGGGAAGCGTCAACCTGCGCATCGAGGCCGACACCCGCCGGCTCATCGACGATGCGGCGGCGCTCCTTGGCAAGACGCGGACCGAGTTCATGGTCGAGACGGCGCGGCGGCAGGCCATCGACGTGCTGCTGGATCGGCGGCTCTTCCGGCTCGATCCCGATGGCTACGACGCCTTCATGCACGCGCTCGACAACCCGCCTGCGCCGGGGCCGAAGTTGAGGGCGCTGATGCGCCGCGCGCCGGCATGGCGGACGTAGGCGGCGAACCGGAGCAGCCTGAGCCGGTCCTTTCCGCTCCCGTTCCCCTGACGGCCGAGCACGACCTGTCCGCCTTCGCTTGCGGTGAGCCGGCGCTCGACGAGTGGCTTCGGCACCGGGCCCTGAAGAACGAGAGCCGGTTCTCCCGCACCTACGTCGTCTGCGACGGCAACAGGGTCGTCGCCTATTTCTGCATCTCGGCCGGAGCCGTCGAGCGCTCCGCCGCGCCGGGAAAGGTACGGCGCAACGCGCCCGACACGATCCCGGTCTCGGTGATCGGACGACTGGCGGTCAGCCGCGATCATGCCGGACGCGGGCTCGGGGCCGACCTACTGTCCGACGCCTTGCGCCGCATCGCCCTCGCGTCGCGGAGCATCGGCATCGGCGCCGTGATAGTCCACGCCAAGGACGACGCCGCGCGGCGTTTCTATCTGAAATGCGCCGAGTTCATCGAGTATCCGCAGGACAGTCGCACGCTGTTCCTGCCGATTGAGACCGTGACGGCGGCCCTCGACGAGCATGGTGGGTGACGTATCCCCACAGCAACGGTGCCAGGAGACGTACCCTGAGTACCCGTTGTGTTAGCGAACCGCGATTTGGTAGCGTGTCCGCATTGCGTTGCCGTACTTCCCGATCACTTCGAGAACGAACCCGTCCTCACCGACGAAGCCGGGCGCAGACTGATAGACGAGTTTGTTGCCTGGGACCTTGCGGGTGTTGCACCGAGAGCGCGGATTGTTGGGCGAAAAGTTGGGAAAATCGACCCCGCGTTCCATGCTGATCCGTCCATGAGCCGGGCCTTCGAGAATCGCGAGATTGTCCATGGGAAGCGAGCGGCAATCCGGCTCCATACGGGCGATGAACTGGACCTGTTGCGGCCGCCCCGAGGGGGCGACACGCTGGACCGTCTGAATCTGCTGCGCCCAGCCGGCGGCGGGGGCGACGAAACACAGGAACGCCGCACCGATCAAGGACAGGCCACGCATCGTCTCATTCCTCCCCATCCGCCGCTCGGGCGCGATGGCGGCGGGTGAATACACGCGATGGTTAGGGTTCGAAATCAAATTCCGATTTTAATCCATGAAACTTCGATCACGTTGGCGTGATTTCTTTGGATGCAGAATGCCATTGCGAAAACCGAACGCGCTCCAAGTTGCCGCCTTGCATCGTCAAATGATCCCGCCGACAACGGCCGCATGACCGCCGAGACGCTCACCTACGCCATCGGCGATATCCACGGCTGCGCCGACCTGCTCGACGCGCTTCTCGATCGCATCGACGCCCACGCGGCGGGCCGGCCGCGAAAACTGGTGTTCCTCGGCGATTACATCGACCGGGGCCCCGACAGCGCGCGGGTGATCGAGACGCTGCGAAAGCTGCAATGGCGCGAACCCGACGACGTGGTCTGCCTGATGGGCAACCACGAGGCGATGCTCCTGAAGACGCTGCACGAGCCCGGCGCCCTCGATCACTGGCTCGCCAACGGGGGGACGGCGACGCTCGCCGCGTTCGATGCGGCGGGGCCCGAAGAGATCCCCGGCGACGTGCTCGACTGGATCGAGGGGCTGCCGACGCTGCATTCGGATGCGCAGCGCTGGTACGTCCATGCCGGCTTCCGGCCCGACGCCGAGGTGCCCGACCCCGACCGCGAGGTGCATCTGTGGATGCGCGAGCCGTTCCTCTCCGCCGAGCACGATTTCGGCCGCCACGTCGTCCATGGCCACACGCCGCAGACCCGCGGCGGGCCGGAGTTGAAGCGCTTCCGCACCAATCTCGACACCGGCGCGGTCTACGGCAACGCCCTGAGCGCGGGCGTGTTTTCGGGCCGGCAGGGCCCGCCTGAGGATATCTTGAGCGTTCCGGCCGGATGAAACCTGCGCGCCCTTGAGGCCGCCCCCGCTTCCGCTGCATACCGGGCGAAAGGCGCCTCGAGCGCCGGGATAGCGGGACGGGACGACCATGAATCCGGACAGCCGACGCCGGGAGGACAGCGCGCTCGCACGCCTCGCGCTGCGCTTCACCGATTGGGCCGAGAAGTGGTTCCCCGACGCCTTCGTGTTCGTGGCGATCGCGGTGGTGATCGTGGCGGGCGCCGCGCTGATCAACGGTGCGCCGGTGCAGGCGGTGACCAAAAGCTTCGGCGACGGCTTCTGGAGCCTGATCCCCTTCACCATGCAGATGGTGTTCGTCACCATCGGCGGCTACGTGGTGGCGACCTCCGCGCCGGTGCAGGCGCTGATCGAGCGGATGGCGTTGGTGCCCAAGACCGGCCGCGGCGCCATCGGCTACGTGGCGCTCGCCACCATGCTGTCCTCGCTCCTGTCCTGGGGCCTCAGCCTGATCTTCGGCGGCCTGCTCGCCCGCGCGCTCGCCCGCCGCACCGATCTGAGGATGGATTACCGCGCCGCCGGCGCGGCCGCCTATCTCGGCCTCGGCGCCACCTGGGCGATGGGCCTGTCCTCATCCGCCGCACAGCTTCAGGCCAACCCGAAAAGCCTGCCGCCGGGGCTGCTGCAGATCACCGGCGTGATCCCGTTCAGCGAGACGATCTTCCTGTGGCAGTCGATCCTGATCGCCACGATCCTCGTGTTCCTGTCGGCGGTGATCGCCCTCGCCTCCGCGCCGGGCCCCGAGACCGCCGTGACGGCCCAGGATCTCGGCGTCGATGTCGCGAAGGAGGAGCAGGGCGTCGAGCCCCCGAAACAGCCCGGCGAGTGGCTGGAGCACGCCCCGATCCTGACGGTGTTGATCGGCCTGCTGGCTGCGGGCTGGCTGATCCAGGAGTTCCAGCGCCAGGACTGGATGGTCGCGATCTCCAGCCTCAACACCTACAATTTCCTGTTCCTGATGACCGGCTTCGTGCTGCACTGGCGCCCGAAGCGCTTCCTCGTGGCTTTGGGCAAAGCCGTGCCGGCGACCGCCGGCATCCTGATCCAGTTCCCGTTCTACGCCGCCATCGCGGCGATCCTGACGGGCGCCAAGAACGCCGCCGGCCACAGCCTGTCGGACGTGATCGCCCACGCCTTCGTGGCGCTGAACACGCAAGGCTCGTTCCCGCTGGCCATGGGCGTCTACTCGGCGCTGCTGGGCTTCTTCATCCCATCGGGCGGCGGCAAGTGGCTGTTGGAGGCGCCCTACGTGATGCAGGCGGCCAACGAGCTGAAGGTGCATCTCGGCTGGGCGGTGCAGGTCTACAACGCGGCCGAGGCGCTCCCGAACCTGATCAACCCGTTCTTCATGCTGCCGCTGCTCGGCATCCTGGGCCTGAAGGCCCGCGACATCGTCGGCTTCAGCTTCCTGCAACTCGTCATCCACCTGCCGGTGGTGCTGTTCCTGCTCTGGGCGCTGGCCTTCACGCTGGACTATCACCCGCCGGTCATCCCGGGCTGAGGACACCATCATGCGCAACGCTCTGATCGGCTTGGCCTTCGTCCTCGCAAACACCGGGGCGATGGCCCAGGACCGGATGCCGGACATCCCGGCCGCCCAGCAGACCGAGGCCCAGCGCAAGGCCTCGGAGGACTTCCTGGCGGCGCGCAAGGTCCCGGTGTTCGGGCCGTTCGTGCCGTTGCTGCGCAGCCCGCAGCTGATGCTCAACGCGAGCAACATGGGGCTCTACCTGCGCTACAACAGCGTGATCCCGCTGAAGCTCAGCGAGTTCACCATCCTGCTCACCGCGCGGGAATGGAGCCAGCAGCTCGAATGGCACATCCATGAGCCGATCGCGCTGAAGGCTGGGCTCGATCCGGCCATCGTCGCGGCGGTGCGGGAGGGGCGCCGCCCCGACGCCATGGGCGAGGAGGAGACGCTGGTCTACGCCTTCTCGACCGAGCTTCACCGCAACAAGGCCGTCAGCGACACGACCTACGGGCGCGTGGTCGCCAAGTTCGGCGAGCAGGGCGCCATCGATCTGGCCGGCATCAACGGCTATTACACGCTGCTCGCCATGACCTTGAACATGGCCCGCACGGCCCTGCCGAACGGGGCGAAGCCGCCGCTGGCGAACCTGATCCCGTAGGGAACTCTCAGCGGCGCTGCGGGACCAGCGCCGCCACAGCAGCCAACAGCCAGCCCGCCATCAGGACGACCCCGCCGGTCGGCGCGGCCATCGGGAACAGCGGCTGACCCATGAGCGCCCGCATCGCGAGATCCCCTGAAAACAGGGCGACCCCGAGCACCAGCGCCCCCGCCGCCGCGCGGGTGAGCGCGCCGCGGGTCAGGCCGGCGGCGCCGAAGCCCACCAGAGCCAGGATCGCCGGGGCGTGGAACAGCAGGAATTGGGAGGCCGTCTTCAGCGTCTCGCCGCCGCTGGTATGCGCCGCCGCCGCACTGCCGGCGACGCCGAGCAGACCGGCCAGCGCCGCCAGCGCGGCGAGAGCGCGGTCGAGGCCGGTCACGCGCCGCGCTCCTGCAGCAGGCGGGCGATGCTGGCGCGCAGCTCCGGCACGCCGCGATCATCGCGGCTGGAGGTCAGCAGCACCTCCGGATAAGCCGCCGGGCGCCGGGCGAGCGCGGCGTGGATGCCGGCGATGCGCTTGTCCATCTCGGATTTCTTGAGGGCGTCGCCCTTAGTCAGGACGATCTGGTAGGACACCGCCGCCTTGTCGAGCCCGTCGAGCAGCGCGGTGTCGATCTCCTTCAGGCCGTGGCGCGAATCGATCAGCACGTAGACCCGTGCGAGGTTCGAGCGACCCTTGAGATAGGCGTGGATCAGCCGGGTCCAGGCCTCGACCTTGGCCTTCTCGACCTGGGCGTAGCCGTAGCCCGGCATGTCGACGAGGGTGAGGCGCTCGCCGATGCGGAAGAAGTTGAGCTGCTGCGTGCGGCCGGGCGTGTGCGAGGTGCGCGCCAGGGTGTTGCGCCCGGTGAGCGCGTTGACGAGGCTCGACTTGCCGACGTTGGAGCGCCCGGCAAAGGCGATCTCGACGCCCTCCATCGGCGGCAGCGCCCCGAGTTCGGGGGCGGCCCAGGTGAAGTCGGCGCTTCCTGCAAAGAGCAGGCGGCCGGCTTCCAGCAGTTCGGGAGTCGGTTCGTCGGTTGCGGCGTCTGTCATGGGTCTGGGGCCGCTCGCTCCCCTCCCCTTTGCGGGGACGGGTTAGGGGTGGGGTGATTCGGAGGCACCGGGGCGCCTCATCCTGAACCACCCCCACCTCCGGCTCCTCCCCACAAGGGGGAGGAGAGGATCCTACATCAGCTCTTGGCCGGCGCGTTCTTGTTGCGTTTGAACGTGCCCTTCAGGTTGTCCCATAACTCCACCTTCACGCCGTTGCGGCGCATGATGACGTATTGCTGGATCACCGAGAGGGTGTTGTTCCAGGCCCAATAGATCACCAGGCCGGCCGGGAACGAGCCGAGCATGAAGGTAAAGATGATCGGCATGAAGGTGAAGACCTGCGCCTGGACCGGGTCCGGCGGCGCGGGGTTCATCTTCATCTGGATGAACATCGTTACACCCATGATCAGCGGCCACACGCCGAGATGGACGAAGTCGGGCGCTGCGAACGGCAACAGACCGAACAGGTTGACGATGCTGGTCGGATCGGGCGCGGCGAGATCCTGAATCCAGCCGAAGAACGGCGCGTGCCGCATCTCGATGGTGATGAACAGCACCTTGTACAGCGCGAAGAAGACCGGGATCTGGATCAGCACCGGCCAGCAGCCGGCGACCGGATTGATCTTCTCCTTCTTGTACAGCTCCATCATCGCCTGTTGCTGCTTCATCTTGTCGTCTTTGTACCGCTCCCGGATGGAGGCCATCTCGGGCTGCACGGCCTTCATCTTGGCCATGGAGACGTAGGAACGGTTGGCGATCGGCAGGAAGAAGATCTTCAGGATCAGGGTCACGAGCAGGATCGAGACGCCGAAATTGCCGGTGAGATGGAAGAACAGGTCTAGCGCGCGGAACATCGGCTTGGTCAGGAACCAGAACCAGCCCCAGTCGATCATCGAGTCGAACTCGCGGATGTTCAGGTCGCGCTTGTACTCGTTGATCTGGTTGACCTCCTTGGCGCCCGCGAACAGGCGCTGGGTCGAGGCCGAAGACGCACCTGGTGCGACCGCGACAGCGTCGCCCCGCACGCTGGTCTGGAAGACCTTGGTGGCCCCGTCGGTGCGCTCGGTGAAGGCGCCGGTGAAGGGCTTGTCCTGCTCCGGGATCGCGGCGGCGGCCCAGTACTTGTCGGTGATGCCGACCCAGCCGCCGGTCACGTTCGACCACGCCTTGCCGCGGGTGTTGGCGCCGCCATAGGCCGGCTCCTTGGCGATGGCGTCGTAGCTGAATTCCTGCAGGCGGTCGTCGCCGAGCCAGCCGATCAGGCCTTCGTGGAGGACGTAGTAGCCCTGGGTGTGCGGTTTACCCCAGCGCGAGACGAGGCTGTAGGGATAGAGCGTGACCGCGTTGCCCGACTTGTTCTCGACCTCGTCGCGGACCGTGAACATGAACTTGTCGTCGACGGCGACGATGCGCTTGAAGACGAGGCCCTGGCCGTTGTCCCAGCTGAGCGTCACCGGCTTGCCGGGCGCGAGCAGGTCGCCCTCGGCGGTCCACAGCGTGTCGGCGTTGGGCAGCGGCCCGGCATTCTGCCCGACCCAGCCGAACTCGGCGTAATAGGGATTCGGGCTGCCGGTGGGCGAGAGCAGGACGATGCGCGGGCTCTCGTCGCTGACGGTCTCGTGGTAGTTCTTCAGGCTCACGTCGTCGATGCGCGCGCCCTTCAGCGCGATCGAGCCGTAGAGCGCGGGCGTGTCGATGCGAACCCGCGCCGAGCGGGCGAGCGCGTCCTCCCGCGAGACCGGGCCGGCGGCCGGCGTCGGCAGCGTGCCAGGCACGGGGGCGGAGGGACCGCCCTGCTGGGGGCTCGGGCCCGGCACGCCGTCGGCGGGCGAGGTTCCGCCCGGCTGGGCGGTCTGGCTCTGCGCCGCCGCCTGCCGCTGCCTCTCGGTCGCCGGGCTGGTCACGAAGTAGTGCCAGCCGAGCAGGACCACCAGAGACAAGGCGATCGCGACGAACATGTTCGTCTTGTCGTTACCCATCGGTCGATCCGTCAGGCGCCATCGATACGGGAGAGGGGGAAGGCTTGAGCGAAGAAGACTTGCCGGCAGGCCGATCCCGGCCGCGGCGGGGGCCGCGGGCCGGGTTCGGCCGATCGGACGATTGGGATTTCGGACCGGGTTGGCGCGTCACGCTCCGGAGCGCCCGGCGCAGATCCTCGACGAGGCTCTCGAAGGGCGCGTCGATCGCCGGGCGGCGGGCGATCACGACCACGTCGGCCCCGATCTCGGGCGCGCCGTCGGCCGCGAGGGCGAGCGCGCTGCGCAGGCGGCGGCGAATCCGGTTGCGTTCGGTCGCATGGCCCACGCGCTTGGTGATGGTGAAGCCGAGGAACAGGCCCTCGGCCGGTGCGCCGTCGCGCTCCTCGTCCGGCTCGCGCAGACGCCCCTGGGCGCTCATGCGCTCGGTGTGGAAGCGCCGGCCCCCGGCCGCGGCCAGGAAGTCCGGGCGCCGCCGGAGTCGGCGGATCGTCGACACGGGCGCTCCGTGGCCGGTCCCGTGACGGGACGGCGATGCGGCACCACCGATCGGGGCGGCGCCGATGTTCGCGATCAGGCGGACAGGCGCTTGCGGCCGTGCGCGCGGCGGGCGGCGATGACCTTGCGGCCGCCGGCGGTCGCCATGCGGGCGCGGAAGCCGTGACGGCGCTTCCGGACGAGCTTGCTGGGCTGGTAGGTTCTCTTCATGGCGGGTCTCCGGCGGCCGAGGGGACGGCCCGGCGGCACTTTATCAGCGCGCGAACCGGCCTCGAGCCTCGAAATGGGATCTGCAAACGCGAAGGGCGCCCGGACGGGGCGCCGCTTCGCAATGGCGCGGCTTATGGCGGAGGGGAGGTCTCAAGTCAATGATCCGCGCAAGCACGGATCATTGGTTGGCCTCAGGCGCCGGCAGCCGCATCCGCGGCTCTGGCTTTTCGCTCCGTTATACCAATCGGCGTTACACCCATCGGCGACGATCCCGACGCATCGCCGATTTCCCTCGCGACGGCGGGGCGGCGGGCGTCCGCCGGACGCACGGAACCGGACCATCGGTCCGGTTCAGTGCCGCTCGGTCTGAGACGCCTCGGCAGGGCCGAGGCCCACTGCGCGGCGCGCTCCTCGCGCCCGGCCATACGGCCGCTCCTCCTGCATGCGGCCCGCGAGCGGTGATCCCGACGTGGGGCATCGGAGCGGCTTAACCGCGCGTTAACCTTTCCAAGGTACGAAGGGACACATCCAGATTGTCTGGATCCTGAGTGGGTCTTCTGTCCACTCTGTTTGATGCCTCCCTGTAGACTCGCGACAAGCCGCTCCTCGGAGCGGCTTTTTTTTCGCCGCCACACGGGTGCGTCCGCCCCGCGCTCCGCTCCGGCACCATTAACCTTAAAAGATCGTGAAGCCCCTCCCGGGCCGCGATCGGCGCTACACTTGCCACCATAGCCGCAGCCGCACCGAACCCGTCCCGTTCCGGGACGACCCGAGCGCAAAGCGGCACAGGAGGCAGGATGACCGAGTTCGACGTGACGTTCCGGGACGAGCGCCATTGGGTGAGCTTCGGCGAGTCCTACGTGGCGTCGGAAGGCTTCCGGACCCTGTTCCGCGAGGGGATGCTGCTGGTCGAGGAGACGGCGGCCTATCTCGATGGCGAGGGACGAGCCGAATCGCGCCTGATTTCCCGCGACGCGACCCTCGCCTATGCCAGCGAGAGCATGCGGCTGACGACGCGCCTGATGCAGATCGCGTCCTGGCTCCTGGTGCAGCGGGCGGTGTCCGAGGGCGAGCTGACCCTGATGCAGGCGCAGGAAGAGAAGACCCGGGTCAAGCTCAACGAGCCGGAGCGGGCGCTCCCCGAAGCGGGCGGGACCTTTTCCGCGCTGCCGCTGCGGCTGCAGGATCTCGTGACCCGTTCGCGCCGGCTGCACGCCCGCATCCTGCATCTCGACCAGCTCATCAGCGAGGATCGCCCGGCGCCGATGCCCATGGAGAGCCCGGTGATGGCCCAGGTCGGCCGCCTGCAGGCGGCGTTCGGCGCCCGGTAGGCCCGATCCTCGACGCCCCATCCGGGGCCATCGCTCGACGCGACGCACGTCGGGCGGCTTCTTGCGTCGATCACAAACGAAAACGGCGCCGCAAGCGGCGCCGTTTCAGCGAATCGGGCCTGGGCCCGACTGCGAGAGAATCACTTCTTGGCGAAGCCGAGGCCGGCGAAGCGGGTGTTGAAGCGCGACACGCGGCCGCCGCGATCGAGCATCTTCTGCTCGCCGCCGGTCCAGGCCGGGTGCGTCGTCGGATCGATGTCGAGGTTGAGGACGTCGCCTTCCTTGCCGTAGGTGGAGCGGGTCCGGTACTCGGTGCCGTCGGTCATCACGACCTTGATGAAGTGGTAGTCGGGGTGCTCGGTCCCCTTGGCCTTATCGGCCGCATTCTTTGCCATGACGCATTCCTGAGGTAGCAACCCGACCGGCCACGCCGCCGTGAAACCGGCCTAGGGCAAAAGATCGCGCGCATTCGGTTGAGGGCGCGCCTATACCTCAGCGTCCGGGGCCGGACAAGAGACGGCAGGACACGCCGGGTGACGATCCGACGGATCGTTCCGTTTCACCGGGCGCGAAGAGCGCCCCGCAAAGCGGCGCCGGCGCTCGAGCGAGAACAATCGGAGCCGTCGCGGTATGCGAGGGCGCCAGGACATGAAGACGAAGAAACGATGACGAGGAACGATGGCCCGCGCGCGTGAGGGGATGTCCGGAGCCGCGGACGCGACCAATCGGGGGAAGGCGCCGCTCGGCGCGCTGAGGCCCCTTGTCCCGTTCGCCGCCCGCTACCGCGGCCGCATCCTGGCGGCGCTGATCTCGCTGATCGCCGCATCCGGCGCCACGCTGGTGGTGCCGGTGGCAATCCGGCGGGTGATCGATCACGGCTTCTCGCCGGAGGGGCAGGCCTTCATCAACTCCTACTTCGTGGCGTTGCTCGGCGTCGTCGCGGTGCTCGCGGTGTCGAGCGCGGGCCGCTACTATTCCGTCGTGACTCTGGGCGAGCGCGTGGTCGCCGACCTGCGCTCGGCCGTGTTCGCACGGCTGACGAGCCTCGACCCGACCTTCTTCGACAAGTCGCAATCCGGCGAGATCGTCTCGCGGCTCACGGCGGACGCGACCCAGGTCAAGGCGGTGTTCGGCGTCTCGATCTCGATCCTGTTGCGCAACCTGTTCCTGTTCGTCGGCGCCGTCGTGATGATGGTGTGGACGAGCCCCGGCCTGTCGATCCTCGTGCTGGCGGCGATTCCCCTCATCGTCTTCCCGCTGATCGTCTCGGGCCGCGGCGTGCGTCGCCGCTCGCGGGCGGCACAGGACCGTCTCGCCGACGCCTCGGCCTACGCCGCGGAGGCCGTGGGCGCGATCCGCACGATGCAGGCCTTCGGCATGGGCCGCACCACCGCCGAGCGCTTCGCCGCGGCGTCCGAGAACGCCTACGGGGCGGCACGGGCCTCGATCACGGCCCGCGCCCTGCTGACCGGCGTGGCGATCTTCCTGATCTCGGCCTCGGTCGTCGGCGTGATGTGGTACGGCGCCAAGGGCGTGCTCGCGGGCACGACCACCGCCGGCCAGCTCTCGCAATTCGTGCTCTACGCGGTGTTCGGCGCGAGCGCGCTCGGCCAGCTCTCGGAAGTCTACGGCGAGCTCGCCCAGGCGGCGGGCGCCGCCGAGCGGCTCGGCGAGATCTTGGCCACCGAGCCGGTGATCCAATCCCCGGCGAATCCGGTGGCCCTGCCGAGCCCGGCTCGCGGCGCGCTCAGTTTCGAGGCCGTGCGCTTCCGCTACCCGACCCGGCCCGAACATGCGGCCCTCGACGGCGTCTCCTTCGCGGTGGCGCCGGGCGAGCGGGTGGCGCTGGTCGGCCCCTCGGGGGCGGGCAAGACCACGGTGCTGCAATTGCTGCTGCGCTTCTACGATCCGGACGAGGGCGCGGTGCGCCTCGACGGCGTGAGCCTGCCCCAGGCCGATCTCGATCAGCTGCGCGCCCGCCTCTCCCTGGTGCCGCAGGACCCGGTGGTCTTTTCCGGCACGGTCTCGGAGAACATCCGCTACGGGCGACCGGACGCCACCGACGCGCAGGTCGAGGAGGCGGCGCGCCTCGCGAATGCGGACGGGTTCATCCGCGCCCTGCCGCAGGGCTACGCGACGCTGCTGGGCGAGCGCGGCACCACGCTGTCGGGCGGCCAGCGCCAGCGCGTCGCCATCGCCCGCGCGATCCTCAAGGACGCTCCCGTGCTGCTCCTCGACGAGGCGACCTCGGCCCTCGACGCCGAGAGCGAGCGCGCGGTGCAGACCGCCCTCGACCGGCTGATGCAGGGGCGCACGACGCTGGTCATCGCCCATCGGCTGGCGACGATCCGGGCCGCGAACCGCATCCTCGTGTTCGATGGCGGCCGCATCGTCGAGGAGGGGACGCACGAGAGCCTGCTGGCGGAAGGCCGCCTCTACGCCCAGCTCGCGAGCCTGCAATTCACCGACGCCTTCGACGAGAGCGCGCGGGCCCGCGATCCCGGCCCGAAGGTCGCCGCGGAGTAGGCCGCTTTGGACCTCACCCGCTTTCCCCGCGCGGCGTTGACCGACGGCCCGACCCCGATCCGCTCCCTCGACCGGCTCTCGACTCATCTCGGGTCCGAGCTGAACGGCGTGCGCCTGTTCGTGAAGCGCGACGATGTCGGCCCGGTCGGCGGGGGCGGCAACAAGCTGCGCAAGCTCGAGTTCCTGCTCGGCCAAGCCCTGGCCGAGCGGGCCGACACGGTCATCACCGTCGGCGCCCTGCAATCGAACCACGCCCGCCTCACCGCCGCGGCCGCCGCCCGCCTCGGCCTCGCCTGCGAGCTGTTCCTCACCCGCAGCGTCCCGCGCGAGGATGCCGACTACACCGGCAACGGCAACCGCCTGCTGCACGAACTGTTCGGCGCCCGCGTCCATCTCCTGCCGGGCGAGGCCGATTCGCTGGCCGAAGCGGAGGCACGGGCGCAGGTCCTGCGCCGGGAGGGGCGGCGCGTCTTCGTCTTCCCCTCCGGCGGGTCGAGCCCGCTGGGCTGCCTCGGCTACGTGGCCTGCGCCGCCGAGATCGCCGAGCAATCGGCCTTTCTCGGGCTCGACTTCGCCCGCGTCGTCGTCCCGAACGGCAGCGCGGGCACCCATGCCGGCCTCGCCGCCGGGCTTCTTGCCCTCGGTCGCGATCCGCGGCTCGTTCTCTCCTACACCGTGCTCGCGCCGCAGGAGGCCGCGCAGGCCGCGACCTTCGAGCGGGCGCGCGACACCGTGGCGCTGCTCGATCCGGCCCTGACCTTCCCCGAGGACGGCATCCGGATCGACGGCGCCCATCGCGGCCCGGGCTACGGCCTTCCGACGGAGGGCATGCGCGAGGCCGTGCGGCTGATGGCGCGCACCGAAGGATTGCTGCTCGATCCGGTCTATAGCGGCAAGGCGTTCGCCGGGCTGCTGCACGACGTGCGCGCGGGCGGATATCCGGCGGGGGCGGCGGTGCTGTTCGTGATGACCGGTGGGGTGCCGGGATTGTTCGCCTATCGGGGTGCGTTCGCGGAGGGGTAGGACTTCGCGGCCGCCCGCCATGCAGCCGGCCTCGGGCCGGCGGCCCCCTCCCCTTGCCGCGTCTCACGAAACGCCCGCCGCACCATCGACCCCGGAGGGGATACCGGAGGTGGGCGGGCGTCGCGGGGAAGCGGGGCTTAGTGTCTCTCACAAAACTCCCGCGGCGCCGTCGCGCCTGGAGAGAGGACCGGCCGTGAACGGGAGTTTTGTGAGGCACTCTTACTGCCGCCGGCCGAAGGACACCGCGTAGGACTGGACGCGGGTATCGATCAGCGGGTCGTCCGAGACCTCCAGGCCGTCGGTGAGGTTGTTGGGCATGAACAAGAGCGCCTTCTCGGCCGCGGCGCTGTCCGGCACCGCCTTGGTGAGCGTCAGCGTGCCCATCTCGACCATCTTGCGCTCCTTCGGCCAGGGCTTGGTCGCGTCGTTGGTCGGATCGCCCGGCTCGGCGAGCTGGGCCAGGAAGCGGAACGCCACCGGCGCCTGACCCACCCGCGCGACGATCTCGTCCCGCAGGAAGTTCGGCGGTTGCTGGGCCGCCTCGTCGCCGCCGAAGACATCGGTGCCGGCCACCGGCTCGACCCGCCAGCGGAACGCCTGCCGCTTGCCCGCCCCATCGACGAAGACGAACGCGTTGACGCCGTTATAGGCCTGCGTCGCGTAGCTCTTCGGCGTCGTCAGACCGCCGAGCGCCGCGGGCACGCTCGGATGCGCGGCGATGAATGTGTCGATCGGCTTCGGCGAGGGCACGTCCGGCCCCGATTGCGACACCGCCACGAGGAGATCGCGGAACGCCTCGCCGGTCGCCACGGGGAAGGTCGGCAGGGTGTTGAGCACCGTGTCGACCTCCGTGCCGTCGGCGAGCTTGAACTTCGCCGACAGGCCGTAGGGCCGCGCATCCTTCACCCCATCGGGCAGCGTCGGCAGGCCGGTGGCATCGGAGAATCGCACCGTGACCGGGATCGCCGGGCCGGCGAAGAGGGCGGCCTTGCTGAGCTTGGCCGCACCCGGCGCCGGGGTGAAGCTGCCCTCCAGCACGATGCCCTTGGCATGGTTGGCGCGGAAGCCCGGGTGCTTGCCCCAGAGCTTGTTCATGGTGTCGACGATCTGCTCGGGGGTGCCGGGGTCCTGTGCGTGCGCCGCGGGCGCCGCGAGGAGGACGGCGAGGCCGAGCGCCGCGGTGCGGCTATGCTTCATCGCGTTCAACGGTGGGGTCTCCGGGAAGGGCGCCGTGATCGCCGACGCCGACGGGACGGTTTTCTAGCCCATCGACGACAGGGAGGACGACCGGATTTGGAAAAAGTCCAAAGTGCCGCGGGCCTGCGCGCCACGCTCCGGCAGAAGACAGGATTGCGCCGACGCTCGCAACGACGAGTCCGGCGACCCTGCGCCGTCACGGCGAGGCGGAGCCGATGCGATCGTGCGCGAGGGCGGTCCGATCCGGGTGCGGAAGGAGCGCGAGCGCGTTGTCAGGCACCCTCGCCAGGGATCGGCGAACCACCGGAGACCCCATGGACGGCGAGACGATCGTTACTCGACGCACGGAATCGGGAGAAACTTGAAGCCATGCCCCCCATGCGCCGGAAGGGCGATCTCCCGCAGAAAATCTGCGCCCAATGCGGAAGGCCGTTCGCGTGGCGCAAGAAGTGGGAACGCGTCTGGGACGAGGTGCGCTACTGCTCCGACCGCTGCCGGGCGGAGGCGAAGCGCAAGCCCGCCGCGTCCGCGTCCGACCGTTGAGGCCGGCCGCGCCGTGAGAACCGAAGCGAGCCGTCGCGTCAGCGACGACGGAACTGCTGGCCGCCGCGCTGGGGCGGGCGGGGGCCGGTCGGGCCGCGCTCGTCCTTGTGGCGGAACACCAGACGGCCCTTCTCCAGATCGTAGGGCGACATCTCGACGGTGACGCGGTCGCCGGCCAGGGTCTTGATGCGGTTCTTCTTCATCTTGCCGGCGGTGTAGGCCACGATTTCGTGGCCTTGGTCGAGCTGCACGCGGTAGCGCGCATCCGGCAGGATCTCGACGACCAAGCCGTCGAACTGCATCAGTTCTTCTTTTGCCATACACGGGTCTCCGGCCGGGCCGCCTGCACGGGGCGCACCGGCCAATCTGAAAAATGCATCGTGCAGAACGCTCTGGCCTGCGGGTCCGATCCGCCGAGTCGTCCGAACTCGGGGTGCGCGAGGCGCGGGCCGGGCGTCAGGTGCCGCTCGCGAAACTCCCGATCGGCCGAGCCATCGCCCCGGGACGAGCCGAGACGGCGGGCGTTTCGCGAAGGGCACCAGCCCCGCGACTTAAGCGCCGGAGGGGATTTGCGCAAGAATATGCGGCGCCGCACGCGGGCTTATCGTCAAGGGAAAGCTCTGGATCGGCCGATCTTGCGGTCTACGGCGGGGTCTCGGTGCCCGCGTAGTCGATCCGGCCGTCGGCGAGCTTGCGCCACGTCGCCACCGCGAAGGGCGGCCGGGCGAGGTCGCCGCGGGCGTCGAACGCGATCTCACCGAGAAGCGTGCGCAGGGGCGCCCCGCCATGGAGATGGGCCGCGACCCTGGCCGGGTCGGTCGAGCGCGCGCCCTCGGCCCCCTGGCGGATCGCCTCGAACGCCGCGTAGGCGGGCGCGGCGAACATCTCGGCTTCGGGCGTGCGCGGCGCACGGGCGGCGCCGCGGACATCCGGCAGCCGCGGCGGGCTGGGCGCCAGCGTCATCAGGGTCCCTTCCGCCGCCGCCCCGGCGGTCACCGGAAACTCCTTGTCGAGGAGCCCGTCGCTGCCGATCAGCTGCGTGGTCAGGCCCGCCTCGCGCATCGCCTTGACCAGCAGGGCGGCGGGCGCCTGGAGGCCCCCGAAATAGACCGCCTCGATCCCGAGGGCCCGGAGCTTGGCGACGAGGCCCGCCACCTCGCGGTCGTCGCGGGAGACGCCCTCGAACAGCCGCTCGCGGCCGCCCCCGGCCTTGAGCGCGCGGGCGGCCTCGTCGGCAAGCGCGCGGCCGAAGCTGGTCTTGTCGTGGACGATGGCCACCGGCCGGTCGCGGAAGCGTTGCGCCAGGAGCGTGCCGCCGATCGCGCCCTGCTGCGCGTCGCTGCCCGCGAGGCGGAACAGCAGGCCGGCGCCCCGGCGGGTCAGCGGCGCCCAGGTCGCGCCGGGCGTGACCGCGACGATGCCGGCCTCTTCGTAGACCGGGCTCGCCGCGGCCGCCGCCCCCGAATGGAGGTGGCCGACGACGAAGCGCACGCCGCCACTCGCGAGCTTGCGCGCTGCGGCCACCGCCTGTTTGGGGTCGCCGGCATCGTCCTGCACCACGAGCTGGATCTTCTGGCCGAGAACGCCGCCCGCGCGGTTGATCTCGGCCACGGCCTGCTCGGCCCCGAGCCGGGCCCCCTGGCCGAAGCCGGCATCCGCCCCGGAGAGCGGCAGGGCGAGCCCGATCCGCAGGGGCTCGGCGGCCTGCGCGACGCCGCCGAGGGCCAGCAGGGCGAGGGCCGAGCGCGCGATCCGTCCCCTCACAGCGGCCTCTCCTTCCGAATGGCGAGGCATCCTTGATAAAGCCCGCCGTCTCCCGCGCAAGCGGCGGCTTCGGCCGCATTGCGGAACCAGCGCGGGCGCCTACCTCTGGGATACGGGACGCCGGGGGGCGAGCGATTCCGCCGATCCGGGACACCACCATGCTTTCCACCGAGGACGACATCCTGCGCGCCGCCGAGGCCTGGCGGCGCGAGGGACGCATCGTGGCGCTCGCCACCGTGATCGAGACCTGGGGTTCGGCCCCGCGCCCGGTCGGCAGCCACCTTCTGATCGACGAAGGCGGCCGCTTCCTCGGCTCGGTCTCCGGCGGCTGCGTCGAGGGCGAGGTCATCACCGAGGCCCTCGACGTGATCGGCGACGGGCGGCCCCGCACCCTGGAATTCGGCGTGGCCGACGAGACCGCGTGGCGGGCCGGGCTCTCCTGCGGCGGGCGCATCCGCGTCTTCGTCGAACGGGTCGATTGAGGGAACGATGCGCCTCGACACGCTGACCGCCCTCAATGCCGAGCGTGCCGCCCGCCGCCCGGCCCTCGTCGTCACCGATCCGTCCGACGGCCGCCAGCGCCTCGTGCGGGGCACCGAGATCGACGCCGACCCGCTGGCGTCCGTCCTGCGCGAAAAACTCGCCAGCGGGCGCAGCGGCCTGATCGCGGATGCGGACGCCCGCCCGCTCTTCGTCGCCGTCCACGCCCCGCCCGTGCGGCTCGTCGCGGTCGGCGCGGTCCACATCACCCAGGCGCTCGCCCCGATGGCGGGCCAGCTCGGCCTCGACCTCACCGTGATCGACCCGCGCACCGCCTTCGCCACGCCGGAGCGGTTTCCGAACGTGCGGCTCGTCGCCGAGTGGCCCGACGCGGCCCTGGAGACGCTCGGCCTCGACGCCTACACCGCGCTCCTGGCGCTCACCCACGATCCCAAGATCGACGATCCGGCGCTGATCGCGGCGCTGAAGGCCGAGTGCGCCTATGTCGGCGCGCTCGGCTCGCGCAAGACCCATGCGCGCCGGGTCGAGCGGCTTCGGCAGGCCGGCTTCGACGAGGAGGACATCGCCCGCATCCACGCCCCGATCGGGCTCGATATCGGTGCCGTCTCGCCAGCCGAGATCGCGCTCGCCATCCTGGCCCAGGTCGTCGCGACCCTGCGGCGCGCGCGGATCGCCGCGCGGGCGGGAGCCTGATCCATGCGCTTCGGACCCGTCGCCACGCGCGACAGCGCGGGCCTGATCGCGGCCCATACCGTGCGGGCGGAGGGCGCCACCCTGCGCAAGGGACGGCCGATCCCGGCGGAGGAAGCGCGGGCTCTCGCCGAAGCCGGCCACGGTGAGATTATCGCCGTGCGGCTCGATCCGGGCGATGTCGGCGAGGACGAGGCCGCCGCGCGGCTGGCGCTGCATCTGGCGGGCGAGGGCTTGGCGCCCGAGCGAGCGTTCACCGGCCGCTGCAATCTCGTGGCGGCGGCGGCGGGCGTCCTGCGGGTCGATCCCGCCGGCATCGACGCCGTCAACCTCGTGGACGAGGCGATCACGGTCGCGACCCTGCCGGCCTTCCGCCCGGTGGCGGCGGGGGAGATGGTCGCGACGATCAAGATCATCCCCTACGCGGTGGCCGGCGCCAGCCTGGAGCGGGCGCTCGCCGCCGCGCCGCAGCCGCCGCTGCGGCTCGCGCCCTATCGCCTGACGCGGGTCGGCGTGGTCTCGACGCTGCTGCCCGGCCTCAAGCCCGCGACCGTGGCCAAGACCCTGCGGGTGCTGGCGGATCGGCTCGCACCGGCCGGCGCCGGGATCGTCGCCGAGACCCGCGTCCCGCATACCGGCCGCGCGGTCGCCGACGCGCTCGCCCGCATGGCGGCGGAGGGATGCGAACTGGCCGTGGTGTTCGGCGCCTCGGCCATCGCCGACCGGCGGGACGTCATCCCGGCGGGGCTGGAGGCGGCGGGGGGCCGGGTCGAGCAGTTCGGCATGCCGGTCGATCCGGGCAACCTACTGCTGCTGGGGCGCCTCGGCCCGATACCGGTCATCGGCGCGCCGGGCTGCGCCCGTTCGCCGAAGGAGAACGGCTTCGATTTCGTGCTGCACCGGCTGCTCGCGGGGCTCCCCGTGACCCGGGCCGACATCGTGCGGATGGGGGTGGGCGGGCTGCTCAGCGAGATTTCTCAACGCGGCCAGCCGAGGGCCGGCGAGGATGCCTGAAGCGGGCATCGCGGCGGTGATCCTCGCCGCCGGGCTCGGAACCCGGTTCGGGCCTCAGCCGAAGATGCTGGCTGAATTTGCCGGCAAAGCGATGGTGCGCCACGCCGCGGAGGCCGCGCTCGCCTCCATGGCGCGGCCGGTGGTGGTTGTGCTGGGCGCCCATGCCGAAGCGGTGCGGGCCGCGCTGTCCGGGCTCGATCTGACCCTGGTCCAAAACCCCGATTTCGCGGCCGGGCTCTCGACCTCGCTGAAGGCCGGGCTCACCGCCCTGCCGCCGGAAACCGACGCCGCCCTGGTGCTGCTCGGCGACATGCCGCGGATCGGCGCGGCCCATCTCGACGGGCTGATCGCGGCCTACCGGAGCGCCGATCCGAGGCCGAGTGCCGTGGTCCCGGTTCGAGATCACCGCCGCGGCAACCCGGTTCTACTCGATTTGAACTTGCTGAAGGACGATCTGAACGCGCTCTCCGGCGACCGCGGCGCCGGCCCGATCCTCAATCGGCGGGCCGACGTGCTGGAAGTCCCGGGCGACGCCGCGACCGGCTTCGATGTCGATCGGCCGGACGGGCTCGACACCGAGGGTTAGCAGCCGGCGACGACTACTTCCCGAACCGCTCGAACTTCGGAAAGCTCCGGCTCATCAGCTGTCCGGCCTCGGCGCGGTGGCCGATCCATTTCTCCAGCATGGCGGCGTTGGCGAGCTTGGCTTGGCCCGAGCCGTCGCGCCAGGGCAGGCCCTCGCCGAGCCCGAACACGCAGGCATCGGTGAGCCGGCTCATGCGGCAGCGTTGCAGGCGCACGCCCTTGCCGCGGGCGAGCTCGGTCAGTTCCGAGGCCGGGAAGACCAGCATCAGCTTGTCCGAGGAGCAGACCGCGACGTGGTCGCCCTCCGCCGGCACCAGCAGGACCGCGCTCGCGCCCTCGTCGAGGCCGAGGATCGCCTTGCCCTTGCGGGTGTTGGCCACCAGCGCGTCGGAGGGGGCGATGAAGCCGCGCCCGTCGGACGAGGCGAGCAGCAGCTTGCTGTCCGGCTTGTAGGGGAGCGCGGCGACGATCTCGGTGCCGTCGTCGAGATCGACCATCAGCCGCACCGGATCGCCGAAGCCGCGCCCGCCGGGCAGCTTCGAGGCCTCGATAGTGAAGACCTTGCCGTTCGAGGCCAGCAGCAGGAGCTTTTGCGTCGTCTCGCTGAGGAACGACACCTTGAGCGTGTCGTCGCCCTTGAAGGCGACGCCCGACAGGTCGGCGACGTGGCCCTTCAGCGCGCGAATCCAGCCCTTCTCGGACAGGATCACGGTGATCGGCTCGCGCTCGACCATGGCGGCGGTGAAATCGATGCCGGCGGTGTCCGGCGGGTTTTCGAGGGTGGTGCGGCGCTTGCCCAGCTTGGTGTCCGGCCCAAACGTCTTCTTCACCGCGCGGATCTGCTTGGTGATCTCGGTCCATTGCAGTTTCTCGGAGCCGAGCAGCGCCTCGATGCCGGCCTTCTCGGCGGTCAGCGCGTCGAACTCGCGCTTCAGCTCCATCTCTTCGAGCTTACGGAGCGAACGCAGGCGTGTGTCCAGGATGGCGTTGGCCTGGACCTCGGTGAGTTCGAACCGGGCCATCAGCGCCGCCTTCGGCTCGTCCTCCTCGCGGATGATACGGATCACCTCGTCGAGATCGAGATAGACGATGAGCAGGCCGCCCAGGATTTCGAGGCGCCGGTCGATCTGGCCGAGGCGGTAGGTCGAGCGGCGCTGCAGCACGACGCGGCGGTGATCGACCCATTCGCGCAGGCACTCGGCGAGCCCGATGACGCGGGGGACGACGCCGCCGACGAGCACGTTGAGGTTGAGCGGAACCCGCGCCTCCAGCTCCGAGAGCCGGAACAAAGATTCCATCAGCATCACCGGATCGACCGAGCGCGAGCGCGGCTCCAGCACGACGCGGACATCCTCGGCCGATTCGTCGCGCACGTCGGCGAGGAGCGGCAGCTTCTTCTCCTGGAGGAGGTCGGCCAGCTTCTCGATCAGCCGGGCCTTCGGCACGCCGTAGGGAATCTCGGTGACGACGATGTTCCACGTGCCCCGGCCCAGATCCTCCTTGGCCCATCGGGCGCGGACGCGGAAACCGCCGCGGCCGGTGCGGTAGGCCTCGCGGATGGTCTCCGGCGTGTCGATCAGGATGCCGCCGGTGGGGAAGTCCGGCCCCTGGACGAAGGTGCAGAGCTGCTCCGAGGACGCCTCGCGGTTCTGGATCAGGTAGAGCGCCGCGTCGCAGAGCTCGGCCGCGTTGTGCGGCGGGATCGAGGTCGCCATGCCGACCGCGATGCCCTGCGAGCCGTTGGCGAGCAGATTCGGGAAGGCCGCGGGCAGGACGACGGGCTCGTCCTTCTCGCCGTTGTAGGAGGGCCGGAAATCGACCGTCTCCTCGTCGATCCCGTCGAGCAGCAGGCGGGCGACCTCGGTGAGGCGCGCCTCGGTGTAGCGGTAGGCGGCGGGGCCGTCGCCGTCGATATTGCCGAAATTGCCCTGGCCGTCGACCAGCGGATAGCGCTGGGCGAAGTCCTGGCTGAGGCGCACCAGCGCATCGTAGATCGCCTGGTCGCCGTGGGGATGGAAGTCGCCCATCACGTCGCCAACGATTTTTGCGCACTTTTTAAAAGCCGCCGTGGGGTTGAGCCGCAGCAGGTTCATGCCGTGCAGGATGCGCCGATGCACGGGCTTGAGGCCGTCGCGGGCATCGGGCAGCGCGCGCTGCATGATCGTAGAGAGCGCGTAGGCGTAGTAGCGCTCTTCCAGCGCCGTCTTCAGCTCGACGCTCTCGATGCCGTCGCCCGGCGGCGGCAGGACGGGCTGGCCCATCGTTCACTCCAAGACAAACCGGGCCGGACGACGCGTCGTCGTCAGGCCCCGCGACGGCGGCGGGCTTTCGCCGGGCGCGTCGCGGTTCAAAGGGAATCGAAGGAACATAGCACGAACGTCGTCACCCCTGGCCAGTGCCGTGTGCGACGAATCGTGCCCGCTCCTCCGGCGGCGCCAGCGCGCGGGGGCGCCAGACGTGCTGATCGAGGAAATACCCCGTCAAGGTAAACCCCTCCCGAACGTCGTGGGCATCCGGCGTGCGCCAGCCGCTGCCGGGCTGGTCGCGGTCGCGCAGGAAGGGCGGGAGCGCCAGCAGCCGGTCGCGGTACGGCTCGCCCGCCGAGGCGCTGACCGCGCGCCCGCTCTTCGGGGAGACGTAGATCAGGGCGTCGTTGGCGCCTGTGGCCGCGCAGTGCGCGAGGTCGAGCCCGAAGCCGAGGCCGGCCAGCACCGCGAGTTCGAACCGCACCATCAGGGCCGGGGCGATCTCGGGGGAATCGAGGTGCTCGATCAGGATGCGGGCGGCCTCGTAGAGATCGGGATGGGGATCGCGCTCCGGCAGCAGCCGCAGCAGCGCGCAGAGATGGCCGATCCCGTAGAGCGCCAGCCCCGAGCCCATCAGCCGCGAGGCCTCCGAGCGCAGCGGCTCGACAGTGTAGGCGCCGAGCGCCCCGTCGAGCCGCGCCCGCCACGTCGCGCGCACGAGGTTGCCCGGCTGGAGCACCGGCTGCATCCGCCGCGAGCGCCCGCCATGGACGAGGCCGAGATGGCGCCCGCGCTCCGGCGTCATCAGCTCGAGCACGACCGACGTCTCGCCGTGCCTGCGCAGGCCCAGCACGAGGCCCTCGTCGATCCATTGCATGGGGGGAAGATAGGGGTTTTTTTCACCCCGTGGGATGGCTCGCGCCATCATGCCGGGTTCGCTTCGCGACCTGGAACGACGGCGGAACGATTGCACCGCCAGGACTGTTTCGCGCCCTGCTCGAAACGGCTACGCTTCGGCCCATCTAGGAGATTCGGCGATGCGCAGCGGCGGCGGGGTGTGGGGCGCGGCAGGGCTCGCGACTTGGCTGGCCGTGTGGCTCGGCGCCTGCACCACCGCCGCCCCGCCGCCTTCGCCCGGTGCGCCCGCCGGCACGCTGCGCGAGCGCATCGCCGCCCTGGCCCTGGGGCAGGTCGAGTTCGGCTCGGTTTCGCTGCTGCCGGTGCGGCGCGAACACAGCCGGATCGCCGGCCCGTTCGAGGATGGCGGGCGGCGGCTCTACTGCGTCAAGACGCGGATGTTCGGGCGGACTTTCGGGAAGCCAGAACGGCCCAAGATCGTGGTCCGCGACGACAACGGCGCGCTCAGCGTGCTGCGGGACGAGGAGGATGTGTGCGAGGGGCATCGCAGCGAACCGTTCCCGGAGTTGGATACGGCAAGCGCGCCGGCCTGAACCCTCCCCCCTCTGCGGGGGAGGGTGCCCTGCGGATGCAGGGCGGGAGAGGGGAGCGACGCTTCCAGAGATTTCACCTGCAATAGCGGCCAAGCGGCACCGTCGCTCCCCTCACCCGACCCCCTTCGGGGGCCACCCTCCCCCGCAGAGGGGGGAGGGCAATGCAGCGGCCTTCCATGAGCCAGCTCATGGCGGCCTTGAGCCGCCGCGGGTTGCGCCGCGCGTCCCGGAATGGTCCGCTGTGGGCCGATGCCTTCCCTCTCCCTCGACCTCATCGCCCGCGCCCACCCCCAGAAGATCGCGGACGATCCGTCGGCGCTGGCCCTCCTCACCGACGAGGACATGGCGCCCGATCTCGCCGCGATGCTGGGCCGCCGCCTCTCACCCGAGGGCGGGTTGTGGGTGTTCGCCTACGGCTCGCTGCTGTGGAGCCCGGAATTCGCGTTTACGGAAAAACGCGTCGGCACGGTGCGGGGCTGGCACCGGCGGTTCTGCCTGTTGCAGCACCGGTTCCGCGGCACGCCGGAGCGGCCGGGGCTCGTGCTGGCGCTGGAGCGCGGCGGCCTGTGCCGGGGCGTCGCGTTCCGGCTCGACGACGCGGACCCGCACGCGACGCTGATGCCGGTCTGGCGCCGCGAGATGAAGGGCAAGGGCTACGAGGCCCGCTGGGTCAGCGTCGCGACCGATCAGGGCCCGCTGCCGGCGCTCACCTTCGTGGCGAACCGGAGGAGCGAGCGCTACACGGGCCGCCTGTCGGACGAGGCACTGGCCGACCTGATCGCGACGGCCTGCGGCCATCTCGGCCCGAGCGCCGAGTATCTGTTTCGCACCGCGAAGGCCTGCGCCGATCTCGGCATCCGCGACCGGCACCTTTGGAACTTGCAGAACCTCGTCGCCGAGCGGCTGGAACGGCGGGCCGCGGACGGCCCGCCGCGTTAGCTCACTGGCCGTCGATCTTGGCACCGAGCAGCGCGATGGCGCGCTGGTAGACGCCGGCCGCGTTCCAGCCCTGGATCGCCGCGAAGTTCGGCTCGCCGGGCTGGTAGCCCGCGCCGCGCTGCCAGCCGTGGCCCTTGAGGAAGTTCGCCGTCGAGTTCAGGGCGACGGGGGCGCTGTCGAGGCTGCCGCCGACGCCGTAGGTCAGGACGTTCTTGGGCAGGAACTGGGTGTGGCCGACCTCGCCGTGGGCGGCGCCGCGGGTCGCCGGGGTGATGACGCCGGCATCCACCAGCTTGAGCGCGGCGTAGAGCTGGTCGGTGAAGAACTCCGAGCGGCGGCAATCGTAGGCCAGCGTCGCCACCGCCGAGAGCGTGTTGACGTTGCCCTTCACGGCGCCGAAGCCGGTCTCCATGCCCCAGATCGCGATCAGCGGGCCGGCGGGCACGCCGTAGCGCTGCTCGATGGAGGCGAAGAGCGCCGCGTTCTGCGCCTTGAGGGCGCGCCCGCGCGAGACGATGGTGTTGCCGCCGCGCTTGGCCAGGAACTGGTCGAGGGAGAGCTTGAAGCTCTTCTGGCCGCGGTCGGCCGAGATCGTCGCCGTGGAATAGGTGGTGCCCTGGAGCGCCTGCAGGCTCGCCGCGCTCGCCCGGCCGCGGGCCTCGGCGGCGAACTGATCCTTCCAGGCCTCGAACCCGGCGGCGGTGTTGCCGCATTGCGCGGCCTGCGCCCCGCCGGCGAGAGCCGTCAGCCCGGCCGCCACGAGCATCCTGAACCCGCGTCTGGTCATCACCGTCAATCCTCCAGGCGGCGCCCTCTTGAGCGCCGCGGCCAATTTCGAAAGCTCGGCCGCTCCATCGCGGGAGGGCCATCGCTTCGCGCCGAAGTCGAGGCCGTCATACGCTGGTTTGCCGAGAACCGGGCACCGGAGGATCACTGAGCTGTGGCGCCCGTAAGGCCGAATCGCGGTTTTCCGCCACGCTCCGGCAGCAGCCTTTCGGAACCCTTAAACGTCGAGCGCCTCCGGCGCCGGCTCCGGAAGCCCGAGCAGGGCGGCCATCTCCCGGCGCTCCGCGCCGCCGAGCAGGTCGGCCAGGGTGTAGCCGTCGAGCACCGCGAGGAAGGCGGCGAGCGCCTCGCCCAGCGCCCGGCGCAGGCGGCAGGCGGGCGTGATCGCGCAGGCGCCCCCGGCAAAGCACTCGACCAGGGCGAGGTCGTCCTCGGTCTGGCGCACCACGGCGCCGACGACGATCTCCGCCGCCGGCTGGGCCAGCCGCAAGCCCCCGCCCCGCCCCCGAATGGTGCGGATCAGCCCGAGGCGACCGAGTTGATGCACCACCTTGGTCAGGTGGCTCTCGGAGATGCCGTAGGCGCGGGCGATCTCGGCGATGGAGCTCTGCCGGGGCTCGTGCAGGCCGACATAGATCAGGGTGCGCAGGGCGTAGTCGGTGTAGCGGGTCAGACGCATGAACACTCTCTTTCCGCCGATAAGGTGGATTTTCGTTGCACCTTTTCCAGCGCGGCCGTAAAAGGTTCATGCGATATGCATCTTTGAGAGCAGCCCATGCCGACTCCGCTATCCGCTCCCACCATCGCCCTCATCAAGGCCACCGTTCCCGCCCTCGAGGCGCACGGCCTCGCCATCACCCGCCGCATGTACGAGCGGTTGTTCGAGAACGCGGAGATGCGCGATCTCTTCAACCAGTCGCATCACGGTGAGACGGGCTCGCAGCCCAAGGCGCTCGCCCAGGCCGTCCTGGCCTATGCGCGCAACATCGACAACCTCGGGGTCCTCGGCGGCGCGGTCGAGCGCATCGCCCAGAAGCATGTGGCGCTCAACATCCTGCCCGAGCATTATCCGCACGTGGCCGACGCGCTGCTGGGCGCCATCGGCGACGTGCTCGGCGCGGCGGCGACGCCGGAGATCTGCGCCGCCTGGGGCGAGGCCTATTGGTTCCTGGCCGAGTTGCTGATCGGCCGCGAGGCGGCGATCTACCGCGATCTCGCGGCGCGGCCCGGCGGCTGGAACGGCTGGCGCGACCTCAGGGTCGAGAGCGTCACGGACGAGAGCGAGACGATCCGCTCCTTCGTGCTGGTCCCGGCCGACGGCGGCCCCATCGCCCGCCACGAACCCGGCCAGTATCTCGGCTTCCTGTTCGAGTTGCCCGGCCACGGCGTGCTGAAGCGGAACTACTCGATCTCCTGCGCGCCGAACGACCGCGCCTACCGCATCACCGTCAAGCGCGAGGAACGGCCGGGCACGCCGGCGGGCATCGTCTCGCATTGGCTGCACCGGCAAGCCGGGCCCGGCACGGTGTTGAAAGTGGCCCCGCCCGCGGGCGATTTCTTCCTCGACCGGGGGACTCTGGCGCCGGTCGTGCTCGTCAGCGGCGGCGTCGGGCTGACCCCGATGGTGAGCATGCTGGAGACCCTCGTCGCCGAGACGCCGGAGCGGGAGACGTGGTTCGTCCACGGCGCCCTGAACGGCCGGGTCCACGCGATGCGCCAGCATGTCCGGGGGCTGGTCGCCGGATCGGACAACCGGCACCTCCACACAGTCTACGCCGCCCCCGAGGCCAGCGACCGGCTGGGTGAACACTACGACGCGCAGGGCCTCATCACCGCCGACTGGCTGGTGCAGACGGTGCCGCCAGCGGCGACCTACTACCTGTGCGGCCCCAAGCCGTTCCTGGCGTCCCTGGTGAACGGCCTGCACCGCCGGGGCGTCCCGGCCGAGCGCATCCGCTTCGAGTTCTTCGGCCCCGCCGACGAACTGGTCGAGGACGAGCGCCAAGCGGCCTGAGTCCCAGGTTTCGAAAGGACGAGTCCTTTCGTGGGTCCAGGGCAAAGCCCTGGTCGGCGAAGCCAACCTCGGGGCTCTGCCCCGAGACCCCGCCAAAGGACTTGGTCCTTTGGGAACCCGGAATTTCAGTTCATCTCCACTTGGACCACGCCCGGCACGGCCCGGAGCGCGCCCGCGACCTGCGGGGTCGCCTGATAGCGGCCCGGCAGCTTGACCTCGACCTCGCGGTCACCGCCGTCGAGGATCAGGATCAGCGAGACCTCGCCCTCGCCGCGCAGCGACAGCTGCTTGTGCACCGAGCCGATCGGGCGGTCGTCGCGCAGGTAGATGCGCATGCCCTTCTGGTGGCGGGCGGCGGCCTGATCCAGCGGCTCGGCGGTGGTGATGCGGGCGCGCACGTCCTCGCCTTCGAGGTTGGCCTGCAACGTCAGCACCAGCGGGCGGCCGGGTTCGAGGATGTCGCGGTACTGGTTGAGCCCCTCGGAGAAGATGATCGCCTCGAAATGGCCGGTCTGGTCCGAGAGCGTGACGATGCCGAGCTTGTTGCCGCTCTTGGTGCGCCGCTCCGAACGGTCGAGCACCGAGGCCGCGACCCGGCCCACATTGGCCGAGCCCGCCCGCACCGCCCGGCCGAAATCCGCCCAGGACTGCACCCTGAGCTTCTCGAGGATCTGACCGTACTCGTCGAGCGGATGGCCCGAGAGGAAGAAGCCGATGGCGTCGCATTCGCGCTTCAGCTTGTCGGTGAGCGTCCAGAACTCGTGCGGCGGGATGCGCAAGGACACGTCGGCCGAGGCGACGCCGCCGAACATGTCGACGATGCCCGAAGTCTCGGCCTCGGCCGCCCCTTGCGCCATCTTCATCATCGGCTCGACGGCGGCCCAGGCGCGGGCCCGGTCCGGCTCGATGCAATCGAGCGCACCGGCCGCGATCAGGTTCTCCAGCGTGCGCTTGTTGACGTGGCGCGGGTTGAGGCGCCGGGCGAAGCAGGCCAGATCCTTGAACGGCTTGTCGCCGCGCGCAGCCACGATGGACTCGACCGCTGAACGGCCGACGCCCTTGATGGCGGCGAGCGCGTAGAGGATGCGACCCTCCTTCACGTCGAACACGACGCCGGAGGTATTCACGGACGGCGGCTCGACGGTGATCTTGAGGCGCTGCGCGTCCTGGCGGAATTCGGCGAGCTTGTCGGTGTTGTCGATGTCGAGCGTCATGGCCGCGGCCAGGAACTCGACCGGATGGTTCGCCTTCAGATAGGCCGTATGATAGGTCACCAGCGCGTAGGCCGCCGCGTGGGACTTGTTGAAGCCGTAATCGGCGAACTTGGCCAAGAGGTCGAAGATCTCGTTGGCCTTGGCTTGGGCGATGCCGCTCGCCTCGCAGCCCTTCACGAAGCGGTCGCGCTGGGCGTCCATCTCCGCCTTGATCTTCTTGCCCATGGCGCGCCGGAGCATGTCGGCCTCGCCGAGCGAGTAGCCGGCCAGGACCTTGGCGACCTCCATCACCTGCTCTTGGTAGACGATGATGCCGAAGGTCTCCCGCAGGATCGGCTCCAGCATCGGGTGCGGATACCAGCTCGCCTCGTTGCCGGCATCGCGCCCGAGCTTGCGCTCGCAATATACCGGGATGTTGGCCATCGGGCCCGGCCGGTAGAGGGCCACCAGGGCGATGATGTCCTCCAAGCGGTCGGCCTGCATCTCGCAGAGCGCCTTGCGCATGCCGGCGGATTCCACCTGGAACACGCCGACCGTCTCGCCCCGGCCCATGGGCTTGTAGGTCGCCTCGTCGTCGAAGGGGATTTTTGCCAGATCGACTTCGATGCCCCGCTGCAGGAGCAAGTCGGTGCAGCACCTGAGCATCGTAAGCGTTTTAAGTCCCAAGAAATCGAACTTCACGAGGCCGGCCTGCTCGACCCACTTCATGTTGAACTGGGTCACCCGCATCCCGGTCTTCGGGTCTCGGTAGAGCGGCACCAGCTCTTCCAGCGGGCGATCACCGATCACCACGCCGGCGGCGTGGGTCGAGGCGTGGCGGTGCAGGCCCTCCAGCTTCTTCGAGATCTCCATCAGCCGGGCGACGATCGGCTCTTCCTCGATCGCCTGCTGGAGCTTCGGCTCGCCCTCGATCGCCTGGACCAGCGTCACCGGGTTGGCCGGGTTCTGCGGCACGAGCTTGGTCAGCTTGTCGACCTGCCCGTAGGGCATCTCCAGCACGCGGCCGACGTCGCGCAGCACGCCGCGGGCCAGCAGCGTACCGAAGGTGATGATCTGCCCGACCTGCCGCTCGCCGTAGCGCTGCTGCACGTAGCGGATCACCCGCTCGCGGCCCTCCACGCAGAAGTCGATGTCGAAATCCGGCATCGAGACGCGCTCGGGGTTGAGGAAGCGCTCGAACAGCAGGCCGAAGCGCAGCGGATCGAGATCGGTGATGAGGAGCGACCACGCCACCAGCGAGCCCGCGCCCGAGCCGCGGCCCGGACCCACCGGGATGTCGTGGTCCTTGGCCCACTTGATGAAGTCCGAGACGATGAGGAAGTAGCCCGGGAACTTCATCTTGACGATGACGTCGAGCTCGAACTTCAGGCGCTTGCGGTAATCGTCCTCCGTGAAGCCCGGCGCGGTGCCGTGCTGTTGCAGGCGCAGTTCCAGGCCCGCTTCGGCCTGACGGCACAGCTCGGTCGGCTCGTCGGCGGCCACCTCCTGCACCGGCGCCTCGGCGGCTTCCGCCAGCACCTCGGCCATGGGCGCGGCCTCGCCCGCGGCCACGACGGAGAAGTTCGGCAGGATGGGTTTACGGGTGCGCGCCCGGACGGCGCAGCGCATGGCGATCTCGACGGTGGCGGCGAGCGCGTCCGGCAAATCCCGGAACAGCTCCAGCATCTGCGCGCGGGTGGTGAAGGCGTGGCGCGGAGTCAGCCGGCGGCGGCGCTCGTCGGAGACGAGGCGACCGTCCGCGATGGCGAGCAGGGCGTCGTGGGCGCCGTAATCGTCAGGCTTGGCGAAAAACGGCTCGTTCGTCGCCACCAGCCCGAGGCCATGGCGGTCGGCGAGCCGCAAGAGCTCGCGCTCGACCGCCCGCTCGTCGTCGAGCCCGTGGCGCTGGACCTCGACATAGAGCCGCTCCTCGCCGAACGCCGCCTTCAGCGCCTCCAGGCGCCGCGCCGCCTGATCGGCTCGGCCGGACCGGAGACAGGTGTCGAGCGGACCGGTCAGGCCGCCGGTCAGGCCGATCAGCCCCTCGACATTGCCCTCCAACGCGGAGACCGCGACGTTGGGGGCGGCTCCCAGCGGCCCGTCGAAATAGGCCCGGCTCGCCAGCCGCAGCAGGTTGCCGTAGCCGGTCTCGTCCTGGGCCAGCAGCACGATGTTGGCACACGCCGCCTGCGGCATCCGCGCCATCGGATCGGGCGCCTCGAAGCAGACGGTCAGCTGCAAGCCGGCGATCGGCTGGATGCCGGTGCCCGCGGCCTTCTCCGAGAATTCGAGCGCGCCGAACAGGTTGTTGGTGTCGGTGAGCGCCAGCGCCGGCTGCCGGTCGGCGGCGGCGGCTTTGACGATGTCGGCGACCTTCACGCCGCCTTCGAGCAGCGAGTAGGACGAGTGGACGTGGAGGTGGACGAAGCCGACCTCCTTCAGCGTGCGCGACATGAGGGACCCTGTTCGGAGCCTGCTCAAGATCGCCGATCAATGCCTTCCGAGTCTGTCACTCAAGGATCGCACCGAACCGGATATCCACCGCTTCGCGACCGCAAAGCCGCGGCCGGACCGGATCACGCGCGTCCGGACCGCTTTCCTGTGCGCAACCCGCCGGGCGCGGGAACAAACGGCGCCCGGATGCGAACGGTTAGTGAATCGGCGCCAAGGCTACCGCCCACAGCGCGACCGCGCCGAAGAGCATGCCGAAGGCGGTGAACTCGACGAGGTTGGTGAGGAACCCGCGCTTGGCCATGTGGTCGCTCCCTGGTGATGGAGCGAGTTTTGTTCTTGTTTTGTTCTTTGTAAAGCCCGAAACGGCGCGGGGCGGCGATAGAGTGAATGAACGGTTGACGAAGGCGCCGGTCGTGGCGGCACGGCCACGGAGATAATCGATCACCGCGCCGAGGCCGCTCTCCATGCGGAAGATGCGGGTGCCCTCCGGCACCAGCCGGTGCATCGGCAGCAGGTGGTTGTCGAAGGCGAAGCGCCGCCCGATCATGGCCCGGTCCAGGCCGAGCACCCACGCGTCGAAGCTCGCCTCGGGCGGGATCAGCCCCTCGACCAGCTTCTGGAACTTGTAGGCCGAGACGAGGCGCGGAAGCGGATCGCGCACCACCGCGAAGACGTCGTCGAAGAAGTCCGCCGGGAAGAGTCGCTCGAAGCTCTCGACATCGACATGCTGCGGCGAGCTGCGGGTCCAGCGGTCGGGCGGGCTCAGCTCGTAGAACTGCTCGTCGGCGAAGGCGAGGGGCCCGAACTGCGCCCGCAGATAGGCCTCGACGGCGGACCCGACCGCCTTGGGCACGTGGCAGTAATAGAGCAGGTGGCCGTTGATGCGAACGATCGGCATGGGCGCGGGACGAACTCGTCGGGGCAGGGACGGCCAGTACCGAAGGATACGCCTTCGTCCGATGCGTCTCGCGGGTGCGAAGCGCGACGGAGCGGTGATCGTGTTGCTGTTCGAAGCCATCACGAGATCGGAACCGGCTGGCAACCCCTGAAGCTCCGGAATTCACTCGGCAGACCTCAGGTTAGTTGAGCGACCGGCGTAGTCAGGCCCATTCGAGGCCATGAGCGGCCCCACCCCGGGCGGCCGTGTTGCGGTTGCGCACCGGCCCGCCTCGGGGCGTACGGATGGGGATCGGCAGGGTCGCGTCAGAGCCTGCGAGCGGCTCTTCCTTCGCGGATCGCCCCTACCCCAGCTGCTCGATCATCCCGTCGCGGATGGTCACCCGCCGGTCCATCCGGGCGGCGAGGTCCATGTTGTGGGTGGCGATGAGGGCGGCGAGGCCGGAGGCGCGCACGAGCTGAAGCAGGATGCTGAACACCCGGCCCGAGGTCTGCGGGTCGAGGTTGCCGGTGGGTTCGTCGGCCAGAAGCAGGCGGGGCCCGTTGGCCACCGCGCGGGCGATGGCGACGCGCTGCTGCTCGCCGCCCGACAGTTCGGCCGGACGGTGCGGCAGGCGCTCCTTGAGGCCGAGGAAGCTCAGGAGCTCGGCGGCCCGCGCCTCGGCTTCCTTGCGGCCGAGGCCGCGGATGAGCTGGGGCAGCACCACGTTCTCCAGCGCCGAGAATTCCGGCAGCAGGTGGTGGAACTGGTAGACGAAGCCCATCTCCTCGCGCCGCAGCCGGGTGCGCTCGCCGTCGGACATCGCGGCGGTGGGCTGGCCGCCGATATAGACCTCGCCGCCGTCGGGCCGCTCCAAGAGGCCGGCGAGATGGAGCAGCGTCGACTTGCCGGCGCCGGAGGGGGCCACGAGCGCGACGAGTTCGCCCGGCCAGATGGCCAGATCGGTGCCGCGCAGGATTTCCAGCGCCCCCTCCCCTTGCGGGTAGCGGCGCTCGACGCCCGAGAAGAACAGGGCCGGCACCGGCTGCGCGGCGCCGGCTTGCGACTGTGTCATGGAGATTCCGTCAGCCGTAGCGCAGGGCCTGCACCGGATCGAGCCGGGCGGCGCGCCAGGAGGGATAGAGGGTCGCGGCGAGCGACAAGAGGATCGAGGTGACGACGATGATGGTCACTTCGGTGGTGTTCATCTCGGCCGGAATCTCGGCGAGGAAGCGCACCGTCGGGTCCCAGGCGCCGGGAAACAGGGTGCGCTGGATCGGCTTGATGTTGAGGGTGAACAGCACCCCGCCGATCAGCCCGATCACCGTGCCGACGATGCCGATCAGCGCCCCGTTGATCAGGAACACCCGCATGATCGTCCCCGGCGTCGCCCCCATGGTGCGCAGGATCGCGATGTCCGAGGACTTGTCGCGCACCAGCAGGATCAGGCCCGAGACGATGTTGAGCGTCGCCACGATGACGATGAGGTTGAGGATGAGGAACATCACGTTCCGCTCCACCTCCAGGGCGCCGAAGAAGGTGCGGTTGGTCTGGCGCCAGTCGGTCAGGAGGACCGGGCGCTCCGCCGCCATCTCCAGGGGCTCGCGCATCTCGCCCACCGTGTCGGCGTCGTCGAGATAGATCTCGATCAGGCTGACGTCGCCGTCGCGGTTGAAGAAGGCCTGGGCCTCGGTCAGCGGCATGAAGGCCATGGTGGTGTCGAAATCGGTGACCCCGATCTCGAAGATCGCCTTCACGGTGTAGCTCTTGGAGCGCGGCGCGGTGCCGAACGGCGTGCTCGCCCCCTTCGGGGTCTGGAGCGTGACCTGATCGCCGGCCTGGAGTCCGAGGGAATCGGCGAGCCGTTTGCCCAGTGCCAGCCCGGTGCCGTCGTCGAACCCTTCGAGCGAGCCGCTCTTGATGGCCGAGGAGACGGCGGGGATCTTGGCGAGATCCGCCTCGCGCACGCCGCGCACCAGCACGCCGGACCCGCCATAGGGCGAGGAGGCGAAGGCCTGCCCCTGCACCATCGGCACCACGGCGCGCACGCCCGCCACCTTCTCCAGGCGCTCGGAGAGATCGACGTAATCGGTGAACAGCTTGTCGATCGGCGCGGCGAAGACGTGGCCGTTGAGCCCGACGATCTTGGAGCGCAGCTCGGTGCGGAAGCCGTTCATCACCGAGAGCACGATGATGAGGGTGGCGACGCCGACCGCGATGCCGAGCACCGAGAACAGGGCCACCACCGAGACGCCGCCGCCCCGGCGCCGGGCGCGGAGATAGCGGCCGGCGATCAGCCATTCGAAGCCCGCGAAGGGCCGCGTCGAGGCGCTCGCCCGCGCGCTGCGCAGGCGGGCCCAAGCCCCTTTCAGAGCGCCCTTCGCGCCGTCCGTCAGACTGCCGAGCGCCAGCGCCATCGCGATCGCCTCAGACGCGCCGCAGCCGGGCCGGCAGATCGACCGGGTCGAGCGTCTCGCGCTCGCCGGTGGCACGGCGCTTCAGCTCGATCTTGCCGTCCGCCAGCCCCTTCGGCCCGACGATGACCTGCCAGGGCAGGCCGATCAGGTCGGCGGTGGCGAACTTGGCGCCGGGCCGGTCGTCGCGGTCGTCGTAGAGCACCGAGAGACCCGCGGTCTCGAGCGCGGCCTGGATCTCGGCGCAGGCCGTGTCGCAGGCGGTGTCGCCAACCTTGAGGTTGATCAGGGCCACGTCGAACGGGGCGATGGCGTCCGGCCAGATGATGCCGGCCTCGTCGTGGCTCGCCTCGATGGTGGCGGCCACCAGCCGGCTCGGGCCGATGCCGTAGGAGCCCATATGCACCGGTCGCTCCTGCCCGTCGGGGCCGGTGACGACGGCCTTCATCGGCGTCGAGTACTTGGTGCCGAAATAGAAGATGTGGCCGACCTCGATGCCGCGGGCGGAGAGGCGAGACGCCTCCGGCACCTCGGCGAAGGCCGCCGTGTCGTGCATCTCGTCGGTGGCGGCGTAATGCGAGGTCCAGGCATCGACCACGCCCTGAAGGCCGGCCACGTCGTCGAAATCGACCGACGGCGGCGGCACCGGCATATCCAAGTAGGCGCGATCGCAGAAGACTTCGCTCTCGCCGGTCTGGGCCAGGATGATGAATTCGTGGCTGAGGTCGCCGCCGATCGGGCCGGTATCGGCGCGCATCGGGATCGCCCGCAGGCCGAGCGTCTCAAAGGTGCGGAGATAGGAGACGAACACCTTGTTGTAGGAGTGGCGCGCCCCGGCCTGATCGAGATCGAACGAGTAGCCGTCCTTCATCAGGAACTCGCGCGAGCGCATGGTGCCGAAGCGCGGGCGCACCTCGTCACGGAACTTCCACGAGATCTGATAGAGGTTCTTGGGCACGTCCTTGTAGGAGCGGGCGCTGGCGCGGAAGATTTCGGTGACGACCTCCTCGGCGGTCGGCCCGTAGAGCAGATCGCGCTCGTGGCGGTCCTTCAGGCGCAGCATCTCCTTGCCGTAGGCCTCGTAGCGGCCGGATTCGCGCCACAGGTCGGCGGCCTGGATCGTCGGCATCAGGATCTCGACGGCGCCCGCGCGGTCCTGCTCGGTGCGGATCACCTTGCAGACCTTGTCGAGCACCCGCAGGCCCAGCGGCAGCCACGCATAGATGCCCGCGGCCTCCTGGCGGATCATGCCGGCGCGCAGCATCAGGCGATGCGAGACGATCTCGGCTTCCTTGGGCGTCTCGCGCAGGATCGGCAGGAAGTAGCGGGAGAGACGCATCTTTCGACCTTGAACGGCTGGCGCGACCGGCGGCAGGAAGACGGGCCGGCGCGCGAGGCACACAACACATTGCGCCCACAAAATACAAGCGGTGACGAAGCACAGGCCGGGCGGGGGATGGCTGTCTCCCTTCAGCACGCCGTCATTCCGGGGCCGCGCAGCGGAACCCGGAATCCGCCCGCGATGCGACGCGGAAACGATGCCGTGCGGCCCGTCGTGGATCGCAGGCCTCCGGCGGCCCCTGCGGGTCCGGGTTCGCTTCGCGTCCCGGAACGGCGGCCGTGAGGGCGGGAAACAGCGTGCGCACCGCCCGTTTCGACCCGTCGGAAGGCAGTTTGCCGCAACCTCGGCAAAAAAGCGCCGCGAACCGTCTCCGGCCTGATGACAAAGGGAAATCTTCTTCCTATAAGCAGCGCCGCGATGGTCGCCGCCCCACAGAGGCGGCGAACGGTCCGAGTCTCGGGAGGAACAAGCAGCCGCCGCGCCGCAAGAAATGCGCGAGATAATGCTAGGCTGCAAAACACTCGATTGTTTCAAAGCAAGGCCTCGTGCCTTGCTTTTTGTTTTTCGGAAGCCCCTCGAACGCTTTCTCTATTCGGCCGGAAGCGCGGTCGGTCGGCCCAGCGCGTCGCGGGCATGGGCCAGGGCGAAGCCGGCGATACAGAGATAGCAGAGGGCCGGTGCGGTGAGCGCCACGGCGAGGCCGAAGCCGTCGGCCAGCGCCCCGGTCGCCACCGGCACGATGGCACCGCCGACGATCGCCACGCAGACGATGCCGGCCCCCTGCGCCGTGCGCTCGCCCAACCCCTCGATCGCCAGCGCGAAGATCGTCGGGAACTGGATCGCGTTGGCGAGCCCGACCGCGATCAGCGCCCAGCCCGCGAGCGGGCCCGTGCTGGAGGCCGCCAGAACGGCGAGCCCGGCCGCCGTCAGCGCCACCGTGCCGAGCGCCGCCCCCGGCCGGACCCGCCGCAGCACGAACGAGCCGACGATCCGCCCGGCGAGCGCCCCGCCCCAGTAGAAGCTGAGCAGGTGGCCCGCCTGCTCGGGGCTGGCGCCGAGCACCCGCGGCTGCTCCAGCCAGCTCACCATCAGCGTGCCGATGGCGACCTCCGCGCCGACATAGAGGAAGATCGCCGCCGCCCCCAGCGCGAGGCGCGGCTGCCGCAACAGATCGAGCCCGAGTCCGGCCGGGCCGGCGGTCTCGGCGCTGCGCTCCTCCCGCACCCGGCGGCGCAGGAACCAGAACAGGATCGCGAGCGCACAGAGCCCGGCGGCGATGACGAGGAAGGGCGTGCGCACCACATCGGCCTCGGCCTGGCGGGCGGCGGCGAGGGCGGCCGGATCGGTGCCGGTCGGCGCGACGGTGTGGGCCAGGATCGTCCAGGCGCCGACGATCGGGCCGATGGTGGTGCCGAGCGCGTTGAAGGTCTGAGCCAGGGTCAGCCGGCTCGACGCCTGGGCCGGATCGCCGAGCCGCGCCACCAGGGGGTTGGCCGCCACCTGCAATACGGCAATCCCCGAGGCCATCACGAACAGGGCCAGCAGGAACATCGGAAACAGCCCGCTGCGCGCGGCCGGCGCGAAGAGCAGGCAGCCCGCCGCCATCACCACGAGGCCGACGACGAGGCCGCGCATGGCGCCGATCCGGGTCACCATCGCACCCGCCGGCAACGAGATGAGGGCATAGGCGGCGAAGAAGCAGAACTGGGTGAGCGTCGCCTCGGTGTAGCTCAGCGCGAACAGGCTCTTGAGCTTGGGCGTGACGATATCGACGAGGACGGTGGCGAGCCCCCAGGCGAAGAACAGCGCCAGCATGAACGGCAGCAGCCACGTGTTGCCGCCGCCCTCGCCGTCGGCGGGCGGGCGCGGCCCTGCCATCATCGCGGCCATGGCGTCTCTCCCTGTCGGCTGTCGGTCTGCGCCGACGGCACGAAAGCAAGGTGTGGGCGGGCTCCGGCGCCTGTCAACGCGGCGCGCGGGCCGGGGCGAACGCCGCGACGGGCGGCCCGTTCACAGCCTCGCGAGTGGGAAGATCAGGATAGCGGCGATGAAGGCGGTGCCGGCGAGCAGCGTCGTCAGCAGCGCTTTTTCCCGCAGCCGCGGCGCTGCCGGCGCGCCGGGATCCTGGCCCGGCACCAGCCGCTGCGGATCGGCCTCGGCGGCGTTGCCGAGCGGCAGGATCGCGAACAGGAAGGTCCACCACAGCACGAAGTAGAGCGCGAGCGCCCCGAAGATCGTCAGCGCGAACCCCTTCACCGCCACCGCCACCAGCACGGCGACGAGCGCGGCCACCGTGAGGAGGGTCAGCGGAGTCGAGGCGGCGAGGGTGCGGAGGGGGGTCATGGAAGCAAAACTTTCAAGCGCCGAGGGCGCTGACGCATTGCCCTCCCCCTTCTGCGGGGGAGGGTTTTGGGGCTGGCCTTCAGACCTGCTCCAGCTCGACGAGCGTCCCCAAAAAGTCCTTCGGGTGCAGGAAGATGACCGGCTTACCGTGCGCGCCGATCTTCGGCTCGCCCGTGCCGAGCACGCGGGCGCCGGCCGCCTTCATCTGGTCGCGGGCGGCGATGATGTCGTCCACCTCGTAGCAGACGTGGTGGATGCCGCCGGCCGGGTTCTTGTCGACGAAGCCCTGGATCGTCGAGTTCTCGCCTAAGGGCGACATCAGCTCGACCTTGCTGTTGGGCAGTTCCACGAAGACGACGGTGACGCCGTGCTCCGGCTGGGGCAGCGGCTCCGTCACCTTGGCGCCGAGCGTGTCGCGGTAGACCGCGGTCGCCGCGTCGAGGTCCTTCACCGCGATGGCGACGTGATTGAGCCGTCCGATCATTTTTTCGAATTCTCCCTGCCCGAACCTGAAACCGTCCTTGCGAGGCGAGGCGTCAGCAATCCAGAGCACGACATCTCCGCAGAGGTCGCGACCCGGATCGTTCTGCCCACGCTCGCAACCACGATGCGGCGCAATCTAGCGCGCCGCACGAGACTGTCACACCTCGACCACCTGCACGTGGCAGGCGGGCTTCTTGCCCCAGGCCTCGTTGACGGCGGAGCGGATGGCGCGGTCGACCGCGTTCTCGACCGCTTCCGAGTCCTTCATCTTGCCGCGCGGCAGGTTGCCCAGCGTGCGGTGGACGATGTCCACCACGGTGTCGAGCAGGGGCTCGCCGCTGCGCCCGCGATTGGGCAGGCCCATGATGTCCACCGCCGGCTCGCCGACCACCATGCCGCGCTCGTCGATGGCGATGGCGACCGAGACGATGCCGGTCTGGGACAGCTTGCGCCGCTCGGGGATCGCCCGATCCTTGTGGTCGATCAGGACGTTGCCGTCCTTGTAGAGCCGGCCGGCGCGCACATGCTCGACCACCTCGGGCTTGCCCGGTGCGAGGCGCACCACGGCGCCGTTGCGGGCCTTCACCACGGTCTCGACGCCCTGGCTCCGGGCGAAGCGGGCATGCTCGTCGAGATGCAGCGCCTCGCCGTGGACCGGCACGACGGCCTTCGGCCGGGTCCAGCCATACATCGCCACCATCTCCTCGCGGCGGGGATGGCCGGAGACGTGGACGAGTTCGGTGCGGTCGGTGATGACCTCGATGCCGGACTCGATCAGGTCGTTGATGATGGCGCCGACATCGCGCTCGTTGCCCGGAATCGCGCGCGACGAGAAGATCACCCGGTCGCCCGCGGTGAGCGAGATCGCCGGATGGTCGTCGCGCGAGACCCGCGACATGGCCGCCCGCGGCTCGCCCTGGGAGCCGGTGAGCAGGCAGACCAGCTTGTCCCGCGGGATGTGGCCGAAGGATTCGGCGCCGCGGAAGTCTGGCAGGCCGTCGAGGTAGCCGCATTCGCGGGCGACATCGATGACCCGGTCCATGGCGCGGCCGACCGCGATCACCTCGCGGCCGCAGGCCTGGGCGGCCTCGGCCACGGCGCGGATGCGGGCGACGTTCGAGGCGAAGGTCGTCACCGCGACGCGGTGGGGCGATTCCTGGATGATGCGTCGGAGGGTCGCCGACACCTCGGACTCGCTCGGGCTACGGCCCTCGCGGAGCACGTTGGTCGAGTCGCAGACCAGCGCCAGGATGCCCTCGTCGCCGAGCGCCGTGAAGGCTTCCGGCGAGGTGGTGTCGCCGGCCACCGGCGTGTCGTCGAGCTTCCAGTCGCCGGTATGGACCACGAGGCCGAACGCGGTGCGGATCGCCACCGCGTTCGATTCCGGGATCGAGTGGGCCACCGGCACGAACTCGATCTCGAACGGGCCGACGGTCACCCGCTTGCCCGGCTTGATCTCGCGCAGGTCCACCTTCGGGGCGCCGGGCTCCGAGAGGCGGCGCGTCTCCAAAAGCTGCTTGGCGAAGCGCGTGGCGTAGACCGGCGCCTTGAGGCGCGGCCACAGCTCGGAGATCGCGCCGATATGGTCCTCGTGCGCGTGGGTGATGAAGATTCCGAGGAGATCCTTCTTGCGCTCCTCGATGAAGGCGAGATCCGGGAACATCAGGTCGATGCCCGGCAGCCCCTCCTCACCGGCGAAGCCCATGCCGCAATCGACCATGATCCATTTGCGCTGCTTCTCGGGACCGATCCCGTAGAGGCCCGCATTCATGCCGATCTCGCCCACGCCGCCGAGCGGCACGAAGACGAGCTCGTCCTGCCGTGTCGTCATCTTGTCGTCTATCCAGTTTCAAGCCGCCGTCGCGGCACGTCCGAAATGCACCTCGCCCGCCGTCACGGTTCGTCGTGTTCCGTCCGGGGCGAGGATCACGAGCCGCCCCCCCTCGTCGATCGTGTCAAACGTGCCCGACAGCACCGTCTCCGCGGTTCGCACCGACACGGGGGCCCCGACCCCCGCCGCGCGCTCCAGCCAGAGCTGCCGGATGTTTTGGAATCCGCGCCCCTTGTTCCAGATCCGGGCCGCTTCGACAAATCGTTCCGTCAGGGATTCGAGCAGAATGGGCGCATCGACCGCATGCGCGGGGCGAAGGGCCGCGGCCGGATAGGGCAGATCGTCGGGCGCGGCGGCCACGTTGACGCCGAAGCCGATCACCACCGCGCGCCGCCCGCCGGGGAGCTGCTCAGCCTCTAACAGGATGCCGGCGAGTTTTTGGCCGTCCATCAGGACGTCGTTGGGCCATTTCAGGCGGAAAGCTTCCTGTCCCCTCCCCCTTGCCGGGAGAGGTAGGGGTGGGGGTGGTGCAGAAGGCACCGCCGCCTCCCCGCAAGGAGGAGGAGAGACCCGCGCCACATCCCGGATCGCATCGACCAAGGCCACACCGGCCACGAATCCCAAGGTCGCGACCATTTCCGGGGCCACGCCCTGGACCGGCCAAAGCAAACTCGCGAACAGATTGCCCTCGGGCGACTGCCAGACATTGCCGCGCCGGCCCCGGCCCGCCTCCTGCACGCGGGTCGCGACCCAGAGCGGTCCGGTCTCGCCGTCGCGGGCGCGGGCCAGCGCCTCGGTGTTGGTCGAGCCGAGGCGGTCGTGGCTGTGCAGGCGGTGACCGTCCAGGCGGGCCGCCGGGCTGAGCCGGAAGGTCATGCCCTCAGAACAGGGACTTCGCGGCGCTGCCCGCCGCCGCCACCAGCGGGGCCGGGATCAGGAAGAACAGCACCACGACGACGCTGGAGGCCGCGAGCACGATGGCCGAGCCGGGCGGGATGCGCTCGTAGGGGGCCTTCGGCTCGTCGAAGTACATCACTTTGACGAGGCGAAGGTAGTAGAACGCGCCGACCACCGAGGTCACCACGCCGATCACCGCGAGCGTCACGAGGTCCGCCTTGATGGCGGCGGCGAAGACGTAGAACTTCGCGAAGAACCCGGCGAGCGGCGGGATGCCGGCCAGCGAGAACATCATCGCGGCGAGGCTGAAGGCCAGCCACGGATGGGTGCGCGAGAGACCCGACAGGTCGTCGATGGTCTCGAACATCCGGTCCTTGCGGCGCAAGCTGAGCAGCACCGCGAAGGCCCCGAGGGTCATGGCGAGGTAGATCACCATGTAGATCACGACGCCGCGGATGCCTTCTTCCGAGCCGGCGGCCAGCCCGATGAGGGCGTAGCCGACATTGCCGATGGAGGAATAGGCCATCAGGCGCTTGAGGTTGCGCTGGCCGATCGCCGCGAAGGAGCCGAGCGCCATGGAGGCGATCGAGACGAAGACGATGATCTGCTGCCAGACCGCGGTCACGTCCGGGAAGGCGCCGATGAACACGCGGACCGTCATCGCCATGGCGGCCATCTTCGGCGCGGAGGCGAAGAAGGCGGTGACCGGCGTCGGCGAGCCCTCGTAGACGTCGGGCGTCCACATGTGGAACGGCACCGCGGCGAGCTTGAAGGCGACGCCGGCCGCCACGAACACGATGCCGAGGACGAGGCCGAAGCTCGCCGGGCCGTTCAGCGCCGTGACGATGCCGGGGAACGAGACCGTGCCGGTGAAGCCGTAGACCAGCGACGAGCCGTAGAGCAGCATGCCGGACGAGAGCGCGCCGAGCACGAAATACTTCAGGCCCGCTTCCGTCGACTTCACGTCGTCGCGGTGGAAGGCGGCGATGACGTAAGCGGCGAGCGATTGCAGCTCCAGGCCGAGATAGAGGGAGATCAGGTCGTTGGCCGAGGCCATCACCATCATGCCGATGGTGCAGAGCACGATCAGGATCGGGTACTCGAACCGGTCGATGCGCTCGCGCTGGAAATAGTCGCGCGACAGCAGGATCGTAGCGGCCGAACCGATCAGGATCAGGGCCTTCATCACCCGGGCGAACGGGTCGGCGATGAAGGCGCCGTTGAGCGTCGTCACCGTGCCGGTCTGGGAGACCACGAGGAAGAAGGTGAAGATCAGCAGGCCCAGCGCGCCGAGATTGGTGCTCTCGGCCGAGCGCTCGCCGCGCCACGCGCCCCAGAGCACCAGCAGCAGCGCGCCGACGCTCAGGACGATCTCCGGCAGGACCGGCGTGATCGCCGGCAGGACGGACTGGATCGGGGTCATCGCGCGGCGGCCTCGATTTTCTGGGAGTTCTCGGGGGCGATCTTCTCCGCCGCCGCGAGCTTCGCCGCCTTGGCGGCGGCCTCCGCGTTCTGCGTGTTGGCGAGCGCCGTGCGCATGTTCTGCATCAGCGCCTCGGTCGAGGGCGCGAAGGTGTCGAGCACGGGGGCCGGATGGACGCCGTACCAGATCGTCAGCGCGACGAGCGGCGCGATGATGATTTTTTCCCGCAGGTCGAGGTCCAGAATGCCCTGGAGGTTGGGCTTCTCCAGCTTCCCGTAGATCACCCGTGCGTAGAGCCAGAGCGCATAGCCCGCCGAGAGGATGATGCCGAAGACCGAGAAGAACGCGACCGTGGGGTTGGCCTTGAAGGCGCCCATCATCGCTAGGAACTCGCCGACGAAGCCGGAGGTGCCGGGCAGGCCGACATTGGCCATGGTGAACACCATCATGGCAGCGGCGTAGAGCGGCATCCGCTTCACGAGACCGCCATAGGCGGCGATCTCGCGGGTGTGCATCCGGTCGTAGACGACGCCGACGCAGAGGAACAGCGCGCCCGAGACGATGCCGTGCGAGATCATCAGGAACAGCGCGCCCTGGATGCCCTGCTCGTTCAGCGTGAACAGGCCGAGCGTCACGAAGCCCATATGGGCGACCGAGGAATAGGCGATCAGCTTCTTGATGTCGGTCTGCATCATCGCGGTGAGCGAGGTGAAGATGATCGCGATCACCGACAGCGCGAAGACGAGGGGCGCGAACTCGGCAGAGGCGTCGGGCAGCATCGGCAGGGAGATCCGGATGAAGCCGTAGCCGCCCATCTTCAGCAGGATGCCGGCCAGGATCACCGAGCCCGCGGTCGGCGCCTCGACGTGGGCGTCGGGGAGCCAGGTATGGACCGGCCACATCGGCATCTTCACTGCGAAGGAGGCGAAGAAGGCGAGCCACAGCCACCATTGCAGGCCGACGGGGAAGCGATGCGCCAGCAGCGTCGGGATGTCGGTGGTGCCGGCCTCCCAGTACATCGCCATGATGGCGAGCAGCATCAGCACCGAGCCGAGCAGCGTGTAGAGGAAGAACTTGAAGCTCGCGTAGATGCGCCGCTTGCCGCCCCAGATGCCGATGATGAGGAACATCGGGATCAGGCCGGCCTCGAAGAACAGGTAGAACAGCACGAGGTCGAGCGCGCAGAAGACGCCAATCATCGTCGTCTCGAGCACGAGGAAGGCGACGAAGTACTCCTTCACGCGATTCTCGACCGAGAGCCACGAGGCGCCGATGCAGAAGGGCATCAGGAACGTGGTCAGCAGGATCAGCGGCATCGAGAAGCCGTCGACGCCGAGCTTGAACCGGATGTTCTCGGCGAGCCACGCGTGGCTCTCGACGAGCTGGAAGCTCGGGGACGCGATGTCGTAGCGGGCCCAGGCGGCGAGCGAGAGCAGGAAGGTGACGACGGTCGTGATGAGCGCGGCCCAGCGGGCGTTGCGCTTCACGGCCTCCGTCTCCTCCCCCAGGGTGAGGATGAAGGCGGCGCCCGCGAGGGGAACGATCAGGAGCCCGGAGAGAATGCCGAGGCCGAACATCAATGCGCTCCTCCGACCGCCGGCACGCCGGAGACGAGGTACCACGTGATCAGGCCGGCGACCCCGACGAGCATCACGAAGGCGTAGTGGTAGACGTAGCCGGTCTGGAAGCGGACCACGCCGCGGGTGACGTCGACCACGCGGGCCGAGATGCCGTCGGGGCCGAAGCCGTCGATGACGCGTCCGTCGCCCTCCTTCCACAGGAACAGGCCGAAGTTCTTGGCCGGGCGGACGAAGATCCGGTCGTAGATCTCGTCGAAGTACCACTTGTTGAGCAGGAAGCGGTACAGGATCGGCTGCGAGGTCGCGAGACGGTTCGGCAGGTCGGGCCGGCGCAGATACATCCAGAAGGCCAGCACGAAACCGAGCACCAGCATCACGAACGGCGCGTTGGCGACCCAGCCGGGCACGTCGTGGAGCTTGTGCATGATGCCGTTGCCGGAATCGTGCGGCAGCGCGTGGCCCCAGAACTTGTCCATGTCGTGCCCGATGAACCGGTCCTTGAAGATCAGGCCGGCGAACAGGGCACCGAAGGCCAGGATGGCCAGCGGGATCGTCATGACGAGCGGGCTCTCGTGCGGCTTGTGGGCGCCGTGATCGTCGTGGTGCTCGATCGCGCTGTGCGAGGCGGGCTCGACGTCGTGGCCGTGATCGTCGTGGGCGACGCCCTCGTGATGGCCGGGCTTGCCGTCGGCGTCGTGGGCGTGCGCCGCGTGGGCGTGGGCATGTTGGTCGTGCGCCGCGTGCGCGTGGTCGTCGTGACCGTGCGCCCCGTGGGCGACCCAGCGCTGCGGGCCCTCGAAGGTGAGGAAGAACAGGCGCCAGGAATAGAACGAGGTCATCAGCGCGGCGATCACGGTGGCGAGGAACGCCAGCACGTGGCCGGGGCGGTCCGACATGTAGGCCGCCTCGATGATCGCGTCCTTCGAGTAGAAGCCGGCGGTGAAGGGGAAGCCGATCAGCGCAAGCGTACCGATCGTCATCATCGCGGTGGTGAAGGGGATGTAGGGGCGCAATCCGCCCATGTTCCGCATGTCCTGCTCGTGGTGCATCGCGTGGATGACCGAGCCGGCCCCGAGGAACAGCAGCGCCTTGAAGAAGGCGTGGGTGAAGAGGTGGAACACGCCCGTCGCGTAGGCGCCCACACCCAGGCCGACGAACATGTAGCCGAGCTGCGAGCAGGTCGAATAGGCGATGACCCGCTTGATGTCGTTCTGCACGAGGCCGACGGTCGCCGCGAAGAAGGCGGTGATGCCGCCGATGACGGTGACGACGGTGAGCGCGGTCGGCGCCAGCTCGAACAGCGGCGACAGGCGGGCGACCATGAACACGCCGGCGGTCACCATGGTGGCGGCGTGGATGAGCGCCGAGACCGGGGTCGGGCCCTCCATCGCGTCCGGCAGCCAGGTGTGCAGCAGGAACTGCGCCGACTTGCCCATGGCGCCCATGAACAGCAGGAGGCAGGCGAGCGTCAGGGCGTGCCAGTCAGCCCCAAGGAAGTGGAACGTCGCGTCCTTCAGCTCGGGGGCCTTGGCGAAGATGGCATCGAAGCCCACGGATCCGGTGAGGACAAACACCAAAAAAATGCCGAGGGAGAAACCGAAATCGCCGACGCGGTTGACGATGAAGGCCTTCATCGCCGCAGCGTTGGCCGAGGGCTTCTCGTACCAGAAGCCGATCAGCAGGTAGGAGGCGAGGCCGACGCCTTCCCAGCCGAAGAACATCTGCACGAGGTTGTCGGCGGTCACCAGCATCAGCATGGCGAAGGTGAACAGCGACAGGTAGGCGAAGAAGCGCGGCCGGTGCGGATCCTCGTGCATGTAGCCGATGGAATAGACGTGCACGAGGGTCGAGACCGAGGTGACGACGACGAGCATGATCGCCGTCAGCGTGTCGACCTTGAAGGCCCAATCGACGGTGAGGTCGCCCGCCGAGAACCACTGCGCCACCGGCACGGTCTCGGCCCGGCCGTCGCCGGTGACGAGGAAGAAGACGCCCCAGGCGAGGAAGCAGGCGAAGCCGAGGCAGCCCGTCGTCACGAGCTCGCTCATCCGGGCGCCGATGGACCGGCCGAACAGGCCGGCGATCAGCGCGCCGATCAGCGGGAAGAAGACGATGGCGTGATACATGGGGGATCGTGCCTCGCAGCAGGCGGGACGAAGGGGCGGCTGTGGTGGAGAGCCGTCAGCCCTTCATCATGCTCACGTCTTCGACGGCGATGGAGCCGCGGTTGCGGAAGAACACCACCAGGATGGCCAGACCGATGGCGGCCTCGGCGGCGGCCACGGTCAGCACGAACAGGGCGAAGACCTGGCCGGTGATGTCGTTGAGATGGGTCGAGAACGCCACGAGGTTGATGTTGACCGCGAGCAGGATCAGCTCGACCGACATCAGGATGACGATGACGTTCTTGCGGTTGATGAAGATGCCGAGCACGCCGAGCGTGAACAGGATCGCGGCGACCGTCAGGTAATGGCTCAGGCCGATCATGTTCAGACCTCCACGCCCTGGCGGGACGGAACCTTGATGGTGTCGACGGCCATGGCCTGGGTGCGGGCGTTCTGCACCGAGATGTTCTGGCGCTTGACGCCGGCGCGATCCCGCAGGGTCAGGACGATGGCCCCGATCATCGCGACCAGCAGGATCAGGCCGGCGATCTGGAAGAAGTAGACGTAGTCCGTGTAGAGCACTCGGCCGAGCGCCTGGGTGTTGGTGAGGCTCTCGCCGTGGGCGGCGCGCCCGAGCGGCGCCTGGACGAGGCCCGGATCGAGGGTCCAGGTGCCCACCACCAGCAGCAGCTCGATCAGGAACACCGCGCCGATCAGCCCGCCGACCGGCAGGTAGCGCTGGAAGCCCTGCCGGAGGGCGGCGAAGTCCACGTCGAGCATCATCACGACGAAGAGGAACAGCACCGCCACCGCGCCGACATAGACGACGATCAGGATCATCGCCAGGAACTCGGCGCCCATCAGGACGAAGAGGCCCGCGGCATTCACGAAGGCGAGGATCAGGAACAGCACCGAGGTGACGGGGTTCCTGGCGGCGATCACCATGAAGCCCGAGGCAACGGCGAGGCCCGCGAAGAGATAGAAGAAGGCGGCGGCTGCGGTCATGCGGTTTTCAGCATCGGCCGCCCTCGCGGACGGCTCCCTTCTGCCTCGGTGGACCCTCGGCCGCAGGCGGCGGCCCGTCTATAGAACCCGGCCTTGCGGCGCACAATCGAAATGGCGCCCGCCTTTAGCGGTACGGCGCGTCGGTGGCGATGTTGCGGGCGATCTCGCGCTCCCAGCGGTCGCCGTTCGCGAGCAGCTTCTCCTTGTCGTAGAGCAGCTCCTCGCGGGTCTCGACCGAGAACTCGAAGTTCGGCCCCTCGACGATGGCGTCCACCGGGCAGGCCTCCTGGCACATGCCGCAATAGATGCACTTCACCATGTCGATGTCGTAGCGCGTGGTGCGGCGCGTGCCGTCGTTGCGGCGCGGGCCCGCCTCGATGGTGATGGCTTGCGCCGGGCAGATCGCCTCGCAGAGCTTGCAGGCGATGCAGCGCTCTTCCCCGTTGGGGTAGCGGCGCAGCGCGTGCTCGCCGCGGAAGCGCGGTCCGCGGTGACCCATCTCGAAGGGGTAGTTGATCGTGGCCTTCGGCTTGAAGAAGTACTTCATGGCGAGGACGAACCCCGACACGAACTCCTTCAGGAGAAGGCTTCTGGCGACCTGATCGAGCTTCACGGCGCGATCCTTCTCAAGCGCCCGGCGCGAGACCGGTGAGTTTCAGGACGAAGGCGACGACGACGACCGAGATCAGCGAGAGCGGAAGGAAGACCTTCCAGCCGAGCCGCATGAGCTGGTCGTAGCGGTAGCGCGGGACCATGGCCTTCACCATGGCGATCATGAAGAACAGGAAGCTCGCCTTGAGGGTGAACCAGATCACGCCGGGCACCCAGGTGAAGGGGGCGAACGGGATCGGCGAGAGCCAGCCGCCGAGGAACAGCACCGTGCCGAGCGCGCACATGGTCATGATCGCCACGTACTCGCCGAGCATGAAGAGCAGATACGGCGTCGAGGAATACTCGACCATGTAACCGGCGACCAATTCCGATTCGGCCTCGGGCAGATCGAAGGGCGGGCGGTTGGTCTCGGCCAAAGCAGAGACGAAGAACACGCCGAACATCGGGAACAGCCACAGCCAGTACCAGCCGAAGATGCCGAGCGCCGTGTCCTGCGCCATGACGATGCGCGAGAGGTTGAGCGAGCCGGCGCAGAGCAGCACGCAGATGATGACGAAACCGAGCGAGACTTCGTAGGAGATCATCTGCGCCGCCGAGCGCAGCGCGCCGAGGAAGGCGTATTTCGAGTTCGACGCCCAGCCGCCCATGATGACGCCGTACACGCCGAGCGAGGAGATCGCGAAGATGTAGGTGATGCCGACATTGATGTCGGCGATGGCCCAGCCGTCGGCGAGCGGGATCACCGCCCAGGAGGCCAAAGCCAGCATGGCGAAGACGAGGGGCGCCAGCAGATAGATCGCCTTGTTGGCGCCCGCCGGGATCACCGGCTCCTTCAGGACGAACTTCAAGAGGTCGGCGAAGGACTGGAACAGGCCCCAGGGCCCGACGACGTTGGGGCCGCGGCGCAGCTGCACCGCCGCCCAGATCTTGCGGTCGGCCAGCAGCGCGTAGGCGATGAAGACGAGGAGCGCCGCGAGCAGCACGAAGCTCTTCAGAGCCAGCAGCAGGACGGTGCCGAGCACTTCGAGGAAGGTCATCGAGGCGCCCCTTATTCCGCGGCTTCGAGCGCGCGGCCCCGGGCGAGCCCGGAGCACTCGGCGAGCACCCGCGAGGCGCGGGCGATCGGGTTGGTGAGGTAGAAGTCCGCGACCGGCGAGGCGAACGCCGCTTTTTCGGCGTTGCCCGGCAGCGCCGTCAGCTTGTCGAGGGTCGCCACAGCGTCCGTGGGCTCAACCGCGCCGACGGCGGCGAGATGCGGATGTGCGGCGTACATCGCCTTGCGCAGCGCACCCAGCGAATCGTAGGGCAGGCGCTTCCCGAGCACGTCGGAGAGCGCGCGCAGGATCGCCCAATCCTCGCGGGCATCGCCCGGCGGGAAGCCGGCGCGGTTGGTCATCTGCACCCGGCCTTCGAGATTGACGTAGGTCGCGCTCTTCTCGGTGTAGGCCGCGCCCGGCAGGATCACGTCGGCGCGGCTGGCGCCCGCGTCGCCGTGGGTGCCCTGATAGATCACGAAGGCGCCGGGCGGGATCGCCCGCTCGTCGGCGCCGAGGTTGAACACCACGTCGAGCGCGCCCGGCTCCAGCATCTGCGAGAAGCCAAGGCCCCCCTCCCCCGGCACGAAACCGAGATCGAGCGCGCCGACGCGGGCAGCCGCCGTGTGCAGCACGCCGAAACCGTTCCACTCGGCCGTGACCGCGCCGATCTCCTTGGCGAGCGCTGCCGCCGCCCCGAGCGCGCCGAGCCCGCCCTCGCCGACGATGATCAGCGGGCGCTCGGCCTTTTTCAGGATGTCGAGGAAGCTGTGCTCGCCCTTGCCCAGCGAGCCGAGGGTGTCGGGGCCGGCGCCGAGATAGGTGTAGGGGTAGGTGAGGTCGGGCTGCTCGTCGAGGATCAGGCCGACGGCGAGCGGGGCCATGCGCCAGCGCTTGCGGATGCGCACGTTGAGCAGCGAGGCCTCGGTGCGCGGGTTGGTGCCGACGAGCAGGATCGCGTCCGCCGCCTCGATGCCGGGGATGGTCGGCCCAAAGGTGTAGGCGGCCCGGCCCCAGGCCGGATCGATCGCCTCGCCGGTCTGGCGGCCATCGAGGTTCGTCACGCCGAGCGAGCCCATGAGAGCTTTCAGCGCGAAGATTTCCTCGGCGCCCGCGAGGTCACCGACCAGCGCGCCGACGCGCTTGGGGTCGGCGCCCTTCAGCCGGGCGGCGATGGCGGCAAAGGCCTCGCCCCAGGAGGCCGGGCGCAGGCGCCCGTTCTCGCGCAGGAACGGACGGTCGAGCCGCTGCAGGCGCAGGCCGTCCACCACGTGGCGCGTCTTGTCGGAGATCCACTCCTCGTTGATCTCCTCGCTGATGCGCGGCTCGATCTGCATCACCTCGCGGCCGCGGGCATCGACGCGGATCGCGGAGCCCACCGCGTCCATCACATCGACGGACTCGGTCTTGTGCAGCTCCCACGGGCGCACGTTGTAGCTCTGCGGCTTGTGGACCAGCGCGCCGACCGGGCAGAGGTCGGCGACGTTGCCCTGAAGCTCCGAGCCCATCGCCTGTTCGAGGTAGCTCGTGATCTCCATGTCCTCGCCGCGGCCGATGGCGCCGAGGTCCGGCACGCCGGCCACCTCCGCCAGGAAGCGGACGCATCGGGTGCAGTGGATGCAGCGGTTCATCGCCGTGCGCACCAGCGGGCCGATATACTTCTCTTCGACCGCGCGCTTGTTCTCGTGATAGCGGGTCGAATCGACGCCGTAGGCCATCGCCTGATCCTGAAGATCGCAATGGCCGCCTTGGTCGCAGATCGGGCAATCGAGCGGGTGGTTGATGAGGAGGAACTCCATCACCCCCTCGCGGGCCTTCTTCGTGAGCCCTGAGCGCGTCAGCACCTCCGGCGGCTCGCCGTTCGGCCCCGGCCGGCAATCCTTCACCGCGTAGGCGCAGGAGGCCACGGGCTTCGGCGCGCCCTTCAGCTCGACGAGACACATGCGGCAATTGCCGGCAATCGACAGCCGCTCGTGGAAGCAGAAGCGCGGAATCTCCGCGCCCGCGATCTCGCAGGCCTGGAGCAGGGTGTAGTCGGCCGGGACATCGACCTCGGTGCCGTCGACGAGGATTTTGGTCATCGTTGTATCTCGACGTTGAGCATCGGAGCGGCGGTCACTCCGCCGCCATCGGCACGGCATCGGAATGCGGGTTGGCGCTGTACTGGTCGATCCGCTTCTCGATCTCCGGCCGGAAGTGGCGGATGAGACCCTGGATCGGCCACGCGGCGGCGTCGCCCAACGCGCAGATGGTGTGGCCCTCGACCTGCTTGGTGACTTCGAGCAGCATGTCGATCTCGCGCTTCTGCGCCCGGCCCGCGGCCATGCGGGTGAGCACGCGCCACATCCAGCCGGTGCCCTCGCGGCAGGGCGTGCACTGGCCGCAGGACTCGTGCTTGTAGAAGTACGAGATGCGGGCGATGGCGCCCACGATGTCGGTGGACTTGTCGAGCACGATCACGGCCGCGGTGCCCAGCCCCGAGCCGAGGTTGCGCAGGGTGTCGAAGTCCATCTTGGCGTCGATGATCTGCTCGGCCGGCACCAGCGGCACCGAGGAGCCGCCGGGGATCGAGCAGAGCAGGTTGTCCCAGCCGCCGCGCATGCCGCCGCAATGCTTGTCGATCAGCTCGCGGAAGGTGATGCCGAGCTCTTCCTCGACGTTGCAGGGCTTGTTGACGTGGCCCGAGACGCAGAACAGCTTGGTGCCGGTGTTGTTCTTGCCGCCGAGGCCTGCGAACCACGCGCCGCCGCGGCGCAGGATCGTGCCGGCCACCGCGATCGACTCGACGTTGTTGACCGTCGTGGGGCAGCCGTAGAGGCCCATATTGGCCGGGAACGGCGGCTTCAGCCGCGGCATCCCCTTCTTGCCCTCGAGGCTCTCGATGAGGGCCGTCTCCTCGCCGCAGATATACGCGCCCGCGCCGTGGTGGACGTAGATATCGAACGGGTAGTCGTGAACGTTGGACTGGCCGACGAGTCGGGCCGCGTAGGCTTCGTCCACCGCGCGTTGCAGCGCGAACTTTTCAGCCACGTACTCGCCGCGCAGGTAGACGTAGCAGGCATGCGCGCCCATGGCGAAGGAGGCCAGCATGCAGCCCTCGATCAGGAGATGCGGATCGTGCCGCATGATCTCCCGGTCCTTGCAGGTGCCCGGCTCCGACTCGTCGGCGTTGACCACGAGGTAGTGCGGGCGCCCGTCGGACTTCTTGGGCATGAACGACCACTTGAGGCCGGTCGGGAAGCCGGCGCCGCCGCGACCGCGGAGCCCCGAGCCCTTCATCTCGTCGATGATCCAGTCCCGGCCCTGGTCGAGCAGGAACTTGGTGCCGTCCCACGCGCCGCGCTTCTTCGCCGCCTCGAGATCGGGCGAGTGCAGGCCGTAGAGGTTGGTGAAGATGCGGTCCTGATCGGAGAGCATGGTCTGGTCCTCAGCCCTTCGTTCCGGCGAGGTCGGCGGCTTGGCTCACCCAGTTCTCGCGGTCGATGCGACCGGGGAAGGCGAGGTAGGCGCCGACCCAGGCGACCTGCTGCGGGGTCCAGGCGGCGATCTGGTCGTAGTGCCAGATGCCGAGACCGTTGAGCCGGGTCTGGTTGGCCGGGCCGATGCCGCGGATCTTGGTGAGATCGTCCGGCCGGTCGCCGCGGGCCGCGGGCAGGCCCTTCGGCCGCTCGCCCGCCGCGTCGGCGCGGGCTTCGGGATTGGCGGCCTGAGGCACCGCATCGTCGGCGCCGTCGGCCGCCGGGTGCTGCGGCGGCTCGGTGCGCAGCGCCGCGTCCTCGGCGAGCGCACGGGTCTCGGCGTCGGGCGTCTCGGTCTTGGCCGGGGGCTCGCCCGCGGCGGCACGCTCGGCCGGCGAATCGAGCGCCGGGCTGTCGCCGGGCCGCGCCGCCGCGGTCTTGGCCTGCGAGGTGCCGCGCTCGGACGCCTCGGCCTTGTCGGATTCGCGAACCGGTGTCTCACCCGCGGCGACGCGCTGGGCCGGGCCGTCGGTCGTGCCCTGCTCGACCGGGCGACCGGCCTGCGGACGGGCGGGCTTGGCTTCCGTGGCGGCGCGCGCCTCGGACGATTTCGCCTCGTCCTGCTTGACCGCTTCCTCGTCCTTCGTCGCCTCGAAGCGCTTGCGCCACGCGCCGACGCGGGAGCCGTCGAACAGGGTCGGATCGGTCAGCGTGTTGACCGCGTCCTTCGGCTCGGACGAGACCCGGCCGACCTGCGAACCGATCTTCACCGGGTTGCCCGCGGCGAGGTCGTCCATGAGCTTGTTGAGGCTCTCCGGCGTCAGGTCCTCGTAATAGTCCTGATTGATCTGCACCATCGGGGCGTTGCAGCAGGCGCCCAGGCACTCGACTTCGAGCCAGGAGAAGTTGCCGTCGGCCGAGACGTGGCCGGGCGGCCCGAGGCGCGCCTGGAGCGCCGCCTTCAGTTCCTTGGCCCCGCAGCAATCACACGGCACGGTGCCGCAGAGCTGGATCCAGAAGCGCCCGACCGGCTCCAGGGCGAACATCGTGTAGAAGGTCGCGACCTCCAGCACGCGGATATGCGGCATGCCGAGCTGATCGGCGACCGCCTCGATCGCCTTCTGCGGCAGCCAGCCGCCGTTCTGCTCCTGCGCCTTCCACAGCAGCGGGATCACGGCCGAGGCCTGACGCCCCTCCGGGTATTTTTCGATTTGGCCGCGGGCCCACTCGGCGTTCTCAGGGGAGAACGCGAAGGATTGGGGCTGCTCGGCGGCGGGGGCTAATCTGCGGTTGGCCATGACGTCCGACGCGTTCCCTCAGCGGTCCACTTCACCGAACACGATGTCGAGCGTGCCGAGCACGCAGGACACGTCGGCCAGGAGGTGGCCGCGGCACATCCAATCCATTGCCTGAAGGTGGGCGAAGCCCGGCGCGCGGATCTTGCAGCGGTACGGCTTGTTGGTGCCGTCCGAGACCAGATAGACGCCGAACTCGCCCTTCGGCGCCTCGACGGCCGCATACACTTCACCCTCGGGGACGTGGAAACCCTCGGTGTAGAGCTTGAAGTGGTGGATGAGCGCTTCCATCGAGCGCTTCATCTCCCGGCGCGGCGGGGGCGCGAACTTGCCGTCGGTGGAGGCGATCGGGCCCTGGCCCGCAGGCTCGCGCAGCTTGGCGCAGCACTGCTTCATGATCTTCACCGATTCCCGCATCTCTTCCATGCGGATGACCTGCCGGTCGTAGGTGTCGCCGTTCTTGCCGACGGGGATGTCGAAATCCATCTCCTCGTAGCACTCGTAGGGCTGCGACTTGCGCAGGTCCCACGGGATGCCCGAGCCGCGCACCATCACGCCGGAGAAGCCCCAGGCCATCGCCTCGTCCTGAGTGACGATGCCGATATCGACGTTGCGCTGCTTGAAGATGCGGTTGGCCATGACGAGGTCGTCGAGGTCCTGCACCACCTGAAGGAAGGGGTCGCAGAACGCGTCGATGTCGTCGATCAAAGCGGGCGGCAGATCCTGGTGGACGCCGCCGGGGCGGAAGTAGTTGGCGTGGAGGCGAGCGCCCGAGGCACGCTCGTAGAAGATCATCAGCTTCTCGCGCTCCTCGAAGCCCCAGAGCGGGGGCGTGAGCGCGCCGACATCCATCGCCTGGGTCGTCACGTTGAGGAGGTGGGAGAGCAGCCGCCCGATCTCGCAGAACAGGGTGCGGATGAGCTGGGCGCGCCGCGGCACCTCGATGCCGGCGAGCCGCTCGATCGCGAGGCAGAAGGCGTGCTCCTGATTCATCGGCGAGACGTAGTCGAGCCGGTCGAAATAGGGCGTCGCCTGGAGGTAGGTCTTGTGCTCGATCAGCTTCTCGGTGCCGCGGTGGAGCAGGCCGATATGCGGATCGACCCGCTCGACCACCTCGCCGTCGAGTTCGAGCACGAGGCGCAGCACGCCGTGCGCCGCCGGGTGCTGCGGCCCGAAATTGATCGAGAAGTTGCGGATGTTGTGTTCAGACATGCCCGCTTCCTTCAGCTCGACTTCTTCTCGTCGCCCGGCAGCACGTAATCCGTGCCCTCCCACGGCGACAGGAAGTCGAAGTTCCGGAACTCCTGCGTCAACTTCACCGGCTCGTAGACGACGCGCGCCTCGTCCTGATCGTAGCGGACCTCGACGAAGCCGGTCAGCGGGAAGTCCTTGCGCAGCGGATGCCCCTCGAAGCCGTAATCGGTCAGCAGCCGACGCAGGTCGGGATGGCCCGAGAACAGGATGCCGTAGAGGTCGTAGGTCTCGCGCTCGAACCAGTTGGCGGCTGGAAACACCGTGATCGCCGACGGCACCGGGGTCGCGGCGTCGGTCTGCACCTTGACCCGCACCCGCATGTTATGGCGGAGCGACAGCAGGTGGTAGACGACATCGAACCGCCGCGCCCGCTGGGGATAGTCGGCGCCGCAGATGTCGATGAAGCAGCGGAAGGCGCAGGCCGGCTCGTCGCGCAAGTAAGTCAGCGCGTAGACGATGTCGCTGCCCTGCACGTTCAGCGTCAGCTCGCCGAAGGCGACCGTCCAGTCAGTGACCGCGGGGCCCAAAGCGCCCGCGATCCGCTCGCCCATGGCGCGCAGCGCCTCGTCGCCCTGCGCGGCCGCGACGGTGCCGCGCAGCACGATGCCGTTGGTGGTGACGGCGGAGGTGGTCTCGCTCATCGCCTACTCCTCAGCGCTCGATCGTGCCGATGCGGCGGATCTTCCGCTGCAGCAGCAGGACGCCGTAGAGCAAAGCCTCGGCCGAGGGCGGGCAGCCGGGAACGTAGATGTCCACCGGCACGACCCGGTCGCAGCCGCGCACCACCGAATAGGAATAATGGTAGTAGCCGCCGCCGTTGGCGCAGGAGCCCATCGAGATGACGTAGCGCGGCTCCGGCATCTGGTCGTAGACCTTGCGCAGGGCCGGGGCCATCTTGTTGGTCAGCGTGCCGGCGACGATCATCACGTCGGACTGGCGTGGGGAGCCACGCGGGGCGAAGCCGAAGCGCTCGCAATCGTAGCGCGGCATCGACATCTGCATCATCTCGACGGCGCAGCAGGCGAGCCCGAAGGTCATCCACATCAGCGAGCCGGTGCGGGCCCAGTTGATGAGCTCGTCCGCGCTGGTGACGAGGAAGCCGCGGTCGGCCAGCTCGTCATTGATCGAGAGGAACATCGGATCGGTGGCGCCGATGGGCCGGCCGGTCGCGGGATCGATGATCCCCTTCGGCTGGGGCGCGATCTCGGGCGCGCGGGAGAAAGTCGGGTTCAGGGCCATCTCTGCCTCTGAGCGAGGAAACGAAGGGCGACGTCGGACAGGCCGGAGCCTAGTCCCATTCGAGGGCGCCCTTGCGCCACTCGTAGACGAAGCCGACGGTGAGGACGCCGAGGAAGACCATCATCGACCAGAAGCCGAACCAGCCGAGCTCCCCGAACGTGATCGCCCAAGGGAACAGGAACGCGACTTCGAGGTCGAAGATGATGAACAGGATCGCCACGAGGTAGAAGCGCACGTCGAACTTCATGCGCGCGTCGTCGAAGGCGTTGAAGCCGCACTCGTAGGCCGAGAGCTTCTCCGGATCGGGGCTCGAATAGGCCACGATGAACGGCGCGACGAGGAGCGCCACGGCGATGAACAGCGAGACGCCGATGAACACGATGAGCGGAAGATAGTCCGCCAGCAGGCCGGTCATGCCGAACCCCTCGTTTCGTTGCGCGGGAGGATCATGGAAGTGCCCTCGCGTCGACGCCTGGCCGCGGAGAGAAATCCTCCCGATGGAATTCCTCCAATGCCAGACTGGGCGCCGGGCGAGGCTTAGACGAGGCCCCCGACCGAGACAAGGGCATTGCGCGTCGCACAATCGCCCCATGCGGCAGCGGACGGCCAAGCTGGTATACCAGCGCATGGGGCGTCCCCGCCGCACGCATGAGATGCGACGGCCGCGCGACCGGATAAAGCGTCGCGCACACATACGCGCGACTCCTGCTCCACTTCACGAACCGGTTCCGAGCAGATCGGAAGCCAGCTGCAGACCAAAATCGCGAAAGGGCGATTCCGTTGCTTGACAGCTCGGGGCGCCCCACCTAAACCCCGCCTCGTCGCCGGCAGCGAGGCCAGCCCCTCCGGCAGACACCAAAGCGCGGGCGTAGCTCAGTCGGTTAGAGTGCCGGCCTGTCACGCCGGAGGTCGCGGGTTCGAGCCCCGTCGCCCGCGCCACTTTTATTCCTCGTCATGCTGTTCGATGGCCCGTGGGCCCGCCCTTGCGCGCGCCGGCTTCGACTGTTGCGTGCCCGCCACCCTGCGGCGTCGCCCGGCCGATCCGTCCGTTTCGCCGCGGTTTCGCCGCATCGGCCGATGAAGGGCCCGGCGCCGTCCTTCCTCATTCCCTGAACCGCCGATGCCGCCCCTGCGCCCTGCCTCCGCCGTCCTGCTCCTCGCGCTCACCCTGGCCGGTTGCGGCGGCTCGCCCGTGCTGGAGGCGAACCTGCCGACGGTTCCGGTCATCCTCGACGAGGGGGCGGCGGCCGAAGCGATCTCGCGCTACCGGGCGCAGCACGGGCTTTCGCCCGTCACCATCGATTCGCGGCTGATCCGCGCCGCCTCGTTCCAGGCCGGCGCCAATGCCCGGGCCGGCCGGCTGAGCCACGAGATCGCCGGCAGCTTCGACAGCCGCATGGCGAGCGCGGGCTTCGGCAGGCGCTATGCGAGCGAGAACCTCAGCGCCGGCTCCGAGACCTTCGATCAGGTGCTCGCCCGCTGGAAGGCCTCACCCGAGCACAACCGCAACATGCTGATGCCGCAACTGCGCCGAGTCGGCATCGCCCGCGTCGATGCGCCGGGCACCCGCTACAAGCGCTTCTGGGCGCTGGTGATGGCGGCCGACTGACCGGCCGCCTCCTTCCGTTCGCGCTTCGCGCTCACTGCGCCTGGGCGAAGAGCGGATCGAACCGCTTCTGCGCGAGCTTGCTGTGCGTGACGGCCTTGGCGGCCTCGAGGTTGTCGCGCTTGTCGCCGACGACCACGAGGGCGACCATGCCCATCATGTAATGCGGCGAGCATTTGAAGCCGTAGACGCCCTCCTTGTCGAACGTGACCACCGCCTCCTGGCCGACCGTCGTCTTCACATAGTCAGCACCGTCGGGGGCCATGCCCTTGATGGTCTCGACATTGTGCCCCTTGTCGGTCGGCACGAACTTGATGCTGTCGCCGGGCTTCAGTTTCACGAAGGCGGGGTCGAACACCATCATTCCGCCCGGTCCGCTGTTGAGGGTCTTGACCACGACCTCCTCGGCGGCGGCCGGCAGCGCCGCGAAGGCCACGATCAGGGCCACCGCGGCCAAAAGATGCTTCGATGCCATCGCTCGTTTCCTCATAATAATTCTCATCGAGATCGACGTCCTGCGCCGATATTGGCTCGATATCGTTTCGCAATCGAAACATCAAACGTCCGATTATATTTGATAAATCGAATAATTATACCTTGAGATAGCTCGATCGATCGAACCGTTCCGGCTCCTCCGGCGAGCCCGGCAGCCTGCGCCACCGCGGCAGGGGACATTCGGGAGCCGCCCTTTCAAACCTGGGCGGCCGGGTGTAAACGCGGGGCTTAACGATCATCCAAGACGCCCGATCCCCTCGGGCGCCCCTCGAAGGAGGCGGCGCGCGGGGGTGCGAGCGCGCGCGAAAGGCCGAAAAGGCGCTCCATGCCGAAACGCACCGACATCTCCTCCATCCTCATCATCGGTGCGGGGCCGATCATCATCGGACAGGCCTGCGAGTTCGACTATTCCGGCACCCAGGCCTGCAAGGCGCTCCGCGAGGAGGGCTACCGGATCGTCCTGGTGAACTCGAACCCGGCGACGATCATGACCGACCCGGAGATGGCCGACGCCACCTATGTCGAGCCGATCACTCCGGAGGTCGTGGCCAAGATCATCGAGAAGGAGCGGCCCGACGCCCTCCTGCCGACCATGGGCGGCCAGACCGCACTGAACTGCGCGCTCTCGCTCAAGCGCATGGGCGTGCTCGAAAAGTTCGGCGTGCAGATGATCGGCGCCACGGCGGAAGCCATCGACAAGGCCGAGGACCGCAACCTCTTCCGCGACGCGATGACGAAGATCGGCCTGGAGACGCCGAAATCCGAACTCGCCAACGCGTCGGCCGCCAAGAAGGCCGACCGCGAAAAATACCTCGCCGAGACGGCGCGCATCGAGGCCGCCAACGCCGATCCGGCCGCCCGCGCGGCGGCGCTCGCCGAGTTCGAGCGCGCCTGGACCAACGGCGAGGGGGATCGCCGCCGCCGCTACATCGAGCACGCGCTGGGTCAGGCCCTGATCGCGCTGGCCGAAGTCGGCCTGCCGGCGATCATCCGCCCGTCCTTCACCATGGGCGGTACGGGCGGCGGCATCGCCTATAACCGCGAGGAATTCCTCGAGATCGTCGAGCGCGGCATCGACGCCTCGCCGACCAACGAGGTCCTGATCGAGGAGAGTGTGCTCGGCTGGAAGGAGTACGAGATGGAGGTTGTCCGCGACAAGGCGGACAACTGCATCATCGTCTGCTCGATCGAGAACGTCGATCCGATGGGCGTCCATACCGGCGATTCGATCACCGTGGCGCCCGCGCTGACGCTGACCGACAAAGAGTATCAGGTGATGCGCGACGCCTCGCTGGCGGTCCTGCGCGAGATCGGCGTCGAGACCGGCGGCTCGAACGTGCAGTTCGCCATCGATCCGGCCACCGGCCGGATGATCGTCATCGAGATGAATCCGCGCGTCTCGCGCTCGTCGGCGCTGGCCTCGAAGGCGACCGGCTTCCCGATCGCCAAGGTCGCGGCCAAGCTCGCCGTCGGCTACACCCTCGACGAGATCGCCAACGACATCACCGGGGGCGCGACCCCGGCCTCGTTCGAGCCGACGATCGACTACGTCGTCACCAAGATCCCGCGCTTCGCGTTCGAGAAATTCCCCGGCGCCGAACCGACGCTGACCACCGCGATGAAGTCGGTGGGCGAGGCCATGGCCATCGGCCGCTGCTTCGCGGAGTCCTTGCAGAAGGCCCTGCGCTCGCTGGAGACCGGCCTGACCGGCCTCGACGAGATCGAGATCGAGGGCCTCGGCAACGGCGACGACCACAACGCGATCAAGGCCGCGCTCGGCACGCCGACGCCGGACCGCCTGCTCAAGGTCGCCCAGGCGATGCGCCTCGGCGTCGGCCACGAGGAGATCCACGCCTCCTGCAAGATCGATCCGTGGTTCCTGGAGCAGCTTCAGGCCATCGTCGATCTGGAGAACCGGGTGAAGGCCCACGGCCTGCCGACCACGCCCGGCGCCTTCCGGCAGCTCAAGGCCGCGGGCTTTTCCGACGCGCGGCTGGCCGTGCTGGCGAACACCGAGGAGGACGCCGTGCGGGCCGCCCGCCGCGGTCTCGGGGTGCGCCCGGTCTTCAAGCGGATCGACACCTGCGCCGCCGAGTTCAAGGCGCCGACCGCCTACATGTACTCGACCTACGTCGCCCCCTTCGCCGGGACGGTCGCCGACGAGGCGTACCCCTCGGACAAGAAGAAGGTCATCATTCTCGGCGGCGGCCCGAACCGGATCGGCCAGGGCATCGAGTTCGATTATTGCTGCTGCCACGCCTGCTTCGCGCTGACGGACGCCGGCTACGAGACCATCATGATCAACTGCAACCCGGAGACGGTCTCGACCGACTACGACACCTCCGACCGGCTCTACTTCGAGCCGCTGACCGCGGAGGACGTGCTGGAGATCATCGAGACCGAGCGGCAGGCGGGCCAGTTGCACGGCGTGATCGTGCAGTTCGGCGGCCAGACCCCGCTCAAGCTCGCCCGCGCGCTGGAGGCCGCGGGCGTGCCGATCCTCGGCACCTCGCCCGACGCCATCGACCTCGCCGAGGACCGCGACCAGTTCAAGCGGCTCCTCGACAAGCTCGGCCTCAAACAGCCCAAGAACGGCATCGCCTACTCGGTCGAGCAGAGCCGGCTGGTGGCGGCCGAACTCGGCCTGCCCTTCGTGGTGCGCCCGAGCTACGTGCTGGGCGGACGCGCCATGGCGATCATCCGCGACGAGGCGCAGTTCGCCGAGTACCTCCTCGGCACCCTGCCGAGCCTGATCCCGTCCGACATCAAGGCGCGCTACCCCAACGACAAGACGGGGCAGATCAACACGGTTCTGGGCAAGAACCCGCTGCTGTTCGACCGCTACCTGTCGGACGCGACCGAGGTCGACGTGGACGCGGTCTGCGACGGGCAGTCGGTGTTCATCGCCGGCATCATGGAGCACATCGAGGAGGCCGGCATCCACTCAGGGGATTCCGCCTGCTCGCTGCCCCCGCGCACGCTCTCGCCGGAGCTGATCGAGGAGTTGGAGCGCCAGACCAAGGCGATGGCGCTCGCCCTCAAGGTCGGCGGCCTGATGAACGTCCAGTACGCGATCAAGGACGGCACCATCTACGTGCTGGAGGTGAACCCGCGTGCCTCGCGGACCGTGCCCTTCGTCGCCAAGGTGATCGGCGAGCCCATCGCCAAGATCGCCGCGCGGATCATGGCCGGCGAGCGCCTCGACAGCTTCGGCCTCAAGCCGAAGAAGCTGGACCACATCGCGGTCAAGGAAGCGGTGTTCCCCTTCGCCCGCTTCCCCGGCGTCGACGTGCTGCTCGGACCGGAGATGCGCTCGACCGGCGAGGTGATCGGGTTGGATGCCGGCTTCGGCGTGGCCTTCGCCAAGAGCCAGCTCGGCTCCGGGACCGCGGTGCCGCGCACCGGCACGGTGTTCATCTCGGTGCGCGACGACGACAAGCCGCGGGTGCTGCCGACCATCCGGCTGCTGTCGGAACTCGGCTTCACCATCCTGGCGACCGGGGGCACCCAGCGGTATCTCGCCGACGAGGGCATTCCGACGGGCCGCATCAACAAGGTGCTGGAGGGCCGCCCCCACATCGTCGATGCGATCAAGAACGGCGAGATCGCCCTCGTCATCAACACCACCGAGGGGGCGGGCGCGCTGTCGGACTCCCGTTCGCTCCGGCGGGCGGCCCTCTTGCATAAAGTGCCGTACTACACCACTCTGGCCGGCGCGATGGCGGCCGCCGAAGGGATCAGAGCCTATCTCGAGGGCGATCTTCGGGTGCGGGCTTTGCAGGAATACTTCGCGGCCTAAATACCTCCGGCGCGCGAGGGGTCCGGCGGACAGGGCGCCTCGCGGCCCGAACTTTCAGCCGATTTCCGGCCCGGAAGGAGCTCATCGCTCCCGCCGGGCCTCTTCATTGTGGCGCGAGACCATGAGCATCGACAAGGTTCCGATCACGATCCGCGGCTACGCAGCCCTCGAAGAGGAGCTGAAGCATCGCCAGCAGGTGGAGCGGCAGCGCATCATCCAGGCGATCTCCGAGGCGCGCGCGCTGGGCGACCTGTCCGAGAACGCCGAGTACCATGCCGCCAAGGAGGCCCAGTCCCACAACGAGGGCCGGGTGCTCGAACTGGAGAGCATGATCGCGCGGGCCGAGATCATCGACACGGCGAAGCTGTCGGGTGCGAAAATCAAGTTCGGCGCGCGCGTCAAACTCCTCGACGAGGACACCGAGGAGGAGAAGACCTACCAGATCGTCGGCGAGCCCGAGGCGGACGTGCGCGAGGGCCGCGTCTCGATCTCCTCGCCGATCGCCCGCGCCCTCATCGGCAAGGGCGTCGGCGACACCGTCGAGGTGACGACGCCGGGCGGCGGCAAGTCCTACGAGGTCGTCGCCGTCGAGTGGGGCGCCTGACGCCCATGAAAACCCTCCTGCGCATCCCCGGTCTCGCCGCTCTGACGGGCCTCGTCCTGCTCGCGGGGCCGGCCTTCGCACAGGATTTCGGACGCCTGGGCGGCGTCTCGGTCGATGTGCGCCCGCTCGCCGCCCAGGGCGGCGGGTTGCAGACGGAGGCGTTGCGCGCCGACCTGACCGCGGCGCTCCGCCAAGCCTTCGGCGACCGGATCGTGCGCGGCGCGCCGACCCTGGTGGTGCGGGTGAGCGGCCTCTCGCTCAATCCCTATGCCGGCGCGCAGGGCGCGAGCCGCGGCAGCTTCGGCGGCGGCGGCGTCACCGACTATCTCGACGGCGAGGCTTTGCTCGTCGGCCGCGACGGCGCGATCCTCGCGCGCCATCCCCAGCTCTCGGCCCTGCCGGCGAGTTCGGGCGGCGCGTGGTACGATCCGGCCTCCGAGCGGCGGCGGGTCGCGGCGCTCGCCGAGCATTACGCCGCTTGGCTGCGCCGCCAGCTTCCGACCCAATAGGCCGATACCAGTTCTGAGGACGTGCGTGGCGTGAGCGGGAGCGTGGCGGGGGACGGCCTGACGCCGCCCGAGATCGGGCGCGCCCGCGCCTGGATCGTGACCGACGGCAAGGCCGGCGACGAGAACCAGTGCATCGGCGTCGCCCAGGCGCTCGGCCTGGACGCGGCGATCCGGCGCATTCCGCGCGGCCGCCCCCTGACCTGGACCGCCCCCTGGGGGCCGATCGACCCCCGCGACGCGCCGGGCCGGGCCGGCGGCGTGCTCGAAGGCCCCCTGCCCGACCTCCTGATCGCCTCGGGCCGGCGCGCCGTGCCCTATCTGCGGGCGGTGCGGCGCGCCTCGAAGGGGAGCACCTTCACGGCCTTCCTCAAGGACCCGCGCACCGGGCACGACACCGCCGACTTCATCTGGGTGCCGGATTACGACGACCTGCGCGGGCCCAACGTCTTCACGACGCTGACGGCACCGCATCCGGTCTCCCGCGCCCGCCTCGATGCCGCCCGCGCCCGGCCGGATCCGCGACTGGAGGTCCTTCCCTGGCCGCGCATCGCCGTGCTGATCGGCGGCGACAGCCGGCACCTCAGCTACCGCAAGTCCGACACTCGCCGCCTCGTGCGCGACCTCACCAAGCTCGCCGACGGCGGCTGCACCCTGATGATGACCGTGTCCCGGCGCACGCCGCCGGAGCTGAGCGCGGCGCTGGCCGACCTGATCCGCCGTAAGGGCGGCTTCCTCTGGGACGGCACGGGGGAGAATCCCTATGTCGGCATGCTGGCGATCGCCGACCACATCGTCGTCACCTCGGATTCGGCCAACATGGTCGGCGAGGCGGCCAGCACCGGCGTGCCGCTCCTGCTGTTCGACCTGCCGCGTACCTATATCCGGCATCGGCGGATGTTCGCCGGGCTCGCGATGGCGGGGGCCCTGAAACCCTTCATCGGCCGCCTGGAGGCCCTGCGCTACGCACCGATCGACGCGACACCGGAGATCGCCGAGGCGATGGCCAAGGCCTACGCGACGCATCGCGAACGGCTCGATCCGGCCCGGAAAGCCGCGCCGGCGACGGCGCCCGCGGCGAAGGGTTCGTTCTAGCCGGCAGGCGCCCCCGGGCGGTTCGAGGCCGTTCGGGCCCCCGCTTCCAAAACATCTTTTTCAGCGCGCCGTGGCACAGTAGGCGCGAATCGACAGGACGACGGCGCCCCGCGAGAGCCGCCGGCAACAGGAGACGGCGAGAGATGGCCCACACCCATGCGAGACTCGTGATCATCGGCTCAGGCCCGGCCGGCTACACCGCCGCGATCTACGCCGCCCGCGCCATGGTCGAGCCGCTGCTGATCTCCGGCTTCCAGCCCGGCGGCCAGCTCATGATCACCACCGATGTCGAGAACTATCCGGGCTTCGCGCAAGCCGTCCAGGGCCCGTGGCTGATGGAGCAGATGCGCTCCCAAGCCGAGCATGTCGGCACCCAGATCGTGTCGGAATACATCACATCCGTCGACCTGAAGGTGCGCCCGTTCCGGCTGGAGGCCGATTCCGGCGAGACCTACAGCTGCGACGCGCTCATCATTGCCACCGGCGCCCAGGCGAAGTGGCTCGGCCTGCCGTCGGAAGCGAAGTTCCAGGGCTTCGGCGTCTCGGCCTGCGCCACCTGCGACGGCTTCTTCTTCCGCGGCAAGGACGTGACGGTGGTGGGCGGCGGCAACACCGCCGTCGAGGAGGCGCTGTATCTGGCCAACCTCGCCAAGTCCGTGACCGTGGTCCACCGCCGCGGCGAGTTCCGCGCCGAGCGCATCCTGCAGGAGCGCCTGTTCAAGCACGCCAACGTCACGGTGAAGTGGCACCACGCGGTCGAGGAGATCTGCGGCTCGGCCACGCCCCCCTCCGTCACGCATCTGCGCCTGAAGGATCTGCGCTCGGGCGAGATCGTCGAGCACGCGACCGACGGTCTGTTCGTCGCCATCGGTCATCAGCCGGCGACCGGCATCTTCGAGGGTCAGCTGCCGATGCGCCACGGCGGCTACATCACGGTGACGCCGGGCACGACCGCGACCGACATCCCCGGCGTCTACGCGGCCGGCGACGTCACCGACGACGTCTACCGCCAGGCGATCACCGCCGCCGGCATGGGCTGCATGGCGGCGCTGGAAGCCGAGAAGTATCTGGCCGCGCTGGATGTCGGCGAGAGCCCGGCCCAGGCCGCGGCGGAGTGAGGTTCCCCTGGGGATAAGAGTGGGCGCCGACGGCCGGCGCCCACTTCCCTGTTGACGACGGTTGGACGCAACCAAATCGCAAGCTTGCCGTCATAGTCTGAACCATGCAGGAACCCTACGGTTTCGCGAGGAGCCCTTCGCTCAGCGAATGGCGGCGACGCGTGTAGGGTTGGTGTCGTGCAACGCCCAAAGGTCGCGGCCTCCCGTGACGGGCCGACCTCGACGGGCGGGAGTGACGGCCTTGGATTGGGACAAGATCCGGATTTTCCTCAACGTCGCGGAGGCCGGGAGCTTCACGCGGGCGGGCGACGACATCGGCCTGAGCCAGTCGGCGGTGAGCCGCCAGATCAGCGCGCTGGAGCGCGAGCTGAAGGCGCCGCTGTTCCACCGCCACGCTCGCGGCCTGATCCTGACCGAGCAGGGCGACCTGCTGTTCCGCGCCGCCCGCGACATGAAGCTCCGGCTCGAGAACACCCGCGCCCGCCTCGTCGAGACGAGCGAGCGTCCCTCGGGGGATCTGCGCGTGACGACCACCGTCGGCCTCGGCTCGTCCTGGCTCGCGGGGCGGATCTCGGAGTTCCTCGACCTCTACCCGGACGTGCGGGTGGAGCTGGTGCTGACCAACGAGGAACTCGACCTCGCCATGCGCGAGGCCGACATCGCCATCCGCATGCGCCGCCCGGCCCAGCCGGACCTGATCCAGCGGCGGCTGTTCACGGTGCATTACCACGCCTTCGCCAGCCCCGATTACGTCAAGCGCTTCGGCGAGCCCAAGACCATCGCCGATCTCGACGAGCACCGCCTCGTCTCCTTCGGCGGCAACGAGCCCTCCTACCTGCTCGCCACCCATTACCTCGCCAATATCGGCCGCGAGGGCGAGGACCGCCGCCCGGTCCACTTCACGGTCAACAACATCACCGCCCTGCACAAGGCGATGGAGGCCGGCATCGGCGTCGGCATTCTGCCCGACTACGCGGTCGAGGGCGACGAGAGCCTGGTGCAGGTGATGCGCGAGGTCGAGATGCCGACCATGGAGAGCTACCTCGTCTATGCCGAGGAGATGCGGACCGTGGCGCGCGTCCAGGCGTTTCGGGATTTCCTGGTGAACAAGGCCCAGCGCTGGACCTACTGACGGCGGGTTGCGGGCGAGCCCGCCTCGCCCGGTTTTGAATTCACGCCTTGTCGCGGGCGCGCAGCCTCGTCTAAGACCGGCCTCCCCGCCGGGTGCTTCGCCTGAAAACGCCCGGCCGACGCTTCACCGGCTGGCATGACCGCGATTCACTGCCTCAACGGGCCGAACCTCAATCTGCTGGGCACGCGCGAGCCGGGCATCTACGGCGCCGCGACCCTCGCCGACATCGAGCACGATCTGCACGAGCGCGCGGTTCGCCTCGATATCGCCCTGACCTTCCGTCAGACGAATCACGAGGGCGAACTCGTGTCGTTCGTGCAGGAAGCGGGCCGGGCCGGAGCCGGGGTGCTCATCAACGCCGCCGCCTACACGCACACGTCGATTGCGCTCCGCGACGCCATCGCCGGCACCGGCGTGACCGCGGTCGAGATCCACCTCTCGAACGTTCATGCCCGCGAGGCGTTTCGCCATGTCTCCCTGATCGCGCCGGTCTGTGCCGGCGTGATCGCGGGTTTCGGTCCCTACAGCTATCTGGCGGGGCTCGACGCCCTCGCCCATCTCCTGCGCGGCCGGTCCAGTCCGCCCCTGAAGATTTCCGCCTCCTGACTGCAGAACCAGAGCCGATGGCCAAGAACGAACCCTTCGATCCCGAATTGGTGCGCGAGCTCGCCAAGATGGTCGCCGAGACCGATCTGAGCGAGATCGAGGTCGAGAAGGGCGACCTGCGCATCCGCGTCGCCCGCAAGATCGAGCCGGTCGCGGTCCAGGTCGCCCCGCCCGCCCCCGTGACGGCCGCAGCGGCGCCCGCGCCGGCCGCCGCGATCCCGGCAGCCCTGGCGCCCGCTCAGCCCAAGGCCGGCGCGGGCCATCCCGGCGCCGTGCCCTCGCCGATGGTCGGCACCGCCTATCTGCGGCCCTCCCCCGAGGCGAAGCCGTTCATCGAGGTCGGCGCGCGGGTCCAGGCCGGCGACAAGCTGCTCCTCATCGAGGCGATGAAGACCTTCAACGACATCGTGGCGCCGCGCGCCGGGACCGTCACCGCGATCTTCGTCGAGGACGGCATGCCCGTCGAGTACGGCGAAGCGCTCCTCGTTCTCGAGTGATGGCTGGCGGATGTTCGACAAGATCCTGATCGCCAACCGCGGCGAGATCGCCCTGCGCATCCTGCGGGCGGCCAAGGAACTCGGCATCGCGACCGTCGCGGTCCATTCCACCGCCGATGCCGACGCCATGCATGTGCGGCTCGCCGACGAGAGCGTCTGCATCGGCCCGCCCGCCGCCCGCGACAGCTACCTCAACATCCCCTCGATCATCGCGGCCTGCGAGATCACAGGAGCGGACGCGGTGCATCCGGGCTACGGCTTCCTCTCCGAGAACGCCCGCTTCGCCGAGGTGCTGGCGCATCACAATATCGGCTTCATCGGCCCCAAGGCCGAGCATATCCGGGTGATGGGCGACAAGATCGAGGCCAAGCGCACGGCCAAGGCCCTCGGGATTCCCTGCGTGCCGGGCTCGGAAGGCGGCATCACCGACACGGACGAGGCCAAGCGGGTCGCCGCCGAGATCGGCTATCCCGTGCTCGTGAAGGCGGCCTCCGGCGGCGGCGGGCGCGGCATGAAGGTCGCCCGCACCGAGGCCGATCTGGAGCAGGCGCTCACCATGGCCCGCACCGAGGCCAAGGCGGCCTTCGGCGACGACGCGGTCTATCTCGAGAAGTACCTGACCAAGCCGCGCCACATCGAGGTGCAGATCCTCGGCGACGGCCGCGGCGGGGCCGTGCATCTGGCCGAGCGCGACTGCTCGCTCCAGCGTCGCCACCAGAAGGTCTGGGAAGAGGGCGGCTCGCCCGCGCTCAACGCCGAGATGCGCGCCGAGATCGGCGGCATCTGCGCCAACGCCATGCGCCAGCTCGGCTATCTCGGCGCCGGCACCATCGAGTTCCTCTACGAGGACGGGCGGTTCTACTTCATCGAGATGAATACCCGGATTCAGGTGGAGCACCCGGTGACCGAGATGATCACCGGGATCGACCTCGTCAACGAGCAGATCCGGGTCGCCGCCGGCGGCGGGCTGTCGGTCACGCAGGACGACATCAAGGTCGAGGGCCACGCCATCGAGTGCCGGATCAACGCCGAACATCCGGCGACCTTCCGGCCCTCGCCCGGCCTCATCACCTACTTCCATCCGCCGGGAGGCCTCGGCGTGCGCGTCGATTCGGCGGCCTTCCAGGGCTACCGCATCCCGCCGAACTACGATTCGCTGATCGGCAAGCTGATCGTGCACGGGCGCACCCGCAACGAGTGCCTGATGCGCCTGCGTCGCGCGCTCGACGAGTTCGTGGTCGACGGCATCGACACCACCCTGCCGCTGTTCCGCACCCTGGTGCGCAACGCCGACGTCCAGAACGGCCAGTACGACATCCACTGGCTCGAAGGGTTTCTGGAGCGCGAGGGTTTGTCGGAGGCGGATCAGAAGCGCTGAGCGGCGCCCCGATCCCGACGGTGACAGCCGGCCTCATCCGAGGCCGGCTTTTTCATGCCGGGACTGGCGTTCGCGCGCGGCCGGAGCGACAACGCTTCCGATGCACGACAGGACTTCCGTGGACATTACGCCCGACATCCTGCTCAAGGCCTACGCGGCGGGCATCTTCCCGATGGCGGAGGATGCCGACGACCCGACGATCTACTGGGTCGAGCCGCGGGCGCGCGGTGTCCTGCCCCTCGACCGGTTCCACGTGCCCAAGCGCCTCGCCCGCACCGTGCGCTCCGATCTGTTCGAGGTGGCGAGCGACCGCGACTTCGACGCGGTGATCGACGGTTGCGCCGCCCCGCGCCGCGACACCGACCGCACCTGGATCAACGGCCGCATCCGCGACCTCTACGGCGCGCTCTACGACCGCGGCGCGTGCCACACCGTGGAGGTCTATCAGGACGGCCGGCTGGTGGGCGGGCTCTACGGGGTCTGCCTCGGTGCGGCGTTCTTCGGCGAGAGCATGTTCCACGAGGCCCGCGACGCCTCGAAGGTCGCCCTCGTCCACCTCGTCGCGCGCCTGCGCCGCGGCGGTTTTCGCTTGGCCGACACGCAGTTCCTCACCGAGCATCTCAGCCAGTTCGGTGTCGAGGAGGTGCCCCGCCACGTCTACAAGCGCCGCCTCACCGAAGCCGCCGCCGAACGGGCCGAGTGGGGCGACCCGGCGCGGGTGTTTTCGGGCCACGAGGTTCTGGCCGATCTCGGGCTCGGGCGCGACGCCGCAGACTAACTCGACGTCAAACCATCACTCATACCAATCGGCGATGATTCTGACTCATCGCCGATTGCCCCCGCGACTGCGGAGCGGCGGGCGTCCACCGGACGCACGGAACAGGCCCATCGGTCCTGTTCCGTGCCGCTTGGTATGAGAAAGGCGGGGGCCAGCGTTCGGGGAAAAATCTTATTCACACAGCCCCTTGCGTCCGCGATTGCCCAATGCAACCTCAGGCCGCAGAGAGGCGGGACGCCGATGAGATGACACCGATCTTTCGATAGCGGGTGGCGATGGCGCACTCCTCTTTGAAGGTGTCCATAACCGCCGGGCAAATGACTCAATACTCTGAAAGCGTCTCGCTCGGCTGCAGATTCCCTCGTTTCGTGACCCTCACCGCCTTCTGGTGAGCCCGCACGCTGAGCCGCGGAGGAAGATCATACCCGAGGCGAGGCTATATCCCGCGGGCTGTCGCGCAGCCGTTTTCACATGGAAGCGCGCCCCGCGAATGACGACTTGGCTATCTGAACCAGTGAACCGACGTCTCGGAGATGGGCCGCTACCTGATGCCGTTCCGATATTGCCAGAGAATAACAGACAGGGGGCGACGAAGCTGCTTGAGCGACGTCGTACCCTTCGGGCGGCAGCCTCAATCACGGGCTGCAGTGCTTGCCCCTGCGGGGCAGCCAATCTCTTGCGTCCTTGCTCGACAATGAGAAACTCTCACAAATCCCAGGCCATTCGCTCGACAGCGCACCATGGAATCCATCCTAAGTGTTTAATTTGAACAACACGAGCATCGCATGGCTCCTGACAATTTATAATGGTCAATATTTTAGCCATTTATGACTTCATTTATAGGGTATTTTATCGAATACTATGTGACCTGCATCAGGCATACATGCGATGACACCTTGATGATAAAACAATTTCAAGTTGATCAAAATTCTGCAATCATAGCATCCATAATTCGGCCAAAAAGATTTGTTTGATTCGCGAAGTCCAATTTCCATAACACCATCATTGCCCGACCACGCGCGCAGACCGCCTCGGAACTGGCAGTTTCCTTACGGACGTCCCCATGTCACTCGAACGCTCGCGTCATCGGAGGCATCCCATCGGTTCACGCCCGGAGAACGGGAGCGCGTGAGATGGTGATGGTTGCGGCCTCCCTGGCCTGCCTTGCCGCCGGTGCCGTGCTGGCAGGGCTCGCCCACCAGTTCGAGGAGCGGGTGGCCCTCGCCGAATCCGTCGCGGGCGGGCTGTTGATCCTCGGGCTCGCCCTGATCGGCTCCGGGCTTCCGTTATTCCGCTAGAGCATCGTCTCTTTCCGAAAGGCGGAAACCACCTTTCGGGACGATGCGCTAACCCTGCGGCGTCGAGCGCCGCGCCGCCAGCCGGGCCTCGATGGCGTCCCAGATCGGCCCGGTCAGGTCCGGCCCGCCGAGGCGCTTGATCGTGCGCACGCCCGTCGGCGAGGTGACGTTGATCTCGGTGAGGTGGCCGTCGATCACGTCGATGCCGACGAGGATCAGGCCGCGGCGGCGCAGCTCCGGGCCGATCCTGGCGCAGATCTCACGCTCGCGCTCGGTCAGGTCGGAGGCGCCGGCAGCTCCCCCGCGGACCATGTTGGAGCGGATGTCGCCCTTGGCCGGCACCCGGTTGATCGCCCCCATCGGCTCGCCTTCGACGAGGATGATGCGCTTGTCGCCCTCGGTGATCCTCTCGAGGAAGCGCTGGACCACCCATTGCTCCCGGAACGTCGCGGCGAACAGATCGAACATCGAGCCGAAATTCGGATCGTCCTCGGAGACCCGGAACACCGCCGCCCCGCCGTGCCCGTGCAGCGGCTTCATCACGATGGTGCCGTGCTCGGCCCGGAACGCCTCGATCTCGGCGCGGTCGCGGGAGATCAGCGTCGGCGGCATCAGGTCGGGGAAATCGAGGACGAACAGCTTTTCCGGGGCGTTTCGGACCTCCGCCGGATCGTTCACCACCAATGTGCGGGAGGCAATCGTCTCCAGCATGTGGGTGGCGGTGACGTAGGCCATGTCGAAGGGCGGATCCTGGCGCATCAGCACCACGTCGACCTCCGCGAGGTCGATCCGCTCCGGAGCCTGAAGCGTCGCGTGCGCGCCCTCGACATCCTGCACCGTCACCGGCATCGCGTGAGCGGTGACGCGCCGGCCCTGCAGCGAGAGCCGGTCGGGCGTGTAGGTAAAGAGGGTGTGGCCGCGCCGCTGCGCCTCCAACATCAGGCCGAAGGTGGTGTCGCCCGCGATGCGGATCGACTGGATCGGGTCCATCTGGACCGCGACGGTCAACGCCATGCTCGTCCCCCGCGCCCTATCCGCCGCGCCGCTGCCGGAACGCCTCGTCCCGGCAGCGACGAAGCAATCAGTCGTCCGCCTGCCCGGCGCCGCGGGCGCGGCCGTTGCTCTTCGCGCTGCCGGTGCGCTTGTCGTAGTCGCTGATGGCCGAGCGGCATTCGGGCGAGAGCCGCGCGCGGTTGCGGTTCATGCAGTTCTCGGCGTCCGGGCTGTTCGGATCGACGCCGGCGCAGAGGCGGAAATAGTCGTTGGCGCAGCCGAGCTGGAGCCCCTGGTCCTCGCGCTGGGCCTGGGCCGGGGTGACGGCCAGGGCGACGAGGGCGAAGGGGGCGAGTCTCAGGGCCGCCGACAGGCCCCGCGAAGCGCGCGGTCGTCTGCCAAGTCGTGAGAAGTCCGGACGCATCCTGCCTTGTCCTTCGCTCGATCCCAGAGGGCCTTCCGAGGCTCCGCATATCGGGCATCGCGCCACGTTAGCAAGCGCAGCATCCGGTGCCCGCCCCCGCGCCACAGCATCCGCGAGGGCCGAAAAAAGGCCCCACGGCGTGACGCGCGCGGGGCCTCAAGTCGAAGGGAGGATAAGCCCGCCATGGGCGAGACGGTCGAAGCAAGGAGCAGGCCGGTGTCGCCGGAATGCCACCTGCGACGCCTCGCCGCTGCATCCGGCGCGGATGAGGGCCGCGAGCTGAGCGGTCGAAACATTCCGTTAACCACGTCGTGATGAGCTTGGCCCGACAGCCCGGCCGGACGGACCAGCCCGTCCACGGCGCCCCTGCCGCTCCCGCGCCGCCTCCCCCCGAGGCGCCGAGGGGGCGTCAGCCGCCGGTTTCCACCGCATGACGGGACAGGCTCATGACGCCTTCGACCAAGACGCCTTCCAAGCGATCCTCGACCTTCCTCCGCGAGCGTGCTCCGGCGGCCGTGGTCCCCTTCCCGGCCGCTCCGGCGCGCCGCATCCGCCGCGAGGACGACGACGCGCCCCGCGGCCAGATCCTGCTCTTCACAGGCGTGCGCTACGAGCGGCTGCCGGACGCGGACGCCCCGGCGGTGCCGCAGCGCCGCCGCTCGTGATCCGCGGGGGCGGGCCCCGCCTTCCCCTCCCGCTGGTCTCGCTGCTGCTGGCGGCCACGCTCGCCTCCTGCGCGCAGGAGGGGGATTTCGGGCGGCCGGCCAAGAGCAGCTGGAACGGCCTGATCGAGACCACCGGCAGCCTCGCCGCGGCCGAGCGCGGCCTGATGGTGTCGGCCTCGCCGCTCACCGACGACGAGGAGGTTCTCCGTGATCGCGCGTGGCGCTTCCTGATGCCGGCGCAGGGGCGCGCCGCCTTCGAGGACGCCCTCGCCAACCTGACCCGCGTGCGGGCGTTGCCGACCGCTTGGCGGCCCGACGACGTGGCGGCTTATCACGACGCGCTGCTGGACCAGGGCTTCCGCTCGCCCGTCTCCCGCTACCGCCGCCTGTCGGAGGACGCCACCGCCGACGGCCGGCTGATCCCGCCCTTCGCCGCCCTCGCGGCCCGCGTGTTCGAGGCCGACGCGATGCGCTTGCGGGCCCTGCCCCTCGCCAGGAGCCTGAACGAGGACGACCTGCGCGAGGCCGCCATGCGGGTGGCCGAGAATCGCTGCCTCGTCGCCTGGGTCCGCCTGGAGGCGGGGCTTCGCGTCACGCGCTACCGCTACGCGCTGGAGCATTTCCTCGTCGAGATGCCCGGCCGCGAGGCGGTGCCGGCCGAGCAGGCGCTCGCCTTCCTCGAAGGGCGCCGCCGCCTGCTCGACCCGCTGCTGCCGCCGGAGGCCGCCGAGCGCTGCGGTCTGGCCGAGCCCGAAGCCGTCGCCCCGGCGCCGCGGGTCGTGGTCAAAGACTGAGCGGCCCGGTATCAGGCCCACCCGACCCCGAAACGCCCAGGCACCCATGCGAACCATCGTCTACGCGGATGGCGGCTGCGATCCCAATCCCGGCCCCGGCGGCTGGGGCGTCGTGATCCAGGCGCCCACCGGCACCGTCGAGCTGTGCGGCGGCGAGCGCGCCACCACCAACAACCGCATGGAGTTGACCGCCGCGATCAGCGCCCTCGAACATTTCCCCGAGGGGGCGCAGATCGAGATGCGCTGCGACAGCCAGTACGTGGTCAAATCCGTCACCGAATGGATGCGCGGCTGGAAGGCCCGCGGCTGGCGCACCGCCACCGGCCCCGTGAAGAACATCGACCTGATGCAGCGCCTCGACGCCCTCGCCGCCGCCCGCGACGTGCGCTGGACCTGGGTGCGGGGCCATGCGGGCGAGGCCGGCAACGAGCGCGCCGACCGCCTCGCCGCGCAGGGGCGCCGCGCGGCGCTGACGGGCGTGTCGAGCGCTTCGTCCTCGACCGCCACCGCGGCGTCCTCCGTCTCCGCGACGGCGTCGGCGTCCGCCACGCCCCCCGCCCCGACGACGGCGAGCCTTGTGCAGAAGACCACGCCGGTCGCCCTCCCCTCCGATCTCGTCGGGGCGCTCACCCGCGCCGCCGACCGGGCCGGGACGACGCCCCAGGCGCTGCTGGAGGAGGCGGTGCGGCTCGCCCTCGATCTCGGCCCCGCCGGCATCGCCCGCGCGCGGGCGGAGTTCTCCACGCGCAAGGCATCCTGAGGGGGGCGGATGGACGCCGCCTTCTTCGAGCGCCCGGCCGCGACCGTCGCGGCCGAGCTGATCGGCCACGTCCTGCTGGTCGAGGGCGTCGGCGGCGCCATCGTCGAGACCGAGGCCTACGACCGCACCGATCCGGCCTCCCACAGCTTCTCGGGGCCGACGAAGCGCAACGCCAGCATGTTCGGGCCGCCGGGCCGCGCCTACGTCTACCGCAGCTACGGCCTGCACTGGTGCCTCAACCTCGTCTGCGAACCCGGCAGCGCCGTGCTGCTCCGCGCCCTCGCCCCGACGCAGGGCCTCGACACCATGCGGGCCCGCCGCGGCCTCGCCGATCCGCGGCGCCTCTGCGCCGGCCCCGGCCGCCTCGCCCAGGCACTTGGCATCGATTCTCTGTATGATGGCCTGCCGCTCGACCGGATGCCGTTCGCTTGGGGAGCGCCCGAGGGGCCGGTGAGCGTCGCGGCGACCACCCGCATCGGCATCACCAAGGGGGCCGACACGCCGTGGCGTTTCCTGCTGGCGGGCTCAGCCTTCGTCAGCCGCCCGCTGCCGAAGTCGCGATAGGGGCGGCCGAGCCGCCGGTGTGCCCCCCAAGCCCCAACGGCGGCCAAAACGAACGCCGCCCGGCGGCGCAAGCTTGACTTGCGGCCGGCACCCGGCATCGTCTTTCGCCATTCTCAACAGGCGGATCTGAGCGGCATGCGCCCGAACCTTCCCCTCGCCGTCCTGGCGCTGGGCCTCGTCACGGTCTCGGCCGTGCACCCGGCCTTCGCCCGCTCCGGCCGCGAAGAAATCTCGCCGGCCGAGGAGCAGACCTTCCCCTACGACGCCGACATCCCCGGCTGCCAGGACACGGCGGTGCTGGAGAAGGTCTCGACCCAGTTCGCCGAGAAGGAGGCGAAGTTCTGGAACTCGTCGCTGACGATCCTCTCCTACGAGCGGATCGAGCGCACGGCCTGGCGCCCCTACGGCGTCGACTTCATCCCGCGCCGCTACTGCTCGGCGGTCGCCACCACCTCGGACGGGGTGCGCCGCAAGGTCGATTACTCGGTGCGCGAGAGCCTCGGCATCATCGGCGCGACCTGGGGCGTCGATTTCTGCGTCCACGGCCTCGACCGCAACCTCGCCTACGCCTACGCCACCGCCTGCCGGATGGCCCGGCCATAAGGACGTGATCGGAAAAGCGCGGGCGGCTCAGAGTACAAGCTTGACTTGCGGCCCACGCCCGGCATCGTCCGGGGAACCGCCCCGCGCTTTCTCCGAGACCGCCATGCTCCGCCGTTCGCTTGCCGCGCTCACCCTCGGGCTGACGCTCTCGTCAGTTGCGGGCGCGCAGGATTTCGGCGGGTTCCGGCGCGGCGGCGGGGAGCCCGGCAGCTTCGACTTCTACGTGTTGGCACTGTCTTGGTCGCCGACCTATTGCGACGGCGAGGGCGCGCGCCGCGACCGCGACGGCCAATGCGCGCCGGGCCGCGGCCTCGGCTTCGTCGTCCATGGGCTGTGGCCGCAATACGACCGCGGCTTCCCCTCGAACTGCTCCGCGGTCGAGCGCCCGCTCACCCGCAACGCCATCGATGCCGCGGGCGAGGTGATGCCGAGCGAGGGGCTCGCCCGCCACGAATGGCGCACCCACGGCACCTGCTCGGGCCTCGATCCCGTCGCTTACTTCAAGGCGGTGAAGGCCGCCCGCACGGCGGTGACGATCCCCGACGCGCTCAACAAGCCGGACGGCACGATCCGCGCGGCGCCGATCGACATCGCCCGCCAGTTCGTGGCCGCCAACAAGGGCCTGCGCCCGGACATGATGGCGGTGACCTGCCGCCGCGGCCAGTTGCAGGAGGTGCGGATCTGCTTCTCGAAGGACCTGCGCGGCTTCGCCCCCTGCCCGGAGGTGGCGCGCCAGAATTGCCGCGCCGGCGAGGTGACGATCGAGGCGGCGCGCTGACGCCAGCGCGTCTTTCCTGATAAGCGGCGGGCTCACGCGCCCGGGAGCCCGCCCTGAACTACCGTCACGCCTTCCACGCCGGCAATTTCGCGGATGTGCTCAAGCACCTCGTGCTGACCCGCGTGCTCGCGCATCTCGCCGCCAAGGCCAAGCCCTACCGCGCCATCGACACCCATGCGGGGATCGGCCTCTACGATCTCGAGGCCGACGAGGCCGGGCGCACCGGCGAGTGGCACGACGGCTTCGGCCGGCTCGACGCGCCCTTCGCCCCCGAGGTCGAGGCGCTGATCGCCCCCTATCGCGAGGCGGTCGCGGCGGTGAAGGCGCGCTACGGCGCCACGATCTATCCGGGTTCGCCCGCGATCATCCGCGAGGCCCTGCGGGCGGGCGACAAGGGCGTGTTCGTGGAACTCCACCCCGTCGATGCCGGCACGCTGGCCGAGCGCTACGCCAGAGATTCGCGCACCAAGGTGATGCATCTCGATGGCTGGACCGCGCTCAACGCGCTGATCCCGCCCCCCGAACGCCGCGGCCTCGTGCTGATCGATCCGCCCTACGAGGAGCGCGGCGAGATCGATCGCCTGGGCGCGAGCCTGCTCAAGGCCGCCCGCAAATGGCCGACCGGCGTCTTTCTGGGGTGGTACCCGATCAAGGATCTCTCGGGCGTCGACCGCATGGCCGCCGCGCTCGATGCGGGCCTGGAGCGGCCGGGCTTACGCCTCGACCTGATGATCGCGCGGCCCGACGACCCGACGCGACTCTCCGGCACCGGATTGATCGTCATCAACCCGCCCTGGACGCTCGCGGCGGAAGCCGAGCTCTTCCTGCCTGCGCTCGCCGAGCGGCTGGCGCGGGACGGCTATGGGGCGTTCCGCTGCGAGCGGTTGGGGCCAGAGGAGTAGCGCATCGGCCTGATGAGGTGCCCACCGGCTGGTCAAGCAATGCGGCACAGTACCCTGGAGACCGTCTTGGACCGCAATCCGGGACGATTCCGAGCGCCCTCGTCAGTGCAGGGTCTCGGCGTCTCCGGGCGGCGCAGTGACGACTTCCAAGAAGGGAAACTCGAACACGGTCTCGCCGTCCGCGTCCGCCACGATCAGGCTCGCGCTCATCAACCGGGCCGTGTCGGGCTCCTCGGCGAGGCTCTCCGCGATCGTCGCCCGGGCGACGCGCCACGCATGGTCGGCGTCGCGCAGGTCGATCCCCTCCTCGTCGAGGAGGGTGTCGGCGCCGATGCGGGTGTGGAAGAAGTAGCGGGGCATTCGGCGAAGCCCTATGCCGCCACCCGGCCCTCCAGCGGAAACACCTTGGCCGGGTTCATCAGCCAGGCGGGGTCGAACACGTTGCGCACGCGCATCTGCTGTTCGAGGTCGGCTTGCGCGTACTGGAAGCGCATCAGCTCGCGCTTCTCGATGCCGACGCCGTGCTCGCCCGTGAGGCAGCCGCCGACCTCGACGCAGAGCTTGAGAATCGCGTCGCCCGCGGCCTCCGCCTTCTGCAATTCGCCCGGCTTGTTGATGTCGAACAGGATCAGCGGGTGCAGGTTGCCGTCGCCCGCGTGGAACACGTTGGCGACGCGCAGGCCCTGCTCGGCGCAGATCGCGCCGATGCGCTCCAGAACCGGGCCGAGCTGGCCGGTCGGGATCGTGCCGTCCATGCAGATGTAGTCGGAGATGCGTCCCGTGGCGCCGAAGGCGGATTTGCGGCCCTTCCAGATCGCCGCCGACTCGGCCTCGGACTTCGAGACGCGGATGCTGGTCGGGTTGAAGCGCGCCGCGATGGCCTCGATCCGGGCCAGCATGTCGGTGCATTCCTCGTCCGAGCCCTCGACCTCGATGATCAGCATCGCGGCCGCATCGCGCGGGTAGCCGGCGCCGGAAAAGTCGTCGGTGATCAGGATCGCCTCGCGGTCCATGTACTCGATGGCGACCGGGATGATGCCCGCCGCGATGATCGCCGCGGTGCAGGCGCCGGCATCCTCCACCGAGGAGAAGCCGACGAGCGCGGGCCGCGCGCCCTCCGCCGACCGCAGGATGCGCACGGTGGCTTCCGTGACGATGCCGAGTTGACCTTCCGAGCCGCAGATCAGGCCGAGCAGGTCGTAGCCCGGCGCGTCGAGATGCTGGCCGCCGAGTTCGACCACGGTGCCGTCGTTGGTCACCAGCGTGACGCCCATGAGGTTGTTCGTCGTCACGCCGTATTTCAGGCAATGCGCCCCGCCGGAATTCATGGCGATGTTGCCGGCGATGGTGCAGGCGAGCTGGCTCGACGGGTCGGGGGCGTAGAAGAAGCCCTCATGCGCCACCGCGCCCGAGATCGCGAGGTTGGTGATCCCGGCCTCGACCCGCGCAGTGCGGTTGGCGAAATCGAGATCGAGGATGCGGGTCATCTTGCCGACGCCGAGGATGACCGCGTCCTCCTGGGCGATGGCCCCGCCGGCCAGCGAGGTGCCGGCTCCGCGCGCCACCACGGGCACGCCGTTGGCGTGGCAGAACGCCATCACCGCCGAGACCTCCGCGGTGGTCGAGGGCAGCACCACAGCCAGCGGCATCTTGCGGTAGGCGGTCAGCCCGTCGGTCTCGAAGGCGCGGCGCTCGTCCTCGGTCGTCACCAGGGCCTCCGGGGCGACGAGGGCGGCGAGCCCCTCGACGATCGCCTCGCGGCGGGCGACGACGCCGGCATCGGGGGCGGGAAAGGCGATCGACATGGGCGGCGTCTCCACATTTCGGGCGCGCGCCGTTTCTGGATTCTCACCGGATCGGCCCGCGGATCTTCAGCTCCGCTTCAGCCGCGCCCGGCGAGGATCGGGCGCAGACGAGTGACGAGTCTAACGCGAAATCCGGCGCGGCGCACGGCGCCTCACCGCCGCAACCGGCCAGGAACCGGAACGGGCGGGAGACGCGTTAGACGACGTCAGCTCGACTGGACGGTGGCACAGCTTAGTCTATATCTGTTCTAAGGCAGGCAGGCCCTGCCGCATGCGGGGCGGCGCACGCCGCTCCCACGGAGGAAGGAACACGATGCGTCACCTCATCCTCGTCGCCGCCCTGGCGGCGCTGATGCCGATCGCCGCTCGAGCCGAGGGCGACGCCGCCGCGGGCGAGAAGGCGTTCGCACCGTGCAAGGCCTGCCACAACTTCGAGAAGAACGGCGTCGGCCCGAACCTCAAGGGCGTCGTCGGCCGCAAGGCCGCTTCGGCCGAGGGCTACGGCTACTCGCAGGCGCTCAAGGATTCCGGAATCACCTGGGACGAAGCCAACCTCAAGGAGTGGCTGATCGGCCCGGCCTCCAACAAGGTGAAGGGCACCAAGATGGCCTATCCGGGCCTGAAGGACGAGAAGAAGGTCGAGGACGTCATCGCCTACCTCAAGTCCAAGTCCTGATTGCATTTTCAATTGGAAGCCCGGCCCTTCGGCCGGGACTTCCCGGCTTCGCTTGGACCGTGCGGAGGTTGAGTGAAGTCTAGGAGCCGCATGGCCTCAGAGCCGTGCGGGTCCGTCTCAGGAACGAAACCTCTGCACACGCGCGCCGCGACCCGGCCGCACCCTAGGAGGAAACCCACAATGCGTCATCTGATCCTCGGCGCCGCCCTCGCGCTGCTCCTGCCCGTCGCCGCCCAGGCCGAGGGCGACGCCGCCGCCGGCGAGAAGGCGTTCGCGCCCTGCAAGTCTTGCCACAACTTCGAGAAGAACGGCGTCGGCCCGCAGCTCAAGGGCGTCGTCGGCGAGAAGGCCGGCCAGGGCCGCGACGGCTACGCCTTCTCCGAGGCGCTGAAGAACTCGGGCATCACCTGGGACGAGGCCAACCTCAAGGAGTGGCTCACCGACCCGAAGAAGAAGGTTCCGGGTACCAAGATGGTGTTCCCCGGCATCAAGGACCCCAAGAAGGTCGACGACATCATCGCCTACCTCAAGACCAAGTCCTGATCTGAAAGAACGCAGGGGCCCGAAAGCCGGCGATCGTCTTTCGGGCCCCTGCGACGGGTTCGACGCATGGGAAGCCGCCTCCGGGCGGCTTTTCCATGCCGGCGATCTCAGACGGCCGCGACCTCGGTCCCGGCCGCGCCGGCATGGAGCGCCTCGCGCATGTCGGCGAGACTCTCGAGCAGGGCGCGCCGCTGCTCCATGCTCATCCCGGTCATGCCGCCGACCGTCAGAGGCAGGCAATCCATCTTCCCCTTGAGGCCGCGGCCTTTGTCCGTGAGGAAGATGCTGACCTGCCGCTCGTCCGGCCGGTCGCGGGCGCGCCGGACATGGCCCGACGCCTCCAGCCGCTTCAGGAGCGGCGTGAGCGTGCCGGAATCGAGGAAGAGCCGGCCGCCGATCTCCTTGACCGACAGGCCCTCCTCTTCCCACAGCACCAGCAGTACGAGGTATTGCGGATAGGTCAGTTCGTGATGCGCCAGCAGATTGCGGTAGGCGCGGCCGAAAGCGTGCGCCGCTGCGTAGACGGCGAAGCAGAGCTGGTTGTCCAACCGTTGCGGGTCGTCCCGGCCCGGGTCACTCATGGTCCATCCTCGATGCGCGCTCCACCCAATCCGCGCCGTCCCCTCAATCGATGAGCCGGACGCGGCTGGGCGCGGGCGGCGAACCGCCTCAGATATGGTCGGCCTTACGGACGCGCCAACCCGCTGACGGCGAATCGGTTTCCCCGCGCACACGATGAAGCCGGAACGCACCCGGCCCGTGACGCGCAACGCCTCGATCCGGGATGATCGCGCGGCACGACAGCGTGCGACAGACCTAGGCCACGGACATTAGAGGAACATCCAGCAGGGCACAATCGAACTGTGCGCAGCCCAACCCCCCCTCCAAAGGATGGCTTGGATGCAACGGTAAGGGGGAGCGCAGCGATGCGGCTCAGGCGTCCCGTCGCGGCGACGGCGCCTGCGGGGTGATGCGCAGCGAGGTGATGCGGTTGCGCGCCTTGCGCAGCACCTGGAAGCGGAAGCCGTGGAAGTTGAAGGCGGTGCCGGCATCGGGGATGGCGCGGGCCTCGTGGATGACGAGGCCGGCCACCGTGGTGGCCTCGTCGTCGGGCAGGGTCCAGTCCATCGCCCGGTTGAGGTCGCGCACCGCCACGCTGCCCTCGGCCAGCACCGAGCCGTCCGCCTGCGGGCGTAACCCTGAGACCGCGATGTCGTGCTCGTCGGCGATGTCGCCGACGATCTCCTCCAGGATGTCCTCCAGCGTCACGAGGCCCATCACCTCGCCGTACTCGTCGACGACGAGCGCGAAGTGGGTTTTTCGAGACAGGAACGCCTTGAGCTGGTCCCGCAGCGTCGTCGTGCCGGGCACGAACCACGTCTCCAGCGCCAGCGCCTCGACCTTCAGGCCCGCCGCCTCGCCGCCCGCGGCATCGAGCGCCCGCAGGAGGTCCTTGGCGTGGAGCACGCCGACGATGTTCTCGTGGCCGTCGCGCCACAGCGGCATGCGGGTATAGGGCGAGGCCAGCACCGCCCGCACGACCTCCTCCGAGGGAAGCCCCGCATCGATGGTGCGCATCTTGGTGCGGTGGACCATCACGTCGGCCACCGTCAGTTCGCCGAGATCGAGCAGGCCGCCGAGCATGTCGCGCTGCGCCTTCTCGACGCCGCCCTCGCGGTGGAGCAGGGCGACCTGCCCCCTGATCTCCTCAATGGGGGTGAGGATCGAGCGGCCGGCATCGATCGACAGCCCGAGCGGGCGCAGGAGCATCCGCACCAGGGCCTCGACCGCGAGCGCCAGCGGCCCGAGGAGGCCGACCGCGAAGGCGACGGGGCGCGCCGAGGCGAGGGCGATCCGGTCGGCGTTGTTGATCGCCAGCGTCTTGGGCAGCACCTGCGCGAAGGCAATGACCAGCACCGAGAGCGCCGCGGTGGCGTAGAGCACGCCGATCTTGCCGAACACGTGGACGGCGACGCCGGTGGTGAAGGCGGCGGCCCCAATGGCGACGACGTTGTAGCCGATCAGCATCGCGCCGATGAACCGCTCGCGCCCGGCCAGGATCCGATTGACGATTCCCGCCTGCCGGCTGCCCGCATTCTCGAGCGCCAGCATCCGGGCCCGCGAGGCGGCGGTGTAGGCGGTCTCGGCGCCCGCGAAGAAGGCCGAGAGGACCAGGGCGATCCCGACGATGCCCGCCGCGAACCAGAACTCGGTGTGGTCGTCCATGGGCGCGTCCGGTTTCTTTGTGCGTGGGCGACGAGCCCGGAACCGGAGCAGTATAGGCGCATACGAAAGCCGCTGCGTCCCCTCTCCCCTCCGCGGGAGAGGGTGGCTCCGAAGGGGGCGGGTGAGGGGCTGGCTCCGAACCATCCGGAACCGTCGCTCCCCTCTCCCGCCCGCTCCGCGGGCCCCCTCCCCCGCAGAGGGGGGAGGTTATAGGCTGCGGCGCCTCAGCCCTTCCCGTCTTCCGTCGGCTCGGCCGGGCTGTCGATGGTGCAGCCGACCGCCTGGACGGCCGCGTCGGCGGCGGCGCGCTGGCTCGGCAGCGCGGCAATGACGCGCACCACCGCGAAGCCGCGGCGGGCGGGGGCGACGATGCGCACGTCGCGGGTCACCTCGCCGGCCACGTCGTTGGCCAGCGCCTCGTCGTACTGGGCGCGGGTCATCACCACGAGGTCGAGGCCGCCGCGCACCGCCGCCTGATCGGTCAGCGCGTAGAAGGCCCCGCGGCGGGCATGGACCGAGACCGAGAGCATCAGCGGGCCGGCCTGGGCCGAGACCCGCATCGGCCCGTCGTCGAGATCGTAGGAGCAGACGCCGACCGACACCGCGGGATCGGGGTTGGGCAGCCAGGATTCCGACAGCGGGGCATCCCCGGCCAGGCCGTGGATGCGAAGGGGATGGTCGAGGGTCTCGGAGGCCTGGGCCCGGAAGAAGGCATCGCCCTCGGCGAAGCGCGGGATGGCGAGCACGGTGGCCACATGGACGAGGCCCGCGATCACCAGCCCGGCGGCGGTGGCGAGGAGGAAGGGGCCGCGTTTCATCGGGCGCATCCCACCCGCTCGATCGCCGGCAGGCTGTCGCGGTCGAGGGAACTGACGCTCGCGGCGACCGGCGTGTCGTAGAGGCGCAGCGCCAGCCGCACCGGCCCGCGCGGGCGCGGCATCGGTAGCCAGTTGCCCGGCTGGACTTGCGGGGAGAGCAGGATCGCGAACTGGCCGTCGGCGTCGCGCAGGATCTCGGTGGAGGTGAAGCTGTCGCGCATCGGCGCCTGCTCGGCGGCGCCGCGGCCGGTGACGGTCACGGTCCAGGCGCGGGCCGGAGGCGTGACGCCGGACAGGCGATAGGTGCAGGTCGCGTCCAGCGTCCGGCCGTCATCGTCGGCCGACGCCGTCAGCAGCATGCCCTCTCCGACGGCCAGCGGGATGTCGCCGCGCCGCGCGTTGACCGCCCGGGTATAGGGGTCGGCATCGAGGGAGCCGGCCTTGGGCCACGCCGTCCAGCTTCCGATCGGGGTGCCGCCGAAGGGATAGCCGCCGCTGGTGGCGTAATCGGCGGTGACGAGGCCGAGCACGCCGCCGAGCGCCAGGGCGTAGACCACGAGCCCGACCCGCGCGCTGCGCGAGGTCGCCCCCCACAGGAGCGCGCCGAGGCGCCGCCCCCGCCGCGCGGGCGCTCCGGCCGAGGGGTCGGCGCCCCTGCCGGCTCCGTTCGGTGCCTGCATGTCCATGCGGGCGGCGCTTAAGGTGTGCCGAAGCCGGCGGCGCGGGCGCCCTCGGCGACGTCCACGGGAGCGAGGCCGGGCACCTTCTGGCCTCCGAGGGAACCCTGGCGGGCCGGGCCGCCGCTCGGGGCCTGCGTCGCCGCCGAGCGGTCGGCCTCGACGCTACGGAACAGGCCGTTGAGGCCCGACAACACCTCGAACGAGCGACGCGACAGGCGTCCGCCCGCGCTCGCGGCGGCGGCCGCGGTCTCGGTCTGGGCGACCTGCGGGCTGCCCTTGCGGTCGTTCAGGCCCGGCATCGGCTTCAGCTCGATGCCCTGGTGGGCGGGCGCCATGATCTCGTGCCACGTCATCGCGGGAAGCGAACCGCCGGTCATCTTGTTGGTCGGGCTGTGGTCGTCGTTGCCGTACCAGACGGCGCCGACATAATTGCCGGTGTAGCCGACGAACCACGCATCGCGGTAGCCGTTGGTGGTGCCGGTCTTGCCCGCCACCTTCACGCCCTCGATCTGGGCCTTGCGCGCGGTGCCCTCCTCGACGACCTTGTTGAGCATGTAGTTCATGTCGGCCGTCACCTGGGACGAGAGCACCTGCACCGGCGCCTCGTCGGCGTGGCGGTAGATCACTTCGCCGCTCGAATTCTTCACCTCGACCGCGGCGTAGGGCTTGGCGAGCCGCCCCCCGTTGGCGAACACGGCAAAGCCCGCCGCCTGATCCATCACCGTCACCTCGGTCGCACCGATGGGCAGCGAGGGCGTATCGGTGAGCGGGGTCGTCACGCCCATCGCCTTGGCGAGCTGGATGATCTTGGCGCGGCCCGCCTTGGCGGCGTTCCACTCGTGGGTGATGCCCATTCCCTTGCCGATGGCGGTGGTGACCTTGATCGGGATCGTGTTGACCGATTTCGCCACCGCGAGCCACATCGGCTGGCGGCCGGAGTAGGAGCGGCCGTAATTCTGCGGGCACCAATTGCCGACGCAGACCGGCGAATCGACCACGGGCGTGTCCGGCTTGAACAGGCCCGAGGCGAGGGCCGCGGCGTAGACGTAGGGCTTGAACGAGGAGCCGGGCTGGCGCAGCGCATCGGTGGCGCGGTTGAACTGGCTCTCGCCGTAATCGGCACCGCCGACCATGGCGCGCAAGGCCCCGTCGGGATCGAGGATGACGACGCCGGCCTCGTCCACGTCGTACTGGTCGCCCAGGCGCCGCAGCATGCCCTCGACCGCCTGGTCGGCCGACTTCTGGATCGAGAGGTCGAGGGGCGTCTTGACGGTGAGCACGCGGTCGTTGCGGAGCTTGCCCGCATCCGCCATCCGCTTCACCTCGTTGAAGGCCCAGTCGAGATAGTAGTCGGCGGTGATGTCGCGGGTGCGGGTCACCGGGGTGGCGGGGTTGCGCAACGCCGTCTGGATCTGCCCTTCGGTGACGAAGCCGGCTTCGACCATGTTGTGCAGCACGTCCACGGCCCGGCCGCGGGCGGCGGGCAGGTTGACGTTGGGCGAGTACTTGGTCGGGGCCTTGAACAGGCCCGCCAGCATCGCGGCCTCCGCCAGCGTCACGTCCTGCAGGCGCTTGCCGAAATAATAGTCGGCCGCCGCCACCGCGCCGAAGGTGCCGCCGCCCATATAGGCGCGGTCGAGATAGAGCTTGAGGATCTGGTTCTTGGTGAGGTGGCTCTCCAACCAGAAGGCCAGGAACGCCTCGTTCACCTTGCGCTCCAGCGAGCGCTCGTTGGAGAGAAACAGGTTCTTGGCGAGCTGCTGCGTCAGGGTCGAGCCGCCCTGTGTGCCGCCCTTTCCGCTCGAGTTCGACACCAGCGCGCGGGCGGTGCCGATCGGGTCGATGCCGTAATGCTCGTAGAAGCGCCGGTCCTCGGTGGACAGCAGCGCCTTGATCATCAGCTCGGGGAAGTCGTCGAACTTGAGCGAATCGTCGTGCTTGATGCCGCGCCGCCCGACTTCGGTGCCGTAGCGGTCGAGGAAGGTGACGGCCAGATCCTGGGCCTTGAGCCAGTTGTCGCTGGTGAGGTTGAAGGCGGGTTGCGCCAGGAACAGCAGGACCATCGCCCCCGCCGCCCCCACCGTGACGCCCTCGCTCGTCAGATCGAGCAGGACGCGCTTCCAGCCGCGGAAGGCGAAGACCTGCATGCGCGCCTGGAAGCGCTCGTAGGCCTCGGTGGTGGAGTGACCGCCCTCGTAGAGCCCGGCATTGACCCAGGCGTCGAACGCCAGCGCCCCACGGGAGAGCCGTGTCTTCAGCGTCTTGAGGCTGGGCAGGCGCACGGGGTGATCCGCTTCTCTTACCTTCAGGGCCGGCCGTAGAGGCACCGGACGTCCGCGCGATGCTCCTGCCGTTCTGTATCAGGACAGGGGCGGGCCCGCGAGCTTTCGTGTCCGTTAAGGAACGCGAGGCCGGGGCCAAGCGCCCGACCCGGACGCGTTGATGTTCATTTAACCTTAACGGGCGCGTCGGCGATCCAGCCTCGCCGCCGATCCGGGCGAGCGTGTGGCCGAAGATGGGGCCAAAGCGCCGTCGCGCTTGCCCGTTCTTCCGCCATGCGGCAGGAGAGGCCATCCCGGAATGGAACGAACACGAGAGAAGCGAGGCGCCGACATCATGGCGGAGCGCGGCGAGGGGCCGTTCTGGCGGGTCAAGACCCTCGAACAGATGAACCCGGCGGAGTGGGAGAGCCTGTGCGACGGCTGCGGTCGTTGCTGCCTCCTGAAGCTCGAGGACGACGATACGGGCGAGATTCACCACACCGATATCGGCTGCACCCTGCTCGACGCCCATGCCTGCCGCTGCCGCGACTACCGCAACCGGGCGAAACGCGTGCCGGACTGCGTGCGGCTAACCCCGCAGGCGGTGCGCGAGATTCCGTGGCTGCCGCCGACCTGCGCCTACCGCCTCCTGCGCGAGGGCCGCGACCTACCGGGCTGGCATCCGCTGATCACGGGGCGAAAGGCCAGCGTCCACGAGGCCGGCATCTCGGTGCGCGGGCGCGTCTCGGGCAACGAGGAGGAGTTTTCGGAAGACGAGTATGTCGACCGGATCGTCGCATGGCCCGGCGAGGCTGCCTGAGGAGACCGTGCCGGATCAGCATGTCATCGATCCGGACAGTTTCCTCGAAACCGAGGGCGCCCGCGTCTGGACGCCCGAGCGCAGCGCCGAGGCTTGGCGCACCGCCTTCGCTCGGCTCGAGGCGCGGTTGACGGGACCGGCCCCACCCCGACGGATCGTCGTGGTGTGCGGTCTCCAGGGAGCCGGCAAGTCCACTTGGGTCGCGGCGCAGGACGCCGATGCCGACACGCTCTATTTCGATGCGGCCCTGCCCGGCATGCGGCACCGGCGGCCGATCCTGATCCAGGCCACCCGGCAGGGGATCCCGGTCGAGGCGGTCTGGATCCGCGTTCCCCTGACCGTGGCCCTGGCCCGCAATGCGATGCGGCGTGCCGACCGGATCGTGCCGGAGGCGAGCATCCGCTCCGTCGAGCGCCTGTTCGAGCCGCCGACGCAAGCGGAAGGCTTCGCCCGCGTGACGGTGATCGACGCGGCCTGACGGTCATCCTCACGCCGCCCGCGGCAACGATGCGGGTGCGGCGACGGCAAGCCCCAGATCGAGCAAGCCTTCCACGCCCTCGCGCCAGAGCGAGAGCGGCGTCGGCCGGGTGAGGCGAAGCGCCGCCTCGCTCTCGCCGTCGCGCAACCGAACCTCCGCGCCGAGGCGGGCGGCCAGTCGCCGCATCGCCCCGTTCACCGGCAGACAGCGCAGATGGAGCTCGCGCACGCCGCGGTTGCGCGCGGCCTCCGCCAGCCGCTCCAGCAGCAGCCCGCCGTGGCCGGCGCATCGAAAACCCCGCTCGACCGCGAGCGCACCCTCGGCGCGTGCGCCGAACCGGCCGGCCAGCCCCTCACGGCCGAGCGGGCGCAACTCGGCAAGGCCCCGCAGCGCGTCGTCGACGAAGACGCCGAACATCAGGCCCGGCGCCTGCATCGCGCGCTCGGCATGGGCCGCCACCGCGGCGTCTCCGAGGGCGGCCATGAACCGGCTGGCGCGGGCGTCGGGGTCGAGGCGCAGGAAATGGGCCCGCACGGCGGCGGCATCCCCCGGCCAGAGGCGGCGGCAGACGCTCCTCGCGGAGGGTACGGTTCGGGACGAAAGGTCCGGAGAGGGCATGATACGCGCCTTCGCCTCAAGGACCGGCCGAGACACGTTCGACGGCCGGCACGCTCCCCCTCCCACGGCGGAAACTGGCGACGGGCCGGGATTGTTGCAATGCAGCAAAATGCCGGATCGGCGGTTTCTCCCGCATGGCTGGCCCGCGCGCCCAGGCTCGACCATGCCGGCTTGATCCCGGCGGGACCGCACGGCACTTAAGGACAAGCCCGGCCCGACAGGCCGCCCAAACACGCGGCCCGGATGCCCACGGACAAGCTCGCCCCCTCCGATCACGCCCGCTCCGGCGCGCTCCATCCCGGCCCGGTGCGGGACCGCTACGACGCCCTCGTGGCGGCCGGCGGGATCGAGCGCGATCCGGCGCAACTGCGCCTCGTGGCGGCTTTAGACGAATTGCTGCAGGCGTTGTCGCGGCGGCGGCGCGCCAAGAAGGGCTCGGCGCTGGGCTGGCTGTTCGGCCGCAAGGACGAGGGGACGGAGGCCACGAAGGGCCTCTACGTCTGGGGCTCGGTCGGCCGCGGCAAGACCATGCTGATGGACCTCTTCCACGAGGCCGCCCCCGGCCCGAAGCGGCGGGTCCATTTCCACGGCTTCATGGCCGACGCGCATGAGCGCATCCACGCCCACCGGCAGGCGGTGAAGAACGGCACCGCCAAGGGCGACGACCCGATCCCGCCGGTGGCCGAGGCGCTGGCGGCGGAGGCCACGCTCCTCTGTTTCGACGAGTTCACCGTCACCGACATCGCCGACGCGATGCTGCTGGGGCGCCTGTTCGCCGTCCTGTTCCGCCACGGCGTCACCGTGGTGGCGACCTCGAACGTCGAGCCCGACCGGCTCTACGAGGGCGGGCTCAACCGCGCCCTGTTCCTGCCGTTCGTGGCCGAGCTGAAGCAGCGCGTCACCGTGCTGCGGCTCGATTCCCGCACGGATTTCCGCCTGGAAAAACTCGGCGGCGCCTCGGTCTACCACGTGCCCGCCGACGGGCACGCGGCGCAGGCGCTCGATGCCGCCTTCAAGGCGCTCACCGGCAAGGCGAAGGGCGTGCCCGCGAAAGTCCGGGTGAAAGGCCGCGAGGTGGCGGTGCCCGAAGAAGCCGGCGGCGTCGCCCGCTTCGGCTTCGACGACCTCTGCCGCAAGCCGCTCGGCGCCTCCGACTACATGGCGCTGGCGGTCACCTTCCACACGCTGATCGTGTCGGACATCCCGGTGATGGGCGAGGCCGAGCGCAACGAGGCCAAGCGCTTCATCACACTGATCGACACGCTCTACGACGCCAAGGTGAAGCTCGTCGCGTCGGCCGCCGCCGAGCCGCCGGGTCTCTACACGGCGACCGACGGCCGCGAGGCCTTCGAATTCGAGCGCACCGTCTCACGGCTGATCGAGATGCGCTCGGAGGAATATCTGGCGGAAGCTCACGGGCAGGGCCTGTCGGACTCGAGCGCCGGTCTGGTGGAAACCTGACGCCCCGGCTTCAGAGTGCCTCGCAAAACGCCCGTTCACTGTCGATGACCTCTCCGGACGCGACGGCGCAGCGGGAGTCTTGTGAGAGACACTCAGTAGATCGGCTCGTCCGAAGGGCCGTGCGCCGGGATCGGCTCCGCCTCGTCCCCGGCGGCGGGTGCCGCGGCCACCCGCGGGCGGGGCGGCGGCGGAGCGGCGACGTAGGCCGAGGGCGCCGAGGGGCTCGGGCTCCGGGCGTAGCGCGACGCACCGCTCCGCGAGGAGGTCGGCGACAGGCCGTAGGGATCGTCCTCCTCGACATCGACCGGCGCCTGCGGGGCGGCCGGCTGGCGCATGGGCGGGCGGGGCGTCGCCATCGGCCGCGGCGTGCCGTCGGCGGCGTAGAGTTGCGACTCGAACTTCAGCAACGGCTTGCAGACGCGGCGCAGGCCCCGCGGATCGTGGCGGGCGAGATCGACGTGGATATGGTCGTAGTGGAACACGTTCGAGCCCGGCGCCAGCACCGTGGTGAAGCGGGCGCAGGCCCCCACGAAGACTTCGCGCAAAAACGCCTGCTCAGCTTCCGTGCCGCGCCAGCCGCCCTTGACGGTGATGACGTGGCCGTCGGCGAGCGTAAACGACATGATGTCGACGGCGTTGCCGAAGGAATGCTCGGAGAGCTTGGCGCCGACCTGATTGTTGCGCCCGCGGCAGGAATAGGAGCCTGCGTTGATCTCGGCCACCGGCACGCCGAAATAGAGGTTGGCGGCGGGCTGGATCGTGTCGGCGAGCCACGCCTCGGCCTCGGCGAGCGCCGGGCAGGCCAGCGTCATCCGCTGCTTGAGTGCGACCGTGCCGTTGCCGAGCCGGGTGACCCGGTAGGGCTGCTGCATGCCGCAGGGGCCCGGCCCGTCGATCTCGCGCGCCAGCGAGACCCACGCGGTGGGCTGAACCAGCTTCCGGGCGATGCAAGCCTGCTCCGCCTGGTCGCGCCACGCCTCACGGCGCTCGAACCGGTTGATCGCGCAACCGGTGAGGCCCGCGCCGAACAGCGCCAGGGCCGAAAACGCAAACACTTTACGCCACATGAGTGCGACGTTGGCGCGTTTCCGTAAACGCGACGCTAACGATGCGGACGAAGTCACCGTCACCGTGTCTCCGGTGCATCGGGCCTGTGGAGCGGTGTTGACAGGGGCGGCGCCCAAGCGTCACGCGAAGCGCATGATCTCGCTCGTCGATCTCCGCACCCGCATCGAGGCCGGGCGCCTCTCGCCGGACGCCGCGATCCGTGAGGCCCGCGCGGCCATCGCCGAGCGCGACCCGAGCCTCGGCGCGATCCTGCGCATGGCGCCCGAGGGCCCCGTCCCGGAGGGACCGCTCGCCGGCGTGGCGGTCGGCATCAAGGACATCATCGACACCGCCGACATGGCGACCGAGCACGGCTCCCCGATCTATGCCGGCTGGCGCCCGCGGGCGGACGCGGCGGTGGTGGCGCGGCTGCGCGCGCTCGGCGCCGTGCCGCTGGCCAAGACCGCGACCACGGCCTTTGCCGGGCTCGATCCCTGCGGCACGGTGAACCCGCACGATCCCGCCCATACGCCGGGCGGCTCGTCCTCGGGCTCGGCGGCGGCGGTCGCGGCCGGGCTGCTGCCGCTGGCGCTCGGCACCCAGACCGGCGGCTCGGTGATCCGCCCGGCGGCCTTCTGCGGGATCGCGGCGATCAAGCCCTCGTTCCGGCTGATCCCGACGGTGGGGGTGAAGACGTTTTCCTGGGCGCTCGACACGGTCGGGCTGTTTGCCCGCTTCGTGCCCGACCTCGCCCGCGCGCTGGCGCTGATCGTCGAACGGCCCGCCATCGAGACCGCGGAGGCCGGCGCGCCGCGCATCGCCCTCTGTCTCCAGGAGTTCGCGGGTGAGGCCGACGCGGAGGCGCTCGACGCGCTGACCCGCGCCGCGCGAGCTGCCGAGCGGGCGGGCGCCACCCTCGTCGATCTCGCGTTGCCCGAGCCCTTCGCCCGCGCCTGGGCCGCGCATCCGACCGTGCAGGATTTCGAGGCGCGCCAAGCGCTCGCCTGGGAAGTCGCGACGCACCGCGCCGCCCTGCCGCCGGTGCTGGGGCCTCAGCTCGACCGGGCCCAGGAACTGACCGCCGCGCAATACGACTCGGCCCGCCGCGACGCCCACCGGGCGCGGCGCCAGTTGAAGGAGATGTTCTCAGGCTTCGACGCGATCCTGACCGTCTCGGCGGTCGGCCGGGCGCCTGCCATCGCCACCACCGGCGACGCCCGCTTCAACCGGCTCTGGACCCTGATGGGCGTGCCCTGCGTCACCGTCCCGGTGCCGGGCGACGGGCTGCCGCTCGGCGTTCAGGTGATCGCCCGCTTCGGCGACGACGGGCGGGCGCTCGCCATCGCCGGGATGATCGAGGCGGCGCTGCGGGCGGAAGGTTGACCGGGATGGACCGCGACGGCGCGCCGGACCACGGCGTCACGCTCTCCGAGGCGGCCCGCGTCTGGGCCCGGATCGCGCTCCTCAGCTTCGGCGGCCCGGCCGGGCAGATCGCGGTGATGCACCGCATCCTCGTGGACGAGAAGCGCTGGATCGGCGAGGCGCGCTTCCTCCACGCGCTCTCGTTCTGTACCCTGCTGCCCGGCCCCGAGGCGCAGCAACTCGCCACCTATATCGGCTGGCTGATGCACCGCACCGCGGGCGGGCTGATCGCGGGCGGGCTGTTCGTCTTGCCCGGCCTCGTCTCGATCATGGCCTTGAGCCTGATCTACGCGGCTTACGGCGGCGTCGGGATCGTCGGCGGCCTGTTCTTCGGCCTCAAATGCGCGGTGCTCGCCATCGTGCTTCAGGCGGTGGTGCGGGTCGGCGCGCGCGCCTTGCGCAACAACGCGATGCGCACCATCGCAGGCGCCGCCTTCGCGGCCATCTTCCTGTTCGACGTGCCGTTCCCGCTGATCGTTCTGGCGGCGGGCCTGATCGGCTACGCGGGCACCCGCGGCGGCGCCCGCAGCTTCCGCGCCGCCGGCCATGGCGGCGCGGCCGACAAGGGCCTGCCTGACGCCGACAGCCTGCTCGGGCTCGGCGTCCCGGCCCATGCCCGGCCGAACCTGCGCCGCACCCTGGCGATCTCCGGGGTGTTCCTGGCGCTCTGGCTCGGGCCGGTGCTGGGGCTGGTGATCGGGCTCGGGCCGGACAACGTCTTCAGCGCCATCGCGGTGTTCTTCTCCAAGATGGCGGTCGTCACCTTCGGCGGCGCCTACGCGGTCCTGGCCTATGTCGCGCAGGCCGCGGTCGACACCTATGGCTGGCTCAAACCCGGCGAGATGCTCGACGGCCTGGGGCTCGCCGAGACGACGCCGGGCCCGCTCATCATGGTGACCCAGTTCGTCGGCTTCCTCGGCGCCCTCCGGCAGGCCGGCAGCCTCGACCCTTACGTCGCGGGCGTGCTCGGCGGTCTGCTCACCACCTGGGTGACCTTCCTGCCCTGCTTCCTCTGGATCTTTGCCGGCGCGCCCTACGTCGAGGCCCTGCGGGAGAACCGGGCGCTGTCCGGCGCGCTCGCCGCCATCACCGCGGCGGTGGTGGGAGTGATCCTCAACCTTGCGGTCTGGTTCGCCCTGCACCTGCTGTTTGCGGAGACCCGCCCCCTGCATCCGGGGCTCGGGCTGCGGCTCGACCTACCGGTCTGGACGAGCCTGCGCTGGCCGGCTTTGCTGCTCTCGGGGGCCGCGATCCTCGCGGTGTTCCGCTTCCGGGTGGGCGTGATCCCGACGCTGCTCGCGGCCTCCGCCGCGGGGGTGGGGCTGCATCTGGCGGGACTGGCCTGAAGCGAGGGCTTCAACCGCCGCTTGCGCAAACCATCGCGGCTCCCCACCTCTTGGGGACTATGCTCAAGCTTTTCCGCCGCCTGTTTACAGGTGAAGTGCTGATGACCGGCAAGGTGCCGCTCAGCGACGGCTCTTCCTACCTCAAGTTCAAGCTCAAGCAGGAGCGCCACACGGGCGAGCCCTACGTCGTCGTCTCGTTCGGCAGCCTCGGCAGCGTCAACATCCAGCACATGAACCCGGACGAGTTGCGCGAACTCTTCGCCACCGTCCGGCAGCTGGAGACCGCCTACGACGCTGCGCAGGCGGCGCGGCCGACGTAAGGCTTACCCCGCGGCCTTCCCCGACACCCCCGCCTGCTCGAACGTCGCCATGTCGCGGTGGCAGGCCAGCGCCCCCTTGAGCAGACCCATCGCCAGCGCCGCGCCGGAGGCTTCGCCGAGCCGCATCCCGAGGGAGAGCAGCGGCGTCAGCCCGAGGCGCTCCAGCACCTCCGCATGCGCGCCTTCCGCCGAGAGATGGCCGGCCAGGCAATGGTCCAGCGCGGAGGAATCGAGGGCGTGCAGCACGGCGGCCGCGGCGGTCGCGACGTAGCCGTCGAGCACCACCGGCACCCGCTGGAGACGCGCGGCGAGGATCGCCCCGGCCATGGCGGCGATCTCGCGGCCGCCGAGGCGGGCGAGCACCTGCAACGGGTCGTCGAGATGGCCGGCATGGGTCTGGAGGGCGAGGCGCACGGCCTCCGCCTTTCGGGCGAGACCGCCCTCGTCCACCCCCGTGCCGCGCCCGACCCAATGCGCCGGGTCGCCGCCGTAGAGGGCGGCATAGATTGCCGCCGCCACCGTGGTGTTGCCGATGCCCATCTCGCCGATGGCGAGCCCGTCGGTGCCGGCGGCCACCGCCTCCATGCCGAAGGCCATGGTGGCGACGCACCCCCGCTCGTCGAGCGCGGGGCCCTCGCAGATGTCGCCGGTCGGCAGATCGACGGCGAGGTCGAACACCCGGAAGCCGAGACCGTATGCGGCGCAGAGCTGATTGATCGCCCCGCCGCCCGCCGCGAAATTGTCGAGCATCTGCCGATTGACCTCGGCCGGGAAGGCCGAGACGCTGCGGGCCACCACGCCATGGCTGCCCGCGAACACGCAGACCAGCGGCCGGTCGAGGCTGGGCCGCCCCTTGCCCTGCCACGCGGCGAGCCATTCCACGAGGGTCTCCAACCGCCCGAGGGCGCCCGGCGGCTTGGTCAGCGTCGCGTCCCGCGCCCGCACCATCGCGACGGCGTCGGCGTCGGGGCCGGGCATGTCGGCGATCAGGCGGCGGATATCGGCGAACGGCGCGGCGGAATCGGTCATCGCGGGGCCTCTCGGCAAGGTTTCGGTCGGCGCCACCGGCCGAAAAAGCGGGTGGGACGGGGAGCAGGCGCATAGCGGCCGGGATCTTGCCAGCGCTATAGAAGCGCGCGGGCCCGCGGTACAGGCGGCCCCGGCGTCGCGCCTGACGAAGGAAGCCGGGAATGGTGGAGCGCAAGAGCGGCGATCCGGGTCCGCCCTTTCCCGGCGCGGATGTCGTCTACGATCTCGCCGCCTGCCTGCGCTTCTTCACCCGCCTGCCGATCCCGCCGCTGCCCGACGAGCCGGAGCCTTACGGCATCCCGGATTTCCGCACCGTGCCGCGGATGCTGCCCGTCGCGGCCCTGCTCCTGGCGCTGCCCGCCGCCCTCGTGCTGGTGCTGGCCTGGGAAATCCGGCTCGGGCCGTTCGTGGCCGCGGCTTTGGCGCTGGCCGCCCTCGCCCTCGTCACCGGCGCGATGCACGAGGACGGCCTGGCGGACGTCGCCGACGGCTTCGGCGGCGGGCGAAGTGCCGAGCGCATCCTGGAGATCATGCGCGACAGCCGCATCGGCGCCTTCGGTGGCACCGCGCTGTTCCTCGGACTGGCGCTGCGGGCCGCGACGCTGGCGACCCTCCTCGACCGCTCCGGCGCGCTCGCGGCCTTGGCGCTTCTCTATGCGGCCTCCGTCTCGCGCGGCGCCGCCCTGGTGCCGATCGCGTGGCTCGATCCCGCCCGCCCCGGCGGCGCGGGCGCCGCGGTCGGCCGCCCGAGCCGGGCGACGCTTCTGACCGTCGCCGGCCTCTGCCTCGTCCTCGCGCTGGTCGGCGCGAGCCTCGGCCTGCCGCCCCTCGGCCTCGCGCTGGGCCTCGTCCTGGCACCCTGCGTCGCCTTCGCGCTGGCGGCACTGGCGCGGAAAAAAATCGGCGGCCAGACCGGCGACGTGGTCGGCGCCTGCCAGCAGCTCGGCGAGATCGCGGTGCTGCTCGCGCTGGTGGCGTCGACGGCTTAGAGCCGCGCTCGATCAAACGGAAACGTACGCACGGCTCCAAGCTTTTGTTTTGCCGCGCATTCTTTCGACGAACCGGCATCCACTTCGTCGGAAGGCGCTCCAGCTCTTGATTCGGAACGCATCCGCAGCCCATCTGCGCACACCATGACCGCCCCGCCCTCCGCAAAGCCCTCCTCCCCCTGCACCAAGGTCTGCGTGCTCGATGCGCGGACCGGCCTGTGCGAGGGCTGCGGACGCACCCGCGACGAGATCGGGCTGTGGGGCTCGCTCCCCGAGCCGCGGCGGCAGGCAATCATGGCGACGCTGCCCGAGCGGCTGGCGCGGGCCTATCCGGGCCGCGGGGCGCTCACCCGATGATGTGGATCGGGCTGGCGATCCTCGGGATCGGCCTCGTCGTCCTGATCGCCCATCACGACGGCGGCCCCGTCCTGGGGCTCGATTCCGATCAGTTCGCCGGTCTCGTTTCGCTCTCGGCGCTGCTGCTGCTCATCACCGCCGGGCGCTGGCGCCACGCGCTCGCGATGCCCGGCGACACGGTGCGCGCGGCGCTGATCTGGCTCGGGCTCGGGGCGCTGGCGGTCGCGGGCTACACCTATCGCGACGACGCCCAGCGGATCGGCGCGAACCTGATGGGCGCTCTGCGTCCCGGCACCGCCGTGGTCGGCCCCGGCGGCGAGGTGACGATCACCCGCCGCTCCGACGGCGACTTTTCGGTCATCGCCGAGGTGAATGGCCGAGCGGAGCAACGCTTCGCCTTCGACACCGGCGCCAGCAGCGTGGTGCTGACCGCCGAGAACGCCGCCGCGCTCGGCATCCGCCCGGCGGAGGGCGATTTTTCGTTGCGGGTGTCCACGGCGAACGGGATCGCCCTGACGGCGCCGATCCGGCTCGATTCGATCCGGGTCGGGCCGATCACCGAACGCAACGTCGATGCGGTGGTGAGCCGGCCCGGCGCCCTCTCGGGCAACCTGCTCGGCCAGAGCTTCCTGACCCGCCTGCCCTCCTACGAGGTGCGCGGCGACCGGCTGATCCTCAGGAGCCGCTGACCGCGCCCCCGGCCCGCGCCGCGTTCGCCATGGTGACCAGAACCTTGCGCAACGCGCCCATGTCGCGCACCGGCTCCGGGTAGGTCACGCGGGCGGTGCGGTCGCCCGCCAGCAGGTCGAGCCCCTCCGGGTCGAGCCCGGTGAGCCGCCAGCCGGTGCCGGCTTCGCCGACGGAGGCCGCGTAGAGGGCGAGTGCGTCGGCATGGTCCTCGTTCATGTGATCGACCGCGCCCCGCTCCCCCGACACCAGCGCCTCGGCCCCGGTGAGGTCGAGCAAAAGTTCGTCTCGCGTCAGCGTCGCGGCCTTGGCGAAGCCGCCGTTGAGATGGCCGGCCGTGGGGTCGAGGGCGAAGAAGCCGAAATCAGGGAAGTCGGCGTAGAGCTTGGCCTTCGGATGGCGCGCGAGGAAACGCTCGCGGATGCGCGGTTCGTCGGTGCGGGTGGCGCGGCCCGTCACGGTCAGGCGCGGATGGGCGAGCGGATCGCCCTTGCCGCCGACGGAGAACAGAAGCGAGCAGCGGGGATCCCGGTCGAGGTTGCGGGTATGGCCTGAGAGCCGCGACATCAGCATCAGGGGCGTACCGTCCTGGTCGGTCGCGATGGTGACGAGGGAGGCGAACGGCGTGCCGTCCTGGGCGTCGATCGTGGCGAGCGCCCCGGCGCGCACGCCGCGCAGGAGCTGGCGGGCGAGGCCGATCGCGTCGAAGGGCGCCTGCGCCGCGGGCAGCGGCTCGGCCGGGCCGCGCCGCTCGGGGGCGGGGGGCGTCGCGTCGTCGTTCATGAAAAACTCCCTCCCGGACGCCAAGGATTGTCGGCACCCGGTTCGCGCCCAGCATAGCCCGCCGCCGTCGCGCCGCACGAGGGCGGGAGGCCTTCCACCGGGTGCGGCATCCTGCCGGACGCGGGAGACGGAGGCCCCCTTCATTTAAGGCCAAGCTTAGACCCCCGCTCGCTTTTTTCGAACGATGGTCGTAAAGGACGAGACCCGCCGCCGGGGATCGCAACCCCTCCGGCAGCGGAGGCAGGCCGCGCCGCCGCGATCCTTCGAGAGAGCGACGCCGCGCCGTCCAGTCAGGAATTCTGCATGCCGACCATCGCCCTCGTCGACGACGACCGCAACATCCTGACCTCCGTCTCGATCGCGCTGGAGACCGAGGGGTACCGCATCCAGACCTATACCGACGGCGCCTCGGCGCTCGACGGCCTGCGGCACTCCCCGCCCGATCTCGCGATCTTCGACATCAAGATGCCGCGCATGGACGGGATGGAGCTTCTCCGACGCCTGCGGCAGAAATCGGACCTTCCGGTGATCTTTCTCACCTCGAAGGACGAGGAGATCGATGAATTGTTCGGCCTGAAGATGGGCGCGGACGACTTCATCCATAAGCCGTTCTCGCAGCGTCTGCTGGTCGAGCGGGTGAAGGCGGTGCTGCGCCGCTTCGCCCCGAAGGACGGCACCCCCGGCGCACCGGCCCGCGACGCCGACGCCGCCGCCGCCCGGTCGCTGGAGCGCGGCCAGCTGATGATGGACCCCGAGCGCCACACCTGCACGTGGAAGGGCGAGCCGGTGACGCTGACCGTCACCGAGTTCCTGATCCTCCAGGCGCTGGCGCAACGCCCCGGCGTCGTGAAGAGCCGCAACGCGCTGATGGACGCGGCCTACGATGATCAGGTCTATGTCGACGACCGCACCATCGACAGCCACATCAAGCGCCTGCGCAAGAAGTTCAAGGTGACCGACCAGAGCTTCGATATGATCGAGACGCTGTACGGCGTCGGCTACCGCTTCAAGGAGGGTTGAGACTCCGCCGCCAGAAGGTCGATCCGCGGATGCTCGCCCCCCTGTCCCGAGACCCCGATTCCGAGGGCGGCCCCCGCCGCCCGGCGCTCCTGCGCCTGCTCGACACCTTCGCCCGGCCGCCGCTGACCTGGCCGCGCGACCTGTGGAACGCGGTGGGCCAACGCGCCTCCTCCAGCCTGACGCGCCGCATCGTGGTGCTCAACCTCGTCGGGCTGATCGTTCTCCTGTTCGGCTTCCTCTACCTGAACCAGTTCCGCCAGGGGCTGATCCAGGCCCGTGTGCAGAGCCTGCTGATCCAGGGCGACATCATCGCCGGCGCCATCGCGGCCCAGGCCTCGGTCGAGACCGACACGATCCGGGTCGATCCCGACAAGCTGCTCCAGCAGCAGGCCGGCGAGGGCAAGGATTTCGACGACGACCCCTCCTCGCTCGCCTTCTCGCTCAACCCGGAGAAGGTCGCGCCGCTGCTGCGCCGCCTCGTGACGCCGACCGGCAACCGCGCCCGCGTCTACGACCGCGAAGCCAGCCTCCTGTTCGACACCCGCTCGCTGTTCGCCCGCGGCGATGTCGGCCGGGGCGACACCGTGGTGCGCCCCCCCAAGCCCAACGTGCTGGAGCGGGTGTGGGACTTCGTCGGCACCCGCATCCTCGGCCTCGTCGTCAGCGAGCGGTCGAGCCAGGACGAGGCGGGCCCGCAGGACGGGCGGGCTTTTCGCGAGGTCCAGGCGGCGCTCTCGGGCGCCCGCGGCACCATCGCCCGGCGCAACGAGCGCGGCGAGACCATCGTCTCGGTGGCGGTGCCGATCCAGCGCGCCGGCTCCGTGCGCGGCGTCCTGATGGTCTCGACGCAGGGGGGCGACATCGACCGGGTCATCGCCTCCGAACGGTTCGGATTGTTGCAAGTGTTCCTCGTCGCGGCGGCCGTCATGCTGGTGCTGTCGATCCTGCTCGCCGGCGCCATCGCCGGCCCGGTGCGGCGGCTGGCGGAGGCCGCCGAGCGGGTGCGCCGGGGCATCAAGTCCCGGCAGGAAATTCCCGATTTCACCAACCGAACCGACGAGATCGGCCATCTCTCCGGCGCCCTGCGCGACATGACCCAGGCCCTCTACCGCCGGCTCGACGCCATCGAGAGCTTCGCGGCCGATGTCAGCCACGAGTTGAAGAACCCGCTGACGAGCTTGCGCAGCGCGGTCGAGACCCTGCCGCTCGCCAAGACCGACGAGTCCCGCTGGCGGCTGATGCAGATCATCCAACACGACGTGAAGCGCCTCGACCGGCTGATCTCCGACATCGCCGACGCCTCCCGGCTCGACGCCGAACTCGCCCGCGCCGAGGCGCGGCGGGTCGATCTCGGCAAGCTCCTGACCACCGTCACCTCGGTGGCCAACGAGCGGCGTCGGGCCAAGGCGGCGCTGATCCGATTCGACATTGAGCGGCCGCCGGGCGACGTAGAGGAGCCGTTCCGCATCATCGGCCACGACAGCCGGCTCGGTCAGGTCGTCAACAACCTGCTCGACAACGCCCGCTCGTTCTCGCCGCCGGGCGCCCAGGTGCGGGTGGCCCTGCGGCGCCTCAAGAACGAGGTCGAGTTCATCGTCGAGGACGAGGGGCCGGGCATCCCCGAGCACGCCCTGGAGCGCATCTTCGAGCGCTTCTACACCGACCGGCCCGAGCAGGGTTTCGGGCAGAATTCCGGGCTCGGCCTGTCGATCTCGCGCCAGATCATCCAGGCGCATCACGGCACGATCCGGGCCGAGAACCGCCCCGGCCCGGCGGATGAGGAGGGGCATCCGACGGTGCGCGGCGCCCGCTTCATCGTGCGCCTGCCGGTGGCGCCGCGCGCCGACCGCTTCGGCGACGACCTCGCGGCGTGAGCGATCCGACCGCCTCGCTCACCGTCCATGCGAGTTGCGTCCTCCTCGGCGAGGCGGGTGTCCTGGTGCGGGGGCCGGCGGGCTCGGGAAAATCCTCGCTCTGCCTCGCGCTACTCGACCGCGCCGATCTGGAGGGTCGCCACGCCGCCCTTGTCGGCGACGACCGCATCCGGCTGGAAGCGTATCACGGCCGCCTCGTCGCCCGGCCGCATCCGGCGCTGGCCGGGCTGATCGAGATCCGCGGCCACGGCATCCGCCGGCTCGCCGCGCATGCGGAAGCGGCGGTTCTGCGCCTCGTGGTCGACCTCGTCGAGACGGCCGAGCGGATGCCGGCGGAGCCGGTTGCGACCGAGCGTCTCCTCGGGGTCAGCCTGCCGCGCCTCTCCCTTGCAGGGGGTCAGCCGAGGGAATACCTGATTCGCGAGGCGCTCGACGCCAGCGTGGCCGTTCGGACGCACTCCGCCGCTCTCGTGCCCGCAGGGGCTCGCGACCTGTAGCGCGGGTGTTGCCGCCATGGCATGGTGGTGCATCGCATCGAGCAAATCGCCGCGATCGGGTTGCGCTTCACCTTGCGCTGCACAAGATGGCGTCTCCGCTCACAGGGCGTCGGAACACGCTTCGATGATTGGAATGGTGCTCGTCACCCACGGCCTGTTGGCGACCGAGTTCAAGGCCGCCCTGGAGCATGTCGTCGGCCCTCAGAAGCAGATCGAGACGATCACGATCGGCCCCGAGGACGATATGGAACTGCGACGCGGCGACATCATGACCGCGGTCGGCCGCGTCAACACGGGCGCGGGCGTCGTCGTGCTGACCGACATGTTCGGTGGCACGCCCTCGAACCTCGCCCTGTCGTGTATGAACGGCGGCCAGGTCGAGGTGGTCGCCGGGATCAATCTGCCGATGCTGATCAAGCTCGCCAGCGTGCGCGACGCCGAGAGCCTGGGCGACGCGGTGCTCCACGCCCAGGAGGCGGGGCGCAAGTACATCAACGTCGCCTCGCGGGTTCTTGCGGGCAAGTAGCCCGGTCGCCCGCAGCTTGCGCCTTCCCTTCGCCCGAGAGCCGGCTTAACCACGCTTTCCCCATCCGGGAGGAGCGCGAGGCCCGATGAGCGAGAGCGTGGACGACGAAATCGAGCCGCAGCCCGAGATTCCCGAGGGCGGGTTCTGCCGCATCCTCCCGATCATCAACCGCCGCGGCCTGCACGCCCGCGCCTCGGCCAAGTTCGTGCAGACGGTGGAGCGTTTCGGCGCCGCCGTCACGGTCACCCGCGCGGGCGAGACCGTCGGGGGCCGCTCGATCATGGGCCTGCTGACGTTGGGCGCGGCCAAGGGCACCACCATCGCGGTGGTCGCGCTCGGCGACGACGCCGAGGCCGCCCTCGACGCGATCGAGGCGCTGCTCGCCGACAAGTTCGGCGAAGACGAATAATCCAGGGTTTCGAAAGGGGGCACCCCTTTCGCGGGGTCTGGGGCGGAGCCCCTGAATCAGCCCCCGGGAATCGCCAGCGGATTCTCCGTCAAGGCGGCCCGATCCGGCGTGTCGATGGCGGGTTTGCCGAGGAACGCATCCCAGATCCGGCGCACGAAGTCCGGATCGAGGTCGTGGACGATCATCACCAGCCGCGAGCGCCGGTCGCCGTCGGGCCAGGCCGGCAGCGTCGTGGGGGCGTGGACGACGTGCTGCACGCCGTGCACCACGACGGGCCGCTCGGGATCGTCGGCCAGTGCCACGAGACCCTTGAGGCGCAGGAGCTTGGGCCCGTGGGCCGAGCGGACGAGGTCCAGGAACATCTCGAAGGCTGGGCGCGGCACCGGCACGTCGCTGGTGAGATGGAAGGCCCGGATCGCGGCGTCGTGCCGGTTCACGTCGTGATAATGGTGCCCGTGATGATGGTCATGGGCGTGCCCGTGGTCGTACTCCTTTGCCGGCCCGAGCCACGCCCGCACGTCTTCGCCCTTGCCGTCGAGCCCGAACAGGCCGCCGAGCAGGCGCTCCGCCGGCACGTCCGGCCCATGGATCGACGCGCCCGGATTGAGGGCGGCGAGCCGAGCTTTGAGCGCGTCCGGCGCGGCGTCGGGCAGGTCGGCCTTGGTCAGCACGAGATGGTCGGCCACCGCCGCCTGCCGCCGGGCCTCTTGGTGGGCGTCGAGGGTGCCTTGGCCGTTGACCGCGTCGATCACCGTGACCACGCCCTGCAACTGGAATCGCAGCGACAGGTAGGGGTGGTAGATCAGCGCGTGCAGGATCGGGGCGGGGTCGGCGAGCCCGGTGGTCTCGATCACGACCCGGCGGAACGCACCGATGCGGCCGTTGTCGCGCTTCCGCAGCAGGTCTTCGAGCGTGTTGATGAGGTCGCCCCGCACGGTGCAGCACAGGCAGCCCGCGCCGAGCAGGATCATCCCGTCGTCCACCGTCTCGATCAGCAGGTGATCGAGGCCGATCTCACCGAACTCGTTGACGATCACCACCGTGTCGGCGAGCGCCGGATCGGCCAGCCACCGGTTGAGCAGGGTGGTCTTGCCGGCCCCGAGGAAGCCGGTGAGGACGGTGAGCGGGATCGGGGCTGGGCGGCGGGGGTCGGTCTGGGTCATGGGGCGGCGTTCCAGAGAACTCTGTCGAGAACCGCCGCTCCCCCCTCTCCCCGCACGCGGGGAGAGGCCTGCATGGACCTTGTTGTCCATGCAGGGAGCGGAGGCGAAGCCGGAGCGAAGGTGAGGGGGCTTGGACGGAAGAGTCTCATCCGTCCAAGCCCCCTCACCTTCGGCTGCCGCCTCGCCGCGCCGACGACGGGGTCGTCGCGGCCCTCTCCCCGCACGGCGGGGAGAGGGGATGCGCGGTAGGTGAGGTGAATCGCCTTAAGCGTCGTCGTCCTTGCCCTTGGCCTTCTTCGTCGCGGGCTTGGCTTCGGTCTTCTTCGCGGCGGGCTTGGCATCCGCCTTGGTCTCCGCCTTCTTCGCCGCCGGCTTGTGCGCGGCCTTCGGGGCCTCGGCGGCGGTGTAGGCGCTGGCGGCAGCCGGGACCTTGTCCTTGGCGGCGGTCTTAGGCTTCGGCGCCGTCACGGCGGCGGCGCGGGCCTTGGCGGCTTTTTCCGCCGCGGCCTGCTTGTGGGCCTCGGCCTTCGCGGCCTGGGCGGCCTGGGCGGCCTTGGCCTCCTCGCGCTTCTGGCGGGCGGCCTCGACCTTGGCGGTGCGAGCGGCCTCCTTGGACGCCTGGGCCTCCTGCTCGGCCTGGGCCAGCGCGGCGGCGCCCTCGGCCGGGCTGCGGCCGGTCCAGACCGCGATCGGCTGGAGCGGCGCCCGCGGCGGCAGGCTGCGCCCCCGGACATTGGCGGCGCCGAGCGCGGCGAAGGCGAGGTTCGAGGTGTCGGCGGTGGCCGAGCCGAACAGCTGGGTGGCGGTGCCGTCCGCGCCCGCGGTCAGGGCGCCCGGCCCCTCATCGACGGGGATCGGCTTGCGCTTGTCGCAGATATAGGGCCGCAGATCCGGCGGGGCGGCGAGGTTTGAGGCCGGCAGGGTTTCGAGGGTCTGGGCGGTCCAGCCCGCGGACTGGCCGAAGCCGTAATCGAACAGGTCGGCGGCCTTGATGTCGCGCTCGCGGGCGCTCGGCTGGCCCATCACCACGGTGATGATGCGGCGCCCGTTGCGGGTCGCGCTCGCCACCACGTTGAAGCCGCCCGAGCAGATGAAGCCGGTCTTCATGCCGTCGGCGCCGGGATAGCGCCCGAGCAGGCCATTGTGGTTGGCCATGACGGACTTGCCGAACTGGATCGCCGAGATCGAAAACAGCCCCTGCTGGTCAGGGAAGTCGCGCATCAGCGCGCGGGCCAGGATCGCCATGTCGCGGGCGGTGGTCCATTGCCGCGGCTCGGGCAGGCCGTTGGGATTGTACCAGCGGCTCTCGCGCATGCCGATCCGGTGCGCGGTTTCGTTCATCATGTCGGCGAAGCCCTCGGCCGAGCCGCCGAGGCCCTCCGCGATCGCCCAGGAGATGTCGTTGGCCGACTTGACCATGATGATCTTGAGGGCGTTGTCGAGGGTGATCTGGGTGCCGGGCTTGAAGCCCATCTTCGAGGGCGGCTCGGCCGCGGCCTCGGGCGAGATGGTCAGCAGCGTGTCGAGGGAGACCTTGCCCTGCCGCACCATGTCGAGGGCGACGTAGGTCGTCATCAGCTTGGTGATGGAGGCCGGGTACCACGGGTCGGTGGCGCCCTGGCTGTAGAGCACCTTGCCGGAATCGGCCTCGACCACGAGGATCGGCGTCGTCACCGCCGCCGCCGGGACGGCCAGCGCCGCGAGCGCGGCCAGCGGTGCGATCAGGCGTCCCCAGACTCGGTTCACCATCGGGTTCATCTCGGGCAAGGGGGCAGGAAGGGTTTTGGAAAAGGCGCCGGGCGTCGCGCCGCCTACGGGTAGGCGGCACCGATGGGATCGGCGCGAGGATTGGCCGATCATCAACGTGCCCTCCGTGGCGAGAGCATGGCAGAAACCGCCGAACGCCCAACGGATAAGCTCGCCGGCAGGGTTGCACCCGCGGAATCGTGACCGGCGTGACAGGGTTCCATGCGCGCCTGTATGGGCAGGGCCTCATCTTCAGCGATTTTTGCGATGTCCTACGCGGTCAAGGAACTGTTCCACACCCTCCAGGGCGAGGGCGCCCAGGCCGGGCGCGCGGCGGTGTTCTGCCGATTCGCCGGCTGCAATCTCTGGTCCGGCCGCGAGGAGGACCGGGCGGGCGCCGCCTGCACCTTCTGCGACACCGACTTCATCGGGATGGACGGCGAGGGCGGCGGGCGGTTCGCCGACGCGGCGGCGCTGGCCGAGGCCATCGCGGCGACCTGGGGCGGGGGTGCCAGCAACCGCTACGTCGTCTTCACCGGCGGCGAGCCGCTGCTGCAACTCGACGCCGCGCTGATCGAGGCCGTCCACGCACGCGGTTTCGAGGTGGCGGTGGAGACCAACGGCACGCTTCCCGCGCCGCCGGGCATCGACTGGATCTGCGTGAGCCCCAAGGCCGGCAACCCGCTCGCCCAGACCTCGGGCCACGAGTTGAAGCTCGTGTTCCCCCAGGCCGAGGCCCCACCGGAGAGGTTTGCGGAGCTGGCCTTCCGCCATCGCTTCCTCCAGCCGATGGACGGGCCCGACGCCGCCGCCAACACCGCGGCGGCGGTGGCCTATTGCCGGTCGGACGCGCGCTGGCGGCTCTCGCTCCAGACGCACAAGATCATCGGGATTCCGTGAGCGGCGCCCTCACGGGATGACGCGCGCGGCCCGCAGCCGCTCGAACAGGGCGAAGAACGCGTCGTCGGTCGCCTGATAATCGAGGAAGCCGAGGCGGCGGCTCTTGCTCATGTCGGTCACCACCTCGATCGGCCGGCCGAGATCGGCATCCGTGTGCCAGGCCGAGGCGAGGCGGCTCAGGTCGGGCTCGATCAGGCCGTGGCGGGTCGCGATCTCCGACCAGAGCGGGCCGGCGCCGGCCATCTGGGCTTCGAGCGGATTGGGCTCGCCGTCGAAGGGGGCGGGCTCGACGCCGAACCACGCGGCGATCCGGCCCCACATCCAGCTCCAGCGGAAGACGTCGCCGTTCACCACGTTGAAGGCCTCGTTGCGGGCCCGAGGCGTCGTGGCGGCCCAGGTGAGATGGCGGGCGAGCAGCCGCGCATCGGTCATGTCGGTGAGCCCGTTCCACTGCGCCGCCGAGCCGGGGAAACGGAACGGCCGGCCGGTCTCGCGGCAGAGGGTGGCGTAGGCGGCCAGCGTCACGCCCATGTTCATGGCATTGCCCAAGGCGTAGCCGATGATGGTGTGCGGGCGGTGCACGCTCCAGCCGAACCCGTCCCTCTCCGCGGCGGCAAACACCTCGTCTTCCTGGGCGTAATAGAAATTCTCGACATCGAGCCGGCCCTGCTCCTCGCGGAAGGGCGTGGCCGGCAGCATCCCTTTCCCGTAGGCCTCGAACGGGCCGAGATAGTGCTTGAGGCCGGTCACCAGCGCGACGTGGCGCACGCTCCCGGCGGGCCGGATCGCGTCGAGCAGGTTGCGCACCATCGCGGCGTTGACCCGGATGTTCTCGGCCTCGGTCTCCTGCCGCAGCCAGGTGGCGATGAAGACGTGGCTGGGTTTCAGCCCTTCGAGGGCGGCCTGCAGGCTGTCCGGATCGAGCAGGTCGGCGGCCACCGGCGCGACGCCGTCGATCTCGGCGGGCGGGCGCCGGGCGAGGCCGTGGACCGTGAAGCCCGAACCGGCGAGGTGGCGGGCGAGATTGTTGCCGACGATGCCGCTGACGCCGGCGATCAGTGCCGTTCCACTCATGAGGGCTCCGGGCCTGACGGCCGCTGCGCTTGAGATTTTTCGGGATTGGGCCCGCGGGCCCCGCAAGCTTCGCGAACCCGGAGGCCGGGATGCCGGTTCCGCAGGGGCCGCACGTGCATTCCGGCGGGTTCGGTGACATATCGGCGGCTCAAGGCCCCGCGGCCCGATTCCAACCCGGTGCCGGCGCTCGTCCGCCGGCTGAGACATCCATGAAGATCACCCAGGCCTTCACCTTCGAGGCGGCGCACCGCCTGCCCAACGTGCCCGTCACGCATCGCTGCCACCGGATGCATGGGCATTCCTACCGCGTCGAACTGACGGTCTCGGGCGAGATCGACGCGACCACGGGCTGGGTCGTCGATTTCTACGACATCGAGAGCGCCTTCGCGCCGCTCCTGGAGCGGCTCGACCACCATTGCCTCAACGAGATCGAGGGACTGGAGAACCCGACCGCCGAGCATATCGCGGCCTGGATCTGGCATCGCGCCAAGCCGTCGATCCCCGGACTGTCGAGCGTGCGCGTGTTCGAGACGCCCCTCTCCTGGGCCGAATACGAGGGCACGTAGGACCATGACGGAGGACGGCGATTCCGGCGCCCTGGTGCTGTTCTCCGGCGGCCAGGATTCGGCCACCTGCCTCGCCTGGGCGCTCGACCGCTTCCCCCGCGTCGAGACGCTGGGCTTCGATTACGGCCAGCGTCACCGGATCGAGCTGGAACGGCGCAGCGCCCTGCGCAAGGGCATGACCGCGCACGACCGGGCCTGGTGGCGCCGGCTCGGCCGCGACCACACCCTCGACCTGTCCTCGCTCGGCGAGATTTCCGAGACGGCCCTGACCCGCGAGAGCGAGATCCGGCTGGATCGCGACGGGCTGCCCAACACCTTCGTCCCGGGGCGCAACCTCGCCTTCCTGACCTTCGCGGCGGCGCTCGCCTATCGGCGGGGCTTGCGCCACATCGTCGGCGGCATGTGCGAGACCGATTATTCCGGCTACCCCGATTGCCGCGACGACACGATCAAGGCGCTTCAGGTCGCGCTCAACCTCGGCATGGAGCGCCGCTTCGTGCTGCACACGCCGCTGATGTGGCTCGACAAGGCGCAGACCTGGGCGCTGGCCGAGGAACTCGGCGGCCGGGCCCTGGTGGACCTCATCGTCGAGGAGAGCCACACCTGCTATCTCGGCGAGCGGGGCGAGCGCCATCCGTGGGGCTACGGCTGCGGCACCTGCCCGGCCTGCGACCTGCGCGCCAAGGGATTTTCGCGCTATCTCGCGGGAAGAGCCGACTGAGTTCGTTCCGGAGCATCGTCCCGAAAGCCGGCCGCCGGCTGTCTGGGAAACACGATGCGGCACCATGATGGGGAGGAGCCGATGCGCGCCGACGCCTTTTTCGAAGCCGTCACAACCCTGCCGGTGGCCGCGTTCGAGACCCTCGTACCGCAGGGCGGCCTCGTCGTGGTCGCCCCCCACCCGGACGACGAGAGCCTCGGCTGCGGCGGGCTGATCGTCCAGGCCCTGGCGCGGGGGCGCCCGGTCCGCGTCGTCATCGTGAGCGACGGCTGCGGCTCGCATCCGAACTCCAAGGCCTATCCGCACGGGCGGCTGCGGGATCTGCGCGAATCCGAGACGGTCGCGGCCATGGCGGCGCTCGGGCTTGCGCCCGAGCATATCCACTTCCTGCGCCTGCCCGATGGCGGCGTGCCGAGCGAAGGCCCGCAAGCCGAAGAGGCCGCGACCCGGATCGCCGGGATCGCCCGCGAGGCCGGGGCGAACGCCGTGTTCGTGACGTGGAAGCACGATCCGCATTGCGACCACACGGCGTCGGCCGCCATCGTCGGCCTCGCCCGCACGCATCTGCCGGGGGCGACGTTCTACGCCTATCCGGTCTGGGGCTGGACCCTGCCGCCGGAACGCGAGGTCGGGCCGGCGCCGACCGGATACCGCCTCGCCGTGGAGGCCGAGCGCGCGGCCAAGCGCCGGGCGGTGGAGGCCCACGCCTCCCAGGTCTCCGGCCTGATCGCGGACGACCCGGAAGGGTTTCAGCTCAAGCCGGAGATGATCGACCGGCTGACCGGACCGTACGAGTGGTTCATCGCCCTGCCGGGGTGAGGGCCGGTTCGGCCGCCCCGATCCATGCCCATGCACCGGCCCGCTGCGGGCCGGCGCGGGCTCGCCTTGTCCGGCGACCCCGCCTCAGGGGCGGTTCACTGATCGGCCTTGGGCCCCGGTTCACCCTTCGGCCCCGGTTCTCCCTTGGGACCGGCCGGCCCCGGCTCGCCCGGCTCACCCTTGGCGCCCGGCTCACCCTTGGGCCCCTGTTCCCCTTTGGCTCCCGGCTCACCTCTCGGGCCGGGCTCGCCCTTCGGACCCTGATCCCCCTTGGGGCCCTGCTCGCCCTTAGGACCCTGCTCGCCTTTGGGCCCGGCCGGGCCCGCCGGTCCTGCGGGACCGGATTCCCCCCTTGCCCCCGTCTCGCCCTTCGGCCCCGCGGGCCCCTGCGGCCCGGCCTCGCCGGCCTTGCCGGGCGGGCCTTCCGGGGCGCAATTGGCGACCACCGCCTCGCGCTCGTCCTCGCCGCTCTTGAGCACGGCGATGCAGGTCGCCGGACGGTAGGGCAGGCGGAACTCGAAGCGCCCGCGCTTGTCGGACAGCACGGAGATGTCGTCGTCGAGGATCACGGTCTGGCCGCTCTTGCGGATGCTGCCGGAGATCCGCAGGTCGCCGCCCTCGATGCGGGCGTCCCACACCTGAATCGGCGCGACCGGCGCCTTCGAGCGGCTTTGAGCCGGTTTCGTCCGGGGCGCGGGCGCCTGAGCCGGCTCCTGCGCCAGGGCCGGTGCGGCGAGCATCAGCCCCGCCATCAGGATCGGCCACGGCCAACGTCCCACGGTCGCAGGCATCCTCGTCCCTCCCAGGCCATCCCGCGCGTCTTCCGGCGCGGCCGGCAAGGTTTCGGCGGGCTGGCCCAGACGGTCAAGCCCGGTGCCGCTCACCTTTCCCGTAGGATCGCCCTACTGACCGGCCATCGTCAGGATCAGCGGCCCGTTGCGGGTGGCCACCACCGTGTGCTCGTACTGCACCGTGCGGGCATGCGGGCGGCTGTAGAGGGTCCAGGGGTCGTCGTCGCGGTTCTCGGCGAAGTCGGCCCCGAGCGACAGGAACGGCTCGACGGTGAGCACCAGCCCCTCGCTCATGATCCGGCGCTCGGAGGCGTCGGGCCAGGTCGCGATCTCGGTCGGCTCCTCGTGCAGCGCCCGGCCGACCCCGTGGCTCGCGAGGTTGCGCACCAGCGTGTAGCCGTTCTTCGCGGCAAAAGCCCCCACCGCCCGGCCGATGCCGGCGATGGGCTTGCCGGTGCCGACCTGCCGCAGGCCGGTCCACAGGGCGCGCCGCCCGTCCTTGCACAGCCGCTCCGTCGCCCGCGTCACCGGGGGCACGGGGAAGGAGGCCCCGGTGTCGGAAAAATAGCCGTCCATCTCCGCAGACACGTCGATGTTGACGAGGTCGCCCGCCGCGATCCGCCGGTCGCCCGGAATGCCGTGGGCGATTTCCTCGTTGACGCTGATGCAGGTGGCGCCGGGAAATCCGTAGACCGCCTCCGGCGCCGAGCGTGCCCCCGCCGCCTCCAGGAAGGTGCGGCCGATCTCGTCGAGTTCGCGGGTGGTCATGCCGGGCTCGATCGCCCGGCCCATCGCCTCCAGCGTCTCGGCGACGATGCGCCCGATCCGCTTCAGGGCCGCCAGCTCGTCCTCGCTCGACACCGTCATGGGGGTTCCTCGCATCGCGGCAGCCCGCTCGAAGCGCCGGGTATAGCCATGCCGGTGCCGTCCGGCGAACCCGCGATGCCTTGCATGGACTTCGAAGACGCGCGCATAGAGGGGACCATGCGCCGCTCGCTCCTCGACACCCTTCCGGCCGTCTTCCTGGCCTTGCTGCTCGCCCCCTCCCCCGCCGTCGCGGACGAGTGCGATGTGCTGGCCCAGCAGATCGCCCAGGCCACAGGCGCCAAGAAGCCGGGCCGGCGGATGGGCCCGAGCATCGACGTGCGGGCGGCCAGCGGCGTGACGCTCAACCTCACCTGCCGGGCGCAGCCCATCGTCCAGGCCTCCTCCGGCGAACCCTCCCCGTCCGCCACCTATTTCCGCGAGCTAACGATCGCGTCCGAACTGGTGATCGGCGAGCCGGCGGGCGTGATCGGGCCGATCCTGGCGCGGGCCTACGAGACGGCTGTGCGCGAGGGGCGCAAGTCCTTCATCCAGCAGAACGGCTGGTCGGCGAGCTGCTACACCGACAGCGCGGGGGCGTTGCGCACCCTCTGCTCGGTGGGGCGTATCCCGAAAGACTGAACCGTCCCGCTCCTGCTCCGCTTGAACGGAGCGCCGCCCTGCGCCAATGCGGTCACCGAGCAAAAGAATTCGGGACGGGGCGGGAGACGAGACGCGATGGCCGAGGCAGCCGGCAACCACCTGTTCGATCTCGTGCGCGCCCATCTCCCGGCCGATCCGGGCGGGCGCACCTTCATCGAATCCGTGCCGGACGGCACACGATACAGCTATGCCGACCTCCTCGCCCGCTCCGCGGCCTATGCCGACGCCCTGACCCGCCTCGGCGTGAGGCCCGGCGACCGGGTCGCGGTCCAGGTCGAGAAGAGCGCGCAAGTCATCTTCCTCTATCTCGGCGCGGTGCGGGCCGGCGCGGTCTTCCTGCCGCTCAACACCGCCTATACCGGGCCTGAGATCGCCTATTTCCTCGGCGACGCCGAGCCCGCCCTCTTCGTCTGCGATCCCGCCCGCGAAACGGACCTTTCCGCCATCGCCCGTGAAGCCGGCGTCGCACAGGTCCGCACCCTCGGCGGCGACGGGCGCGGCAGCATGGCGGAGGCAGCCGACGCGGCCTCCACCGACTTCGCCGACAGGGCCCGCGGGCCCGACGATCTGGCCGCGATCCTCTACACCTCGGGCACGACCGGGCGCTCGAAGGGCGCCATGCTGAGCCACGACAACCTCGTCTCCAACGCGCTGACGCTTGCAGGGTACTGGCACTTCACCGACCGCGACGTGCTGATCCACGCGCTGCCGGTGTTCCACACCCACGGCCTGTTCGTGGCGACCAACATCGTGCTCGCCACCGGCGGCACCATGCTGTTCCTCCCCCGCCTCGACGCGCGGAGGATCCTGGAGCTGATGCCGCGGGCGACCGCGATGATGGGCGTGCCGACCTTCTACACCCGCCTGCTCAAGGAGCCGGGCCTGACCCGCGAGGCCACGGCGAACATCCGCCTGTTCGTCTCGGGCTCGGCACCGCTGCTCGCCGAGACGCACCGCGAATGGTCGCAAGCCACCGGCCACGCGATCCTCGAGCGCTACGGCATGACCGAGACCAACATGAACACCTCGAACCCCTACGAGGGCGCGCGCCGGGCCGGCACGGTCGGCTTCCCGCTGCCGGGCGTCTCGTTGAGGGTGGTCGATCCCGAGACCGGCGCCCCCCTCGGCCCCGAGGAGGTCGGCATGATCGAGGTGAAGGGGCCCAACGTGTTCCAGGGCTACTGGCGCATGCCGGAGAAGACCGCGGCCGAGTTCAAGGTCGACGGCTTCTTCGTCACCGGCGATCTCGGCAAGGTGGACCGCGACGGCTACGTCCACATCGTCGGCCGCGGCAAGGACCTCATCATCACCGGCGGCTACAACGTCTACCCCAAGGAGATCGAGACCGAGATCGACGCGCTGCCGGGCGTCGTCGAATCGGCGGTGATCGGGCTGGCGCATCCGGATTTCGGCGAGGGCGTCACCGCCGTCGTGGTGGCGGGCGAGAACGCCCCCGACGAGGCCGGCATCCTCGCGGCGCTGGAGGAGCGGCTCGCCAAGTACAAGTGCCCCAAGCGCGTGCTGTTCGCCGAGGATCTGCCCCGCAACGCCATGGGCAAGGTGCAGAAGAACGTCTTGCGCGACACCCATGCCGGGCTCTACGCCGGGGCCGCGAAGGGGTGACGGGCGGTAGCGCTCTCGCGTCTGTGATGCGATTGTAGCGCCTGAAATGATATGGGCTGCCCGTCCGGAAGGCGTGGGGGCCGCCTGTTCGGACTGCCTCGAGGAATCGTCGGGACAACGCTGACCGTGACCAGCCGCCAGGAGCACGACCGGATCGACGCGGAATTACACCGCGTCTCCAAGAGCAACGATCCTTTCGCCGCCGCCGTGCGGGCGACCCGGATGCCGATGCTGATCACCGATCCGAGCCAGCCCGACAACCCGATCGTCTTCGTCAACGATTCCTTCTCGAAGCTCACGGGCTACAGCCGCGAGGAAATCCTCGGCCGCAACTGCCGCTTCCTGCAGGGGCCGGAGACGAACCGCGAGGACGTGGCGAAGATCCGCGACGCCATCGAGCGCCGTATTCCGATCGAGATCGACCTTCAGAATCACAAGAAGAGCGGCGAAATCTTCTGGAACCGGCTGCTGATCTCGCCGGTCTTCGATTCCGACGGGCAGCTTACCTACTTCTTCGCCTCGCAGTTCGACGTGACGCTGGAGCGCGACCGGCTGGTGCGGCTCCAGCGCGACCGCGACGCCCTGGAGCAGGAGGTCGAGCGCCGCAACGACGACCTGAACCGCAGCGAGAGCCGCCTGCACTTCATGCTCGCCGCCGGCCGCCTCGGCGCCTGGAGCCTCGATCTCGGGGATCGCCGCCTGGTGGCCTCGGAGCTGTGCAAGCTCAATTTCGGCCGCCCGCCGGGCGAGCCCTTCACCTATGACGACCTCGTCGCCGCCGTGGTGGCGGAGGACCGCCCGAAGCTGGAGGCCGCGATGCAGGCCGCCATCGATCGGCGCAGCGATTACGACGTCGAGCATCGCGTCACCGCGCAGGGCGGCGAGGTCCGCTGGGTGCAGCTGCGCGGCCGGGCCTATTACCGGGCCGACGGCGCGCCGCTCTCCATGGCCGGCATCTCGCTCGACGTGACCGAGCGCAAGCGCGCCGACGAGCAGCGCGCCTTGCTCGCCGCCGAGATGAAGCACCGGGTCAAGAACTCGATCGCGACCGTGCAGTCGATCGCCCACCAGACGCTTCGCAACGCCGCCTCGATCCAGGACGCGCAGAAGACGCTCGACGCCCGCCTCAACTCTCTGGCGAACGCCCACGACATCCTCACCTCCGAGAGCGATGTCGGCGCGACGCTGGCCGAGGCGGTCGAGACTGCGCTGAGCCCGTTCCGGGTCAGCCCGCGCGGCCGCATCCGGGTCGGCGGGCCGGAGGTGCGCCTGTCGCCGCGCCTGACGCTCGCCGTGGTGATGGCGCTCCACGAACTCGCCACCAACGCCTCGAAATACGGCGGCCTCTCCAACGATTCCGGCAAGGTGATCCTCAATTGGGAAGTCGACGGCAAGCGCCCCGGCACCCGGCCGACCCAGGATTTCGCCGACGGCCAGGGCGCGTCGCCGGCCCTGCTGCGCCTGCGCTGGGAGGAGCTCGACGGCCCGCCGGTGGAGAAGCCGAGCCGGGTCGGCTTCGGCACCCGCATGATCGAGCGCGTGCTCGCCGCCGAGTTCGGCGGTCGCGCCGCCATCGACTACCGCCCCCGCGGCCTGGTCTTCACCGTCGAGGCGCCGCTGCCGGATTGATACGGTCCCCGCTCGAATCAAGCGGGACCGTATCGGCAAGCCCGCGCGGCCCTTGAGCGAAGCCCAAATCCGCCATCCCGAAGGGAGCAACCGGATTGGGTCTGAGGCACGGTGACAGCCGGCCCGATCGGTCCATCGGCCGCGATCCCGTTTCGAACCGCTCCATGGTAAGGACGGGCGAGCCGGGCGCCGTTTCCGCGGTGTCTCGCGAAACGAACGAGGCTTGATCCGCCATGCCGGAGCTTCATCCCGAGGTCGCCGCGGTCACCGAGCGGGTGATCGCCCGCTCCCGCGACAGCCGCCGCGCCTATCTCGACCTGATCGAGCGCGAGCGCGAGGCCGGCGTCCACCGCCCCAAGCTCGCCTGCGGCAACCTCGCCCACGGCTTCGCGGCGTCGGGCGAGGACAAGTCGGCGATCATCGCCGGGCGCGCCATGAACATCGGCATCGTCACCGCCTACAACGACATGCTCTCGGCGCATCAGCCCTACGGGCGCTACCCCGAGCAGATCAAGATTTTCGCCCGCGAGGTCGGCGCCACCGCGCAGGTCGCGGGCGGCACGCCGGCCATGTGCGACGGCGTCACGCAAGGCCAGCGCGGCATGGAACTGTCGCTGTTCTCCCGCGACACCATCGCATTGTCGACCGCCGTCGCCTTGAGCCACGGCATGTTCGAGGGCGCGGCGCTGTTAGGGATTTGCGACAAGATCGTTCCGGGCCTCATCATCGGGGCCCTGCGCTTCGGCCATCTGCCGATGATCCTGATTCCCGCCGGCCCGATGCCGTCGGGGCTGGCCAACAAGGAAAAGCAGCGCATCCGCCAGCTCTTCGCCGAGGGCAAGGTCGGCCGCAAGGAACTGCTGGAGAGCGAGTCCGCCTCCTACCACGGCGCCGGCACCTGCACCTTCTACGGTACGGCGAACTCCAACCAGATGATGATGGACGTGATGGGCCTGCACATGCCCGGCGCCTCCTTCATCAATCCCGGCACGCGCCTGCGCCAGGCCGTGACCCGCTCGGCGATCCACCGGCTCACCGAGATCGGCTGGAGCGGCAACGATTACCGCCCGCTCGGGCGCTGCATCGACGAGAAGGCGATCGTCAACGCCATCGTCGGCCTGCTGGCCACCGGCGGCTCGACCAATCACGCGATCCATATCCCGGCCATGGCGCGCGCCGCCGGCATCGTCGTCGATTGGGAGGATTTCGACCGGCTCTCGGGCGTCGTGCCGCTGATCGCCCGCGTCTACCCGAACGGCGCGGGCGACGTGAACCACTTCCACGCGGCGGGCGGCATGTCCTACGTCATCGCCGCGCTGATCGATGCCGGCCTCCTGCACGACGACCTCCTGACGGTCGCCGGCACGCGCCTGCGCGATCACGCCCGCGACCCCAAGCTCACGGGCGAGGACGACAGCCTCACCTTCGAGGACGCGCCCGCCGAGCCCCTGGACGACACGATGCTGCGCCCACCCGCCAATCCGTTCCAGCCCGATGGCGGGATGCGGCTGGTGAAGGGCAACCTCGGACGCGCCACCTTCAAGACCAGCGCGGTCGAGCCGCAGCGGCGCACGATTCAAGCCCCCGCCCGCGTCTTCTCCGATCAGGACGACGTCATCGCGGCCTTCAAGGCGGGGGAACTCGATGGGGACGTGGTGGTGGTGGTCCGCTTCCAGGGCCCCCGGGCCAACGGCATGCCGGAACTGCACAAGCTCACCCCGCCGCTCGGCGTGCTGCAGGACCGCGGCCACAAGGTCGCGCTGGTCACCGACGGGCGGATGTCCGGCGCCTCCGGCAAGGTGCCGGCCGCGATCCATCTGAGCCCGGAAGCCGTCGGCGGCGGCCCCATCGGCCGCATCCGCGACGGCGACGTGATCCGCCTCTCGGCGGAAGACGGCGTGCTGGAGGTGCTGGTCGATCCGGCCGAGTGGGAGGCCCGCGAGGACGCGAGCCGGCCTCCCGACGGCCTCGGCACCGGCCGGGAATTGTTTGCGTTCATGCGCCAGGGCGCCGACGACGCCGAACGTGGTGGCTCTGCGATGCTGGCCGCCGCGGGCCTCTGACGAGGGAAGCGAGAGACACCGACATGAGCACCATCGACGCGCTGATGCGCTCCGTCCCCGTCATTCCCGTCCTCGTCGTCGAGGACGCGGCCGACGCCGTGCCGATGGCCGAGGCCCTGGTCTCCGGCAGCCTTACCGCCCTGGAGGTCACCCTGCGCACCCCCGCGGCTTTGGACGTGATCCGGGCGATGTCCTCGGTCGAGGGCGCCGTCGTCGGCGCCGGCACCGTGCTGAACGCCCGCGACCTCGACGCCGCCATCGGCGCGGGCGCGAAGTTCATCGTCAGCCCCGGCCTCACCGCGCCGCTCACGGAAGCGGCGCTGGCCTCCGGCGTGCCCTACCTGCCGGGCGTGGCGACCTCGGCCGACATCATGCGCGGCCTCGACCACGGGCTCGACCGCTTCAAGTTCTTCCCGGCTGAGGCCGCGGGCGGGCTCAAGGCGCTCAAGGCGCTGGCCGCCCCGTTCCATCAGGTCCGCTTCTGTCCGACAGGGGGCATCACCGAGGCCACCGCCCCGGACTGGCTCGCCCACCCTTCCGTGCTCTGCGTCGGCGGAAGCTGGGTCGTGCCCGCGGGCAAGCCCGATCCCGGCGCGATCCGGCGTCTGGCTCAGGCCGCAGGGCAACTCCGGAAGGCGTAAGGATCACAAGCGGGGCTCTGCCCCGCACCCCGCCGAAGGGATGATCCCTTCGGAATCCCGGGACTTAGAGTGCCTCACATAACTCCCGTTCACAGCCGGTGTCCTCTCCGGGCGCGACGGCGCGGCGGGAGTTTTGTGAGAGACACTTAGCATCGGCCCGAAAGGTGGGAGCCGGCTTTCGGAAAAGCCGATGCGGCACAAGAATCTACACCGCCTTCAGCGGGCCTTCGAGCACGCCGAGGACGCGGGCGAGGTCGTGACCGCGCTTCATCACGAGGCCGCTCGCCGCGATCACCGCATAGGCGCCCTGGCGGCGGGCGAGCTTCGGATCCTTCTCGACCCGGTAGAGCGGCATCTCGGAGGTGCGGCGGTAGATCGAGAACACCGCCTTGTCGCGGCGGAAATCCAGCGCGTAGTCGCGCCACTCCCCTTCCGCCACACGGCGTCCGTAGAGATTGAACAGAATCCGCAATTCGTCGCGCTGGAAGGCGACCTGGGGTGTGGTGGTGGACGGGAACGGGATCACCTGCGAATCCCGCGGCTCGGCGCTCTGGCCCTCGCTCATCGTCGCTCCCTGGCGCATCGGCCGCCGGACGGGCCGCCGGTTCGTTTCAAGGGAATGATGGGCCGCCGGGTCCATGCCGACAAGGTGGTTCGCCGGCCATGCATGGCCGGATCGCTTTCCGGGCGGCCGCGCAACCGAAATGAATACATCATGTGCGCGGCCGCACCGTCGGAGGAGCCGGCCACGGTCTCGCCGCGATCTCGCCTTGCCAAGGTCACCTGAACACGATCATGTGTGACCTGAAACCTCGTCGGCGCGTCCCCGGGGTGGCGCCTGAAACCCGAGCTCCCCAGCCCTCGGGCGTCAATCCGGTTCCGGCTCGCCGACACCCGGAGGTTTCGAGACCCAAGGACTTCAGGCGGCCTCTTCGGAGCGCCGCCCTTTTTTCGTGCCGTGCCGTATTCCGGGCGCTGCCGTGAAGGATCTGGTCGTAGCGCATCCCTCTATGGGGTCTCAGGCGTACCACCACACCAAGGGACTGAATATCGAGCCACATCGAGGCAGATCTGCTGCTCGCACGCAAATCGGCGAGTCTTCAATCGAACCGATCGGTGTCAAATCTCGATCTCGGTCCCGATCTCGATCACCTGATGGGCCGGCACGCAGAAATGCGCGCCGGTGCGCTCGGCGCTGTTCTGCATCACCGCGAACAGGGCCTCGCGCCAGTCCGACATGCCGCGCCGGTCCGAGACCGGGATGATGGTCTCGTGGCCGACGAAGACGGTGAGATCCTCGGTGAACGCCTCCGGCAGCTTGCCCGACGAGACGGCGCAACGCAGCCCCTCGGGGATCGAGGCCGATTGCATGAAGCCGTAGCGCAGGATCACCCGGCGGATGTCGGGGGTGATCTGGCTCACCTCGGCCCGCTCGCCGGGTGGCACCGTCGGGGTTTCCTCGAACAGGGCCGTGACGATGAGGACGCGGGCGTGGAGCGCGCCGAGGCGATCCACCACCCGCACCATCGGCAGCGGGATGCCGTTGGTGGCCGAGGACAGGAAGGCGGCGCAGCCCGGCAGGGTGATCGGCGGATCGGTGCGCAGGCGCTCGATGAAGGCGGGCTCGGACGGGCGCTGGTTGATCCGCGCATCCTCCATGCATGTGTTGCCCTTGCGCCAAGTCAGCATCAGGAACGCGACCGCGCCGGCGAGAACCAGGGGAAACCAGCCGCCCTCGACGATCTTCACGCTGTTGGCCGAGAGGAAGATCAGGTCGATCAGGAGGAAGAATCCGTTGACCGCGATCACCGCCGGCAGCGCGTAGCCCCATTTGCGGGCGACCAGCCCGGCGAGCAGGGTGGTGATCGCCATGAGCAGCGAGACGGCGATGCCGTAGGCCCCGGCCAAGGCGTCGGAGGAGCGGAAGATCAGGACCGCCGCGAGGGTGGCGGCGGCGAGCAGCCAGTTGACGGTGGGCACATAGATCTGACCGCGCTCGTCGGGGGCGGTGTGGACCACCCGCATCGGCGGCAGGAAGCCGAGCTGCACCGATTGCTGGGTCAGCGAAAACACGCCGGAGATGATCGCCTGCGAGGCGATGACGGTGGCGAGCGTCGCCAGCCCGATCAGCGGGTAATGCGCCCAGTCCGGCGCGAGCCGGTAGAACGGGTTCTCCACCGCCGACGGGTCGGCGAGCAGGATCGCCCCCTGGCCGAAATAGTGGATCATCAGCGCGGGCAGCACGAGGCCGAACCACGCCGCCCGGATCGCCTTGGCGCCGAAATGGCCGAGATCGGCATACATCGCCTCGCCGCCGGTGACCGCGAGGAAGGCCGCCCCCAGCATGGCGAAGCCGACGCCGAGCCCGGCATGGCCGACGAACTCCACAGCCGCCAGCGGATTGATCGCCCGAAGGATCTGCGGCGCCTGGAGGATGCCGCCGATGCCGAGGGCGGCCAGCACCACGAACCACACCAGCATCACCGGCCCGAAGATGCGCCCGATGAAGGCCGCGCCCCGGCTCTGCACGAGGAAGAGGCCGACCAGGATGACGAGGGTGATCGGGACGACGTAGCGGTCGAGGGCGGGGGCATCGACCTTCAGCCCCTCCACCGCCGAGAGCACCGAGATCGCGGGGGTGATCGCCCCGTCGCCGTAGAGCAAGGCGGCGCCGACGAGGCCGACGACGAGGAGCAGGGCTTGCCGCGAGCCGGGCTTGGCGTGGCGCGCGCCCAGCAGCGCCAGCATCGCGACGATGCCGCCCTCGCCCCTGTTGTCGGCCCGCAGGATCAGCACGGCGTATTTCACCGAGACGATCAGGATCAGCGACCACAGGATCAGCGAGACGGCACCCGTCACCGCCACCGCCGAGGGCGGCTGACCGTGGCTGGCCGCCCGCACCGCCTCCTTGAAGGCGTAGAGCGGGCTCGTGCCGATATCGCCGTAGACGACGCCCAGCGTCGCCAGCAGCAGCCCGGCCCCGAGCCGTCGCTCCGGCCCGTGCTCCGCGTCGCCCGGATCGTGTTGGGAAGGGGTGGCCGACGCTGCCCTCAAGGGTGCGCTCCGCGAAGCGAGACCGCGCTCAACGCGGCCAGCCCAACCTAAGTTGCGCCGATCCTTCGTCCAGTGACATCCCCGTCAGCGAGCCCGCGGCGGGACCGGCTCCGGTGCGGCCTTGTCATGCCCTTGCTTCTCTTGCCCTTGCTTCTCTTGCCCCTGCTTCTCTTGCCCCTGCTTCTCTTGCCCCGACTTCTCTTGCCCCGACTTCTCGCGCAGACGGGCGACTCCGGCGGCGATCTTCTCGGCGATGCGCCCGCGCAGATCCTCGGACAGTTCGATCTCGACGATGCGCCAGCCCCAATCGTGCAGGCGCAGGCGCAGGCGGAACTGCTCGGCGCGCGGGCGGTCGGGCGGCACCGGGATGACGACCGAGCGGAAGCCGCGCATGTCGGAGGCGAGGTAATAGCGCAGCGCCCGTGACAGATCGGGGATGCGCAGGCCGTCCCGGCGCTCGTGGCGCTGGGTCGCCTCGGGTAGCTCGAGCGCCTGCGGCCAGCCGTCGTCGAGGAGATCGACCACGGTCTTCGGCGTCACCAGCGCCTCGGCGACGGGCAGCGCCAGCGCCGCCGCCGCGTCGGTCAGGCGCTGGCGCTCGCGGGGCTCGGCGGCGGCCTCGGCCCGGATCGTGGCGGAGACCTGCCGGGCGAGCGACAGGCGCAGGGTGCGGAAGTTGACCCGCTGCTCGACGGCGGTCACGTCGCCCGCCTGCACGGCGCGCGCCAGCTCGTAGAGCGACCAGAACGGCGTCAGGGTGTAGGCGAGCCAAGCCAGCGCCGCCAGGAGGGGAATCGACCACCAGCGCATCGTGTCAGCGCTTGGCGCGGCTCACGATCGCGCTCCGGCGGCGTGCCAGCCGGCGAGGCCGGAAAAGGCCGCCACGACCCCCTCGTAGACCGGCCGCTTGAACGGGATGATCAGGCCGGGCAGCGCCTCCAGCCGCTCCCAGCGCCACGCATCGAACTCGGCCTTATGAGCACCGCCGCCCGGTGCCTCGACATCGATCACGTCCTCGCGACCGGTGAGGCCGAAGGCGAACCACTTCTGGCGCTGGCCGCGGTAGCGGCCCTTCCAGGCCTGCTTCATCACCGCGGGCGGGAGATCGTAGGCGAGCCAGTCGCGGGTCTCGGCCAGCAGGGTCACGGCGTCGGCCGGGACGTTGGTCTCCTCGTGGAGTTCGCGCAAGGCCGCGGCGAGCGGCGCCTCGCCCGCGTCGATGCCGCCCTGCGGCATCTGCCACGCATGGCCGTCCGCCACGTGCTCGGGCCCGGCCTCGGACTTGCGCCGGCCGACGAAGACCAGCCCGTCCGGGTTGAACAGGGCCACGCCGACGCAGGGCCGGTAGGGCAGCGCGCCGTCGTCGGACGGGTGCAGGAGGTCGTCGCTCGGGTTCGTCATGGCGGCGCGACCATAGGACGGCGCGCGCGCCAGCGGCAACGCCGTCCTGACCGTTGCGTGTGGGCCTCAGGCCGCCCGCACGCTCGCCAGGAAGCGGGCGACCTCGCCCGAAAGGTGCTCGGATTGCCGCGAAAGCTCGGTCGAGGCGGCCAGCACCTGATCGGCGGCGACGCCCGCCTCCTCGGCGGCACTCGCCACGCCCGCGATGTTGCCGGTGACCTCGCCCGCGCCGGCCGCCGCCTGGGCGACGTTGCGGACGATCTCCTGGGTCGCCGCCCCCTGTTGCTCCACCGCCGCGGCAATGGAGGCGGCGACACCGCTGATCTCCTCGATGCGGCCGGTGATGCCGGCGATCGCCGCCGCCGCGCTGCCCGTCGTGCCCTGGATGCGGCCGATCTGGCCGGCGATCTCCTCGGTCGCCCGCGCGGTCTGGTTGGCGAGCTCCTTCACTTCCGCCGCGACCACGGCGAAGCCGCGACCGGCCTCGCCGGCACGGGCCGCCTCGATCGTGGCGTTGAGCGCCAGGAGATTGGTCTGGCCCGCGATGGTGGTGATCAGGGTGACGACGTCGCCGATCTTGGCCACCGCGTCGCTCAAGTCGCGCACATGCGCTTGCGTGCGCGCCGCCTCGCCGACAGCGGCCTGGGCCAGCATCGACGAACCGCCAACCTGACGGCCGATCTCCTGCACCGAGGCGCCGAGTTCCTCCGCCGCCGCCGCGACGGTGTTGACGTTGGTCGCGGCTTGGCTCGCGGCGGCCGCCACGCTGACCGACTGACTCGCGGTCTGGGTCGCGGCGCCGGCCATGCCCTGAGCGGTCGCCTGAAGCTCGGTCGCGGCGGAGGAAACCAGGGTGACGATGCCGCCCACCGCCCGCTCGAACCGGTCGGCCATCTCGCGGGTCGCCGCCCTGCGCTGCGCCTCGGCCCCGGCGCGGGACGCTGCCGTCTCCTCCTCCAGCCGGCGCATGCGGATCAGGCTGTCCTTGAACACCTGCACCCCGTCGGCGAGGGTGCCGATCTCGGTGCGGGCGCCGCGATGGGGAATCGCCACCGTGTGGTCGCCCGCGGCGAGCGCCTGCATCGGCCGGACCACCGAGGCGATGCCGTGCGTGATGCCGCGCACGATCAGGAAGGCGAGGACGCCCGAGAGCAGGAAGCCGAGGACGACGGCCGCGAACACCGTGCCGCGGGCCCACCGGAACGTCGATTCCCCCTCGGCCATGGCGCGGCCGGCACCGTCGTTGTTGAAGGCGACCAGCTTTTCCAGGGCATTCGACATCGCGCGCCGGGGCGCGAGACCCTTCGATTCGTAATAGGCGAAGGCCTCGGCCTTCAGCCCCTGGCGCGACAGGTCGAGCAACTTCGCGCGCTCGGCCTCGAAGGTCGCCAGCTCGCGCCGGTAGGTCTCGTACAGCGCCCGCTCCTCGGGCGAGGCGATCAGCGTCTCGTAGAGGGCCTGACGCTCGGCCACCTTGGCACCGAAGCGCTCGAAATCCTTCTCCATGGCGGCGAGCATCTGCGGTTCGACGGCCTGGGTGTGGCGCAGCATGACGCCGTTCATGCGGGCCGCCAGGGTGTCGATCTCGGCCAGAGCCCGCACGCTCGGGAGCCAGTTCCGCTCGATCGCGAGCGCCTGATCGCGCAGGACGCCCATGCTGAACAATCCCAGCACACCGAGCCCGAGAAGAAAGCCGGTCAGCAAGGCAAAGGAAGCGATCAGCTTGTTGCGGATCGAAAGGTTCGGAAACGACACGGCCGGCTCCAGCGACACCATCCGCCGCGGATTTTCGCTCCGGCGGCTATCGTCACTCTGTCGGCCGAATGGTTACGAGAGCCCGAATTATTTTTCGAAAAGATCGAGATCAGATCTCATAGGAATCGAATTGATGCAGCATATGTTATATACATATATCTAGTCGAGCCAGCTCCGCCTACAAAGGCAGCACGAGAGCATCGTTCCGAACGACTGTTTCCGGATTTCGTAAAAAGACGATGCGGCCCAAGAACGTAGAGCATCGTTCCGGATCCGAGATCCAGGACGATCCTCTAAGGCGCCGCGCTCGTCAGCTTGTCCAGGGACGGAGCCCGGCGCAGGGCAACGCTCACCGGCACCAGCCGGAGGCCGCGGGCTTCGAGGTCGCGGGTCCAGCGCGACAGGCGGTCGATCGTCAGCTGGGCGGCGCTCGCGGAGGCGAGCACGAAGCCCTTCTGGCGGGCGAGCGCTTCGAGACGGGCGAGTTCGGCGTCGATGGCATCGGGCCGGGCGGTCGCGTCGATCACCACTTCGGCACGGGCGGACGGGAGCTTGGTCTTGCCGGCGACGAAGGGGCGGGTCACCGTGCCGTCGTCGATGAAGCCGAGGCCGCGACCGGCGATCTCCTTCAGCACCGGATCGAGCGCGCCGGCTTCACCCGAGAACTTGGCGCCCATCAGGTTGACCACGCCGACGATGCCGGGAAACCGGCTCAGCGCCCAGCTCGTCCGGTCGAGATTCTCCGCCGGACGCGAGCCTGTCAGCAGCGTCTGGGGGCCCGGATCGCTGTCGGGATAGTCGAACGGCTCCATCGGCAGCTGGACCAGGATCTCGTGGCCGGCCTCGCGGGCGCGCGCCGCGGTCTTTTCGAGGTCGCTGCCGTAGGGCGAGAGCGCGAGGCTGACCGCCGCCGGAAGCCGGGCGATGGCGCCGAGCGTCGCCGCCTGGCCGATGCCGAGGCCCGAGACGAGGATGGCGATGCGCGGGCCCTGGCCCGGCTCCTCCGGGCGGGCATAGACATCGAGCGGCCGCACCTTGCCCTCGCCGATTTTCGGCAGCGGGCCGTTGCGCCCGCGCTCGGTCAGGCGCGGATCGGGGGCGGGGTTGAGGCGGATCTGGCTCGCGTTCGGCACGCGGATGATGACAGGCGCGTCAGGCGCCGTCGCCCCGGCCGGGCGAAACACGCTGACGCCGGAGGCCTGCTCGACCTCCTGGGCCGATTGGGACGGGCCCGGCGGCTTTGCCGGTGCGGCCTCCGCGACGTGTTGAGGCGGCGCGACCGCCGGCTCGCGCCGCTCGATGACGGCGCTGGCGCGGGGCTCGCCGCCGCGCGGATCGCCGGTGAGCGCGACGCCCCCGGCCAGCAGGGCGAGGGCGAGGCAGGCGCCGCCGACGGCATGCGCGGCCGTCGGGCGCGGCAGCCGACGCAGGACGCTCGCCTTCGCGCCGACCTTGGGGCCGACCCCGAGGGGTTTCGTCAGAATATCGTCGGCCGACTCGCTCACCCGCCGTTCCGCCTCTGGCGTTTTTTCCAACGCAACCGGCGCGGACACAAGCGAAACGCAAGCGGCCCGCAGCGCCGGTCTTCACCGTCATTGCGGGCCGCTATGGTTAATCCTTCGCTAATTTCGGCGGACGAGGTCCGCCGGGTCGCAAAAGAATCAGTTCTGGGTCGCCGGCTTCGTCACGTTGGCCGCACCCTTCTGGATGCCGTGCAGGAAGTCGACCGCCGCGATGAGCTGCTTGTCCTTGGCCGGGTCCGGCGGGATGTAGGCCGAGGAACCGCCGCGCTCCTCGACATCCTTCTGCTTGAGGTGGCCCTTCAGACCGGCCTCGCCCTTGGTCTCGTCCTTGCCCTTCAGATCGTCGGGCACGTCCTGCAGCACCTCCTGATCCGGCTCGATGCCCTTCGCCTGGATCGAGCGGCCGGACGGAGTGTAGTAGCGCGCGGTCGTGAGGCGGAGCGCCCCCTGGCCGCCGAGCGGGATGATCGACTGCACCGAGCCCTTGCCGAAGGAGCGCGTGCCCATGATGGTCGCGCGCTTGTGATCCTGCAGGGCGCCGGCCACGATCTCGGAGGCCGAGGCCGCGCCGCCGTTCACCAGCACGACGATCGGCTTGCCCTTGGCGAGGTCGCCGGCCTTGGCCGAGAAGCGCTGGGTCTCGTCGGGGTTGCGCCCGCGGGTCGAGACGATCTCGCCGCGGTCGAGGAAGGCGTCGGAGACCATCACGGCCTGATCGAGCAGGCCGCCGGGGTTGTTGCGCAGATCGACGACGTAACCTTTCAGCTTGTCGTTGCCGATCTCGGTCTGGAGCTTGTCGATCGCGGTCTTGAGGCCGTCGAAGGTCTGCTCGTTGAACTGGGTCAGGCGCACGTAGCCGATGTCGCCGCCCTCGACCTTCGAGCGCACGGGCCGGATCTTGATGATGTCGCGGTTGAGCGTGACGTCGATCGGATCCTTGGCTTCCTTGCGGGTGATCTTGAGGCGCACCGGCGAGTTCACCGGACCGCGCATCTTGTCGACCGCCTGGTTCAGGGTCAGGCCCTGCACCTGATCGTCGTCGATCTGAGTGATGATGTCGTTGGCCAAGAGCCCCGCCTTGGAGGCCGGGGTGTCGTCGATCGGCGAGACGACCTTGATCAGGCCGTCCTCCATCGTGACCTCGATGCCGAGGCCCCCGAACTCGCCCTTGGTGGTGGTCTGCATGTCACGGAACGCCTTGGCGTCCATGTAGCTCGAATGCGGGTCGAGCGAGGTCAGCATGCCGTTTACAGCCGACTCGATGAGCTTCGACTCCTCGGGCTTCTCGACGTAGTCGGTCCGCACCTTCTCGAAGACGTCGCCGAACAGGCTGAGCTGCCGGTAGGTCTCGGCGGAGGCCGCGACCGCGCTCGTGCCCGAGAGCAGCTGCGTCTGGGTCGAAAGGGCCGAGGCGCCGATCCCGAGGGCGGCGCCGAGCAACACGAGGGACACTTTGCGCATTATCCGCGAACCTTCTCGCTGGAACTTCTCGCCCACCACGGCTCCGGATCGATGGAGCCGCCGTCTTTCCTGAACTCGACGTACAGGACGGGATCGTTCCGATCATCGTCCCTCTGTGACGCAGCCGGCAACGCACTCGCCTGCGTCACCGCCGGGCCGCCGCCCTCGCCCATGGCAGCCACCGGCTCGCCCGCCAACACGAACTGACCGACTTCGACGTTGATCTGGTCCATGCCCGCCAACAAGAGATAGTAGCCGTCGCCCGCGTTGATGATCAAGAGACGGCCGTAGGAGCGGAACGGCCCGGCGAACGACACCCAGCCGTCGGCCGGAGCGGACACCACCGCCTTCGGCCGCGTCCGCAGCGAGATGCCGCGGGTGGTGCCGTTCTGCCCGTCGGGCTGGCCGAAGCCGCGCACCAGCGTGCCGCTGACTGGCCTGGGCAGATCGCCGCGGGCCTCCGCGAATTTCACCTTCGGGGCGAGCTTGGCCGGATCGCGGGCGCCGGCGGCCGCGAACTTCTCCTGCGTCTTGCGCTGCTCGCGCTCTTCCGCCGCCTTCGCCTCGTCGGCGGCGCGGCGGGCGGTGGACAGCTCGCCCTCCATCCGGTCCACGAGGTCCTTCAGGGTCTTGGCCTGGGTGCCGAGTTCGGTGCTCCTGCGGCGCTCCTGGGTGAGGTCGGACTCGATCTGGACCTGACGGGTGCGGCGGGCGGCCACCAGCGCGTCGAGGCGCTGGCGCTCGGCGGCCCAGCCGGCGAGATCCTTTCGGAGCGCCTCGCGGTCGGCGGCGATCTGGGCCCGCACCCGCACCAGTTCGGAAAGGTCGCCCGCCAGGGTCTCGGCCTCGCCGCGCAATTCCGGCACCACGGCGCCGAGCAGCATGGAGGTGCGGATCGCGGCGAGCACGTCCTCGGGCCGCACCAGCACCGCGGGCGGCGGGCGCCGGCCCATCCGCTGGAGCGCGGCCAGGATCTCGGCGATGACGGCGCGGCGCGAATCGAGCGACTTGCGGATCGCCGCGTCGCTGTCGGTGAGCGAGCGCAGGCGCTCCTCCAGCCGGCTCAGCCGGTCCTCGGTCGCCTGGGCCTGCCGCCCGGCATCGAGCAGGGCCGCGCTGAGCTTGGCCCGGTCGGTGCCGATCGCCGCGATCTCGGCCTCCAGCGCGGCGCGGTTGCCGGCGCTGGCGGCCAGCGCGTCCTCGATCTGCTTGAGGCTTTGGGCGCGCCGGTCGCGCTCCTCCTGGGCCTGACGCATCGCGTCGGCATTGTCCTGCGCCCCCGCCGGCACGCCGACGGTGACCAGGCAGGCCAGGAGCAGCACCGCCCTCGTCCGAAAAGGCCTCATGCGTCGGGATCGCCGCGGTGATAGGGGTGGCCCGCCAGGATGGTGAGAGTCCGGTAGGCCTGCTCGAGGACGAGCACGCGCACCAGCCCGTGCGGGAGTGTCGCCGCTCCGAAGGCGAGAATATGGTCGGCGCGTGAGCGCACGCGCTCGTGAAGTCCGTCCGCCCCGCCGATCACGAACGCGAGCGCCGGGCGCCCCGCATCGCGCCAGTCCCCGATCCGGGCGGCGAGGCGCTCGCTCGGCCAGTCGGAGCGACCGCGCTCGTCGCAGGCGATCAGCGCGGCGTCCGCCGGAATCAGGGACAGAATCGCCTCGGCCTCCTCCGCCACCCGGTCGGCGGCGCGGCGCGCCCGGGATTCCGGGATTTCGGGAAGGTCGCAAGCCGTGACGCCGAGGCTCCGCCCGAGCGCGGCGGCGCGCTCGCGGTAGCGGGCGGTCAGATCCCGCTCCGGCCCGTTCTTCAGGCGTCCGACGGCGACGACGAGGAGGCGCAAGGCGGAAGGGCCGTCCTGACAAGGAATTCGCGAGGAGGCCGGCGATAGCATGATCCGGGCGCGGCGTCTCACGGAGCCGACGCCGCCATCGAACCCGGCATTGAAGCGGCAGAAAATGGGTATATACCCGCTTCATGGCCGCCGACTCGCCCTGCCTGTGCGCGAACCTGCGCCGCGTCACCCGCGCGATCACCGCCGCCTACGATGCGGCGTTGCGGCCGGTGGACTTGCGCATCACCCAGTTCTCGATCCTGCGCATCCTCGACCGGCTCGGGCCCGTCGGCGTGACGCGGCTCGCCGCGGAGGCCGCGCTCGACCGCTCGACCATGGGCCGCAACCTCGATCCGCTGGAGCGGCGCGGCTTCGTGCGGCTGTCCGTCAACGCCGCCGATCAGCGCGAGCGCGTCGCCGCGCTGACCGACGCGGGCCGCGCGGCGCTCTCGGCCGCCCTGCCGCTGTGGCGCGAAGCGCAGGCGCGCGTCGAGAGCGCACTTCCGCCGGCCATCGTCGCCGACCTCGCCGGGCGGCTCGCCCGGATCGAATCCCCCCGACCGGAGACCTGAGACCATGCCGTTCGTTCGCATCGACCTGCCCCAGGGCAAGCCGCCGGAATACCGCCGGACCGTCGGCGACGTGGTCTACGAGGCCATGCGGACGACGCTCAACGTGCCGGAGAACGACCGTTTCCAAGTCATCAGCGAGCATGCGCCGGGCGGCCTTGTCATCGACCCGACCTATCTCGGGATCGAGCGCAGCGCGGACGCCCTGACGATCCAGGTGACGTTGAACGCCGGGCGCAGCGTCGAACTGAAGAAAGCCTTCTACCGCGCCGTCGCCGACGGCCTGCACGCGCGGCTCGGGCTGCGGCGCGAGGACGTGTTCATCAGCCTCGTCGAGGTGCCGAAGGAGAACTGGTCCTTCGGCAACGGCGAGGCGCAATACGCCTGAGCGCCGCCTCGGACCCGCACGCCTACCCAGCATCGTAAATGCCGGTCCTAGCGCGGGTCCCCTCCCCCTTGTGGGGAGGAGAGCGCACGATCCTGTTCGCTCGCAAACACGTACACGTGGCCCACGCCCCGGAGCCCGGCATGCTCTCCTCCACGCCCCCGTCACCCGCGCGCCTGCATTACGGCTGGATCGTCGCGGGCGTGACCTTCCTCGTCCTGCTGGTCGGCGCGGGCGTGCGGGCGACGCCGGGGGTGATGATCGTGCCGTGGGAGCGCGAACTCGGCTGGAGCACCGCGACCATCAGCGGGGCCATCGCCCTCAACATCTTCCTCTACGGCATGATCGGCCCGTTCGCGGTGGCGATCATCGAGCGGTTCGGCCTGCGCCGCTCGGTCTGCACCACGCTCGTGGTGCTCGCCATCGGCACCGCCGCCACCGTGCTGATGCGCGAGGTCTGGCAGATGGTGCTGCTGTGGGGCCTCGTCGTCGGCGCGGGCACCGGCATGGTGGCGAACGTCCTGGGCGCAACGGTCGCGGCGCGCTGGTTCGGGCGCCATCGCGGCCTCGTGGTCGGGCTGCTCACCGCGAGTGCCGCCACCGGGCAACTCGTGTTCCTGCCGGTGCTGGCCCACCTCGCCGAGGGGCCGGGCTGGCGCATGGTGGCGATCACCGTATCGCTGTCCGCGCTCGCTCTCGTCCCGCTGGTGGCGTGGCTGATGCGCGACCGCCCGGCCGATCTCGGCCTGCCCCGCTTCGGCGAGACGACCGTGCAGCCGGCGCCGCGGGGCGGGATCAACCCGGCCCGGCGGGCGCTCCAGGGCCTCGCGACGGGCCTGCGCTCGCGCGATTTCTGGCTCCTGTCCGGCACCTTCTTCATCTGCGGCGCCTCGACCAACGGGCTCATCGGCACCCACCTGATCCCGGCCTGCATCGACCGCGGCATCCCGGCGGTGACGGCCGCCGGCGTGCTGGCCCTGATGGGCCTGTGCGACCTCGTCGGCACCACCGCCTCGGGCTGGCTCACCGACCGCATCGACCCGCGCCGCCTGCTCGCGTGGTATTACGGCCTGCGCGGGCTCTCGCTGATGTTCCTGCCCTACGCGTTCGATTTCAGCGTCTACGGCCTGTCGCTGTTCGCCGTGTTCTACGGCCTCGACTGGATCGCCACCGTGCCGCCGACCGTCAGCCTCGCCGGCAAGGTGTTCGGCGAAGAGAACGCCGCGCTGATGTTCGGCTGGATCGCCGCCGCCCACCAGATCGGCGCGGCCAGCGCCGCCTGGGCCGCGGGCGCGGTCCGCACCGGCACGGGCGATTATTTTTCCGCGTTCGTCTCGGCGGGGTTTCTGTGCATCGCCGCGGCGATGATGGCCCTGTTCGTCGGCACGCGGCCGCGGGACGCGGTGCCCGTGGCCGCGTGAGCGGCCTCACGCCGCCCCGTTCGCCTTGAACCACGCCAGCGCCTTGCCCCACGCCTCTTTCGCCGGACCCTCGCGGTAGGTCGGGCGGTAATCGGCGTGGAAGCCGTGGGGGGCGTCGGCAAACACCTCGATCCGCGAGGAGCTGTTGGCGTCCTTCAACCCCTTCTGCATCTGCTCGATGATCGGCATCGGGATGTTGTCGTCCTTGCCGGCGTAGAGGCCCAGGATCGGCGCCTGGAGTTCGCCCGCGAGATCGACGGGGTTGCGCGGTTTCAGCTCCGAGGGGGGCGAGGCGGTCCCGCCGAGGATGCCGTAGAAGGCCACGCCCGCTTTCAGCGTGTTGGTGTGGGCGGCGTAGAGCCAGACGATGCGCCCGCCCCAGCAGAAGCCGGTGATGCCGAGCCGCTTCACGTCCGCCGAACCGCTGAGGCCTGCGAACGCCACCGTGGCGTCGAGGTCGTCCATCACCTGCGCGTCGGGCACCTTCGGGACGATCTCGTTACGGATCGTCGGGATGTCGGCCTTGGTGGCGTCGCCCTGGCGGGCGAACAGATCGGGGGCGATGGCGTAGTAGCCGAGTTTCGCGAAGCGGCGGCACACGTCCTTGATGTGCTCGTGGACCCCGAAAATCTCCTGCACGACCAGCATGATCGGGAACGGCCCGCCCGAGGCCGGCATCGCCCGGTAGGCCGGGATTTCGACGCCGAGGGAGGGCACCCGCACCTCGCCGACGGTCAGCCCGTCGCTCGGCGTCGTGACGGTGGCGGCCGAGACCGGCTGCACGGCCAGCGCGAAGCCCGCCCCGAGGCTGGTCTTGAGGAAGGCGCGGCGGCCGGGCTCGGCGCTCGCGCGATCGTGTCGGGATTCGTCCTGCATGGCGTCGCTCGATGCCTCGTCGTTCCCCCGTGCCCTCATAGCTGCGGGTCGGCCTCGCGGGAACAGCCGCCCCGCCTTGCGGCTTGAACGGCCCGGCACGACGACGATCAGGAGACCGGATGAACGCCCCCGTCACCACAGCGACGCCCCCGGCTCGCCTCGACCGCAAGGCGGTGGGCGCCGTGGTGCTGGGCAACGCGCTCGAATTCTACGACTTCACCATCTACGCCTTCTTCGCCAAGGCGATCGGCGAGACGTTCTTCCCCGGGGGCAGCGCCACCGACAGCCTGCTCGCCTCGCTCGCCCTGTTCGGCATCGGCTACGTGATGCGCCCCGTCGGCGGCGTGGTGATCGGGGCACTGGCCGACCGGGCGGGGCGCAAGCCGGCGATGCTGCTCACCATCGGCCTGATGGCGGTCGGTATGCTGATGCTGGCGGCCTGCCCCGGCACCGCCGTGATCGGGGGATGGGCGCAAGCCATTGTCATCGCCGGGCGGCTGATCCAGGGGCTGGCGCTCGGCGGCGAGGTCGGGCCCTCCACCGCCTACCTCGTCGAGGCGGCCCCGCCGGAAAAGCGCGGCTTCGTGGCGAGCTGGCAGATCGCCAGCCAGGGCTGCGCCGCGCTCGTCGCCGGACTGTTCGCCACCGGGCTGACGCTGGCCCTGGGCGATGCCGCCATGGCCGATTGGGGCTGGCGCCTGATGTTCGGCCTCGGTCTCCTCGTCGTGCCGGTCGGCCTCGTGATCCGCAGCCACCTGCCCGAGACGGCGGGCGCCGATCACGACCCGCAGGCCGCCGCCTCGACCGGCGCGGTGGTGATGCGTCTGCTGCGCGAGCACGGGCGGCTTCTCGGGCTCACCTTCCTGGTGATCGCGGCCTCCACCGTGTCGAACGCCATCGGCACCAACATGCCGGTCTATGCCGGGGCGACGCTCGGCTTGTCGGAGACCGCCGCCAACGCGGTGCCGATCGCGCTGGGGCTGGCCTCGGTCGCCTTCCCGCTGCTCGGCGGCTGGCTCGCCGACCGCTTCGGACGCCGCCCGGTGCTGATCTGGCCCCGCGCCCTGATCCTCGTGGCGGCGGTGCCGGCCTTCGGGTGGCTGCTGCGCGAGCCCGGCGCGCCCGCCGTCTACGCCGTCACCTTCCTGCTCTCGGCGCTCTCCTCGATCAACGCGGCGGCGATCATCGTGGCGATCCCGGAATCGCTGCCGCGGGCCGTGCGTTCGGCGGGATTGTCGATCGTCTACGCCTTGTCGGTCTCGGTGTTCGGCGGCTCGACCAACTACCTCGTCAACTGGCTGATCGCGGCGACCGGAGACCGGATGATGCCGGCCTACTATCTGGCCGCCTTCAGCCTGGTCGGCACGGTCGCGGCCTTCCTGCTGCCCGAGACCCGCGGCAAGGACCTGAAGAGGGGCTGATCGCTATCGCAGCCCCGCGGGCCGGTCGCCCGCGGCCCAGGCGAGCGCCTGCTCCAGCCGGTCGTTGCCCCAGAACAGCTCGCCGTCCTCGGCCAGGAAGCTCGGCGCGCCGTAGATGCCCCGCGAGCGCGCCTCCTCGCCCGCGACCTTGAGGCGGCCCTTGTTGGCCTCCCCGGCGGCGGCCCGGAGGATCGCGGTGCCGTCGAGGCCGATCCGGTCGAGGATCCTGGCCACCGCCGCCGGCTCGGCGATCGATTCGCCGCGGGCAAAACTCGTCTCGAACACCGCCTTGGAGAACGGCACCAGCCAGCCGTGGTCGGCGCCGTAGGTCGCCGCGCGGGTGGCGGCAAGCGAGTTCTGCGGAAACGGGTTCGGGCGCGTCACCGGGGGCAGGCCGTGCCGCGCGGCCTCGCGGTCGAGGTCGCGCCACATGTTGCGGCCCTTGGCCGGGTAGAGGTTGAACGGCGAGTTGGTCCAGCCCTGCGCCGCGAAGATCGGCCCGAGCAGGAAGGGCCGCCATCGGATCTCGACGCCGGCGGCTTCCGCCAGCGCCTCGATGCGCATGGCCGCGAGGTAGGAATAGGTCGAGGCGAACTCGTACCAGAATTCCAGGGTCGGCCGTCGCGCCATTCAGCGTGTCTCCTTGCCGCGCGTTCGCATCGTCGTCCCGGAGCCCCTCGACCGCAAGACGGGGCGTCGCCGCAAAAGGCGGGCCGCACGGGACAACCGTGGCCATGCGGCCGCGGTTGCGTGGCGCTCCGGCCTGCTGTTAAGCCGCAGGCAACCGCGCCCGCGCGCTCCCTCCCCCCTGCCAGAGCCCTCGCCGATGTCCGACGCCAGCCCGAACAAACCCGTCAAGAAGGTCGTGCTCGCCTATTCCGGCGGGCTCGATACCTCCATCATTCTCAAGTGGTTGCAGACGACCTACGGCTGCGAGGTCGTGACCTTCACGGCCGATCTCGGCCAGGGGGAGGAGCTGGAGCCGGCCCGGCGCAAGGCCGAGCTTCTCGGCATCAAATCGGAAAACATTTTTATCGAGGACCTGCGCGAGGAATTCGTCCGCGACTACGTCTTCCCGATGTTCCGCGCCAACGCCGTCTACGAGGGCGTGTATCTGCTCGGCACGTCGATCGCCCGGCCGCTCATCGCCAAGAAGCAGATCGAGATCGCCGAGAAGGTCGGCGCCGACGCCGTCTGTCACGGCGCCACCGGCAAGGGCAACGATCAGGTCCGGTTCGAACTCGGCTACTACGCGCTCAAGCCCGACGTGACGGTGATCGCCCCCTGGCGTGAATGGGACCTGCGCTCGCGCGAGCAGCTGATCGCCTTCGCCGAACAGCACCAGATCCCGATCGCCAAGGACAAGCGCGGCGAGAGCCCGTTCTCGGTCGATGCCAACCTCCTGCACGCCTCCTCCGAGGGCAAGGTGCTGGAGGACCCCGCCGTCGAGGTGCCGGACTACGTCTATTCCCGCACGCTCTCGCCGGAAGAGGCGCCCGACACCCCGACCGTCATCACCATCGGCTTCGAGCGGGGCGATGCGGTCTCGATCGACGGCGAGACGCTCTCGCCCGCCGCGCTGCTCGCCAAGCTCAACGAACTGGGACGGGCCAACGGCATCGGCCGGCTCGATCTCGTCGAGAACCGCTTCGTCGGCATGAAGAGCCGCGGCATGTACGAGACGCCCGGCGGCACCATCCTGCTGCCGGCCCACCGCGCCATCGAGTCGATCACGCTGGATCGCGGCGCGGCGCATCTGAAGGACCAGCTGATGCCGCAATACGCGGAGCTGATCTATAACGGCTTCTGGTTCTCGCCGGAGCGCGAGATGCTCCAGGCGCTGATCGACAAGAGCCAGGAGAAGGTCACCGGCGAGGTGCGGCTCAAGCTCTACAAGGGCGGCGTCCACGTCATCGGCCGCACCAGCCCGCACTCGCTCTACGATCAGGACCTCGTCACCTTCGAGGAAGGCGCGGTCGCCTACGACCACCGCGACGCCGCCGGCTTCATCAAGCTGAACGCCCTGCGGCTGCGGACGCTTGCCCAGCGCAAGAAGCGGGAAGGCTGAGGATCGGGTGGCGGCCGGGCGAAAGCGCCCGGCCGTCCCAGTCGGTCAGATCACGAAGAAGTCCGCGGCCGACATTTCGGCCTTGTTGTCGAGCACGGCGAAGACCACCGCCGAAGCCTTGCCGAAGCCGTCCGCATCGTAGGACAGCGTGCCGGTCTTCCGGTCGTAGAGGATTCGATCGTCGGAATCGATCTTGGCGAGGCTGAGGTCTTTGAACTGGCCGGGCGAGAGCTGTCCCGAAAGCAGCCCCTTGAAGGCGGCGTCGTCGAGCTTGATCGTGTCGTCCTTGGCAGAGAAATCGATGATGCGGTCGATGTTTCCTTTGCCAAGCGTCGAGGCGAAGATGAAGGTGTCCTTCCCGGCCTTGCCGGTCAGGATGTCGGCGCCGAGCCGGCCTTCGAGGACGTTCGCGCCATCGTTGCCGATGAGCGTGTTGGCGAACTCGTTGCCAGTCAGGTTAAGCGCTCTGGTGGCGGTGCCTTTAGCGAGCTGAAGCACTTCCACCTCCTGGCCCGCGATGAGCGCGTAGGTGGCACTCGCCAGGACCGTGTCCTTGCCTTGCCCCTTTCCTTCAAGAACCCGGTCGCCCGCGTCGTCGATGGCGTAGGTGTCGTCGCCGCCGAGCCCGGCCATCACGTCGGCGCCGGCCTTGCCGTCGAGGGTGTTGCGAGCCCCGTTGCCAGTCAGCGTGTTGGCCGCCGCGTTGCCGGTGCCGTTGAGGCCCGCGCTTCCGGTGAGTTCGAGGTTCTCGAAATTGGCGGCCAGGGTGTAGCTGACGCTGCTGCGCACGAGGTCGGTGCCTTGGCCGGCACTCTCGATCAGGACGGTCCCGGGGCCGCTGACGATATAGGTGTCGTTGCCGAGGCCGCCGTAGAGGCTGTCGCGCCCGCCCGCGCTGGCGTCGAGCACGTCGTCGCCGCCGTAGCCCCACAGCGCGTTGGCACCGGCATTGCCGACGATCCGGTTCGCCGCCGCATTGCCGAACCCGTTGGCGGCGGCGCTGCCGGTCAGGGTCAGGTTCTCGAAATTGATGTCCGTGAGGGTGTAGGTCGCCACCGTCTGGATCGTGTCGATGCCGCCCTTGGCCTTCTCCACCAGGGTGACCTTCGAGTCATCGAGCACGTAGGTGTCGTCGCCGAGCCCGCCGATGAGCGTGTCCTTGCCGCCCCCGCCGCGCAGGGTGTCGATGCCGGCACCGCCGACGATGAGATTGTCGAGCGCGTTGCCGGTGAGCGCCACGCCACGGGAGCCCGCATCGGCGCGCAGTTCCTCGATGAAGGCGTCGTCGTTCCCGAGCGTGTAATCGGACGCGGCATAGACCACATCGCGGCCCTCGTCCTCGTACTCCCGGACGCGATCCGAGGCGTCGTCGACGAAGTAGGTGTCGTCGCCCTCCCCACCGTACAGGCGGTCGGCGCCACGCCCGCCGTCGAGGCGGTCGTTGCCCTCGTCGCTGCGCAGGGTGTCGGCGCCGAAGCCGCCCGTCAGGATGTCGTTCCCCGCCCCGGTCTCGACCGCGACGGCCTCGATGCCGCTCAGGCTCACGCCGAAGACGGTCCGGTCGTAGGTCTTCGAGAAGTCGAGCGTGATGGCCGGATCGCCGTCGACTTCGAACACGAAGGTGTCGGTTCCGGTCCCACCGCGGACGGTGATGACATTGCCGGAGAGTACGTCGGTCTCGACCGTGATCTCGTCGTCACCCGCGCCGCCGTCGAGGATGATCGTGTTTTTTTGGATGCGCTGCGGATAGTGGACGTCGTCCGTCTCAGTGCGCAGTCTCAGGTCGATCACGTCGTTGCCGGCCTCCCCGGCGAGGGTGACGGTGTTGCCGGAAACGCTCGCCGCCCCGCCCTCCTCCGCCTCGGCCTTCAGTTCGAAACGGAGCGAATCGTCGTCGTCGCCGGCCTTGAGGGTAATCGCGTTCCCGGTGATCTGGGATGCGTCGGCGTCGAACCCGCCCGAGATGCGATCCCCGCCCTTGCCCGTCTCGACCGTGAAGCCGTTGCCGACGACCGTCGCATCGTCGGCTTCGATCTCGAGGCTGACCGCGTCGGCGCCCAGTCCGCCGGAGACGATCACGGTGTTGTCCGCGGCCCGGGCGCCGCGGATGCTGCTGTCGGCCGTCATCCAATCGTCGCCCGCATCGCCCGAAAGCGACAGGCGCTGGCCCTCGGTGGCCACGGGCGCGTCGTCGGCACCGGGCGCCGCGAACAGCGAGGCGATCAGCCGATCGTTTCCGCTGCCGCCCGAGAGCGCACCGCCTCCCGTGGACGCATCGAGGCGATCGTCGCCGGCGCCGCCCTTCAGCTGGTCGTCGCCCGTGCCACTGCGGATCTCGAACGACTCGACGCCGGTGACGGTGATCCCGAGCGTGTCGATCGTGCCGGCCTGGAGGTCGGCGATCACCGCGTCCGCGCCGATATAGCGGAACGTCAGCTTGTCGGTTCCCGCGCCGCCACCGACCGAGACCCGGTTGCTCGCGTCCTTGAAGTTGGTTTCGATGCTGAACTGATCGTTGCCGTCGCCGCCCTCGGCCGCGATCCGGTTGGAGGTCAGATTCAGGGTCGCCTCGGGGTCGAGAAAGGACTTCGTGAAGCTCAGGCTCAGCCTGTCGTCCCCGGCCCCGCCGGACAGCGACACGTCGTTGTTCCGGATCGTGTACCCGCTTCCCTTGTAGGCGGATCCTCCCATCCCGAACGACAGACCGTCGCTCCCTTCGTCTCCGGAGAGCCGAACCGTGTTGGTCTCGATGATCGCGAAGCCACCGATCCCGACCGCGCCGCCCATGCTGGCGCCGACGGAGTCGTCGCCCCTTCCGCCGGATAAAGTCTGTGAATTGCCGAAGATGCGTCCGGTCCGGGCGACCGTCTGACCGTTCGACCAAATCCCGTAGGCACCGACCTGGATATTTCCGTCGATTCGATCGGGCAGATCGGTTCCGACGATCGTATCGACCTCGCCGGTCTTTACTTTGGTGCCCGCATCGACATAGGCGATGACGATCTCGCTCTTGTTATCCTTGACGGCCACCTGAACCCCCGATTGCAAAAACACACGCCAAAACTGAACATCGGCGCATGATCCCGGATCGATTACGCTGAAAAAAGCTTACATCCAAGCATGATGTTTGGATCTTGGGCCATATCAGGTGGAAAATTCGATTTCATTTTTACGGTATCAACGAGAACGCATTGTCTTCGAGATGACCAAAGCAGTGCGTGTGCGGGCCCCGTCCCATTCGAAAAATAGAGACCGGTGCAGATACAGTTAGGCCGAGAACGGACCGGAACGAGATGGGAATGGGACGATGCGCCCCCGTGCCCGGCGGAGGCGCGCCAATGGCCGCGCCTCAGGCCGCTTCCCAGCCGCTCGCGCCCTCGCGGAAGAACCCCGGCGCGAGGTCGCCGTAGCGCAGGAAGATCTGAAGGGCCGGCTGCATCTCGCGGTGCAGCCGCTCGGAGGCCGGCGCCGTCCCGGCGCCGTAGGGCTGCGCGGGGTCGATGGCCGGCACGTCGGCCGCCGCGTCCCAGCGCACCTGAAGGCGCGGGATCAGGGCGAGGTGCTCCTCCGTCACCGCGAAGGTGATGTGTTCGGGCGTCTCGCCGGTCTCGTCGTCGCGGAAGACGTCGCCCAGCGCCGTCGAGGTCAGCTTGGCCAGCGGGTTGTGGTACTGGTAGCGGCCGGGTTTGAGCACGGCGTGGCCCAGGAAGACGGCGAGCGCGTCGCCCATCGCCCGGTGCTCCTCCTCGGCGCCCTCGTCGTCGCCGGTGACGTTGAAGATGTCGTCGTCGCGGTTCGCGCTGCCGTAGGGCGCGTCGGGATGGACGATCGGCGCGCCCGCGCCGGCCGGGTTCCAGGCGACGACCAGACGCCGGATCAGGGCGATGCGCTCCAGCGTCAGCTCGAAGGGGGTCGGGTCGCTCATCGTGCCTCTCGCCGCCGGGGCCCTCCCGGCCCCGGCTCAGTGACCCAGCCGCCCGCTCGGTGCAAGCGGAGCCTGTCAGCCTCTGCCGAGCCACGCTCGCAGAAGGAACGGCCGTATGGCCAGGCGCGAAGAGCGCCCGCGCAGCGGCCTCGGCACAGCCGAGGCGTCGAGCGGAGCCAAAGCCGCGGACGCGGCTGCCGGCGCCTGAGGCCAAGTTTGAAGACGCGGCTGCCGGCGCTTGAGGCCAAGCGAAGAATCAAGCCGCGGGCTTCACCGCGGCTTGAAAGGCATGGGGCACCAGCGCGGCGACCGCGTCCACCAGTTCGTCGAAATGCTCGATGGTCCAATCGGGCTTGAGTTCGCGCATCGGCACCGGCGTGTAGCCGAAGGTGACGCCGACGACCGGGATGCCGCCGGCCTGGGCGGCGGCCACGTCGGCACGGGAATCGCCGACCATCACGGCGCGGGTCGGATCGCCCCCGGCCCGCGCGATGGTCGCGGTGATGTGGCGCGGGTCGGGCTTGGAGAAGGCGAAGGTGTCCTTACCGACGATCACCGGGAAGCGGTCGCGCACGCCGAGCTCCTCCAGCAGCGCGACGGCGTGCGCCTCGACCTTGTTGGTGCAGACCGCGAGCACGAAGCCCTCGGCCTCCAGCCGGTCGAGGGCCGCGACGACGCCGGGAAAGAGATGGGAATTGTCGGCCAGATGCGCGCCGTAATGCTCCAGGAAGGCCTCGAACAGGACTTCTAGGCGCTCGGCGCCGAGTTCCGCCCCCGCCGCGGCGAAGCCGCGCTGGATCAGGGCGCGGGCGCCCGCGCCGAGGAGATCGCGGGCCTGCTCCAGCGGCAGCGGCGCGTGCCCCTCGCGGGCCAGGATCACGTTGAGGGTGCCGACGAGGTCGCCCGCGGTCTCGGCGAGGGTTCCGTCGAGATCGAACACGGCGATCGGGGGAAGAACGGTCATCGGCGTCCCAAATCGATACACTGTCAAGCTGGCTAGCGGTCGTCTCCCCGACGATCAACCCCGACGGTTGACCGAGCGTTAGCGCGCGCGCCGCTGTTGCGTTCCTGCCGCCCCCGATCTTCACGTTTCGCCCAAGCTCCGCCATGGAGACGGCGTCTGATGGCGCCGGGACGAACTCCGACTTGTCCCCGTTATCCCCGCTCCTCACCCCGGCTTGCCCATGCGCCTCCCTCCGGCCCTCTCCCCCGCCCATCTCGCCGGCTGCGCGCTGGTCGCGGCGCTCGCCTCGACGGGGGCGGCGCGCGCCGCGGGCTCCTACGAGTTCGTCGCCGCGCCGGCCGTCGATCTCAACCGGATCTACCGGATCGACCGCGCCACCGGCGAGGTCACCTCGTGCCAGTACGGCCTGCGCGACGACAGCGTCGGCGTCACCCTGTGCTTCGCCGCCGGCGAAGGGGCCGGGCCGCAGACGCCGGGAGAATACGGGCTGATCGCCTCCCGCCACGCCCGCGAGTCGGGCATCTACCGGGTCAACCTCCGCACCGGCACGATGAGCGCCTGCTACGTCCAGATCCGGCAGGAACTGGTGGTCTGCACCGAGCAGGCCGGCCCGCCGCCCGCGGGCACCGCCAGCGGCGCGGGCGCGGCGGCGACCGGACCGGCGCCGGGCCGCGCCGGCCCGAGCGCGACGCCGCCGCAGGGCGGGCAGAGCGGCGGCCAGGGTCGGCCCTGAGACGGGTCACGAGCCGGCGAGACCCGTAGAACCGCGCTCGCTCCGGCTTTTGCCGCGGCGGGGAGGCGTGCTAGGGGCCTGCCCGTCTCAACACGCGACGAAGCGGGGCCATCCGCCCATGACGCATCGGTTTCCGGAGAGGGTCTCGTGAGCGCGCCCGATCTGCGCCGCGCCGCCGCCGCGCGCGCGCTCGAACTGGTCGAGCCCGGCATGCGGCTCGGCATCGGCACCGGCAGCACGGCCGCCGCCTTCATCGCCCTGCTGGGCGACCGGGTACGCGCCGGCCTCGACGTGATCGGCGTGCCGACCTCGGAGGCGACCCGGATCGCCTGCGAGCGCGAGGGCATCCGGCTCGCCACCCTCGAGGAATTGCCCGAACTCGATCTCACCATCGACGGGGCCGACGAGGTCGATGCCAACCTGCGGCTGATCAAGGGCGGCGGCGCCGCGCTTCTTCGCGAAAAGATCGTCGCGATGGCGAGCCGGCGCATGGTGGTGATCGCCGACGCGGCCAAGCGCGTCGAGACCCTCGGCGCCTTCCCGCTGCCGATCGAGGTCAACGTCTTCGGCTTCGGCGCGACGTGGCGTGCCGTGGAGAAGGCGCTCGCCGAGAGCGGCTGCGCCGGCAAGCCCCTCACCCGCCGGCTCGACGCCGCGGGCGAGCCGCTGCTGACCGATGGCGGCCACGCGCTCCTCGACGCGCATCTGGGCGCCATCCCCGATCCGGAAGGCCTCTCGGCCCGGCTCTGGGCGGTGCCCGGCGTGGTCGAGCACGGCCTGTTCCTCGGCATCGCCGACACCGCCTACCTCGCCGAGGCCTCCGGTTCGGAAGCCCGCGTCATCGTCCTGAGCGCCGATGACCTGACGACGTCAGGCCAGCGGCTCTAAGCCCGTGTTTCACCGCGCCATCTCTCGACGAACCGGTATCCGCTTCGTCGGAACGCGCTCTCGCCGCCCGTGATCTGGTCGGCGCCTGCCGTCCTTCGCATCCTTCGGAGCCCTGTCCGCATGCTGCCCCGTCTCGCCGTCCTGGCCGGCCTCGTCCTCGGCCTGAGCGCGCCCCAGGCCGCGCTCGCGCAGGCCGCCAAGCCTCCGGCTCCCGCGCAGAAGCCGACCGCCAAGCCCGGCACGGCCACGCCGCAGCCGCCGGCCGAGCCGGAGATCACCCCCTCTCACCTGGCGCTCGCCCGCGAGGTGATGCTGAGCTCGGGCATGAGCCGCTCGTTCGATTCGATCATCCCGACCATGGCCGACCAGATCCGCAAGAACGCGGTGACCCGCCCGGATCTCGGCAAGGACCTCGACGAGGTGCTCAAGAACCTCGAACCCGAGATGGCGCTGCAGAAGAACCGGCTGATCGAAATTGCGGCGCGCATCTACGCCAAGCGCCTGAGCGAGGCCGAGTTGAAGGAGATCATCGCCTTCTTCCGCTCGCCCGCGGGCAAGCGCTACGTCGAGACCCAGCCGCAGATCCTCGACGACATGGTCGGCGCGATGCAGGACTGGACCCAGGAGGTCTCGGAATACATCATGGTCCGCACCCGGGCCGAGATGGGCAAGCGCGGCCACTCGCTCCAGTGAGGTCCGCCGCAGCGGCACGGCTCGACGCCGCCGGCACCGTCGCGCTGGCGCTGATGCCGGTGATCATGGCGCTGGCCAACCGGTCGAGCCCGTTGGTCGCGGGCATCGCCGCGCTCCTGTTCCTCGCCGGCACCATCGCCGAACACGGTGCCGAGGCCCTGCGCCTGATCCTGCGCCCGCTCGCCGCGCCGCTGGGGCTCGCAGCGCTCGCCTTCCTGGCCTGGTGCCTCGCCGCCTTCGCCTGGAGCCCCTTCCCCGGCCTGTCGGCGCGCGTCTTCTCGGAATTCGTCCTGGCCGTGATCCCCGCCTTCCTGCTGATCCGGCTCGCGCCGGGGCGGATGCCGACCTGGGGACCTGCGCTCGCCGCCGTGGGACTGGCCGCCGCCTGCCTGTTCATCGCGGGAAGCCTCGCCGCCGACCTCGCCCTGCAGCAGGCCCTGGGGCAGCGGGCGGCGCTCTTCATGTTCAACCGGCCGCTGCTGACGGCGGTGCTGCTCGCCGGACCTCTCGCGGCGATCCTCGCCCTGCGCGGGCGGCGCCTGCCCGCCCTGGCGCTGCTCGCGGTGACGGCCTTCGCGGTCCTGCGCTCGATCAGCGGCGCGGCCACGATGGGGATGCTGGCGGGTGCCGGGCTGTTCCTCGTCGCGTGGCTCGCGCCCAAGCGCATCGGCATCGCTTCGTCCGCCCTCATCCTCTTCCTCGCCTTCGCCCTGGCGCCGGTCGAGGGCGACATCCTCGCCCATGTCATGCCGGAGGCGGCGCACGAGCGGCTGACCCTGAGTTCGTCGCGTGCCCGCGTCGCCATCGCCCAGAGCTTCGGCGCGGCGGTGGCGCAGGCGCCGCTGATCGGCTCCGGCTACGGCACGGGTCTCCGCTTCGCCGAGGTGCCGGCGGTGGCCGACTTCGCGCCGGAGATGCGCACGATGCTGGCGGTGGGCCACCCCCACAACAGCTTCCTGCAGATCTGGGCCGAACTCGGCCTCGTCGGTGCGGTTTTGGGAAGTCTGGCGGCGTTTCTCGGGTTGCAGGCCGCCGCCGCCCTGCCGCGCATCCTGTTTGCCACCGCGCTGGGCCTTCTCGGCGCGGCGGTGGCCATCATGTTCGTCGAGCACGGGGCATGGCAGGCTTGGTGGACCGCGGGGCTGGGCGCCGCCCTGACATGGCTGCGCGCGGCCTGTATGGCCAGGCCTGCACCGAACGAGTGAGAATCCCATGAGCGACAGCTTCGACGTCGACCTGTTCGTGATCGGCGGTGGCTCCGGCGGCGTGCGGGCGGCGCGGATCGCCGCCGGCCACGGCGCCAGGGTGATGCTGGCGGAGGAGTACCGCGTCGGCGGCACCTGCGTGATCCGCGGCTGCGTGCCCAAGAAGCTGATGGTCTATGCCGGGCGCTTCGCCGACGAGTTCGCCGACGCCGCGGGCTTCGGCTGGCACCTCGATCCGCCGCGCTTCGACTGGGCGGCGCTCAAGGCCTCGCGCGATGCCGAGGTCGCCCGGCTGGAGGGCATCTACGGCCGCAACCTCGCGGGCTCCGGCGTCGAGGTCGTGGCGGAACGCGCCGTCATCGAGGACCCGCACACGGTCCGCCTCGGCCGTTCGGACCGGCGCGTGCGCGCGAAATTCATCCTGATCGCGGTGGGGGCGAGCCCGGTCCACGAGCCGCTGATCCCCGGCGCGGAACTGGCCCTCGACTCGAACGGCGTGTTCGATCTGGAGACCCAGCCCGCGCGCATCCTCGTGGTCGGCGGCGGCTACATCGCGGTCGAGTTCGCGGGCGTCTTCGCCGCGCTCGGCACCAAGACCACCCTGCTCCACCGCGGAAAGACCCTGCTGCGCGGCTTCGATCCCGAGATCGCCACCGCGCTCGGCGAGGCCTATGCCGAGCGGATGGACCTGCGCCTCGGGCGCACCGTCGAGCGGCTGGAGCGCCATGACGGCGCCATCCGGGCGACGCTCGACGATGGCGAGCGCCTCGATATCGATTGCGTGCTGGTGGCGACCGGCCGGCGCCCGAACGTCGAGGGCCTGGGCCTCGATCGGGTCGGCATCACCCTGGACGAGCGCGGCGCGATTCCCGTGGAGGCGGATTCGCGGACCTCCGTTCCCTCGATCTACGCGGTGGGCGACGTGACGGGCCGCGCCGCGCTCACCCCCATCGCGATCCGCGAGGGCCACGCCTTCGCCGACACGGTGTTCGGGGGCAAGCCCTGGTGCGTCGATCACCGCCTGATCGCCACCGCGGTGTTCTCGACCCCGGAGATCGGCGTGATCGGCCACAACGAGGATGTGGCCCGGGGCTGCTACGGCGACATCGACGTCTACAAGGCGAGCTTCCGCCCGATGAAGGCGACGCTGTCGGGCCGCAACGAGCGCGTCATCATGAAGGTGATCGTCGAGCGCGCCAGCGACCGCGTGGTCGGCGTCCACGTGCTGGGGCCGGATGCGGGCGAGATCATCCAGGCGGTCGGCATCGCGGTGACCATGGGGGCCACCAAGGCCGATTTCGACCGAACCATCGCGGTTCACCCGACGCTGGGCGAGGAGTTGGTGACGATGCGCACGCCGTTCGTGGTGAAGCATCCGGTCGGCGTGGGTTAGAGCATCCTCCCGAAAGGTGGTTTCCGGCTTTCGGAAAAAGACGATGCGGCACAAGGAGCGAACGCATCGTCCCGAAAGGTGGAGTCCCGCTTTCGGAAAAAGATGATGCGCGAGAACCGTATCCGTTCGGATGGCATCGGGCCGGCGGCTCTCGCTCCTTAGTTTGGCCGCGCAGGCAAGATGGCCGATGCGAGGCGCGACCGCCCGGCAGGCGGCGAGTGCCTTCATCCGCCGATGCTTCGAGTTGACACTGCCGTTTGTTGAACTCGGTACTGTATCGAACCGACAGGCCGAATGAAGACGTTCGTCTTGCGAACGTCACATTAGCAAAAGCTAAAAGCATCGGCGCTACGTCCCTCCGGTAAAGGGGAACGGAACGATGCCGGCGCTCGCGATCCAGCGCTTCTACGATCTCGGCGGGAAACCGGCGCTCGACCGCTGGCTGCGTCTGGCGGCCCCGATCCGGGATCTCTACGATGCCGAGCACGGCGCGCGGCGGACCGCCGAGCTGCGTTCGGCCATCCTCGTCGGGATCGCCCTCTACAACGTCTTCAACTTCACCAGCATCGTCCTGCTGCCCGATATCCTCTGGCTGTCGGTGGCGCTCCGCGTCGGGCTCGTCACGCCGGTCTCCCTCGGTCTCGCGTGGCTGATCGGGCGGACGCCGCCGCTTGGGACCGAACGCTCGGTGCTCGTGGGCATCCTCAACGCCTATCTGATCCCGGTCTCCCTGTTCTGGATGACGCACGATCCGTTCGGGCTGTTCACCTTCGGCGAATTGTCCCTGACGATCGTCTTCGCCAACATGCTGCTGGCGCTGCGCTTCCAGCACGCGGTCGCCTTCACCGGGAGCGCGCTCGGCGTCACCCTGCTCGCCCTCGGCACGAAGGCCGATCTCCCCCCGGCGCTCCAGGCCGCCTTCGCGGTGCAGATCACCACAGCCTGCATCTTCAGCCTCTACGCCAACTACGTGATGGAGCGGCGGCGCTGCGGCGACTACCTCGCGACGCTGGATGCCGGGCTTCGGGCCAAGAGCGCCGACGCCTCCCGGCGCGAGTTCGAGAACCTGTCGCACACCGACGCCCTGACCGGCCTGCCGAACCGCCGCCACCTCGCGGAGCGGTTGGATGCATGGCTGGCGCGGCCGGGCCCGATGGCCCTGATGATGATCGATATCGATTACTTCAAGCTCTACAACGATGCGCTCGGCCATCCGGCCGGCGACGACTGCCTGCGGCGGATCGCCGAGACCTTCGCGGACTTCGCCCGGCACAACGATGCCTTCTGCGCCCGCTTCGGCGGCGAGGAGTTCACCTTCCTGATCCGGGACGATGCGAGCGAGTTGGCGCTGGCGCGCTGCGCCCGCCAACTCGGGAAGGCGGTCGAGGCGCTCGCCATCGTCCATCCGGCCCGCGCCGACGGCATCAGTGTCGCCACGATCAGCATCGGCGCCGCGCGGCGCCCCGAGGGCACGGTCATACCGGCCGCGGACCTGATCGCGGAGGCGGATCGCGCGCTCTACGCCGCCAAGAGGCGCGGCCGGAACCGGTTCATGCTGGGCGAAGACCGGGCCGAGCCCGCCACGGAGGCGTGAGGCGAAGGGCGTCTATTCCGCGGCGGGCAAGGTCAGCGACAGCAGCCGCGCGGTGCGCGAGCGTCCCCCGCCGCCCGTGTCGGCGCCCGGATCGAGCGTGCGCCGCCCATCGTCCAGTGCGCCGTTGACCGCGTCGATGGCGAGGATCAGCGCCGAGATCATCCGGCCGTCGATGGTGCGCTCGCGGGCATGGCGGACCACGTCGGCGATCAACGCGTCGGTCTCGCGGGTCAGGGCGTCGAGCTGGGCCACCTCGCGGGCGTCGCGGGCCTCGGCCAGGATGTCGAGGAGGCGGTCGAGCACCACGTCGATGCGCTCGCGCCGCTTGCGGGCGAGCCGCTGGCCGAGCCACGCCACCCCTGAGCCGATCGTGCCGCCGAAGAAGGCGAGCAGGTAGATCCAGTCCTCGTAGCGGTCGAGGAAGGTCTGCTGCTCGCGCTCGAAATAATCGACCGCACCGGGGTGGTTGGGCAGGCGGGCGCTGGTGGCCGTGACGGTGGTGTCGTAATCCGGCGGCTTCATCGCGTTGGCGACGGGGGCGACCGCCGCCAGCCGCGAGCGCCACTCGAACAGGTGCTGCACCACCGAGGCGACCGCGACCCGGCTCACCGAGCCCCGCGCCATCAGGCGGTAGGACACGCCGACCGTCTCGATATCCTCCTCCGGGCGCTTCGGCCTTCCGCCGAAGGTGCCGGCGGTCAGCGTCATGGTCTGGAGTTCGGGCAGGCGCTGGGTGATCGCCTTGCCGTCCGGTATACCGACGAAGGAGATCTTGCGCTCCGCCGAGGCCGCCTCGACCGCGCGCAGCATCCCGAGGGTCGCTTTTGCCGTGGGGCTGGCGATGACGGCCACCGCATCGACCCGCTTGGATTCCAGCGCCTGCGTGACCTCGCCCGCCTTCAGCGGCACCAGCCCGATCCGGCCGGCCGCGAGCGGCTCGCCCCCCGCGATCTCCGCCTCGGCCGCGGGCTTGAAATCGTAGAAGTCGAGGAGGTTCGTGACGAAGGGCAGGTCGGCGTCGTGGCGCACGACCACGCCGAGGCGCCGGGTCGAGAGGTCGGAGAAGCTCGCGATCTCGGCGGCCTCGGGGGCGGCGACGATCAGCGCCTCGTCGTGCAGGATGGCGAGGGTGAGCCCGTTGTCGGGCAGGAGCACGTCGGGGCGAACCACGGCGAGGTCCGCGCGGTTCTTCTGCAGGGCCTGGGCGCTGTCGCGCACGTCGTCGTGGGGCGTGACCTGCAGCCGCACGTCCTCGTGATTGCGCGCGAGCGCCTTGGCATAGGCCTCGATCAGGACGGCCTCGACGCCGTCACGGGGGCCGACGGCGACGGTGAGGAGCGTGGGACGCGAGAAATAGACGACGAGGCCCGCGACGACCGCGAAGCCGAGGGCGAGCAGCACGAACAGCCACTCGCGCCGCATCAGGACGGCCACTGCCCGGTGGCGCAGCCCTCGCATTTCAGAGCGATCCATCCGACAAGCATGCGACGACAACCAAGGCAGGACCGTGAAGAACGGATGATCGCGACGAAGGGTTCACGCAATCGTCGTGACGACGGACGAGTGGAGCGGGAGGCCAGCCCCGCAGGACAGGCAAGACCCGCAGGACAGGCAAGACCCGAGCCGCCCGTCACCGCCGCGTGGCTGGAGCGGGTGGCCCTGCACTACCTCGACCGCTACGGCGCCTCCTCCGAGATGCTGCGCCGGGTGCTGGCCCGCCGGGTGGACCGGCGCTGCCGCTCCCGCGACGAGGCCCCGGACGCCCATGCCGGGCTGATCGCCGAGACGGTGGCGCGCGCCCAGCGCGCCGGTCTGATCGACGACGTCCGCTTCGCCGCCGCCCGCCTCGCGACGCTCCGCCGCCGCGGCGCCTCGACCCGGCAGGCGCGGGCCAAGCTCTCGGAGAAGGGCATCGACGCCGACACCATCTCGGCCGTCATGACCGACGAGCGCGAGGATGCGGGCGAGGAGGCCGACACCGAGCGGCAAGCGGCTGCGGCCTACGCCCGCCGCCGCCGCCTCGGCCCCCACCGCCCGCCCGGCGCGCGGGAGGCGAACCGCGAGCGCGATCTCGCCGCCATGGCGCGGGCGGGCTTCCCCTACGGCCTCGCCCGCGCGGTCATCGGAGCCGAACTCGACGATCCACCGGAAGATCCGTGAGATCGAAACGCCTCGACTTCCGGGCGCGTCGCCCCACCTCGCCCCCGATGCGGGATGTGCCCGCAACCGATTTCGAGGACAACGACATGACCGACCGCCACGCGAGCGCCCACTGGGAAGGCGACGGAAAGACCGGCAAGGGCCGGATCACGACCCAGTCGGGCGTGCTCTCCGACAACCCCTACGGCTTCAACACCCGCTTCGAGAACGAGCCCGGCACCAACCCGGAGGAGCTGATCGCCGCCGCGCATGCCGGCTGCTTCACCATGGCGCTGGCCTTCCAGCTCCAGGCGGCGGGCCTCAAGGCGACCTCCCTCGACACCAAGGCGGTGGTGACCCTCGTGCAGGACGGCGACGGCTTCAAGGTGACGAAGTCGGCCCTCACCCTCAAGGCCGTGATCCCCGGCATCGATCAGGCGAAGTTCGACGAGCTGGCCGGCAACGCCGAGAAGGGCTGCCCGATCTCGAAGCTGCTCAACGCCGAGATCACGCTCGACAAGACGCTGTCCCAGGGCTGATTCTTCGCGCCTTCCCGGGCGAGGCCTCGGGAAGGCGTTTTCCGGTGCGGAAGGCAACGCGCCGCATTGATCCTCACGCGGGTGTGTTCATCTTCCGTTCGATGGACGAGACACTCGCGCGCAAGCTGCGCATCCTCGCGGACGCCGCCAAGTACGACGCGTCCTGCGCGTCGTCCGGCGCGCCCAAGCGCAAGGCCGGTGCGGACGGCCTCGGCTCCACCACGGGGGCCGGCATCTGCCACGCCTACACCCCGGACGGGCGCTGCGTCTCGCTGCTCAAGATCCTGCTGACCAATTACTGCCTGTTCGACTGCGCCTATTGCGTCAACCGGCGCTCCTCGAACGTCGCCCGCGCCCGCTTCTCGGTGGAAGAGGTGGTGACGCTCACGGTCGAGTTCTATAAGCGCAACTACATCGAAGGGCTGTTCCTGTCGTCGGGCATCATCCGCTCGCCCGACTACACGATGGAGATGCTGACCCGCGTCGCCAAGAAGCTGCGGCGCGAGCACGGGTTTCGCGGCTACATCCACCTCAAGTCGATCCCCGAGGCGAGCCCCTGGCTGATCGAGGAGGCCGGGCTCTACGCCGACCGGCTGTCGATCAACCTCGAACTGCCGACCGAAGAGGGCCTGATCCGCCTCGCGCCGGAGAAGGACGGGGCGGCGATCGAAGGCGCCATGGGGCAGATCGGCGAGCGCATCGCCCAGGCGAAGGAGGAGAAGCGCCGCTTCTCGCCCGCCGGGCAATCGACCCAGGTGATCGTCGGCGCGGATGCCACCACCGACGAGGCGCTGATCCGCAAGAGCGCGCTCCTGTATGGCAGTTACGGCCTCAAGCGCGTCTATTACTCGGCCTTCAGCCCGATCCCCGACGCGTCCTCCGCCCTGCCGCCGCAGGCCCCGCCGCTCAGGCGCGAGCACCGGCTGTATCAGGCGGACTGGCTGATCCGGTACTACGAGTTCTCCCCCGACGACGTCGCGAACGCGGCCGACGGCGGGATGTTTGCCCTCGACATCGACCCCAAACTCGCCTGGGCGCTCAAGAACCGCCACCTCTTCCCCGTCGATGTGAACCGGGCGGACCGGACCCTGCTGCTGCGGGTGCCGGGGCTCGGGGCGCGGGCGGTCGACGCCATCGTCAAGGCGCGCCGCCATTCGCGCCTGCGCCTCGACGACGTGGCGCGGCTGACCTCGGGGCTGAAGCGGGCGCGGCCGTTCCTGATCGCCGAGGACTTCCGGCCGACGACGCTGACCGACCGGCTCGATCTGCGCACGAAGCTCGCGGAGCCGGCGGAACAGCTGAGTCTGTTCTGATGGGAGAGTCGCACCACCAAAACCCTCCCCCCTCCGCGGGGGAGGGTGCCTGCGGAGCAGGCGGGAGAGGGGAACCACGGTCCCGCTTGGCCGCCCTCGACCTGAACACTCCGGAAGCGTCGCTCCCCTCTCCCGACCTCCTTCGGAGGCCACCCTCCCCCGCAGAGGGGGGAGGGAAATGCCGCGGCATCCATGTCGCCACGCTTTCACCCGGCGCCGACCTGCCCGGCTTCCGCGCCGCCGCCCGTAGCCTCATCGCCGCGAACGTGCCCCCCGAGGCAACCGTCTGGCAGACCGAATCCCTCTGCCTGTTCGGCAGCGACCCCGCCCCCTCGGACGCCCCGCCGCTGGCGCTGCCCCGCCCGGTGACCGACCTGATCCCGATGGTCGCCCCCCACCGCGATCCCGAGCGCTACGGCCTGCTCTACGCCCTGATCTGGCGCGTGCTCCACGGCGAACGCGCCCTGATGGAGGTGGCGAGCGATCCGCTGGTCCACCGCCTCCACCGGATGCGCAAGGGGATCGCCCGCGACCTTCACAAGATGCACGCCTTCCTGCGCTTCCGCCGGGTGCCGAACGAGCCCGAGCGCTACGTCGCGTGGTTCGAGCCCGACCACCACATCCTGGAAGCGGCGGCGCCGTTCTTCGTTGATCGCTTCCGGAATTTGCGCTGGTCGATCCTGACACCGGAAGGCTCGGCCCATTGGGACGGCGCACTGACCTTCGGCCCGCCGGGGCGGCGGGAGGACGCGCCGGAGGGCGATGCGTTCGAGGCGGGCTGGCGCGACTATTACGAGAGCACCTTCAACCCGGCCCGGCTCAACCTCGACGCCATGCGGGCCGAAATGCCCCGCAAGTACTGGCGGAACATGCCGGAGACCGCGACGATTCCCGCCCTAGTGCGGGCGGCGGGCGCCCGCGCGCAAGCGATGATCGAGAAGGCGCCGACGATGCCGGAGAAGCGCGATCCCGTCCGGGCGGTGGAACGGATGGCGCGGGACGAACCCGACTCGTTGGAGGCGCTCAACGCCGTCATCGCCCGCTCCGAGCCGCTGGTGCCGGGCGCGACCCAGGCCGTTTTGGGCGAGGGCCCGATCGGAGCCTCCATCGCCTTCGTCGGCGAGCAGCCCGGCGATCAGGAGGATCGGCAGGGCCGCCCCTTCGTCGGGCCGGCGGGGCAGTTGCTGTCGCGCGCGCTGGACGAGGCCGGCATCGACCGGTCGCAAGCCTACCTCACCAATGCCGTCAAGCACTTCAAGTTCAGCTTGCGCGGCAAGCGCCGCATCCACGAGAAGCCGACCGCGGGCGAAGTCAGCCATTACCGCTGGTGGCTCGACCGGGAACTTGATTTCGTCGGCCCCAAGCTCGTGGTGGCACTCGGCGCCACCGCGGTGCTGGCGCTGACCGGCAAACAGATCCCGATCACCCGCGCCCGCGGGCCGGCGGCGTTTGGCCGCCCGTTCGGCGGGTTCATCACCGTCCACCCGTCCTACCTGCTGCGCCTGCCGGACGCGGCGAAGGAGGAGGCCTACCGGGCCTTCGTCGCCGACCTGCGGCGGGTGCACGACCTCGCGCGGGCGCCCTCCTGAGCGGTCAGGCCGCCAGACGCTCGCGACGGCGGTCGGCGCGGTAGCTGAGCACGAGATCCTGCGGGATCATCCCGGCCGCGACGGCGAGCGCGATCTCGCGGGGGCGCGCCGCCGGCTTCGGCTCGGGCCGAACCTCGGGGGCCGCCTCGGGTCCGGCGAGGCCCGAGCGAACGGAGAGGACGCTCGCCATCAGGGCCTCCGAGAGGCCGGCCAGCAGCGTCTCGGTCGCCTCGGCGGTGAGCGTGGAGGGGACCTCGGCGGTGGTCCGGGAAGGCGCCTGGACGACGACCGGCGCACCGAGTCGCTCCTCCGGCCGCGGCGCCAGCGGCCAGGCGGCGCCGGCATCCGGCAAAGCCGGCTCGGACACGCTCGGCTCCGGCTCGGACATCTCTCCCACGGCGACGACGGAATCGGCCACCTCCGGCGCGGGCTCGAACGCCGGCGCGGGCAGTTCGATCACCTCCGGCAGCGTCGATCCCCCAGCCAAGTCCCAAACGTCGGCCATCGTCTCAGGCCAGGTATCGGTCACGGGCAGGGCTTCGGGCGCGGCGAGCAGGCGGGCGGCCTCGTCACGGGCATGCGCCTCGATCTGCTCCTGCGCGAAGAGGCGGGCTTCGTCGCGGGCGGCTTCGGCCTCGAAGCGGGACAGCAAAGCCACCAGCCCGCGGGCCTCGGCGACGGGCAGGGTCTCGCAGGCCGTCAGCGCCGCCTCGATCATCGAGCGGGCGAGCCGCGGGCCGCTCGGGCCGCCGCGCCCGTCGGCGGCCTCGCGCCACACGGTCAGCGCCGCCTGGATGCCCGGCAGCAGCAGGGCCGGCAGGCCCGCCCGGCGATGGAGCGCGATGAAGCCGGCGCTGTAGGGCTCGAACATCAACCCGGCGACGCGGGCGCGGCTGAGCCCGCTGAGTTCGGACAGCGCGGCTTCCGCGAAGGGCAGGCGCAGCGACAGGATCGCCCGCAGGATCAGCCCGGCGGTGAGTTGCTCCTGCACCCGCAGATGCGCCACGAGGCGGGCGAGACCGGTCTCGCCGGCTTCGTCGCCCAGCGCGAGGGCGGCCGAATCGCGGGCCTCGCGGGCGACGCGGGCGCCCCGCTCGGAATTCATCCAGCCCTCGTCCTGGCCGGCGCGGGCGAGCTGCTCGGCCAGCAGGGCGACCACGGCGTGGCGCACCTCGATGGCGAGGTCGTGCCGGGCGAGCAGGGCGCGGCGCAACTCCGCATCCTCGCCGTGGCGTTCGACCATGCGCAGGAAGGCGGCGGTGCCGATGGAGGCGAGCGGGTTCTTGGCCAGCGCCGTGAGGGAGGGCAGGCCCGCCACCTCGGCGAGAGCGGCGGCGACGGGCTTGGACAGGTCGGGCCGGGAAGCGACCGCGGAACGCGTCGTCTCGCAGCCGATGGCGACGCAATCCACGAGGTCGGCATCCATCAGCACGGGCGAGCGCGCGAGCACGCAGCAGGCGATCTCGGGATGGTCGGAGGCGAGCGCCACCACGAGGGGCCGCGGCGCGCCCGCCGCATCGGCGCAGGCTACGGCCAGCGCCCGGCGCACGGCCAGCGCCGGATCGTCGAGGAGGGCCAGCAACGCCGTCTTGGCCTCCCAGGCCGCGTCCGGGCCGAGGCTGCCGTCGAGATAGGCTTGCGCCAGGGTGCCCGCGGCCTCGGCCCGCCGCTCGGCGGAGGCGTGCTGCGTCAGGGTGAGGAACTGGCGGAGGATCATGGGCCGTTCCGAAGGTTGTAGGAGGACAGGTCGAAGAAGACTGTCTTGGACGGGAGCGCCGCGGGGTTCGGCTCCGCGCTCGCGGTCGTCGTCGCCGCTTGGCCGAGCCCGGCGGGGCGGCGCGGCGGCAGCGGCACCAGGATCGGGCTCGAGACGACCGGATCGGCCGCGTCCGGGATCGCGGCCGTCTGCACGACGTCCTCGGCCGCGTCCGAGCGAGGGAAGTAGGTCGGCGCGGGCCGGGCCGCCGCGGCGCCCGCGTTTCGGCCCTGCCAGATCTTGGCGACGCCCTCCGAGATCGCGCCCTGGCGCCGGTCGGTCTGGAACAGCGAGCGCAGGCCGCCGTCCAGCGAGGCATAGGCCATCGGCGGTTCGGCGGTGCCCGCGGCGGTCGCCACCGGAGTCGGCGCCCCCGAGGTCGCGGTCGAGAGCAGCGCGTAGAGTTCGGAGGAGGAGCGCGGGCGCCCGGCCTTGTCGTAGAACAGGCTGCGGTTGGCGGCCGCCGCCTCCGGCAGGTCGAGGGCGGCGGCCCGCGCCGGGCTGCCCTGGGCCGAGTTGATCAGCGTCGTGGCGCCGCGCGCGCCCAGCACATGGGCGGCGTAGAGATCGCCGGAGGTGGGCTCGCGCCCGAGCGCGGTGCCCAGCGCGTCGCGGTTGCGCTGGGTCAGGGCGCCGGCCATCGTCGCCGACACCTTCGGGTCGCGGCGCAGGTCGAGGATCGCTTGGCGCGTCGCCGGGTCGGCGACGGTGTAGGTGCCGTCGGGGCGCGCCGTGATGGCATCGGCGTAGGTGCCGAGCCCGAGCTTGGCGCCCGCGTTCTTCATCACCCCGAGCCAGGTCTGCTCGATGAACTGGAACAGGCCGGTCGCCGTCGAGGTGCCGGCCTTGGCGGTCGGGTTCAGGCTCGATTCGCGCTGCGCCGTGGCGAGCAGGTAATCGAAGCCGACGCCGCTCGACTGCGCCCCGTCGCGGATGGCCGCGATCACCTCGCCGCTCGCCGCATTCGCCGGGCGCGCCGACACGGCGGCGGGGCCGGTCTCGCGCGTGCCGACGGGGGCATTGGTGAACAGGAACATGACGCGGTCCGCGGGAGCCGGCGATCGGCCCCTCGAAATCGGACTTTCCGCTCGGCATGGTAAAGAAACGTTGAATGATCCCCGCACCTTGCCGTTCCCGATCCCGCACACCCCACCTCGCCTTCCGCGGCCCGGCCGAGGACGCGGTGCGCGTTGCGGGCGCGGTGGACGCGCTGGTGGTCGAGGGCCCGCTTCCGCCGGGGCTGCGCGGGCGGATCGGGCCCAAGCGGCTCATCCTCGCCCTCGATCGTCCCGACGCGCCGCTGCCCGCCGAGGCGCCCGACGCGGTTCTGCTCGCTGCCCGCTCCGGCCGCGACGTGGCGGCGCTGGGCGCCCGGCTCGCGGTGCACGAGGCCGAGCACGGCTGGCCGGACGGGCGGCTGCGCATCCTGGCGGCGATCGCCGATCCCCTCGGCGTGCTGGAGGCGCGGGGTTTCGTCGGCGCGAGCCCGCGGCTCGACGGGCTCGGGTTCGACGGTGCAGCGCTGGCGGCGAGCCTCGGAACGGATCCGGCCGGGGAGACGGTCGCCCAGGCGCGCGCCCTGGTCCGCCTCGCGGCCGCGGCGGCGGGGGTTACGGCCTTCGCCACCCTCGAACCGGGCGGGCTCGCGGGCGCGGCGGCCGGGCGGGACAGCTTCGACCTGCTGATCGCCCGCGATCCGGGGGCGCTCACGCCATTCTCGCGCTGACGAAGCGGCCTGAATTTGGCACGAAGCGTATCAATACACACCGTACCGCTAAGCCCAGACCGCTATTGGCCCAAGATCTATCCGAACCTCCTTGACCGACGGCTCGACTTGAATCGCGGCGACAGACGGCATCGTCTTGCCGGATGCTGGGTGGATAGGAGCGATTTACGTTTGAGCGTTATGCCGGATTCGCTGAGGAAGGCGGCGGCGATGAAACGCAAGTTCATCCGATATGTCGAAACCAAGATCGTCCTCGTGGCGATCCTGGTCGCGGGACTCTGCGTCGGGACCGGCTACGGCATCTATCGCCATCTGTCCGCGGTGCAGGCCGACACGGAGGCGCAGATCGCCAGCAACCTGCGCGCCCGCCATCTGATCCAGGCCCTGATGCTGATTCAGGACGCGGAAACCGGGCAGCGCGGCTTCCTCCTCACCGGCCGCGACGCGTACCTGCAGCCCTACCTTGAGGCCCTGAGCCGGATCGATCAGGGCCTCGCCACCCTGCAGCGGGACTATGCCGACGCCGACGCCGCGCGCTCCGTCACCGCCGCCATCGATCAGGGGGCGCACGCCAAGTTCGCCGAGTTGCGGCAGACCATCGAGCTGCGCCGCCGCCTCGGGCTGGAGGCCGCGTTGCCGGTCGTCCTTCAGGATACGGGAAAGCGGCTGATGGACAGGATCCGGGCCGACATCAATCAGCTGCTGGAGGTCGAGCAGGCGACGATCGACCGGAGCGCCCTGCGCCAGAGCGCCGCCGCGCGCCACACCGTCCATCTCTGGGCCGTGGCGGCGGCGGTGATGCTGCTGCCGGCCGGATGCTGCCTGATCCTCGCCTACCGCGAGGTGCGGCAGGGGCGGCGCGAGGGCGCACGCCTCGCCCACGCATCGAGCCACGATGCCCTCACGGGAATCCTCAACCGGCGGGCCCTGCTGGCCCGTCTGGACGAGGCGCTGGCCCGCCGACCGCAGGAGGTCGGGCTGCTCTATCTCGACCTGAACGGGTTCAAGGCGATCAACGACGATCTCGGCCACGCCGTCGGGGACCGCCTGCTGGTCGAGGTCGCCCGCCGCCTCGAAGGAACCTTGCGCCCTCTCGACGCCGTCGCGCGCCTCGGCGGCGACGAGTTCGTGGTTCTGGTCGAGGCGTGCACGAGCCCGCGCCTCCTCGGCGCCCTCGCCGCCCGCGTCGAATCGGCTCTCGGCACCATCCGCCTGACGGAACGCGACGAGGCCCGGATCGGGGCCAGCGTCGGCACCGCCTGGAGCTCCCTCGACGGCACGTCGGCCGAAGCCCTGCTGGAAGCGGCGGACGCGGCGATGTACCGGCGCAAGACCCAGGCGCGGCCGGCCTCTTCCAGCGCCGCCCGCGCACGCCTCTCGGTGGCGTGAGATCGTCCGCGCCGGTCGCTTCCCTGCGCGGGCGCGCCGCGGCGATGCTCCATGTTTTGCGCCGCCTCGGCCTTTCCGAAAGCCGGTATCCACCTTTCGGGCCGATGCTCCAGGACACCCGGAATGCCGATCACGGCAGGATTTTACGCAGATCCGCCTCGGCAAAGCGGCAATCGCCAGCGCAATTACAACATAACGCACTTATTAATATTGTTTTCGAAGAATTATTGTTCAACACACTTCATTGCAATGCTTCGCGAAAACTGCATTATATTTTCTCCCAACAGGGAGGAAAGAACGATGATGCATCCCTTCAAGCTGTTGCTCGCCGTCGCGACCGTGGCCGGCGCCTCCACCCTCGCCGTGCCGTCGCAGGCCCAGAGCGCGAAGCCGGAGGCCGCGACCGCCAAGTCGGGCTCGGGCGCCTCAAACAAGGGTTCGGCCGCCGTCGACGAGTTCGAGGAGAACCGCCGCGCCCACATGCAGAAGAGCAAGGAAAACAACGCCAAGAAGGGCGCCGAGTAGGCGCCATTGGGATCCGCGGCGCTTCGCGCCGGGCCCGCCGGGGCGGGGGCTCGGCCGCCTCCGCCCTTACCCGCCGCCGCCTTTGGGCCGCCGCAGCTCGAACCGGGTCTCCGGTTCGGCGGTGAAATAGTCGAAAGAGCCGCCGCGCAGGATCGGGCGCATCGCCCCCGTATCGACCCGCCCGTCCTTCACATATCGGTCATCGACGTAGAGCGAGACCACCTGCCCGATCACGAGGAAGTTGTTGGGCGCCGAGCCGTCCAGCGGCACCAGCGGCACGGTCTGGAGCCACTTGCATTCGATCGCCGCGGGGGATTCCGCCACCCGCGGCGGGCGCACTTTTCGCGATGGCGCCGGGGTGAGGCCGGCGAAGCCGAACTCGCTCTCGCCCCGCGGCAGCGGCGCCGAGGTGGCGTTGACCGCCTCGCGGAGGTCGAACGTCGCGAGGCTGCACACGAACTCCCCGCCCTCCTCCGCGAAGGCGATCGCGTCCTTGCGGCCGACGGAGGAGAACATCACCATGTCGGGCTCGCCCCCGACCGCGTTGAAGAACGAGTAGGGCGAGAGGTTCACCCGGCCCGCCCGGTCCATGGCGCTGATCCAGCCGATCGGCCGCGGGGCGACGATGGCCTTGAACGGGTTGTGCGGCAGGCTCGGAGCATCGGCCTCGTAATACATCGGGGCGCCCTCATCTGGCGTGGCTCGAACGCGGACATCCGCCGCTCCGCCGTCGCGGAGGCTCTCGCCGATCATCGGGATGATCGGCGACGGGGCTCATACGCGGGTGACGATCTGGGCGAGGTCCGGCCGCGGCCGGTCGGCGGGCACCTCGCGGGCACGACCGACATGGATGAAGCCGGCGATCCGCTCGGCGGGATCGAGCCCGAGGGCGTCGAGCACGCGCCGGTCGTAGGCGAACCACTCGGTCAGCCACGCGGTGGCGTAGCCCGCGGCGTTGGCCGCCACGACGAAGTTCATGCAGACGGCGCCCGCCGACAGCACCTGCTCCCATTCCGGAATTTTCACATGGGGGCCGGCGCGGGAGACCACCGCCACGACCAAGGGCGCGTGGGCGAGGCGCTGGCGCTCCAGGTCGAGGCGCTTGGCATCCGCCTCGGGGAAATCCGCCGCGTGGACGTTCGCGATGATCGCGCCGAGGCGGTGGCGCGCCTCGCCCTCGATCACGAGGAAGCGCCAGGGCGCGAGCTTGCCGTGATCGGGCACGCGGGCCGCGATGGCGAGCCAGGCGTCGAGTTCCTCCGCCGAGGGACCGGGCCCGTCGAGGTTGATCGGCGGCACCGAACGGCGGGTGCGCAGCATCTCATGGGTCACGAGGGAGGTCATGGACAATCCGCAGGCTCGGGCCGAAGGTGATTTGGCCTTGCCGCCGCCACGGTCGGGTTTCAAGAGCCGAGGCGTGTTCGAGGGTCACGTGCGGGAGAACAGGACGATGGGACGCGGGTGCCGGATCGCGATCGCGACCGCGCTTCTCGGCGCGATGCCGCTCGCCGCCCAGGCCCAGGACCCGTTCGGCCCCGGCCTGCCCTCCCCCGGCATCACCGCGCCGATGCTGCCGCCGCCGGCCGCGGAGGCCGAGTCGGACCTCTCGCTCTCGGCGAGCTTCGTCGGCGCCAATCAGCCGATGCGCTCGGGCCTGAACTGGCGCATCTTCGAGGACAAGGGCGAGACCGGGCGGCCCGTCATCGTCGCCCGCTCGAACGAGGCGGCCCCGACCCTGAAGCTGCCGGCGGGCTCCTACGTCGCCACCGTGACCTACGGCTATGCCAGCGCCTCGAAGCGGGTGACGCTGTCCGGCCAGCCGGTGAGCGAGCAGCTGAAGGTGGCGGCGGGCGCGCTGAAACTGTCGGGCGCCATCGGCGACCAGAAGATCGCCCCCAACCAGCTCGCCTTCTCGGTCTTCGTGCCGGCGGGCACCAACTCGGAAGGGCGCCTCGTGCGCAGCGGCATCAAGGCCGGCGAGATCGTGCGCCTGCCCGAGGGCGTCTACCACGTGGTCTCGAATTACGGCGAGTCGAACGCGATCCAGCGGGCCGACCTCAAGGTCGAGACCGGCAAGGTCACCGACGCGACCCTGAACCACCGCGCCGCGACCGTGACCCTGAAGCTCGTCGCCGCCCCCGGCACCGAGGCCTTCGCCGGCACCGCCTTCAGCGTGCTGACGCCGGGCGGCGACACGATCCGCGAGGCGATCGGCGCGTTCCCGTCCGTGACCCTGGCGGAGGGCGATTACGTGCTGATCGCCCGCCATGACGGGCAGGTCTACACCCGCGAGTTCAAGGTCGAGAGCGGCATGGACCGCGATATCGAAGTTCTGGCCAAGGCAGGCTGAGATGCGCCGATTGTCCGCCCTCGCGGCGCTCCTGCTCCTCGCCGCTCCCCCGGCGGCGCGGGCGCAATCCGTCGTCGACGGCTCGGACGCCGTCGTCGGGCCTGCCGCGTCCGGCACGATCCTCGCTCTGGTCGGCCGCCAGTTCCGCGACCCGGAGGCCCGCATCGCCGGCCTGCGGAAGGGCCGGGCCGGGGCGGTGTGCGGTACCGTCGATCTGCGCAACCGCATGGGCACTCATACCGGGCCCCGCCCCTTCGTCGCCTACCTCGCCGAAAACGTCCTCGGGCGCCTGCCCGAGGGACCGGAGCTGCGAAGCCCGGCGAGCCCCGCCGACTTCAAGGCGATGCAGCGGGCGCAAACCCTGTACCAGGCGAACTGCACCGAGGGGTGAGGCGCCGCCTCACGCCGCCCGGCGGGCGACGGCGACGCAGGCCACCACGGCGAGCGCGGCGATCACCATGGCCGGCTCGATCCGCTCGCCGAGCAGCAGGGCGGCGAGCGCCAGACCGAGAAACGGCTGGAGCAGCTGGAGCTGGCCCACCGCCGCGATGCCGCCGCGGGCGAGCCCCCGGTTCCAGAACACGAAGCCGATCAGCATGGAAAACAGCGCGACGTAGCCGAGCCCGGCCCAAGCGCCGGCCGGTATTCCGGACACGTCCGGCGGTGCGAGCCACCACGCCAGCGGCAGCGTCAGGGGCAGAGCCACGACGTTCGCCCAGGCGATCACCGGCCAGCCGCCGAGCCGTCGCGACAGACGCCCGCCCTCGGCATAGCCGAGCCCGCCCGCCAGGATCGCGGCGAGCATCAGGAGATCGGCCGGTTCCAGGCTGACGCCGCGCAGGGCAAACCCCGCGACGATGGCGCTGCCGAGGCAGGCGAACAGCCAGAAGCGGCGCGTGGGCCGCTCGCCGGCCCGCAGCGCACCGAAGCCGGCGGTCGCGAGCGGCAGCAGGCCGATGAAGACGATGGCGTGGGCGGATTCGACCCGCATCAGGGCGAAAGCCGTCAGCAGCGGGAAGGCCAGCACCACGCAGAAGGACAGCACGCCGAAGGCGGCGATTTCGCCCCGCGCCGGGCGCTTCGGCCGGACGGCGGCGAGCAGCGCCGCGGAAGCGAGGCCGGCCAGCGCCGCACGGGCGAAGGTGACAAACAGCGGGTCGAAACCGGTGAGGGCGAGCCGCGTCGCCGGGAGCGATCCACTGAAGATCGCCACGCCGATCAGCCCGTCGAGGAGCGCGCCGTTCGGGCGCGCGCCCGTCGGCGCATCGAGGGCCGCGGCGCCGAGCCGGCTCACGCGAACGGCACGATCAGCGGCAGGGCAAGCACGGCACCGGCGGCGAGGATGACCGCATCGCGGACGCGGCGGGCGAGGAAGGCGAGCGATCCGGCTCTCTGCGCGGACACGTCTTCGGTGAAGGTCATGGGTCTCTCCTGTCGGTTGCGGGAAGCGGCTCCGATATGCCGCCGCACGCCCTGTCCCGACAGGGACGATTGCAGTACAATTCCGATGAACTGTCCGGGACATCGAGCGGTACGGTTCGGAGGAACGTCCATGACGGAGCTGCCGCGGGAGACGGGCCTCAGCCGGGTCGAGGCGGTGATGCGGGCGATCGAGGCGCGCATCCAGAGCCGGGCGCTCGGGCCCGGCGCCCGGCTGCCCTCGGTGCGGGCCTTCGCCGAGAGCATGGCGGTGTCGAAATCGACCGTGGTCGAGGCCTATGATCGGCTGGCCGCGCAGGGTGCCATCGTCTCGCGGCCGGGCTCGGGCTTCTACGTCGCGGCCCGGGCCGAGCCGCTGAGTCTGGCCGCGCTGGGCCCCCGCCTCGACCGGGCGGTGGACCCGGTCTGGATCACCCGGCAATCGCTGGAGGCCGGGCCCGACCATCTCAAGCCCGGCTGCGGCTGGCTCCCCCCCGACTGGCTCCCCGAGGAGGCCCTGCGCCGGGCGCTGCGGCAGGTGGCGCGGCGCAGCGAGGCGGTTCTGTTCTACGACACCCCCCAGGGCCACGCGCCGTTGCGCCAGCTGATGGCGCGGCGCCTGACCGAGCGCGGCATCCTCGCCCACCCCGATCAGCTCGTTCTCACCGATTCGACCACGCAGGCGCTCGACCTGACACTCCGCTTCCTCACCGAGCCCGGCGACACGGTGCTGTTGGACGATCCCTGCTATTTCAGCTTCCAGGCCCTCGCCCGCGCCCACCGCCTGCGGATGGTCGGCGTGCCGTTCGGGCCGGAGGGGCCCGATCTGACCGCGTTCGAACAGGTGCTCGCCGAGCACAAGCCGCGGCTCTACGTGACCAATTCCGGCCTGCACAATCCGACCGGCGCGACGCTGACCCCGATGGTGGTCCACCGCATCCTCCGGCTCGCCGAGGTGCACGGCACCCTGATCGTCGAGGACGACGCCTATGCGGATTTCGAGGTCGAGCCGGGGCCGCGGCTCGCCGGTTTCGACGGGCTCGACCGGGTGATCCATGTCGGCGGCTTCTCGAAGACGCTCTCGACCGGGGTGCGGGCCGGCGTCGTGGCGTTGCGCGGCGACTGGGTCGAGCGCCTCGTCGATCTCAAGCTCGCGGTGGCCCTCAGCGACGGGCATCTCGCGGCGGCCACGATCCACCGCTTCCTCGCCGAGGGCAGCTACCGCCATCACCTCGATGCGCTGCGCACGCGGCTCGCCGACCAGCGCGGCCGGGTGGTGCGGCGGCTCGCGGAGGCAGGCCTCACCGTGCCGTTCGTGCCGACGGGCGGCATGTTCCTCTGGGCGCGCCTGCCGGCCGGGCTGGATGCCGCCGACATCTCCCGCCGGGCGCTGGCCCGCGGCGTCGTGCTGGCGCCGGGCAACGTCTTCTCGCTGAGCCAGGGCGCGGGCGATTACCTGCGCTTCAATGTCGGCCAATGCGGCGAGCCGCGGGTGTTTGCCGAGCTGGAGCGGGCCATGGCGGGCTGAGTCACCGACGAAAAAGCCCCGGCCTTTCGGCCGGGGCTCTTCGTGTTCGGGTCTGCGCCTGGCTTAGCGGCGGTCGCCGACCAGCTGGAGCAGGAACTGGAACATGTTGATGAAGTCGAGATACAGCGTCAGGGCGCCGTTGACCGACATCTTGGCCGCGCCCTCGGCGTCGAGGCCGCTGTAGAGGAACATCTCCTTGAGCTTCTGCGTGTCGTAGGCGGTGAGGCCTGCGAAGATCAGCACGCCGAGCACCGAGATCGCGAACTGCAGCGCGCTCGAGGCCAGGAAGATGTTCACCAGCGAGGCGATCACGAGGCCGATCACGCCCATGATCAGGAACGAACCCATGCCCGACAGGCTACGCTTCGTCGTGTAGCCGTAGAGGCTGAGCGCGCCGAAGCTGGCCGCCGTGATGAAGAACACCCGCACCACGCTGGCGCCGGTGAACACCAGCAGCAGGGTGGACATGGAGGCGCCCATCACCGCCGCGAAGGCCCAGAATGTCGCCCGCGCCGAAGCCGCCGACATCCGGTCCATCCGGAAGGAGAAGACGAAGATGAAGGCGAGCGGCGCCAGCATCAGCACCCACTTGAAGGGGCTGGTGTAGAGGAACTGGCCGAACGGGGTGAGCGCGACACGGCCGGCGCCCGTCTGCGCGACGGCGGCCATGTTGAGGCCGAGCGCCACGAGACCCGAGATCCCGAGGCCGACGACCATGTTGTTGTAGACGCCCAGCATGAAGCTGCGCAGGCCCTGGTCGACCTCGACCTGGGAGCCGGCGTATCCCTGCGGCTGGGCACCGTAGCGGAACGGGCTGTTGTCGAATGCCATGAAAGTTTCCCTTGGAAGCTCCCGGCGCGGGATCGATACGAGGTCCACGCGCGAACCCCGGCGCGTCGGGCGCGCCTCATGCCCGAATATGTTCGCTCGGACAGTCACAGACAAGAGGGCGGTGAAGCTCCCGCCTAAGATTTCAAGTCGTTCCAGGGACGAAACTTTTTAACCATCGCGCGGGATTAAGACACGTCTTGCGACGTTGGGGAACATGTCTCAGAACTGTCGCAGATAGGGCGCCGGCTTCTGGCCGAGGATGCGCCACGTGCCGGCCAGCCCGACGATCACCGCGAAGGCGACGGCGAGGCCCGCGACAATCAGGGCGCCCGCCGGATCGGGGCGGAAGTCGAGCCGCATCACCCGGGCGACGATGCCCCAGCCGGCCAGCGTCCCGGCCAGGATCCCGAAGGCGGCGGTGACCGCGCCCAGGGCACCGTATTCGAGGAGATAGGCCAGGAGAAGCCGTTTGCGCGTGGCGCCGAGCACTTTGAGCACCACCGCGTCGTAGAGCCGGGCCCGGTGCCCGGCGGCGAGCGCCCCGGCGAGCACGAGCAGGCTCGTGAGGATCGCCACCACGCTGGCGCCGCGGATCGCCAGCGTCAGCTTGTGGACGAGGTCGTTGACCGCATCGAGCGCGTCCTTCACCCGCACGCTGGTGACGGAGGGGAAGGCCTTGGCGGCGTCGCGGACGATCTCGGCCTCGAGCTTGGGCTCGGGGCCGTTGGGGAGGGTCAGCGTCGCGAGGTCGGCATGCGGCGCCCCACGAAACGTGCCGGGGGAGAACACCATCACGAAGTTGATGCCGAGCGAGCGCCACTCGACCTTGCGGAGGTTGGCGACCTTCGCGGTGATGGCGCGGCCGAGCACGTTGACGGTCACGCTGGAGCCGACGCTGAGGCCGAGCGCGCGGGCGGCGTCCGACTCGAACGAGACCAGGGGCTGGCGCGCTTCTTCCGCGTTCCACCACTTTCCGTCGAGGATCTGCGAACCCTCGGGCAGGATCTCGGCGTAGGTGATGCCGCGGTCGCCGTCGAGGATCCAGGCCGCGTCCTCCGGCGGCTTGATCTGGCCTGCGGGCACGCCGTTCAGGGCGGTGATGCGGCCGCGCATCATCGGCACCCGCTCGATCTTGGCGTCGGGCGCGCGGGACCCAAGGAAGGCCGAGAAGGCTTCCGCATCGCGCGACGGCACGTCGAGGAAGAACAGGCTCGGGGCGCGGCCCGGCAGAGAGCTTTCGAGGGCCCGGGTGATGTTGGCGTCGATGGCACCGAGCGTCACCAGCAGCGTCGTGCCGAGGCCGAGCGACAGCACCACCGCGGGCGTCAGCGCGCCGGGGCGGTGGAGGTTGGCGAGCGCCATCCGCGGCGCCATCGCCCGCGGCCGGGGCAGGCGGGCGGCGAGCGCCATGATGCCGGCGGCGACGAGGCGCAGGCCCCCGAAGGCGAAGGCGGCGGCGATCATGAAAAAGAGCGCGACCTTGCGGTCGAACGCCGTGACGAGGGCGAGACCGGCCAAGGCCAGGAGCGCCAGGGCGAGGCCGACGAGGTAGCGGGTGCGGGGCCGGCGCCGCTCGGGATCGACCCCGTCGCGAAACAGGCTCGCCACCGGCACGTCGTGGGCGCGCCCCAAGGGCAGGATCGCGAAGGCGAGCGCGGTCAAGAGCCCGTAGGCGGCGGCGAGCGCGAGGCGGCCCGGCGCGATCTCGGGATCGAGCGGCAGCGGAAGCTGGTCGCGCAAGGCGAAGTCGAGGAGGAATGGCAGGGCGGCGCCGAGCACGAGCCCGAGCAGGGTGCTGAGCGAGGCGATCAGCATCACCTGCACGAGATAGAGCCCGACCACCTGCGAGCCCGGTGCGCCGACGCTTTTCAGCGTCGCGATGGCGCCGCGCCGTCCATCGACGAAGGCCCGCACGGCATTGGCCACGCCGACCCCGCCGACGATGAGGGCGGTGAGCCCGACCAGGGTCAGGAACTGGGTGAAGCGCTCGATGCCCTTGGCGAAGCGCGGATCGGCATTGGTGCGCGCGCGCATCTGGAAGCCGGCCTCCGGCAGCGCCTTCTGGATCGCGGCATCCGCGGCGGTCAGTTGCGCGTCGTCGAGGCCGGGAAGCTGGAGGCGGTAGCTCCACTGGTTGAGGCTGCCGGGCTGGATCAGGCCGGTGGCGCGCAGGGCCGCAAGCGAAATCATCAGCCGCGGGCCGAAGCCGACGCCGGCGGCGATCTTGTCGGGCTCCGAGACCAGCGTGGCACGGATCTGGACGGGGAAGCCACCGAGCGTCACCCGGTCGCCGGGCTTGAGGTCGAGGCGGGTCATCAGCGCCGGGTCGGCGACCGCGCCGTAGATCCCGTCGCGCTCAGAGAGCAGTTCGGGCAAGGGCTTGGCTGGATCGGTCTCGAGCGTGCCGACCGCGGGGTACGACGCATCGACGGCCTTCAGCTCGACCAAAGCCGCGCCGTCTCCCGCCACCGCCATGGCCCGCAGCGTCGCGACTTCGGAGAGCGGCCCCCGCTCGGCGAGCACCGCGCGCTCGGCGGGCGAGGCCTCGCGGTTGACGAGCGAATAGGTGAGGTCGCCGCCTAAGATGCGTCGGCCCTCACGCCCGAGCCCACCCGAGAGCGAGGCGGCAATGGAGGTGACGCCGCTGATCGCGGCGACACCCAGCGCGATGCAGGCGATGAAGACGCGAAAGCCCGAGAGCCCGCCGCGCAGTTCGCGCAAGGCGAGGCGCAGGGTCAGCGGCAGCCGGGAGGCGGCCGGCCGGGGCGACGGGGAATCCGGCCGGGACAACGTGCCGTGCATGCGCGCTCGATTGTTTCGCAAACCGGCCGGAACGGCCGCGCCTCAATCTGGGCACTTCCGCCGCCCGCGCAACTGCGCCCGCCGCGCCAAAACCCCGCGCCGGAGCCGCTTCCAAGCCCCGGCAGCAGCCGCTAAACCGGCGTCCCAACCCTTTTGAACGGGCAGAACAGCCGTGTCGTCCCTGCGCCTGGGCGTGAACATCGATCACGTCGCCACCGTCCGCAACGCCCGCGGCGGGTCCATGCCCGATCCGGTGCGCGCCGCCCAGGAGGCCGTGGCGGCGGGCGCCGACGGCATCACCGCGCATCTGCGCGAGGATCGCCGCCACATCCGGGATGCCGACATCGCCGCCCTGAAGGCGCTGCCGGTGCCGCTGAACCTGGAGATGGCGGCGACCGACGAGATGGTCGGCATCGCGCTCCACACCCGGCCGCACGCCGCCTGCCTCGTGCCGGAGAAGCGCGAGGAGCGCACCACCGAGGGCGGCCTCGACATCGTCGGCGCGCGCGCGCATCTGGCGCCGCGCATCGCGACACTGAGGGAAGCCGGCATCCGCGTCTCGCTGTTCGTGGAGCCCGACGAGGCGGTGATGGAGGCGGCCCACGCCCTCGGCGCGCCTGTCGTCGAACTCCACACCGGCAGCTACTGCGAAGCGGCCGTGGCGGGCGATTCCGCGCGCGTGGCGCACGAACTCGACCGGATCGTGCGCGCCGCCGCCCACGGCGCCGGGCTCGGCCTCGAAATCCATGCCGGCCACGGCCTGACGCTGGACAGCGTCGGCCCGGTCGCGGCCGTGCCGCAGCTGCGCGAGTTGAACATCGGCCACGCGCTGATCGCCGAGGCGATTTTTGTGGGGCTGCGGCAGGCGGTGCACGACATGCGGGCGGCGATGGACCGGGCGCGACGGTAGCCGAAGGCATCGCTCCTCCCCCTTGTGGGGAGGAGGGAGGTGGGGGTGGTGCAGAAGGCACCGCAGCGCCTCATCCTGAACCACCCCCCACCCCGCCCCCCACAAGGGGGAGGGGAACGCGCGAAATCTCGCGAGCCCAGGAAGAAACCATGATCCTCGGCATCGGCACCGATCTCTGCGACATCCGCCGGATCGAGAACTCGCTGGACAAGTACGGCGAGCGCTTCACCCATCGGGTCTTCACCGAGGGCGAGCGGGCGAAGTGCGACCGGCGGGCGGCGCGCGCCCCGTCCTATGCCCGGCGCTTCGCCGCCAAGGAGGCCTGCGCCAAGGCGCTCGGCACCGGCATCGGCCAGGGGGTGTTCTGGCGCGACATGGAGGTGGTGAACCTCCCCGGCGGCCAGCCGACGCTGCGACTGACGGGGGGTGCGCAGGAACACCTCGCCCGCATGGTGCCGGAAGGCTACGAAGCGCGGCTGCACATCACGCTCACCGACGAACCGCCTCTGGCACAAGCCTTCGTGATGATCGAAGCGGTCCCGGCGGCTCAGCCCTGAAGCATATACAAGGCTGAGCCGGCTTATCCCCGCGTTGCGGGCGGGCCGCGCATGGTCTAGACCCCCCGCCCAGCAGAACGAAGGGACGGCGGTCGGTCTCGGACCGCGCGTCGGCCCCGGATCGCTGCGACGGCCACAGAAGACATGGAACACGCACGCGTGGATCGCGACAGCAAATCGGAGATCCGGGCGGCGGAACCCGGCACCTGGGAAAGCATCCGCGAGACCGTGAAGGTCGGCGTCCAGGCGCTGCTGATCGCCCTCGTCGTGCGCACGCTTCTGTTCCAACCGTTCAACATCCCTTCGGGCTCGCTGATCCCGACGCTGCTGATCGGCGACTATCTGTTCGTGTCGAAGTACACCTACGGCTACTCGAAATACTCCCTGCCGCTGTCGGAGTACCTGCCGTTCGAGGCGCATGGGCGGGTCTGGGCAGCCGAGCCGAAGCGCGGCGACATCGCCGTGTTCAAGCTGCCGAAAGACAACGCCACCGACTACATCAAGCGCGTCATCGGCCTGCCCGGCGACAAGATCCAGATGATCGAGGGCGTGCTCAACATCAACGGCAAGCCGGTCAAGCGCGAGCGTATCGCCGATTACGAAACCCTCGACGCCTTCGACCAGACCGTGAAGGTCGCCCAGTACATGGAGACCCTGCCGGGCGGGGTCACCCACAAGGTGATCGAGCGCGACGGCGACCGCGGCTTCTGGGACAACACCACCGTCTACACGGTGCCCGACGGGCACTACTTCATGATGGGCGACAACCGCGACAACTCGACCGATTCGCGCGACCTGTCCAGCGTCGGCTACGTCCCGTTCGAGAACTTCGTCGGCCGGGCCGAGATGATCTTCTTCTCGATCGACGAGCGCACGCCTGCCTGGCAGCTCTGGCGCTGGCCCGCGGATGTCCGCTGGAACCGCCTCTTCACGACGATCCACTGACGCTCTACCATTTCACCGTGATCACGGAATCGGCAGGAAGTCCCGCCCTCTCGAGGGGCGGGCGGCGTTGAGCGCGTCCGACGAGAGCGCCCCGCGCTCCAGCCGTGCCCGGCGCGCCCAGCGGCCGCGGCCGGGCCTCGACGTGTTGGAGGCCCGCATCGGCCATCACTTCACCGACTCCACGCTGCTGCCGCTGGCGCTGACCCATGTCAGCAAGGCCGGCCATACCGGCCGGGTCGGCAGCTACCAGCGCCTCGAGTTCTTGGGCGACCGCGTGCTGGGGCTCGCGATTGCCGAGAGCCTCTACACCGCCTTCCCCGAGGCGGAGGAGGGCGAGCTGTCGCGCCGTCTCGCCGGCCTCGTGCGGCGGGAGACCTGCGCCGCCGTGGCCGAGGCCTGGGAGGTCGGCCCCCATCTCAATCTCGGCCCCGGCGAGGTCCAGACCGGCGGGCGGCGCAACCAGACCATCCTGGCCGACGTCTGCGAGGCGATCCTCGGCGCGGTCTTCCTCGATGCCGGCTATCCGGCCACCAAGGCCATCGTGCAGGCGGCCTTCCGCCCCGGCGAGGTCACCGGCGCCCCGCGCGGGCGCGACGCCAAATCGTCGTTGCAGGAATGGGCGATGGCGCGCAGCCTCGCGATTCCGCTCTACGAGGTGGTGGATCGCTCCGGCCCCGACCACGCCCCGGTCTTCCGCATCGCCGTGCGGGTCGATGGGATCGAACCGGGCTACGGCGAGGGCAATTCCAAGCGCGTGGCCGAGCAGGAGGCCGCCCGCGCCGTGCTGGCCCGCGAGGGCATCGGCGGCACCCAGGATCAGGACAACACCCATGGCTGAAGACGACGCGGCAGACGCCCCGACCGAACAGAGGCAGCCGCAGGACACGCGCGCCGGCTTCGTCGCGCTGATCGGCGTGCCGAATGCGGGCAAGTCGACGCTGCTCAACGCCCTCGTCGGCGCCAAGGTCTCGATCGTCTCGCGCAAGGTGCAGACGACGCGGGCGCTGGTACGCGGCATCGTCATGGAGGGCGCCGCCCAGATCATCCTGGTGGACACCCCCGGCATCTTCGCACCCAAGCGCCGCCTCGACCGGGCGATGGTGCATTCGGCCTGGAGCGGCGCGGCCGATGCCGACGCGGTCTGCCTGCTGGTCGATGCTCGAAAAGGGATGGACGAGGAGGTTGAGACCATCATCCGCCGCCTGCCCGAGGTGAAGCGGCCGAAAATCCTGATCCTCAACAAGATCGACCTGATCCCCCGCGAGCGCCTGCTCGAACTCGCCGCCAAGCTGAACGCCGAGGTGCCGTTCGAGGACACCTTCATGATCTCGGCGCTCAAGGGCGACGGCATCGAGCGCCTGCGCGAGGCCTTGGCCCAGCGGATGCCGCCCTCCCCCTGGCTCTACCCCGAGGATCAGGTCTCCGACGCGCCGCTGCGGATGCTGGCCGCCGAGATCACCCGGGAGAAGATCTACGACCGGCTCCACGAGGAGTTGCCCTACCGCTCCACCGTCGAGACCGACCAGTGGCAGGTCCGGCCCGACGGCTCGGTGCGGATCGAGCAGACCATCTTCGTCGAGCGCGAGAGCCAGCGCTCCATCGTGCTCGGCAAGAACGGCCAGACCATCAAGGCGATTGGGCAGGCCGCGCGCATCGAGATTTGCGAGGCGGCCGAGGCCAAGGTCCACCTGTTCCTACACGTGAAGGTTCGCGAGAACTGGGCCGACGACCCCGCCCGCTACCGGGAGATGGGGCTGGAATTCCCGACGGGTTAACTTTCTCTTTTTTCGCTTCCCCTCCGATCCCCTCCCCTCATCCTGATGTGGCGGCGCGAAGCGGCGCCCTCGACGGAGGGCTCCCAGAATCGCGCGATGAGCGGGAGCCCGCCTTCGAGGCCGCTTCGCAGCACGTCAGGACCACGTGGAGGAGGCGGGGAAGCCGGGAACGCAAGAACCGAAAGCCAGTTGATGCGAGTCCATGCCCCCTGCCCCTGACGCCATCGTCCACGGCCTGCCGCCGGCCGAACTCGTCGCGGTGCCCGAGGGCGCCGCGCAGGTCTCGCCGCTGATCCCCGATTCCGCCCGGCTCGAAGACATCGCCCCCGACAGCCTGGAGCATGCGGTGCTGCTGGCGCCCCCCGGCACGGTCGAGCGGCGCTACGTTCTGGCGCTGGCGCTGCGGGCGCTGAAGCCCGGCGGGCAGCTCACGGTGCTGGCGCCGAAGGACAAGGGCGGCACGCGCCTGGCCAAGGAGCTGCGCGGACTCGGTTGCGCGATCACCGAGGAGGCCAAGCGCCATCATCGCATCTGTGCCGCCACGCGCCCCGCCGTGCCCGCTGGTCTCGACGAGGCGATCCAGGCGGGGCGCCCGCGCCACATCGACAATCTCGGCCTGTGCACCCAGCCCGGCATCTTCTCCTGGGACCGGCTCGATCCCGGCACGGCGCTGCTGCTGCGCCACCTGCCGAGCCTGTCGGGCAAGGGCGCCGATCTCGGCTGCGGCCTCGGCATCCTCTCACTCGCGGTTCTGCACTCGGAGAAGGTCACGGCGCTCGCGATGATCGACATCGACCGCCGGGCGATCGAGATGGCCCGGCGCAATGTCGGCGAAGCCCGCGCGAGCGCGTATTGGGCCGACTTGCGCGGGTCCGAGCCGGGGCTGACCGGCCTCGACTTCGTCGTGACCAACCCGCCCTTCCACGATGGCGGCGCCGAGGATCAGGCGCTGGGCAAGGCGTTCATCACCCGCGCGGCGGCCGCGCTTCGCAACGGCGGCACCCTCTACCTCGTGGCCAACGCCCACCTGCCCTACGAGGCGCCGCTCCGCGCCGCGTTCAAGACCGTCACGCCCACGGTGACGGAAGGCGGCTACAAGCTGTTCGAGGCCCGCAAATGAAGGCCCTGCGCCTCGACCGGCTGCTCGCTAATCTCGGCTACGGCTCGCGCCGGGAGATCGAGGGTTTGGCCCGTGCCCGCCGCATCCTCCGCGACGGGCAGCCGCTGACCGACGCCTCCGCCCGCATCCCCCTCGACTCCGACCTTCCGGTCCGCATGAGCGTGATGGGCGAGCCGCTCGATCCGCTGCCGGGCCTGTGCCTGATGCTGCACAAGCCGCTGGGCGTCACCTGCTCGCACAAGGAGGCGGGGCCGCTGGTCTACAGCCTGCTGCCCGAGCGCTGGCGCCGCCGCGATCCGGCGCTCTCCACCGTCGGCCGCCTCGACAAGGAGACCTCGGGCCTGCTGCTGCTCACCGACGACGGCGCCCTGCTGCACCGGATCATCGCCCCGAAGGCCAAGGTGTCCAAACGCTACCGGGTGAGCCTCGCCCGCCCGCTGCAGGGCGACGAGGCGGCGATCCTGTCTTCCGGCGAACTGATGCTGGAGGGCGAAGACAAGCCGCTGCTGCCGGTGGAGATGGAGGCCGAGGACGCCACCCACTGCACGGTGACCCTGCACGAGGGCCGCTACCATCAGGTCCGCCGGATGTTCGCCGCCCTAGGCAACCACGTCGATGCCCTCCACCGCGACAAGGTCGGCGGGCTGACGCTGCCGAACGATCTGGCGGCGGGCGCATACCGGATTCTGGGGCCGGACGCGATCGCCACGATTTTCGCCGGATAGGCGCGACTTGCGGCAGGATCGCCGCACCGATAAGGCGCGGGGCATCCTGCCAACCTGCGAGTCCGCCATGTCCACCTACAAGCTCCTGCTCCTGCCCGGCGACGGCATCGGCCCCGAGGTGATGGCCGAGGTCGAGAAGGTGGTGGCTTGGCTCGGAAAGGCGGGCCTGGCCTCGTTCGAGACCGAGCACGGCCATGTCGGCGGTTCGGCCATCGACGCCCACGGCAAGCCGCTCTCCGACGAGACGCTGGCGCGGGCCGACGCGGCGGACGCGATCCTGCTCGGCGCCGTCGGCGGTCCGAAGTGGAACGGCATCGCCTACGACCTGCGCCCCGAAGCCGGCCTCCTGCGCCTGCGCAAGGATCTCGGCCTGTTCGCCAACCTGCGCCCGGCGATCTGCTACCCGGCGCTCGCCGAGGCCTCGGCGCTCAAGCGCGAGCTGGTCGAGGGGCTCGACATCATGATCGTGCGCGAGCTCACCGGCGGCGTCTATTTCGGCGAGCCGAAGGAGATCACCACGCTGGAAGACGGCTCGAAGCGCGCCGTCGACACCCAGGTCTACACCACCGCCGAGATCGAGCGGATCGCGCATGTGGCCTTCGACCTCGCCCGCAAGCGCTCGGGCCGCGTCGCCTCGGCCGAGAAAAACAACGTGATGAAGACCGGCGTCCTGTGGAAGGAGGTCGTCACCAAGGTCCATGCCGAGCATTACGCCGAGGTCGAGCTGGAGCACGTGCTGGCCGACAACTGCGCCATGCAGCTGGTGCGCCGGCCCAAGCAGTTCGACGTGCTGGTGACCGACAACCTGTTCGGCGACGTGCTCTCGGATGTCGCCGCGATGCTGACCGGTTCGCTCGGAATGCTGCCCTCGGCCTCGCTCGGCGCGGTCGATGCCCGCGGCACCCGCAAGGCGCTCTACGAGCCGGTCCACGGCTCGGCCCCGGACATCGCCGGCAAGGGCTACGCGAACCCGATCGCGATGATCGGCTCGCTCGCCATGTGCCTGCGCTACTCGTTCGGCCTGGGCGAGGCCGCCGACCTCGTGGAGGGCGCGATCACCAAGGCGCTGGCCTCCGGCGCCCGCACCCGCGACATCGCCGGCGAGGGTCAGGACGCGATCAGCACGACGCAGATGGGCGACGCGATCGTGCGGGAATTGGAGATCGCGCGCGGGGTCTGAGCGAGCGCGGGACTACCCCTCTCCCCCGCACGCGGGGAGAGGCCCACAGGCACCTTGTCGTGCCTGTGGGAAGCGGAGGCGAAGCCGGAGCGGCGGTGAGGGGGCTTCGACGGAAGAGGCTCATCCGTAAATGCCCCCTCACCTTCGCCTGCCGGCTCGCTTCGGCGACGACAGGGTCGCCGAAGCCCTCTCCCCGCAAGGCGGGGAGGGGGGATGCTCATCTCAAAAGAATCAGTTGCGCGGCTGCGGGGCCGTTCCGCCTAAGTGAAACACCCGGTGCGGCACCAGTTCGCCGCGCTCGACATCGCCGACCGCCACGAGCACGCCGCCGCAGGTCGCGTAGGCCTTGCCTTCCATCGGGGCGTCCTGGCCGCGCAGGATCACCGGCTGGCCGCGCATCAGGCGCAGACCCATGTCGCGGCTCACCGCCACCGCGGGCACCTCGTCGAGGGCCGTCTCGACCGGCTTGAGCTGCGCCTCGGTGCTTTCCTCCAGCGCCTCGACGCTGCAGGCATTCGCCTCCTCGAACGGGCCGACGCGGGTGCGGCGCAGGGCCGAGACGTGGCCGTGGCAGCCGAGCAGCCGGCCGAGATCGCGCGCCAGCGCCCGGACATAGGTGCCCTTGCCGCATTCGGCGGCGATCACGGTGCGGTCGCCGCTATGCTCGATCACCGAGAGATGGTCGATCTGCACCCGGCGGGCGACCAGTTCCACCACCTCGCCGTCGCGGGCGAGGTCGTAGGCGCGCTCGCCCTGGATCTTGATGGCGGAGAAGCGCGGCGGCACCTGCTCGATCTCGCCGACGAAGTTCGGCAGCGCGGCTTCCACCGCCTCGCGGGTCGGGCGTTCGTCGCTGGTGGCGACGGGTTTGCCCTCGGCGTCGTCGGTGTCGGTCTCGACGCCCCAGCTGACCTCGAAGCGGTAGGCCTTGCGGCCGTCCATGACGAAGGGGACGGTCTTGGTGGCCTCGCCCAATGCGATCGGCAGGATGCCTGAGGCCAGCGGATCGAGGGTGCCGGCATGGCCCGCCTTCTTGGCGTTGAACAGGCGCTTCACGATGGCGACGGCCTGCGTCGAGGTGATGCCGACCCCCTTGTCGAGCACGACCCAGCCGCTCACGTCGTTCTTCTTCGGCCGGTCGTGGCGCGGGCGCCCGCGCTGGGGCCGGCGGCCGTTGCGCGGCGGACCGTCATGGCGGCGGGCCTCGCCGCGCGGCGCCTGCGGCGCCTCGTCCGACGATGGGGAAGAAATTTCGTCCTGCATCCTGTCCTCGATCGACGGGGGTTTTTCGGGAAGACTCGTCCCGTCTTCGGGCCCGCACGGGCCCGGATTTCGTCGGAAGATGGGGCCGGCCCAAGCCGGCCCGCTCCGGATCAATCGTCCGTGGACGAATCCGTTTCGCCGTCCCGCGGCGCGCTCTCAAGGTCCCGCTGAACCTTGTCGCTTCTGAGGAGCCGGTCGATGCGAGCGGCCTCGTCGAAGGTCTCGTCGCGGAGGAAGCGGAGTTCCGGCGCGTATTTGAGGTTGACCCGCCGGGCGACCTCTTGGCGCAGAATCTTCTTGTTCCGCTCAAGCGCGGCGATCACCGGCGCCTCGTCCTGGCCGCCGAGCGGCATGACGTAGGCGGTGGCGAGCTTGAGGTCGGGCGACATGCGCACCTCGGGCACGGTGACGACGTGCGAGCCGAGCACCGGGTCTTGGATGTCGCCGCGCTGGAGCACCTCGGCGATCGCGTGGCGCACGAGTTCGGCCACGCGCTGCTGGCGCTGCGAGGGGCCGGACGGGGTCTGTTTCTGAGCCATGTCGTTCTGGTGGAGCCGGAAGGCTCGTGGTGAATGGAAAGGGGCCGCGGCTCTCGCCGCGGCCCCGCTTTCCGAAGGGCAGTGAGGCGGGCGCCGCTTTAGAGCGTGCGCTTGATTTCCTCGATGTTGAAGCACTCGATGAAATCGCCCACCCGCATGTCCTGGTAGTTCTGGAAGGACATGCCGCACTCGTAGCCGGCCGTGACTTCCTTGGCGTCGTCCTTGAGGCGCTTGAGCTGCGACAGCCGGCCCTCGTGGATCACCACGTCGTTGCGCAGCAGGCGGACATGGGCGCCGCGCTGGACCACGCCCTCCATGACGCGGCAACCGGCGATCTTGCCGACCTTCGACACGTCGAAGATCTGCAGGATCTGCGCCTCGCCGAGCTTCTCCTCGCGGAGCGTCGGCGGCAGCATGCCCGACAGCGTGGCTTTGATGTCGTCCACGAGGTCGTAGATGATGCTGTAGTAGCGGATCTCGGTGCCGTCACGCTCGGCCGCGTTGCGGGCTTCCTTGTGGGCCCGCACGTTGAAGCCGATCACCACCGCCTTGGAGGCGTTGGAGAGCGTGATGTCCGACTCGGTGATGCCGCCGACCCCCGACAGGAGGATGCGCACGCCGACCTCGTCGTTGCCGAGCGCCGTGAGCGCGCCGACGATCGCCTCGACCGAACCCTGCACGTCACCCTTGATGATGATCGGCAGTTCCTTGCGGTTGGCGCCTTCCTTGGCCTCGCGCATCATGTCGACGAGCGAGCGGTTGGCGCCGCCGGTGCGGGCGTTCAGGCGCTCGCGCTTGATGCGGGCGCGGTACTCGGTGACCTCGCGGGCGCGGGCCTCGTTGGCCACCACGATCACGCGGTCGCCGGCATCCGGGGTGCCGTTGAAGCCGAGCACCTCGACCGGGACCGAAGGACCGGCATAGGGCACGTGCTTGCCGGTGTCGTCGATCAGCGCCCGGATGCGGCCCCACTCGGCGCCGGCCACGACGATGTCGCCGGTGAACAGCGTGCCGCGCTGGACCAGAACCGTGGCCACGGGGCCGCGGCCGCGGTCGAGCTGGGCCTCGATCACCGTGCCTTCGCCGTCGCGCTTCTCGTTGGCGCGCAGGTTCATGATCTCGGCCTGGAGCTGCAGGCCTTCCAGCAGGTCGGGCAGACCGTCGCCGGTCTTGGCCGAGACCTCGAATTCCAGGGTCTCGCCGCCCATCGACTCGACCTGGATGTCGTGCTGCAGCAGCTCCGTGCGGACCCGCTGGGGGTTCGCGTCCGGCTTGTCGATCTTGTTGATCGCGATGATGAGCGGGACGCCCGCCGCCTTGGCGTGCTGAATCGCCTCGACGGTCTGGGGCATCACGCCGTCATCGGCCGCCACCACGATCACGACGATGTCCGTCACCTTGGCGCCGCGGGCACGCATGGAGGTGAAGGCCGCGTGGCCGGGGGTGTCGATGAAGGTGATGAGATCGCCCGACGGCGCCGACACCTGATAGGCGCCGATATGCTGGGTGATGCCGCCAGCCTCGCCCTCGACCACGTTCGCCTTGCGGATCGCATCGAGCAGCGAGGTCTTGCCGTGATCGACGTGACCCATGATCGTGACGACCGGCGGACGCGGCTCCAGATCCTCCTCCAGATCCGGCTCGTCGGAGCTGAGGCCCTCCTCGACGTCCGACTCGGCGACGCGGCGCACGGTGTGGCCCATCTCCTCGGCGATGAGCTGGGCCGTGTCCGAATCGATCACGTCGGTGATCTTGTGGATCTGGCCCTGCTTCATCAGCAGGCGGATGACGTCCACGGCCCGCTCCGACATGCGGTTGGCGAGTTCCTGGATGGTGATCGTCTCGGGGATCGTCACGTCGCGGGCGATCTTCTCCTTGGGCTCCTCGTGCCGGTGCCCGCTCATCCGCTGCTGGCGGCGGCGGAACGCGGCGACGGAGCGGGTGCGCTCATCCTCGCCCGCGGTGGCGTTGGCGATGGTGAGGCGGCCACGGTTCCGGTCGCCGCCCGGCGACTTCGGCGTCTTGGGCGGCGTGATGATCTTGAGCGGCATGCCGGGACGCCGGATCACGCGCTTGGTGTCCGACTCGTCCTCCATCGCCGGAGCGCCGGGGCGCGCGGCCGGGCGCGCGGCGCCCGCACCGGCGGGACGGGCGGCGGTGGTCGGCGTCGGCGCCTTCTCCGGCTCCGGCGCCGGGGCCGGCTTCGCCATGAAGTTCAGGTCGCGCGGCTTGCGGTTGTCCGCGGTGATGACGCGGCGCGGCTCGGCCGGCGGCTGCGGCGTCGCCGGACGCGGCGCGGCCGAAGCGACGGGACGCGCGGCACCCGGACGGGCGGGCGCACCGGGACGAGCCGGGGCGGCACCCGCGGCCGGGCGGGCCGCGGCGGGAGAAGCCGGACGCGCAGGGGCGGCAGGCCGCGCCGGAGCGGCGGCCGCCGGACGGGCCGTTGCCGGAGCGGGGGTCGCGGACGCGACGGGCGAAGCAGCCTGGGCGGCCGCGGGGGCCTGAGCCGCCGGGGCGGCGGGCTCGGGCGCCGGAGCGGCGGCCGCGCGGGCGGCCTCCTCCTCGGCACGGCGGCGCGAATCCTCGGCGGCCTTGCGGCGGAGCTCGTCCTCCTGACGGCGACGCTCCTCCTCCTCGCGGCGGCGGGCCTCGGCGGCCTCGCGCTCGCGGCGCTCGGCCTCCTCGCGCTCCTGGCGGGCCTTGATCTCGGCCTCGGCGCGGGCGCGGTTCTCGGCCTCGCGGCGCTGGGCATCGGCCAGCGCACTGGCGCGGGCGTCCCGCTCCTGCTCGCTGAGCGTGCGCAGCACGACGCCCGAGGCGGAGCGGCCGGCGGGCCGGGCCGCCGGGGTCGGCGCGGGCGCGACCGATGCCGGACGCGGCGGCGGAGCCGCGATGGGCTCGCGCGGCGCGTTCGTTCCGGGGGCGGCGCCGATCGTGCGCCGCTTCACCGTCTCGACCACGACGGACTTCGACCGCCCGTGGGAGAAGCTCTGACGCACGGTCCCCTGCTCGACCGGGCGCTTCAGCGTCAACGGCTTCGAGGGGGCCCTGTTCTGCGTCTTGTCACCCGGATTGTTCGTATCGCTCATTCAGTCTGAACCCTGAGGGCTTCCATCGTCAGCGCGGCCGGCGGCGGGCAAGCCCGGCCGAGTCAACGTCATTACATCGTCGTGCGAATCGAAGGCAGTCGCGCCGGCATCGGGCGGGGCATCCACCTCGGACGCCGACGCCAACCCTTCGAAGGCCCGGAACCGACGCCAACGCGCGAGATAGCCGGTGGTGCCGGCTCCCGCGACGAGGGCAGCGTGTATCACATGATCCCGCCCCAAGGCCATGTCCAATTCGGGGTTGGACAGATCATCGATAACGGGAATGCCCGATATGGCCTCGCCGTGCCGCCGACGCAAGGCGTTTGCGAGCTTGCGACGCCCGTCCGGCATGGCGTCGGAGGCGTGAATCACCGCCGCGACACTCTCGGCCCCGAGAATCGCCGCCTCGACCTTGCCGAAGCCGGTGACGACGCAGCCGGCCTTGTTGGCAAGCGCCAGCGCCTGGCGCATGTCCGTGCGCAAGCCCTCGGCGACGCGGTCGGGCAGGTCGGGCGCCACGCTCACGCCGCTCGTCTTGAAAGCGCGGTTGAAGGCGCGGCGCTTCACCGCTGCCGCCACCGTCTCGCGGCTGGCCGTGACCCAGGCGCCGCGGCCGGGAAGCCGGGCGCGCAGGTCCGGCACCACCGTGCCGTCGGGCCCGAGGACGAAGCGAATCATCGCCTCGGGCGCTTGCGTGACGCGGGTGACGATGCAGGTGCGCAGGGGCTCGCGGCCGCGGGCGGGCCCACGGTCGAGGGGAAGCGCCTCCTCGGGCGCCTCCTGCATGCCGGTGCTCTCGCTCACCCGCGCGCGCCTCAGGCGTTCTGCGACTCGGGACGGGCCTCGCCCTCGGCGGGCGCCTCGGCCTCACCTTCGGCGGACTCGGCGTCCTCGGCCGCCTCTCCTTCCTCACCGGCCTCTCCCTCGGGCTCGGGCAGCGATTCGATCCAGCCGGCCTTGAGGCGGGCGGCCATGATGAGCGCCTCCGCCTCGGCCCGCGACAGCTCGAACCCGTCGAGATAGCCCGCGTGGCGCACGGCCTCGGGGCCGCGGCCCTCGGTGTAGCCGACGAGGTCGTCGGTGGCGCAGCCGGCCAGATCCTCGACCGACTTCACCTCGTTCTCGCCGAAGGCCACCATCATCGCGGTGGTGACGCCGTCGATCTCGCGCAGCTCGTCCTCGACGCCGAGTTCGCGGCGGCGGTCGTCCTGCTCCTGCTCGATGCGGGCGAGGTGATCCTGGGCGCGGGCCTGGATCTCGGCGCCGGTCTCCTCGTCGAGGCCCTGGATGTTCGAGAGCTCCGCCACGTCGACGTAGGCGATCTCCTCGACGTTGCGGAACCCTTCCGCCGCCAGCAGCTGGCCGACGGTCTCGTCGACGTCGAGCGCCTCCATGAAGACCTGCGTGCGCTCGGCGAACTCCTTCTGCCGGCGCTCCGATTCCTCGCCCTCGGTGAGGATGTCGATGTCCCAGCCGGTGAGCTGGGAGGCCAGCCGCACGTTCTGGCCGCGGCGGCCGATGGCGAGCGAGAGCTGGTCGTCGGGCACCACGACCTCGATGCGGTCGGCCTCCTCGTCGAGCACCACCTTCACGACTTCCGCCGGCTGGAGCGCGTTGACGATGAAGGTCGCCTGATCGTGCGACCACGGGATGATGTCGATCTTCTCGCCCTGCAGCTCGCCGACCACCGCCTGGACGCGGGAGCCGCGCATGCCGACGCAGGCGCCGACCGGATCGATCGAGCCGTCGCGGGAGATCACGGCGATCTTGGCGCGCGAGCCCGGATCGCGGGCGACCGCCTTCACCTCGACGATGCCGTCGTAGATCTCGGGCACTTCCTGGCCGAACAACTTGGCCATGAATTGCGGATGCGAGCGCGACAGGAAGATCTGCGGCCCGCGCACTTCCGAGCGCACGTCGAACAGGTAGGAGCGGATGCGGTCGCCGGGGCGGAAGGTCTCGCGCGGGATCATCTCGTCGCGCCGGACGATGCCCTCGCCGCGGCCGAGATCGACGATGACGTTGCCGTACTCGACGCGCTTGACGACGCCGTTGAGGATCTCGCCGATGCGGTCCTTGTACTCGTCGTACTGGCGGGCGCGCTCGGCGTCGCGGACCTTCTGGACGATGACCTGCTTGGCCGATTGCGCGGCCACGCGCCCGAAATCGAACGGCGGCAGGGTGTCGGAGATCACGTCGCCGACCAGCGCGCCGGGATTGTAGCGACGGGCCTGATCGAGGGTGATCTCGCGGGCGTCGTTCTCGACCTGATCGACCACGAGCAGGTGGCGCGACAGGCGCAGCGCCCCGCTCTTGGTGTCGATCTCGGCGTGCACGTCGGTCTCGGCGCCGTAGCGGGAGCGGGCGGCCTTGGCGATCGCCTCCTCCATCGCCTCGATGACGATCTGGCGGTCGATCACCTTCTCGCGGGCCACCGCGTCGGCGATCTGCAGGAGTTCGAGCCGGTTGGCGCTGACGACGGCCATGGGGTCTATCCTCTTGTGCGGTCTCGTGAACGCCCGCCCCTCGGGGCGGAGTCTTCGTCCGTGTTCGGGGAGCATCGTCTTCGTTCGATGGCCGGAAGCCACCGTTCGGGACGAGGCTCAGTGGAGCGTGTCGCGGTTCTTCAGGCGGGCAGCCTTGGTGACGACGCCGGGGCCGGGCTTGCCCTTCGGCTTCTGCCCCTTCGCCTTCACCGGCTTGTCGGCTTTCGGCTTCGGGCGCTTCGGCTGCGGGATGACGCGGAACTGCGGCGCCTCCTCGGCTCCGTCCTCGTCGTCCTCCGCCTCTTCGTCGAGGTCGTCGCCGTCCTGGGGCGGGGCCGAACCGCGCCGCAGCGACTCGCGGATCAGGTCGTCGGTCAGCACGAGATGCGCTTCGGCCAGATCGCGCAGGGGCAGCTCGATCCGGCTCGGCAGGCCGGGCTTCACATCGGGCAGGTCGATGGCGACGGTCGCGCCATCGGGGCTCGGGACGTTGAGGATGCCGCGGAAGCGCTTGCGCCCGTCCAGCGGCACGGCCAGTTCCACCTTCGCCTCGTAGCCGGCCCAGCGCTCGAAATCCGAGACGCGCACCAGCGGCCGGTCGATGCCCGGCGAGGAGACTTCGAGGTAATAGGCGCCGCCGACCGGGTCCTCGAGATCGAGCAGCGGCGAGATCGCCCGGCTCACGGTCTCGCATTCGTCCACGCCCATGGTGCCGTCGGGCCGCTCGGCCATGATCTGCACCGTGCAGCCCTGGGCGTTCGAGATCTTCACCCGCACCAGCCGGAAGCCGAGCCCCTCGATCGGACCCTCGACCACCTGGGCGACGCGCGCGGCGACGCCCGTCTCCCCGACCAGACGCTTCTCGGTGGGCTCCGCCATGCTGTCGTTTCCGGCCCGCTCGACTTGGGTTGAACTTGGCTGTTCCAATGCGGACAGGCTCGCGGAAACAAAAAAGAGCGGGCCCCGGAGGACCCACTCCCGCAAGCAGCCTATCGACTGCACCAGAAATGTTGAGCCGTGACTTAGACCCGCCGCGCGCGGAATTCAAGCGATTCGATGAGGCGCGCCGCGCTCCTGCCATCGCCGGCTTTCATGGACGCCTCATGCGAGAGGAGACCGCCATGCCCCATCGCCCCGGCCCCGACCCGGACGCCCTGCACCCCATGCCGGGCCACAGCCGCGTCACCTTCGTCCGCAACCTCGCGCTCCCCAAGAACGTCGAGGTTGGCGCCTATACCTATTACGACGATCCGGCCGGGCCCCAGGCCTTCCTGGACGCGATCCTCTACCACTTCCCCTTCCTCGGCGACCGGCTGGCCATCGGGACGTTCTGCGCCATCGCGGCGGGCACGCGCTTCCTGATGAACGGCGGCAACCACCGCCTCGACGGTCTCTCGACCTATCCGTTCCCGATCTTCGGCGGCGACTGGATCGGCCGCTTCGACGGCGAGCTGAACTTTCCCAACCGCGGCGACACGGTGATCGGGAACGACGTGTGGCTCGGCTTCCGGAGCACGATCCTGCCCGGCGTGCGCATCGGCGACGGGGCGGTGGTGGCCGCGCATGCGGTCGTGAGCCAGGACGTGCCGCCCTACGCGATCGTCGCCGGCAATCCGGCCCGCGTGGTGCGCCGCCGCCTTTCGGAAGAAGACGCCGCGCGGATGCAGCGGATCGCATGGTGGGACTGGCCGGTGGAGCGGATCACCGCGCATCTGGCGCTGATCGGCGGCGGGGATGTGGGGGCGCTGGAGGCAGTGGCGCGGGAAGGGTGAACCACCGGCCCGCTCAGCCCACCTCCTCCAGCGGGAACGGGGTCGGCGCCCAGATCGCTTCGGCTTTGGTGCCAGCGACGTTCTCGCGCTCCCACCGATGCAGGATCGCGGCGAGCGCCGCGCGGTCGTCGTCCATCAGCGGCTCGCGCAGGGAGCGGATGCGCAGACTCCACGTTCGCCATCGCGCATCTTGATGAGGATAGTGCAATTCAGGCAACGCCTCGACCCGTTGCCACCAGCAACGCGCCAAATTCAGATTTCCCAGCGCGATGTCGTAGACAAGATTTTCGGAAAAATCTTTCCCCCAAGTATGCTCCATGGTCGCCTCGGTCAAAGAGCGACAAGCGTGCAACGTGTCTACACTGCGAAGGAGCTTCAAGGATTTGTCGGCGCAGGCCACAAAATCCGCCGGCATTGACGGATCGTCCCAGCACCAGGGTTTTGCTCGCTCATAAACATTGAATGGCCGACGGATGAAATCACAACAAAAGCCGGCATACAAAACAGGGCCCGGAAAAGGAAGGAAAAGAGGATTAAGAGTCCATGTTGGATTGAAATAAAGAGCTGATCGGGTCCGATCAATCCAAATTTCCCTCGCGACGTGTGCAACAGGAGTTAGCCAAAGCATGTGACCCGTGACCAAGGCAAGATCCGCGTGCCGGTCCAAGAGAGGACGGACCAAGTGCCGGACCTGTCGAGCCGTTGTCATCAGCGAGGTTTCACCTGCGTCACAATGATTCGGATCGTACCGGGAAAAGAGGTATTCGCCATGGTTGCGAGGGTACGGGCACGCTCCCGCGTGAGCTTGGCGTTGCCGGTCTTGTAATCATAGATGCATACCGTCTGCGGTACACTTCTTTCCAGCAAATCCAATCGAACCGATCCTGGTGCTCCATACTGTGCCTGCGGGCGCCCGCGGCTGATCCTCGGAGAATTTGCGCCGTAGGGTCCGTTCGAGCCGGACCGCCTCAAGATCGAGCGCCGCCCCTGCCAGCAGACCCCGAATGGCCGCGACCTCGGCGCGACGGTTCCCGCGATGGTTCATGCCTCGATCCTCCTGCCTCCGGAACAGGAAGATATGCATTCTATGACTTAAGTCATTTTACAGGACTTTCGTCCCAAAGAAGGCAGTCGCCTGCCCGGCACCACCCAAACGAAAACGCCGCCCCGAGGGGCGGCGCTTCGCGACGTCGATGATGGTGTCGTGAGCGTCAGGCCGCCGGGCGCGCCTTGCTCAGCAGCTTGCGGTTCACCAGCACCTCGGCGATCTGCACGGCGTTCAGCGCCGCGCCCTTGCGCAGGTTGTCCGAGACGCACCAGAAGTTCAGGCCGTTCTCGACCGTGGCGTCCTCGCGGATGCGGGAGATGTAGGTGGCGTCCTCGCCCGCGGCCTCGTGCGGGGTCATGTAGCCGCCGTTCTCGCGCTTATCGATCACCAGGACGCCCGGCGCATTGCGAAGAATTTCGGTCGCCTGCTCGGGGGAGAGCGGGCGCTCGAACTCGACGTTCACGGCCTCGGCGTGGCCGATGAACACCGGCACCCGCACCGCGGTCGCCGTGAGCTTGATCTTGGGATCGAGCATCTTCTTGGTCTCGGCGACCATCTTCCACTCTTCCTTCGTGTAGCCGTCCTCCATGAACACATCGATGTGCGGGATGACGTTGAAGGCGATCCGCTTGGTGAACTTCTTCGTGACGACCTCACCGGCGGTGAAGACCGCGCGGGTCTGGCTGAACAGCTCGTCCATGGCGTCCTTGCCGGCGCCGGAGACGGATTGGTAGGTCGAGACCACGACGCGCTTGATCGTCGCCGCCTCGTGGAGGGGCTTCAGGGCCACGACGAGCTGCGCCGTCGAGCAGTTCGGGTTGGCGATGATGTTGCGCTTGGTAAAACCCTCGACCGCGTCGGCATTCACTTCCGGCACGATCAGCGGCACGTCGGCGTCGTAGCGGAACGCCGACGAGTTATCGATGACCACGCAGCCGGCCTGCCCGATACGGGGCGACCACTCCTTCGAGGCCTCGCCGCCCGCCGACATCAGGCAGATGTCCGTGTCGGAGAAGTCGTAGGTGTCGAGGACTTTGACCTTGAGAATCTTGTCGCCGAAGGAGACCTCCTGGCCCTGGCTGCGACGCGAGGCGAGCGCCACGACCTCGTCGGCCGGGAAGGCGCGCTCGGCCAGGATGTCGAGCATCTCGCGGCCCACATTGCCCGTGGCTCCGACGACGGCGACCTTGTAACCCATTTGTCCAACTCCGCTGCGCGGACGTGATCTCTTTATCGAGGAAAGACCGGCCCGCTCCCCGTTCGGGCGGCGTCCACGCCGTGCCGTCGGGGAATCCATAGGCGGAAGAGCCCGCCCCGAAGCAGCGAGGTGGGTTTTCCGGCGTGCGGAGCAAGAGGACCGTCGCGTCGGGCTGTCAAGGGGTGCGCCGGGGGCGGCGTGAGGCGCGGTGACGAAGCGCCCCCGTTGAAACGGCCGATTCACCTTGGGTGGAGAATCACGAGGACGGCGCCGGCGCGGCAACCGGGTGGTGCGGGGCGCCGGGCAAGGTGGGGATCAATCCCCTTCCCGCCGCGAGGACGTGCCATGCCCCCCAGCCTCGACGAACCCTTCGTCGCGGATGCGCGCGACGACAGCCCGGACGGACAGGACCTGCGCGGCCTCGCCCGGCCCCGGCCGCTGCGCCGGGCCCGGCTCGCTGCGAAGCTCACCGCCTGCGCCGCCCTCATCAGCGGCCTGTCGCTCGCCGCCCGCGACCGGATGACCGCCCCGGAGCCGCGGGACTGGACCGACCCGCCGCGCAGCGAGGTCGTGGCCCCGCGCGCGGTCGCCTCGGCCGAGCCCCTCCTGACCCTGATCGCCACCGCCTCCGATCCGGCCGCCCCGCCCCCGCAGGCCGAGCCGAGCCGCTGGGACCCCACCCGCGGCCAGCGCGAGGACAGCGTGAGCCAGGGCAGCTTCGACGCCATCGAGGCGCCCTGGCTCCTCGTCACCGCGACCGACCCCGGCACCGCCCGCGCCGAGCCGGCCCCGAGCCTGTTCGTCACCCTGGTGCGCCGGGCCGCCGACGGGCGGGGCCTGTCCGTCACCCGCACCGGCGAACGCGGCGTGGTGGCGACGCGCTACGGCAGCTTCGAGACGGTCGAGACGGTGCTGAGCGGCGACGGCGCCCGCACCTGCACGGGCTTCCGCAGCCTCGACCTCAACACGCTGCGCCTCGACGGCTGGCTCTGCGGCATCCTCGGCCAGGCGCCGGAGAAGCGGGCCCTGGCCTGCGCCATCGAGCGGATCACCCTCTCGGGCCGGGTCGCGGCGGCACTCGGCGCAGGCGAAACGGGCAAGGGCGAAACGGGCAAGGGCGGGACGGATGCCTGCGCGCCCGAAGCGGTCGCCGGGGCGCCCGGCGACCACACCGGATCGATCGCCATGGCCGCGATGGCCGGACCGGCCGCGGGAGCGGGTGCCGTGAGACACATTGCGGCAAAACGGCGGCGGAAATGATGGGCTCCCCGCCACAATCGGGGAACAACGGCCACGCCTGAACGTCTACTCTGCAACAGGCGGGATTCTTAACGAAGGCCCCGATACGGTCCCCTCGCAATCAACAAGGTGTGCCATGCGCTCGACCAAGATCGCCCTCCTGGGCGCCATGACCCTCACGGCAATCGGCTTCGGGACGGCGGCCGAGGCGCAGGGTCCCTACGGCAATCCCGGTTACGTGCGCGTGAGCCAGCCTCTGCCGATCCGCATCCGTCCCCGCTCCTGGCTCGATGCCGGCAACGTGGTGGAGCCGGGCAACGGCTCGGTCTCGAACCCGGCCACCAACCCGGCCTTCATCGCCGCCTCGAACCAGCTCAACCCGGTCTACGGCCGCAACGACCGCTTCGGCGGCGGCATCCTGCCCGATCCGATCACCAACGGCCCGTTCATCGGCGCCCGCTCGACCGCGATCCGCAACGTCGATTTCTCGTTCATCGACGGGATCGACCCGACCTCCTACGTCTCCCGCACCGGCATGAACCCCTACCGGTAAGGGTTTCGACGAAACTACGGACGATGCGGGCCCTGCGGGGCCCGTTTTCGTTTCGAGAAGGACATTCCGGGCTCAGCCGGGCCCCCTCGCCCCGCACGCGGGGCGAGGGGATGCGCGCTCCGCCGAGGCGATCGACCCGAACCGGCCTCACGCCCCCTTCGGCAATCCCGTCTCGATGATCCGGGCCCAGAGCGAGGCGCCGTAGGGGATCGCCGCGTCGTTGAAGTCGTAGTCCGGGTGGTGGAGACCGGCGGACGGCCCGTTGCCCATGAAGATGTAGGCGCCGGGCCGGTGGGCCAGCATGTAGGAGAAATCCTCCGCCGCCATCATCGGCGCCACGTCGCGCTCGACGTGACCGGCCCCCACCACCTGCTCGGCGATGTCGGCCATGAAGTCGGTCTCGGCCGGGTGGTTCTCGGTGGCCGGGTAGCCGCTGGCGAAATCGACCGTCGCGACCGCCCCGAAGGCGCCGGCGACACCGGTCACGATCGCCTCGATCCGGCGCAGCACGAGGTCGCGCACCTTGGGCGTCAACGCCCGCACGGTGCCGCGCAGCTCGGCCCGCTGCGGCAGCACGTTGAAGGCGTGGCCCGCCTCGACGGCGCAGACCGAGACCACCGCGGAATCGAGCGCCTTCACGTTGCGCGACACGATCGATTGCAGGGCGACCACGACGTGGCTCGCCACCAGCACGGAATCCACCGCCGCGTGCGGCAGGGCCGCATGCCCGCCCTTGCCCTCGATCAGGATGGTGAAGCGGTCGGTCGAGGCCATGATCGGGCCGGGCCGGATCGCGAAGGTGCCGAGGGGCTGGTCGGGAATGTTGTGCAGGCCGTAGACCGCCTCGACGCCGAAGCGCTCCATCATCCCGTCCTTCACCATCGCCTCGCCGCCGCCGCCGCCCTCCTCGGCGGGCTGGAAGATCAGCACGGCGCGCCCGTCGAAGTCGCGCGTCTCGGCGAGGTATTTGGCGGCGCCGAGCAGCATGGCGGTGTGCCCGTCATGTCCGCAGGCGTGCATCTTGCCCGGCACGGTCGAGCGGTAGGGCAGGTCGCGGGTCTCCTGGATCGGCAGCGCGTCCATGTCGGCGCGCAGGCCGATGGCTCGGTTCGAGGCGTGGCCCCGGCCCCGGATCACGCCGACGACGCCGGTGCGGCCGATGCCGGTGGCGACCTCGTCGCAGCCGAATTCCCGCAGCTTGTCGGCGACGAAGCCGGCGGTGCGGTGCACGTCGTATTGCAGCTCGGGATGCGCGTGGAGATCGTGCCGCCAAGCGGCGATCTCGTCGGCGAAACCGGCGATGCGGTCGATGACGGGCATGGATCCCAACCCTTGCGGAGCGACGTCCGAACGTCCCGGATCGTCCCCAGCAAGCAGAAGGCCAAGGCCGGGTCAACGGCGAAGCTTGTTTTTGGGGCGGGGCTTCGGAGTGGGTGATCGCCCGTTGCGCTCACCCCTTCCCGGCGAGATCGTCGAGGATCGGGCAATCCGGGCGCCCATCACCGCAGCACCGCTCGGCCAGATTCTCCAGGGTGCGGGCCATGGCCTCCAGTTCGCGGATGCGGCGGCGCAGGTCGCCGACATGGGCCAGCGCCAGCCCCTTCACCGAAGCGCTCGCCCGCTCGCGGTCGCGCCAGAGCGCCAAGAGATCGGCGATCTCGGCCATGGAGAAGCCCAGATCGCGGGCGCGGCGGACGAAGCGGAGCGCGTGGAGATCGGCCGCGCCGTAGACCCGGTAGCCCGACGCCGTGCGCTCGGCGGGCCCGAGCAGGCCGGTCTCCTCGTAATAGCGGATCATCTTGGCCGAGACGCCGCTGGCGCGGGCCGCCTCGCCGATGGTGACGCTCATCGTGTCCCTCCGGCGCGGCGCAGGCGCAGGGCGTTGCCGACGACGAAGACGCTGGAGAGCGCCATCGCCCCCGCCGCCAGGACCGGCGAGAGTTGCGGCCCACCGACGACGGCGAGCGCGCCCGCCGCCACCGGGATCAGGGCGGCGTTGTAGGCGAAGGCCCAGAACAGATTCTGGCGGATGTTGGCCATCGTGGCGCGCGAGAGCGCCACCGCCTCGACCAGGCCGGTGAGCGCGCCCGACATCAGCACCACGTCGGCGCTCTCCACCGCCACATCCGTGCCGGTGCCGATGGCGATCCCGACATCGGCTTGCGCGAGGGCGGGCGCGTCGTTGATGCCGTCGCCGACGAAGGCGACCGGGCCGTGCGCGGCGCGCAGACTCCCCAGCGCCTCGACCTTGCCCTCGGGCAGGAGTTCGGCGCGGACCTCTTCGATGCCGAGCGAGCGGGCCACGACCTGCGCCGTCGCGTCGGCATCTCCGGTCAGCATCGCCACGGTGAGGCCGCGGGCCCGCAGCGCGGCGACCGCCTCGCGCGCCTCGGGCTTGATCGGATCGGCCACCGCCAGGAGGGCGCCGAGCCGGCCGTCGAGGGCGAGGTAGACCGGACTCTTCCCCTCCCCGGCTAAGCGTTCGGCCTCCGCGGCCAGCGGGGCGACATCGACGCCGAGGCGCTCCATCTGGCGGCGGCTGCCGAGCGCGGCCGCCCTGCCCCCGACCCGCGCGGTGACGCCGTGACCGGGCATGGCCTCGAAGGCGGACACCTCCGGCAGGGCGCCGGTCTCGGCGCGTGCGGCCTCGGTGACCGCGCGGGCGATCGGATGCTCCGAGCGGGCCTCGACCGCGCCGGCCAGGGCCAGCGCTTCGTCGCGCGAGAAGCCCGGAGCCGGCAGAAAATCGACGAGGCGGGGGCGGCCCTCGGTGAGCGTGCCGGTCTTGTCGAGGGCGATCACGCGGGCCTCTTGGAGGGCCTGAAGGGCCGCGCCCTGGCGGAAGAGCACGCCGCGCTCGGCGGCGCGGCCCGTCCCGACCATGATCGAGACCGGCGTGGCGAGCCCCATGGCGCAGGGACAGGCGATGATGAGCACGGCAATCGCCGCCACGATGGCGTGGCCGAGGGCCGGCGCCGGGCCGAGCGCGAGCCAGCCCAGGAAGGTCAGCGCGGCGATGCCCATCACGGCAGGCACGAACCACAGGGTGATGCGATCCACCAGCGCCTGGACCGGCAGCTTGCCCCCTTGCGCCTCCTCGACCATGCGGACGATGCGGGCCAGCACCGTGTCGGAGCCGGTGCGGGTGACGATGAGATCGAAGCCGCCGGTGGTGTTGAGCGTGCCGCCGACGACCGCGGCGCCCTCTCCCTTGCGCACCGGCACCGGCTCGCCGGAGATCATGCTCTCGTCGACGTAGGATTCACCCGCCGCCACCGTGCCGTCGACCGGCACGCGCTCGCCGGGGCGCACCCGCACCCGGTCGCCGACGCGCAGGCGCTCCACCGGCACCTCGCGCTCGGCCTCGCCGTCGAGGCGGCGGGCGGTGGGGGGCGAGAGGTCGATCAGCCGGGCGATCGCCGCCCCGGCCCGGCCGCGGGCGCGGGCTTCGAGCGTCCGGCCGAGCAGGATCAGGGTGACGATGAGGACGCTGGCCTCGAAGTAGAGATGCGCCGCCCCCGCCGGGAGCCATTGCGGCGCCGCGACAGAGACGAGGGAATAGAGATAGGCCGCGCCCGCCCCGAGGGCGACGAGGGCGTTCATGTCGGGATGGCCGCGCAGCAGGTTGGGCACGCCGACGCGGAAAAAGCGCCGGCCGGGGCCTGCGATCACGAGGGTCGCGAGCAGCGCCTCGATCCACGGCACGGTGCCGGCCCCGAGCCAGCCGGCGAGGGCATGGTGGAAGCCAGGGAAGACATGGCCGCCCATGTCGAGCACGACGACGGGCGCCGCGAGCGAGGCTGCGACGGCGAGGTCACGCCGCAGGGCCGCCTCGTCCCGCGCCTGACGGTCGGCGCGGCTCGTATCCGCGGCGCGCTCCGGCGTCACCGGCTCGTAGCCGGCCTCGCGGATGGCGGCCTCGACCGCGTCGAGCGAGACGGCCCCGTCGGCGTGGCGCAGTTCGGCCCGGCCGGTGGCGAAGTTGACGCTCGCCGCGACCGCGCCGGGAAGTGCGAGCAAGGCGCGCTCGACCCGGCCCGAGCAGGAGGCGCAGCTCATGCCCTCGACCGTGACGGCGGTGACGGTCTCGGGCACCTCGTAGCCGGCCTCGCGGATCGCCCGCACCGCCTCGGCGGGCCGGGCGCCCGCCCAGCTCGCCCGGCCGGTCGCGAGATTGACCGAGACGTCGCGGGCGCCCGGCAGGGCGGCGAGCGCCCGCTCGACGCGGCCGACGCACGAGGCGCAGCTCATGCCCTCGACGGGGAGGCTCAGCCGGGGCGGCTGATCCGCGCGGGAGGGGGAGACGGGACGGTCCGCAATCGCTTCCATGCGGCTCAGATGGGGCTTCCCATGATGGGAAGGTCAAGGCCGGCGGGCCGACGACGGATCAGGCCGCCATCGCCCGGCACTCCCGCTCGCAGGCGCGGCAGGCGGCGACGCAGGATTCCATCCCGCCGACGGCCTCGCAGGAACGGGCGCAGGCGGCGCAGATCTCGGCGCAGGCGCCGCATTGGTGACGATGGACCGGGCTGCCGATCAGCATCATCTGCGCACTCGCCCGGCAGGCCTCGGCGCAGGCCAGCATCAACCGGACATGCTCGGGCTCGACATGGCGTCCGCCGGTCTCCAGGCAGTGTCCGGAGAGCATGCCGAGGCAGGTGCGGTAGCAGTGAAGGCAGGCATCGAGGCAGGCCTGCATCGCGTCGGAATGATCGCTCACGAGAGGATCCTGCGCTGTCGGCCGGCGTCGGGAGACGCCCGCCCTCGTTCAGGCCAACCCGGAGCCGGACGGCCCGTTCCCGACTCCGAAGCCGCCCTCGCTCCCGTCGGTGCCTCGGCGGACAGGGTGCCGGAAAGCCTCGGTGCCGACCGCTGGGACGGCACGGCGCGGTCCCGTGACGGACGGCCTTGCCGCCTTGGCGAACAGCATCACCGCCAATCATCAGAAATTGCACACGATCGACTTAAGCCTTACGGCATAATCACAGAACAAATCATAAAATACTCAGCGTTTCGCTTGATCTTTCATTACGTTATGATGATTTTAACCGAAACGCCATTGGATACGGCTCGCGACAGCCCGCCCATACGAGCAAGAACACGTCGGGGCCCATGGGACGATCCATGACGGCAAGATCGGCAGAATGCGTCGTCGGCCTCCTCTCCTTCGCCCTCGCCGCGGGCACGATTTACCTGACGAGCGACGGACGCGACATCGCGGCGGTGTGGCCGGCCAACGCCATCCTCCTCGCCGCCCTGCTGGATCGCCGTCCCGGCACCGGGACGGGCGTATTCGTCGCCGGCTTCCTGGCCAACCTCGCCGCGAACGTGGCGATGCGGGGGCCGAGCGCCGGCCTCCCGCTCTACGGGCTCTGCAACCTCGTCGAGATCGGCGTCGCGGCCCGCCTGCTCCGGCCGTCCCTCGGGGAGGGCGGGCTCCTGAGCGCGCCTTCCGTCGTCGGCCGGTTCATGGTGGTCTGCGGCCTCGTCGCCCCGGGGCTCAGCGGCGTCGGCGGCGCCGCCACCGCCTGGCTGGTCTACGGACAGGATTTCCAGACCTCCTTCACGACGTGGCTCTTCAGCGACGGCCTCGGCCTGCTGATCCTCACGCCCTTCTTCCTGGCCCTGCTGCGGGGTGAGTACTTCCGGTGCTTCTCCGGCAAGGATTGGCGGCAGCACGCGGAGGCGGCGGGGCTCCTGCTCCTGAATGCGGTCGTCGCCTACGGGGTGTTCTACCTCGCCGCGCGGCCGATGCTGTTCGTGCTGTTCGGCCCGGTGATGCTGGTGAGCTTCCGGCTCGGACGGCTCGGGACGACGCCCGCCGTGCTGATCATCGCCGCGATCGGAGCCGTCGCGACCATGGACGGTCATGGACCGATCGCCATGGTGGCATCGGACCCGCGGGAGCAGGCCGTCCTGTTCCAGTTCTTCCTAGCCGCGCTGCTGCTGACCTGCCTGCCCGTGGCGGCGGCCCTCTCGGCGCGGGGGGCGCGCTTCACCTCGCTGTCGCGCAATGCGGAAGACTTGCGGGCCCAGCGCGCCGAACTCGCCCGGCTGGCATCCACCGATGCCCTGACCGGCGTCCTCAACCGCGCGGCGTTCGGTGCCACGGCCGCGACCGCGATGCAGGATCCGACCGGCGCGCCCCTGAGCCTGATCGCCCTCGACCTCGACCTGTTCAAGCAGGTCAACGACCGCCACGGACACCGGACCGGGGACCGGGCCCTGATCCATCTGGTTTCGGTGCTGCAGACCGGCCTCCGCGAGCAGGACGCGATCGGACGCGTGGGCGGGGACGAGTTCCTCGTTCTGCTGCCCGGAACCGAATTCGCGAAGGCCGAGGCGGTCGCAGCACGCCTGCAGGAGGCCCTGCGCCGCACGCCGATGATGCGCGACGACGGCATCCCCCTGCCGCTCGCGATGTCCTGCGGTGTCGCTCAGCACCGGCCGAACATGAATTTCGAGGATTTCGTCCACGTGGCCGATATGGCGCTCTACGACGCCAAGCGGGCCGGGCGCCGCAGCGTGTCCGCGGCGTGAGCCCGGGGCCGCTCGCGACCGGGCCGGCGCGGGAACGCTACGCGTCGCTCAGCGTCCAGATGCCGTCGACGAACACCGTCTGCGTTCAAGTGCCGACAGATGAGCCCGTCGCGAAACGATAGTCTTTCGTCCAGCGCTCGGGCTTCAGCGCGGTGAACCCTCGAACGCCGGCCTCACCTTGGGTGACATGCGCTCCGCAGCTGCTCGTCTCGTAAAGGACACCGAACGCGCGCGGAAGTTCGCCGCGGATCGGCCGCAGCGGCCGCAGCGGCCGCAGTCGCGCATACCGCTCGAACGCGGCGATCCTTCGGACGCGCAGTACCTTCACCTTCGCCACGAGAAAGCGGTCGGGCCACGTCACGACGGAGCCGCGTTCCGGAAACGGGAAACCGCCGCATCCCAGCGCGGTCGTCGCCGACGACAGCAGCATCGCAAGTCCGGCCGATCCGAGGCGCATCGGCTCCATTCCCCGTCGAACGCCGCGGCAACGGCCGCGTCGATGCATCACGCCTACACGCCTACACGCCCGCGCGGGCGCGAAGCGAGCCGCGCGGATCATCCGGCTTCCGGCGGCGCTCCCCCGGCCTCCGCCCGGTATTCCGGCAGCGTCACGCGCATCGTCGTCCCGGCACCGAGTTCGCTCTCGATGGTCAGCCGGCCACGGTGGCGGTTGAGGGTGTGCTTGACGATGGCGAGACCGAGCCCGGTGCCGCCCTGATGGCGGCTGGAGGCGACATCGACGCGGTAGAAGCGCTCGGTCAGGCGCGGGATGTGCTCGGGGGCGATGCCGGGGCCGGCATCGGTGACCCGCAGCTCGATCCGGTCGGGGCGCCCGTCGGTACCGGTGAGGCGGTGGAGCGAAACGGTGACGATCCCGCCGCTGCCGCCGTACTTCATGGCGTTCTCGACGAGGTTCTCGATCACCCGCAGCAGCTCGTCGCGCTCGCCCAGGACCGGCATCGGCGCATCGGGCGTCTCCAAGGTGAGGCTGATGCCGCGCTCGCGGGCGAGCGGGGCCTGCATGTCCACGAGCTGGCGGGCGATCCGGGCCAGGTCGAGGGGCTGCGTCGGCGCCACGTGCTCGCGCAGCTCGATGCGCGAGAGCGAGAGCAGGTCGTCGATGAGCCGCGTCATCCGCTGCGCCTGGGTGCGCATGATGCCGAGGAACTGCTCGCGGGCGCGGGCATCGTCGCGGGCCGGGCCCTGGAGCGTTTCGATGAAGCCCAGCAGCGCCGAGAGCGGCGTGCGCAGTTCGTGGCTGGCATTGGCCACGAAATCGACCCGCATGGTCTCCAGGCGGCGCGCCTCGGTGAGGTCGCGCAGGAACAGCACGATGTTGGGCTCGCCCCCGCCCGGAACGTCGGGCATCGGCAGCGCGCCGATCTGCACCGCGAAGGCGCGTTCGGTCGGCAGGCGGGCGACGTAATCGACGGTCAGGCTCGTGCCGGTGCGCAACACCTCCTCGATGCCGTCGAGGATGTCGGGCGCGCGCAGGAAGAACGAGAGCGGGTGGCGCAGCTTCAGCCCCGGCAGCAGGCGGCGGGCGGCGGGGTTGGCCTCCATCACCACGATGCGGCGATCGACCAGGATGACCGGATCGGGAATGTTGGCGAGCAAAGCCTCGGCCACCGCATGGCGGGCGGGCAGGCCGGGCTCGCGGGTGGGCGCCACCACAGGGCGCCGGGCGCGGCCGAGCAGGCCGCCGACCACCAGGGCGAGGACCGCCGCGACGATCAGGGCGGTGTCGACATGGCCGGCCGACGCCTCGATGCCGAGGATGACGGCGACCGCGACCGCGGCGCCGATCCAGGCCGGCTGCTCCGAGACCAAGGTCAGGGTTCCGTCACGGGTCGTTCGCCGCCCGGCGCCGCCGCAGCCGCGACAGGCCTTCGTAGGTGCCGAGCATCAGCAGCGCCAGGACGAAGGGCACGAGGTAGTAGCAGACCCGGAACAGCAGCAGCGACCCCAGCACCTCGTCGCGGGGCAGGTAGGACAGGGCGATCAGGATCGTGGCCTCGAACACCCCGAGGCCGCCCGGCGCGTTCGAGGCGATGCCGAGCATCGCGGCGAGCACGTAGATCGCCAGGAAAGTGGTGAAGCCGAGCGTCATGCCCTCGGGCATGAGCACGTAGAGGACGGCCGCCGCGGCGCAGACATCGCCGATGCCGACCAGCATCTGGCTGAACGAGACGGTGGCGCCGGGAAGCTCCAACTGCCACTGCCGCACGGTGATGTAGCGCCGCTTTACCGAGACCCAGGCGATGTAGCCGAGCACCGAGCCCAGCGCGCCGAAGCCGAGGATCTGGTTGAGCCGCACCGTCGTGTTCACGCCGATGCTCTGGAACGTGAGGCTCGCGAGCTGCCCGGCCTCGATGATGAGGCTGAGGCCCAGCACCACCCCCATGCCGAGCCAGAAGGTGAAACCCGCGATCACCGTGAGCGCCGCGATCTTGGCGGCCGAGAGACCGCGCTTCGAGTAGATCCAGTAGCGGATCGTCGCCGCGGTGATGAGCGGGAAGCCGAGGGTGAAACTCACCGCGTAGCTCGTGAACGAGGCGAGCGCGGTGATGCGGTAGGGCACCTTGAGCCGGAGCTGGCGAAGCGCCAGCGCATCGTAGCAGGTGAGGAACAGGTAGCTGATCGCGACCGCGCCGAAGGCTTCGGCGAGCTGGCGGTTGGTGACCTCGGTGAAGGCCTTGTGCAGCTCGGCCCAGGTGATCTCTTCCGAGAGCTTCCACAGCACGAACAGCGAGGCGAGGATGAGGACGACGCTCGCCAGCGTGCCGAACCAAGCGTAGGGGCCGCGCTTCACCTTCGGCGTGGCGGCCTCGCCGTCCGAGGCGGCCTCGGCCGATTCGGCCTGCGCCGCCGGCTTATGCTTTCCGGCAAAAGTCATCTGAGATCGGCGCACGCCTCCGCTGATCGCCCGCCTCGCGCCGTCGGCGCGCGTCGCGACCCGAGCGGGTGCCCTGCATGCCCGCCCCGGCGCATTTAGGGTCAATGGCGGCCAAAGGCCAGCGAGCGCGCCGACGATGCACAGCCGCCCTGCGCGCCGATGGCGACTGAGACGGCGATGTCATCCGTCGGCGGCGAGCCGGGCCGCCGCTTCGCGAAAGCCCGCCAGGATGCGCTCGCGCACCGCGGGCGCCGTGCAGACATAGGTCGGGCTCGGATGCGGCACCGGGATCACCGGCAGATCGGGCCGCAGTTCGGCCAGGGGTGCAGCGGCCTGCGCGGCGAAGCGCCCGGCCGGCACGACGACGGCAAGGCGCGGCAGCAGCGCGAGCAGCGGGGCGAAGTAGGGCGCGGCGGCGGTGGCCTCGGCACGGCGCGGGGTGCGGTTGCGGGCGCCCGGCGCGTGGATCACCCAGGGGATCGCGTTCCAGATCAGCGTGTCGCCCCGCGCGAGACCCGCCTCGGCGAGGAAGCGGAACAGGTTGGCCGCCGTGCCGGTGGCGTTGTCGCGAGAGACGAAGCCGGTGCGGCTGATCGACGGGCCGGGGGTTTCGAGCAGAAGCAGGAGGCGCGCCGCCACGCCGCCGTCGAGCGGGTCGGGATCGGGCACGGGGGCGCCGCGCTCGGCGGCGATGTGTTGGGCGAGGGTTCGTAGGGGAGCGATGTGAGGGGCGCCGAGCAGAGCACGGCGGGCTTCGAGGATGGCCGGGTCGGCGAGGGTTTTGGGGGTGGTGGGTGGGTCGTACACGGTCCGGTGCCCCACTGATCGCCCGTCCAGACCCTGGCCCGCACACCGCGCCGTGTGCTCACACTCTCACGGTCGCCAGATCAGGCGCTCTCCTCCCCCTTGTGGGGAGGGGACAAGCGCTCGATCCGTCGAAGACTCCTCGGCAGAGGCTTCGCGAACCGGAGAACCCATCGTGAGCCAAACCGGATCAGTCCAAAATTCCGTCGGGTAGCCGCCCCTGCACCCGAAACCGCTCGATCCCCTCCTCCGCGGCGAGCCGCGCCTTCAACCCCTCCGCCCCGCCGAACTGGAACCCGATCTGCGAGGCATAGGCCGCACAGGCCTCGGCCTTGCGCCGCTCGGCCTCGACGCCGAGGCGGACCGCCCGCTCGGCATAAGGCTCGAACAGGTGCCGCAGCGGCTCTTTCGGCGCGGCGTCGCGCACGGTGTAGGGAAAGTCACGCCACCACAGCACCGGCAGCGGCGGCTGGGCGCCGCGGAAGGCACGCACGACCTGAACGTGATCGACATGGCCGCCGACGGCTTGGGGCGCGAGGATCAGGTCGGGCCGCGTGTCGGTCATCAGCCGCTCGAAGGCGTCGGCGAGGTTGAGGCCGACCTTGTCGTCGGGGCGCAACTCCGAAAACAGTTCGGGGGCCGACGCGTAGCCGCGATGCGGCGCCTCGCGGAACGGGAGATGGACCGGAGACTCGATGCCGAGCGCCTGGGCCGCGGCATCGTCTTCGGCCCGGCGCAGGGCCATGTAATCGACCTCCGCCCCGAGCCCCTTGTCGAGCTGGCAGGCGAGCGCGAAGCCCTGCGGGTCGGCGACGGAGGCGGTGAACACCGTCGCCATCACGACCTGCCAACCGCCGGCCGCCAGCCGCGCCAGCGTGCCGCCCGCGGAGAAGGCGGCGTCGTCGAGATGGGGCGAGATGGCGAGGGCGACGGGCATCAGAGCAAGTGCGGCTCGGCGCGGAAGCGGCAGGACGGATCGGTGGGCAGTGCGTCCGCAAAGCCGGTGTGCGGCTTCTGCCCGGCGACCTGCGCGTACACATCCATGATCTGGCGCCCCACGGCCGTCCACGAATAGACCCGGCGGCACTCTTCCAGCCCGTCGCGGGCGAGGCGGCCCCGCAGGTCGTCGTCTTCCACCATGCGGCCGAGCGCCTTGGCGAGCGCCGGCACGTCGCCGGGATTCACGAGGAGGCCGTTCTCGCCGTCGCGCAGGCAGTCCGAGACGCCGACCGAATGGGTCGAGACCACGGCGAGGCCCGAGGCCATCGCTTCGAGAATCGTGTTGGAGAAGCCCTCCGCGTAGGTCGGCGAGACGAACACGTCGGCCTGCCGGTAGAGGTCCGGCACGGTGTCGTAGTCGGCGTAGCCGGTGAAGCGGACCTGATGCGAGGTGAAGCCGATGGCCTCGGCGCGTTCGCGGGCGGCGTCCACGTCCGGGCCGATGCCGGAGATGGTGGCGTCGAACGGCTGACCGGCCTCCCAGAGCCGCTCAAGGGCGTCGAGGAAGTCGAGCACGCCTTTCCGGCGGTCGACGCGGCCGTGATAGAGCAGGCGCACCGGCTCCTCGTCCTCGCGCTCGGCCTCGAACCGCGCGCCCGGCGTGAAGCGGGCGGTGTCGACGGCGCCCGGCACGATGGTGAAGCGGGCGGGATCGGAGCCCAGCCGGTCGCAGACCTCTTTCACGAAGGACTCGCCGCCGATCAGCAGGGCGTTGGCGTGGGCCAGCACCTCGACCATCGCGACGCGGTGGGTCTCGCAGCAGGAGCCGACCCAGTGGCCGTCGCCGCCCTGGATCGACACCACCGTCGGCAGGCCGAGGCGCTTGCCGGCGACCAGCACGGCCCAGCCAGTCGGGTAGCCGTACTGCGCGTGCAGCACGTCGAACGGCTTCTTCGCGTGCTCGGCCTCGATGGTGGCGATCATCTCCTCGATGTCGCGCTCGAAATCGCCGTTTTCCTGCTCGCCGCGCTGCTCGAGTCCGATGACGTGGACGCCCGGCACCGCGGGCGGCGGGCCGCCGCCATAGACCCGCGTGCCGAATTCATCACCGCGATACTGCGAGATCATCGTGACGTCGTGGCCTGCCCCCGCGACCTCGCGCAGGAGGTTCTGGGCGTAGACGCTCATGCCGGAGATCGCCGGGAAGTAGCGGCGGCTGACGAAGCAGATTCTCATGAATGGGGCAGTCCCGGAACGGGGGTCTCGCGGGGCGTCTCGTCCGGCCGGGGCAGGCCGGGGCCGGGGCGGCGGCAGGTGCGCAGGTAGTCGAGGGCTTGGCCCACCATCACGTCGGCCCGGTGCGAGTCGCGCGACAGCTCCACGCAGACGAGCTTTTGGAAGTCGATTGCGTCGAGGGCGTCGAGCACGGAGGCCACGTCCATGTCGCCCTCGCCGAAGGGTAGATGGATGTGCTCGCCCCGCTTCATGTCCTCGATCGCCACCGTGCCGATCCGCGGGGCGAATTCCTTCACCGCGGCAGCCGGGTCGCGCTCCTGCGTGACGAGGCAGTGGCCGGTATCGAGGGCGAGATGCAAGCCGGGGATGTCGAGGCCGGCGAAATCGTCCAGCGTCTCGATCAGCATGCCGGGCTCGGGTTCGAGCGCGGCGACGACGCCCTTCTCGGCGGCGAATTCGGCGACCTCTTTCAGGCCCTCGATCAGCCAGCCGCGGGCCTCGCCGTGATCGACGCCGGGCTTCGGCACGCCGGCCCAGAACGAAACGGCCTCGGAATTGAGGATCTTGCCGATCTCGATCGCCCGCTTGAGGAAGCCGACCCGCCGGGCGCGGCCCGCGGCGTCGGCGGTCACCAGCGTCGGCTCGTGCTTGGCGGTGGGGTCGAGCAGGAAGCGGGCGCCGGTCTCGATCACCGAGCCGAGTTCGAGCCGGGCGAGGAGGCTGGCGATGCGGTCGGCCTCGACCACCCAATTGTCGGCGAAGGGGTCGAGATGGTGGATGTCGAGGGTGAGCGCGACGCCGTCGTAGCCGGCATCCTTGATGAGGCGGATCGCATCCTCGATGCGGTGGTTGGCGGTGCCGTTGGTGTTGTAGGCGAAGCGCAAAGTCATGCCGGCTTCCTTTCGGCGCGGCGGCCCTGGCGCTCGTAGCGGAACGGGGCGTGGTGCGATTCCGGCTCGCGGTAGAGCGGGTAATGCGAGCCGACGATTGTTTCGGCCAGCGCCGTGTCGAAGAGCGGCTGGCCGCCGAAGCGCTCGATGGCCTCCGGGGGCAGGCGCACGGGCAACAGCGTGTCGGTGGGGGTGCCGAAGCGGATCAGCGGGTGGTCGCGGTCGATCAGCTTCTTCGTGTTGCGCTCGCCGATGCGGTAATAGCTCATGGTCTCGACTTCGAGCCCCGGCACGATCGCCTTGACGACGCCGATGCCGCCGCCGGGCGGCGAGCAATCGACGTAGAGCACGTCGAACCCGGCCTCCTCCAGCCGCTCACGGGCGATTTTTCCGCGTGCATGGCCGTCCGGCGCGGGGGTCGTCGGCAACTCGGAAAACGCCTTGGTGCTGCGCTGGGAATAGACGGTTTCGCTCAAGACCCTGCGGAGTTCGGCGGGCTTCATGTCGATCCAGGCGAGCATGGCCTGAAGCGCGCGGCTCTCCTCCAGATCGAGGCTCGGCAGCGCCTTCTGGATGAAGGCCTCGACATAGCCCGGAGGCGCCACGGTGTCGGCGAGCGCCAGCGGGCCGTGGCCGAAGGTCTTTCGCACGCGCGCGGCCTGAAACTCCAAGAGAGCCTTGCGCAGGGCGCGCTCGCGGTCGGGGTCGCAAGCCTCGCCGCAGGCCGAGAGCGCGATGGGAGCGGGCGTGCGGGCCGGGTCCTCGTCGTAGCCGACGACGTAGAGGTTGGTCATGCCGAACTGGTCGGTGGCGAATTTCGGCAGCGCGCGGATGCCGAGGCTTTCCAGCCGGTCGAGCATGGCGCGGGTCTCGGGGCCGATCCCGTCGAGATCGAGCATCACGCCCTGGTCGAGCGCCCGGAACAGCAGGCCGTTGCCGTCGCGCTGGAGCATTTCGAGCAGGCCGTGGCCCAGCGCGAACTCGACGTCCGGGCCGGCGCCGAGTCCGTTGGTGATGAGGTTGGTGAAGGGCTGGTAGCCCTGGCGCAGCTCGAAATAGTCGGTCGCGGCGACATCGAGCGGCGCCCAGACAGATTCGCCGGTTCGCGCCCGCACCGCGCGGGTCCAGTCGAGCGGCGTATCGCGATCCACCGGCGAGCCGGCGGGGAGGCCGAGCGTCAGCGGATCGACTACCGCGCCCGCGCCGTAGACGCGCACGAGGTCGTGGTAGGAGCGCTGATCCTCGTTGTCGCCGCCGCGGGCGCGAAGGCGCGGCAGCAGGGCGACCGAGGGCATCAGGTTCTCGGCGATCTCGGCCACCGCACCGATCAGCGCCTCGTCGTCGGTGGCGCCGTAGCCGATGCCGGACGGCATCGCGCCGACATAGAACGGATCGTCGAGGAAGAGCGCCACGAACCAGACCGGGATGCCGGTGCGGTCGAGCCCCGCGAGGTTGAAGCCGACGACGCGACCCTCGGGCAGCACGTCGAGATAGGCCCGGACGGGCTCGGGCAGCCGCTCGGGCAGGCCCTCGATGACGCGCGGGGCGCCGCGGCGATAGGCGCGGGGTGCCGCGAGCGTCGCGTGGCGGGCGCGGTCGTCCCGGTCGAGGGTCTCGGTCATGTCCGTTCCGATCCTAGAGCATCGTCCCGGATTCGGGACGATGCTCTATGTTTTTGTGCCGCATCGTCTTTTTCCGAAAGCCGGAGGCCACCTTTCGGGACGATGCTCTGGAACCTCAGGCCGCGTCGCGGCCCGCGGGCGTGCCGGCCGCCGCGTAGGCGCGGGCGATCAGGCGCATGGTGTGAAGGTCGCGCTCGGCGTCCCAGGCGGCCCGCAGGGCCGGCTCGCGCAAGGCATGCCCGAAGGCGCGCACTTGTTCGAGGAAGGGCGAAGCTTGCCTGTCGAAGGGGATCGGCTCGCTCTTGCCCGTCGCGCCGTCGGTGAAGGTCACCGAGCCGCCCGCGGTCTGGCCCATCGTGTCGATGGCCGTCAGCAGGCCGCCCGTGCCGACCACTTCGAGGCGACGGCGCGGCAGGGCGTCGGGGCAATTGTAGGCAACGTTGAGCTGGGCCAGCGCCCCGCCCTCGGTGCGTCCGATCAGCAGGGCGCCGTCATCGACGGCGTAGTCCTGGGCGCGGGCCTGGGTCATGGCGGCGATCTCGACGAGGGGCTCGCCGAGGAGGAAGTCGACGAGATCGAGGCCGTGGGGGGCCAGATCCATCAGGGCGCCGCCGCCGGCCTGGGCCGGGTCGATGCGCCAGTTCGGCTGTCCCTGAAACGAGGTCCAGGCCCGGTCGAGCCAGCAGGCGTAGACGATGCGGATCGCCGTCACGGTGCCGATGCGGCCGTCGCGGATCGCCGCGCGCAAAGCCGCGTGGCCGGGGTGATGGCGCTGGTCGAAGGCGGTGCCGTAGAAGGCGCCGGACTGGCGCACGGCGGCCGCCATCGCCTCGGCGTCGCCGAGGGTGGCCGCCATCGGCTTCTCGCAGAGCACCGCCTTGCCGGCGGCGCAGAGCGCCTCGACGGCGCCGCGGTGGAGATGGTTCGGCGTCGCGACGTAGACCGCCTCGACCTCCGGCTCGGCGATCAGGCCGGCGAGATCGGCGTGGGCGCGCGCGCCTTCCGCTTCGGCCGCCGCGCGGGACGCCGCGCCCGGATCGGCCACCGCGACGAGGCGGTGACCCGCCGCGCGGATGCCCGGCGCCATGTAGTCGCGGGCGACCCAGCCATAGCCGACGATGCCCCACCCGACCGGTTTCATCACCAGCGCTCCGGCAGATCGACATATTCGCGCCGCCGCACCCGCTCGACCTCGGGCGCGTCGGGCTTGCCCTCCCAGGCAATCGCCTCCGGGCCCTGCGAATGCAGCGGGTAGGTGGCTTGGGTCGCGTATTCGGCCTCGTAGCGCTCGGACGGCCAGCGGATGGCGAAGCCCTCGTCTTGGGCTGCGTAGAGCGGGTTGAGATGGAGTTGCGCGTCGGCCGGCGGCAGGGTGATGCCGTCGATCACCGCGCGCGGGGCCGGGCGCATGCCGGGGCCGGCCACCACGGAGAAGGCCTCGCAGGTCTTGAGATGGCCGGGCTCCTGGGGCTGCGGCGCGCGGGCCTCGACGAGCGCGCGGGTCAGCTCGGCATCGTCGTAGACCAGCGCATCGGGGAACAGCTCCTCGATCTCGGCGGACGAGATCGCCTTGCCGGCGGAGAAGCCGGGGCGGCCGCTGTTGTGGATGTGGCTGATGGCGAGCCAGCCGTCCTCGCCCGCGGTCTTGCGCAGGCAGGCCAGCACGCCGGGCTTGTCGTCGAGAAAGTAGAAGGCGTCGTTGCAGATCACGAGATCGACCGGCGCGTCGGCGATCGGCCAATAGGGCGAGGACGCATCGAAGCAGACGAACTGGGCACCGGCGCCGACGACCCAGTGGCGGGCGACCCAGAGCTTGGCGAACACCACGTCGCCGCCGGCCACCTTGACGCCGCGGCGCTGCAATTCGCGCAGGTAATGGCCGATGCCGCAGGCGAGCTCGAAGGCGCAGGCCGGCGCGTTCCAGTGGGCCTCCAGCAGGCTGAGGCCCGCCAGATAGGTCGGGTCCGACCAGCGGTTGACGAAGTAGTCGCCGACGCGCCCCCAGCCGAGGAGCTCGACGGCTCGGCGCAGAGTCAGCGTTTCGCGCTCGGCGACCAGCCGGCGCAAGTCGTCCGGGTCGGCGGGCGGGCCGGTCCACCAATCGTCCTGATCGGCCAGCAGCAGGATCAGCGCCTCGTCGGCGCGGTCGGAATCGAGGGCTTCGAGCACGATCCCGACCAGCCGCTCGCGGCCGGTGCGCAGATAGGGGATGCCGTCGATCACCGGCCAACGCTGACCGGTCTCGACATCGCGCAGGGCATGCGCGCCGTCGGGCTTCAGCCGGTGGCCGGTCTCGGGGGAGAGCAGATCGAAGGGGATCATGGCTTCGTCGGCCGGGGGGCGCGTTGCGTCACGGAATCCGCATATCGGTCAGCACGCGATCCTGGAAAGCCTTCACCGGCCCGGCATGGACCAGTTCCATCTCGCCGAGCACCGTGTCCATGGTCAGCGAGGCCGCCCGCAGGTGCTGGGCGATCTGCAGGACGCGGTCGATCGAGTCGGCGGCGTGGAAGGCGCGGCCCTCCGCGGTCGCGTCGTCGGGGAGCACCGCGCGGGCGCTCCGCACGGTCTCGCGCAGCGGCTGATCCAGTTCCTCGAGCGCCCATTCGGAGCAGCGCGCGACGATCGGCCAGAGATGGTCGCCGAGCAGCATCTCGCCGGTGAAGCCGGCATCCGGCATCGCGGCGTTGTGAAAATGATGCGCGAGTCCGGCGAGGAACACGGTGGTCGGGTCGGCCCGGTAGAACGGGCTCAGCAGCACGCCGTAGACCGCCACGACGAGACAGTGCTCGGCATGGTTCTCCGGCGGCTCCAAGAGAATGCGCGGCTTGCCCGGACAGGTCACGCCCGCCCGCGGCTGCTGCGCCAGCGCGCCGACGAAGCCGGGCACGGGGCCGGCCTGAAGCTCGGGCGGATGGCGCAGGGCTTCCCGCAGCCGCTCGCGCAAGGCCGGATCGACCTCACCGGCGACCGCATCGAGCCCCGCCACGAGGATGGCCGAGGCTTGAGCCTCGCCGAGGCCGACGGCGGCGAGGAACGCCGCGTCGAGATCGCAGAGCCGTGCGGCGGCGAGCGCCTTGGCGGTGATGTCGAGGGCGACCGTCTCCGGCCGAGTGCCGCCGACGAGGGCCGACCAGCCCTGCGCGAACAGCCGCTCGGCAATGGAGCCGTCGCAGCCAGCCGAGCGCACGCGCTTCAGGTCGCCGAGTTCGACCAGGAGGTCCCGCAGAGCCAGGGGCGCCACGGGACCGGTCTCGGAGAAAGCCGCCACGGGCGGGGTGTCCTCAGTGCACACCCAGCCAGTCGAACAGCATCCGCTGCTGCTTGCCGAAATCGTGCTCCGGGCCGTGGCCGTTCTTGACCATCGGCGCCTTGAAGAAGGTCGAGAGCTGCTCCTGTACGCCGCCGTCGCCGCGGGTCTTGGCCAGATCCAGCACGCGGGCGATCTCGATCACGAGCGGGGCGGCGAGGATCGAGTCCTTGCAGAGGAAGTTGACCTTGATCTGCATCCGCTGGCCCATGAAGCCGGTGACGTCGATGTTGTCCCAGGCTTCCTTGTCGTCGCCGCGCGGGCGGTAATAGTGGATGTGGACCAGATGGTCCTCGACCGGATAGCCGAGGATCGAGTCGAGCACCGTGCCCTTGGTGTTGAGCTTCGACTGGAGCGAGTCCTTGTCGTTGAGCGCCAGACCGTCGCGGTTGCCGAGGATGTTGGTCGAGAACCAGCCGTCGACATGGAGCGAGCGGGCCTTGAGGGCCGGGGCCAGCACCGTCTTCATCATGGTCTGGCCGGTCTTGCCGTCCTTGCCGGCGACCGGGACGTTCAGCTCGCTGGCGAGTTCGAGGAGCGCCGGCACATCGGCGGCGACGGAGGGGGTGAAGTTGGCGTAGGGCACGCCGCTCTTGATCGCCGCATAAGCGTAAAGCATCGCGGGCGAGATCGACTCGTCGCTCGAATCCAGGCCCTTCTCGAAGGCCTCCGCCGAGTTCAGCACAGCCTGGGACAGATCAGGCCAGCGCTCGGTCGAGGCGAGGTTCACCACGACGACGTCGTCGAGGTTGCTCTCCTTGCGGAAGCGGTTGAGGTCGTTGGCGATGACCGAGACGGCCTCGCGGTGATCCTTGGCGACGATGCGGTTGGCGCCGTCGATGTTCTTGCAGAACTTGGCCGAACCGACGGCGGGCCAGGGGGTGATGCCCTTGAGCGCCTGGGCGCCGCTCTCGATGTCGTCGCGCGACAGCACGCCGTGGCCGGTGGCGGCGGAGGCGAGGTCGTCGCCGTTCAGGTCCCAGCCGCCGAAGACGAGATCCTTGTAGTCGGCCATGCCCGGCACGGGCACGCCTGCGAGCGGCAGGCCGTCCAGACGGTTCGAGCCGGACTTGATGGTCTCGATGCCGGCGATGGCGGTCGTGGCGACCGCACCGCCCATGCCGACGAACGCCACTCCGACGCGTCGACCGGTCTGAATGCCCATGAACCCGACTTTCTGCTGTGGCGGCGCAGGCGCCTTAGGATGAGCCCTAACTGGTCGCCGCGCGGCCCATGACAACTGTGGCCTAGCTGGCCCGTTCCGGGGATGTGCCTGCCTTGTTTGACGCAGGGCGATGTCGCAGGCGCCGGGCGAAATCGCTAAAATAAAGTAAACACAGTGGCTTAACGCCCCGTTAACGCGACCACGTTTGGATCACGGGGTGGTCCCATTGTGGTCACACCCGGCGGCGAAACACTCGCCGGTCAAAAGAAGCCCGGCCGACAAGACGCCGAGGCACCAACAAGGAAGACCGATGGGGGTTAACCCGGAGCCGGCGCACCGCGCCGACGACGTGAGCCGACTCGTGCCTTGCGGGTCGCTCGCCGATGCCGGCGCGTTCCAGCGCCGCGCCACCTCTCGGGCGGGTTCCGCCGCCCGCCTCTCCTCTTGCGGCGTCGCCGCCGCGATGCTCGCCGGCCTCGTCCTGCTCTCCGCCCCGCGCGCGGCGGAGGCCCGCGAATCCGCGATCGCCACCGCGATCCCGGCCCTGGTCCGCGCCGACCTGCGTCCGGCGGACGCCGAGCCCGAATGGGGCGGCTCCGCCCTTGTCGGCCAGGACGACACCGTCTCCGCCCCGGTCGCCCGCAGCCAGGGGGCCATGACCGGCACCCGCGAGGGCGACGAGGACGTGCTGCGCTTCGGCGACATGAGCGTGCCGCGCGACCTGGTGGCGACGATCCTGCGGGCCTCCGAGACGACCGGCGTCGATCCCGTCTACATGATGGCGCTCGCCGACAAGGAATCGAGCTTCGACACCGAGGTGAAGTCGTCCGCCTCCTCGGCCCAGGGGTTGTTCCAGTTCGTCACCGGGACGTGGCTGGAGATGATCCGCACCTACGGCGCCCGGTACGGGCTCGCGGCCGAGGCGGCGGCCGTGAAGGGCCATGGCGGCGGCATCACCATCGCCGATGCCGGAACGCGCAAGCGGGTGCTGGCCCTGCGCAACGACCCTTACGTCTCCGGGCTGATGGCGGGCGAGCTGATCAAGCGCGACCGCGCCCGCATCGAGGCCCGGATCGGCCGGGCGCTCAAGACCACCGAGCTCTACCTCGCCCATTTCCTCGGCACGGCGAGCGCCGGCAAGTTCCTGTCGCTCAGCGCCGAGGATCCGGACAAGGTCGCCCAGAAGGTGTTCGGCCGCGCCGCGCGGGCCAACCGCTCGATCTTCACGGCCAAGGCCGGCGGCAAGCGCCGGAGCCTGACGGTGGCCGAGGTCCACGAGCGGCTCGACGGCATGATCGACCAGCGCATGAGCCAGTACCAGGCCATCGCCGAACTCGCCGGCCAATCGCAGGAGCAGGAGGTCGCCGACACCCCGATCCTCGACGCCCGCCTGCGCCTCGACGGCGCGGTGGCGCCGGCCCTGTCGACGCGCACGATCCAGTAGAACGGCTTTCGGTTGACGGCCTGGCAGAGCGCCTTCGCTAGGCCGTAGTGAGGAATTAAGGAAGTCAGGCTGAGGCAAGCGTGCGCTCATATCCGGGTAGGCCAAGCTCTCGACGCCGGCCCGGCCGCGCTCAGAGTAGAGGGTGCGGTGTTCAGCCACCGTGCTTTCGTCGAAATACAGCGCAGCGGCGATCCGGGCCGGCGTCCAGCCGTCGTCGAGCAACAAAAGCACGTTCAACCGACGATGCACGGCACTGTTGAGCTGGCGCCGCATCAGCGCCAGGAAATGCGGCCGGTCCGCGGGGGACGGAATCACCCCTGCCATCCCCGAAAGAAATCACGCAAAACCCACGCTCGCAAACCTAAAAACGGATTCCTTCCGAGTCGCGGTATACCAATCGGTACGGGTGAGGACTGTTGGGTTTACGCGTGAACGGCAGGCGTGATTCGAGGTGGCGAGCCAAGAGGTTTGCCATGTCGGAGGCCGTGGACCTGCGCGAGGATTTCGATGCGGACGCGTTGCGGCGTCGGGCGCGGACGAGCCGCGATGCCGGTCAAAGCCGCCTGCTGCTTGCCCTGGCCGCGATCTACGAGGGTGAGAGCCGCAGCTAGGCTGCGCGGATCGGCGCGGTCGGCCTGCAGACGGTGCGCGATTGGGTGCTGCCCTTCGACACGGCCGGGCCGGACGGCCTGATCGAGCGCAAGAAGCCTGGGCCGTGGTTCAAGCTCGACGCGGCCCAGCGGCAGGCACTCGCGGCTTTCATCGAGAAAGGGCCTGACCTTGCCCCCTGTTTGCCCCCGCTCATAACCAGAGTCCGTTCTGGTTCTGGTTCTGGTTCTGGTTGGACCGGTTTGCAAACGCGTTCGGGGTGAGCCCGCCGAGGCTCGTGTGAGGGCGGCAGGTATTATAGTCGACCCGCCACGCCTCGATGATGGTCCGGGCCGCCGGCAGGCTCCGGAAGAGATGCTCGTTCAAGCACTCGTCGCGCAAACGCCCATTCAAGCTTTCGACAAAACCATTCTGTTGCGGCTTGCCGGGAGCGATGTAGTGCCACTCGACTGCACGCTCCTCCTGCCAGC
>NZ_FOSV01000027.1 GCF_900114375.1 Methylorubrum salsuginis | reverse complement strand
GCACCTGCTTCTCCAGGGATAGATCCGCCACGAGGCGGCGCAACCGAGCATTCTCGCGCTCAAGATCCTTCATCTTCCTGGCTTGATCGACCTGCAGGCCGCCGTACTCCTTGCGCCAGCGGTAATAGCTCTGCTCGGAGATCTCTGCCTCCTTGCACGCCAACGCCAAGCTCTTGCCCTGGGCGGTCTGCACCTCGATCTGGCGCAGCTTCAGCACAACCTGCTCCGCGCTCGTCTTCTGACCTCGCCGCATGTCCGACTCCTTCAGTCCTGGCTGATCCTCTCAATCAGCCCGGTCCAAAGCCAGCCGGTCAGGTCAGGGGATACCTTGGACGCTTGGTCGGCGGCCCGGGACGTTGTCGGCTCGACTCGGCGGAGGGCGCGTGACGGGTAACGTCACCCGTGACGCGTTACGGTCCCGGGGAGCCTCGCGTTTGGAGGGGCGGCGATGAGGATGGAGACGGCCCGGGAGGCCCTGGCGCAGGGCCGATGCCTGGAGGTGCGGTACGACGGCTATGCCCGCGTCGTGGAGGTCCATGCTTGCGGCTTCACCCGCCAGGGCCATGCGGTGATGCGGGTCTGGCAGGTACGCGGCGGCAGCGCGAGCGGCGAGCGCACCGGCTGGAAGATGCTGCGCCTCGACGAGGCGCTCGCGTTGGCGGTGACGGGGGAGGCGTCGGAGGCGCCGCGGAGGGGCTACCGTCGCGGCGACGCGGACATGGCCCGCATCGTCGCCCAGGTCTGAGGTCGGCCCGCCGCGCAGCTAGGCGCAGGTCGCCTCGACGACGAGGTCGGGTACGAAGTCGGCCCGCTCCTCAACATGCCCCCTGGCGTTGCAGACCACGCGGGTGCGACCGATCCGGTAGTCGACGTGCCGGTGCACGTGCCCATGGACCCACAGGTCTGGGCCAAGCTCCTCGATCAACCCGGTCAGGTCGGAGGCGTCGCACCAGGCGAGGTGGGCGTGGCGATCCGGTAGGCTGTCCGGGTGCGGGGCATGGTGGGTCACCACCACCGTGGGGCAGTCATGCGGACGGGCGAGTTCGGCGTCGAGGAAGGCGTGGGTCGCCCGGTGCAGGGTGAGAACCTCCTCGGGCTCGATCCGGTCGCGCGAGCGCGGCCCGGTGCGGATGCGGCGGTAGTCGACCATGCCGTCGCGGCCCTGGGCGGTGCGGAAGGCGTGCGTCAGGCTGAACGAACCGATGCGGAAGTCCGTCCAGAGGGTGCCGCCCAGGAAGTGGACGCCCTCGATCAGGATGATGTCGTCGAGCAGCAGGTGGATGCCGAGGCCGGTGGCACGGTCCCGCCCTCGGGCGACCTGATCGTGGATGGTGTAGCGTTCCTCGCCGCGGTCCCACCAGAAGTCATGATTGCCCGGGACGTAGACGACGGGGACGCCAGGCAGGCGCTCGCCGAGCCAGCTCAAGGCGCGCGTTAGCGGCATGTGCACGTCGCCGGCGACCACCGCCACGTCGAAGCCGTCCCGTGGCGCGTGGACAGCCGGGTCCCAGGCGTTCTCCGGCCAATCCTGGTGCAGGTCGCTGAAGACCCAAAGCCGGGTCATGGCCCTTGCTCCTCGGCCTGGGCGTTCTCGGCGAGGCGGACGCGGATCTCGTCGAGGGTGACGGGCCGGAAGCCGAAGCAATCGACGCCGACGTCGGTGCTGGCGGCGGTGCCCGGCAGCGTGCCGTGCGAGTGCCCGTAGAAATGCAGGTCGCCGCGATGCATGCGTGGCCAGACACGATGGGCGTAGTGGCTGGCCCAGACACCCTGGGGGACACCATCAGGTCCGGGGACGACCGCCCGGGCGACGTCGAAGATGCCGTCCCACGGTAGTCGCGCGCCGATGCGGTCGTGGTTGCCGCGAACCAGGAAGCGCTGGCGCCCCCGGAGGCGGTCGAAGACGGATCGGGCGTAGTCCTCCCCGCAGCGGTAGCAGAAGTCGCCGAGATGCCAGACGGTGTCGTCCGCCCGTACGGCAGCGTTCCACCGTGCGATCAACGTCTCGTCGTGTTCCTCGATGGAAGCGAACGGACGGGGGGCCTGCATCCTGGGCGAGAGGATGGCCCGGTGGCCGAAATGGGTATCTGAAACAAAGACTTGACGTGACACGGGAGCCTCGCGGGAAGCGGAGGCTCGGCACGCGGCGGCACTCCGGGATCAGGCGAACGGGTGCTTTGCGGCGGGTATCATGGTGTCGCCTCCGTGAGGGTCGCGACCGTGTCCTGGTCGGGGCTGTTGGGCAAGCGTCGCTTGCCGGGATCCACAACGGTCGGGGCGATAAGATGGCATTCCGGCCAGCCAAAAAAGCTCGATCAGCGAGCTCTCAAGGAGCCTGTTTCCGACCACTGTTGCCCTGGGAACGTCTACTTCCAGGCTATCGATGAAGCGGAGGCCTACGACTGGTTTGGGTGGATTTTTGCCGGCTCGCTTTCGGACGGCGACGTACGTGAGCAGACGTTGCCGCCGCGCCCGTTCACGATCCCTTACGGAAGATCGGAATATCAGGTTTCGGGCGCTTCACGCGCAAGTGCTTTACAACCGAGTTAGGTAGTGGTTCTGCGATTGTTTTCTCCCAGAAGGTTGAGCATTGATGGAGGATGCTTCGATGGCGGGAAAAGCTTACTGTCGAGGCGGTCAGTGGCCTGCCGGTCGGCGATGCGTGAAGGTTGCGAAATCGTAACAAATAAGACTTTCATCCGCCCGGCAAGACGGTACCCTTCCGGGTAGCTCGAAATAGCAGCTGCCGGGAAATACCATGACCGCAGAACCGATGGTCTTCGTCAATATCGGATGGATGAAGGACTACGCCGGCCCATCGACGAGCGATACGCCAGTAGGTGGTCACGGCTATCTCAAGGACGGCAACATAGGCCACGAGGTGTTTAACTTCGCTTTTCTCAATGGCAAAGTCTATGGCTACGTCCCTCGTTCGGCTCGCATCAACCTCAAAAACCTGGGCGGTTCATCGTCCGATGAATCAGTAAAATCGGTCACAGTCGTCTGGATTGCTCGAAATCCGAGTGACAAGAAGACGTATATCGTCGGTTGGTACAAGAACGCTTCTGTATTCAAAGACAATAACCATATCAAACTGAAGCGCAGTAAGGATTTTAATATCGGCTATCAGATCGAGGCTCCGGCTGACAAGGCAACCCTGTTGCCCATAGACCGACGCCTATTCAGAATTCCAACTGCGAAGGAAGAGGGCAATCTGGGACAAAGCCCGGTGTGGTACGGTGGAAAAGACGAGTTCCGCGCAGCGGTAGCTTCCTATGTCGCGGCGGATGGTGTGTTCGCTCAGAAGCCGAATGCCGGATCGAAGGGGTCTAAGCATCAAACTGATCCGGAGTTGCGAAAGCGCATCGAGCTTGCTGCGGTTCGACATGCCACGGCCTACTATCGCTCAAGAGCAGGCGGCTTCCAGGCCGTCGACTCCGTCGAAAAGGATGGCGTCGGGTGGGATCTGAACGTTACGGCTCCGACTGGTGCGGTGCTGAAGGTTGAGGTGAAGGGGCTGAGCGGGCGGAACCTCGTGGTCGAACTAACGCCCAACGAATTTGCGAAAATGAAGAGCACAGAACACCGGGCGCAGTATATCATCTACGTGGTTACAGAGGCTCTGACGTCTGAAGCTCGCAGCCACATCTTCAGGCACAATGCGGAGGCTAGCAAGGGCGGCGATCTCGTGTGGGCAACAGCCGATGGGCGGCAACTCAAGATCGAGCCGATCATCGCGGCAAGGCTCTCGGCACGCTATGAAACAATCACCTGAAACCTACGCCATAAGCTGGAAGGTCTGCTTCAGGGTAAGAGGCTAGGGTCCGCTTCCCACCCCCGAGCCGAAGCTGCCGGACGGCTGATGAATGGCTGCTTTCGGGAAGCGCTAATGACTGTCGGCATGGCCGGCATGGGTCAGACCGGAAGGTCCACTTCAAGGCGAAGGGTCAGACTTCGCTGCCCACCCGACCAGTCATTTATATTTCCAGCCGACCGAGTTTCGACCTTACGCCGCCATGACGACTGGGACCTCGTCGACCCGGGTGGTGTAACGCGGCGACTTCATCTCGAACTTCGTCGACCAGCCCCGGTCCCGCGTGAAGCCGGCGGTCCCGGGCACGACGGCGCCGCGCCCGAAACGGCGATTGCAGGCGTCCAGCGCAGACATCAAAGCCGCGCCGTGCTCGCGGTCGAGTTGCCCCAACCCCGGGAATGCCCGCTGCGAGACCGCCAGCGGCACCAGGTCGGTCGTGACGATGCCGGCCTTGGAGTAACGGTACCCGTCCCTCCAGGCCTTCCGGACGCCGAAGACGGCCGCCTTCACCAGCACCAGGGTGTCGTTCGACGCCTCCGGCAGGGTCACCACGGTCGAGACCGACCGCTGGGGCCGGTCGCGGTCATGCTCCGAGGTGTGGAAGAAGACCGTGAGGTGGGAGGTCGCCAAGCCGCCGGAGCGGAGCTTCTCCCCGAGCCGGGTCGCGTGGGTGGCGACCGCCTGCTCCATCGTGGCGACGTCCCCGACGCGGTCGGAGAAGCTCCGGGTGACGGCGCAGCCCTTGCGGGTCGGGGTGACCTCCTCAAGGTCGAGGCAGGCAACGCCGCGCAGTTCCTGCACCAGCCGCTCGCCGACCACGGTCATGGCCTTGCGCGCCGCCCGGGTGTCGAGGTCGCGCACGTCGGCGACGCTTTCGCAGCCCAGCGCCTCCAGCTTCCGCGCGTTCGCCGGCCCGACCCCCCAGATGTCCCCTGGCGGGATGCGAACCATCCAATGGTCGTATTGGATCGGGTCGGTCAGGTCGCAGACCCCGCCAAGCTCGGGCACCTTCTTGGCGACGTGGTTGGCCAGCTTGGCCAGCGTCTTGGTGGCCCCGATTCCCACGCAGGTCGGGATGCCCGTCCAGGCGCGCACGGTCTCGCGCATGTCCCGGGCGAGCGGCATACGGTCGGCCTCCCGCATGTCCGACAGGTCGAGGAAGCTCTCGTCGATGGAGTAGACCTCGATGCGCGGCGAGAACCGCCGGTACACCTCGTTCACCCGAGCGCTCATGTCGCCGTAGAGGGCGTAGTTCGAGGAGTAGACCCGCACGCCCCGGACCCGGCACATATCGCGGATCTTGAAGAACGGCTCGCCCATGCGGATGCCAAGCGCCTTGGCCTCGGGCGTACGGGCGATGGCGCATCCGTCGTTGTTGCTGAGCACGATGACCGGCACCCGGGCCAGGCGAGCGTCGAAAACCCGTTCGCAGGAGCAGTAGAAGCTGTTGCCGTCCGACAGCGCGTAGGCCCGGCCGGTCATTCGGCGCGGCGCCTTGGGTTGATGGAGCCCGACACCACGCCCCACACCTCGACCGTGGCGTCCGGGGCGAGGCGGTATTCCGGGAAGCGGGGGTTGGCGAAGGAGAGGATCACCCTCGGCCCGCGCCGGGACCAGACCTTGAAGCTGCGCTCGCCGTCCACGTCGACGACGACCACGTCGCCGTTGCGCGGGGTCAGCGACCGGTCGACGACCGCGAGGTCGCCGTCGAACAGGCGGGCCAGCAGCATGCTGTCGCCCGAAACCCGCACTAGGAAGGTCGCCGGACGGTTGGTGATCAGCAGCCGCTGGAGGTCGATCTCGTCCTCGACGAAGTCGTCGGCCGGGCTCGGGAAGCCGGCTCGCACGGCCTTGGCGAGCATCGGAATGGGTGTGGGCAACCCGACGACGATGCCGCTGACCTGCATGACTGGCCTCCGAATCCGATACAGAACAAAGTAGGAACACGAAGGTTCAACGCAGCGCAAGCGGCCGAGCTTCCGACGACGCGCCGCTGTGGATTGCGGTGGATAAGGCGTCGCGAGCCTTGCATACATTCCTCGGCGCAGGCGCCGTATCGGCCCGATGGCGTGCGGCGCCGACACACAGGGTGCAACATGCGTTGGATCGGTCTCGTCGCGCTTGCCGCCGTGGCGCTCGGCTCCGGTCATGCCTGGGCGGCCGGCGACTTCCCGCTTGCGTCTTGCAAGGGGTGGAACGGCACGGTCGTTGAGCGGGACGGCATCGACACGGCGCGGGCCACCGTTCAGGGCATCGTCACGAAGGCCGACCTCCAGGAATACTGCGAGCGCGACCCAGGTGGCGAAACTAAGCAGTACGGCGGCAAGCTCACGACGGCCCAGTGTGTCGCGAAGTACCTGCGCAGCGAAGGCCGGGCCACGATGACCGCCGAGGCGAACTGCCGGTCCGGGACGGTGAGTTATCGCTACGGCGACCGCCAGGGCGGCAAGGCCCGCTTTCCGCTCGGGCCCGATGCTGACACATCGTGCGCCTCGGGCATGCCACCCTTGGTGGAGCAGTTCAAGTTGCTGTGTCCGGCGGCGGCCAAGCGGCTGAAGGTCGAATAGCCCTCACGTTCGAGCGGATCGCGAGCAGACCATCGGGCGCAGCCATGCGATGGCTTCGAGTGCGGAATCCGGGCGGATGGGTCGTGCTTCGGGGCGTCCCGTCGGCTTGACGTGGGTGCTTGTCCGCCGGGAACAACATGGCCGGCTGCGAGGACGCGTCGACCGTGCCCATCGGGGCGATGCATCGTCGTGCGGCCTCGTTTTCGCGGTCTTACCCGGTAGCCGCCCTTTTGCGCATTCTCGCGCCGCCGGGAGCTTATCGGACGGATACCGAATGCTGTTCGGTCAGAGAGCCCGCCCCTCAGGCGCCCTCGACCTCGAAGGGACAGACGAACTCCATCTCCGTGCCGTCGTAGAACAGGACGGGGTCCAACATCAGGAGACTGATCAGGTGCCGCGGGACCGCCGGCTTGGGCAGGTCCAAGGTCCTGCCATCCTTGCGGAGGCCGATCTCATCGCCGTGCAATGCGGCGGTCTCCAAGGCCCCGAGCTCGTTCTGGAACTGGAGGGCGCCGTGCTTGAGGTCGGGACCGTCCAAGTCCCGGCCGCGGATGACCCGGACCACCGGGGTCTCCCCGTCATCCGACCAGACCGCCCAGACGACGTCGGCGCGCTCCAGCACCCCGTGGGTGCCGTTCCTGCCTTCCTGGTCGTCCTGGCGGACGTAGGCCTCCATTTGCAGGGCACGTTCCTTCCAATTCTTCATGCCACCCTCCCGTTGAACCGAGGGCAGCCTGGACGCGGTCGGTTAAGGGAAGTGGCGCCGGACGCGTCGCAGGGTACATTGATCGCAGCGATCTGACGTGAGGGTTTCCGGTTCACCATGGCCGGCACGAACGGGCCGGTCGGTACCGATGGGGGTGAGGGGCGACGGGGGGATGCATCGCATCGGCGCCTGGGCGCGTTTCCCGTCCCGACCCCATCGGCGGATGGCCCGTCTTGCCGCCGCAAGCAGGAGTGACCCATGAGTGACGGCTACCCCTCGATGACGGCCCTGCTGGGCCTGCTGGCCCTCGCCGGTTACCAGAACCGGGACAAGCTCGCGGAGATGCTGGGCGGCACAGGCCAGGCCGCTCCGGCGCCCACGGGTCCCGGTCAGGCAGGCGGTGGTTCAGGCGGCCTCGGAGGGCTTCTCGGCGGCCTGCTTGGGGACCGGCGCGGCGAGGCCCCAGGCGGGTTCCTCAACAACGGCTTGGGCGAGATGCTCCAGCGCTTCCAGCAAGCCGGTCACGGGGCGGCCGCGCAGTCCTGGGTCGCCCAGGGGCCGAACCAGGAGCTACCGCCGCAGCACCTTGAGCAGGCCATCGGGCCGGACGTCCTCGCGGCCCTGACGCAGCGCACGGGGCTGTCCCGGGAGGAACTCCTGTCACGGCTGTCGCGCGAACTTCCCCAGGCGGTCGACCGCTACACGCCGGACGGTCGGATGCCAGCCTAGCCGAGCTCCCGCCGGTCACGCACGTCCGATCCAGCCACGCCACGTGAAGGCGGCGAAGAAGAGCTCGACATCGTGGAAGCCGCCCGCCCGTAGCACGGCGGCATCCGTCTCGGGCGCGAGGGTTTGCAGGTGGGCCTGCACGGCGGCCCGGGCCTTCGCAGCCTGGTCGCGTTCGACGCCGGACGCGACCGCATAGGCCTCGTACCGGGCGATCCATCGCGAGCGGGTGTCGTCCTGCGGGAAGCTTCCGTGCGCCGCCACGAACGGTGCGCCCGGCCTGAGCCGCCGGTGGATGGCCCGGACTGTGGCCTCCCGCGCCGACGGGTCGAGGAAGTGAAGGGTGAGCAGGCAGGTCGCCGCATCGAAGGGACCGAGGGGCGCGTCGTCGATGTAGCCCTCGACGAGGGTGACACGGCTCATCAGCGGTCCGAGCGTCCGCTCCGCTTGGCGAAGCATCTCTACCGCCGGATCGACGCCGACGAAGGTCCATTCCGGGTGTGCCTCGGCCAAGGCATGCAGTTCCAGCCCACCCCCGGCGCCGAGGACCAAGACGCGCGCGTCCGGCGGTGCGTGCTCGGCGAGCAGGATGCCTGTCATCCGGTGGAGCGCCTCGAAGCCCGGCACGAAGCGGCGCGGGCCGTCGGAATAGCGAGCGGCTGCCTCCGGGTCGGAGAAGGACGCCACGAAGTCCATAGGTTCAGGCTGCGCGCTATGCGTCATCGGATTGGGCCTCCTGCCCGCACGGTCCGCGCTTGGCCAAGCGCGCATGGAAATCGGCGCTGAGACGGGCCAGCTTGACGTCGCCCAGACGCGAGAGCAGCAGGGACTCGGCGTCCCGGAAGGCGTCCGCGAGGGCGGCGTTGACCGCCTGTTCTACGAGGCAGGTCGGCTCCTCACTCCGATGCCCCATCGCGAATACCTGCGGAGAGCCGAGCGCGACGTAGACGTCGTGCAAGGTCACCCGGTCGAGGTCGCAGGCGATGGTCCAGCCGCCGCCATGCCCCTTCCCGGACGCCACGAGCCCGAGGTCGCGCAGTCCCGCCATCGTCCGGCGCACCACGACCGGGTTGGTCCCCATCATCATGGCCAGCCGCTCGGACGTCACCGGCCCGTCGGCTTCGGCCATGTGGAGAAGGACGTGCAGCACGCCCGACAATCTGCCATCCGGTCTCATGAAACTTATGATGTTGCATGAAACGGCACGCTGTCAATCGGCTGCGATCCATGGCCGTACGGCTCCCGACCTTCGCTCGGGACGGTTCCGAGGATTGAACCCTTGCCGTATTTGATGGGCGCACGCTGCATCGTGCGAAACATACAGGGTGGACGGACGTCCGCCGAGCGCCAGCCCGATGAGTGTAACCCGTCATTCTTCGCTTGAATGGATACTATTCGCACCGCCGTGCTACAGACGAACCATGCCGATGAATATCCTGCCTGAACATCGTCGCGAGCATGACGAGATCAGGAAAAGGATAGCACAATGGGTAAGCTCAATGGAAAGATAGCAGTCATCACCGGCGGGAGCGACGGCATGGGTCGCTCGACCGCGCGCCTGTTCGTCGAGGAGGGCGCCACCGTCATCATCACCGGCCGAAACCAGGACACCCTGGATGCCGCCGTGCGGGAGATCGGGGGATCCGTCGAGGCGTTCCGCGGTGATATCGGCAAGCTCACGGATCTCGACGCCCTCAAGGTCCACGTCGAGAACAAGCACGGTCGTGTCGACGTCCTGTTCGCCAACGCGGGCGGTGCCCGCCTCGGTCCGTTCGAGCAGGTCAAGGAGGAAGATTTCGACTACACCTTCGACACGAACGCTAAGGGCACGTTCTTCACCGTCCAGAGGCTGCTGCCGCTCATCCCGAACGGCGGGTCGGTCATCCTCAACACGTCGATTGCCGGCTCCAAGGGCCTGCCGGACTTCAGCGTGTACTCGGCGACGAAGGCCGCGATCCGCTCGTTCGCGCGCACCCTCACGACGGACCTCAAGGGCCGTGGCATCCGCGTGAACGCCCTGGCGCCCGGGCACACCGCGACGGGCATCATGCGCAAGACCGGGATACCGGTCGACAGCATCGACGGGATCAACGCCCGCATCCAGGCACAGGTGCCGGCCGGCCGCATCGGCACGGGCGACGATATCGCAAAGGCGGCCCTGTTCCTGGCCTCGGACGACGCGTCGTACGTGACCGGCATCGAACTCACCGTCGACGGCGGCTGGGCGCAGGTCTGACGTCGTGGCCCGGAGGTCATGCGGGCCGAGGAGCGCGCCGTCGGTGCTCCGGCCGCCGGCATGGTCAAGCTCACGCAGGAAGCCATCGGGTTCAACGACCTCGACGTCCTGCACCGCAATGGGCTGATCTCCCGGGACGTGCCAGGACGCGTCATGGGCATCGAGGCTGCCGGCACCGTCACCGCGGTCGGCCCGGGCGTGGACGGCTTCGCGGGCGGGGACCGCGTCGGCTATCTGCGGTCACAGTCTCAGGCATCTCGTTGCTCCTGCCGTGACGCCTGTACCGTGGTGCCCCCTGATCGGGACTGTTTGCCGTTTCACGCATGGCACGTCCCTCACCTGCGAGAAAGGACGCATCGTTGGTAGAGGGCATGCCAGTCCCTAACCATGGTTCAGGACCAGATGCCCCTCGAAGGGCATCGCGCATGTTCACCGGCAGCGATGTCATGGACGATGTGTTGACTGGCTTACCCGTCGCCCACCCTCAACTCCGGCTCCTCGGCGCAGATCGCCGCGAGGAACTCGATGAAGTGCCTCACGCGGGAGGGCATGCGCCGTCCGGCGGCGGTGACCGCGTGGATCGGGAAGGCCGGCGGCGCATACTCGTCCAGGATGCGGACGACCTCACCGGAGGCCAGGACGTCGGTGAACAGCCAACTCGCGTGGTGGGCGATGCCGAGGCCTGCGAGCACCGCGCCGCGGACATGCTCGGCGTCGTTCGTGCGGAACGCCCCGCCGCCGTCGACCGTCACCTGCCGGCCGTCCACGTCGAAGCCCCAGCCGACGATGTTCCCCTGGTATACGTAGCCGATGCGCTGGTGGTGGCTGAGTTCGTCCAGGGTCCTCGGCGTACCGTGCCGGGCAAGGTAGCCGGCCGACGCCAAGGTGATCATCCGCATGTCGCCGATGCGTCGCGCGACGAGGGCGGAGTCCGAGAGCCGGCCGATGCGGATCGCGACGTCCATTCCCTCCTCGATGAGGTCGACGTGCCTACCGGAGACCTCCATCTCGACCGACACGTCGGGGAAGGTTTCCCTGAACGCCGCCAGCCGGGGGATGACGAGCATCCTCCCGAATGCCGGGGAGAGGGTGACGCGGACCAGGCCAGAGGGGGCCGACTGTCCCGCGGCGACCCTCTCCTCGGCGAAGTCGAGGTCCTGCAGGATGCGCAGGGTGTCTTCGTAGTAGTCCTGCCCGGCAGGCGTCACGGCGAGGGTGCGGGAGTTCCTTGCCAGGAGCTGCGTCCCGAGGCGCGCCTCAAGAGCGGCGAGCTGCTTGCTGACCGTCGGTTGGCTGACGTTCAGATCCCGCGCCGCCTGCGAGAAACTTCCGCTCTCGACGACGCGCACGAACGTTCGCATCGCATCCAACTTATCCATCATTCACATTCCGCGAGAGGATAGAAGCTATTTTTTCATAAATCTTGTAAGCTTGTTCGCCGGCTATAAAGAGACCTTGAGGGGAGTTACCATGAGCAATCGCAAAATTCTGACGCCCGATGCAAGCCATCCCATCGCCATTGGAAAATGCCGGTCAATGGTCCTTGTCAGTAGGGACATGCTGCACATCGCACGAACACGGAACGCGCTGACCCTCACGGAGGCGTCCTATCCGCCTGTTCAATACATTCCTCGCAGCGACGTCGACATGTCCCAATTGGTGAGATCCCAGCACACGACCTATTGTCCATACAAGGGCGATGCGAACTACTACAGCATACCCGCTCTCGGGGACGCGGGGATGAACGCCGTCTGGACCTACGAGGCACCCTTCGAGGCGGTGGGTGAAATCACCGGGCGCTTGGCTTTCTACCCCGACCGTCTGTCTGTCGAACTGGCTGACTAAGGCCCTGGATAGCCGCCTGCGAGATCCATCTCACCATTCTGAATGAGAATAGTTCGTATGGCTTCTTCGTCAATATTATTCTCTGAGTGAATGAGCCACATCCCTTCTCGACGGGTCGCAACGGGCCCGGGACGGAAGGAAAAGCCATGACGATGAAGATTTACGGCGACCCCGGTTCGGGCAGCCTGCGCCGGGTGACCACCGCCGCGAAAATCATGGGCATCGAGCTGGAGCGCGTGAAGGTCGACCTGTTCAAGGGCGAGAGCCAGACCGAGGAGTTCAAGTTGCGTCTCAACCCGCACGGCCTGACGCCGGTCCTGGTGGACGGGGACTTCGTCCTCTACGAGGCCGCGGCGATCAACCTGTACCTGGCCAACAAGATGAACTCGCCGCTGCTCGGGACCACGGAGAAGGATCGCTCCCGGGTGCTCCAGTGGATGTTCTGGTCGGGCGAGCAGTGGCGCACCTTCACCGTCACGATCTTCGACGAGCGGGTCGGGAAGACCGTCATGAACCTGCCGAAGGACGAGAACCTCATCGCCTTCGCGGAGGGCAAGATCCGTGCGGCGGCGAAGGTGCTCGACAAGCATCTCGAAGGCCGCGCGTTCATGGTCGGCGATGCCCTGACCCTGGCCGACCTCGACGTCGCGGCTCCCTTCTCCCAGGCAGGCCGCGCAAGGTTCCCGCTCGGGGAGTTCCCGAACCTCGTCGCCTGGCACGACAACCTGCTCCGGTCGTTCCCGGCGTGGGCGGAAACGAAGGCCGAGGTCGACGACCGGATGGACACCTTCCTGGCGAGCGTCGGCGTCACACTCTGAAATTTCGCCTTCGCGCCCTGCCTGACCGCCAACCGGAAGGGTGCGAACCGGCAGGGGGCATGGTGGCCTCTCCCCGGCGGCACGGCGGGCGGCCAAGTCCGCGTCGGCCCACCTCCAACGGTGCTTCGGCTCGGCGTCGCTCGCTCGCTCGCCAGGATCTCGTGAGGTTCGCCCCGCAGCCCGCCGAGCCGGCGTACGGCTCCCTCCCGACAGGCGAATGTCAACGGAACCGACATCATGCACATCGTTCTCACCGGCAGGAAAGCCATCGTGACCGGGTCCACCGCCGGCATCGGCCGCGGGACGGCCGAAGGGTTGGCGCGAGCCGGCGCGGCGGTCGTCGTCAACGGTCGCGGCAACGCGCGGGTCGACGAGGCGGTGCGGCAGATCCGGGACGCCGTTCCCGGCGGCGACGTATCCGGTGTCGCCGCCGACCTCTCGACGATGGAAGGCGTGGAGGCGCTCGTCGCGCAGGTCCCGGACGCCGACATCCTCGTCAACAACGTCGGCACGGCCCACCTCCGCCCCTACGCGGGCATCGAGGACATCGCCGCCATCCCCGACGCCGACTGGCTGGGGCTGTTCCACCTCAACGTGATGAGCGGCGTGCGCGCGAGCCGGCACTACCTCCCGAGGATGGTCCGCAAGGGCTGGGGACGGGTCGTGTTCGTCAGCAGCGAGTCCGCGGTCAACACCCCTAAGGAGATGCTCGACTACGGCATGACCAAGACCGCGCAGCTCGCCGTGTCGCGCGGGCTGGCCGAGGCGGTCGCGGGCACGGGCGTCACGGTGAACGCGGTCCTGCCAGGCCCGACCCGGTCCGAGATCCTCGGCAACCTCATGGCGCGGCAGGCGAGGGACCAGGGTATCACCCAGGAGGAAGCCGAGCAGGCCTTCCTGGCGTCGCTCAGACCGACGAGCCTGCTCGGGCGGTTCGCGACGACCCAGGAGGTCGCCAACATGATCGTCTACGCCTGCTCGGACCAGGCATCCGCGACCAGCGGTGCGGCGCTGCGTGTCGAGGGCGGCGTCGTCCGCTTCGTGGCGTAGACCACCTCGGTCACTGGACACCGGCTGCTTGCGGGAACACCGGCCGCCGACCGAGGACGCCCGCCGCACCCTCGTTGATGCGCAGGCCTTGAGGCACTGGTCCGCACCTCACGCGCCGATGTAGGCCGCGAGTTCCTCCGGCGTGCCCCGCGGGAACGCCCGCGTCAGGTGGTCGAGAAACGCCGAGGCCCGTTCGCCGAGGACGGGCTCAAGGCAGGCAGCCGGCGGCTACGCGCGATTCGAGCGTTCCGCCGGCGCCACGCAGGTTCATGCGGTCCGTTCCGTCGTCGCCTTCCGCGCCTGCGCCACGGTCAACCATACGGCCGAGACCAGGAAGTAGGCGGCGCCGAACGCGGCGTAGGGCGCGATGTCCGTGATCGCCGGCGTCGAGACGCCGTTTGCCTTGAAGATGAAGTGGCCGCCCGCGAGGGCCGATTGGGCTCCGCTGAGCACCATCGCCCACTGGGCGCCCTCCTGCCAGCGCCGCACGCCGGTCGCGAGCTGCAACAGCCCGGACAGGATTGCCCAGACACCGAACACTGCCAGCACCGCGTGCATGCCGGAACCGAGCGCGACCGCCACCGCGACGGCGACGACGGTGCTGGCGGCCGCGTTGAGGGCTTGGCTGGGATTGGCGGCCAAGCCGCCGCTGCGACGTGCGTCGATGACGTTGGCGACGGCATCCCAGGCGGGGTAGGCGACCAGGAGCGCCGCCGCAGCCGGCGGCATGGCTTTTCCGATGGTGAAGGCGGCAGCGACCCAGCCGACGGAAACCCCGGCGCGGAGGAAGTAATACGAGCTCAGCCAGTGCGTAGTGTCACGGCCGGTTTTCTGGACGGTCGTCATAGACGTTCCTTTCGGGGGCGAGGCGGAGGATCCGGGCGACGAATAATCACGCGGAAGACGCCGGCGACTGATCCGCCGGGTCTCGTGAAAGCGGTGTCTTTGCAGGGGGATATGCCTCGCTTCGGAAGGCACTTTTACAAACGGACGCCGATGGCACCCATGACCGGATCGCTCGAAAACTTGACCGTTCATCCGGAGGGTGGACCAAGCGTCGCCACCGGCGACCTCCTCTCCCTCGTCCTGGCGCAGATCAAGCTCACCGGGGACCACGTCCGGTCCCTTGAGGTCGCGCGGTCGGCGAGCCTGGACCTAGAGGCCGGGGCCGCCCATGTCCTCGTGGTCGCCGAGGGTTCGCTCCTCGTCGAGGGCGATGGCATGGAGAGCGTCGTCATAAACGCGGGCGATCTCGTGCTTCTGCCCCGCGGGCTCGGAGGGGCCAGGCTGGTGGCGTCCGCCTCGCATGCGTCGGTGATCGTCTGTCGGTTCTGGTTCGACCCCCACGCCCTGCGCGGCATGGTCTCGGCCCTGCCCGAACGCATCCACATCCAGCGCGACGAGGGGGCGGGGTGGCTGGATGGCATCGTGCCCTTCCTGATGGTCGAGGTGACCGACGACGAGCCGGGCGCGGCCCTGATGATCTCGCGGATCATCGATGTCATCGTCATCCGCACCCTACGGACCTGGGTACGGCGTGGGCACCCCACCGGATGGCTGGGAGGGCTTTCGGACGCCCGCATTGCCCGGGCGTTGAAGGTCATGCACGAGCGTCCGTCGCGGCCCTGGGGCGTCGAGGCCCTGGCGGACGCGGCCGGCATGTCGCGGTCGAGCTTCTGCGACCGGTTCACCGCGCTCGTCGGGCGCTCGCCCCTACGCTACCAGAACGAGTGGCGGCTCACGCTCGCCCGGGACATGCTGGTCGCCCGCGAGGCGCGTGTCGGAGAAGTCGCATTACGCGTCGGATACGAGTCGGAGGCAGCCTTCAGCCGCGCCTACAAGGCCATGTTCGGACACCCGCCTCGGGACGAACCTGCGCCGCCGAGCGTGGCCGGATCACGCGAGTAGGACTGCGGCTTCCTACGAGGGCGCTCAGCACAGGCATGTTCGTTTGCGGTGCAGGTTCGACATCGAGCACGGCTTCGTTGGTGGGGGGCTAATGTGCCCGAACCTGCTCATGTTGTGACACATCAGCGGACTTTGGAAGGCACGCCTAAGCGCAAGTTCGCAGCATCCGATTCTTTAGGTAGGGTACAGCGACGACGGAATGCGCGACCAAACGGTGCGTTATGACGGTGCGCACCGCCCAACAACACGGACAAGCCGACATGGACCGGCCGCTGAAGCACTCCCAGAAGGGCGAGCTCAACCGGGCCTGCCTCGCCACCCACCGTTTCTCCCTTGAGGACGGACCGCGCGGCTACGACATGTTTAGGCACGAGACGGACGGCTGCGTGCGCGCGGTGTTCGCGCCTTAGGCGCACGTGCCGTCCACGGATGGAGGGAAATCCATGGAGCAGCGCCCGTTTGGTCCCGTGCCGCGCGAGGTTGCAGTGATTGGCCAGGGAACCTGGTACATCGACGACGCGCACCGGCCCACCGCGGTCGCAGCGCTCCGCCGCGGCCTCGACCTCGGCATGACGCACATCGATACCGCCGAGATGTACGGTGACGCCGAGACCGTGGTCGGCGAGGCAATCGCCGGTCGGCGCGATGACGTGTTCCTCGTCTCCAAGGTCCTCCCCAGCAACGCCTCGCTTGCCGGGACGGTGGCGGCCTGCGAGCGCTCGCTCGCGCGCCTGCGCACCGACAGGCTGGACTGTTACCTGCTGCACTGGCCTGGCTCGCATCCCCTTGAGGACACCTTCGCCGGCTTCGAGCGGCTCCGCGAACAGGGCAAGATCCTGTCCTGGGGGGTGAGCAACTTCGATGTGCCCAACCTTGAAGCCGCCTGGAAGGCCGGGGGCGAGGGCCGCATCGCCTGCAACCAGGTTCTCTACCACTTGGAGGAGCGTGCAATCGAGCACGCCGTCCAGCCCTGGTGCGAGGATCACGGCGTCGCCGTCGTCGCCTACAGCCCATTCGGCCATGGCAGCTTCCCTGGCCCACGAACATCGGGCGGCCGCGTCCTGGATGAGGTCGCGGCGAACCACGGCGCGACCGCCCGTCAGGTCGCGCTCCGGTTCCTGGCGTGGAGGCCGTCCACCTTCACGATCCCCAAGGCGTCCAGTCCCGAGCATGCCGCCGACAACGCCAGCGCTGGCCCGCTGCGGCTGACGGAAGACGAGTTCATGCGGATCGACGCAGCGTTTCCGCGGGGTCCCCGACCACGCCACCTTCCCATGTTGTAGGCCCGTGATGCCCGCTTGGTCAGGGCAGATGATCGTCCCGCCGTCTCGCATCCCCACCCGGCCGCGGACGATCCCGCCGCTGGGCGGGGATTCGCGGATCGGCGGATCGTCCGAACGACCCACGCTGCCTGCCGAGAGGTGAAGGCGCCTAGAACATGCGTCGTGGCGACCGTTCGGCGGATGGGCGCCCCTTCGGGCCGCAAAGGAACTCTTTCGTATCCCGTGAGATGACTTTCCGCCCAGCACACAGTCTGGCGGCGCACCGGCCGCTCGGTTCGGTGATGCCGGCGCGTCTCCGGGTCTATCGGGCGCTGAGCGCCGTCCGCCACCGCGAAAACGGCGTCGCAGCCGGGATACCTCCGGCATCGACCGCATCCGGTTGTTCGGAACGGCGCGACGGTGCCTCCGTTAGGTTCCGACACCCAGAAGGACGATGACATGAGCTTGCAGGGCAAGAAGATCGCGATCCTGATCGCACCGCGCGGCACCGAGGATCCGGAGTTCGCCAAGCCGCATGAGGCGGTGAAGCAGGCCGGGGCGACCGTGACGGTCATCGGTCTGGAGGCCGGCGAAGCCGAGACAGTCAACAACGACCTTGATCCCGCCAACCGCTACAAGGTGGACAGGACCATCGAGGGGGCGTCGGCCGCGGACTACGACGGCCTCGTCGTGCCCGGCGGCTGCGTCGGCGCCGACAAGCTCCGGGCGAGCAAGGATGTCGTGGCGTTCGTCCGGGACTTCTTTGCCGCGGGCAAACCGGTCGGGGTCATCTGCCACGGGCCTTGGACCCTGATCGAGGCCGACGTCGTGAAGGGCCGGACGCTGACCTCCTACCCCACCGTTCGGCGGGACATCGAGAACGCCGGCGGCACCTGGGTCGACGAGGAGGTTGTCTGCGACAAGGGGCTTGTCACCAGCCGCACGCCCAAGGACCTGCCGGCCTTCTGCGCCAAGATCGTCGAGGAGTTCGCGGAGGGCCGCCATCCCGACCAAGCCCGGAGCGCCTGAGGAGTCGGGAAGCCGAAAATCGGCTCTTGAGACCCGGGGCGGCCCATGGGCCGCCCCGGGTCATGTCTCAAGGACGTCCCGCGGCCGGGACGCCTTCGCGGATGCCTCCATCAACCCTCGATGGCGCCGATCTGCTTCAGGATGCCGAGCTCGTCGGACGAGCCCCACCGCTCGACCATCTTGCCGTCGACGAAGCGGCCGATCTGCATGCCGCGGACCTTGATGGCCTTCCCGGTCGGCTTGTGGCCGTTGAAGTCACCCTGGTGCGTGCCGGTGAGCGTATAGGCGAAGGCGACGCTGTCCCCGTCGGCGACGAGCTTCTTCACCTCGACCTGCATGTCGGGGAACGCGGTGCGGAGTTCGGTGAAGAAGGCCTTGTATCCCTCGGGACCCATGTGCTGGCCCGGCGCCGGGTCGTGGTCGTGGCAGTCCGGGGCGACGACCTCGGGGAAGGCGTCGAATTGGCCGCCGTTGACGAGTTCTCCGAACTTCTCGGTCGCCTGGATGCTGGTCTCGCGGGACATGACGTTCCTTGGGGTTCGGGGCCGGCGGAGGCGCGCCCGGCGCCTCGACGCACGTGAAACTCTCGCCACCGTGGGATGTTGCCGGCGCCATGCGCGACAGGATCGGGATGACCGCCAGGCATGACGCCGTCCATGAGGGTGGCGGTAGCCGACATGCCAGGCCGTTCCGTCCCTAGGTGACGTTCACCCTTACCCGATGCCAGCAGGCGCATAGGTAGCCCTTGTGGTTCCAGGTCTCGTCCGGCAGCGCCGGCTGCGTCTGGCCCGCCTCGTCCCAGGCGCGCACCGCGAGCTCATGCTCGCCCAAAGGCAGGTCGAGGCTCGTGCTCCAGAACGTCCACGCGAACGGAGCCGCCGCGTCGCGTTCGAGCTCGGCCTGCACCCAGGACCGGCCGCCGTTCCCCGAGACGTCGACGCGTACGATGGTTCGGTCGCCGCTTACCGCGTAGCCTCGGATCCTGTTGCCCCCCGGCTTGAGAATGGCCCCGCGTGCCGGCTCGCAGATAGCCGCGTTCAACGGCATCGTATCGATGGTGTGCCCATTGGCGGGGTCGGCGGTCTCGGCGGTCACGTCCGCCGGGTACAGCTTGTAATCGCCGGCCTGGATCGGGTTGTCCGAGGGATGGTCCTGGACGGTCAGTCTCCGGAGCCACTTCGGGCTGCGCACGCCGGCGAAGCCCGGCACCACCGCGCGGACCGGAAACCCGTGCTCCGGGAGCAGGGCTTCGCCGTTCATGGCGTAGGCCAGCAGGGTCTCGGGCGCCATGGCCTTGGCGAGCGGGATGGAGGCGCCATAGGGATGGCCTTCCACCATGTCGTGGCTCTCGAATGCGACATGGAGGCCGACGCGCTCGGCGACCCCCACCTCGCGCAGGACGTCGCAGAGCCGCACCCCGGTCCATTCGGCGGTGCCGATGGCTCCCGCATCCCATGGGTCGCCCGAGACCGGGGCGACCGCCCGCATGTCGGCGCGGCGATTGCCGGCGCACTGCATCGTGGCCGTGACCATGGCTACCGGAAAGCGGGTCCGCAGATCGGATAGCGACAACTCAAGCGCGGGGCCGGTTCCGCCATCGACGGTGAGCCGCCAAGTCGCCTCGTCGAGGTCCGGCAGGTCGCCGTGCGTGCGGACGTAGAAGTCTTCCGCCGGTGTCCGGTAGGAGGCCCGCAATCGGTCGAGGGGCGGTTCTGCGTTGTAGGGTTGGTCGCCGTGGACGGTCAGGCGCGCCTTGCGCTCGGTCAGGCTCGACATCGGGACTCCCGTTCCGGTGGGGTGTCGGGAGTGAACGCGTCGGCGGCGGCAAGGCTCAACCGGCGATGCAGGGACCAGGGTGGCGGCGACCTGGCATCATCGCCCGGTTCGGTCGAGCCTTCGCCGGACGCCTCGACGACCCTCTTGGACCGAGCTTTTCCGGGCCGTTTCTCGTGCCCTTCCGGAAAAAAGCTGAGTCCCGCCCAGGGGATCGATGGTTTGGCCGGACCGTTATGAGCGGTCGGCTCTAACCATTGAGCTACAGGCCCTGCGCCCTGGACGAACGCTCTTGCCAGATACCCGACGAAGCGGGTTTCGTCACCTCAGATTCCCTCTCATTCCTGTGCCTTAGCCATGCCTTGGGAACGAGGGCGGAATATCTTAGGTCACCCTCTCTCTCCAGTTGGTCGGACAAGTATCGGCGACTCCTCATTGTACACGTAGCACTTGCGCTGGGGCAATATGGAAGTCTCGGATACGGCACCATGAGCGCGGGATCGAGCTTGTTCTGTACGGGATCGGCCGCCTTCCGCACGACCTGCCGCGACAGCGTGTCTGCCCGGATTAGACGCCCCGTTCGAGCGAGGTGACGATGTGTTCGGCGAGTTTGGCGGCCGGTACGGGCAGGGATGCGGCGGCCATCAGCGCGATCTCGGTTGCCGAGAGATCCGGCATGGTCGGCCCCTCGAGCACCGAAAAATCGGCCGGCACCATGTCCTTGGGCAGGACCGTCACGCCGAGGCCGGCCCGCACCGCGGCTTGCGACCCTGCCAGCGAGGTGGACGTGTAGGCGACGCGCCAGCGCCGTCCCACCTGATCGAGGGCCCGGATCGCCCGTTTCCGGTAAACGCAGGGGCGCGGCGACACGACGAGCGGCAGGTCGTTCCCGGCATCGGTGAAGAGATGTTCGCGGTGCGCGGCGCAGGCCCAGACCAGGGCCTCGTGCCAGACGCGGACACCCTCGCTGGGGCCCAGAGGTTCGCGCTTGATCAGGACGAGATCGAACTCGCCGGCGCCGAACCGTTCGATGAGGTTGAGGGTCAGATCGGTCGTCACTTCGAGCGCGACGTTCGGGTGCGCGGCGGAGAAGGCGGCCAGCACGCCGGACAGATGAGCGGTGGCGAAATCTTCCGGCGTGCCGAGCCGGACGAGGCCGGAGACGGTCGGCTCGACGAGCTTGGCCACGAGTTCGTCGGCGAGCGCCACGATCCGCCGACCGTGCGCCGCCAGGATCTCACCCTCGTTGGTCAACCGGAACGAGCGCGGAGAACGCTCGATCAGGCGACGGCCGAGGGTGTCCTCGAGCCGTTTCATCTGAAGGCTGACGGTCGGCTGGCTGAGCCGCAGCCGCTCGCCCGCCCGCCCGCGTCAGCCCTCCGGCATCGACGACGGCGAGGAAGGTGCGGACGAGTTCGAGGTTCAGGCTGGGCAGCATGTCCTATCATTGCCAATCGCAATGATAGGACGCAAGACATTGCGGTATCGCCTATGGTCAGTCCGATGCACGGATGCGGCCTCCCTCATCAGGATGCACCGCACCATGACCGCCCTCGACCTCCTTCAGGCCAATCTGCTGTCGCCCCCCGTCCTCTGCTTCGCGCTCGGCGCCTTCGCCGTCGCGGTCCGTTCGGATTTGCGCGTCCCCGAACCGGTTTTCGCGGCCCTGTCCATGTATCTGATGCTCTCGATCGGATTGCGCGGCGGGGCGGAACTCAGCCACGTCTCGCCGCAGACCGTGGCAGGGCCGATCGCCGGGGCGCTGCTTCTCTGCAGCATCATTCCGCTCTGGTGCTACGCCGGCCTCCGGCGGTTCGTCGGCCTCTCGGTGCCGGACGCGGCCGCGCTGGCGGCGCATTACGGATCGGTCTCCGCCGTGACCTTCGCGGCGGTGACCGCCATGCTGGATCGCCAAGCCGTCCCCTATGAGGGCTACGCGGCCACGCTGCTGGCCGTCATGGAGGTGCCCGCGATCATCGTCGCGATCGGGCTCGCGCGGGTGGCCGAGACGGCCTCGGCCGGCCGGATCGTCGCGACGGGCGGGGGAGCCACGCTCCTCGGAGGGACCGGACCGGTCCTGCAGGGCGGTGGGCAGGCGCTGCTGGCCGAAGTGCTGTCCTCGAAGAGCGTGCTGATCCTGATCGGCGGGCTCGCCATCGGTGCGATGGCCGGGCCGGCGAGCCTCACCAAGGTCAAGCCCTTCTTCGTCGATCTGTTTCCCGGTGCCCTGTGCGTGTTCCTGCTGGCTCTCGGACACATGGCGGCGAGCCGCGCGGGCGAGTTCCGCAAGGCCGGGCTCCTCCTCGTCGGCTTCGCCCTGCTGATGCCGCTCCTGAACGCGACGCTCGGCCTCGTCATCGCCCATGCGGCGGGCCTGTCCCTGGGCGGCGCGATCGTCCTCGCGACGCTGGCGGCCAGCGCCTCCTACATCGCCGCCCCCGCGGCCGTGCAGCTCGCGCTGCCGGAGGCCAATCCGAGCCTGTACCTGACCTGCTCGCTGGCCATCACCTTCCCGTTCAACATCGCGTTCGGCTTGCCGCTCTACCAAGCCATGGCGCAGGCGCTCTACGGCTGACGCGCCGCCCCGGCGACGGCGGACGGGCCAACCGTCTACCCCTCGGACGGTCGGCCCGGTCCGTGCGGCGGCACGTGTCGGGAGCGGTCACACTCTCCCCCACGGCGCTCCCGGCCTGGGACGATCCGCCCGGGGGACACCGGCGCTACCAGTGCTTTTGGCCTATATCCGCCTCCCCCATATGGCTGGTATCAGGGGCGCGGGCCCGCGGGCCGATCCGGTCGCGGATGGAATCCAGGCTTGAACCAGCACAACACGGCAGCCCGGCTCTCGCTCGATCTGACGGCTTGCGATCGTGAGCCGATCCACATCGTCGGCAGCGTGCAGCCGCACGGCTTCCTGCTCGCCCTCGATGCGTCGGGCCGCATCGTCCAGGCCAGCGCCAACGCTCCGGCCGCGGCCCCCGTCGGCGCCCGTCTCGAGACCGCCTTTCCGATCCTCGACGCGCTGGTGCGCCGCTATCTCGACGGCGGCCAGAGCCAGGACGGCGCCACCTATCTGCGGACCGTCGCGCTCGGGCCGGAGGATGCGCGGCAGTTCTACGAGGTGGCGGCGCACCGGATCGACGACCTCGTCGTGCTCGAACTGGAGGAGACCGAGGACGCCTCGGGCGATGCCGGGCTCGATGCGCTGACGCCGCGTCTGCGCGCCTTCGTCGAGCGGCTGCACGCCGCGGGCAGCGTCGAGGATCTCTGCCAACTGCTCGCGGAGGACATCCGCCACGTCACCGGCTTCGACCGGGCCTTGGTCTATCGCTTCGACCGCGACTGGCACGGCACGGTGCTGGCCGAGGACGGCAACGGCGTGCTGCCGAGCTATCTCGACCTGCGCTTCCCCGCCTCCGACATCCCGGCCCAGGCGCGCGAACTCTATCGCCGCAACCGCCTGCGCATCATCCCGGATGCCGGCTACGCCCCGGTGCCGATCCGCCCCGGCACGACGCCCGCGGGCAAGCCGCTCGATCTGAGCCAGTCGGTGCTGCGCTCGGTCTCACCGGTCCATGTCGAGTACATGCGCAACATGGGCACGATGGCGTCGATGTCGGTGTCGATCCTTGTCGACGGCGCGCTGTGGGGCCTCGTCTCCTGCCACAACCAAAACCCGAAGCGGGTGCCGCTCCAGGCCCGCAACGCCTGCGACTTCCTCACCCAGATCTTCGCCCTGCAGCTCTCGGCCAAGGTCCGCGGCGAGCAGGCGGAGCAGCGCCTCGCCCTGGGCCAAGTGCAGGCGCGGCTCCTGGCCTACATGGCCGAGGAGGAGAGCTTCATCGACGGCCTGCTCAACCACCCCGACGACGTGCTGGCGCTGGTCAACGCCTCGGGCGCGGCGGTGGTGACGGCGGATCGCTGCCGCCTGCTGGGATCGACGCCGCCCGAGCGCGAGGTCCGCGCCCTCTACGAGTGGCTGTCCGAGCGCGGCGAGGCCGAGGACGTGGTCGCCACCGACGCGCTGGCCGAAGAATTTTCGCGGGCGGAAGGCTTCGCCGACCGGGCGAGCGGGCTCCTCGCGATCTCGATCTCGAAGCGCTACGCCAGCTACGTGCTGTGGTTCCGGCCCGAGGTGGTCCGCACCGTCAAGTGGGGCGGCAACCCGGTCAAGGCGGCCCGGCCCGATCCGGCGGGCGGCCCCGACCGGCTGCACCCGCGCAAATCCTTCGAGATCTGGAAGGAGACGGTGAAGGGCCGCTCGCTGCCCTGGTCGGTGCCCGAGGTCGAGGCCGCCAAGGACCTGCGCGCCTCGGTGCTCGGCATCGTGCTGCGCCGGGCCGAGGAACTCGCCGCGATGAGCGAGGAATTGCAGCGCTCCAACAAGGAGCTGGAGGCGTTCTCCTACTCGGTCAGCCACGATCTGCGGGCGCCGTTCCGGCACATCGTCGGCTACGCGAACCTGCTCAAGAACCGCGAGGGCAGCCACCTCACGGACAAGGGCCGCCACTACGTCGAGACCATCATCGAGGCCGCCTTCTCGGCCGGCACCTTGGTCGACAACCTGTTGTCCTTCTCGCAGATGGGCCGCCATGCCCTCAACAAGGTGAGCGGCGACCTGAACGGCCTGGTCGAGGAAGTGCGGCGCAAGGTGCTGCGCGACGTGCCGCCCGACCGGACCGTGCGCTGGGAGATCGGCCCGCTGGGCCGCGTCCACGCCGACCCGGTGATGCTGCGCCTCGTGATCGAGAACCTGCTCTCGAACGCCGTGAAATACAGCCGCGGGCGCCCGGAGGCCGTCATCGAGGTCGGGCGGCTGCCGCCCCAGGACCACGAGGCCGTGTTCTTCGTGCGCGACAACGGCGTCGGCTTCGACATGGCCTATGTCGAGAAGCTGTTCGGCGTGTTCCAGCGCCTGCACCGGGTCGAGGAGTTCGAAGGCACCGGCATCGGACTCGCCAACGTGCGCCGCATCGTCGAGCGCCACGGCGGCCGGACCTGGGCCGAGGGCGTGCCGGACCGCGGCGCCACCTTCTACTTCACGCTGCCCTTGAGGGAGGAGGCGTAACCGCCATGGCGACCCTGAAGCCGATCCTCCTCGTCGAGGACAACCCCAACGACATCGAGCTGACGCTGGCCGCCCTCGAATCGAGCCAGCTCGCCAACCAGATCGTGATCTGCCGCGACGGTGCCGAGGCGCTGGACTTCATCTACCGTCGCGGCCCGCACGAGAACAGGGCGGTGCAGGATCCGGCCGTGGTTTTGCTCGATCTCAAGTTGCCGAAGGTCGACGGGCTGGAGGTTCTGGCCAAGGTGAAGGGCGATCCGGCCACGCGCGGCATCCCGGTGGTGATGCTGACCTCCTCCCGGGAGGAGACCGACGTGGTCCGCTCCTACAATCTCGGCGTCAACGCCTTCGTGGTGAAGCCGGTCGCCTTCGACGAGTTCTTCGCCGCCATCAAGGAGATCGGCGTGTTCTGGGCGCTTCTGAACGAGCCGCCGCCGCACAGGGGAGGCTGGCCATCGAACGGATAATCGGGCCGCGAACCGGCCCCCTTCGCATCCTGCACCTCGAAGACAGCGATCTCGATGCGGAACTCATCGAGGCGGAGCTGGAGAATCTCGGCCATCCGGTGGTGATCGAGCGGGTCATCACCCGCGACGAGTTCGCCGCCGCCGCCCACCCCGGACGCCACGACATCATCCTGGCCGATTACGTGCTGCCGACCTTCGACGGCGTGAGTGCGCTCGGCATCGCGCGCCAGCAATGCCCGGACACGCCCTTCATCTTCTGCTCGGGCACGCTCGGCGAAGAGGTCGCGGTCGAGGCGATCAAGAACGGCGCCACCGACTACGTCACCAAGCAGCGGCTGGGACGCATGACCCGCACCATCGTGCGGGCGCTCGCCGAGAAGCGCGCGCGGGACGACAAGAGCGCCGCCGAGGCCGCGCTGCAGGCACTCAACGACACGCTGGAGGCCCGCATCCGGGAGCGGACCCGGGAGCTGGCCGCCACCAACACGGCGCTTCAGGACCAGATCGTCGAGCGCGAGCGGGCCGAGGATGCCCTGCGCCTCGTCCAGCGCCTCGACGCGGTCGGGCAGCTGACCAGCGGTGTCGCGCACGACTTCAACAACCTGCTCACCGTCATCGCCGGCAACATCGAGTTTCTCGACCGCGCCGTCACCGACGAGCGCTCGAAGCGCCGGCTCGACCTGATGCGCGGCGCGGCCGCTCGCGGCGCGAAGCTGACCGCCCAGCTTCTCGCCTTCTCCCGCCGCCAGCGGCTGGTGCCGACCCCGGTGAGCCTGAACCAGACGGTCGTGTCGATGCGCGACCTGCTGCAGAGCTCGATCGGCGGGGCGATCCAGATCGAGACCACGCTCCAGGACGATCTCTGGCCGGCACTCGTCGATGCGACCCAGATCGAGCTCGTGATCCTCAACCTCGCCATCAACGCCCGCGACGCGATGGCGGTGGGTGGGCGCCTCACCATCGAAACCGCCAACGTCACGGTCGGCGAAACGCCGACCCGGCCGGAGCAGCCCCAGCCCGGCGAATACGTGATGATCTCGGTGAGCGACACCGGCACCGGTATGACGCCCAAGGTTCTGGAGCGGGTGTTCGAGCCGTTCTTCACCACCAAGGAGACCGGCAAGGGCTCGGGCCTCGGGCTCGCCCAGGTCTACGGCTTCGTCAAGCAATCGGGCGGCGGCGTCCGCATCGACACGGTGCCGGCCGAGGGCACGTCGATCAAGGTCTACCTGCCGCGCGTTGCCGAGGGCGCCGCCGAAGCGCCCCCCGCGCTCGGACCCGCGTTGGACCCGAGGGTGCATCCGCCGGGCCGTCGGCCCGTCCTCCTCGTCGTGGACGACGACGCGGGCGTGCGCGAGGTGACCGCGACCCGGCTCTCGGAAGTCGGCTACACCGTGCGCGAGGCGGCCTCCGGCCTCCAGGCGCTCGCCGCCCTCGATGCCGATTCGGACGTCGATCTCATCGTGCTCGACTTCGCCATGCCGGGCATGAACGGCGCCGAGGCCGCGGGGGAGATCCGCAAGCGCTGGCCGGCGATGCCGGTTCTATTCGTCACGGGCTTTGCCGACACCGAGGCGCTCGCCCAGGCCGGGGCCGACGGGGCCGACGCCATCGTGCTCAAGCCGTTCCGCGACGGGGAGTTGGAGCACAAGGTGGCCACGGCCCTGGCCGGACGCGCGTCTCCGGGATTGCGCCTGGTCTCGGATCGCAGCCGGAACGGCTGAGGGCCCTCCCGGTCACGGCATGCCGCACCGGCCGCCATGCGGGCGCGATCCTCTCGGTTCGTGTTCCGCATCGTCGTTTTTCCGAGCGCCGGACACCACCTTTCGGGACGATGCGCGATCCGTCCCGACTGCCCGATGGAGAAGGTCGGTGGCACGTCGCATCCTGATCACCGGCGCCAGCATCGCCGGCAACACCGCCGCGTGGTGGCTCGGCCGATCCGGCTTCGACGTCACCGTGGTCGAGCGCGCCGAGGCCTTCCGCGACGGCGGCCAGAACGTCGACATCCGCGGCGTCGGGCGCGAGGCGTTGCGGCGGATGGGCCTGGAACGGGCGGCGCTCGCCGGCGGCACCGGCGAGGAAGGCACCGCCTGGGTCGATCGCCAGGGCCGTCCCGTCGCCCACTTTCCCGCCGGAGGCTCGCAGGGCGACGGGCCGACCGCCGAGATGGAGATCCTGCGCGGAGACCTCGCCCGCCTTCTCTACGACGCGGCGCGGGACGCGGCGCGGTTCCGGTTCGGCGAGACCGTGGCGCGGATCGAGCAGACGCGTGAGGCCGCGACCGTCGCCTTCGCCAGCGGCCGAACCGAGGATTTCGATGCGGTGATCGTCGCCGAGGGCGTCGGCTCCGCGACCCGCGAGCTCGTCTTTCCGGGGGAGAATGCGCCGCGCCCGATGGACCTCACCATCGCCTACCTGACGATCCCGCGCGTGCCCTCCGACGACCGGCTCTGGCGCTGGTACAACGCGCCGGGCGGCCGCAGCGTGCAATTGCGGCCGGACCCGCACGGGACGACGCGGGCGATGCTGGCGCTCCACGGTCCGCTGCCCGGCGGGCAGGACTGGGAGGCCGCCCGCCAGAAGGCGTTTCTGCGCGAACGCTTCGCCGATGCCGGCTGGGAGACGCCGCGCGTCCTCGCCGCGCTGGAGGGGACCGACGACTTCTACTTCGACGTCCTGCGACAGGTGCGGATGCCGCGCTGGTCGAACGGACGCGTCGTGCTGACGGGCGATGCCGCGTGGTGCGTCACCCCGCTCGCCGGCATCGGGGCGACCCTGGCGGTGACCGGCGCCACCGTGCTCGCGGGCGAGCTTTCCCGAGGCGGCGACGTGCTCGGTTCGCTGGCCGCCTACGAGCGGGCGATGCGGCCGATGGTCGGGGAGGCCGCGGGCGTACCCAAGATCGCACCGCGGATCATGCATCCGAAGAGTCGCCTCGGCATTCACCTGCTGCATGGCGCCCTGCGGCTCGCCAGCCAGCCACGCCTTCGCGGCCTCTCGGCGCGGTTCTTCACTAAGCGAGGGCCGGAGCCCGACCTGTCGCGCTACGACGGGCTCGCCGAGGCGTGACGCCGCCGGGTCACCCGACCGGCACGCTCATCTCGAAACGCAATCCGCCCGCGTCGATGACACGCTCGAACCGACCGCCGAGGCTGCGCTCGATCGTCTGGCGCAGCAGGCGCGAGCCGAAACCGGTGCCCTCGGGCTTGAGGCCGCCCGAGGGCGCGCCGGTCTCGTGCCACGAGAGCGTCAGCGCCCCGTCGGCCACGCCGCCGCGCAAGAGCAGCGTGCCCCCGCCCGACAGCGCGCCGTATTTGGCGGAGTTGGTCGCCAACTCGTGGAAGATCATCGCGTAATCGTTGACGTGGTCCGGATCGACGACCGCGTCCTCCGTGATCGCAACCCGGATCTCGGCGCCGTCGCGGTAAGGCGTGAGGATGCGCTCGGCGAGGTGCTGGAGCCGGACGCTGCCCTGATCGAGGCGGTGCGAGCGGGTCGCGAGCGTCGTCGCCTCGTGCAGCACGCCGAACCGGCGCGACAGGTCCTCGGCGAAGAGCGGCGCCGAGGTCGCGTCGCGGGCTACGATCGCGGTCAGCGCACGGGCGACGGTGAACATGTTCGAGACGCGGTGGGCGAGTTCGGCGGCGAGCAGCCGCTCGGCCTCCTCGGCCCGCTTGCGCTCGGTGATGTCGAGGAAGATCGCCTGCACCCATTCCCCGACCTGCCCGGCCTCCCCGCCGACGCCGCGGGCCGAGATCCAGCGGGTCTCCGGCCCGTCGCCGATGCGGAAATCGAAGCTGTAGGCACGCGGGTCGGCGGCGCTCGCCATCCAGGCCTGACGCATCGCCGCGCGGTCCTCGCTGTTGACGCGGGCGAACAGCGCGTCGATCGACACCACGGGCGCGTCGGTGCCCCAGAATTCACGGCACAGGCTGTCGAGCTGCGCGAGCCGCCGACTCGGCGACCACGCCCAGAGGCCGACGCCGCCGCGATGGATCGCTCCCGTGAAGCTTTCGAGGGTCCATCCCTCGCCGGTCAGTTCGGGCCCCTCGGCCATGGCAATCCTGCGGTGACGACGCGGTAAGACGGCCAATGCCGCGGAAATCAACACACCCGAACGGCTGAGGCTCCGTCGACAAGGCTGGGCTCGATCGACGCGCGTCACGGACCGGGTGGGACCGTCGGATATCCGAACAACAAAAACCGTTCTACTGGTATTTTCATATCATTGCGCCTCGAGATCGGGCGACCACTTGAGGGCCTGTTCGTCGCCCCGGCCTCTCGCAGGTCTTCGTCGAGGGTCGACGAACGCGGTCCCGGCCAGCGGTCGGGTGACGGGATGGCGTCGGCGCGCGACCGAGGCACCATCGCCCGAACCCGGCCCCACGCCGGGCGGGCCGCTCACCGGACCCCGACCTCGTAGACCGGGACGCCGTCCTCGCGCCGCGGCGGTCGCGTGCGCGCCGGCCTCATCGATCCCACCCCGACACTGCGCATCCACGAAGGGAGACACCGACCATGCGCCCCTACTTCGCCGAGTTCGTCGGCACCTTCATCCTCGTCCTGTGCGGCTGCGGCAGCGCCGTGCTCGCGGGCGACCAGATCGGCTACAGCGGCGTGGCGCTCAGCTTCGGCTTCACCCTGATGGCCCTGATCTACGCCCTCGGCCCGATTTCGGGGTGCCACCTGAACCCGGCCGTGACGCTCGGCCTGACGCTGAGCCGCAAGTTCGACGCGGGCCGCCTGCCGGCCTACGTGATCGCCCAGGTTCTCGGCGCCGTCGCCGCCGCCTCCGTCCTCTTCGTCATCGCCGGCGGGCGCCCGGGCTTCGATGCCGTCGCCACCGGCTTCGCCTCCAACGGCTACGACCTGCGTTCGCCCGGCCATTACACCATGGCGTCCGCCTTCCTCATCGAGTTTCTCCTGACCGGCCTCCTCGTGCTGACGATCCTCGGCGCGACCGACCTCAAGGCGCCGGTGGGCTTTGCCGGTCTCGCCATCGGCGCGGTCCTGGTGGTGATCCACCTCGTGTCGATCCCGGTGACGAACACCTCGGTCAACCCGGCCCGCAGCATCGGCCCGGCCCTGTTCGCCGGTGGCGCCGCGCTCCAGCAGCTCTGGCTGTTCGTCGTCGCGCCGCTCCTGGGTGCCGCCGCCGCCGCCCTGCTCTACCGGACGATCCGCGCTCTCGATCCCGTTCTGCAGATGCCGCAGCGGCAGGCCATGCAGGCGCTCCTCGGTGAGACCGCGCAGCGCATGGACCGGGCCGGCGCCAAGCCGACCGAATTCTGATCCGGCAAAGCCGGCGCCCGGCCGAACCGGGCGTCGGCGACCGATCCATCAAGACGGCGTGAGGGGTGCGCGAATACCAAATTTCGCCCAAGCGTCGCCGGAACCGACCCGTCCGCGATCCGTTCTTGCCGCGGCGCAACAGGGGCGGCAGGCGCCGCACGAGACCCTGCCCGGCTCCCCCGCCCTTCCCCGACCCCGACGAGGACACCGATCCGATGACCCTTCGCCCGCTGCTGTGTGCCCTCACCCTGCTCGCCGGCGCACCGGCCCTCGCCCAGGAGCCCGCGCAGGCGCCCAAGGAAGCCGCGCCCATCCCGGCCCAACCGGCGACCCTGAACGACGATCTGCGGACGAAGTTCGTGGCGCAGGCCCCGGAGGACGTGGTCGCCTCGAAGCTGATCGGGACGACCATCCGCAACGGCGCCAACGAGAGCATCGGCTCGGTCGCCGACATCGTGTTCGACGACAAGCGCGCGGTGAAGTCCTACGTCGTGAGCGTCGGCGGCTTCCTCGGCCTCAACGCCAAATACGTCGCCGTGGCCCCCGAGACCCTGAAGCTGTCGCGCAAGGACGGTGGCGCCCTCGATGCGATGATCGAGACCGACAAGGACCAGCTCCGCGCCGCTCCGGAATACGTCTATCTCGGCTCCGAGCCGAAGAAGTGAGCTGGCGTAGCACCGTTCACGATGCCTCGATCCGGGACAGTCGTCTCCTTGCGAGGCCGGGCTCGACCGTTCAGATCACCCTCCCCTCTCGAACCCCGGAGAACCGAATGAGCCGCCTCCGCACCTCTGCCCTTCGCGGCGCCCTCCTCGGCCTCGCGCTTGCGGCGGCCGCCCCGGCCCTGGCCGACGACACGCCGACCACGGCGGGCGCGGTCGATCGGCTGAAGGGCCTCGGCAACGAAGCGATCGGCAGCGCCAAGCGCGGCGTCGGCAATCTGACGGACGACGAGGACCTGAAGGCCGAGGGCCGCGCCCAGAAGCTGCGGGGCCAGGCCCAGCAGGAGAAGGGCAAGGCCAAGGACACGGTCGAGAACGCCCTCGACAAGTAGTCCGCCCCCGGCTCCGGTCGATCACGGCCGGGGCCGGCGATTGGGTCGCACCGATGGTGCGCCGCCCTGCGCTATCTCGGCGACATGGATCGCAGCTTCCCCATGACCCGCGCCGCCGGCCTCGAGCGGCTGGCGGCCTTTCTCGACGGCGCCGGCGCGGATTACGCGGTGGCCCGCAACACCGACCGGGGGCCGGACAAGGCTTCCACGACCTCGGCCCTCTCGCCCTACCTACGCCGCCGCCTACTCACCGAGGCGGAGGTGGTGGAGGCCGCCATAGCGGCTCATGGCGAGGAGGGCGCGGAGAAGTTCGTCACCGAAGTCTTCTGGCGGACCTACTTCAAGGGACATCTCGAAACCCATCCAGAGGCCTGGACCGGCTACCTTTCCCAGCTCGAGGCGCAGCGGCGGCGCATTGAAGCCGAGCCCGGCCTGCGCCGCACCTATGCGGCGGCGGTCGAGGGACGCACCGGCATCGCGGGCTTCGACGACTGGGCGCGCGAACTCCTCGCCACCGGCTGGCTGCACAACCACGCCCGGATGTGGTTCGCCTCGATCTGGATGTTTTCGCTGCGCCTGCCCTGGACGCTCGGGGCCGATTTCTTCCTGCGCCATCTCCTCGACGGCGACCCGGCGAGCAACACCCTGTCCTGGCGCTGGGTGGCGGGCCTGCATACGCGGGGCAAGCACTACGTCGCGCGGGCCGACAACATCCGGCGCTACACCGAGGGCCGGTTCGATCCGGACGGCCTCGACGCGTTTCCGGACCCGCTTGAGGAGGACGTGCCGCCGCGGGAGGTGAGGCTCGCGCCCGCCGATCCTTTGCCGACGGGCGAGATCGCGTTGCTGCTGCATCTCGACGACCTGCACCCCGAGAGCCTGCCGCTGGGCGGCGCCACCGTCCGGCGCGTCGGCGGTCTGGTCGTCCACGCGCCCGGCGCCTCGGCGGCGGTGCGGGCGGCGGACGCGGCGGCGATGGCGGATGCGCTGGAGCGTGCTGCGTCGCATTTCGGCTGCGATATCCGGACCGTCGAGCCCGACTGGGCCGGCGGGTTGCCCGTCGTCGCGGCCTGGACACCCGTCGGCCCTTCGGCCGAGGCGCTGCCCGACGGGTGCGCGCGCCTGCGACGGGCCTGGGACGAGGCGGCATGGCCGCTCGCGACCCGCGGCTTCTTCAAGCTGCGTTCGGCCATCCCCCGGCTGCTGTCCTGACGGCCTGCGCGAGCCGCCCCGTCGTCACTTGAAAGCCCGATGTGGGAGCGTGTCAGCCCGCCGCGGGCGCCCGCAGGAGCAGGTCGGTGATGCGGTTCGACAGCCTCAGGGCCGAGGCGGGTCCGCCGAAATTCCAGATGTTGCGCTCGATCAGGCCGACCCGTCCCGCCCGCAGGGCCGGCACCCGCTGCCACGCGGCGCTGCGGGTCTTGGTCGCCAGGGTCACGTCGGGGCCGGTGGTGCTCACCAGCATCACGTCGCAATCGTCGAGGGCGAGGAGATCCTCCGAGGTCAATGGGCGCACGCCCTCGCGGCTGCGGTCGGGCGGCCAGAAGCGCAGGCCCAGCCGTGCCGCGAGACCGGCCGAGAGGCTGTCGGCGGTGAACACCCAATAAGTGTCCTGGCCGCTCAATTCTTGGAGCACCACGAGGCGCCGGCCGCTGCGCCCGGCCTCCGCGAGGCGCCCGGCGTCCCGCGCGATCCCGGCCGACACTTCGGCGTCGGCGCGCTCGGCTTGCGCCCGCTGCCCGACGAAGCCGCCGATCATGGTCTGGAGCGAGAAGGCGGAATCGAGCCGCGTCGCCGGGGGCACCGGGGCGAAATCGAGGAGGACGGTGGGGGCGATGCTCTCGAACACGTCGAAGAGCGGGGCGTGGCGATAGGATACGCCGAGGATCAGGTCGGGCTTGAGCCGGGCGATGGCCTCCAGGCTCGGCTGCTGGCGGGTGCCCACATCGGCGACATCCTTCAGACGCTCCGAGAGGACGCCGATCCAGCCGGGATAGAGCGCCGGGTCCGACATCCCGACCGGCGGCACGCCGACGGCGGCGAGCATCTCGGCGAGGAGGAATTCGAGCGCCACGACCCGCCGGGCGGGGGCCGGCAGGACGGCGGAGCGGCGGAACACGAGGTCGCTTGCCCGAGCAGGGCCCGCCGCGAGGCCGGTGGAGGCGGCGAGGCCCCCGACGAGGAAATTGCGACGCGAGACCGAAAACATCATCGCGCGCCCTTTCGTCCGCGGGACATCAGCCAGAGGAAGTAGGGGGCGCCGATCAGCGCGGTGAGCGCCCCGGCCGGAATTTCCGTCGGCGCCAGGGCGCCTCGGCCGACGATGTCGGCGGCCACCGTCAGCAGCGCGCCGAGCCCCATCGCCACCGGCAGCCGGTCGCCATGCGCGTGGAAGCCGACGAGGCGGGCGAGGTGGGGCGTCAGCAGGCCGACGAAGGCGAGCGGGCCGACGATGGCGACCGCTGCACTCGCCAGCACAGCGGCGAGCCCGAGGGCGAGGGCCCGCAGCAAGCCGACATCGAGGCCGAGCCCGGCCGCCGCGTCGTCGCCCAGCGTCAGCAGATCGAGCGGGCGGCTGAGGAAGGCGAGCGCCGGCAGGCTGACGAGGAGCCAGGGCAGGAGCGCGACCGCATCGGGCCATGCCCGGCCATAGGTGCCGCCGACGAGCCAGATCAGGGCGCGAGCCGGCTGGGCGCTGGTCTCGACGATGACCGCGTAGGTCAACGCCGCGAACAGCCCGCTGAAGGCGAGGCCCGTGAGCGCCACGGGCAGCGGCGCGAAGCGGCGGCGGCGGTTGATGGCGAGGATCAGACCGAGCGTCGCGAGCCCGCCCGCGAGCGCCAGCGCGAAGGTTTCGGGCCGACCCATCAGCGGCCAAGCCAGCAGGCCGGCGAGCGTCGTCAGCGCCGCGCCCTGCGTGACGCCCAGAAGCTCCGGCCCGGCCAGCGCGTTGCGCACCACGCTCTGGAGCACGACGCCGCTCGCCGCCAGCATCATCCCGGCGATCACCGCCACCGCGATGCGGGGGGCGCGGATGCCGAGGATCAGCGCGGCCTCCGGGTCGGAGCCGGTCAGCGCCGCGATCCAGCGGGTGGGGGGAAGCCATGTCTCGCCCCAGGCGAGGCCGAAGGCGGCGAGCGCCACGAGGGCGACGAGCAGGGCCGGCGCCACCACCGCCAGCGAGGCCGCCCGGCCGGAGGCCGCGACCTCGCCGCGGTCGGGCGGCGTCAGGGCGCGCCCGCGCATCACCAGAACGAGCAGGATCGGCGTGCCCACCAGCGCGGTGGCGACGGCGGTCGAGAGCCCGGCGGACAAGCTCAGGGCCGCCACCGCGCCGTCGGCGGCGATCAGCAGGCCGCCGCCGGTCAGCGCGGAGAGGGCGAGAAGGCTGCCGAACCGGCGGATGCCGACGGCCCGCAAGAGGTTCGGGGCGATCAACCCGACGAAGCCGATGGGGCCCGCGAGCGCCACGGCGAAGGCGGTCAAGGCGGTGGCCGTCACCACGCCCCCGAACCGCACCGGCAGCACGGCGACGCCGATGCCGGTGGCGGCGTCGTCGCCGAGCGAGAGGGCTTCGAGACCGCGCAGCAGGAAGGGCAATGCGACGAGGGGCGGCAGCAGCCACAGGGCGGCCTCGGTGAGTCCCGCGGCGCCGGGCTGGTAGAGCGCGCCGCCGCTCCACAGGGCGAGGCCCGCGATGTTCTGCTCGAACAGGGCGAGCGCCACGGTGAGGCCGGCATTGAGCAGGAGGGCGCAGGCGCCGCCCGCCAGCAGCAGCCGGAGCGGCGAAGCGCGCCATCCTCCGGCGGCGGTGAGCGCGAGCGCGGCGGCGCCGAGTCCGCAGAGGAAGAGCAGCGGCGGCCCCGAGACCGCCGCGAGCGCCGGCACGGTGAGGCCGAGCAGCACGCCGACCTGTGCGCCCGCGGTGACGCCCAGAAGGTCGGGGGCGGCGATCGGGTTGCGGGTCACCGCCTGGAACAGGGCGCCGGCGGCGCCGAAGGCGGCGCCCGCGGCCAGCCCCGCGAGCACCCGCGGCAGGCGCAATTCCCAGAACAGGAAGCGGGCGGCCTCCGCCTCGGCGGGGCCGTGCGCCGTCGTCAGCGCATGGAGCGTCGGCCACAGGCGCGCGAGCGCCAGAAGCGCGACGAGGACGGCGGCGATCAGGCCGAGCCGGAGGCCCGGCGACGCTCGGGCCGGCGCCGGCCGATCGACGGTGAGCGCGATCACGGGCGGGCTTCGAGCGGCTGGCGCCGGGCCGGGGCGAAGGCGGGCACGCAGAGCGGGGCGGCCGAATCCGGATGGTCGAGCCGCCACATCTCGACGCCGTAGACCTCCGCCAGCGGCGCCGGGCGCAGCATCTCGGCGGGCGGCCCGTCATGGAGGATGCGGCCCGCCTTCATCAGCAGCACCCGGTCGGCCATCGCCGCCGCCTGATTGAGGTCGTGCAGCACGCAGACGATGGTGATGCCGCGCTCGCGGTTGAGGTTCTTCAGCGCCAGGACCAGCTCGACCTGATGGCGTACGTCGAGCCAGGTCGTCGGCTCGTCGAGGAGCAGGACGCGGCATTGCTGGGCGAGCGCCATGGCGATCCAGGCGCGCTGCCGCTCGCCGCCCGATAGGGCCGCGACCTCGCGGGCGCCGTGGTCGCGCAGGCCCGTGGCGGCCAGCGCGTCGAGGATCGCGCTGCGGTCGGCCGAGGACAGGCCGCCGATCAGCCGGCGATGGGCGTGGCGCCCATAGGCCACCAACTCGAACACCGTGAGGCCCGCCGGCACCTCGTTGGCCTGGGCCAGCATCGCCAGAGCCCGGGCGCGCTCGCGCCGCTTCAACTCCCCGAGCGGGCGCCCGTCGATCTCGACGGTGCCGGCCTGGAGCGGCTGCAAGCCCGCGAGCGAGCGCAACAGCGTCGACTTCCCGCAACCGTTCGCCCCGCAGAGCGCGGTCACGCCCCCCGGTGCGATCGCCACGTCGAGCCCGTCGAGGACGCGGCGCGCCCCGTAGGCGACGGTGAGGCCACGGCCCCGAAGGATCGCGGCCTCGCTCATGCAGTCGAACTCATGCTGCCCTGTTCATCCCGTGCGCCTCGGCCATGGCGACGACGACCTTGCGCGGGCCGGCATAGGGTTCGCGGCCGTGCATGATCAGCATGTTGTCGAGCATCAGCACGTCGCCCGCCTGCCAGGGAAAGCTCACCTTCTCGGCCTTCAACACGGCGCGCACGGCGTCGAGGTCGTCGTCGGGAATCGGGCTTCCGTCGCCGAAATACACGTTGCGGGGGAGTTCGTCCTCCCCGACCGTGTCGAGCAGCACCTCGCGCTCGACCTCGTCCAGCGCGGAGACGTGGAACAGGTGGGCTTGGTTGAACCACACGTCCTCGCCGGTGCGGGGGTGCTTGGCCACCGCTTGGCAGAGCTGACTCGTGCGCAGCTCACCGTCCTCCTTCCACGTGAAGTCGATGGCGTGGTCCCGGCAATAGGTCTCGACCGCGGCGCGGTCGTCGGTGTTGAACACCTTGGTCCAGGGCAGGTCGAGGCCGTTGCCGAAGTTGCGCACGTAGCGCAGGCCCTTTTGGGCGAACTTGTCCCGCAGGGCCGGATCGAGCGCCCGGTAGATCGCGCGGCTGTCGGCGAGCGGGGTGGCGCCGCCTTCGGGCGAGGCGGTGACGCAGTGGAACCAGATCCGCAGCGGCCAGTCGCGGGTATAGGATTGCTCGTTGTGGAGCGGAATCTCGCGGTGGGCCGGATACTCGGTCGAGGAATAGACCCCGCCCTCTACCTTGCTGCGCGGCGTCGAGCCGAACTCGTAGGACAGGAGCGGATGGCCGAAGCCGGCGGCGAACGCCCGGAACGCCTCGACGCTCTCGACCGAATAGCCCCGCAGCAGAACGCCGCCGACGGTGCCGAGGGCGTCGCGGATCTCGGAATCGCGGGCCTCGATCGCCGCGATCAGCGGGCCCGAACCTTCGAGCAGGACGGGAAGAGCGGGAGCGGGCATGGTCGGCCTCTTCGGCGTGAGAGGAAGGATGAGGGTCAGGCGCGGGCGGCGTCGCCGTCCATCGCCTCGCGCAGGCTGCGCGGGCGCATGTCGGTCCAGACGGTCTCGATGTGCTGGAGGCAGGCGGCCTTGTCGCCGCTGACCCCGACGCGGCGCCACCCCTCGGGGGTCGGCTTGAAGTCGGGCCAGATCGAGTACTGGTCCTCGTCGTTCACCACCACGTGGAACAGGATGTCGTCGCGGTCGAAGCTCAACGGTGAGAACTCCCCTCGGGGCGCCTCGGGCGGCGCGGCGACCGCTCCGGGCAGGTTGGAAAGGGGACGAACGGGGGGCCGGAGAATTTAGGGGAAGGGGCTTTTCATCGGGCGATGCCGACAGGCCCCACTCTGGAACAAGTACAATCAAGAGGTCGCCAGCATCAATTCGCACAACGTTGACGTTGCCGGAGATCGCTCCTTAAACCGGCTGCCGGTCGACCGCCTCGGTCTTTCACCCCCGCCATCGAGGCGAGGCGGGCCGGCGAAAAGATTCAGAGGCGATCCGAGGAGCCGCTCCGCGATGCTGTTCTCCGAAGCGACGGTGGCGCTCGCCGATCCGCACAGGCTCACCGCCGACCTCGTCGATCACCTGAGCGCCCACGACGTCGCCCACGAGCGGCAGGGGGGGCACGTGGTCATGCAACTCGGCGTCGGCACCGGCACCCTGGAACCGGTGGGCGGCGCCTTGCGGGTGCGGGTCGAGGCGCAGGACGAGGGCGGCCTGGAGATGCTGCGCGCCCTGCTCGCCGCCAACATCGTCGACTTCGCCGAGGGCGAGGAGCCGGTCATCGCCTGGTCGGGCTTCGCGGCGGGGGCGGCGACCTTCTCGAATTTCCGCGAGTTGCGCCTCGTCGCCTCCGAGGCGCTGACGCCCCGGATGCGCCGCCTCACCTTCACCGGTACCGATCTCGAACGCTTTGCCGTCACGGACGACCTGCACGTGCGGTTCTACCTGCCGCCGCCCGGCGTGACGCGGCCGGAATGGCCCCGTCCGGGTCCCGACGGGCGCACCCTCTGGCCCGACGCCCCGGTCTGCCCGGAGGTGCGCTACTACACGATCCGCCGGGCCTCGTCCGACAGGGTCGAGATCGACTTCGTGCTCCACGACGATCCGGGGCCCGGCGCCCGCTTCGCGATGGAGGCCCGACCCGGGGCGCTCTGCGGCATCGCCGGTCCCCTCGGCCGCGCGGTGCCGCCCGCCGCCTGGACCCTGCTCGCGGGCGACGAGACGGCTCTGCCCGCCATCGCCCGGACACTGGAGGCCATGCCGCCGGAGGCCCGCGGCGTCGTGCTGATCGAGGCGGAGGGGGCGGAGCCGGCCTATCCGCTGGCGGCCCCCGAGGGCGTCGGCGTGCGCTGGCTCGAGCGGGGGGCCGAGAGCCGGCTCGTTCCGGCGATCCGCGCCCTCGACTTCCCGGACGGCAACGACCTGTTCGTCTGGGCCGGCTGCGAGGCCGGGGCCGCCCGAGCGCTCAGAAAGCATCTGCGGTCGGAGCGGGGCCTGACCCGCGAGCGCCACCTCGTCGTCGGCTATTGGGAGCGGGCCGGTAAACCGGCCACGGCGAACGGAGGCTGAGCCCTACTTGTTCATCATCGAATAGGCCTGGATGCCCGCGGGTGTCATGATGACCACGAACAGCACGGGCAGGAAGAACACGATCATCGGCACGGTCAGCTTCGGCGGCAGCGCCGCAGCCTTCTTCTCGGCTTCGTTCATGCGGGTGTCGCGGCTTTCCTGGGCCAGCACGCGGAGCGCTTGGCCGACGGGGGTGCCGTAGCGCTCGGCCTGGATCAGCGCCGTGGTCAGCGACTTCACCGGTTCGAGGCCGGTGCGCAGGGCGAGGTTCTCATAGGCCACGCGACGGTCCGGCAGGTAGGACAGCTCGGCGTTGAGCAGCGCCAGTTCCTCGGCGAGCACGGCCGATTGCCCGGCGATCTCCAGGCTGACGCGGCGGAAGGCGTTCTCCACTGACATGCCGGACTCGACGCAGATCAGGCACATGTCGAGGGCATCGGGCCAAGCCTGACGGATCTGGGCCTGACGCTTCGAGGTGACGTTGCTCAGATAGACCTCGGGCAGCTTCATGCCGACGAAGGCCGCCATCAGCACGATGCCGGTGCGGATCAGGAAGGGCTGGTCCAGCACCTCCAGCACGAACAGATAGAACAGCGCCAGCACGGTGACGACGGTCGGCGTCACGAGGCGGAAGAACAGGAACGCCGTCTCGGCGCTCGCGCCGCGATAGCCCGCGAGCACCAGCTTGGCCTTCGCCGTCTCGGTCCCGAGCCAGCGCGTCAGATGGAGCCGCTCCACCACGCGCTTCATGTAGGCCTTGGGCTCGCTGCGCAGGGTCGCGCGGTTCGACAGGCGTTCGCGCTCGCGCAGGCGCATCTGCTCGCGCTCGTCGCTGACGAGCTTCATCCGCTTGGCGAGGGTATCGGTCTCGAGCAGCGGCTGGACCAGCGTGAACACGGTCGCGGCGGCGGCAATGCCCGTCAGGACGGTGGCGACGAAGCGCGGCTGAAGCGCCGCATCGACCAACTGATCCAGCATCGATCCTCTCCCGCTTCTCGACGCAGCGCCGCACCGGGCCGAAGCGTCCTCCCCCGGACGACGATGAGCCTGTCTCGTCGTCGTCTGCCCGCGCGACGGCGCGGTGGCGGTCGTCCGCCGGATGCGTCGGGCCCGGCCAAAGGTCGGCCCGACGCATCCATCGTTACACGTCGAAGTTGATCATCTTGCGCATCATCGCGATCCCCAAACCCATCCACAGGGCGGAGGCCGCGAGGGCGATCTTGCCGATGGCCGTGGTCCAGAGCAGCGAAATGTAGTCGGGGCTCGACAGGTAGGTGGTGAAGGCGACGATGAAGGGCAGAGCGGCGATGATCGCCGCCGAGACCTTGGCCTCCATGCTCATCGCCGCGATCTTGCCGGCCATCTTCTTGCGCTCGCGCAGCACCCGCGAGAGGTTGCCGAGCGCCTCCGACAGGTTGCCGCCGGCCTTGGCCTGGATGCCGATCACCACGGCGAAGAAGTTCACCTCGGTGACGGGCACCCGCTCGTACATGCGCTGGATCGCCTCCGACATCGGCAGGCCGAGCGCCTGCGCCTCGTTGGCGACCCGGAACTCGCTGCGCAGGGGCTCCTTGGCCTCGCGCGAGATCATCCGCAGGCAGTCGCCCAGCGGGATGCCGGATTTGAGGCCGCGCACCACCACGTCGATGGCGTTGGGCAATTCGTCGATGAAGGCGGCGATGCGCCGCTTCTGCAGGTGCTTGAGGATCCAGGCCGGAACGCCGAGCCCGCCGACGAAGACGGCGAGCAGGGCGACGAGCGGGCGGCCCGACACGAGGAGGACGCCGAAGCCGAGACCGAGGGCGACGAGGGTCGAGACGACGTAATACTTCTTGCGGCTCCAATCGAGGCCGGCCCGGGCGATCTTCAGCTCCAGGGTGACCTTGGTCTTGTCCTTCTTGGCCTCCAGTTCCTTGAGGCTCTTGGCGACGTGTTCGCGGCGGTTGGCGGCGTTGGTGCGCTCGGTCACCGCCGCGGTGCTCTGGCCCAGCGCCCTGCGACGTTGTTCGGCCCGGCGTTCCCCCGACAGCAACGGGTTGAGCGCGACATAAGCGACCGCGCCCGCCGCCACGGCGACGAGCCCGACCGCGAGCGGGAGGTTGGCCGCGCTCACGCCGCCTCTCCGTCGACCGCGGCGGCATCGAGGGCCTCGGCCAGCGCCCGTTCCTCGCCGTAGTAGCGCGCCCGGTCCCAGAAGCGCGGGCGGCCGATGCCGGTGGAACGGTGGCGGCCGATCAGGCGGCCATTGGCGTCCTCGCCGAGCACGTCGTAGACGAACAGGTCCTGGGTGATGATGACGTCGCCTTCCATCCCCAGCACCTCGGTGATGTGGGTGATGCGTCGCGAGCCGTCGCGCATGCGCATGGCCTGGATGATCACGTCGACCGAGCCGGTGATCATCTCGCGCAAGGTCCGCGAGGGCAGCGAGAAGCCGCCCATGGTGATCATCGATTCGATACGGGCGAGGCACTCGCGGGGCGAGTTGGCGTGGAGCGTGCCCATCGAGCCGTCGTGGCCGGTGTTCATGGCCTGGAGCAGATCGAATGCCTCCGGCCCGCGCACCTCGCCGACGATGATCCGCTCGGGCCGCATGCGCAGGCAGTTCTTGACGAGGTCGCGCATGGTGACCGAGCCCTGGCCCTCCAGGTTCGGCGGGCGCGTCTCGAGCCGGACCACGTGCGGCTGCTGGAGCTGAAGCTCCGCGGCGTCCTCGCAGGTGATGACCCGCTCGTCGTGCTCGATATAGGCGGTGAGGCAGTTCAGCAGCGTCGTCTTGCCCGAGCCGGTACCGCCGGAGATCACGACGTTGCAGCGGACCTTGCCGATGATCTGCAGGATCTTGGCGCCCTCGGGGGAGATCGCGCCGAAGCGGACGAGCTGGTCGAGGGTGAGCTTGTCCTTCTTGAACTTACGGATGGTCAGCGCCGGCCCGTCGATGGCGAGCGGGGGCGCGATGACGTTGACGCGGGAGCCGTCGGGCAGGCGCGCGTCGCAGATCGGCGAGGATTCGTCGACGCGCCGGCCGACCTGGCTGACGATCCGCTGGCAGATGTTCATCAGCTGCTGGTTGTCGCGGAAGCGTACGTTGGTGAGCTGAATCTTGCCCCCGACCTCGATGAAGGTCCGGTCGGCGCCGTTGACCATCACGTCGGCGATGTCGTCGCGGGCGAGCAGCGGTTCGAGCGGGCCGTAGCCGAGCACGTCGTTGCAGATGTCGTCGAGCAGTTCCTCCTGCTCGGCGATCGACAGCACGATGTTCTTGAGGCCGATGATCTCCGAGACGATGTCGCGGATTTCCTCGCGGGCCGATTCCGGGTCGAGCCGGGCGAGCTGGGCGAGATCGATCGCCTCGATCAGCGCGCCGAAGATCATGCTCTTCGTGCGGAAATAATCCTCGGACTTCTGCGGCGCGGGCGGCGCCACCGGCGCCGGCCGGGGCGGGGGCGCCTCGGAACGCGCGGCGCGCGGCTCGTCCTGCAGGACGGGCGCGGGCGGGGCCGGCTTTCCGGCCGGGGCGACCGGGGCGGCGGGGGCCGCTGCGGTGGCGGAGCGTCGTCCGAACATGGCGCCGTGCGCCCTCAACTGGCGGGAAGGGACGGGGCGAAAGCGGGGGCGCGGGCCACGCTCACGAAGCCTTCTTGCGGCTCAGGCGGGCGAGCAGCGGCTCCAGCAGGTTGGCGCGCGTCCGCTTCACCTCGGCCCGGCCGGTGACGACCGCCGCGACCTCCGAGAAGATTTCCGCCGCCTTGGCGCCCGCCTGCACCTCGGCGATCATCTGGCCGTTGTTGGCCGCGGTGCCGAACAGGGCCGGATCGAAGGGGATCGAGGCCTGGATCGTCGCGTCGAGCGCCTTGGCGAACTCGGCCGCCGCGATCTCGGGGCGCTTGGGCATGCCGACGCCGTTGAGGATCACCCGCGCCTTCGCGTCGTTGGGCCGGCTCGCCTGGAGCAGGGCGAGCAGGTTCTTGGTGTTGCGCAGAGAGGCGAGGTCGGGCGAAGCGACGATGAGGATCTCGTCGGCGGCCACCAGCACCCGCCGGGTCCAGGCCGACCAGCGATGCGGCACGTCCATGACGATACAGGGCACCGCCGCCCTCAGAAGGTCGGTCAGCGCGTCGAAGGCCGGCTCGGTCAGGTCGATGGTGCGGTCGAGGGTGGCCGGCGCCGACAGCAGGCTGAGGTTGTCGGCGCATTTCGACAGCAGCCGGTCGAGCAGGTTGGCGTCGAGGCGCTCAGGGGCGAACACCGCCTCGGCGATGCCCTGGGGCGGGTCCTGGTTGAAGTTGAGGCTGGCGGTGCCGAAGGCGATGTCGAGGTCGGCGATCACCGTCGAGGTGCCGTGCTCGCGCGCCACCGTCCAGGCGAGGTTGTGGGCGATGGTCGAGGCGCCGACGCCGCCGCGTGCGCCGTAGACCGCAATGGTGCGCCCGACCGGCTTGGCGCCGGGCGCCGTGAACAGGTCGGACACCGCCGCGATCAGCGCCACCGGCTCGACCGGCGCCATCAGGTACTCGCTGACGCCGCGCTGCATGAACTGGCGGTAGAGCAGTACGTCGTTGACGTGGCCGACGACGAGAACCTTGGTGCCCTCGTCGCAGACTTCCGCCAACTGGTCGAGGCACTCGAGCGGGCGCGACTTGGTGCCGACGAACTCGATGAGGATGACGTTGGGCGTCGGGGCGTGCCGATAGGCCTCGACCGCCGCCGCGCCGCCGCCCATCTGCACCTTGACGTGCGCCTTCTGCATCCGGCGGTCGGAGACGACCCCCTCGATCATGGCCGCCGTTTCGGGCGTCTCGCAGAATGCCTGGATCGTGATCCGGGGCACCGGGGCGATCGTGCGTTCCGTGGCCTCGTGGATGTCCGGCATGACGCGTTGTTCCGGTTCGAAGGTCTTGAGGAGGGCGTGTCGGCGAAGCGAGTACGAGGTTGCGCTAGTTCTTGACCGCCTCCTTGACGCTCGTCGTCCCATCCTGCCGCCACTGGGTTGACGGATCCTTGCCCTGGCGCAGTTCGCCGATGTCGCGGGTGCGGCGCACCGTGTCGATGCGGCCCTCGGGACGCCCGCGCACGAGATCGACCGGATCGGCGACCTGGGAGGCGATGTTGGACTGCGTCGCGCAGCCGAGATTCCATTGCGGCTCGTTGGACCAGTCGGAGCGGATGTCGCTCGTGCCGAGATCGCGCGGCCAGAGCCCGCACTTGCTCGACACCTTCGCCTCCATCCGTTGGAAGGTGAGCCGGACCGGCGAGGCCAGCGCCGGGTTGGCGATCGGGTAGCCGCCGACGATCCAGCCGCCGGGCGGCACGCCCATCTCGGCGCCCAGCCGGCGGATCGCCGCCCCGGTGCGCTCGACCGGGCCGGCGAGCGAGGGCGCGACCCCGCGGGGCAGTTCCAGGGTGATGAGGCCGCGGCCGTAGCGGCGGTATTCGAGCAGGAACGCCTCGATGTCGGCGGCCTGGCGCGGATCGATATGGCCGACGCCCGTGGGGAACACGTCGAGGGTGCGGTCGGCATCCGCCAGCACGATCGGGTGCCGGGTGCGCACGTCGATCGGGGCGGTCGAGCCGGTGGTGGCGACGCGGTCGGCCCGGCAGGCGCCGAGCAGGCCGGCCAGCACCAGCACGGAGACGGGGGCCAGGGCGCGGACGGGGAGGCGGAAGGAGGAGGGCATCGATCGTTCGATCCTGCTGGGGCGCGTGTCGCGCCCGCGATCATCGGGTCCGGCCGGACCCTTCGGCCCGGCCCCGCTGCGGGGGTCCTGCGCTCGGTCTCGGGCTCAGTCGGCGATGAAGCCGACGCGTCCGCGATAGGCCGGGCCGAGCCCGCCGCCGACCGTGCCGTAGAGCCTGTTGATCTGTCCGAGCAGCACCGCCTTGCCGTCCGGCGCATCGACGAAGCCGTCGTCGGGGCGCTGCACCTGGCGCGCCTCCATCGGCTTGGCGATGTAGGGGGTGACCATGATCATCAGCTCGGTCTCGTCGCGCTGGTAGTCGCGCGAGCGGAACAGGGCACCCAGGATCGGCAGGTTCATCAGGCCGGGCAGGCCCGTGACCGCCGCGCGGTTCTTCTGCTCAATCAGGCCCGCGGTCATCATTGTCGCGCCAGAGGCGAGTTCGACCGTCGTCTCAGAGGAACGCTTGGTGGTGGCGGGGATCGCCGTCGTCCGCCCGCTGGCCGAGAAGGCGAAGGTGAAGCTGTTCTGTCGGTCGAGTTCGGTCACGTCGGTCGCGACCCGGATCGAGATCCGGTTCTCCGCCAGCACGACCGGCGTGAAGGCGAGGCTGACGCCGTAGGGCTTGTAGGTGATCGAGATCTGGCAGCCCGTCCCGAGTGAGTTGGCCGTGCAGGTGCCTGGAACCGGAATCTCGCCGCCCGCAGTGAACTTGGCGGCCTCGCCCGAGATGGCGGTGAGCGTCGGTTCGGCGAGGATGCGCGAGACGCCGGCCTGCTCGAAGGCCTTGAGCGTCGCCTGCAGGGAGAAGCCGCCGGCTTTGACCGAGGCTGTCAAGGCGTTCCCGTCGGGCGCGTAGGTGCTCGTGAGCGGGAACGGCGTCACATTGTTCAGGAAACGAGGGCCCGCGGCCGCGGCCGCGTCGACCGGGTTCAGCGCCGCCCAGTTACCGGTGGTGCTGATGCCGAACTGCTTGATGACGTTGCGCGAGACCTCGACCACGGTGACGCGCAGCATCACCTGATCCTTGTTGCGCACGGTCAGGTTGTTGATCACCGCGCCGCGCACGCCGCCGATGCCGCCCGCGATGCCGACGAAGGCGTTGGCGATGTCGACCGCCTGCTGCGCCTCGGAGGCCGAGCCGACGCTGCCCGAGAGCACGATCGAGTCGCCCACCGCCTTCACGTCGAAGCGGCCGGCGGGCAGGCTCTGCTGGAGCGACTGCTTCAGCACGTTGATGTCGCGGGCGATGGTGACGTCGAGCGCCGCGATCTGGCGCCCGTCGGCGTCCATTACGAAGATCGAGGTCGCGCCGTTCTCGATGCCGATCAGGAACAGCTTGCGGCTGGAGCGCACCACCGCGTTGGCGACGGCGGGGTTGGCCACGAACACTTCCTTGGCGTCGCGCGGCAGGTCGATGATCAGCGAGCGGCCCTTGGTCAGCTCGACCTTGCGCGAGGAGCCGGACTCGCCGGCACCGATGGTCAGCACCGGCGAACCGGTGGAGAGGGCCTGCGCGGAGCCCGGGGCCGGAACCGCGAGGCAGGAACCGGCGAGGAGGGCGAGGGCCAGCGCCCGGTTGCGAATCTCAAGGGACATCGGTCTCGTCCTCAGCGGCGCTGCTGCTTGGCGACGCCGAAGCGCACCACCGTCATGGCTCCTTCGGGCTCGGCATCCGCCACCGTGGCGGTCTGGCCCGCATCCTGAACGCTGCGCAGCACCAGCGAGAGCTGCCCGACCTTCTGCGCCAGGGTGACGGCCTCGGCCTGGGAGGGCGTCAGGGCCAGCGTGGCGGTGTCCGCCGTGACGACGTTCTGACCGCCCTTCTCCTGAACGATCTGGCCGACCGCCAGAACGCGGATGTCGGTGAACAGGGTCTCGGCGAACTGGTCGTTGCCATTGCCGGATTCGTCACGGGCCGTCTTGATGACGTCGACCCGGTCGTTGGGCAGGATGAAGCCGCCCGCCGCCGAGGAGCCGCGGTTGTCGATGGTGATCGCCACCGCGCGCATGCCCGGCGGCAGGATCGCCGACATGAAGCCGCTGCCGGCCTTGACCAGACGCTCGGGGCGGATCGGCTCGCTGGCCGAGAAGGGCGTGCGGACGATCGAGCCGACCGCATCCTCCAGGCCCTTCGGCGCGGCCTTGCGCTCGACATAGGTCGGCGACAGGGCCTGCTCGGGCCAGGGCATCCAGCGCAGATCCTCGGCCTTGAGGGTCTGGCCCATCGGCAGGTCGGCGGCGGCCACGAGCACTTCGGCGAGCGGGATCTGCGGCGCGGGCTCGACGCGGACGACGGGCGCGGGCGGCTTCTCTTCGCCGCTCATCAGCAGTGCGGCGCCGCAGCCCGCGACGATCGCGACGGCCAGTACGGCGAGACGGGCAGGTTTCATGGCGGGTGCGGAACCGTTCGACGGCTCTCCGCCGTCATGCTCCGATAGTGGCCCGCGATTGGTGTAGTTAAGGTTAACCGCCCGTCACCAAAGCCTTCGTGGCGGCTGTCGCGGCGGTCAAACCCGTGCCGCCGAGGCTTTCGACGGACGAACGCTTCGGCGCGCCGTCGGAGCCGCGCCCGGCACCCGCGGCGCTTTTCACATCAGGGCGAGGCGCTCCCACCCGACGGCGCTCGGCATGACGATGAGGGCGGCCGCCGCCAGGGCGATGCCGTAGGGGATGCCGGTCTTCATGTCGTGGAGGCGGACCGCGAAGGGCAGACGGACCGTCAGCGCGGGCATCGGCAGGGTGCGGGCGTACAGGATCGCCAGCGTCAGCAGCCCACCGAGGATCGAGGCGACGACGACGTACTCGATCAGACTGCCGAAGCCGAGCCAGAGTGCGGTGGCGGCCGCGAGCTTGGCATCCCCACCGCCGACCCAGCCGCGGGCGAACATCGCGAAGGTGACGACCAGCGTCAGCGCCCCGGCGGCCAGATGCAAGCCGATCTCCTCGAAGCCCATGCCGGAAGCCGGGGCGTAGAGGGCGAAGCCCGCGACCACCAAGCCGGTCACCCGGTTCGAGATACGCATGGTGAGGAGGTCGCTCGCGGCGGCGTAGGCCATGAGGAAGGGGAACACGACGCAGAGGAGGAGATGGGCCGCGCTCATCGACAAGGGGTCGCTCCCGTCCACGGTTCGGGGCCCGTCCGGGCCGCAGGGTTTTCGTTCCGGATCCCGGATCCGAGACGAGTTTCTCGGTTCTCGGGCCGCGGCTCTACGAAAAAAGGGCATTCCCGCGAGCGGCCCGCGTCCGGCGGCCCTGCCCGAGGGAATGCCCGAGACCTTCCGTGTCCGAGCCGCCCCTCGGGGCGGCGGCCGGTGCGGTCGCCTTACTTGATGTTGGAGGCCTGGGTCTTGAGGGCGTCGCCCATCGTGTCGAACGCTTCCGTCAGCTTGCCGCGGAAGGCGGTGAAGATGGTGACGACGGCGATGCCCATCATGGCGGCCACGAGGCCGTATTCGATGGCGGTGGCGCCGGACTCGTCGGCAACGAAGCGCTTGGCGAGGTTCATGAGGGTATCTCCTGCTTCGGAAGGCGGCTCCCGGAAGCGGGACGGCCGTCGGTCAAGGGGGCAAGGCACAGGCAATGGACCTGCCTGCGGGATACGGAGGGCGGACGTGAGCCGGACGGCAGCCCTGTCCCATCGCGATCGGTGCGGCGGCCGATGCCGCCGCGGCCTTACTTGATGTTGGAGGCCTGGGTCTTGAGGGCGTCGCCCATGGTGTCGAAGGCTTCCGACAGCTTGCCGCGGAAGGCGGTGAAGATGGTGACGACGGCGATACCCATCATGGCGGCGACGAGGCCGTACTCGATGGCGGTGGCGCCGGATTCGTCGGCGGCGAAGCGCTTGGCGATTGCTTTCATGGTGATCTCCACTTGAACGTTCATCCTGAGCGACGGTCGAAAGTCTGTTCAGGCTTCGATCGGCGACGGGGCTAGAGTTAGCGCCGACGCGTTGCGTTTGGGTTAAATGGACCGTCGAAGGCCGGACTGCGAGGGGAGTTCGGGAGCTGAGTTAACGGTCGGTTGCTTCGACTGCGCAGTGACTCGGACGATTCTCGCGAACCGTTGCTTGCAGGAATTAGCGGTTCCTTCACCACTTTCCTGTTGTTCTGCCGCTCGCAAGACGCCGGACGGATTCCACAGGGACCCGACCGGGCGGCACGCGCCCGGCGGTCACCCGCCGGCCCATCGGACCGGACCGACAGCCCATGCCCCGCCCGCGCCTCGTACGTTCCGCCGCCTTTGCCGCCGCCTTTGCCGCGCTTCTTGCCGCCGGCGCGGCGCAGCTCGTTCTGACGGGGGTGGCCGTCGCCAACGAGCCGATGCCGCAGAGCGTCGTCTCGGTCTCGGTCGACAACGCCAAGGTGATCCGGCTGCCGGAGAAGACCGCGACGGTGATCGTCGGCAATCCGCTGATCGCCGACATCACCCTTCAGCGGAACGGCGTCGTGGTGCTCACGGGCAAGAGCTTCGGCAGCACCAACCTGATCGCGCTCGACAACAAGGGCACGATGCTCGCGGAATCGACCATCAGCGTGCAGGCGCCGCAGGCCTCGATCATCACCGTGCAGCGCGGCCTCGACCGCGAATCCTATTCCTGCACGCCGAACTGCCAGCCCTCGGTCCAGCTCGGCGACGCGCAGAAGTACTTTGCCGATACCAGCGCCCAAGCCGAGCAGCGCCGGTCGATGGCGACGGGCAAGTAAGTTTCCGTCTCCCCCCTCTTCATTCCGGGGCGCGAAGCGAAGCCGGAATGAGAGCGCTTCACAGAAGCGGTTCGTCGGCAGACGGCCACCGCCCGAAGCGATGGCCCGGCGAACGCCTCAGATCGTCTGGTTGTACGCCCCGACCTCCGGGTGCTCCCGGAGCACGCCGTCAACGGCCTTGAACATCTCGTGCAGCCGCGCCTCCGAAACGGGGCTTTCCACCACCACCACGAGTTCCGGCTTGTTCGAGGAGGCCCGCACCAGTCCCCAGGTGCCGTCCTCGGTGGTGATCCGCACGCCGTTGACCGTCACGAGGCTCGTGATCGGCTGGCCCGCCACCGGCTCGGCCGTGGCCTGCATCGCCCGGAACCGCTCGGTCACCGCCTCGACCACGCCGTACTTCACCTCGTCGGCGCAGTGGGGCGACATGGTCGGCGAGCCCCAAGTCTTCGGCAGGGCCCGGTAGAGGTCGGCCATCGACTTCTCGGGGTTGCGGTCGAGCATCTCGATCACGGCGATCGCGGTCAGCAGGCCGTCGTCGTAGCCGCGGCCGACCGGCTCGTTGAAGAAGAAGTGCCCGGACTTTTCGAAGCCGGCGAGCGCCCCGAGTTCGTTGACGCGGCGCTTGATGTAGGAGTGACCGGTCTTCCAGTAATCGGTCTTGACCGCGCGAGACTGCAATTCCGGGTCGGCGGCGTAGAGGCCGGTCGACTTCACGTCGACCACGAAGGTCGCGCCGGGATGGAGCTTCGACAGGTCGCGGGCGAGCATCACGCCGATCTTGTCGGCGAAGATCTCCTCGCCCTCGTTGTCGACCACGCCGCAGCGGTCGCCGTCGCCGTCGAAGCCGAGGCCGACATCGGCGCCGTGCTCCTTCACGGCATGCGCGATGGCATGGAGCATCTCCATGTCCTCGGGGTTCGGGTTGTAGCGCGGGAAGGTGTAGTCGGGCTCGACATCGAGCGGGATCACCTCGACGCCCAGCCGCTTCAGCAGTTCGGGGGCGAAGGCGCCGGCCGTGCCGTTGCCGCAGGCGGCGACCACCTTGAGCTTGCGGGTCACAGGCTTGGCCCGTGCGACGAGATCCTTGAGGTAGGTCTCGGCGAAGCCCTCGACAAACTCGTAGGAGCCGCCGTCGCGGTACTGGTAGGTGCCGCCGGTGACGATCTCCTTGAGCCGAGTCATTTCCTCGGGGCCGAAGGTCATCGGGCGGTTGGCGCCCATCTTCACGCCGGTCCAGCCGTTGTCGTTGTGCGAGGCGGTGACCATGGCCACGCAGGGGCAATCGAGGGCGAACTGGCCGAAATAGGCCATCGGCGAGAGCGCGAGCCCGATATCCTTCACCCGCAGACCCGCGGCCTGCATCCCGGCGATGAGCGCGAGCTTGATCGAGGAGGAGTAGGAGCGGAAATCGTGCCCGGTGACGATCTCGGGCCTGACGCCGAGTTCGTGCACCAGGGTGCCGATGCCGAGCCCGAGCGCCTGCACCCCCATCAGGTTGATTTCCTGCGGGAACAACCAGCGGGCGTCGTATTCGCGAAAACCGGTCGGCTTGACCAGCGGCAGCTGCTCGAAGGCGAAGGTGTTGGGGTCGAGCTTCGGCAGCGGCTTGGGAAACATCGCGGGCCCTTCGCGTCGTCGGTTGTGGAACCGACGACGCGTGTAGCCCGCGGGGACGGCCGGGGGAAGCTTCACGGCGTTTCCGACGCCTCGAACACCGAGACCTGCCTGCGCCGGATGCCGCCTGATCGGATGCGATGCGGTTTGCCCGACGATCGAGCAAACCGCGGGCCCGTCGCCGGGACGAATCAGAACACCCGCTTCTCGCGGATTTCGCCGTCGAAGCCGACATGGAGCATCCGCTCGCGCCCGTCCCCACCCTTGGCGGCGACATCGAGATGCTTCGGCCCGCGCCTGGCGATGCGGATATCGGTGTAGCCCGCGGCCTCCACCTTGGCCCTGAGGCCCGGAAGGTCGATCTCGGGGCCGAGGCCGAGCTTGTCCTTCATCCAGTCGATGCCACCGGGGGGCGGCCCGCCCGCGGGCTTCAGGCGCGTCGTCGTGCCGTCGGCCCGCACCAGGGCGGCGGCGTGCAGAAAACCCTTCTCGAACCGGCCGCTCACCGTCACGGTCTCGCCCTTGCGCACCAGGTCGCCGCCCTCGCCCTGGCGCCCGGTCTCGACCAGCGTCCGGCCGGTCGCGTCCTGCAGGATGAACTTGTTGCCGAAGATCTCGGCGACCTCGCCCCTGGCGGCCACGGCGCCGGACGGGGCGAGTGCGGAGATCGCCACCGGCTCCAGCGGCGTGGTCGCGACCTCGCCCTTCTGGGCGAAGGACAGACCGGCGGCGCCGAGCGCCAGCGGCAGGGCGAGCGCGCCGACGACGAGGCCGCGGCGGGCGCCCGGACGGCGCGGAGGCTCGGCCGGAGCGGGCTCGCTCGATGCGTTGTCGAGCAGGGCATTAGACGATTGGTCGGTCATCGGTCGTGTCCTTCGTGAACTTCCAAAGCTCCGGTGGGGCTTTCGTCCGCCGGGATGGGCATCGTTTAGGGGCTCGCCCGAAATCCGGCCTGAACCCGCCGGTTCAGTTTCCGTTAAAGGTCGGCGCCTACAGCGCGCCGCCCCTTGGACACCGCCCGCGCGAGACGCCCGACCGATGAAGCTTCTGCTCGCCGAGGACGAGGCCGCGCTGGCCGCCGAGCTGCTGCGGGCACTGCGGGCCGAGCATTTCGCCGTCGATCACGCGGTGAACGGCGAGGATGCGCGCCATCTCGGCGAGACCGAACGCTACGATGCCGTGGTGCTCGATCTCGGCCTGCCGATCGTGGACGGCGTCACGGTGCTGCGCGACTGGCGGGCGGCGGGGCTGACCCTGCCGGTGCTGATCCTCACGGCCCGCGACGGCTGGAGCGACAAGGTCGCGGGCTTCAAGGCAGGCGCCGACGACTACCTCGTCAAGCCGTTTCGGACCGAGGAGCTGGTGATCCGCCTGCGCGCCCTGGTGCGGCGGGCGAGCGCCAACGGCGCGACGCGGATCGCCTGCGGGCCGCTCGTCTACGATGCCGGGCTCGGCAGCTTCGAGCGCGACGGGCTGCCCTTGCGCCTCACCGGCCTCGAATGGCGGGTCCTGTCCTGCCTGATCCTGCGCAAGGATGCGGTGGTGCCCCGCGACCAGCTGATCGAGCGGGTCTACGACGGCGACGCCGAGGTCGATTCGAACTCGGTCGAGGTCATCATCACGCGCTTACGCCGCAAGATCGCCCCGGCCCGGATCGAGAGCGTGCGCGGCCATGGCTGGCGCCTGCAGGCGGGGGACGAGGCGTGAGCGCGCGGCGGCCCGGCGGATCGCTCCAGCGGCGCCTGTTCCTCGGGGCGCTGGTCTTCGTCACCCTGGCGCTGGTGGTGGCGGGGCTCGCCATCGGCCTCGTGCTGTACCGCTTCGCCCGCGGCCAGATCGACGCCCGCCTCGACGGTGAGCTCCTTGCGATGTCCTCCGATCTGAAACCGGGGCCGAGCGGGCCGATTCTAGCGGCGCCGCATGACGGCCCGCCCTTCGACCGGGCGCGGTCCGGCTGGTACTGGCAGGTCCGCGCCGGCGATGCCGTCCTGCGCTCGCCGTCCCTCGGCGCGGCCGATCTCGCGCTGCCGCAGGTGCCCGAGCCCGAAGACGGCCGCCCCGTCCCGGCGGACGGCACCGGGCCGCGGGGCGAGGGGTTGATCCTGCGGGTCCTGCGCCTGCCCGGCCCCCGCGACGGCCCCGACATCGTGCTCGTGGCCGCCGCGCCGGCCGCTGCCCTCCACGGGCCCTTGCGCGAGGCCGGCAAGACGCTGGCGCTGGCGCTGGGACTTCTCGGAATCTGCCTGATCGCCGGCATCACGGTGCAAGTCCGGCTCGGCCTTCGCCCGCTGCGGGCCCTGCGCGACGACCTCGCCGCCGTGCGTGCCGGCGCAAGCGAGCGCGTGCCCGCCGAGCAGCCGCAGGAAATCCGGCCCGTCGTCACCGAACTCAACCTGCTGCTCGACCAGAACGCGGCCAACCTCGAACGCGCCCGCGCGCACGTCGCCAACCTCGCCCACGGCCTCAAGACGCCGCTCGCCACCCTCGCCATGGCGGCCGAGCGGGGGGCCGAACCGGGCCTCGCCCCGCTGGTCGCCGCGATGGACCGTCAGGTGCGCCATCACCTGCGCCGGGCGCGGGCCGCCGCGCTCGGCGGCTCGATCCGAACGCGGACCGATCTTTCCGCGCACACAAGCGACCTCGCCGCCGCCTTGTCCCGGCTGCACGCCGAGCGCGGCGTCGCCATCGCGACCGAGGTGGCACCGGGCACGAGCGTGGCCTGCGACGCGCAGGACCTCGACGAGATGCTAGGCAACCTGATCGACAATGCCTGCCGCTGGGCTGCCTCGCGCGTGCGCATCCGGGCCGCGCGGGACGGCGGGCTGATCGAACTGCGGGTCGAAGACGACGGCCCCGGCCTGACGCCGGAGCAGGCCGCCCATGTTCTGCAACGCGGTCGCCGCCTCGACGAGACCGTCCCCGGCGACGGCTTCGGCCTACCGATCACGTTGGAACTCGCCGAACTCTACGGCGGCGCCTTGAGCCTGGAGCGCTCCGACCTCGGCGGCCTGTTGGCGCGGCTGCGCCTGCCGGCCTGACACGGCATTCCTCAAAACCCCTCCAACTCGAACGCATTCGGGAGGTGCCGCGGCCAGCGTCGCGGTGCCACGAACACCGCATCGGCCCGCAGGGTCACGTCCGGCGGCAAGTTCTTTCGCGCGAGCCAGACCCGCGCCGCGCGGGACATCCGGGTCCGCTTGCGCGCGTCGATGGCGCCGGCCGCCGCATCGAGGCTCGCCCGCGCCTTCACCTCGACGAAGGCGATCGTGCGCCCGCGCCGAACGATCAGGTCGATCTCGCCGCCCGCCGCCGCATAGCGCCGGGCGAGCGGGCGGTATCCCTTCAGCATGAGCGCCAGTAGCGCGAAGGTCTCGGCCGAGAGGCCGCGGCCATGGGTGGCGCGGCGGCGCGCCTGCGCGCGGTCAGGCGGGCTCGTCATCGCTCTTGCGGGCGAGGGCAAGGGCGCGGGCGTAGACGGCGCGCTTGGGCTGGCCGGTCTCGTCGGCGACGAGTGCCGCCGCGTCCTTGATCGAGTGGCGGGCGAGCGCCGCCTCGATCCGTGCGTCGAGCCCGGCATCGGTCTCGCGGGCCTTGGCGTCCTCGGGCTCGGCGCCGATCACCACCACGACCTCGCCCTTGGGCGGCCCCTCCTCGGCGTAGAGGCGGGCGAGCCCGCCGAGGCTGTCGCGGCGGATCGTTTCGTAGAGCTTGGTCAGCTCGCGGGCGACGGCGGCCGGGCGCTCGGGGCCGAGCACGTCGGCGGCGTCCGCCAGCATTTCGGGCAGGCGGTGGGGGGATTCGAACACCACGAGGGTACCGGGGATCGGCGCCAGCGCCTCCAGCCGGTTGCGGCGCGCGCCCGATTTCTGCGGCAGGAAGCCTTCGAAGAAGAACCGGTCGGTCGGCAGGCCGGCGGCCACGATGGCGGTCATCACCGCCGAGGGGCCGGGGATCGGCGTCACCGGGATGCCGGCCGCGATCGCCGCCTGGACCAGCTTGAAGCCGGGGTCCGACACCAGCGGCGTGCCGGCATCCGAGACCAGAGCCAGGGTCTCGCCGGCCTTCAGCCGCAGCACCATCCGTTCGCGCACGGCCTCGTTCGAATGCTCGTGATAGGACAGGAGCGGCGTGGTGATGCCGTAATGCATCAGGAGCGTGCGGGTGACGCGGGTGTCCTCGGCCAGCACCGCGTCGGCGGCGGCGAGCGTCGCCAGCGCGCGGAACGAGACGTCGCGCAGGTTACCGATGGGCGTCGCCACCACGTAGAGGCCGGGCGACGGCCGCTCGGCTTCCGCCGCGAGGCCGAAGGCGGTGAAGGTGGCCGGCCCCTCTCGGCGGGCATTCGAGTCGCTGCGCTGTGTCATCGGCGCGACAATGGCACGCCGAGGCCTGTTTGCGGACCGTGGAGAAGGCCTGCCCCGCATTTACTTTTTACGGGGCTTGCCCATCGTGATCGGGAGTTGCGGGCGGGGAGGCTCGACGATGGCGTGGTTGGGCGGTCGGTTGGCGATGCTGTGCGGCGCGGCGCTCGCGCTCTCGGCCTGCGTCGGCGGGCCCGACGGGCCGCGGCCGGACACGCGTTCCGCCCCGCCGCCGGTCGCCGAGGCGGCACCGGCCCCCGCGTCGGGCCAGCGGATCGGCACCGGTTCGGTCAAGGTCGCGCTGATCGTGCCGCTGACCGGACAGGGCGCGGCGGTGGGCGCGGCGCTGCGCAACGCCGCCGAACTCGCCTATGACGACTTTCAGAAGCCCGACCTGTCGATCCTCGTGAAAGACGACCACGGCACCCCCGAGGGGGCCCGCGAGGCGGCCCAAGCTGCGCTGAACGAGGGCGCCGAGATCGTGCTCGGGCCGCTCTTCGCCGCCAGCGTCCAGGCGGCGGGGGGGATCGCCCGGGGCGCGGGCAAGCCCGTGGTGGCGTTCTCGACCGATGCCGGGGTGGCGGCGCGGGGCGTCTACCTCATCAGCTTCCTGCCGCAATCGGAGGTGGACCGCATCGTCGAGGAAGCCACCGCCTCCGGGCGGCGCTCCTTCGCGGCGCTCATCCCCGAGACGACCTACGGCAACGCCGTCGAGGCGCAGTTCCGCGAGGCGGTGGCCCGGCGCGGCGCCCGCCTCGTCGCCATCGAGCGCTATCCGGCCGGCAATCCCGGCCCGGCGGTGGAACGCCTGCGCAGTATCGTGACGGGCGCGAGCGCGCCTGCCGACGCCCTGTTCGTGCCCGACACGCCGGACGGGCTTTCGACGGTCGCTCCCGCCCTGACGAAGGCCGGTTTTTCGCCCGGACGGGTCCGCCCGATGGGGCTGGCGCTCTGGAACGACCCGCGGGTGTTGTCGCAACCCGCCTTCCAGGGCGGCTGGTTCGCCGCGCCCGACACCGCGGGTTTTTCGGGCTTCGCCCAGCGCTATCAGGCCCGGTTCGGCGCGACGCCGCCGCGCGCCGCCTCGCTCGGCTACGACGCCGTCTCGCTCACGGCGGCGCTGGTGCGCCAATACGGCACCCAGCGCTTCGCCGACGCGACGCTCACGAGCCCGGCGGGATTTTCGGGGTTGGAGGGCACCTTCCGCTTCCGGCCGGACGGGCTCAGCGAGCGCACGCTCGCGGTCTACGAGATCCGGGGCAACGCGGCGGCGGTGGTGAGCCCGGCGCCGAAGGTGCTGGGGCCGTCGGGGATTTAACGCCTTACGCCGCCAGTTCCGCCACCACCGCGTTCAGCACCGGCGCGCCCCGCGGCGTCACCGCGATGCGTCCCGTCTCGCGCTGGGCCACCAGCCCGTCCGAGACCAGCGCGGCGAGGCGCCCGGCATCGAGCGGGCGGCCCTTCAGGGCGGCGTAGCGGGCGGGGTCGATTCCCTCGGCGAGCCGCAGGCCCATCATCAGGAACTCGTCGCCCTGGTCCTCGGCCGACAGGCTCTCGGTTTCGACGATGCCGTGGCCGTCGCGCTCGACGCGGGCGAGCCAGGCCTCCGGGGCCTTCTCGGTCAACGTGCCGGTGCGCCCCTCGGGCAGGACGAGGCGGCCATGGGCACCGGGGCCGATGCCGGCATATTCGCCGTAGCGCCAATAGAGCTGGTTGTGGCGCGATTCCGCACCCGTGCGGGCGTGGTTCGAGATCTCGTAGGCCGGCAGGCCGTGGGCCGCGCAGATCTCCTGCGTCACGTCGTAGAGCGCGCGCGACACGTCGTCGTCCGGCGGCACGAGGCGGCCGGCCTGGGCGAGGCCGAAGAACGGCGTGCCGGGCTCGATGGTGAGCTGGTAGAGCGAGAGATGCTCGGCGGCATGCGCGATGGCCTCGCGCAGTTCCTGCGCCCAGGCCTGCGGCGTCTGCTCCGGCCGGGCGTAGATCAGATCGAACGAGAAGCGCTCGAAATGTTCGGCCGCGACCCGCACGGCGGCGAGCGCCTCGTCCACCGAATGCAGCCGCCCGAGCCGCTTGAGGTCGGCATCGTTCAACGCCTGCACGCCGAGCGAGACGCGGTTCACCCCCGCCGCCCGGTAGCCGCGGAAGCGGGTCGCCTCGACGCTGGTGGGGTTGGCCTCCAGCGTCACCTCCGCGTCGGGGGCGATGCACCAGGCGCCCGCCACCGCGTCGAGCAGGCCCGCCACCGTCTCGGGCGCCATCAGCGAGGGCGTGCCGCCGCCGAGGAAGATGCTGGTGACGGTGCGCCCCGGCGCCGAGGCGGCGGCATGGGCGATCTCCCGGCGGAACGCTGCGAGGAAGCGCGGCTGGTCGACGCCGCCGTGGCGGACATGGCTGTTGAAGTCGCAATACGGGCACTTCGCCGCGCAGAACGGCCAGTGCAGGTAGATTCCGAAGCCCGCGTCGCGGGTCGGATGGTCGGGCGGTGTCACGGGGCGCATTCTTTTGCTGGTCGAGGGGCGCCCACCCGTTCCGGCTCCTTCGGGGCTGCTGCGCAGCACCTTAAGATGAGGGGAGTGGGGAAGGAGCGGCTTTGAGCGTGATGTAGGCTCTCTTCGCCCCCTCACAAAAACTATCCCGGCCGGCGCAGGCAGGCGTCGGCCAGCGTCACGAAGGCCCGGGCCCGGTGCGACAGGGCGTTGCCGCTCTGCCAATCGACGCCGTGCTTCTCTTCCGAAGAAATCTCGCCGAAGGTGCGGTCCATGCCCTCGGGGCGGAACATCGGGTCGTAGCCGAAGCCGAGGGTGCCGCGGGGCGCCACGAGGTCGCCGAAGACGCGGCCCTCGAACAATTCGGTATGGCCGTCGGGCCAGGCCAGCACGAGGGCGGAGACGAAGTGGGCGCGCCGGTCGGTGGCGCCGCGCTTGTCCAGTTCCGCCTCGATCCGGGCCATGGCGCCGGAAAAATCCTTGTCCGGACCGGCCCAGCGGGCGGAAAAAAGCCCCGGCGCGCCGTCCAGCGCATCGACGCAGAGGCCGGAATCGTCGGCGAAGGCCGGAAGCCCCGAGGCTTCCGCCGCGGCAATCGCCTTGATCGCCGCGTTCTCCGAGAACATCGTGCCGGTCTCGTCGGGCTCGGCCAGCCCGAGTTCGCCGGCCGAGACCGCCTCGACGCCGAAGGGCGCGAGGAGTTCGCGCATCTCCACGAGCTTGCCGGCATTGTGGGTCGCGATGACGACCTTGCCGGTGAGGATGCGATGGTCGCTCATGCGATCACCTTCCTTTGCAACTCGACCAGTTGCGCGATGCCGGCCTTGGCCAGCCCCAGCAGTTCGATGAACTGCGCCTCCGAGAACGGCTCGCCCTCGGCCGTGCCCTGCACCTCGACGATGCCGCCCTTGCCCGTGAGGACGAAGTTCGCATCGGTTTCGGCGGCCGAATCCTCGGCATAGTCGAGGTCGAGCACGGGCTGGCCCTTGTAGATCCCGCAGGAGACCGCCGCGACGTGATCCTTCAGGGGATCGACCGAGATGATCGAACGGGATCGCATCCAGGCGAGGCAATCGTGGAGCGCGACCCAGGCGCCGGTGATCGAGGCGGTGCGGGTGCCGCCATCGGCCTGGATCACGTCGCAATCGATGGTGATCTGGCGCTCGCCGAGCGCGGGAAGGTTGGTGACGGCGCGGAGCGAGCGGCCGATCAGCCGCTGGATCTCCTGCGTGCGGCCGGACGGCTTGCCCGAATTGACCTCGCGGCGGGTGCGCTCGTGGGTGGCGCGGGGCAGCATCGCGTATTCGGCCGTGACCCAGCCCTTGCCCGAGCCGCGCAGCCACGGCGGCCCGCGCTCTTCGAGGGTGGCGGTGCAGAGCACGCGGGTGTTGCCGAAGCTGACGAGGCAGGAGCCCTCGGCGTAGCGGGCGACCGCCCGCTCCAGCGAGACGGCACGCAACTCGTCGGGCGCGCGCTTGGACGGCCGCATCCGCAGGGTTCTCCAGGATCAGAATTCGGAAGTGGGCGCTCTTAGGCGCTGCGGCCCCGCGCGGCAACTCCGGTCCGGACATGACAAGGGCCGCCAGCCCGAAGGATGACAGCCCCGGAAGGCGCTTCCCAAAAGGGAAGCGCGACTCCGAAAAGACCTTAGCGGTAGTGGCGGTGATGGCGCATCATGTGGTGACGCATCATATGCCGGCGCATCATGTGGCGGCGGTGATGGCGCATGTGGTGGCGGTGCATGTGCCGGTGATGGCGCATGCCGTGACGGTGGCCATAGCCGTAGGCGACCGGGGTGGCCTCGGTGGCGGCGGCTGCCGTGGCCTCGGCCGGCACGGTGATCGGAGCGGCTTCCGCCTGGTGCGGCGCGGCGGTCAGGCCGAAGCCCGACAGGGCGATCGCGACGGCTGCGGCCTTGAGAAGGGTCTTTGAGGCGCCGAGCTTCACGGGCGTTCTCCACTTCCTGGGGAATTTTATGGTGTCGATCCGCGCGCCGGGAGGCGTTCGGTCCTGCGCTAACCGTGAGCGGGGGAAGAACGATCCCTCGACCTGCCGAGATCGTTGACGGATCGTCGATCCTGTCGCGCGCTTTCGACCGGCACCGGGAGGATTGATCGCGAGCGGCCTTGCGCCCACAATCACCCGCCCAGTCGAGTTCACCGTGTCCGACATCCCGTTCAACACCGTGCGTCACCAGCCCCAGGCGCTTTCCGCCCTCAACGAGCGCGCCCGCGAGATCTTCCGGCAGATCGTCGAGAGCTACGTCACCACCGGCGAGCCGCTCGGCTCGCGCAACCTCGCCCGCATCCTGCCGATGAGCCTGTCGCCGGCCTCGATCCGCAACGTTATGGCGGATCTGGAGCATTCAGGCCTGATCTTCGCGCCCCACACCTCCGCGGGCCGTCTGCCGACCGAGATGGGCCTGCGGTTCTTCGTCGATGCCATGATGGAGATCGGCGACGTCGATCGGGAGGAGAAGGCCCGCATCGAGGCGCAGATGCAGGCGGCGGCCTCGCGCCACACCTTCGATTCGGCTCTGGCCGAGGCCTCGTCCCTGCTCTCGGGCATTTCCCGCGGCGCGGGCGTGGTGCTGACCACCAAGGTCGATGCCGGCCTCAAGCATGTCGAGTTCGTCCGCCTCGATGCCGACCGGGCGTTGGTGGTGCTGGTCTCGACCGACGGCACGGTGGAGAACCGCCTGCTCGACCTGCCGCCGGGCCTGCCCGCGGGGGCGCTCCAGGAAGCCTCGAACTTCCTCAATGCGCGGCTGCGCGGACGCACGCTCGACGCGCTGCGGGCCGATATCGAGGCCGGTCGCAAGGCGATGAAGCGCGAACTCGACGCCATCACCGAGCGGCTGGTCGATGCCGGCCTCGCCACCACGGTCGGCCCGTCGGAGGCGCGCCAGCTGATCGTCCGGGGTCAGGCCAACCTGCTCGACGACCTGCGGGCGGCCGAGGATCTCGAGCGCATCCGCCTGCTGTTCAACGACCTCGAGACCCAGAAGGACGTGATCGAGCTCCTGGCCCGCGCCGAGCAGGGCGATGGCGTGCGCATCTTCATCGGCTCCGAGAACAAGCTCTTCTCGCTCTCGGGCTCCTCCATGATCGCCGCGCCCTTCCGCGACAGCACCCAGAAGATCGTCGGCGTCGTCGGCGTCATCGGACCGACCCGGCTGAACTATGCCCGCATCGTCCCGATGGTCGACTACACCGCCCGCGTGGTCTCGGGGCTCCTCGACCGGCCGCGCTAGATGTTCAATCCCCTTGTGTGGTGATCGAGACTGGCAGAGGCAGGCCGGCACGGTCGAGCTGCACCTCCCCAAGTTGCGCAAGGGCTCATACTTCCCAGGTTTTCTGGAACCTCGGCGCATGGCCGAGAAGGCGCTCACGGCCGTGATCCAAGAGGCTTACATCCAGGGCATCTCGACCCGCTCGGTGGACGACCTCGTCCAGGCCATGGGCGGGACCGGCATCTCGAAGAGCTAAGAGCGCCTAACAGAACGGCACGAAGCGGTGGATGGTGCGTTGGTGGGGCATGGCTCGCGCTCTGCTTCCCGACGATCTCTGGACGGAGATTGCCCCGCTCCTGCCGCCGCCTCGGCCGCGCCCGAAGGGCGGACGGCCTCCGATCGACAATCGGGCGGCGCTGACCGGCATCCTGTTCGTGCTGCGCTCCGGCCTACCCTGGGAGATGCTACCGGCCGAGATGGGCTGCGGGAGCGGCATGAGTTGCTGGCGGCGTCTGCGCGACTGGCAGGCAGCCGGCGTGTGGGCGCGGCTGCATCAGGTCCTGTTGGAGCGCCTGCACGCGGCCGGTGAGATCGACTGG